>NZ_JXKQ01000029.1 GCF_001885945.1 Enterococcus hermanniensis | reverse complement strand
ACTCCCGCCAGCTCCATTAAAAAATCCAATGGATAGTTTTTAGCTAAGTATTGATCTTTTGATCAATACTTTTTATTTTGACTTTGGCTTGTCCGTCCCCAAAAAATCTTTTTATAATAAAAACGCCTGTCAACAAAAGAAACTTTGTGCTAATGAAAACTAAAAACCGACTACTCTCTCTGTTTTTAACTATTATTTAAGGAGGATCACTACTATGACGCTTAAAGAAAAAATCATCGCTGAAAGTCAGCGGCTCGGTATCGATAAAATTGGTTTTGCTTCTGCCGAACCGTTTGATCATTTAGAGAACTCTTTACGAGAACAAAAAGAACGCGGATACACTTCTGGATTTGAACATCCAGTGATCGAAGAAAGAATTTATCCTGAACGAACATTTGAAGGCCCTAAAACAATTATTTCGATTGCTTTAGCTTATCCAACGAAAATTCATGAAGAAATCCCTAAAGATGAAAAACGAGGGATGTTTGCCCGTGCTTCTTGGGGAGTTGATTACCATGATATCTTACGCGATCGTTTAAATCAGCTGATCGCTTTCATTCAATCAGAAGCTGCGTCAGAAGCAGGTGCTGACGAATGGCGTTTCAGACCTCAAGTCGATACTGGTGAATTAGTCGATGTTTCAGTGGCACAGCGTGCAGGACTTGGTTTCATTGGCCGTAATGGCTTATTGATCACTGAAGAATTTGGTTCCTTTGTCTATTTAGGTGAAATCGTCACGAATATTGCTTTTGAAGTAGATGAAGCTGTTCCTTTTGGCTGCGGCGAATGTACCCGCTGTATCAAAGCTTGTCCAACGAAGGCCCTCTTAGGCGATGGTAGAATGAATGCCCAACGTTGCTTATCTTACCAAACGCAAACGAAAACACTGATGCCGGAAGAATACCGAAAAAAAATGAGCAATGTCATTTATGGCTGTGATATTTGCCAACTTGTTTGTCCTTACAATCAAGGCAAAGATTTCCATTTTCACCAAGAAATGGAACCTCAAGTCGATACCGTTTATCCAAAATTAAAACCGATGCTGAGTCTTTCAAATAAAGAATTCAAAGCACAATTTGGGCATTTATCTGGGGCGTGGCGAGGAAAGAAACCGTTGCAAAGAAATGCCATCATCGCATTAGCCAATTTAGGTGATCGCACAGCACTACCTGACTTATATCAAATAGCCCAGCAAGATGTTCGCCCAGTGATTCGTGGAACTGCCTTTTGGGCGATTGGTCGTCTAGGAAACAAGGAACCTGAGTTATGGATTGAACGTTTAACAGAGCTATTAGAAAAAGAGAGTGACCCCGAAGCGCTCCAAGAATTAACCCACGCCGTTGAGCAATTAGAAAAGAAGAAGAAACGCAAACGCTGATAAATAAAAAACAGCAGTGCCCTCAAAAGAAGGCGCTGCTGTTTTTATTTAAAAGGATTATAGAATCGTCCACCATTTATTACTAATAACCAAATACCCACAGAGCATAATAAAACGACAATGAGGATCGCTAAATAGTCCTTTCGTTTCAGCGATTTGGCTAACAGCCAGCTACGACTTTTTTTCTTACCGAAACGTCGTAACTCCATCGCTGAAGAAATCGTTTCGATACGTTCCAGACTAGAAAAAATCAACGGTATCGCAATCGTCAAATTTCCTCTTACCCGTTTCATCAAAGAAGCTTTGTTGGAAAGCTCATTTCCTCGAGCTTGTTGTGCTTTAGAAATCGTCCGAAAATCTTCTTGGATGTCCGGAATATAACGCAGAGCTAACGAAAAAGCATAGGCAATTTTATACGAGCCACCCACGCGATGAATACTTGAAGCAAGCTCGCTTGGATTGGTTGTCATAATAAAAATCAAGCCTGGGGGAATCGTCACAAAATATTTGATCAAAAGATTCAATTCATAAAACAATTGTTCTTGTGTCAATGTATAGCGCCCGATACCTTCAAAGATCACATGACGTGTCCCATAAATCGTCACCCCATACTCTGGTGCAAATAAATAGACTGTCAAAAGATTCAAGAGAGAGAAAAAAGCAATAAATTTCAAAACAAAAGAAATTTCACTATAACTGATCTCAGCACAGTAAAATAAGATGGCCGAAAAAACGGCCAAACCTAAAAGAAAACGTGTATCATAAGAAATCATTCCAACTACCGAGATCATCAAAAAACAAAGTAATTTAGTAAAACCACTCAATTGATGGATCA
>NZ_JXKQ01000028.1 GCF_001885945.1 Enterococcus hermanniensis | reverse complement strand
TGATCAGTTTTTCTTTCATACAAATCCTCCGTGATTGAATCGGTTAAAGTAACTATTCCGCCACCTCTTTCAGATCACGTTTCATAAACCAAAATGATTCCCCGTTTTCAAACTCAAGCCTGGCAGCTAGAACAACTCCATCTTCCACGTCAACACAAGTTCCAATTGATCCTTTTGGAACAATACTTGAATAAACTGTCTTGTATTTTTTGTTAATCATCCTCACACCTACACTTTCTCGACTGGCACCGCAAACGGCCAGTATCGTTCGTCTATTGACTTGATTTCATGTTCGGTGAATGTATATTTCCAATCCCACGTAACATGAGGTTTTCCATATGAGTGGTCGAATATACCATCTTTGTTAAAACCTAAATATAATCCTACGACACTAGAACTAGGTATAGTTAGTCTAATGTAGAATAACGGCTCTTCCTCGACCTCGTAGCCTTCGACAAAAGCTTTTACTGCAATTAGAAATCTACGATTGTTTTCTTTCTCACTATTGTTGTATAGCCATTTATCTACGGCATCGTTGTCAGCAAGCCAATCACCAATAAATATTCCAGGACCCCATTTACGATGTGCTTCAATATATTCAGCCACAAATGCTGGCACTTTGACTTTTTTTAGTAGTTCATCTAATTCTTTCATCTTCATACCTCTTTCTTCTTTGATTGGGTGAGTTAATTTACTTTTTTCTTCGACGATGTGCAATCCACTGTTTCATTACGAGCAAAACTATCATTGCAATTATTAAAAACGCAAACCCCACCAGTTGACCAATGGTTGTGATTTTGAAATAGAACTCCGCCCAATTCATAAACTGCCTCCTATTTTTTAAAACAATGCTATTTGTTCCGGTTCTCTTTTTAGTCCTAATCGACTTAACACTGATAACGGACTTTCAATATGATTAATTGGTTCATCCAACCATTTTCTAATATCTAAATATTCCTCTGTCTGCTTACTGTGAGGCATTACATTCAAACTACTAAAATTCATAAAGTCATCATTATCATTTTGGATAAAATAAGCTTGTTTCACTTCTCTACTTAACGAATCGCCATGAATTACTGTGGCATTCATTCCACGAATCATCAGATTGAACAATAGAAAAGGCAAAGCCCTGTCTGAAAGTTCTTCGCACTGGTAGTAGAACATAGATGGTTGATATTCAAATGGTGTCATCGTACATCGATCAGCATGCCAACGCTGAATAGTTAGGCTTCCTGTCCCGCTCGCAACGTCCAGTCTAATTCCAGTATCGTTTCCAGTCAGTGCTGCTAAAAGCTTGGAAATCGAATCTGGAGTAAAGTCTTGAGCGTATTTAAGTTTGTTCGCATGTTCTTCTTCAAAATACACATGGAACCAATCGCTAGTCATATCCGTTTCCAATTCTAAAAATGCTCTAAATAGTTCTTCTCTTTTCTTCTTATCAAAAAGGATTTTTAAAAGCTTGGCGGATGCTTGATAGCTCTCTTTAATGCCTAATAATTTATTTATTTGATCTGTCGTCAAACTCATATGATTTCCTCTCTATGATTCGGGTGATTAACGTAGGTTTAATAATTCTGGATTTTCGTAGATGTTGCCGATTACTTTGATAGAATTACGAGGATCTTTTGTTAACTCACTAAGTTGTACACATGACCCGAATTGCCTTGTCAGAAATCCTCTAGTGAACAAGCTTTCTACTTCTGAATGATGTTCTATCTCTTTTACTCCTATACATGTAAATCCGTGAAAAGCCCATTGCTCGCCTTCGTTGCTATAGCTAATCCAACTTACGGGCGCGTTGTATGTTCCACCGTATCTACCGTATTCAAAAACTCTAACAATATCCCCCTCGAAAATCTCAACATCATTTTTATCTTTCAGTCCTGTTGATTGCATGAGAATGACTTCATCACCTAAAAATTTCTCGTGCCAACATCCGTCAGATACCCTGATGCCACCCTGCAAGAACTCCAATGTGTAAATGTTTGTCATCACTTCATCTTGTATCCACCACGCTCGAAATTTCGGTATCATCACTCTTCCTCCTGTTCTTGCGCCCATCGAGAGAATATTTCAAGGACTTGGGATTGTTGTAGGTATGTTAGTTCATCAATAGTATTTGTTACTCTAAGCTCATTTTTTTCAGGGTCTAGCATACTGAGCCTTATGATTGCTTCAAAGGGTTTGTATGCTATAAAAGAATAGAGATTACACTTGTCTTTCAAGTAATCCAGTACAATCTGCTGACTTGGATTGAGTTGCAGTTGGTCGTAATCTTCAACGATGTCAACAATATCGTCCCAATTTACCCAATAATCAAAGTTCGAGTAATTGAGTACAGCGCTACTTACTTGAATTCGTTCTACTTTCAATCTTTTTATTAATTCACTCACATTCATTCCTCGCTTTCTGCTATTTCGTCGGATAGTTGACTAAATCTTACATCTATATTTCTTTGGAATTTT
>NZ_JXKQ01000027.1 GCF_001885945.1 Enterococcus hermanniensis | reverse complement strand
TTGATAAGGTTAAGTGAATAAGGGCGCACGGTGGATGCCTTGGCACTAGGAGCCGATGAAGGACGGGACTAACACCGATATGCTTCGGGGAGCTGTAAGTAAGCTTTGATCCGGAGATTTCCGAATGGGGAAACCCAGCATCTTTTATAGGATGTTACTTTTCAGTGAATACATAGCTGATTAGAGGTAGACGCAGAGAACTGAAACATCTAAGTACCTGCAGGAAGAGAAAGAAAATTCGATTCCCTGAGTAGCGGCGAGCGAAACGGGAAAAGCCCAAACCAAGAGGCTTGCCTCTTGGGGTTGTAGGACTCCAACATGGTAGTTCAGTGAGATAGTCGAAGGACCTGGAAAGGTCTGCTAGAAAGGGTAAAAGCCCCGTAGACAAAATTTGACTGGCACCTAGGAGGATCCTGAGTACGGCGGAACACGAGGAATTCCGTCGGAATCCGGGAGGACCATCTCCCAAGGCTAAATACTCCCTAGTGACCGATAGTGAACCAGTACCGTGAGGGAAAGGTGAAAAGCACCCCGGAAGGGGAGTGAAATAGATCCTGAAACCGTGTGCCTACAACAAGTTAAAGCCCGTTAATGGGTGATAGCGTGCCTTTTGTAGAATGAACCGGCGAGTTACGATTACTTGCGAGGTTAAGTTGAAAAAACGGAGCCGTAGCGAAAGCGAGTCTGAATAGGGCGAATGAGTAAGTGGTCGTAGACCCGAAACCATGTGATCTACCCATGTCCAGGTTGAAGGTGCGGTAAAACGCACTGGAGGACCGAACCCACGTACGTTGAAAAGTGCGGGGATGAGGTGTGGGTAGCGGAGAAATTCCAAACGAACTTGGAGATAGCTGGTTCTCTCCGAAATAGCTTTAGGGCTAGCCTCAGAGTAAGAATGATGGAGGTAGAGCACTGTTTGGACTAGGGGCCCATCTCGGGTTACCGAATTCAGATAAACTCCGAATGCCATCCATTCATCTCTGGGAGTCAGACTGTGAGTGATAAGATCCATAGTCGAAAGGGAAACAGCCCAGACCACCAGCTAAGGTCCCAAAATATATGTTAAGTGGAAAAGGATGTGGGGTTGCACAGACAACTAGGATGTTGGCTCAGAAGCAGCCACCATTTAAAGAGTGCGTAATAGCTCACTAGTCGAGTGACCCTGCGCCGAAAATGTACCGGGGCTAAACATATTACCGAAGCTGTGGAATACACCATTAGGTGTATTGGTAGGAGAGCGTTCTAAGGGCGTTGAAGGTAGACCGTGAGGACTGCTGGAGCGCTTAGAAGTGAGAATGCCGGTATGAGTAGCGAAAGACAGGTGAGAATCCTGTCCACCGAATGACTAAGGTTTCCTGGGGAAGGCTCGTCCGCCCAGGGTTAGTCGGGACCTAAGCCGAGGCCGAAAGGCGTAGGCGATGGATAACAGGTTGATATTCCTGTACCCGTTGTTTTTGTTTGAACAATGGAGGGACGCAGGAGGCTAAGGAATCAGACGATTGGAAATGTCTGTCCAAGCAACAAGTCTTGAAGTGAGTCAAATGCTTGCATCTATAAGGACAAGTTGTGATGGGGAGGGAAATAATAGTACCGAAGTTCCTGATGTCACACTGCCGAGAAAAGCTTCTAGTTAGAAAACAATGGCCCGTACCGCAAACCGACACAGGTAGTCGAGGAGAGAATCCTAAGGTGAGCGAGAGAACTCTCGTTAAGGAACTCGGCAAAATGACCCCGTAACTTCGGGAGAAGGGGTGCTGATCTAACGATCAGCCGCAGTGAATAGGCCCAAGCGACTGTTTATCAAAAACACAGGTCTCTGCAAAATCGAAAGATGACGTATAGGGGCTGACGCCTGCCCGGTGCTGGAAGGTTAAGAGGAGTGCTTAGCGTAAGCGAAGGTACGAATTGAAGCCCCAGTAAACGGCGGCCGTAACTATAACGGTCCTAAGGTAGCGAAATTCCTTGTCGGGTAAGTTCCGACCCGCACGAAAGGCGTAACGATTTGGGCACTGTCTCAACGAGAGACTCGGTGAAATTTTAGTACCTGTGAAGATGCAGGTTACCCGCGACAGGACGGAAAGACCCCATGGAGCTTTACTGCAGTTTGATATTGAGTGTTTGTACCACATGTACAGGATAGGTAGGAGCCGTAGAAGTCGGAACGCTAGTTTCGACAGAGGCGCTGGTGGGATACTACCCCTGTGTTATGACCACTCTAACCCGCACCACTAATCGTGGTGGGAGACAGTGTCAGATGGGCAGTTTGACTGGGGCGGTCGCCTCCTAAAGAGTAACGGAGGCGCCCAAAGGTTCCCTCAGAATGGTTGGAAATCATTCGCAGAGTGTAAAGGCACAAGGGAGCTTGACTGCGAGACCTACAAGTCGAGCAGGGACGAAAGTCGGGCTTAGTGATCCGGTGGTTCCGCATGGAAGGGCCATCGCTCAACGGATAAAAGCTACCCTGGGGATAACAGGCTTATCTCCCCCAAGAGTCCACATCGACGGGGAGGTTTGGCACCTCGATGTCGGCTCGTCGCATCCTGGGGCTGTAGTCGGTCCCAAGGGTTGGGCTGTTCGCCCATTAAAGCGGCACGCGAGCTGGGTTCAGAACGTCGTGAGACAGTTCGGTCCCTATCCGTCGCGGGCGTTGGAAATTTGAGAGGATCTGTCCTTAGTACGAGAGGACCGGGATGGACTTACCGCTGGTGTACCAGTTGTCTCGCCAGAGGCATCGCTGGGTAGCTATGTAGGGAAGGGATAAACGCTGAAAGCATCTAAGTGTGAAGCCCACCTCAAGATGAGATTTCCCATTTCTTTAAGAAAGTAAGATCCCTGAGAGATGATCAGGTAGATAGGTCAGAAGTGGAAGTACAGTGATGTACGGAGCGGACTGATACTAATCGATCGAGGACTTAACCAAAAAAATTGATCTTGGTAGTTTGAATGTTTCTGATCCAGTTTTGAGTGAACGAAGTTTACTCAAACAAATAGTGTGGTGGCGATAGCGAGAAGGATACACCTGTTCCCATGTCGAACACAGAAGTTAAGCTTCTTAGCGCCGATTGTAGTGAGGGGTTGCCCCTTGTGAGATTAGGACGTCGCCACGC
>NZ_JXKQ01000026.1 GCF_001885945.1 Enterococcus hermanniensis | reverse complement strand
AAAACTTTGCAACAGAACCGAAATTTTCAATTTATTGAATTCTTATTCCCTTGTCGTAACATTCAAATTGAATTAGATAGTTTCTTGTCTATCAAGCTCAGTAAAATAGACTATTATTCTAAATAAGATCATCATACCAGTAATAAGAAAGAAGATTAGCAGTGATTAGTCTTCTTTCTTATTTTTTTTTTTTCTACTAATCATCACAATAAACATAACGATCAATACATACTTCATAGATTCCTCCTTAAAATTTATTCGATTACTTTATATTATAAATAAATTTTAAAAATTCATCTATACGAAAAAGGAGAATCCAATAAGATTCTCCTTTAGCGATGTTTCAAATACTATTCATTTGATTTTAACGCTCCAATCATATCAATGGCCTTCAATCGTTGATGAGTGATAAACATAACGATCCCCGTAAATAAGATGGTAAGTCCGGCAGAGAAGATATACCCGACCATCGGAACAACTAATGGGAAGCTGATCATCGGTGAAGAAGCCGTAGTGATAATAAACCAGGTCAAGGCATTTCCTACCCCAAATCCGATTAAAATCCCCATGATAGTGAAGATAATCATTTCTCGGATAATATACATCGTTACTTCAGGGTCATAAAAACCTAAAACTTTGATCGTAGCAAGCTCCCTTTCTCTTTCAGAAACGTTGATATTCGTTAAATTGAATAATACGACTAACGCTAGTGTCCCTGATAAAACGACGAAGATGATAACCACGGGATCGAGGTTGGTACTAGCATAGGCTTGTTTATCGAGTTGATCACTCATAAATGTCGTAGTAATAACCTGTCCAGTATCCTGGAGTTGTTTAGAGAGTTTCTTTTCAGCATTGTTGTTCATTGATTTTGTTTTAAGCAAAAAGGTATTTGAATCCGTAGATTCTTTACTGATTTTTTCTAAGTAACGTTGGCTAGTATAGATGCTATTTCCTAAATAGTTTTCTACAATCCCGATTACTTTTGCGTGCATATTTTTCCCATTACCATCTTGCATGGTCATCTTATCGCCGACAGTTACATCGTAGGCTTTCGCTAACCCTTGCGTGATGACGATTCCATCTTTGTTAAAATCTGTCGATGAATCTTTTGTTTTTTTCTTGAATGTAAAATGATCATCTATATGATCGTTGTTCTGAAAGCCATAAACTGTTGCTGATTGATCTGTGATCCCTTCTTTTTTGAAGTTGACTTGAGAAGAATAAACAGGTAATGATTGGTTGATTTGATTGTTGTCATCTATTACTTTTACTGCTTTATCTGCTTGTTGTGTTGTCTGATCACTTTCTAAGGTCACGATGGCCTGATAATGTGTAAGTTGGTTAAATTGAATATCAGCTGAATCACCAATAGAATCCTTTAATCCAAATCCTGCCAGCATCAGACCACAACAACCTGCTATACCAGCTACCGTTAGAATCATTCTTGCTTTATAACGGAATAAATTACGATACGTCACCTTTTGGTTAAAACTCAATCTACTCCATAAAGGTGTAATGTATTCAAGGAAAATACGTTTCCCAGGTTTAGGTGCTTTAGGCATTAGTAAAGCTACGGGTTTTTCTCGGAGATCTTTGATCAAAATATAAATAGTTGCCCCCAAAGTAGCTAATAAAGCGCCTGCGATGGCAATAACAATCGGCACCAGCCAAAAATTCGTTGGATAGGATTGGAAGACGTACGAGGTCCCCATCATCTTGAATACTACCGGTGGTAATAACTTAGTCCCCACCAGCACGCCTAAAACCGTTCCGATGATGGCTGTTAATGCCGCATACACGATATATTTTTGGGCAATTTCACTATTTCGATACCCTAAAGCTTTTAATGTCCCAATCACTTTACGATCTTCTTCCACCATCCGGGTAATCGTAGTAAAGGTGATCAGAATCCCGATAAGGAAAAAGAATACCGGAAAAATATTCCCAATAGCATCAATTCTAGTAGAAAGGCTAGTGACTTCTTCAAAACCAGGATTAGAACGACGTTCCGTCAGTAGATAATTGGGCAGCTTCATTTCTGCTAAATCGTTTCTAGCCTTATCAATTTCAGTTTGCCCATCATTGATTTTTTTACTGTTTTCTTTTAGTTCGGCTTCTTGTTCGTTCAATTTGCTTTCAGCAGTAGTCACTTGTGTTTGCGCTTCAGTAAATGAGCGAATCGCCTCTTCATTACCTGAGGCTTCAATCCTCTCTTTTTGTTCAGCTAATTGATTTTTCTGTTGGTCGATTTGTTGCCGTGCTGCATTGATCTGTTTTTGTCCGTCGTCTAACTTCATCCGATTATCATCGATCTCGGACTGATTTTTTTGAATTTCTGCATTCGCAGTATCGACTAATTCTTGCTTACGTTCCGATTTTCTTCTATCAAATAGTTTCTCTAATTGATTTTCTTTTTTGACTAAGGCCTCTTCATACGAATCTGAGAACATATCTTTACTTGCCAAGTCTGCAAATTTCAAGTACATGATTGAGTAGGCGTCACTATCAAAAGCAGTAGCTGGTAAATAAGCGTAGCCATCAAGCGAACCATCCCCTACAATGGTTGACCCTTTTTGAGTTTTATCTACGTAGATAGGTGATTCAACATAACCAACCACTTTAAAGGAACTCTCTGCTAATTGGGAGTCATCAATTTTAATAGTTGAACCGATTGGATAAGCACTTTTTAACGCTTTATCTAAAACTATTTCATTTTTGTTTTTCGGTAACTTCCCAGCGAGAAGTTTTAACTCATTTTGCTTATCGGCTTTATTATAAGAATACATTTGGATATTTTTATCGTTTTTTTCATCCGCATAAGGAAAACTATAGCCTAATTCAACTTCAGCACCCGCTATTTTTTTCGCTAACGCCTGATCATCTTTTGTCAATCCTGCAGTTCCGACTATTTGTAGATCCGAAGTATTTTGCTTCTCTACATAATTTTGGATACTGGTTTCTAGATTGGGACCGACTGATTTGATGCCAACAAAAAGTAAAACAGCCATAAAGATAATTAATATGATCGCTATAAAGCGTCTCAAAGACCCTCGAATGTCACGAAACGTACTGCGAAGATACAAGTTTTTTTTCAACAGTACCACCTACCATTCTATATCTGAGATCGCTGCTGGGTGTTCATTGATTTCTATCGAGCGAACTTTTGCATCGTTTATTTTAATTACTCGATCAGCCATCTGAGCAATCGCACTATTATGTGTAATCAGGACAACTGTCCGGCCCTGTTTACGACTGACATCTTGAAGCAATTGTAAGACTTGTTTTCCAGTCTCATAATCTAAGGCCCCCGTCGGTTCATCACAAAGCAAGATTTTCGGATTTTTCGCTAATGCTCTAGCAATCGAGACCCTTTGTTGTTCCCCGCCAGATAATTGAGCGGGAAAATTAAGTAATCGTTCGCCTAGCCCGACTTGTTTTAATGTACTAACTACATCTAGAGCATCTGGTGAAACTGCCGTCGCTAATTCGACATTTTCTTTGGTCGTTAAATTAGGAACTAAATTGTAAAACTGGAAAACAAAACCGACATCCGTTCGTCGGTATTCTGTTAATTGCTTTTTGTTTAGGCTAGCGATGTCTGTTCCATCGACTAATATTTGCCCTTCATCAGGAGAGTCCATCCCACCTAATATGTTTAAGACGGTCGATTTACCTGCACCACTGGGACCTAAAATAACTGCCAGTTCTCCCTCTTCAATCGAGAAATTTATATCGTTGTTCGCAACGATGGTGATTTCTCCCATGTGATAACGTTTAAATTCATTTTTGACTTCAATAAAACTCATTCGACCACCTCGTTATGTTTTAAACACTCTGTTGTTTTTTTGTTCTTTTTTTACTATAATCAATCTTATAAATAACTACAATAATCAATTTTTATGATTCCGTCATTGTTTGAACACATCTAAAAAATTTGTTGGAGGTTTCATATGACAGGCAAGAAAAACAACCGTAGGACAGTGTATACACGCAATGTAATTCGTGAAGCATTCTTAGAGTTACTCGCAGAACAAGATCTTCAAAAAATAACTGTTACAGATATTACTAAAAAGGCCGATATAAATCGTGGGACCTTCTATCAACATTATAAAGATCCACTTGATTTATTTCATCAAATTGAAACCGAATTGACGGAACAAATTCTCCCAACGATCAAACTACAAAATACCGACAATATCGTCGTTTGGTTCAGTCGTTTTATCGATGTCCTATATGCGAATCGAGTACTTTCATTAACGCTCTTAAAAAGCAACAATTCAAGTTATCTAATGGACACGATTTTTGGTGAAGTCCATGATTTGGCAATCGAGGCTTTTAAAGACCTATATAATGAACAAAACCCTATTTTATTAGAGTATTATTTCAGCTATTTTGTAAAAGGGACCTTGGGAATAATCGTGGAATGGCTTTCCAATGATGATGGCACTTCATCCGAGGATATTAGTTTAGTATTATCTAAAGTATTGCCTACTTCGAAATAAAATCAAAAAGGCTTGATCGTCAATGTTGACGATCAAGCCCTTTATTTTAAAATTATTCCAAACAGAACTCGCAATAGGACCGCTTTAGTTTGTCCTTTTTAATGATGATCTACATCTGGATCAATCTGATGCAATCGTTCGACCAATTCGCGATTTTCTCTAGGTCCAACACTAGTTGGTGCTTTATCTAAGCCCGCAATTTTTTCTAATTCTTCAGAAGTTAGTTGAAAATCAAAGATCTCATAATTTTCTCTGATCCGATCTAAATGGATCGATTTAGGGATTGTCATGATTCCTAACTGTGTTTGCCACCGTAAGATGACTTGAGGAATGGATTTACCATATTTTTTGCTGATATCTTGTAAAGTTGCATCAGCAAAGATCCCATCTTTACCTTGGTTGAATGGACTCCAAGCTTCGATTGCGATATCAAAATGCTTTGCTGCTTCCCGCTGTAAGGTTTGTTGGCGATATGGGTGCAGTTCGATTTGATTGATCACCGGTTTGATTGCATGATTCAATGTTAGATCCGTCATTCTTCCAGTAGAAAAATTAGACACACCGATCGCTTTGATTTTCCCCGCTTCATATAATTCACTCATAGCTCGCCAGGCTCCATAATAATCATTATAAGGTTGGTGGATTAAAAAGATATCTAAATAATCTGTTTGTAACTTTTTAGTGGAACGTTCAAAAGCAAACATTGCACCATCATAGCTAGCGTCCTTGATCCACAATTTTGTAGTTAATGTAATCTCACTTCTGGGAACATTGCTATTTTTTATAGCTTTTCCGACAGCTTCTTCATTATAATAGACTGCCGCTGTATCCAGCAGACGATAACCAACGTTTAAAGCATTCAATACCGCTTTTTCACTCTCTTTTTGATCCCAAATTTGAAAAACCCCAAATCCTAAGATCGGAACTTTTAGCCCATTATTTAATTGTTTGTATTCCATCTTTATTCCGCCCATTCTTCAAAAAATTTATGGTCGCTGTAATTATTTTTTCAATTTTTTGGCTACTGCCTGTCCCAAGCTATGAGCAGACTGAGGATTTTGTCCAGTTAATAAGCGTCCGTCTACTTTAACAACATCCGTGTATGCAGCACCTGATTGATAGTTCGCACCATGTTTTTTAAGCTCATCTTCAGCAAGAAATGGAACAATCGCTGTCGCTTGACCAATTTCTTCTTCTTCATTGGTGAAGCCAGTAATTATTCTGTCAGCTACCAATTCTTTGCCTTGTTCATCTACTATATTCAATAGACCTACAATCCCATGACAAACGGCTGAAACTATTCCTTGATTTTTGTAAATTTTGCTCGCTATCGCTGAAAGTTCTTTAGCGTCTGGAAAATCAAACATTGCGCCATGACCACCGGCATAATAAATAGCTACATAATCTTCAGCATTCACCTCTGAGGGTTTTAAGGTATTACTTAATGCGCGGTTTCGGAATACTTCATCTGTGTACCATTTCCAATCAATTTCATCTAAGTTCATTAAACGGTTCTGTTGCAAAGTTAAAAA
>NZ_JXKQ01000025.1 GCF_001885945.1 Enterococcus hermanniensis | reverse complement strand
TTTTTAACTTTGCAACAGAACCTTAATTCGTACTGTTTAATTGTTCCGTAATTTAAAGTGAAGAAACCCGCTGTTCTTGGGGTTATCGCTAGGAAAAAAATATTTGAAATATTATTGATAATGGAGCCTTGATATTCAATAGTCCTAGAAAAGAATGTACATCCTATTAGGATTAGCATGATTGTTGTTGCTAAAGCTAATTTACTTTGTAAACTCAGTCTCTTTCTTCTTATTTGAAGAAGATCAATCCAAACGATAAAACCTAACCCACCAAAAACTATAAGGAGACTAATTGTCAATAAAACAATTGGCATTTCAGTAAATGAAATCAGACTATTCCCAAACAAATCAAAACCAGCATTACAAAAAGCGGATATAGCATGGAAAATGCCAAACCAAATTTCTTGGGGTATTCCATATTTAGGAATAAATTGAGAAGATAAAATTGTAGCTCCTATAAATTGGATGAGAAAAGAAATTTTGAGGATTGATAAGGCTAACTTAAATTCACCAGACTTGGTTTCTAAATTCATTGAGTCCCTTAATAAAATTCGGGTACTAAAATTGATTCTTTTGCGTCGAATAGAAAAAAACAGTACAGGGATAGACATGAAACCTATTCCCCCAATTTCAATCAAAAATAAAATAACTATTTGACCGAACGCATTGAATTGGTTGTGAATAGCAAGAGGAGATAACCCAGTAACGCAAGTAGCGGATGTTGCAATAAAAAATGAATCTATCCAACTAATGTTTTGTCCGTATTTAGAACTTAGAGGAAGTTTTAATAAAACAGTTCCTATAACAATGATACAGGTAAAAATCATCGTAATTGTTCTAGCTGTAGAAATTTTTTTTCTGATTCTCTTTTTTTTATTAGTTCTCATTATTATCCTTCATGTTTAAGAAACTAGGTACATCTAAATATTAATACAAGTATTTTTCACTTATCTACTTTCTATGAAGTATGATTAATACTTATGAAAAGCGTACCATATTTCTGATCAGTTTTGGAGTTAAAAAACACAAAATATCTCGTTAAAAAAGCAATATACTCCCATAATAAGATTAAGAATAAAGTTTCTGCAATCATATTATAGGAGTATGTTATCACTAAAAATAGTTAACTTTAGTAGAGTTTTTTTGTGAAATGCTTTAATAAAAATGGGGAGCATAGTGTTGTAAACAGGATTACCAATATAAAAGCAGAATAATACTCTTTGCTAACTAAATGAGCTTGAACACCCAATTGAACAATGATTAAAGCCATTTCTCCTCGGGAAATCATCCCAGAGCCAACCATCAAACTACTATGATTATTGAATCCTGCTAGTTTCCCTCCGAAGTAGCCTCCGAACAATTTTGAAATAATCGCCAAAAGGGTCAAAAACAAAATTAATATCAGTTGCTTTCCAATTCCTGTAAAAGTAACTTCTAAGCCAATACTGACAAAGAAGACAGGAATAAAAACAGCATAACCTATCGCTTCAATATTATATTGAACTTCTTTCCACACCTCTGTTTGCCCAATAGCAACACCTGTAAAAAAAGACCCTATAACAGAACTTAATCCAATAAAATTAGCTAAATAGGACATGCTCAAACACAAAATAAGAGAAACAATAATTACTGAAGATTCAGCTAACAATTTGTTACTTAAACGCATTAGATAAGGCGCGCCCCAACGAATCAATAAATAGATTCCTATAAAAAAGAATACTTGTTCAACTAGCATAATTCCTAGTGTTTGATTGTTATCTCCTGAAGCTCCTAAAAAAGACATGCTTAGACTGACAATTAAAACCACTAATATATCATCAACCACAGAAGCTCCTAAGATTGTAGATCCCTCTTTTGTATTAACAACATTCAATTCTTTCAATACTTCTACTGAAATACTAACAGACGTAGCTGCTAAAATCAGACCTAAGTAAAAAGATTCGTTTAACGCAATATGGAAAAAATTACCTCCTAATGTTCCTAATATAACCGGAAACAAGATACCTAAAACAGCTACATACATTCCTGGACGAAAATATTTTCGCAGTAAAGAAAGATCACTTTCTATCCCCGCTAGAAACATTAAAAGTATAACTCCGATTTCGGAAAAATCTTCTACTAAAATATCTGGATGAACTATTTTTAATCCGGCGTTACCCAACAAAATACCCACTAATAACTGTCCAATAACAGCAGGAATGCCCAACCGCCTTGAAAAGTGCCCCGCTATAGTAGTGCTGACTAGGATCAGACACAAAACCCCTATGAACTCCATTATTTTTCATCCTCTTTCTTCTTAAAGTACTTATACCTATTTAGGATATATGATTTAGAATAGGAAATAAAATGTTGTGATTGATCGACTATTAACCTCAGAAAGGAATGCTTTGTAGTTGCCACTTTTATTTATATTGTGCTTTTAGTAAAATCTTTATTCACCATATCTTAATATTAAATAGTTCCTTAACTCCAGACAATATTAGTGTTGGTAATGCAGGAATAAAGAAGACTAGTAGATATATAGGAGTGCTTAAAGGCGCGGTCCCCATAACAATATTAAAAAATGGAATTATCGTAACTAAAAATGATGAAATCGCTGCAAAAGATACGGCCAAAATCAAACGTTTATTGCTGAAAGGGTTCCTTCTAAATAAAGTTTTTGAACTTCTTGCATCAAAGACATGCCAAAGTTGACCATAAACAAGAGTTAAGAAGGCCACTGTTTGCGCTTCATTACTAGACAAACCAGATTTGGCAGCAAGCCAAAATCCTAAAAACACCATCAGGCCCATTATTGTTCCTCGTATTAGTACTCTAGACCATGTATAATTAGCCAAAATTGATTCGTTCAAATTACGTGGATGATCTTTCATGATATCAGATTCAGCAATATCATATCCTAAAGAAAACGAAGGGACTGCATCACTAACCATGTTAACCCATAGTACCATTAGAGCTGTTAATGTCGGAGTTGCTCCTGAAACATTACCGATTGTATTAGTAAAGAAGAATAACCCGATAAGCAGGGATAAAACTTCAGCAACATTTGTTGTTAGCTCATGGCGCATAAAGTTTTTGATATTCCCATAAATAGTACGCCCGCTATGGACTGACTTTTCAATTGTAGTAAATTTATCATCTAATAGAATCAAGTCAGCAGAATCTTTCGTAACTTCTGTTCCAGCAATCCCCATGGCAATCCCAATATCAGCTGCACGAAGCGCTGGTGCATCGTTCACACCATCTCCTGTCATTGCAACAACTTGGTTATGAGCTTGTAATTGTTTAACAATTCTTTGCTTGTGCTCTGGGGAAACCCGAGCATACACATTGGTTAATCTGACTATTTTAAATAATTCTTCATCAGTCATGTTTTCTAATTCTATTCCTTTAATTACCGGAGCATTTTTATCAGTAACGATTCCTAACTCGTAGGCGATCGCACGGGCAGTTTTTTCATGATCACCTGTAATCATTACAACTTCAATATTCGCTTCATGAAGCGTTTTTATTGATTCTTTCACTTCTTCTCTAGCTGGATCTATAATTCCCGCCACACCACTAAGGATTAAATCCTGCTCCAATTCTGTAACATCGGCATTCATAGCTTCTTCTTTAGTTAGAGTTCGATGGGCTACCGCTAAAGTACGTAATGCTTGATCAGCATACTTTTCAACATTATTATTAAATGCTTGTTTAGCTTCTTCGGAATAATCAATAATAGTATCTACTAATACTCCCTTACTGTTTGTTAACAAAATATCTGGGGCACCTTTTGTATATATTTTGTATCCTTCTTCGTTTTTGACAATAATACTCATCATTTTACGACTACTTGTGAATGGCAATGTACGAATGATCGAATACTCTTCAATTAGATCTGATTTTTTGATTCCTGCCTTTTGCCCTAATACCGTTAAGGCAACTTCTGTTGGATTTCCCAAAGGTTTAAACTCTCCTTCGATTTCTCTAACAATTGAATCGTTGCACAAAATAGCTCCATATAAGAATTCCTCTATCTTAGTTATTGGCTGATCTATTTTACTTCTAATTGTTCCAATAGGTGAATACCCTGTTCCACTAACCTCATAGCCATTGCCATTCGCTGTAAATTTTATTACAGTCATTTCATTTTTAGTCAGCGTCCCCGTTTTATCAGAACAAACATAGGACATGCTACCTAATGTTTCAACACTATTTAAAGATTTAACCAGACCTTTATTTTTAGCCATTTTAGCAGCCCCTATTGTTAATACAATAGATAAAACCGCTGGTAAAGCATCAGGTATAGAGGCAACTGCAAGTGCAATCGATGTCGATAATACAGAAGAAATCGCTGTAATGTTAAATTCTCCAGCACGAATTATCCCTACAATAAAGGTTAATACGACTATACCGCCTGAAATCATCATAAGAATTCGTGTCAACTGATTTACAATACTTTGCAACGGAGATTTTTTTGATTCGACAGATTGAATCATGTGTACAATATTTCCTAATTCTGTGTTTTCTCCAACTCCAACTACAATACCTAACCCTTGACCATTTGTAACTGTTGAACCCGAAAAGCCCATATTTGTCTGATCTGCGGGTTCAACTGTCTCTTCAATAACGTCCGTCATTTTCAATATCGCATCCGTCTCACCAGTCAAATGTGATTCGACTACTTGTAATTCTTCAGAAACTATCCAGCGTACGTCAGCCTCTACAAAATCCCCTACCTGAACCCTAACAATATCGCCTACGACTAAGTCGTTTGCCAATATTTTCCCCCACTTTGAATCTCGTAGAACAGTAGTTTGTCGATTATTCATTTCTTTTAAAGCATCTAAACTTTTTCTAGCACTAATTTCCTGCCAAAACCCTAGACATGCATTAATTAAAATCAAAAACAAAATCGCAATTGCCTCGTAAAGTGCCTCAACTCCATGATGCTTATCGCCTTGTATTTGAAAAGCATAATACGAGCTTAGAAAAGAGAGGGCGACCGCGCCCAATAAAACAATAACGATGGGTTCTTTAAAACTTTTTAGAAAAACTTTCAAATATGAATCTTCAGTTTCCTCAGGGAGCTTATTTTCTCCATACAGTTCTCGGTGATTTAACACTTGCTCTTTAGTTAATCCACGATTTGATTGAACAGAAAACTCATTTAAAATTGACTCTTTCTTTTTTTTATAATAGTTCAAAAAATTATCCTCCTATTTTTACAAAAAAAAAGCGCAAACTTAAAGACCCTTCCTCACCCTTGGAAGACTTGTCTTGAAGCATACGCTCAACCTTTTAGTTATTCTATTAATCTACTTAATATACCATTTTCTAGAAAAACTTTCAACTAATATGGTATTCAGTGTTTTTATTGTTCAATAAATCATTTGCCTTTATTCTCTTTAAAACATAAGGATAGACGTCTTTTTTCTAAAAAAACACAATCCGTTTGTGTTACATTCACTTTTATAAATTTATGAAAAAAAGGGACTAATTGAATCAGTAATGTTTCTTAACCTCATAGGATAAACCATTCGATTCTCCCGTTCATACGGATAATCTATCAAAAACATTTGTGCATTCCGTAAAATTAGAAGCTCGTATTCATAACGTTCACACCCTTGAATTAAATTTACATAAGCTCCAACTGTGTGTTTATCTACATGAAGTTCCAAAACATTTTCATAGTTGAAAAATTCTTTATCCTTAGGATCAAATAGTAAACTACA
This sequence comes from Enterococcus hermanniensis, assembly GCF_001885945.1. Classification (GTDB taxonomy): domain Bacteria; phylum Bacillota; class Bacilli; order Lactobacillales; family Enterococcaceae; genus Enterococcus_A; species Enterococcus_A hermanniensis. The sequence goes on along the minus strand of NZ_JXKQ01000025.1, from coordinate 1,434 downwards.
GCTCATGAACCCGTTATCTGAGTAGTGACGACCAGCTTTATTTTCTTTCAAGACTGCTTTAATAACTATATCGGGTACATAGCGATACACCACTACATTTTCAGGAATTCTAGGAGCAAACAGCAACAAGGTAACTAATGCGTCATTATAGTTAGACTGATCGATAAAGATTCGAGATGTCTTTCTCAAATACCCATTTAGCTTTAACGATCCATAACCACAATAGTTTCTGATAGGATCATGCGTCCAAAAGTTCTCCATATAATTGATTAAATCATTCGTATTTCCGGGTCCATAAATATCTTCGTATTTTCTAGACCAATCACTATAATATTTTCTTGCCCATTTAATTGCCATGTCAATTGAAGTAAAGTGTTTGTATTTTGATTGATCACAAGGATCATACCTTTTCCCGTAAGGCTTTTTATGCATAGCAGCAAAAATCAAATTATCAAGAATAATTAGCACCTCGAATCCTTATTTTTTAACAGGTAGCCTTTTTAGTTTCTGTGTAAACATTAAGCAATTACATATACTTCTCAACAAAAATCTTTACTACTGCTTCAAATTCATCCTCAGTAAGATTTTCATAGTATCCGCCCTTAAAATAAGACAATCCCATGGTTAATGCTTGTATTGGTGTAAATTGTACAGACTTTAACTGATTTTCCATTGATTTGAATGCGGCGGATTGCTCTTCATTCATATAATCACCTTCCAAAATAGTTTTTGTTACCATCATATCAACAAAACGCATACATGAAAATCCTTAGTTAATTCTGATTGACTTTTTTGTAGTACCATGATTAAATCTAACCGAACGCACGTTCGTTTCATTCTTATTTAGGAGGTGCTTATCATGGATTGGAATGATAATCCAAAATTCATTTATGAAAAAGAACCTAGCCTCGATATTTTGTGTATCGACTGTAAAAGTTTTTATTCTTCAGTAGAATGCGTTGAGCGTGGTCTTAATCCTCTCACAACAAAGTTGGTGGTTATGAGCTATCCTTCAGACAATCCAGAAGAGAGGGGAAGTGGCTTGATTCTGGCATCGTCACCGGCTGCAAAGAAGGAATACGGCATTTCTAACGTGTCGCGTGCCAGAGATCTCCCTTTTCCTTATCCCGATGATTTGATCATTGCAGCACCTAGAATGTCTTACTACATGAAAAAGAATATGGAAATAAACAATGTTTACCGAAAGTATGCTGACGAAAACAACCACTCCGTCTTTTCGGTCGATGAAACATTCCTAGACGTCACTGATTCTTTAAAGTTATATGGCTGCACGACTGCTGATGAACTTGCGCGAATAATTCAGATCGATGTTTGCAGAACTACCGGGATTTACACAACCGTAGGAATTGGTGAAAACTGTTGGTTAGCTAAGGCTGCTCTTGATCTCTATATGTAAAGGGCCACGATAAAATG
>NZ_JXKQ01000024.1 GCF_001885945.1 Enterococcus hermanniensis | reverse complement strand
TTTTTAACTTTGCAACAGAACCTATATTTTTTATTCCTTATATTCCATCTAAGAAAAACATTAAAATTAAGCTATTCTTTTAAAAAGCTAAAAATTTTATGGTACTTTCTAGCGTTTGTTTACTGTTACAAAATGCGAATATATTATTTAAATACGCCCAAATTGAAAACGACCTGGTCATTATTAGCGAGTGTCGTTTCACTGGCGCCTTTTTCACCCATTTTTCCATTGATCGTGAATGTCCAATATTTTTTTTGGCTCTCATCCTGAGCATGACCGTCAATTGAAGTAATAAAACCATCTTTTTCTTTTACTTCAAAGTTCGCTTTTAAAATTTCCAATAATGAGTCTCCTGATTGATAAGTGACTTTTTTTGAGGTTATTTCTTTATCGCTATCCATCAATTTTATCGACGCAGATGATTTGGCAACCTCGCTTGTTGCTTGAGTGGATGCTTTTGACGAAGCTTGATCATTTTGATTTGATTGGCACCCTGTCATAATGAATAACCCAATAAAAACTGTTAGTAATGTTGCGAATTTTTTCAAATTTAAAACCCTCTCTTAATGAAATACCTTACCTGCTCGTTCATAAAATGGCTCTGTTACAGAATAAACAGTATTTACATAGCGCGCAAGTACAAAAAACAAATCCGATAAGCGATTCATAATTTTGTACGCATGTAAATTGATATGTTCTTCTGAAATAAGCAATTGTGTCATCTCATGTTCTGCCCGACGTATGACTGTACGTGTAATCTGCATATCGCACGCCGCCGGATGTCCTCCAGGTAAGATAAATTTTTCAATCACGGGAACTTTCTCTTGATAATGATCGATCATGGCCTCGATTTCAGCCACCTCTTGTTTGCCAACGAGCATTTCCCTAACGCCAGCCGGTGTAGCCAGATCTGTTCCAAGATCAAAAAGTAAAATTTGTAATGCGATTAATTCTGTTTTCAATAGCGCAAATTTTTTTTCATCCAATTCTGAAATAATTTTTCCGATCCAAGAATTTACTTCATCAACACTACCATAGGCGCACACGCGAGCATCAGATTTTTTTATTCTTTGTCCACCAATAATGCTGGTATTTCCTTTATCGCCACTTTTAGTATAAATTTTCATCAAATAGCTCCTTTTACAAACCACATTTTAGTTGAACTTTGCAATTAGTACAGGTACTGCAGCCACCGATTTCTTCAATTCTACCTTCATGGCAAATCGGACATAGTTCTTCTGATTCTAGATCCATTGGTTCAAGTGTCCTTTGATTCTCTTCTACCACTGCTGTAGGTTCTTCAAATACATTTTCATCTGCCTCAAGTGTCAACACTTGTGAATCACGACTGCCATCCACGTAGACGGTTCCACCTTTAGCCCCACCTTGATACAGGTCATCATAAATTGCGGCCACTTGTTTTACTTGATAGCCTTTAGGTGCATTGACGGTTTTTGAAATCGAACTATCTACCCAACGCTGGATCGCACACTGCACACTTACATGTGCTTCTGGTGACAGTTCCATCGCTGATACAAAGAACGGCGGTAAATTTTCAGCATTAGCGGATGGATTATTTTTCAAATATTCATCGACGATCGCAGCATGGACTTCAATGAATTTTCCTAAACGTCCACTTCTGAAATAAGAAAAAGAGAAATAAGGTTCCAAACCGGTTGAAACACCGACCATCGTTCCCGTCGATCCTGTGGGTGCGACTGTTAATAAATGAGAATTACGAATACCGTATGTCAGAATCGCTTGTCGGATTGATTCAGGCATTTTCTTCATATAGCCCGATTCAATAAAACGCTGACGCAGTAACATTGTTTCTTCAGTTGTTTTACCAACTAAAAAGGGAAAACTGTCTTTTTCTTTTGCCAGTTCGATCGATGTTTGATAAGCCGTAATCGCAATCTTTTCAAATACTTGATCTACTAAACGATTACCGTCTTCAGAACCATAAACTTTTTCGCAATAAATTAATAAATCTGCTAACCCCATAACGCCAAGTCCAACGCGTCGTTCTCCTTTGGCTTGTTGTTCATTTTTCTCAAAGAAGTAAGGTGTGGCATCAATTACATTATCTTGGAAGCGGACACTAGCACGGACAACCGCTGCTAATTTATCAAAATCAACGGTCTTTGTTTTTTTATTGAACATATTCGCTAAATTGACAGCAGCAAGATTGCACACAGCATACGGTGTCAAAGGTTGTTCTCCACACGGATTTGTCGCAACGACTTTTTGACCATAAGCTTGGGCATTCGTCATCTCATTTGCATTATCAATAAAAAAGATTCCTGGTTCTGCTGAATAGGTTGCACAATACGTAATCAAATCCCACAATTCACGAGCTTTGATTGTTTGATGGATTTTTACTTTACGACCTGTCGCTTCCCACTCTCTGACGTCCCCAACTTCCATCCAATGCTGATCATAATCAGCCATTTCATTAGTGTCATAGTCTTCAATTGCTGGAAAGCGTAGGTCATACGTTTGATCCTTTTCAACTGCTTGCATGAATTCTTTTGTCAAACAGACTGAAATATTAGCCCCCGTTAAAAAGTTGGGATCTTTGACACTGTATGTTCCGCCTACTTGTAATTTTTGCTGAGCTTCTTTTACAGAGCGTTTCGCAGAAGTTGGTGCTTGGTGTTGAACAAAAAATTCTAACAATTCTTTGTCATCTGGCGTTAGAGGTGTGAAAACTAATTTTTCATTCGCCAATTGACGAACCCTGGCGCTATTGCTAGTAGCAACCAAATTTTTTAGAATAGCTGGGTTCTGGATCTTAGAGATAATAAATTCAAAAATATCCGGATGCCAATCATTCAGCATGATCATCTTTGCTCCACGGCGACTCCCGCCTTGTTCAACTAAATTGGTTAAATTAGCTAGATCATTCAACCATGAGACCGCTCCAGATGACTTGCCGTTCACGCCATGAACAATTGCTGATTTGGGTCTTAATGTTGATCCATTCGTTCCGACACCACCACCACGGCTCATTATTTCCATCACTTCTTGCCGATGACTGGCTAATCCACCGCGTGAATCGTGGATAAAGGGCATCACGTAGCAATTAAAATACGTAACTTCGGTATTCGTTCCAGCACCATAAAGGACTCGACCTGCAGGGATCAGATTTTGTTCTGTCAAATGATGGTAAAAGTCCGCAAAAAATTGAGGGCTTTTTTCTCCTTCAATCGCAGAGATTCCACTAGCTACACGAGCTGCAATTTGTTCAAAGTAAAGTTCGAGTGGTTTTTCAACTTCGTTTATCGTTCGAATCACTCGACCTGAAGCTAACTCCTCAGGATCAGTCAAAGCACTTTGAAACTCTTCTTCCACCCGGATAATCAACTGTTCTTTATTGATTTCCTCGATTTTTCCGATTCCTCGTGCTGGATATTGCGGATCCGGATGAGTCGTCAAGATAACGATATCTCCTACGGCCAAAGTTTTCCCACCTAGATCTTTATACGTATAGCGATCAAGCATAATCAGCCGTGAGATCCCTTCAAATGTCTGTTTCATCTCGGGAGTGATTGCCACTACTTCAGGAAAACACGAAATATCTTGATTTAATTTTTCTATATATGTCACAGGATAATCCATTTATTACTACCACCTTTATTATCGAGAACACAATATGTTGTGTCCGGATAGTATTATGACACCATATAAAGTATAATTCAATCTTGTAATTAACTTTAATTCTGGTAAAATGAGAACTATTATCAATTAATTCAAAGGAGTTCTCCCATTGCGACAACCAACCTTTTTACGCTTTCCTACCCGAAGGATTACTACTCTTGCTTTATTTAGCGCTTCTTGTATCGTGGGGCGCCTCCTATTTACTTGGATTCCGAATGTCCAGCCAATGAGTGCTATTTTACTTTTATTAGCTTTTTACGGCAGCTACGCTGATACTTTGATCGTTACGATAGTCAGCTTATTAGGAACAAATCTCTACTTAGGAATGGGTAGTTGGACTATCAGCCAACTTCTCGCTTTTAGCAGTATTGTCACTCTTTTTCATTTTTTATCAAAAATAACTCTGATCAGACGACATACGTTCCTTCAAGCTTTGATTGCTTTTTTCTGTGGCCTTTGCTATGGATTGATCGTGTCGAGAGTCGAGGTATTTCTCTATCAATTACCCTCTTTTTGGGCCTACTATTTTCAAGGCTTATTTTTTGATGTCCTTCATGGTAGTGGAAATTTCGTTTTTTATCTTTTATTAGCCCCTGTATTTAAACGTGTCTTTAAGCCAGTTATTCATCCATCAAAAGTAGAATAAAAAATATGAGCTAAGATAAATAACAACAGTTCTTGATTTAGATTAAAAAGGATCCTGTGATTTAAGAGATCCGAACAAAAGAATTTTCTACTTTTGTTCGGATCTCTTTTTGCTGATAATGATGTCGTAAAGTTAGAATATTTAATACTTTCATAAAAACCACTCAAATTAAGCTACACAAGGATTATCGGTTACTCTAATTACTGGAATCTAAACAACTGTTATTCTCACTACTTTTTCCTGTATTAATATAAAATTATCCTGAATTGGAAAACGCTTTTTTTATTCAACTTTCTTTATACGATTAAATAATATAGATTATTTAAAATAACGGTGTATACTGCAGCTTGTTAATAAAACTAAAGGAGCATCTCATGAACAAATTACTTAATCAATCAATCGAAATAAAAAAAGTACTCCCAGCTACTTTAATTGTTTTTTCTGGTTTAGCTATTTTATTGTTTTTCTCATCTTATATCGCTATTTTTTCACTTGCTGTTACAAGTTATATCGCGTTTATTATCGTTTATAGTCATCAAAATACCAAGGCGCTATTTTCAAAACCAGTGAATCCCGTTAGAAACATCTTCTTCTATTTTGTTCTTAATTGGGTTGTCAGTATGTCTGTCGCATTAACCTTAAATAATGTTTTTGGCTGGCATTTAAGAGGAAATGCTGTAAACGATAAACCGGGTTTAGCCTTGCTGATTATTCTTCCGATTATGATCATGGGAGAAGAGCTTTTTTCGATGTATTTCTTAAGTGTTTTTTCTAGTAAGTTTAAGCTTTGGATAGCTAGTTGCTTGTCAGCCGTTGTTTTTGGTTTAATTCACTTTACGACTTATTATAATGGTGACATTTTCAAGACACTGATTCATATTCTTCTGATTCAAGGAAGCGCCCGTTTGATATTTAACCGTGCGGCAATAAAAAGTAATTCAATCTGGACTAGCTGGATTATCCATCTACTTTTTGATTTTTCATCTATTCTAGTAGTCCTAATCACACAACTCATTAAGTAATCCAGCATGTTTTTAAACTCGTTTTAGTTCATCTTTTTTGAAGAACTATCATTTGATAAGATTCGACAGCTCTCATGCTGCCCTAAGAATGGAGTAATCATATGACCAGACTTATTCTAATATGTTTAACTTTTATTTTTGTAAATCTGTTAGTTATGCCTATTGTCACTTTAGGTGTTCCCGCATTTTTAGCTCGTTTATTTTGTTTTCTACTTGCCTATGGAATATTAACTGTAGCTGAATTAACTCCGTCACAACGCTAAGATAGCTTTCTTGTAGTAAAAGTGCTACCTACATTCTTTCATTTGTCGTATCTTTTAGCGAAAATATAAGAAAAACGGTCTCGAAAGTATTTAACGAGACCGTTTTTTATTCTATGAAGAAGATTTTAAATAAAAGATCGCTGGATTAGACGTGTTTAGGAGTTTATAAATCTACCTACTTTTAGAAAATCGTCTTTCAATCTTATCTAGCCATTGTTGTCTTTTATTTCCATTGACCATTTTTATCATATTCAAACTTAGCCATTTAACATTTTTCATCCCAGATTTTTTAAAGGTACCCTTGATAAGGGCCTTTTTTTACGCATTGCCATAAATAAAATGATACATGACTTTAGGGGTATTCATTGTTGTGATTACCGTCGTTGACTTTAAATTGGGCAACAAACTCACCATGCTGATCCCATTTTCCCCATAATCATAAGTTAGTCCTGGATAGATGACTTTATCGATAAAACCTTTCGTCATTGCAGGCATCAATTCCCACCAAATTGGAAAAATAAAAACTAAATGGTCGGCCTCGTAGATTTTCTCTGCGTATCTTTTAGCTAGTGGATCCACGGCTTCATGTTTTACAAAGCCTAATAAATCTGCGGAAGTCATAACCGGATTAAAATTTTCTTTATCCAAATCGATGACTTCATATTGACCTTGTGCTTTTTTAATTCCTTTAATTACAGAAGTTAAAATGGCATGATTATAACTTCCTTCATAGGGATGATTATAAATAATTAATGTTTTCATTGTATTTCTCCTTTATCTTTTCTGGCTAAAGAATATCGGAGAATACTGACTTTGTAATTAACAAAAGATAATTAGCTTATGAAATTCTTTTTTTATTCTACTTAAGGAAACGGGTGTGATCCCTAAAAAAGAAGCAATATAGCGATCCGGTACTCGTCGAACCAACTCAGTATTTTCTTTAACTAAGGAAAGATATCTTTTTTCAGGCGAGTTTTTAATTCTCGATAAAAAGTATTCGGTGTAGGCGATGAATCGTTTTGATAGTTGATCTATTATGAAATAGAGTAAATCAGGTGATTCATTCATTAGTAATGCTAATTTTTCGTTGTCCAAAACTAGCACTTCGGTATCCTCAATCGTTTCAATCGATAACATGCTTGGTTTTTGCAAGTAAAAACTTTCATAAGAGGTCACAATTTGACCTTCAAAGAAAAACTGCAGCGTAATATCTTTTCCATCGTCATTATTCCAAAGACGTAAGGCACCTCGTTTAACAAAATAGACTTTATCGGCTATATCCCCTTCATAAAGCAATGTTGTATTTGCCGGTACTGATCGCTGATACCAATATTCTTGCTCTTGATCACTCTTCAATTTTAATAAATCTACTAAATCGGTCATGATTGCCTTCCTTTCGTTCTTCGCTATTCTTACTATAAATTTTGATTGTCTTTTATCAATAATAGCAAATAATTTCTATTTTATGCTTCCAGTTAATAGTTCCTCTTTGAATCCTTTATTCATAAATATACCTTTCTTACAAACATATCTTTTTAGACAGTTTAACCAAAATGTTTATATTTGAAAAATCCACGGGTGCTTAAGTTTGTAATTAAATTTTTAGGGCTATAAAATTAAATCATAAAAGAGAAATTAGCAATAAGAAAGAGGTGCTCTCATGAAAAACAAACTATTTAAACTAGGTTTAGGAATTGGTTTATTGACGATTGGTGGTGTCCTTTTAGGCAAAAAAACCGGTTTGCTTGAAAATGATGATTATTTGTACGATGAATATGATACGAGTAAATAAAAGTCGAAATTTGAAGGAGAAAGCATTATGAGAAAAAATAAGGCTGTAATGATCGGTGCTGGAATTGCAAATATGGCTGCTGCTGTTTATCTTATTCAAGAAGGCGGTTGGAGTGGCTCTCAAATCAAATTTTATTCACTAGATGACCACGGTTCAAATGATGGCGCATCTACTGACACAGTAACAGATGAATATTGGAATGAAAACCATCCAATGGAAAATACTAAAGGCTATGTTGCGCGTGGCGGACGGATGTTGAACTATCGGACGTATGTTGATTTAATGGATCTATTAAGTCGAATTCCCTCTGCTACTGAGCCTCATATGACGGCAGAAGAAGACACTAGAGAGTTTGATGCGAAGCATAGAACCTATGACATCGCCCGATTGCTTGAAGGTGGCAAAGGAATTATTGATGGTGGCAAATTGGGATTCAATAATACGGATCGCACGTTGCTAACTAAATTAATTGCAATGCCTGATTCTGAAGAAGAAAAATTAGACAATGTCACTATTGCCCAATACTTCAAGGATGATCCGCACTTTTTTGAAACGAATTTTTGGTACATGTGGGAAACAACTTTTGCTTTTAGAACCAGAAGCTCGGCACAAGAATTTCGTCGTTACATGCACCAAATGATTTACGAATTCACTCAAATCGAACATTTAGTCGGTGTCAATCGAACAAGATATAATCAATATGAAAGTATCATGCTGCCTTTGATTAATTATTTAAAAGATCAAGGGTGTGAAATTTGCTTAAATCGTTTGGTGACTGATTTTGATTTTAAAGAGACTAAAATGCAAGATGAGATTACGGTAACCGGGATCAAGATGACTCACACGGTAACAAATGAAGAGCATTATTTACCGATTGATGATGATACAGCTGTCATTTTCACCAATGGATCAATCACCGATTCCGCAACATTAGGGGATTACAATACTCCGGCTGATGAAAATATGGATTATGGTGCTGCTTCAATTTTGTGGAAAAACATCAGTCAAAAATTCTACAATCTAGGAAATCCAGACAAATTTTTTGCCGATCGTGATGCAAGTGAATGGGTAAGTTTTACTTTGACGACTAAAAATCATTTATTATTGAATGAAATTGTCAGAATTACAACTCAAACGCCAGGTAATGCGCTAAATTCATTCATTTCAACCACACCGATTACACCATTAGGTCATAAAGACGTCAATATGTCGATTGTGGTTCATCATCAACCACACTTTACAACACAAAAAACAAATGAAACAGTCATCTGGGGCTACTTCTTATACCCAAGACGTCAAGGCAAATTTGTCGAAAAAGAGTATATCAAGATGACCGGTAAAGAAATGGCGCAAGAGTTGATTGGTCAATTATCTAAAGTCGATCCTGGACCAGTGAATATTCGGGAAAAAGAAGCAGACATTTTGGAAAGTATTATCAATAATATTCCCGTATATATGCCATATGCTTCTGCTTTGTTTAACAATCGGGCTAAAATTGATCGGCCAAAAGTAATTCCGGAACATTCAACAAACTTAGCCTTTACTGGCGAATTCGTTGAACAACCGTATCAGATGATTTTCACTGAGCAAAGTGCAGTACGCTCCGGAGAAATCGCAGCGTTTCATTTCGCAGGCGTTCCGATGTCTAAATTAGTCAAAACGCCAAGATATGATAAAGATATTCCAACATTGCTCAAAGCAGCTAAAAAAATGTTCGACTAATAAATTGGTTAAAGCTTTCTCAGCGCTGTTACTATTTTAGCTTTGTTTATAGAAAAAATTGCCCAATAGAGCAAACAAAAAAGGAATAGAGAGATCTATTCCTTTTTTGTTGTTTTAGCTAACGCACATTTTCTGATTCTATTACTTTTTTCGGTTCTGTTGCAAAGTTTT
>NZ_JXKQ01000023.1 GCF_001885945.1 Enterococcus hermanniensis | reverse complement strand
TTTTAATGGAGCTGGCGGGAGTCACTTAAATGTTGGATAATCAATATCTAAAGTATTTTGAATGCTATATTGAATGCTATTGAGTTAAAAATCGATGAACTCGTTGAACTTATTCGCTAGTTTTTCTTTTGCAGATTTAGAAACATGAGAGTACACATTCATAGTTGTCTGAATGTCGGTATGCCCTAAACGATACTGAATATCTTTTAACGAAGCTCCCATTTCTACGAGAAGACTAGCATGTGTATGTCTAAATCCATGAGTAGTAATTCTATGCATGGGCTTATCTGAAGCTTTGTCCATTTCGTCTTGAATAGTTAATAGCCATTTTCTTGATGTATCAAGACTCATAATGTCATGTGGTCTGACTGACTCGGCTTTGCCAAAGATCAACCATTCATCACTCAAAGGTTTATTATCTAACTTCCACTCTTTTAGTTTTTCTAAAGTTGCCATATCAATAGAAATTATTCGATTAGAGCCTTTATTTTTCGTCTCTGAGATATGAAGGCCAGTAGCAGATCTCGATACAGCTTTTTCAATATTAACAGTTTGTTTTTTAAAATCAACATCTTTCCATTCTAAAGCATTCGCTTCTTGTTTTCGCATACCAGTCATTGCCAGAAGACGAAAATATGCTTGGACTTTCAGATTAGAATATTTATATAAAATATCAAGAAATAATTTTAGTTCATCTTTATCATAAAAAGCTTCGTCTTGCTTCTTAGTTTTTTTTGCTTTTGGCTTCAAAATAGAATCAACCGGATTACGATCAATCAAACCAAATCGAACAGCATATTTAAAGACTAGCCCAGTATAGTTCATCATTTTTGAAGCGGTAGTATATTTAGCTGCCCAATAATTCATTAATTCTTGAATTTTGAGCGGAGTAATTTCTGATATATACATCTCGCCTAATTGATCTAAAATGTGATTTTTGAATATCCTTTTTGTTTTAAGTAGAGTAGACCCTCGAACAGTTTTTTCATACTCTACCATCCACGAATCGTAAACTTCTTTGTATTTTTTAGGTTTTTCTTTTTTAGATAATTCATTTTCAAAATTACTTTGGAGTGTGGCTAAAGCTAGTTTAGCTTCTCTTTGAGTTTTAAAATTTCTTCGAGTAGTTTTAACTGGTTTTCCAGTTTCAGGATTGATTCCCAAGTACGCTTGGAACTTCCAACGTTTATCTCCGTTTTTATCCTTATACTGTTCAAAACTAGCCATTAGATCACCTCCAATTTGCTTATATTAAAGTTTTTACAACCCCAATAATTCTTGTTTCTTAGCATCGAATTCTTCTTGGGAAATAATACCATCATCTAATAATTCTTTGTACTTGCGTATTTCGTCAGTAGGAGAGAGTGAGATGCTTTCTTCATTTGCATGAGATACTGCACCGATTAATTCATCGTGTTTTCCAACTTCTAATTCAGAGACAATATAATCGAATCCTGCCATAGTCTCTTTAGCTTTAATCAATATTTTTTCATATTTTTTGTCTTTATCTTGTTTCTTTTTGATGTAGTCGATATTAATTGATTGTGGAGTTCTATTCTTGAAGGTAACTAATATCTTTAGAGAGTCGACATGATTTTTTTGTTTTTTCTTTTTGGTAACTCCTCCTAAGATTGCGCCGACACCACCGGCAAGGACACCACCAACAACTGCTCTACCTATGCCTAAACCGCCACTCATCACAGAGCTTCCATTTTCAAGCAGTTCATAACTATTTAATTCACTGAAGTTGTATACATTAAATTTAACTCTAAATAATTTCTTGTTGGAATCAATTTCTATATCTCCATATCTATTCGTACATTTAAAATACTTAGACGGTTTCTTCAGAATGGCTTCAGAAGGAGTCATCTTATTGAATTCAACAAATTCAGCGATTTCGTCTTCTGATAGTTCTTTATTATCTCTAACCATACCCTCTAAAGCAGTTTGCCTCGCGATATCTTTTGCTCCTGATTTAACCGAATCCCAAAAACCCATTTTTGTTCCTCCTTATAGAATTATTTTTGGATCGGGAACGAATGTCACAACCCGACCTTCAATGTGTAAATCCTCTTGTTCTTTCTTAGTATCGAAACTCATAGTTTTGTAATCAGGATTTGTGCTTTCTGGTTTCAAAATAATTGTTCCATCTAAATTATAAAACTTTTTCATCGTAGTTTCTGTTCCGTTAATCCTTACAACCGCTATCTTCCCATTTGGCAATTCAGATTGTGGGTTCACGACGGCGATTGTGTTTTCAGGAATGATTCTATCCATACTATCGCCATGCACTCTTAACCCGTACGCAGAAGGAAATTTTTTTAAAATCCATGAAGGGACAGGTACATCTTCAGCAATTTCATAACATTCAAGAGGATAACCAGCACGAACTGATCCAACCACTTTCAAATATGCTTCGTCTACGAATAGATTGCTCGAAACCTCTAAATCTGGCAATTCTCCGCGGTTCACTCCTAGAAAATCAGCATATTTTAAAATGTCTTCGGTACTCATTTGCAATTTGCCAGATTCGTATTTCGAAATAGTTGCTTTTGTTACATTTAATATGTTGCCAATAGTTTCTTGGTTGATTCGTTTGTCTTTTCGAACATCCCTTAAATATCCAACTGCATTATAGTTATTTATCATTTTATCAGTCCTTCGAATATCTTGTCATTGTATGCTTTTATTTTAAATAGTTTCGTAACAAGAAACAAGAGATATTGTTTTAGAAAAAGTTTTCAAAATATAGTTGCCAACAGGAAACTTTTAGGTTATGATAACTTATGTCGAAAGGATGTGAGATGAAAATGATTCCTGTGGATAAATCAAAATTAGAAGAAAAAATGAAAATTAAAAAACTAAAAGATGTTGACATGGCAGGTGAATTAGAAGTCACGAAAGGAACTTACTCAAAATATATGAGTGGTCAAATCATCATTACATTGCCTTCTTTTATTAAAATTATGAATGTTTTAGATATTCCTGATGAAGAAGTTGGTTCTTTTTTAATACGAAAATAGTTTCCAAAAAGAAATTAAATATTTTCAAAGTTTCATGAAAAAGAAACTTATCCACAAGGTTCTCTTTGTGAAACAAAACAAATTTTAAATAAGAAAAAAATAGCCATATTGGCGTGAAACATTTTTCGTTTTCACGATAAATAACAGGTAGGAGGACTTGAGATGCCGGAACAAATTACACGTGAAGAATTAAGAAATTTACTTTTAAACTATGTTCCTAAAAGATATTTGACCCAAAAAGAAGCAGTGATCTATACAGGAACTTCGCCGGCCACAATAAATCAATGGATTAAAGATGGATTACGAATCATTCTATTCGGAGAAAATAGCAATCCTAAGTATGACATTAAAGATTTAGATGCTTGGATGGAAGAGCATAAAACGAAGGGAGCATAACAATGAAAAAAATCTATTGGCTACGCAGAACTGGAGCAATGCTATTTGCTTTCGGAATAGGCGCAGCAATCACAGGTAATGTGCCAGAATGGCTCAAAGCAGCATATGTTACAGCAGTTTTCGGCTTAGTTTTGATTTATGACTTTGCGGAATATGACACAAAAAAAGACTAGCCCACCGTCCAAGTTAGCTAGTCAAAAAAATAAATCTTATAGGAGGAATTATACCACATGACGATCAGAGATTCACTAGGTGTACCGCTAGAACCGAACTACGAAGAACCCATTCTAAAAGACGTTTATGGAGACGATATCTATGAAAATAGCACAGTCTACATCAATGCAGATGGAATTGTATTAGAAGAAAACTTAGAACGTTACTCAAATGAGTATGTGGAGGAGTTAACCGCAGGTGAAGCAAATGAAGAATTACGAGAGTCTATGTTGCCCAGTCAGTATTCGGAAACCATTAAAGAAGCATTAATTACTTGGATTGAAGAGAACGGATATGCCAAACATTTTGATTTACAACCATTAAGAGGAGGGGATGCTGTTGAATCTCGAAGAAATTACTAAGGAAATTGAAAATCTACGTTCTTTAATAGGAATCAAAATCAGTCTTTATGATGATCAAATTGCTCGAATTACAGAAACTAAATTGGCATTTCTCAATGAGATTGAAAAAGAATTAACCGCTGCATTAGAAATTCAAAAACAGCTCTTAGGCGATATGGAATCAGTAGAAACAGAAAGCTTCGTGATTAGTAAGAAATATCCTAATTTGAAAAGCAAAGCTTCTTATAAATTGAGTTTGCCAAAATCGAAAGAAGAAAAAGTCCGTTTCGAACGTTACATGAAAGAAGAACATCCGGGACTAATCAAAGAAGAAGTTATCGTTAAACCAATTCAAAATGACATTAAACAGCTCTTAGTTGACGGCGTTTTTCATTTGACGGAAGAAGGGTTGTTGATCGATGACAACGGCATGGCGATTCCAAATACAACAGTTGATGTTAAATCAGTCGAAGTGAAAGTGAAGGTGAAAGAGTAGATGGAAATAATTAAAGCAACCGATATTGATCGTGCAAGTAGTTTTTCCGTTTTAATCTATGCGCCGCCTGGTGGGGGAAAAACATATACGGCCAACTATCTAAAAGGTAAAACGCTGGTCATCGACATTGACCGTACGACGAATGTTTTAGCAGGCAATCCAAACATCGATATCGTTTATGCAGATTTAAATGATGTAGAAGTTGGAATGAAAAAAATGTTGAAGGATATTCACGATAATTATTTGGATCAATACGACAACATCTTTTTCGATAACTTATCTGAATTCGAACAAGCATGGTTAGCAGAGAAATCGAGATTATCAAAGACGCGTGATGGTAAAGCAATGGGCATCCCAGAAATGGGCGACTACAATAAATTCTCATTTTATCTGCCTGACATGATTCGGTATATCAATTCGTGGAAAGGTGTAAATAAAGTTTTTACTGCATGGGAAACGCAAATTCAAATTCAATCACCTGGCGGTCAGATATTCAATCAGTTTCATCCACAGATTCGAGAGAAGATTGTTAACAACGTCATGGGTCTGATGAATATGGTTGGCCGGTTAATGATCAATGAAGAAACAGGAACACGAGGTTTTTTGTTGAAACGAACAGATCAAACATTTGCTAAAAACCAACTAGATGATCGAGAGTTTGCTCTGCAAGAGGAGTTGTTCGATATTGATGGAACTGTACGATTATCAGAATGATTTAGTTAAACGTGCTAGACAGGCTTATATCGATGGTTTTAAAGCACCTTGCATCGTTTCGGCATGTGGTTCAGGTAAGTCGGTTATGGTCGCTGAAATCGCACGTATGACGACTTTAAAAGGCAATCGAGTTCTGTTTTTAGTTCATCGTCGTGAGTTGATAGATCAAATAAAAAAGACATTTAAAGAAATCGGTGTGAATAATGCGCTAGTAAATTTTGGAATGGTCCAAACAGTTGTGAGACATCTTCAAACAATTAAAAAACCGCAACTCATTATTACTGACGAGAACCATCACGGATTAGCTGCTTCGTACCGAAAAATCTATGAATATTATTCAGATGTTCCGAGATTAGGCTTTACCGCAACGCCTATCCGATTAAACGGGAGCGGATTAGGTGATGTGAATGACGTGCTGATTGAAGGGGTGTCGGCAAAATGGCTGATTGAAAATCATCGTTTAGCGCCATATGAGTATTATGCGCCACGTTTGATTGACACAGCAGAATTGAAAAAAGCCTCAACCGGAGATTTTACGAAGAAATCAATGGATAAAGCAGTTAAGAATACGATTTACGGCGACGTATTGAAACATTATAAAACGTTAGCGGATGGAGAACAGGCGATTGCCTATTGTCACAGTATAGAGGCGAGTAAACACACCGCTAATATATTTAACCAAGCGGGTTATAAAGCCGCTCATATAGACGCTAAAACGCCAAAGGATGAACGCTCGGAAATCATTGAATCGTTTCGCAAACACGAAATTAAAATTTTGTGCAACGTAGATTTGATTGGCGAAGGTTTTGACGTCCCGGATTGTTCGACTGTAATTATGTTGAGACCTACTCAATCGTTATCATTGTACATTCAGCAATCGATGAGGGGGATGCGTTACAGACCAGATAAAACGTCAATCATCATTGACCATGTGGGTAACGTGAACCGTTTTGGCTTGCCTGATATGGATCGTGAATGGAGCTTAGACACAAAAAAGAAAACAAAAACTGATAGTGATGTGTCAGTTGTTCAATGTGCGTTTTGCTTTGGGGCTTACGAACGACCAAAAGGTGAAAACATTTGCCCATATTGCGGAGAGTTGCAGCCGATTGAAGAACGAAAGTCAGAGTTAGAAATCGATGAATCGGCTGAATTAATGAAAGTCGGAGAAACGAAGATTACTTTGAATTTTGAGAATAATAAGTATTACAACATGA
Source organism: Enterococcus hermanniensis (assembly GCF_001885945.1). Taxonomy (GTDB): domain Bacteria; phylum Bacillota; class Bacilli; order Lactobacillales; family Enterococcaceae; genus Enterococcus_A; species Enterococcus_A hermanniensis. The sequence goes on along the minus strand of NZ_JXKQ01000023.1, from coordinate 4,251 downwards.
CAGAAGACGAAGCTTCCACGATTGAAGATTTATACGCAATTGCTAGAGTCAAAGGCTTTAAACCCGGCTGGGCGTATATGGCAGCGAAGAGGAAGGGGATGTTGATTTGAAAGAGATAAACCAACTATTAAAAAATATACCTGACGGTTACTACATCGAAGAAATTGCAACTCAAATTGTACATGGTGAAATCGTCAACAAAGCAACGTATAAACCTAAATACGAACTGCATAGCACTGAATTTCAATGGATAAGCCCAGGTAATCAGTATTCTAAACCGACTACTAGTCAATTGGAAGAATTACTTACTAATCTACAAGATGGTTCTGAATGGCACGACGGTGTAAAAAGACGGGTGGAAATTGTGAAAATTTTAAAAGAAAGTACCAACAACCACGAATCAGGTTACGAAAGTGAAATAGAACGTGATTTCAACGAATTACTGACAGTGGTTTATAAAACATACAAATACTAGGAGGAAATTAACAATGACATTTAACTTAGATTTTTCAAAAGCGCAACAAGGAAACGAGATCAAAGACGGAACATATGAAGTAATCATCAATAAAGCGGTAGAAAACGCAACTAAATCAGGAGCCGAATTTATTGATATTGATTTGATCGTTCGAAACGACGTACAACAATCATTCCAAAACAAACACGTTTTTCCAAAAATTTGGAAAGCTAAAGCAACTGGAAAATACAATGAAGGCATGATTATGGCAATCGCTCAAGCATTGCAATTAGAAGACGGAAAGTCTTACAACGGGTTTGATGAACTATTAGCTGACTTTGTACTAAAACCAGTTCGTGTAACGGTTAAAAATGAAGAGTCAAATGGATACAGAAACACTAATGTTAAACGTTGGGAAAAGACAAACACAACTGGACCAGTAAATCACCAATTTAAAAATGGAGACGAACCATCATTCGGCCCTGGTCGTCCTACAGTAACGGTTCAAAAAGACGACCTACCATTCTAATCACGAGGTGTAAAGATGTACGAAAAAATCCCAACAGAGCTTAAAAATCTCAAACAGTGGTGTGTTTACAAGCTAGTTTGGGATGAAAAAAGAAACAAACACACAAAGATTCCTTATAACGCAAACAATGGATACAAGGCAAAATCTAACGACGAGAGTACATGGTCTGATTTTCAGACTGCTCTCGATGCTGTTAATACATTTGATATGAGCGGTTTAGGTTTTTTCTTCAAACCGCCGTATTTTGGAATTGATATTGATAACGCAGAAGGTGAAGTTGAGCGGTATAAAACAGGAGATGTGGAAGAGAATATCATTTATGAATTCATAGAAAGCATGAAGTCCTACGCTGAATATTCACAGTCAGGCACTGGCATCCACATTATCGCTAGGGGCGAATTGCCAGGAGGTAGACGTCGCAAAGGCGACGTAGAAATGTATCAAGATGGACGGTTTTTCGTTATGACAGGCAATGCAGCATCTAGCTATTTAGATGTTTCAGATCCTAATCCCAAAAATATTAAACGTTTATATGATCGTTATGTAGGCGATTCTAAAGTTATTCAATTTAGAGAAGAAAATTCTTTACTTAATACAGTAGAGTTACCAGTCGATGAAATTATTAATCGAGCACAGTCATCTTCTCAAGGCGCACGTTTTAAAGTTTTTATGGATGGTGGTTGGGAAGCATTTTATTCCTCTCAATCAGAAGCAGATATGGCTTTTGCGAACGATTTAGCATTTTGGACAGGTAGAGACTTTGAAAAGATGGATGAAATCTTTCGAATGTCTGCAATGATTCGAAGTAAGTATGATCAGAAAAGAGGAGCTACCACATACGGTGAAGCACTTTTGAACAAAGCTATTTCGGAAACTAATGCTGTATATAATCCAAAAAGAAAAACGGATTTCAAGATTTTTATTAAAGACCAAGAAAAGCCTAAAGAAAAGAAATATTATTCTTATGATGATACTGGCAATGCAGATAGATTCAATGATATTTATGGGACGCTGGTCAAATATTCCTATATAGATAAAGCGTGGTATTACTACGATGGAAAAGTTTGGCTCCAGGATAACACAGGCGAAGTTCGAAAAATGATTGATAACACAGTAGATATCATGGGTAAGGAACCTTTGTTAATTCCAGAAGGTGCAGACGATGAAACACGAGAAGCGTTAGAAAAAGCGAAAGAGAAACATATCAAGCGTTCTCGTAGCAATGCAGGTAAAAATGCCATGATGGATGAATTAAAACATCGACTATCGGTGTTGCCTGACGAGTTCGATAAAGATAAATCTCTTTTCAATACTCAAAGTGGTTTTCTATCTTTAAGTGACGGCCTTCTACACGAACATGAGATAGATAAAATGTTTACTCGTGTTTCAAATGTCGAGTACACAGAATCGGTTGATTGTCCTATGTGGGAAGAATTCATCAATCAGATATTTAACAATGATCAAGAGCTGATTAACTACATTCAAAAATGCGTTGGATACTCGCTTACAGGTTCCACGAGAGAGCAGTGTATGTTTATCCTCTATGGTCACGGTTCAAATGGTAAGTCAGTATTTTTGGAAATTATTTCTGAATTGATGGGGAATTATGCCATGACCATGCAAGCCCAAACGATCATGGTAAAACAAAGCCAGTCATCAGCTAATAGTGATATTGCTCGATTGAAAGGCGCGCGTTTAGTAACATCGTCAGAGCCAAATGAGGGTGTGCGTTTAGACGAGGGGCTAGTGAAACAATTGACTGGTGGCGATAAAGTGACTGCACGCCATCTTTATGGAAAAGAATTCGAGTTCGAACCTGAATTCAAATTATGGTTAGCAACCAATCACAAACCAATTATTCGAGGCACTGATGATGGGATTTGGCGAAGATTGAATCTAATTCCATTCATCGTTCAAATACCTGACCATAAGAAAGATAAAAATTTAAAATTTAAACTGCAAACCGAGTTACAAGGCATTTTAAAATGGGCCATTGATGGTTGCTTAATGTGGCAGAGAGAGGGCTTGAAAAAACCACAGTCTGTTGTTGCAGCAAGTCAGGATTATCGTAGCGAAATGGATCAAATAGGTACATTTATTGAAGCGTGTTGCGAAACGGGACCGGGGCTAAAAATATCAGGCGGTGAATTATACAAAGTTTATCGTGAATGGGCATCAGATAATGGTGAGCATACTTTTACTAACACGAAGTTTGGCAGAGAGATTTCGAAAAAATTTACTAAGAAACGAATGAAAATTGGTGTAGTATATGATGGCATTTCTTTAAAACCAAGAAAATATGACAACGTGAGAGAGCTTTTTAAGTAAAAGATGTAGGGTAGGATGTAAAGTTAGAAGTCAACCCTACATCGCTTATAAACCCTTATATATCAATACTTATAGTATATTTTTTCTTCTTTGATGTATAGTTAGAAAAAAATAATAAAGTATTAAAGTAAAAAATAAAAAGTAAATTATATAAAAAAGAATAGGTTTTGAGGTCTTACCCTACATCGTATACACCGCAAATGGATAGAAGCGTTGGTATGACAATGATATTTCGAGATGTAGGGTTATCTTGAAACACAGATAGGAAGGTTTATGATGAACGAAATTTATATTTCAATAGCTAAAACAGTTAAATCGATACAAGCTGAAGGATTCGATTTCGAAGAAGCATTGGCAATATTCAAGGCTGGTCCCAAAATAAGTTGTGATGAGAAAAGTGATTTTGATTTTTTCGATTCTTTGTTTGAGATTTCAGACGAACGGCTAAATGCCACAGAAGCATATAAATTCTATTTACAATCAACCAATGGAGAGCCTATCAGTCAAACTAAATTCGGTCGGATCATTTCTAAATTTGCTACTAAGAAAAAATCGAACGGTGGCATTTATTATCAAATGAGGATCAAGCATTGAAATCAGAACACCAAATACAAGACGAGATCAGAATTGCCTTATCAAAGAACGGTTGTACCATTTTTAGGTCAAATGCTGGGCAAGTCACTACTATAGAAGGCAGACAGTTTTACGGAATGCCAAAAGGATTCCCTGACTTATGTGGGCATAGAAATTCGGATGGCAAATCAATCTATATCGAAGTAAAAAACGAAAAAGGTAAATTACGACCTGACCAAATACGATTCGGTGATTTCCTTAAATCACAACCAGTTTTGTACGGGGTAGCGCGATCTGTGGAGGATGCTTTGCGGATTGTAAATAAGAAATAAAAAAATCGCATATGAATTAGGAGGGAGCTAATGAG
>NZ_JXKQ01000022.1 GCF_001885945.1 Enterococcus hermanniensis | reverse complement strand
CATTTTTTTGTGACCCTTGACACCTGCGCCTGCATTTGCTGAATAATACAATGGATCATAGACTAAGAATTTCCCGTTATTGTACCCAGCGATCACTTTTGCATGATTTCTATTCTTATCGGAATTCTTCTGGTACGAAGAAAAGCCATAATATAGAACGGGTTGACCATTCAACACACGATTAATAATTTGTACGGTATTTGATCCTGAAATATCTACTGTATTTCCGCCATAGGTTTTACCATATGCTGCTAACGCATTCGGTTTGATCACCCAACCGAAGCCAGCGCCAGTATACACATTTCCTTTTTGGCCATTCGGATTACTTGGATACATTGGCAAGCGGTCTTGCATCGTTCTTAGGTTTGGTCGGATATTCTTTGATCCAAGGATCATTGCTAACGAAGCAGACGCACATCCCCAAGGCGCCTTCACAGGTGTGTATTGGCTAACATAAGGAACACTATTGATGATGTTCGTTGATTTAGCAGGAACCGCGCCACCAGTGACAGACCAAGAAACGCCTTCGTACCGCCACCCACGTCTGACCAAATCACTTTTTTCAGATTCTAACAACGTATAATGATGGCTGCCAGCGTCTCGTGCATTTGGATTGAACACGCGATAAACTTTTTGGCCGCCGTTTGGTACTTTCCAAGCGACACCTTCATAGCGCCAGCCGGCACGTTTGATTTTGTCGATTTCCTTCGAATCTTTGGTATAAAAATGCTCGCCTGAGTTCGGGTTATAGGCACGGTACAGATTACTACCGCTGCCATCAATTTGCATACTAATGCCTTCATAGACCCATCCTAATGACATTAGATTGTCTTTTTCGCCACCGTTTAACGTGTGTAAGTGTTATCCTGAATTCGGATTGTACACGCGGTAAACAGGTTTTAGACTTGCTGCTGCATACGCTTCGACAGGAAGTGACGCGCTGCGTGCATCTTCTTAGGCAATCTCACCAGTTTCTGGATTGGGAGCCATAACCTCTTGTTCAGGTACCGCCCTTACAGCAGGATTGAGATTGGTCACATCTGGAGTTTCGGGTTGTTCAGCTTTCGGCTGGTCGCTTTCTGACTGGCTTGATTGCGTTTGACTTTCTTCGGTTCTATTTTTTCGAGTTTCGCTTGTTTCAGTCGTACTGGTTTCTGATTGGACTGTTTGAGACGATTGTTCAAGGACATTTTCCGCCTGAACAATTCCTCCCAGCCCTAAGGGAACCGTTAACAAACCAACAACTAATAATTTCCAACACTTCTTTTTCATATTTTCCCTCTTTCCTAATACCATGACCTTACTGATCGTTATTTCAAAAAAATCTTTTTATTCAATTTGTTACTTTCTTCTAGCTTTGAAGTAGAAACTACCGATCACGCTAGAAGCTATCACTCCTAAGAAAGTACACATCAAGGACTCTCTGAAGCATTCACCTGTCTGAAAAGTAATATAAGATAATAAACCACATAACCCTGTAAGAATTAAAACTTTTCTCAGGTCGTTTCTTAATTCAGATACACTCAAATTATTTAGGTTTTCATTTTCCGAATGTTTCTTTAATCTCGTATGCATGACTAACAACTTCCTCCGATACATTACAAGTAAAAATTTTCACTTTTGATCTTTCACTTATTCTAACCGTTGCCCTTCAGTAAGCGACGCTTACTTTCCTTCATAAAAATCATTTAGGGTAATAAGTCCTTATAAAAACTTTATTGTGCAGTTCAATGCTAGATACGACCTTATGAATGTATTCATCTGATTCATACTGTTCATTAACAATGTTCAGCGCTTTATATGAACTATTAGCCAATACATTGGAAACGGCAATTTGCTTCCATCCATTGGTTGTCTTCGTTGATTCTCTCGTCTCAATGATGTATAGTTTCATGCTCAATCACTCTTCCTAAGATAAAAAAGATCAAAAACTCCTAACATTAAGCTTAAAGAAAGCGGATAGCAATTGATAGGCCCATACCTTGAACGGTGAATAATTCAATACAAATGGTCATTATGCTCACTCATTTCTATATTAATTATCCTCTTTATTTGTAATCGTTAATGTTTATTATTACTTCTTATTTTGTCTTCTATATTCATGATTATTTCCAATCCAACCTCTTTATCTTGTCTATAATTTTTCGTTAGAATATAGTGATAACTAATATATGAGACAAATATTGCTTGCGTTAATGCTGTTGTTCCGTTATTTTGAACCACCTTAATGCCTCTATTTACTAACCAATTGTTGAAGTCCTTAAAAGTAAAACTCTTACCAAAGTGATTGCTGCAATACTGATCTATTAGCCTTGTGTACCCTCTGCTATCTGTTTTGATTGTTTTAACAGATACCTCGTCTTTGGGATTAACCATTAATACCCTTTTATCATTTAGTAATTCATTATTCGATTGGACAATACTTTCTTGTTTCATTCTTTCCCTCCTTGAAGTTTTACGCTTGCTAGCTAAGTTGATAATTCATCTAAGTTTTTCAATATTTTTTCCTCTACTAAATCAATTTTATATCCAAGTAACTGAACTATCTCTACAAACTCCCTATCTCAGCCTTCGGACATCAAAAACTGTTTACGATTTTTGTCGATAATTCGCTCATTTTCTCTATAATCTCTTGTCTCTTAATTTAATCTCTAGTTTGCTGATACAATCGGTAGTAACCTCGTAAATAGAGTAATGGATGACCCTACGTGGATCCAACTAGACTTTTCATTGCTAAATCTCCTTTCCTCCGTTAGCGGACGCATCCTCTCTGAACGTTAAAATTCCACCTCAAAACTGTGTTAGACTGAAGATGTACGAAAACAGCCTCATGAAACATTTCTCTGAGAACAAATCCATACAAAAACTAAAATTGAAATGGAGTTGGAATTATGAAATTAGGTTTTATAAAGTCAAATTTTCCAAATGAGCGTCGCGTCCCTTTGTTACCTGAACATATCAAGCAATTCGCCAATTCAATTTATATCGAGAATGGTTTTGGTGACTCGCTAAGTATCCCTGATGATAATTATCGAAAAGCAGGTTGCACTATTTTAACCCGTTCTGAAATTTTTGCCTCTTGTGAGGGAATCTTCTCTCTCAAACTCCTCCAACCATCTGATTACGACTTGATTCGTCAAAATCAGATGATTATTGGTTGGACTCATCCACTGGGATCAGGTAAAGAATTTATGGAGACTCAAGCAATTCCTAAAAATCTCTATATTCTTGATATCGATAATCAAAGACCCATGATGTACTATCAGGAAAATGCTTATCCTACACAGTTGATTCCTAGAAACTTCGTTTATCAAAACAGCTTCTATGCTGGTTATGCCGGAGTATTACATGCTCTCTTGAGTTTTGGCTTATTACCAAATAGAAATTGTGAGATTGCTATTTTAGGGTCCGGAAATGCAGCTCAAGGTGCTTTCCATGCGATCTCAAAAATTTCTTCTTCTGTCCGACTTTTTTATCGAAAAACACTTCCGCAATTCAAACAACAACTTTCTAAATACTCGATTATCATTAACGGCATTGAAGTGGGCGATTCGGGTAAGCCCATTATGACTATTGCAGAGCAAGGGCAATTAAAAACGGGGGCCTTTATTATTGATATAGCAGCGGACGCTGGAAATGCAATTGAAGGAAATCAGACAACGACCGTGCCTGATCCGATCTATCAAAAAAATGGTATTTATTACTATACTTTACCTAACACGCCTACCTTCGCTTACCGAAATGTCAGCCAAATCCTAAGCGAACAATTTAGTAAGTACATTTTCAAAAATGATATTTCAGCCTTCATTGATGAAATTGAAGACAAATAGTAATGTTGAACAATAGTTCAACTCCACTGGCAATATTTTTCAAATCTTATTTCAGATATTATTGCTAGGTTGAGTAGCCGACTCATCTGATGTTCGTTAGAACATTTATAAACTTCTCAAAAATATACGTGTTATACTAATGCAGAGCTAAAGAAACAGTCGAAGTACATCATTTTAGCTCTAAGCCAGTTGCGGAAACAGCTGGTTTTGTTCGTCAATCATGGTCGTTGTTACGTTTTACTTACGTTGTTCCTAGTATCCACATTAGAGGTCTTTTTGATGTTATGGTTATTGAATACCACGAGGATGTGAAAACAATGATTAACTTTTATCCTGTACACGTTTATGTTTCTAATTATCGAATGTACTCTTCCCTAGAAAAAGCCCATTTCAATAATTCTAAATCCAAAAATATTACAAGTATATTTGCCGTTTTGAATTTGAAGGAAATCAAATCAATGAAAATGAATCTGTTTATCTACGACATTGATATCAATAGTTTTGATACAATGAAAAGCGCTGTGAATAATTGTAAAAAAATTATGAATAAATAGGTCCTGTCTTTTACACTGAGTTAACTGCTCAGTGTTTTTTCTTCAATAAACTGAGTTAGTTGGTTTATTAAAACTATCTTTTTACCCCTTAAAAAAATTGCTTGTGGTAAAAATAATTCGCAGAAGGTGAGTATCTATGTCCATTGAATTAGAACGTTCTCTTGAATTAAGAAAGTTGCACTTAGAAAAAGAAGAGCAAGAGTGTAATCATGAGTATGAAAAAGAGTTTTTTAACGATATTCCCACTCGAGATTATGCTTGTAAAAAATGTGGTAAATCTATTTCTAAATCCTTTTACATTGGACTAATGAAGATTAAAAATCACTAGATTAGTTTAATGCTTCTCCTTTATTGACGTGGGTTACCGGATAATTTCAGATAGTTCTATTCAATTATGTTACACTCAACAGAAGAGGTGATTTTTATGTTAAGAACACAAATTGATGTTGTTTCTTTAATGAAATCAGTTTCATTGCGCGTAGCTGATTCTTTCGACAGCGCTTCTGTTATTGCAGAATTTAAAACTCCTGAAGAATTACTAGCATATTCAGAACAAAATTTTGATTTCTTTTCTGAGGAATTTCTAAAGTCCTTCCGTAAAAATTTTCAAGACGCTTATGTCACTGAGATAATCAAACAATTAAAAGAACAAAGTGTGTCCTTTAATTAGACTCTAAAGCAGAGTCTTTTTTATTTATGCAACTTATGCCTTGATTCCCGTCGTTACTGGAGCTATTCTTCTGCCTCTTCCAAGTCTCGTTTCATGAACCATAATGATTCACCATTCGCAAATTCAAGTCTGAAAGCAATTAGGACTCCAACTTCCACATCTACACAAGTTCCAATTGAACCCTTCGGAACAACACTCGAATAAATTGTCCGATATTTTTTATTGATCATTTTCTTACCATCACTTTCTCATCCAGATGATGAACGATACTTATTGCATTAGAGTAGGCAATAGCTCTATTTTCATATACTTGCCACATGTCAAATCCAACAAGACATTTTTCTTGTGCTTCGATTGCTTCGTCATATTTCTTCTGTAGCTCTGCTAAAACTTCTTGTTTGTTCATGAAAGCCTCCTGTATCTCCTCCGATTACTTACTTTTCCATATTCACAAAAACTGATTGTTCAGTGTGCGCTTCTAACCATTCAATTAAATCTTCTGTTCTGGATAAATCCTCATCACTGCCGTAATACAAGCCACCAATAATTTCAGCTAATGTAGTGGCGCTAATTTTAACAAATTTGTCTTCCATTTTAATTTCCTCTTTTCTCCAAAATAGCCCCTTCATAGGCTGTATCCTCCGTTAACTTACTAATTCATAATCTCTTGCTTCCCGTATTGACCAAGCAGGAACAGATTTACTCCCGTAGTCTTCCCATTCGAGCCACCAACATGCACATGGTTCGTGGTCTTCATTTTGACCCACACGATATCTAACAAATGCATCTTCAACAACACATGGCACATCTTTATCAAGACCAAACATTTCTTTACGCCATGCTTCGATTGCTTCCTCTTTGGTATATTTTTGTTTGCTGAATCCACCCTAATTATTCCAATCGCCGTAGAATATTTCTGAATCAAATTTGCTCTTGCCTTTAATCATCACAGTCATCCTTTCCTCTGCTAATGTTCCAATCAAAGCATTTACTTTTGAAATACTTTTGATGTTGGTTTAAAAGCTTGATATGAAGCTATATTCTCCCTTTGAAATACTTTTGATTTCCGCCATTACTGTACGTTTTCTGCTTTTGCTCGTTCTTGTGCGTAGGGAAGAAATTCATCTATCGTTGTTCCTTCTTCCTTGCAAATCTTTGCAAGCTTCTTAGGATCAATGCCTTGCTCACGCTTAAAATCTTTCTCTACATTTGTGTACCAAGCTAAAGCCTCGTCTCTTCGATTCCAAACATTCTCAAAAATTTTATCCATTTACTTTTCCTCCGTGATAGCCACATACTTATGAACTTTTTCAGACAGGTATTTCTCCGTTCACTTATTTTGTTCTCCTATGACATCTTTCCAAAACTTTGACACTAAATCATCAAATCGTTCAATCAGATATACTTCCGTATCGTTTTCTAAAAGCCAATCAATTTCTATTTCCCAAGCTGCTCCTTTTTTTCGCTGCATTAAAGATGTGCCCTTGGAAATCTTGTGGAATAGCTATGAAACACTCCTTGGCATCAACAACAATCGCTGTAAAAACTGTTTCATCTAAACCGCAATTATGTTCATAGGAAACAACTCTGATAATGTCTCATGACTTAAATTGTTCACTCTTCGTTAACAACTGCTGCATCATTCGATTTCCTCCTTCAATTAAAAATCCGTAATTTCTAATTGTAAATTTTTCTCAGACTTCAGCTGAACATAAATCTTGTCAATTTATTTGTGATCTCATAAGAGCACTTTCAATAATCTTTGCGGAAACATAGGACAGAATCGTACAAAAAGCAGAAACTATATAACCCGTGCCGACAAAATACAAACCAATAGTTAAAATAGCGCTAAATACTGATAAAAACTTTGCGTTTCTCAAATCTTTTCTTAACTCCCTCATAGAAACACGATTGATCATTTGAACGACTTCATGTCTTTCCGAAGGCTTTTTGTATGATGTATGCATTTTCTATCAACTCCTCTACAACTTCACATGGATAAATTTTTTTCTTTGAATTATTATTCTGTTGATCTACTAACCAATCAAGCTTTTCGCTCGTTTCTTTTTTGAAGACAAATTTCCTTCGCGGATTCTTAGTAGGCAAGGTGGGCCCTCCTTCACTATAGGGTGGCCCCTACTTTTTCTTCTTCATACGAGGTAACACTAATTCGCCACGATTGATATTCACGTCATCAGTGACGTAGCAGCGATAGCTGCCGTCAGCTGCTAAAACAACCTGCTTAATAGGGATTTCTGTTTGCTTTTTGTACTTTGTAACTAAAACAATCCTCTCTAAGTTATAAATGGATTGACCGTCTAGTACTTTATTTTCAAATAGTGACAAGCTCATGTTTGGCATGACTTTGATTGCTACCATGATATTCTTTTTATCCCAAATAGGATCGACTGTTTTTCCGATTGGAAGTGTGATCGTTTTTCTTTCTCGCATTGGTATGCTCCCTTCTTTGTATCCTGGATACATAGTGTCTAGTTAAACGTTTATTGTTTACTAAATAATTGTGTATTCGTAGAACAAAAAGCTTTCGCAGATTTTTACAACCGGAGAAATCTAACTCCTATTGAGGCCGGATATTCGCTCAGTATCGATCATACGTCTTCGCAAATCCTCAAATGTTTGGTGGCTCACCATTTCTTTTGAATGGTTACTCCAAATCCCTTAGTAGCCATGCTGATTAATTTGGAGGGGGTTCTACATCCCGAACTTCATCTATTCAGTTTTGGTTCCGAAAACCCTCGTCATCAGTGCTTTCGGATAATGTGTTAGAAAGATAATTGCTAGTGGTTATCTAGCAAACAATAAACGTTTAACCTTGATTCTTTGATTCTGTTAAGAAATCATTCATTTTTCGCTGTAATAATATTCTAGCATTTGCTTTGCATACTCCGTATCTTCAATCCGCTGGATCATTTGATAAAAATACAACGCACGATTGTTCCCAGAGCCATTCTCTACTGAAAGCCACTTATTTTTTCTAGTCGTTCGTAGCCTTGTACCTGGACATGCTCTCTCAGCGATCACTTGATTCTTTTGATCAAAGATGAACCGGATCTTGGGAAAGATCTCCTCGACGCTCACACGATCTACCTGAACAGGTACTTTCCGTCCATGCTCAAACAAGTAGCAATACTTCACCGCAAATCCTTCTTCCAAAAACCAAATTTGATTATTCAATAATTTTATTTTTGTACTTACTGCTTCTAAATCTTTTGCTCGTACCTCAATCCCAATCGCACCCATAGGACACCTCCAAAAATTTTTTAATAAGAATCAGCTCTTGTCTCAAACAAAAAAAAAAGGGATACGTAGTCTACACTACGTATCCCTTACTCGACTCATGGGGTGCATTTATCCAACATTCGCATTTAAAAAATATCAATAGAAGTCCTATTACTCGAAAATTCGTTCCCTTTTGGGTGAAATATTCTAACAATACTATTCTAACTTTGATATAATGACGAATGTCTGGAGAAATCCATGACAGCCGAGGGTTAACGTAGTAAGGTATGCACTTACTACCTCTTCTGATCGCTGACGGAGCCTGATAAACTCCCGAGATCAGTTGAGCCTTTGGTTATTTTTTTCAAACAATATAGCATCCTGCTTGATAGGCAAGAACTAATTCGCTTTCAGTTTAAGCCTTTCATTCCTGTTAAGTCAAGAAGTAGTTCTAAAAAAGAATCATTCTAACAACCTCTCAAGTATAAATTACTTAGCCAAGTATACTAATTCTCTGTTTTTTTTATCCCCTTTCTTTCTGTTCTCTTATTCGATACTTCACATGATCAATTCCTACATAAAACGGCATATTCATCCAATCAACTAGCAAGTCAACGTTATTTATATTTAACCTCGTAACTATATTAAGCACAATAAGAATTTTGAAAAAATAAATTGTCAGAATAGTTGCGAATCAGAATATTTTTACATAGACAAATAATCAAAATAGCTTTCAAATGAGATAGACGTCTTAATCTCACAGATAATTATAACAGAGTTCTAACCGAAAGTGAACACATGTTCGTTTTTGTTTTTTTACCTTTTAGGATTGAAAAACACCCGTTCATGATATTTTTGGAATATCCACGCAAAATGTGCTAAAATCCCGCCTCTCAAAAAAGAGTTATCAGATTCAATTTCACGCCTAATCTTTTCGTTTTCGAATCACAAAATCGTGGACTTCTCGATTGAACTCTTTATCTGCTCCGTCCCTGGCTTTTCCTTTTTTAACAGATTCAGACTGTCTGTTCTCCTTTGGCATGGTTGGCGATTTTGTTTTCTTGACTTCTTTATGCTCCTTGACTACATCTGCGTATTTCATTTTCTTATAGCCCTTTTCCGTCTTTTTATACAACCAACTCACGGGTCTTCGTCTTGTATTCATGAATCGCTGTTTCTGTGACGCATTCTCAATAATCCGCTGAACTAAAACATATAATTTCTCTTTCCGGCCGTCCTTCGTATGCAATATGATAGGCACAATATCCCCTTTAGAGATCTTGTCATTGATCTTCTCTGAAGACTTGAACTTTAAGTTTTTGTCAGTCCGTTTGAATTTCTTATCAACCAATTCAACAATAATTCCTGTATAAACAACCTTTTCAAAAGCTGACCTTTTTTGCTGCTCGATGGCTTTTTCACCTGACTTTATGGCCGGATCTTCATCAAATATTTTCGTCAAGACCCCAGTGTATGCAGCTTCTTCTTCAGGCGTTCGATCATCGATTACTTCGAGAACGTAAACAAGCTGTCCATCTGAAGAAAAAGCGAGCGTTCCAGGCTTCAAATCCTCAGCAATCTTCTGTTGATCCACTCTAAAATAATATTCTGTATTTCTTAATTTAACGGCTCCATTGATCTTTCTGTCTTCAAGAACAACGTGTACAGTTTTTGCTAACACTAAAATCACTCCCCCATAAACTATTTTTAAACCACTCTGTCTCAACCCTACCCTAGCGATCGCCAGCAGTAAAGCTTAATCAAAAAGTCTAGATATGTTCACAACGACGAAAAAGTACACGGAACGTCCTTGGGCTAAGGCCCAGCTAAAATTAGTAACCCCTGGTAACTTAGGACAGTCCAAATAGTTGCTAAGGCAACCAGCGCTAAGGCGCATACTCAAACGTGCAAAAATCCGAGGACACGTATCATAGATATAATGTATAGGCAGTTTGCGGGTTTAACTTTTAGCCTGATTCTAAACTGATTAGTTCGATTTCTGTGTAAGCTTTTTTAGCTGGTAACAACTGATAAAATACCTTTTGAACTAACGTACCTGGCACAAGGAAAGCCTCTCTAATCGCCTCAAAATAAGCCTCACGTACTTCTTTCTTCGTTAAGATGATCGTTCTCATAAGAGCCTTGACTGAAGCGATCATAATTCCGCCGCCGCGGCCACGAGTCACACGATAAAATACCTGGTTCTTTTCCTTCAGCGTTTTAAGCGCTGCGTCGAAAGATCGTTCTGGTACTCCGATTTCTTCGCGGATCTCTTTCTTTGTAGAATAGACAAACGGTTTATACGTATAACTTTGGCTCGACAAATAGGCAAGGATATCTTGTTGCCACTCTTTTGAATGAGATTTCACACGTTCCTTACGATCCTTTTTGAATTTATACCAGCCTTTTGGTTGTGAAAACAACTGATCATCAGTCAAACTCGAATCAATCCAGGTATGGCAGATTTCCCTAATATAGTCTTTTGATGCTGCTTCGTATTTTGATGAATACGCGCTCTTAATAATCCGTTTGATCTCAGACTCTTTGAGTGGATTTTTTAAACGATCATTCAGCATGATCATGTTGTATTCGCATGTTTCAATTGGTGACTTTGAAGCGTAGTAAGCCAAAGAAAGGGTAAAAATAGCGTTGTTTCGACCTAGTACACCCTTTGAGCCGATTAATTTTTCGGAGTTCATCAATAGATCCACCCACTTTTCATCTAGCTGGCGGATCTCATTTTTTTGATGGGGAAACGGAATGACTTCCGCTTTGTTATCTTCAGCTTGAGTCATTGACCAATTCAACCACTCTTGAAACGAATAAGAGTACGACTCTTCGAAAAAGAGAACATTGTCATTTCGCGGAATTCTAGCGATTCCAAAATGATTACACCCTACATCGATGCCTGGAAGGTCTTTCGCTAATTCTTTGCGGATATTTTCAGAGATACGTTTTGCAACGTTGATCACTTTAAAATTACTCTTTTTAGTCACGTACGCAGCGTCACGTAAAACGAAATAAACCTGATATCCTTTTGGAGTATCTAAAATCATCGTTGGCAACAAGCCCAAACGATCATACGCCGCAAGAACGATTTCACCGTGATTAAATTTTTCGCCGGTAATATCAATATCAACAACAAAAGTGTTGATTTGACGCAGATTATTTTCATTGTGTCCTTTGACGAATTGACGGTCGCTGTTGGTGTACGTGCCATAACTGAAGACGTTTGGCGTCCAATGAGTGAACTGATCCTCGTTTTCACTCAAGCCCTCTTCTGAAGTAATCACAACACCTCGCCCCTGGATCATGAGATCCTTCGATCGATAACCGAAAATCGCGCCTTTATTACCTTCAGACGAACCTACAGGTTTGAGTTTGCTGTTTTTATATTTATATTTACGTAATCCATCCTTCAAAACCACTGCATATACACTAGTTAAATTCATTTGACACACCTCCAGACACAAAAAATAGAGAACACTAAATAATAGTGTTCTCCAAATTCAAATTAAAGACCTAAAAAGGGCATTGAAGCACACTTAAATAAGCCTTCTACTATTGATTTTTTTCAAAAAATGAGCTAGAATAAATTGACTAATTTAAACAGCAAAAGTGACTACCAATCACTTTCTTTTTGAAAAAAGAGAAGAACACATTAAGACGATTTTCATGAAGTGAACGCCAATTCGCTTTATGATTCGTCTTCTTTTATTTTCAAAAAAGATTGTACCCCATAATCCCCTTTGATAATACCCCTGAAATATTTCTCGTATCCAAGTATACAAATATACAGATATACGAATATACATAAATAAATTAATTTGAATAGTATAATATACAAATATACAAATAGTACTGTAGAGCAATATACAAATAGTGTTATCCCTTTAAACCTTTTAGCTAGTTGTCCTAATTAATCAACTTTTCCGATCTACTTGTTAATGTATACAAATATGCAAATAGTATAATATGCAAATAGTGCTTTAGTAAGATATACAAAAATGCAAGTATGCAAATAGTAGAATATACAAGTATACAAATAGTAATAATTCGCAAATATTTATTGTAGTAAGATATTATCTATGTTATAGTATTTTTGTAGTAAATAATGTTAGACATCGAAATGAGAAAGGTTGTATCAGTTTGGTAAAAAAAATAGTATTTGGAAATTTCAAAGGCGGCGTTGGTAAGACCACAAACTCAGTAATGTTTTCATATGAATTGGCAAAAGAAGGTTACAAAGTACTACTTTGTGATTTAGATCCCCAAGCAAATTCAACTCAATTATTAAATAGGACTTACAGAAGACAGCATGGAGAACCATTAGACATCGATAAAACAATGATGGTTGCTATTCAAGAAAATGACCTAGAACCATCAGTAGTAGAAATTATGGACAACTTGTTTTTGTTACCATCAAACAAAGACTTTGTCGATTACCCAGATTATCTTGAATTGACTTTTCCACCTGATGTACCAGACTACAAGGAAACTAGAATTGCTCATTTTTCAAATTTACTAAGCGAAATTGAGGATCAATATGACCTCATAATTATTGATTGTCCTCCAACAATATCAATATACACAAATTCGGCTATATATAGTTCTGACCTAATTGTTGTTGTCTTACAAACTCAACAACGTTCTCTAGATGGGGCGCTAGCCTTTTGGGAATACGCTCAGACATTTTATAATAAATATGAAAATGTAGATTTCGGAATCGCTGGTATTCTTCCAGTATTAATGAAAAATGATTCCGGCGTAGATAACCAAATTATTAAGGATTCGATTGAAATTTTCGGAACAAAAAACGTCTTTTCAAATATTGTTAAGCATAGAGATCGTCTAAAACGATACGATAGAGAAGGGATTGCTGATCCCGATATTACGGACACTTGGGATTATCATGATAAACGTATACATGAACTTTACAGTGCAATAGCCAATGAGTTTATTGAGAGAATCGAGGTCGAAGACTAATATGGAATTTGAAAGAGATCCTAATAGAAAGAGAAAAACTAAAGAAATCAAAGAAACACCACTTTCTGAACCCAAGTCAACTTTTAACTTAGACGAGTTTTCTAAACAAAAGAAGACCACTGTCCAGAACGAAATCAAAGATGAGTCTTCTCAATCAAAAACAGTTGGCCGGCCAAGAAAAAATAAAGTGTATAGTACAATACGACTTCAAAAGTATAATGTTAATAGAATTAATGCTTTACAAAACACACTAGAATTTGAAACACAAGACGATTTAGTTGCCTCTCTTTTAGATCGACTTGAAAATCAAATCGAACCAGAACAAAGAACCATGTTCGAAATGTATATGAAGACCTATGAATCACGTGATAGGAAGAAAAAGCAAAAATAGCTAAATTTGTATATTTTACTACTTATATTCAAATAGTAAAATATACAAATAGTACGGTATACACAAATTTATAATTAGAATCATACTATTGTTGCATACTTCTCCAAAATATTTTATACTCTTGCTACACTTCGTACTGAAGTACATCAGAAAAATGCCAGCTCCCAGTGAAAACCAGGTGCTGGCATTTTTCTATATTTATTCTCTTGATAGAAGAAGTCTAATTGTTAGGTAAATCGGTTCTGTTGCAAAGTTAAAAA
>NZ_JXKQ01000021.1 GCF_001885945.1 Enterococcus hermanniensis | reverse complement strand
TGATAAAACTTTGCAACAGAACCTTCTTTGACATGTCTCGGTCAATTAATAACTTCCACAATTTTTTATAGCTCATCATCTTATCACCTATTTTCTCTACAATCTGATATGCCGATAATAAATATATTATATCACGATTGATATGAAATTTTACACAAAAATATAGCGAACGCTTAATTATTTTACGATTGATTAGATTTTGATAAATATTTGTAGGAACATAAATTTTAGGGGGTGTTTAGGGGTGTCATAGGGTGTTAATTCAAAACCTAGGGGTGTTATATTTTTACCCCCTTGGAAATTATGCCTGTATCTCATTGATGAAATTCATCGTAAAATAAAAAAGCTTCTCAAGCCACAAGCTCAAGAACTCCCGTATTATCGCCTTTTCTAGCAGTTTATATTTGTATCGATTGCGTGGTTTTAATATCAATGTAAATTAGCTTTACCTTTCCAGCATAATTGTCCAATAGTGAATGTAAAGCTAATAGATTATTGCCCTTAATTATCAAATTATCATTATCGATATCAAAGGCTGTATTCACATTTTCACCGTTAGGATCATAACGTTTCACTTTTTGGAATGCTTTATGGTCGAATAATTGATCTATTTCATCCTTTTCGATCACTTCATTAAGGAATGCATCATCATAGCCATTCTCATCATCTTTCGTCATAGATGCGAAGAGAAGAGTAAACACCTCTGCCAACAATAGAAATATGCTTCCCCAATAATAAATCAAGGCTACCTATTACTTGTAATTTCTGAAAGGTCGTCCCATCCGTTTTGATTTGAATATCCTGTAAATTTATTTTCCTGTCTAAGGCATCTTAAAAAAACAAGTGTGTGCCTCTGCGATAATCAATGCCACAGAGGTGCATAAAATTAGTTGTCGAAAAAATAAACGCTACCGTTGAGACTTCTCCGACAAAGGATACCTTTTTATCTACAAAATGTTCTTGTAAGAGATGGGCAGCCTTATAAATCGCGTTTAACTGTCTGGTAATTTGGGTTGTCTCTTTTATAGACATGCGTTTGTATTCTTTTTTTGCCACGTGCGAAGAATGCTCCTTTTTCCCAATAAAAAAAGCTGCTCAAAAGAGCAGCCTTTTGTACAGGTTTAGTTTTGGTGCTTGCCACCCGCCGGACCCTTACGTTCCGGATTTGTATCGAGTTTAGTTTTGGTGCTCGCCACCCGCCGGACCCTTATGTTCCGGATTTATATCAAGTTGACTATGAGCCTGCTCTCATTTGTATATATAATATACCAAAAAAAAGATTGATTTGTCCAATACTGTGGGTGATTATAACCGTCTTACTGTGCTTATCTATTATATAATACAATCAAAAACCTAACCGAAAATTTAATAACGTTTCACTGATTTCATCTTCATTAATTCCGATGTAGCGTTTGGTAATCTTCTCGCTGCTGTGACCAAAGATTTCCATTAAGGTGGCCACGTCTTTGGTTTTCTTGTAATAGTGGTAACCAAAGGTTTTTCGTAGGGTGTGGGTGCCGATATCGTCCCTTCCTAACAGCTTCGCGACCTTTTGAAACATCTGGTAGACCGTATTGACTTCTAAATGGCCGCCCTTAGTACTGGGAAACAAGTAAGCCTCCGGATCTAAGGGTGCGGTATAGCCGTGAATCAAGTCCTGTAAGCTGCTTAAGTATAAAATGCGTGTTTTCCCTGTCTTTTGCTCCACGATGCGCGGGTTTTTTGAGGTAATCACGTCTTTTTTCTTGAGTTTGACGATGTCGGACATGCGCAGACCGCTGTTAATTCCAATTAGAAACAAGAAAACGTCACGTTCCGCATTTTTATTCCGTCGCAGGCAAAATAAAAAATCATTAATCTCCTGTTGCGACCGTAGTGGCTGAACATTATAGCCCATGACAATCCCTCCTTTTTAATCTGTTCGAATACATGATTATAGTTATTATAACACGAAATCGTGTGTTTGGGGGGAGTAAAAAAAAAGAACCCTATAGGGATAGGATTCTTGATACATGATTTTATGTAATTTCATGTGTTACAACTTAATAGGAATTTAAATTTTATTATTAGATTTTTTAATCATTTACACGAAAATTAATTTTATAAAGAGCATACTCTATACTCTTATCTTTTTTCAAGAACTCAAAAAAGCGGAAAATCCCAGATTTAAAAATCTGAGTTTCCGCTTTTGTCATTTCAAGGATGGACTATTGTCTCAGCCTCTTCTAATTTATTCTTAAGATATTTTTACTTTCTCTGCAGGTGCTGATACTTCTTTTTGTTCTTTTCGACCTTTCAACTTATACTTCATTAATCTCATGCCATTGAAAATTACCACCAAGATACTACCTTCATGAACCAACATTCCGATAGACATATTCATCCATTCGCTGAAGAAGACGCTGGTCAACAAGACCAACACTACTCCAATTGAAATCACGATATTTTGTTTCATATTATTTGCGGTGGCTTTTACTAATCCTAATGCGTGAGGCAAGTTGCTGAAGTTCGAGTTCATTAAAACGACATCGGATGTTTCAATCGCTACGTCCGTTCCGCTTCCCATTGCGATGCCAATGTCTGCTAAAGCTAAGGACGGACTGTCGTTAACGCCATCTCCAACAAAGGCTACAATTTGACCACGTTGTTGAAGTTTTCCGATATAAGCCGATTTGTCTTCCGGCAACATGCGGCCGTGAGCTTCGGTCAAACCAAGTTCGCCGGCGACCACATCAACGGTTCCTTGGTTATCTCCTGAAAGAACGACTAGATTTTTCACGCCCAAGTCTTTTAATTCCTGCAAATTAGCTTTCACACCCGGACGGACTTGATCTCGAATACCCATCAGTACTTTTAATTCACCGTCGACCGCTGTCAAAACGAGAGAGTTCCCATGTTGTTCAAACCGTTTGACATCTTTTTGCACTTTTTTGCTGAGAGTGACATTTTCTTTTTCCATCAAGGCCACATTCCCAACAGCCACTCTATGTCCAGCTACACTTGAAACGATTCCGCCGCCTTTCACGACTTCAGTTCCTTCAACAGGATAAAAGTTTGTTTCTCCAATTTGATTTAAGACCGCTTTTGCTAATGGATGATCTGATTCCCGTTCCACACTGGCCAGATAGCCAAGCGTTTCAGCAGGATCTTTTTCATACAGTTCAGTCGCTGCAACGGTTGGGTTTCCGACAGTTAAAGTACCTGTCTTATCAAATACAATTGTATCCACATTGCTGAAGTCTTGAATGACTTCACTCCCTTTTAAAAGAACACCGTTACGAGCACCATTCCCAATACCGGCAACGTTTGAGACAGGCACTCCGATAACTAATGCGCCTGGGCAACCTAGAACCAAGATGGTGATTGCTAACTCAATATTTTGACTGAACGCCCATACAACAATTGCCAGAACCAAGACAGCTGGTGTGTAGTATTTAGAAAAGCGATCAATGAACCGTTCCGCTTCGGATTTAGAATCTTGTGCTTCTTCCACGAGTTCAATAATTTTTCCAAATGTGGTGTCCTCACCAACTCGGTCAGCTCTGATTTGAATCGTTCCGTTTTCTAAAATGGTTCCTGCAAAAACTTCTGCATCAGCTAGCTTGTTGACCGGAACAGCTTCACCTGTAATGCTAGCTTCATTGATATGCCCTTCACCCGTAAGGACTATGCCATCTACTGGAACTTTCGCACCCGTTTTAACGAGCAAGATATCCCCTTCATCTATATCATCCACTTCTACTTCTTCAAATTCGCCATTATCCATTTGTTTCAAGGCGCTTTCGGGTGCCATTTCAGTCAATTCTTTGATAGCAGATCGCGTTTGGTTCAATGTTCGTTGTTCCAAGTAGTGTCCGAATAAGAATAAGAACGTGACAATAGCCGATTCTTCATAATTTTGAATAAAAAGCGCACCAATCGCTGCAATACTGACTAAGACATCAATACTGATGACTTTGACTTTCATTGCTTGAAACGCTTGAATGGCAATTGGCGTAATCCCAAAGACAGAGGCGATGATCAAAGACCACTCTGAAAGTCCTACGTTTTCTAAAACAAAGTGACTGAAGAAACCGAGTACGATTAACAATCCACTGATGACGGTGATAACATTTTTCTTGCTTAATATATATTGTTGCATGCTTTTTCCCTCCAAATTTAATTTCTCTTTTATTGATAAACACAGTATAAGATAATTGCCTAAGTAATTAATTGACTGACATCAAGTTTAGAAAGTTCTCTTTTATCGTTTCTAAGCACCTCGAATCGGATTGCAACAAAAAAAGCAATCCTGGAAAAATAGCTTTTCTTCCAGAATTGCCTAGTTCATTTAATCTGTTAAGCGGCCTTGACTTTTGCTTTAAGGACCGGATAGCCTACGTTTTCGATAGCTTTTTGAATCTCTTCAATCGAAGTGACAGCTGAATCAAAATTGGTTTTGACTTTGCTGGAGTTGAATAATACTTTAATGCTGTCTTTATCAATACCGTTAACTGATTTCACAGCACCTTCAATTTTTTGCATACAACTTGGACAAGACAACGTTTCTAATTGCAATATAGCTTTTTCCATAATTCCTATCTCCTTTATGTGTTTTTATTTTATCGGCAGCAGATTAATGAACACTGCCTTTTCCTCTTTACAACTGTAGTATAGCTCCCTTTTAGCAAACGAAAATTGACGCATATCAAGTTTTGCACTTCTTTTTATCTTTTTGCTCAATTCACCATCTTAATAGTCTTTTTCTGCCCCTTATTGCCATCAGAATAATAAGAAATTGGTGGATAATCTTGTCTGCGTATAAACCATACTACAATCGCGCCAATAAACAGGGCCAGAGACAAGGCTTGCGAAACGCGGATCCACTCGCCAATCCATAAACTGTCCGTTCGCATACCTTCAATGAAGAACCGACCCACTGAGTACCACAAAACGTAACTCAAAGCGACTTCTCCTTGACGCAAAAGCTGTTTTCGGTTCCGTATAGTGACGATGAGGACAAAGCCCAACAAACTCCACAATGACTCGTATAAAAAAGTCGGATGGTAGTAGGTACCATTGATATTCATTTGTTCAATGATAAATTCAGGTAAATAAAGATTTTCCAAGAATTGACGAGTAACCGGTCCACCATGAGCTTCCTGATTCATAAAATTGCCCCAACGACCAATGGACTGGGCTAACAATACATTGGGCGCTAAAATATCAAGAACGAGTGCCAAAGAAGTACCTTTTTTCTTTGCATACCAATATAGCGTACCCCCTCCTGCAATCAATCCCCCATAAATCGCAATGCCGCCATTCCAAATCGCAAGGATTTGTCCTGGATTTTGCAGATAATAACCAAGTTCAAATAACACATAATAAAGCCGAGCGCCGAGGAGTCCAATCGGAATTGCCCATAAGGCCATATCGATAATGGTATCCTCTTCCAGTCCTTTTTTCTTTGCTTCCTTGGTGCTCAACTGGAGAGCCGCTAATATGCCCACTGCAATAATGACTCCATACCAATGAATCACAACAGAACCAATCTCCACCACATGGGGATTCAAAACGCCTAATACTAATCCCATTCTATTTGCTCCATTTCTTCAATTTTTCGCGTCATTCTAGTCATGGTGATGCTGAACAAGATTCCGGCTAAGCTCCATGGAAACCAAACAGTGAATACACTTTTATCTCCCTGGTCACTCGCTTCGTAATACGCCACTTTTCCGTGTCCGATTACGCCGGCTCCTTTTACAACTTCCTCTTCTTTTTCCATAGCTAACCTATCTGCCTCAACAACGTTAGACGTTTTTGCTTCGCCGCCAATCGTGTTCTTGGTGAAAGGGACGACAAAGAATGCACCCGCTGCTGACAACGTGATGGCAACTATCACCCAAAAACAATGCACATTCACCCCTACTTATTTTTACGTTTTGTTCGACAACCCTATCTTAAAGAAAAATAAAACAAAAAAACTTGAGGGTTATCATGTTTGTGCTTTTATTTTTCCAATGAATGAAGGTCGTTCTGTCTTAAAAAAGCCAAAAACGGACAGATGGAAGCAAAAGCACTGAGTTCTGTCCCGTTGTTAATGAAGAGCGACAGAACACCAACGTGTAGAAAAAAGTGTGTCCGATTATTCGCTGTAAAGCAATAAATCATCTAAATCCTGAATCTTGATCCTTTTCCCAGACAGCTGTTGAATCAATCCCTCGTCCTCCAATTCTCCAAATTTGCGACTGATGGTCTCAGGTGTCGTTCCTAAATAGGAAGCAATGTCCTTTTTTGCCATCGGCAGGGTGATGGTGGGAGAGTTGCCCATTTCAGGTTCCACATTTTCTGCCAAAAACAAAACTAAACGGGTAATGACACTCTCCACGGCTACTTGTGTCGTTTGACGTTCTGAACTTTCTAACCGTTTAGACATTTCCGCCAATAGTTTTAAAGAAATAGCTGGGTATTGTTCCAGAAAATCTTGGACATCTTTTTGCTGAATCATACAGACAACGGTATCTCGGGTTGCTTCGGCATATTCCTCGTGTACTGCATCCGGGTTGAACAAGGTCCATTCTCCGGTGAAATCACCAGGGTTCAAGATCCGCACTAGCTGCTCTTTGCCAGAGTCTGCCAATCGATAAATACGGATTTTCCCACGATTGATAATATATAAAGTATCCTCTTTTTCTTGTGAACGAAACAGAAACTCTCCTTTTTGATACTGTTTCGTGTGGGCTTTTTCAGCAATGTAATTCATCGCGCTATCCTCTAAGTGATTGAATATTGGAACCAAGCGGATACAGGCTGCGTGGTCGCCAATTTCATGATGGGTATGTTTAGTCAATTCATTCTCCCCCTTTATTTATTTTGTTTATATTCGCTGCTTTTATTATATAAGTCTCTTACTACAAAAAAATTGATGCACATCAAGAAAATGGAAAAAGGACTGGAAAGAATTCCAATCCCTAAATCAGCTTCTACTTTTACCTTAATCTTCATCCTCATCAAGAGCGTCATCATCTTCTAATGCTTCTTTACCAATGAACGCTTGCAGCATCCAAATGTTCTTGTCTAAGTCATTTTTAAAAGCAATCAATGTATCTTCTAAAGCATCGTCACCCTCGTCTTGAGCTAAACGAATCGCGCGAATAGTTAGGTCACGAGTGCTTCTGAAGTCCTCGATAATATTTTCAACCATGTCTTCTGCTTTAGCGTATTTATTAACTGCATCTTCCGAAAGCATCGAATATTTTTCAAATTCAACCGTTGTCGAAGCAGGTTTATGCCCAGAAGTAATTAGACGCTCCGCAAGTTTGTCGAACCATTTTTCATTTTCGTTATACAACTCTTCAAATTTTTCATGCAACGTAAAGAAATTGGCTCCTTTTACATACCAGTGATATTGGTGCAGTTTCACATGTAATGTATGCATGTTGCCTAAAAGATGATCCGCAATGGCCGCTGCATTAATTTTCGTATGATGAACATGTTCCTTGTGTTCTTGTTCTTCTTGCAATCTTTTTTGGGGTGTTCTTTCTTGAGTAGCTTTATTTTCAGTCATGATTTATTCCTCCTATAATTTTGGTTTGTTTAAAATAGCTTCCTTTGATTCCTCCTTTTCCTTTACTGAATTTAGTATAGGATAGATTTCCGTTAAAAAAATTGACGCTCATCAAGAAAAGTATTTCTTAATAGACGCCAGGCTTCTCTATTAAATTCAACTGAAATAATCAAAGGAATGAAGTCGTTCCCTCCAAACAAAAATTTCATTAAAGTAGGGCCTAAAAAAAGAATAGCAACTATACTTTGTCAAGAGACCTGACTGCTATTTTTTTGCTTGTTATTCTTCAATTACCAAATGTCTTGCCTGCTTTTGCAAGTAACATTTCGCCTTCTATGACTGAATCTATTGAAACATTTTTATCAAATTTTCTTTCAACTTCTGATTGAACATATTCTATCAATCCTTGTTTTATTCCTATTAGTTTTTCTTTTTCAATTGATAAAATTTCTTTTCTTTCAGGGTTATTTTCTTTTGTTATACTATCTTCAACTTGTTTAATTTTTGAATCAAGATAACGGCTAGTTTGAAATGGTTTGGATGTATGCTAATAAAGTAGACAATTTTTCTGCTATACTGCTATTTGACTAGACACTATTTTTGAAAGGAATGTTTTGATGGTAGATAAACGTAAATCCCCTCGTAAGTTTGATGATGAATTTAAGAAATCCATCGTTAAACTTTATGAAAATGGCAAATCACAAAATTCACTTGCAAAAGAATATGGAATAGCTATATCCTCTATTGCTCGCTGGGTAAAGCAATACTCTGAAGTTAAATTTGATGATGGGACGATCCTAACGGCTCGGCAGATCCAACAACTTCAAAAAAGAAATGTTCAACTTGAAGAGGAGAACTTAATCCTAAAAAAGCGATTGCCATATTCACGCCACACTCGATGAACGACTAAAAGCAATTGAGTTCCTTAAGCACGAGCATAAGATTAGTACTCTTTGTCGCGTTCTCAAAGTTAATCGTTCGACTTACTACAAACGATTTTCTGCACCACCAGCGCCTCGAACCTTAGAAAATCAACAATTGAGAAAGCAGATTCTAGAGAGTTACACAGCCACTCAAAAGAGAATCGGTGCTGCAAAAATCCAAAGGATTTTATTCCGTGATTATGGCGTTTCTATCAGTGCTGGGCGAGTTTATCGATTAATGAAGTCGATGAATCTCCCTAAAATGTCTACTAGTAAACCAGCCTTTATAAAACAAAAGCGGCAGGTTTCTTTAGAACGTCCCAATCATCTTAACCAAGCATTTAATCCCCCCGCTCCAAATCAAGTCTGGACAAGTGATTTTTCTTATATTCCTGTAGGAAAAAAGGGATTTGTTTATCTATGTGTAATTCTTGATCTATTTTCTAGAAAGGTTATTGCTTGGTCCGTAGGCCCTAAAATCGATAGTAAACTAGCTGTATCAACACTAACAAAAGCTATTTCATCTAGAAAATTAGAATCGCCTGTCCTTTTCCACACAGATCAAGGATCACAATATACTTCGTCTTTGTTTAGAAAATATCTAGACAGTCAACCAATCACACAGTCTTTATCGAAACCGGGGTATCCTTGGGATAACGCTGTGACTGAATCTTTTTTTAAATATATGAAGAAAGAGGAGCTCAATAGAAGAACATTTTCAACCCTTCAAGAAGTACAGCTTTCTTGCTTTGAATATATCGAAGGATTTTATAATACACAGCGACCTCACGGCACTCTAGATATGCTTACACCTAACGAAATGGAAGAAAAGTACTTTAATCATCTGTAAGTATCTGCTCTTTTCGTGTCTACTTTATTGACATCTATCCACCTTTTAATTTTTAAATGTTTATTCTTAATATCATCTTCAGATACACTAATTTTTTCTATAGATGATTCTATTTCCGAAAATCCTGTATTTTTTTCAGTAATATTAAGAATATATAATTCTGTTTCATCTTCAAAATTTATTAATTTTATTGGAAGCTCCCGCAATTCTCCACGTGCTAATTCAATATCCTGTGTTTCGCCATCCATACTAATTTTTTTAGGTTCTTCTTCAGTAGTACCTGCAATAGTAGATATAATAAAAGGTATTAGCAGAAGAAGCCCAAGTAATATTCCTAAATCTGGTTCTGTTGCAAAGCGTCTCTAGCTAAAGACAATTTCCTTAAGCTTACTATCGATCAAGCCGGGATGCCTAGTAATCCTTTGATTTCAAGACACACTGAAAAACCAAAAAGGGACCCTTCTTTTCGGCTTTTCTTATATAGTCCTCGAATGGTTTCCATCCCTTTGATCGTGGTCGCAGCGGTACGTAAGCTTCGATAGAATTTATTTCTACGCTTGATTGGTCGATGATCTTGTTCAATCAAATTGTTTAAATATTTTACGGTTCGATGTTCTGTATGTTGATAAAACCCATGATTCTGCAACTTTTTGAAGGCACAGGAAATCGACGGTGCTTTATCAGTAACGAGAACCTTTGGTTCTCCAAAATGGTTGAACAGTCTCTTTAAGAACGCATACGCAGCTTGTGTATTGCGTTTTTTTCGTAGCCATATATCTAAGGTTAAGCCATCTGCATCGATGGCTCGATACAGATAATGCCACTTGCCTTTAATTTTGATATAGGTTTCGTCCATCTTCCATGAATAAAAAGACTGCTTGTTTTTCTTTTTCCAGATCTGATAAAGTAACTTTCCGTATTCCTGAACCCAACGGTAAATGGTTGTATGACAGACCTCAATGCCACGATCATAGAGAATTTCTTGAACTTCACGATAACTGAGGTTATAGCGAAGATAATAACCGACAGCCACAATAATCACGTCTTCTTGGAATTGTTTTCCTTTAAAAGGGTTCATATCTTCGTTCCTCCCGGGTCATTTTAGTTAGATTTTACACTAAAAGGTCTTGATTGAAAAACTTTGCAACAGAACCAAATAGAGACATTTGAAGGCTTGCTCACTTATAGTATTTTTATGATATACAACCATTTCATTCAAGAATTGATAGAAATAGAAAAAGAAATTGATGAGTTAGAAATTGCAGCAAGAAAAACAACTGAGAACAAAGCACTGTTTAAACTTGCAGATACTGAAAGAAAAATGATTTATATTGATCATACTTTAGCTGGTCAAAAGTCAACATTAGCAACGTTGTGGGAAAAAGAAGAATTTGTCAAAACAATTGATGACCAAAAAGTTTTATATGATATTCAACTTCATCAAAAGCACGCTGAGGAACTGGTCAGAATTTATAGGGACCTTTTAGAAACGGTTGGTGGACTATTCACGGATATGATGGATAACAATTTAAATCATTTGATGAAATACCTAGATTCTGCTGCCTTAATAATTTCTATTCCTGCACTTATCTCTGGTATCTGGGGGATGAATACCGGTGGTCTACCTGGGAAAGAATCACATTTCGGTTTTTTTATGGTCGTGGCCGTTGCTGTTTTGTTAGCAATTATAGTTGGAATCCATATAAAAAGAAAAGATTTCTCCAAATGAAAACCTCTATATAATTAGCAAATTGATATCATAATATGGTGTTAGTATCAAATCTTAGACATCTTTTCTATTGACACTTCATAGCGGCCTCTACTAAAATGTGTCCAAGATATTGACTCAAATCCAGTTCAACAACAACGAAAACACTGTACACACATATAGAAAATGATGAGACAACCGATGCTTTGAATTCACTTTAATGATGAGCTCTAAAATTTCTAAATCTAACTAGTTTTATCGTCCATTATTCCATCACTATATTAGATGATTGATAACAAACAAATTAAGCACTACCTTAATGTTGATTAAGGTAGTGCCACTGGTAGTAAAGTGTTTGATTCTAGATCTATGAACTATTGCAATGACTAATCTAATTAAATATCTTAGCCGCTTGACTGTCAATAGGACAAGCGGATTTTTTCTATAAAAAAATTTTACTTACATGATAATTATTTTCTAAAAATACTATTATCTTGAATTTTCATAGTATTAATTTTTTCTTTCCTCTATTCAATAAGATATCAATTGTCTTAAAATAAACCAAATGAGCTTAGAATCGTCCTCAGACGACCTGTATTTACCAAATTCAACAAATTTATAGTTAATTTAGATGTAAAGAAATTTTCCTCTACTCTAGCAACCAATCTACAATATATTTAATCTCGATTCCGTCAATTTGATTAACTTCTTGATAACGACCAGTAATTAGTATTTTTTTATAATTGTCTTTTATATTATTCAGGTTATCTGTTTCGTGAGTATTTGATGGAATGTCATAAGCTACCTGAACATATAATATATCGTCCAGTTTTTTCGCAATAAAATCTATTTCCTTATCTCCTAAACGCCCCACACTGACATCATACCCACGCCTTCTTAGTTCAAGATAAACTATATTTTCAAGCCTGTTGCCGTAGTTCCCCTCTCTTCGCCCTATAGCATTTCTTCTAAGACCAGAATCCACAATGAAATATTTCCCATTTGTTCTAAGAAATTCACGCCCACGAATATCATATTGTTGCACTCGATAAAATAAATAGCCAGCTTCTAACAATTCAAGATATCTATTAATAGTAGGAACAGAAGTTGACACACCTTCACTTTTTAGAGTATTAGCTATTTTTGTTGCATTAATTAGTTGTCCGATATTATCAGCTAAGAAACTGATAATTGCCTTTAGTGTAACGGAGTCTTTAATCCCTGATCTAAATGCAATATCATTGAGTACAATTGCATCAAAGATTCCTTGAAGTATAGTGTCTTTTATTTTTTCATCAGCTAGAACCACCGATGGGAAACCGCCATATTTTTCAAATTCACTATATGCTTGATCAACATATCTTGAATCGGGTGCTATTTCATTTACCTGAAGAAATTCACGAAATGATAGCGGATATACTAAAATTTCAATATATCTTCCACTTAAAAGAGTAGCTAATTCTCCAGAAAGCATATCAGCATTTGAACCAGTAATGGTTATGTCACAATCAAAACTAGTGTTGAGTCCATTAACCACTTTTTGCCAACCATCTACTAATTGAATCTCATCAAAAA
Source organism: Enterococcus hermanniensis (assembly GCF_001885945.1). Lineage (GTDB taxonomy): Bacteria > Bacillota > Bacilli > Lactobacillales > Enterococcaceae > Enterococcus_A > Enterococcus_A hermanniensis. Next base: position 1,558 of record NZ_JXKQ01000021.1, on the reverse strand, counting down.
GGAAGTAAATCTTGTCTGAATTATTAGGTAACAGTTTATCGAGGACCATTCTGAATTTTTTATCGGTATTGATGGTCTGGTATTCATAACTTTCAAAATTTATATATACAATATTAGAAGATGCTATTCCTTGATCGACTAAATATTCTCTGTAAAGTTTCATAAGAAAAGATTTTCCAGATCTTCGAACACCCGTCAAAATTTTTATAAAATCGGAATCTTTAAATTGGAGAATTTTATCTAAATAAAATGGTCTATCAAACATAATTATCTCCACCGCCTTTCTGAATTTAATATTAACACATTTAAAGCAAACTTTAAATATTCATAGTTTTATATATATTTTAGACCTTAAATTAAATTATTCATTGATACAATAAAAATAATCCAATCTTTAAAATATGTTTTTTTATGATTATATTTAAAGATTAGTTTAAATAATATAATTGAATGTTCTGACTTCACTATTTTATCTAAAATCATGAACTCAATAGCCTAAGTTTATTGAGTTTTTATTTTCACTTTTTGCAAGTTCATTATTATGTTACTATATAAATAAAATAATGATGTCAGAATAGTATAAGGATGGTGAACAATTTGAACTACAATGTTCAGCCACTTCGAACCAATGAAGAGATTCAAGATTTTCAATTTTGGTTACGACGAACTGCAAATCCAGAAAGAGATAGTTTTCTATTTTTGTTTGGTATAAATAATGGCTTACGAATTTCAGATATAGTGAAATTAAAAGTTGGAGATATTCGAGGCGTTTTGAAACCGATTATTACTGAACAGAAAACAGGTAAAAAAAAACAAATCTATATTCAAAACTTAAAAGATGAAATTGATCACTACACGAGAGATATGAATGATGAAGATTGGCTCTTCCCTAGTCGGCAGCAAGGTGGTCATTTAAAACCCAATACGGTTTATAAAATGTATGCTGAGATTGCAAAAAATCTGAATCGTAATGATATTGGAACTCATACCTTGAGAAAAACATTTGGCTATCACTATTATAAAAGAACGCATGATATAGCAACATTGATGTTTATCTATAATCATAGTTCACAAGCAATTACTAAAAGATATATCGGAATCACCGAAGATGAAATTGGGGCTTCTCTGGCTGGATTTAAATTGGGTTAAATAAAAAGAGTAGACCAATTCTACTCTTTTTTGCCTATAATTAATGAGTAAATTGATGGTAGAGTAGCAACCCTTAAACAACGCTTTATACTATAGACTGTTTGAATGAATATATTGCATTAGTAATAAAAATTCATCAACATTTCTTTTGCGATATTTATATCATGTTTTTAGTTTACTCCATTTTAATTGATTATCTAACTATCTATTTCTAACCTCATTCTGGTTGATTTTGTGTTGTCTTAAATTTATTGTATTCCTTAGACTGATCAATGATATCTTTCTTCTTTTATCCCGCAAATTATCCATATTTTATACTCATGGACTCTAAGAATGACCATCATATTTTCATGAGAACAAAAAAAGCCGTTTTATATCATTAATTGGGTTCTGTTGCAAAGTTTTATCA
>NZ_JXKQ01000020.1 GCF_001885945.1 Enterococcus hermanniensis | reverse complement strand
CATTTTTTTGTGACCCTTGACACATTTCACATAGTTCTGTCGTTTTAATAGCGCTTGTAGTCTTACTAAGTAAAGATAGAATCATCAATAGGCGTTTTGTTTTTTTTTCATAAATTAAATCATAAAAAAGATTATCCATTTCATCCACTCATTTCTATCTTTATAGAATCTTAAAAATAATTCGCCCAATAGTTAATGATATTATTTTTTTTATTGAAAATCTATAAAAAAATGAAGAAAACGAAATATAATTAATGTTATTTATAATTAATTAGCTTATTTATACATATAGTTAGATTTTTCTATTAAAAAAGTCCTGACAAATTGTCAGGACTTTCTTTCTTACTTCATTTGTGCTAAATAATCTATAGCATCTTGTGCTGTTTTTACTGGAACTATCTTCATATCTGTATCTAATTTTTTAACTGCTGCTTTTGCTTCTTCATAGTTTGATTTAATTCCTGGTTGGGCTTTTTTCATTTCTTTAGTGATTTCATCATTAGGAGCAAAAAAGATTTTTGCACCGCTAGCCGATGCACTGGCAACTTTCTTATCGATTCCGCCGATTCGTCCAACGTTTCCCTCGGAATCCATTGTCCCTGTTCCAGCAATTTTTTGCCCATGTCGTAGATCTTTATCCACCAATTGTTGATAGACTTCTAAAGTAAACATCAAGCCCGCTGAGGGACCACCGATACTTCCCGCATTGATTTTAACTTTTTCTTGGGACTCGATCTCTGTATGATCCGTCAAACTAATTCCGATTCCAGGCTTTTTATCCGTTGGTAATTTGATTAGTTTTTCAGTGGCTTCTTTTGTTTTACCATCATGAATGTAAGTTACTTTCATTTCTTGACCAACTTTTTGTGACTTCACATATTTCATAAATTCATCACTGCTAGTAAATTCCTTGCCATCAGCTTTTGTAATCGTATCGCCAATCGAGATTTTTCCAGCAAAATTAGAATTTTTTTCTACCCCAAGAACGTAAACACCTTTATATTTCATTTCATAAGGTTTATTTGCTAATTTCATTGCTTGTTCGATCGCGAAATTTTGCGATGTTTCCATGTAGAATTGTTGAATTTGCAGATATTCTTCATCGCTCGCGCCTCCAGTCAAATCTTCTGCTGAAATAATCTCATAAAACGGTTCAAATTTAGCTTTTGCCATTGTAAAAACAGTCGCTCGACGAATGCCGACTGAGGTTAAACTGAAAGAACCTTTTTGGTCATCTTTCTGGTCATTTACAGTGATCAATTCTTTTAAGTTGATGGTATCTCCTGGCTCTTCAATATAATAGGGTAAAGGAACTACCACACATGCAACTGCTACTAACGCAACGAAAATCAGTAACAGTCGTTTAACTAGTTTATTTTTTTTCACTATCGCTCACGCTTCTTTTCCAATGCTCGAAAAACAGGTTCCGGCAAATATTCTTTTATGTCTCCGTTAAAAGTCCAAACTTCTTTCAACAATGAGGAACTAATATGACTATACTTTGGTTCAGCTAATAAAAAAACTGTTTCTAACTCAGGAGCTAAATGCCGATTCATCAAAGCAATTTCTTGCTCATATTCATAATCCTTAATACTACGAATCCCGCGTAATAAAAATTTTGCTCCCAACGTTTGGGCTACATTCACGGTTAAATCACTTTCTTGTGCCAATACGTGGACATTGGTTAAATGATCGACAGACTCTTTAACAATCGCTACTTTTTCTTCCGGTGTAAAGAAACTTTTTTTATTAGTATTTAAGAAAACACCAATAACCAATTCATCGAATAGTTGTGCGCCACGTTCAATCGTATTTAAATGCCCCATCGTTAACGGATCAAAACTACCAGGAAAAAGTGCGATTTTCTTCATTTTAATCCTCCCAATCATAAATAGTTACTGCTGTGATGCCATAATCTTGTCGCTTACGTTCTTTTAAGTTTCCAATTTTTTCAGGTAATTCAACTGCTTTGTCTGTTTCGCAAACGACGACTGCTTTTGTTGTCAGTAAAGTATTATCTAAAAGCAACTCGATTTGTTTTACGATTTCTTGTTTCGCATAGGGAGGATCCAGCAACACTAAATCAAATTTTGTTTCTGTTTCCACTAAACGTTGAATCGCTTGGTTTGCGGGCATCTTCATTAATTGAAATGCTGCCTCATTTTTAGTCATTGCGACATTTTCACGAATAATTTCCATTGCTCGAAAATTCTTTTCTACTAAGACCGCTTCAGCCATCCCCCGGGAAACTGCCTCAATCCCTAAAGAACCGCTCCCAGAGAAAAGATCCAGCGCTACACCACCATCAAAGTAAGGACCAATCATATTAAAAATCGCTCCCTTCACTTTATCAGTGGTTGGCCGTGTGTTATTTCCACTTAACGTTTTTAATTTACGCCCACCATATTCACCTGAAACTACTCGCATGTTTTGTCATGCCTCTCTTTCTCATCTAACAAACTTAATTTTTTAATCTGATTTCTTATGCATTCCTTAACTTCTTTATTATCAAAGAAAAAGATGAAAAATGTTTGAATAAATCAGACATTTTTCACCTTACTTAGACTGTTTCAGCTAGTCGAATCTTTGTATTGGCTTCTACGACATCCAATTCATCATCATCTTTTACTTGGTAAGCAGCTTTCGTTCCGATTCGATCAGCAAAATTCATTTCGATATCAGGTCGATATGAACGTTCGACTTGACGAACGAAATGCAAAGCTTGTAATTTCTCTTCTGTTTCGTCTACGACCTCTTCATTTACATACAAAACAACATATTTCATTTTCCTTGAGACAAAATGAATTAAGCCAAAACGCTTTAATGTTTTTAATTGTTTCAATGAATAGACCCAGACAATCATTCCACGTCTTTTTTGTACTATGAATTCTGTATTATCCATGACAATTCCCCTTACAACCATAATTTCCCGTTTCAAAAAAAGGATTTCCAGCATCTACTTTGATTTCATTTGAAATAGTTTGTGCCAAACGTTGACCAACTTCATCCAGTAATTGTTGTAGCTCTGTTTCAGCCACTCGAAAAGCAGCAACTTTTTCGTTTAAATCTAAAGTACGTTTGCTTGATCGAACACTTCGTTGTTGTTCACGGTATCCAGGCGCATATTCACCATAGGAAGAAATCCGTTCAAATTTATCTTTTTCGGCTTGAAAGACTTTTCTTAATGCAACTACTTCAGGACAATTATCCATCTGCTTTTTTGCCAATACATAGTTTTGATAGCTTTGACTGGCTAAGATAGTTTGGATCAGCAGGCGATTTTGGTCTTCTAATTGGAAGAATGTTTCATTAATAATCAACTTACTCACTACCCTTTGTTTTTTCTGACTCTTGTTTCAAGATTAGCACACTTTCTTGATCAATTGCAACGCCTAACTCATTTGCCTCAGGCTCATCAAAAATATCGACTAAGTGACTATGACTGATCCATTCAAACAGATTAAACAAGGGATCGACTGTCGGTGTATAGCTAAATCCAGTTATATATTTAACTTGGCTTGCTTTGGCTAGCTTTTTAAATTCACTGTCTTTGAGTTCAAAAGATAAATTACTCAAATGTGCACTTTGATCCGTTTGCCACTCTTCTAAACGTTCTTTACTTAATACGTTTTTAGGGCTAGTCAAAAATTCAGAGAGCATCTTTTCACTATCGTTTGACGTACGTTCAGAAACCGAATAAGTTGTCTTTTTGTATAATGAACGATACAGATTGATTGCTTCAACCAAATTTTGTTGTTTTTCTTGATTTAAAGTCGTCCAATCAAGATTACTTTCTTGGACACGATTAGCTAATGGATTGCCGCTGTTGATTTGATACGGCATCAAACGCAGTAAACTTTCTAAATTTACATAAACTGCTCCAATCATTTTTTCTGTTTTACCATTGAAAAAAAGCATTGCAAACGTATTATTATCAAATGCGATCAACGGGCGAAAGCGCATATCACTTTCACTTAATTCGATTGCAACCGGCTCTTCATCGTAAATCAAAGAAAAATCTGCTGATAAATTGATTTGATCAGATAATTGATTACTCGTCATACCAAATTTAAACGGTTGCGTATCAGCCGTTTTAGCCAATACTTTTATTGTACTTATCTTATCCGCTTCAATATTCACTTCTAAAATCCCTTTTTCAAATGGATATTTTCTAGTTTGAAAAAAGAACCCGCTGTTTTTGATCTCAGTCGGTTGTCCAAATACTTTTTCAAATTCAGCTACAGGTTGCGAAATATAGTGCGCATAACCTGCCGTTTTAATTTTTTGAAACTGCAAAGCCTTATGTTTTACAACTGGATTCGTTGCAGGCTCTACACTAACTTTTTTTTGAACTGGTGGAAAGAGGACTGGTTGCAAATAATAACCAATCAATACAACAAATAAGATACTAATAAAACCAATCACTCTTTTCACTCAACAACGCTCCTTACTTTTCGACAACTTCAATCAATAAATCGCCTGATGAAATACTTTCGCCTTCTTCGACATATAAATGAGCTACTTTACCTGCAAAACGAGCATCGATTGATGTTTCCATCTTCATCGCTTCAGTGATCATCAATGGTTGTCCTTTTTCAACTCGATCGCCTTTTTTAACCAAGACTTTTAAGACTGAACCAGACATTGTCGCACCAATTTGTTCACGATTTGTAGGTTCCGCTTTACGTTTCGTTTGAACGGCACTCTTGATAGAAGCGTCTTTGACCACGATTTCACGGCGTTGACCGTTCAAGTTGAAGAACAAAGTACGGTTTCCTTCGATATCTGCTTCACCAATTTCATCTAGACGAATAATCAATACTTTACCCTTTTCGATTTGAACATTAACGGTTTCGCCTAGACGCATACCGCTGAAGAAAGTTGGCGTATCTAATAAAGTCACATCAGCAAATTGTGCGTATGATTTTTGATAATCTAAAAATACTTGCGGATACATTAAATAACTTAAAACATCCGTTTTACTTGGCTCGAAACCAATCAATTCTTGTAATTCTTGTTTTACTTTGGCGAAATCAACAGGTTCAGCAAATTTACCCGGACGTTCTTGCATTGCGGGACGTCCTTGTAAAATGATTTGTTGTAATTTTTCTGGGAATCCACCAACTGGCTGACCTAACTCCCCTTGGAAGAAGCTGATTACAGAATCAGGATAGCTTAATTCGCTTCCACGTTCATAAATTGCATCTTCAGTTAAATCATTTTGAACCATGAACAATGCCATATCACCAACAACTTTTGAAGAGGGGGTAACTTTGACAATATCACCAAACATTAGATTTACAGTTTGATACATTTCTTTGATCTCGTCCCACTTGTCCCCTAATCCAACTGCCTTCGCTTGTTGTTGTAAGTTTGAGTACTGACCACCAGGCATTTCATGACTATAAACTTCTGTTTGTGCCGCTACTAAACCATTTTCAAAACTTGCATAGTAAGGACGTACATCTTCCCAGTAATGATTTAATTGACGAACGTTTTTAAGATTTAATTCTGGTGCACGTTCCCCATATTGCAACGCATAATACAAACTACTCATACTTGGCTGACTAGTAGCTCCACTCATCGCGCTAGTAGCTACATCGACCACGTCAACTCCTGCTTTGACCGCTGCAGATAATGTAATGATCCCATTCCCAGCTGTGTCATGAGTGTGCAAATGAATCGGTAAATCAGTTGCTTCTTTCAATTCGCTAACTAAACGATAGGCTGCTTGTGGTTTCAATAGTCCAGCCATATCTTTAATCGCAATCATATGCGCACCGATAGATTCTAGTTCTTTCGCCATCTCTTTATAATATTGAACCGTGTATTTTGTTCGTGATGGATCTAAAATATCGCCTGTGTAACAAATTGTACCCTCAGCAATCTTTCCAGCATCGCGAACGTATTGAATACTTTTCTCCATTTGTGGCGTCCAGTTTAAGCTATCAAAAATTCGAAACACATCGATTCCGTTATAGGCAGCCTCTTTGATGAATTCTTCTAAAACATTATCTGGATAATTAGAGTAACCTACAGCATTTGAACCGCGGAACAACATTTGAAGTAATGTGTTGGGCATTGCTTTACGCATTAATTTAAGACGTTTCCAAGGATCCTCGGTCAAAAAGCGATATGCTACGTCGAAGGTTGCGCCTCCCCACATCTCACTAGAGAACAATTCAGGGATACCTTCTCCCGTTGCTTCAGCAATCGTCAATAAATCATGCGTCCGTACACGGGTTGCTAATAAACTTTGATGTGCATCACGGAATGTCGTATCGGTCAATAGGACTGGATCTTGTTCTTTGATCCAACGGGTTACTGCTTCTGGACCAGACTGATCTAAAACATTTTTAGCAGTGATCATTTTTTTACTTTCGATTTTAGGCATTCGAGGGGCTTCGAAATAATGCTTTTCTTGTTTATCGATACCAGGGAAACCATTTACTGTGATTTCTGAGATATAACGCATTGTTTTATTTCCACGGTCACGCACGCGAGGAAAATTAAATAATTCTGGTGTATTATCGATAAATGTCGTCTTCGCATTTCCGCTTTGGAAAACAGGATGACTGATAACATTATGCATGAACGGAATATTTGTTTTGACTCCACGGATTCTGAACTCTGTTAAACAACGTTGCATTTTTTCGATAGCTTGATCAAACGTCAATGCATGTGTACATACCTTAACCAATAAAGAATCGAAATAAGGCGTCACAGTTGCTCCAGCATATGCATTACCAACATCTAAACGAACACCAAACCCACCTGGTGAACGGTATGTATCGATTTTACCTGTATCTGGCATAAACCCATTCAACGGATCTTCTGTCGTTACACGACATTGAATAGCCGCACCTGAGATTTTTATAGCTTCTTGTTTTGGCAAACCGATTTCTTTATGTAAATCTTTGCCTTGAGCAATCAAAATTTGTGAAGTAACAATATCAACGCCAGTAATCAGTTCAGTGATCGTATGTTCTACTTGAACACGAGGATTTACTTCGATGAAATAAAAATTATTACCTTCAACCAAGAATTCAACTGTTCCTGCATTTACATATCCAACATGTTCCATTAATTGAACAGCAGCTTGACAGATTTTTTCACGCTGCTCATCATTTAAAGACACACATGGGGCAACTTCGACCACTTTTTGATGGCGACGTTGGACCGAGCAATCACGTTCAAATAAATGCAGAACATTTCCGTGTTCGTCACCTAAGATTTGGACTTCGATATGTTTAGGATTGGCAACATATTTTTCAACGTAAATTTCATCGTTACCAAAAGCTGCTTTTGCTTCACTTTTAGCACGATCATATCCTTCACGAGCTTCCTTCTCATCGTGCGCAACACGCATCCCACGACCTCCGCCGCCTAATGCCGCTTTAATCATGATCGGATACCCGTGTGAATCTGCGAAAGCTAAAACACCTTCAATTGTGTCAACTGGACCATCAGAACCTGGAATTGACGGAATTCCTGCTTCTAAGGCTGCTGTCTTGGCTTTAATTTTATCGCCGAAAATATCTAAATGGTGCAAGTTTGGTCCAATGAAAATCAAGCCTTCTTCGCTACAACGTTTAGCGAACTCAAGATTTTCTGATAAGAATCCATAACCTGGGTGAATCGCATCGACATGGGCTTCTTTGGCCACTCGAATAATATCTTCAATATCTAAATAAGCATCAATTGGTTTTTTACCTTTCCCAACCAAATAAGCCTCGTCTGATTTAAAACGATGGACAGAATAAGCATCTTCTTCAGCGAAGATAGCGACTGTTTTGATATTTAGTTCATTACACGCGCGAAACACCCGCGTTGCGATTTCTCCTCTATTTGCTACCAATACCTTTTTCATACACTTCGCTCCTGACTTTTTAAGTATTCATACTCGAATGCAAGTTTGGTTCGTTTCTCATCCGCACTAATATTCAATGCAAAAGCAACGCCAACAGACAAGACGAGTAGACTGTTTCCCCCTTGACTTAAGAACGGGAAAGTAATCCCTGTCAAAGGAATGATTCCTAAAATACCACCAAGATTAATAAAGACTTGTAATAACAACAGACTTCCGATTCCGATACAAATTAGCGAGTTGAACGGTTTCTTTGAGCGAATTCCTACTAAGAAAATTCGGACAATCATAAAAATCAAGATTCCTAAAATAATTAAAGCACCGATTAAACCAACCTCTTCTACTACTACTGCAAAGATAAAATCGGTATGTGCTTCACTTAAAAAACCTTTCTTTTCAATACTATTTCCAAGACCTCGGCCGAACCAACTACCATTATACATGGCATAATAACCATTTACCATTTGGTGGCCTTGATCGAGTTCATATTTGAAAGGGTTTTTGAAGCTCTCAAAACGACTAAAAATATATTGCAAACGAGCAGGAAATATTTTCTCGCCAAAATGTGTTAAAAACTCAATCACTAAAAAACTACCAACGATTCCAACACCGCCGATGATAACACTATAAAACCAGTTAATCCCACTCGACAATAATAATATAACTGCCAGCAATGTAATGATGGCGGCATTCCCCATATCAGGTTGAATCGCAACAAGACCAATCATTACCAATACCAAACCCAGTGGACGTTTCATATCGGTCACAAAATTATTTTGAATGGTATCTTGACGCTTAGAAAGAATGTATGATAAATACCAAACAACCATGATTTTAAGGTATTCGGCTGGTTGCATACTGAAGGAACCAATTCGAATCCAACCCTTTGCACCATTTACCTCGTCCCCAACAAAAAATACAATAATCAACAGCAAAAAAATAAAGTAAGTAGCTATAATGATCAACTGCTGACTTTTTAATACATCTGTCTTCATTTTGTACATCAAACTAATCAAAACTAAACTTAAAACCCAAAAAATACCTTGGTTTAATACCAAGCTCGTTGGGTTTGCATTATTTGATATTAATAAATAAGAAGTTGAACTATACACAAAAATCAATCCGATGACTGTTAAAATCAAATACGGAATCAAAATACTATAATCTAAAAAATGACGTTTCCTTATCTTCGTTGGCAAGAGCTAAGCCTCCCAGCCGGCATCCGTCAAATCCTGACGAGTTTCGTACAATTCTGTGTAAAGACGATTCAACTCTGCTTCTAATTCACTTAGCATTCGTTGGCCTTCTCCACGATTTAGAATACCAACTTTTTCGGCAAAAAAAACTTGGCGTGAGAAGCCGTACATTTGAGTGTCAACGACCTCTTCAAAAGCTTTACACTGAGAGATACAAAGACTATTAGTCTGATTGCGGATCAATAACTTGATACGATCTGCATCCTCTTGTAATACTTTAATGGCAAAATCAGAAGAAATATTTTCCATTTTGCTTCCCCTCCTATCTTGATTCCAACATTATAACATAGAAAAAATTCAAAAAGGGAAAAATTACGCGAGCCTAAGCTTTTTCTAAAGCTTTCGTTCGGATTTAGACTTTTACACAACTTGATAAATATTACATTCAGGTTACAAATCAAAAATTTAAGATAAAAGTGCGGAAATTCAATTCTTTTGCGTAAAAGAGTTGTGAAACATAAGCTAAATATGAAACATAACGTGTTTTTGCCATTTTGATCTTTCTATTTTTTTCTTTGCTAAATTAAAAAAGCCATGCTGAAAATCAGCATGGCTTTCAAAAGAATAATTAAATCTATTTACGCTTTTTAGACGCTTTTTCACGTTCAGATTTATTTAGAATTTGTTTACGTAAACGAATAGATTCTGGAGTAACTTCACAGTATTCATCATCATTTAAGAATTCTAATGACTCTTCTAACGTTAAGATACGAGGTTTTTTGATAACAGACGTTTGGTCTTTGTTAGCTGAACGAACGTTAGTCATTTGTTTAGCTTTAGTAATGTTAACACCAAGGTCATTATCACGACTATTTTCGCCGACGATCATACCTTCATAGATTTCTGTAGTTGGTGCAACAAAAACTGTTCCACGTTCTTCAACACTCATGATTGAATACATTGTTGCTTTACCATTATCAACAGAAACAAGTGCTCCGTTACGACGGCCACCTAGTCCACCTTTAATCATTGGCAAGTATTGATCAAACGTATGGTTCATGATTCCATAACCACGTGTCATTGATAAGAATTCAGTAGTGAATCCAATCAAACCACGAGCTGGGGCTAAGAAAATCAAACGTACTTGGCCATTTCCAGAGTGAATCATGTCTTGCATTTCAGCTTTACGTTGACCTAAAGCTTCAATCACGCTACCCATATATTCTTCAGGAGTATCAATTTGTACACGTTCAAAAGGTTCACATTTAACACCGTCAATGACACGTTCAATAACTTCTGGACGTGATACTTGTAATTCATAGCCTTCACGACGCATATTTTCAATTAAAATTGATAAATGTAATTCGCCACGACCAGAAACAGTCCAAGCATCAGGTGAGTCAGTATTTTCGACACGCAATGAAACGTCCGTGTGTAATTCTGACATTAAACGTTCCTCAATTTTACGAGAAGTAACGTATTTACCTTCGCGGCCAGCAAATGGTGAGTTATTGACTAAGAATGTCATTTGTAAAGTTGGTTCATCAATGTGTAGCACTGGTAGGGCTTCTTGATGATCTATCGGTGTTACTGTTTCACCAACGAAGATGTCTTCCATCCCTGAAACGGCAATCAAATCACCGGCTTGTGCTTCTTGAACTTCCAAACGTTGTAAGCCAAAGAAACCAAAGATTTTTGTTACACGGAAGTTTTTAATTGAACCATCAAGTTTCATAACAGATACTTGGTCGCCAACTTTCATTTTCCCGCGGAATACGCGACCGATACCAATACGGCCAACATAATCATTGTAATCTAGTAATGATACTTGGAATTGTAATGGTTCATCACTATTGTCAACTGGTGCCGGAATTTTTTCAACGATTGTATCAAAAATCGGTGCCATTGTTGCTTCTTGATCTGCTGGATCATCTGATAAACTAGATGTTCCATTAATAGCTGATGCATAGATAACTGGGAAGTCTAATTGTTCGTCATCCGCACCTAATTCAATAAATAATTCTAATACTTCATCGACTACTTCTTCAGGACGAGCTGAAGGTTTGTCGATTTTATTTACAACAACGATTGGTGTTAAATGTTGTTCTAAGGCTTTTTTCAAAACGAAACGTGTTTGAGGCATTGTGCCTTCATATGCATCGACAACTAAAAGTACACCATCAACCATTTTCATGATACGTTCCACTTCACCACCGAAATCGGCATGTCCTGGTGTGTCCATGATGTTGATTTTAAAATCTTTATAGTTTACTGCAGTATTTTTAGCTAAGATCGTGATACCACGTTCTTTTTCTAATGCATTTGAATCCATTGCACGTTCTTGTAGATTAACGTGGCTGTCTAGGGTATCAGATTGCTTTAACATTTCATCAACTAAAGTTGTTTTACCATGGTCAACGTGGGCGATAATTGCTACGTTGCGGATATCTTCTCTGTATTTCAAATTAATTGCTCCTTTTCTTGTAACGCGAGACTCACTCGATTGACAATTATAACAGAAAATCGTAGAGAGTGTTAGTAAAACATTTTCACTTTTTCAGAAAAAATCATTTCTTAAGAATTTTATTGATCAAAAGCCTGGATTTGCGCCATTGTTGCGCATGTTCCTCCAATAAAAAATTCACGTGTATTAAAAGCTAACGGCTGCCCGTGGGCTCCCTGGAAAGTCATTCCCAACTGTTTCATCATGATCGTTCCAGCTGCATAGTCCCATGGACTCAAAAGACTCATATAGCCAATCTGAGTGCCTTTTAAGATTGCAATAAAATCTAACCCTGCACAGCCCAACACTCGAATCCCCATCGATTCTTTCGCGATTGCTTGCGCATGATAGCGATCCTCACGATATAAACCAGCATTCATCCCCATCAATCCTTGATTCAAATATTTATTTTCAGGTATTGCTAGTTCTTCACGGTTATAAAAGACTTTCCCTACTCTTGGTCCACCCCAAAGAAGCTCATCTCGCATAACATCATAGATAAAACCTAATTGCCCGATACCCTCTTCATAAACCGCAATCATAATACAGAAATTTTCTTGTTGCATCACAAAATTTAAAGTGCCATCAATCGGATCAATCACAAATACACGGCCTTTATCAATTCGTGTCTGATCTTGACCATTTTCTTCACCTAATATCTTAGCGTCTGGATCAAAGACATTGATTTTGTTGACAATGAATTCTTGTACAGCTTTGTCTACATTAGTCACAAGGTCTGTTCGGCCACTCTTTTGATCTACTTTTAATGCTTCACCCAATCCAGCTTTCACCTTTTCAGCAGCTTCATAAATCCATCCAATGATTTGTTCTTCCATAATCCCCCTCCTTATTTTTAACAGATTTAATTTTCCATTTTAAATCGTTTAGTTTCCGTTGCTTTCGCTTGTTGGACTGTACGGTACAAAGAATAGCCGCTGATTTGTTCGAATTCTCGGCCAAGTCTTTTTTCTTCACCAATACTTTTGATGACTGTTTTAAATTCTTTATAGCCCACCATGAATTTTTCTTTGTCAACGCTTGCCTCATTGGCTTCTTCTACAAGATTTAAAAAAGTAATTACTTTTGCTAATTCTTCATGCGTCCAATCTTCATCAATTGGATAACTGTAATTCGCCATTTGTTTTCCACCTCATTCACTAGCTAGTTTACCATAAGAATGGACTTCACTTTACTATAAAAACTCTCTAGCTAAAAAAGCCGACTACACAACTGTGAGTAATCAGCTTTTAAAAATCATTCACTTACACCTCAAACGATTAGAGCATCGCCAAAGGCTGTTTTTTTGTCGGCTTAGGATATATTTTATCGATCTGCGCTAACTCATTTTCAGTCAATCTTATTTTTGCAGCAACTATATTTTCTTTTACATGGTTAGGATTGCTCGATTGTGGAATAGCTAAAGTCTGATTGTTTCGAAGCGTCCATGCCAACAAAATTTGAAATACCGTGGCCTGATGATTTTTAGCAATTTTTTTCAAACTTTCTTGTTTTTGGAAATCATTACCTAAACTATCTCCTTGCGCAATCGGAGAATACGCAATCAAAGGTAAGGCATGCTCTTGCATCCAAGGAAGTAAATCATATTCGATGTTTCGACTACCTAAATTATAAAGAACTTCATTAGCCGCACAGTATTGACCATTTGGTAACGCATATAGTTCTTCTAAATCTGCAACATCAAAATTCGAAACACCCCATGCACGAATTTTACCTACTTGTTTTGCATGTTCTAACGCTTCAACCGTCTCTGCTAAAGGAATTGACCCACGCCAATGTAGTAGATACAAATCAATATAATCTATCCCTAATCGTTTTAAACTCCGATCAAGACTAATCGGCAGTTGTTCTTTCGAGGCATTCCATGGATAGACTTTAGAAATCAAATATAGGCTTTCACGATCAAGTTGGGCGATTGCTTCACCTAGCATTAACTCAGACTTTCCTTCTCCATACATTTCTGCTGTATCAATGACGGTAGCACCTAATTTAATACCCGCTTGAATCGACTCGATTTCTTGATTCCTTAAATGCGAGTCCTCTCCCATGTGCCAACTTCCTAATCCAACGATAGGCACTCGCTTTTCTCCAATTTTTATCATTTGTATAACTTACCTCCTAATAAAAAAACACCGTACAACCATCGTTATACGGTGAAAATTTCATTTAAATATGAATCGGCATTCCTAAAGCTAGTTCAGATGCATCCATTACGATTTCTCCTAGTGATGGGTGCGGATGAATCGTTAATGCGATATCTTCAGCGTTCATACCTGACTCAATCGCTAATGCAAGTTCAGAGACCATATCGCTTGCACCAACTCCTGCGATTTGTCCGCCGATGATGACATTGTCTTCAACCGTTGTCACTAAACGAATAAATCCTTCCGTTTTCCCTAATGATAACGCACGACCATTACCGGAAAATGGGAATTTGAATGCTTTCGCTTCGATTCCAGCTTCTTTAGCTTCTTTAATTGTCATCCCAACTGTTGCTAATTCTGGATCAGTAAAGGCCACTGCAGGCATTGCTTTATAATCTACAGCTACTTTCTTACCTGAAATAGCTTCTGCAGCAATTTTGGCTTCATAACTAGCTTTATGTGCTAATGCCGCACCCGGCACGATGTCACCAATAGCAAAGATACTCGGAACATTTGTGCGACCTTGTTTATCTACAGTGATTAAACCGCGATCAGTCATTTCAACACCGGCTTGTTCTAAGCCCATATCATTTGTATTTGGACGACGACCTACTGTTACCATAACATAGTCAGCATCGATTGTTTGTTCTTTTCCATCTACTTCATAGCGAACAGTGACGCTGTCTCCGTTATCAATCGCTTCACGAGCCATTGCTGAAGTAACAACATTGATGCCTTTTTTCTCAAAATCTTTTTCAACTAATTGAACCATGTCTTTTTCATAAGTTGGTAAAATTTGAGGTGTCCCTTCAAGGATAGTGACTTGAGAACCTAGATTTGCATAAGCACCACCTAGCTCAGCTCCAATCACACCACCACCAATGATGACGAATTTTTCTGGTACAGAATCTAAAGCCAAACCGCCCGTAGAATCTAGGACGCGACCACCAAATTTAAAACCAGGAATCTCGATGGGACGAGAACCGGTAGCAATAATAGCATTATTGAAGGAATAGGTTTGAGCTGATTCAGGATGAATCACACGTAATGTTTGTTCATCGACGAAGAAAGCTTCGCCTTCAATAATTTCTACTTTATGTTTTTTTAGTAAGAATTTAACACCACTCGTTAATTTGTTAACGACTTCGTTTTCTTTCCATTCTTGTGTTTTAGAGAAATCTAGTGACACTTTTTCACTGCTGACTCCAAACATTGAAGAATCTAAAGCATCTTGAAAATGATGACCTGCAGAAATCAAAGCTTTAGACGGAACACACCCGACGTTCAAACAAACGCCTCCAATGTATTCACGTTCAATGATCGCTACTTTTTGTCCCATTTCCGCAGCGCGGATAGCGGCAACATAGCCGCCAGGCCCCGCACCGATTACAACTGTGTCTAATTCAATGGCAAAATCTCCAACTACCATGATCTTATCATCCTTCCATTAATAATAATTCTGGATCAGCCAATAAACGTTTGATATTGTTCATGGCTTTTTGCGCTGTCGCGCCATCAACGATTCGATGGTCGAAGCTTAATGAAAGTTTCATTACACGACCAACTGCTAACTCCCCTTCGTCATTGACGATTGGTTGTTGCGCGATCGTTCCGACACCAAGAATCGCTACTTCAGGATAGTTGATGACTGGTGTAAACCAACCGCCGCCTACTGAACCAATATTTGAAATGGTAATTGTTCCATTACGCATATCATCTGCTGCTAATTTTCCATCATGAGCCAAAGCGGCTTTTTCATTGATTTCGTCAGCAATTTTAAACATACCTTTTGTATCCGCATTTTTAACATTCGGAACATATAACCCATGATCTGTATCTGTTGCAATACCGATATTATAGTAATTTTTGTAAACGATCTCTTGCGCTGAATCATCGATAGATGCATTTAACACAGGATATTTTTTGACTGTCGCAGTCAATGCCTTAACGACATATGGTAAGAAAGTTAATTTAGTTCCATTATCCAATGCAACTTGTTTGAATTTCTTACGATGATCCCAAAGTTTAGATACTTCTACTTCATCATGCAATGTTACATGTGGGGCAGTGTGCTTGCTGTTGACCATCGCTTTAGCAATTGCTTTACGTGTCGGAGTCATTTTTTCACGTGTTTCCATTTCACCCATATTAGAAACAAATGGTTGTGAAGGTTTAGCCACTTTTGCTGGTGTTGCTGATTCCGATGTTACTGATGATTCAGAGGTTTTATTTTCAACTTCTGCTGACACTTGTTGGTCGCCAGAGATGAATGCATCAATATCATCTTTAATAATTCTGCCGCCTTTACCAGTCGCGGTTACTTGTGTGATATCAACGTCTTTTTCACGCGCATATTGACGAACAGAAGGCATTGCTAAGATACGTTTATCTGGATTGCTTGATTCCACAACTGATGCATCACCTTTTGCTTCAGCTTTTGGTGCTTCGGTAGCTGCTGATGATTCTGTTGTTGTGGCACTTGAGTCGTTATGTCCAGGTGCGTCGATTTCAACTAGAACATCGCCAACGTTGGCAACAGTTCCTTCATTAACGATGATTTTCTT
>NZ_JXKQ01000002.1 GCF_001885945.1 Enterococcus hermanniensis | reverse complement strand
CAAGGACAACGTCCAGCACAAAATAATTCAAGCCAAACTCCTCGTTCAAACCAAAATGGTAGCAGTCAAGGACAACGCTCGAATGATACTACTACTCAAAACCGCAATAGCAACAATAACAGCAACAACAGAAATAATTATGGCAACCAAAATCGTAACAACAGTTTCGGTGGTAACCAAAATCGTAATAAAAATAGATATAATAAAAAAGGCAAAAAAGGCAAGTATCAACCAAGTCAAAAACCTGCCGTACCACCACGTAAATTCCGTGAACTTCCTGAAGTTTTGGAATATACAGATGGCATGAATGTAGCGGATATTGCGAAGAAAATCCATCGCGAACCAGCTGAAATCATTAAAAAATTATTTATGATGGGTGTTATGGTCAACCAAAACCAACCATTAGATAAAGATACGATCGAATTGTTAGCAACAGACTATGGTATCGAAGCACAAGAAAAAGTAACGATTGATATTGCTGATATCGACCGCTTCTTTGATGCAGAAGAAGTAGACGAAGATAAATTAGTTTCTCGTCCGCCAGTAGTAACAATCATGGGACACGTCGACCATGGTAAAACAACGCTTTTAGATACATTACGTCATTCACGCGTAACAAGTGGTGAAGCGGGAGGTATCACGCAGCATATTGGTGCTTACCAAATTGACATTAATGGCAAACCAATTACTTTCTTGGATACACCAGGACATGCGGCCTTCACAAGCATGCGTGCACGTGGAGCAAGTATCACGGATATCACTATCTTAGTTGTTGCAGCAGATGATGGTGTAATGCCGCAAACAATCGAAGCCATCAACCATGCGAAAGCAGCGAAAGTACCAATTATTGTGGCAGTCAACAAAATCGATAAACCAGGTGCTAACCCGCAACATGTGATGCAAGAATTAAGTGAATATGAATTGATTCCTGAATCATGGGGCGGCGATACGATTTTTGTAGAAATTTCTGCAAAATTCAATCAAAATATCGAAGAACTTCTAGAAATGATTCTTTTAGTTGCAGAAGTAGAAGATCTTAAAGCTGATCCAACGCAACATGGTATTGGTACAGTTATTGAAGCTCGTTTGGATAAAGGCAAAGGACCAGTTGCGACATTATTAGTTCAACAAGGAACTGTTAATGTGGGTGATCCAATCGTAGTAGGGAATACTTACGGTCGGGTACGTGTAATGACGAATGATATTGGTCGTCGTGATAAATCCGCTGGACCTGCTACTCCTGTTGAAATTACTGGGTTAAATGACGTGCCTCAAGCAGGCGATCGTTTTGCTACTTTTGAAGATGAAAAAACCGCTCGTGCTGCTGGTGAAGAACGTGCGAAACGTGCATTGCTTGAACATCGTAGTTCTAATGCTCGTGTAACCTTAGATAACTTGTTTGATTCTCTTAAAGAGGGTGAATTGAAAGAAGTTAACGTGATTATCAAAGCTGACGTTCAAGGTTCTGCTGAAGCATTGGCCGCATCATTGAAAAAAATCGATGTTGAAGGTGTTCGTGTGAAGATCGTCCATTCAGCTGTTGGTGCCATCAATGAAAGTGACGTTACATTAGCTGCCGCAAGTAATGCGATCATTATCGGATTCAATGTACGTCCAACACCACAAGCTAAACAACAAGCGTCTGCTGAAGAAGTTGATATTCGTTTGCACCGCATTATTTATAAAGCGATCGAAGAAATCGAAACAGCGATGACAGGATTACTTGATCCTGAATTTGAAGAAAAAATCACTGGTCAAATGACTGTTCGCGAAACTTACAAAGTTTCAAAAGTTGGGATCATTGCCGGTTGTTACGTCAATGAAGGTTCAATCCAACGTGATAGTGGTGTCCGTATCATTCGTGATGGCATCGTTATCTACGAAGGTAAATTAGCCAGCTTGAAACGTTTCAAAGATGATGTTAAAGAAGTGAAAATGGGCTACGAATGTGGCGCCATGATTGAAAATTATAACGACCTTAAAGTTGATGATGTTATTGAAGGCTTCGTTATGCAAGAAGTGAAGAAAAAATAATTTCAGATAACCTTCTAATGTAAACAACGATTCTTGTGACCTACTATCAATAGCTTTAAGTAGTTATTGGTAGTAAGGCTAAACAAGAAGAAAAGAAACTTTAATAGGTACAAGGAGGTAGCTATTATGCCAAATTATCGCGATCGTCGTCTTGCACAAGAAATCTTAAAAGAGGTCAATGATATTTTACGTAAAAAAGTTCGTGACCCTCGTGTCCAAGAAGTGAATATCACAGATATTCACGTAACGGGTGATTTACAGCAAGCTACGATTTATTACAGCTTGTTATCTGATAAAGCTTCAGATAAGCAAAAAGCGCAAGAAGGATTGACGAAAGCCACTGGCTTGATTCGCCGTGAATTAGGTCAAGCCTTGTCGATTTATAAAACACCAGAACTATTTTTTGAATTGGATGAATCGGTTGAATACGGTTCTAAGATTGATCAAATGATTCGTGATTTAAATAAAGAATAAATTCTTTAAAACTCGAAATTTTTCGAGTTTTTTTTTGCATTCTTAGTGAAATACTGTTACATTGTATGAAGTTTGTAAATAATCCTTTTGCTGGATATTTCAAGGAGGCAAAGTTAAGAAATGACAACGGAGTTTGAAGAACGGATGAAGGCTCTACATAAAGAATTTGATGAATTAAGTCCGGAAGAACGTAAAGCAGTAAAACAAAAAATTAAAAGAATCAATGTTTTAACTTCTCGCAAGTTGGATCGAATGAAACACGAATTATTACGTATGGAAACAAAAAGAGCACAACTTTCTTTAGATGGTGAATCAAAAGAGCTGTCAGAATTAGAAGACCGTATTATAAATAAAAAAAGAGAATTCTTAAAAGTATTATTTAAAGCAAAAGAGAATTGTTCTAAGAGGTGATTGAATGGGCCTAGTTGAGATTATCATCATCATAGCTATCTCCATAACCTTATCGAATGTTCTAGCAAAAGTTTTCCCTTCATTCCCTATTTTTATGATTCAAATTATTATTGGCATTATTCTGGGTTTAACGGAAGTAGGAAGCTCAATCAATTTTGAATCAGAAGTTTTCCTGGTCATGATTATTGCTCCTTTACTATTTCGTGAAGGTGAAACGGCGGACATCCCTTCGATCCTTAAACATTTTGGTTTAATTCTGCTACTTGCGTTTGGCGGCGTCATTCTTACACTCTTTGGTTTAGGATACGTTTTACATTGGATTATCCCTACGATTCCATTAGCTGCTTGTTTAGCTTTTGGTGCTTCGCTAGGTCCAACAGATGCAGTGGCGGTAAGTTCGTTGGCGAAACGGTTAAATATACCTGACTCTATCATGCATGTGTTAGAAGGCGAGGGGCTGATCAATGACGCGACTGGGGTTACGGCTTTCCAGTTTGCGGTAGCAGCACTTTTGACAGGTCAGTTTTCTGCGGCAGATGCGTCCATATCTTTGGTTGAATCAAGTATTGTTGGTGTCTTAGTCGGTTTAGTCATTATGTGGGTCAAAAACGAAATTATCAAAATCATCGAACGAATTTCGGCGCAAGATATTTCGGCCTACTTATTAATTGAATTGATTTTACCATTTTTGGCTTATTTCATTGCTGAATTATTCCATGCTTCAGGAATCATTGCGGCGGTTGTAACTGGTGTGTTGCAAGCGACTGGTTTTCGCAGAGTCAATTTGTTTGAAGCCCAACTTTCAAATGTAACTGAAACCTCTTGGGGCACGATTAGTTTTATGCTGAATGCATTAGTATTTATTTTCTTAGGCATTGAATTGTCGCAAGTCTTTTCCCCTGTATGGAACAGTCGGAATTATTCCAACTTGCATTTGTTGGAGATCGTTTTGTTATTAACCGCATTACTATTTGTTTTACGTTTCTTGTTTGTCAGTCTATTTTATATCGTTACGCAAGGCTGGAGGAAAAGTAATGAGCAGTTAAAAGATCGGTTACTTCTAACATTTGGTGGTGTCAAAGGGACTGTCAGTATCGCAACTATCTTTATTTTACCTACGACGATCAATGGGATGGATTTTCCTGATCGTTCCTTACTCTTGTTCATTACCGCATGTGTCACCTTTTTGACATTGATCATTGGGATGATTATTCTTCCGATTTTATCTGAAGGAGAAGTTATTCCACCGACCGATCCGAAGTTGATGTTGATCTTTAGAGATGTCATCAGCCAATTATATGATGATCTGGAGAACAAAGAATTAAGTGATAAAGAGCGATTTGCTTTGCAAGCAGTGATCGCTAATTATCAAAATCGAGTACAGTTGGTTTTTAATAATTCAATGCCCGAAAGTGCGCAACAAGAATTTCAAGAAATCCAAGCACTGATTATTTCCGTAGAACGAGATGGACTAGATGAGAGTTTCCGTCGTCATGTAATCGATTCTGGAGCATATCGTTTGTATTCACGCTTTATTTCAAATGTATCCGAATCGGTGACTAAACAAATGCTCTCTTTGCTTAGTTTTTGGTTGATTTTTGTGAGAAGGATCATTCGAATTATTTTGCACCCTAAAATGTTTTGGGAACGACGTAAGAACCAAAGAGAAACTGTTGATAATGAGGATATTTCAGCATTAAGAAAAGTCTTCTTGCGTAACAGTGAAGCTATTTTAGACAGTTTAGAAAATTTACGTGATGTTTATGATGAAGATCTGATTGATTTCTTTGTTGATGAACGAAAAAATTTAATGAAACAAGTCGAAAATCATGGCTTATTTGGCACCTATTTAATTCAACAAGATCCACTATATTCAAAAGAATTGATTCGTGGATTTTATTTGGAAAGAAAATTAATTGATGAGTATGAAGTAAATGGTGACATTAGTAATTTTGTAGCCAATGATTACCGACATCAAGTCAATCAATTAGAATCCTATGCGATCCAGCAACCGAGTGATCCAAGCATCAAATTTGTGATGAATCGGCGCAAAAAGAAAAAGAATAAAAACAAATAAACCATCATACTTGCTGTGATGGTTTTTTCTTATCCAGAATTTTAGATTCAGGTAAAACACGGGTTCTTATTTCTTTGTTTAGCTATGCTATAATGGGAATGTTGAATATTAAATGAAATGAGGAACAGCGATGGACGGGATCTTACCGTTATGGAAAGAGCGCGGCATGACGAGTCATGACTGTGTCTTTAAGTTAAGAAAAATTTTACATACAAAAAAAGTCGGTCACGGAGGTACTCTAGACCCTGATGTTGATGGTGTTTTGCCAATTTGTATTGGTAAGGGAACTAAAGTGATCGAGTATCTTCAAGAGAGCGGAAAAGTTTATGAAGGAGAAATAACTTTAGGCTTTTCGACAACAACCGAAGATCGTAGCGGAGAAATTGTAGAAGAAAAAGCGGTTATGACAGGATTGAGTGAAAGAGAAATCGATCAAGCAATGGCGACGTTTATCGGAACGATCACTCAAGTACCACCAATGTACTCGGCAGTTAAAGTAAACGGACGCCGCTTGTATGAGTATGCTAGAGCAGGTGAAACGGTTGAACGGCCTGAGCGCAAAGCGGTTATCGAAAGTTTTAAGCGCACAACGAGGCCTGTTTATAATGAAGAAACTAAAACTCAAAGTTGGCGATTTGAAGTTAGCTGTGGCAAAGGGACGTATGTGCGGACATTGGCAGTTGATTTAGGAGCCAAGCTTGGCTATCCGGCACATATGTCAGATTTAACTCGGTTGGCTAGTGGGGGCTTTTCTGTGGGCCAAGCAGTGACATTAGCTCAAGTTGCTGAATTAATGGAAAAAGAACAAATCGATCAAGCTTTACAACCAATCGAGGAAGCGATGAAAGATTTTCCAAGAATTGATTTAAGCGATGCTGATTGGCAAAAAGTTAAAAATGGCCAAGTTTTGCCAATGAAAGATTTTGGACTAAAAAAAATGCCGGATCAACTGCTTGCTTTTTTCTATCAAAATCAATTAGTTAGCATGTATGGTCAACACCCTGAAAAAAATTGGTTGTTAAAACCAAGTAAAGTAATCCGAAACGAGGTATAACCATATGGAAATAATTAAATTACACCACCCGTATAAGCTTGAAGAAATTCCTCAAGACGATTGTGTGTTGATCTTAGGTTTTTTTGATGGTGTGCATCGTGGACACCAAGCAGTGATTGAAGCGGGGAAAAAAATAGCTCAAGAAAAAAACTTGAAATTAGCGTTGATGACCTTTAATCAACATCCAGCGGTTGTTTTTCAACGGGTACAAAGTAAACCGATCAAGTATTTATCTACATTAAAACAAAAAGAGAGACATTTAGCTGCCTTAGGAATCGAAAGATTATATGAAGTAGCATTCACGTCATCATTTGCAGCATTATCGCCACAAGAGTTTGTAGATCAGTATATTGTAGGTCTGCACGCAAAAGTAATTGTTTCTGGTTTCGATTATACTTACGGCAAAGGGCCAAAAGCAGATGCCAAACATCTGCCGGATTATGCTAAAGGCCGTTTTGAAGTCGTAACAGTCGCTAAAAAAACCGAAGATGCTGAAAAAATCAGTTCTTCGCGGATTCGTCGTTTGCTATCTGAAGGTAGATTAGACGAAGCCAATCATTTATTAGGTTATGTGTATGAGACTAGTGGGACTGTCATTCATGGTGAAGCACGGGGACGGACGTTAGGTTATCCGACGGCGAATATTCAGGTGCGAGAAGACATGAATCTGCCAAAAGAAGGTGTTTATGTTAATCAACTTGAAATTGATGGAAAATGGTACCCAGCGATGGGATCGATCGGACACAACGATACGTTTGGGCCAAATCGAATGTTGACGGTAGAAATCAATATTTTAGATTTTAATCAAGAAATCTATGGTGAAAAAGTAAATGTTCGCTGGCATCATATGTTACGTGGACAAGTGGCTTTTGAATCGGTCGAAGGTTTGATCGAACAGCTAAAAGCAGATGAGCAAGCAACGAGAGATTATTTTAAAACGAATCTATAGTTTATAATCGATAATTCTAGCTAAAACTATTGTGAAACACAAAAAGCTTCAACTCAAATTGATTGAGTTGAAGCTTTTTGCTTGTTATTTAGTTGTGACAGTATTTTTCTTTGAAAAGAGACTTCCCCAGAAAATACCAGTTAATTGTGCAATAAAAAAGAGCAAAAGTAAAGGAATCGAAGCTATCAAAGGCGATGAAGAATGATAAAAGGTAGTAATAGGACTTTCTATCAAAACTAGAAAAATACTTAGTAAAAAATTTAGGCCATTACCAAAAATTAACAGTGGAATTTGATAGCTACGCTTAGCATAAAATCCAATGCTAATAGAGACAATAGTAAATAGTAAAAGCCCTATAATAGAATGAAAAAGATAATCCATCGCTAAAGTGATATGAACATACGGTATGATGAAAAAAATAAATGGCAACAAGCGAATTATTTTTTTGTTTAGCATGATGAAACTCCTTTTTAATTTATTTTTATATAGTTATTTTATGCTTTAAAATTACTCAACACAACGAATATAAAGAAAATACAAATAATTATTAACGTTATTTTATCTAAAATGAAGAAAACGTTATCAGAAATATAGGCGTTTTATAGTTTCTTTCACTTAAAAAAAATATTTTCTCATAATAAATTTTTTTTAGAGTAGTTATTTTTTTAAAATTATTCTCGTTTGACTAAAGAGGATCATAAGGAACCTTATAATCAGTGGAAATAAGCCTAAAATAGCATATAAAAATTTTTTCTTTACTATCTGAGTGATTGTGATAATATGATTAAAAATGGAGGGGTTATATGAATAAATTGCAAAATCGCTTTAACAAAAATGTTTATGAAATCGCGGTCTCATTAATTCGTCAATTTGATGAGAAAGTCTCAGGAATTCCAAATATGTTGAAGTTAACATTAGGTGAACCCGATTTTAATACTCCTGAACATGTAAAAGAAGCGGGACGTCAGGCTATCAAAGAGAATTTTAGCCATTACACAGGGATGTCGGGTTTAATGGATGTGCGGGAAGCAGCCAGCCGATTCTTGTCTGAAAAATATACCGTTAATTATGATCCCTCAACGGAAGTATTAGTAACGGTGGGAGCAACAGAAGCGCTATCAGCTAGCTTATTAGCTATATTAGAGCCAGGGGATAAAGTATTATTACCTGCACCAACATATCCAGGGTATGAGCCGTTAATTTTATTAGCCGGAGCAGAACCTGTATACATTGATACACGAGAATCAGACTTTGTGCTGACCCCTGAGCAAATTGATCAAGCGATGGCAGCACATGGTGATAAAGTCAAAGCCATCATTATTACGTCGCCTTCAAATCCAACGGGCGTGGCCTATAATGAAGCAGAAGTGGCGGCTTTAAGTAAAACATTAGCGAAATATTCAGTGTTCGTTATTAGTGACGAAATTTATAGTGAATTGAATTATGAAGGACAGCATGTTTCTTTTGGAAAATATTTACGCGAACAAACCATTTTGATCAATGGATTATCAAAATCCCATGCCATGACAGGCTGGAGAATCGGTTTTATTTTTGCCCCAGCAGAATTAGTTGCACAAATCATTAAGGTCCATCAATATTTGGTAACGGCAGCGGCTACTGTTTCGCAAAAGGCGGCGGTTCGGGCCTTGGTTCAAGGAATTTCAGATGCTGAAGTTATGAAAGAAGAATACCGTGAACGGCGTGATTTTGTTTATCAAGCGATGACAAAACTTGATTTTAAAGTAGCGCGTCCATCTGGCGCCTTTTATATTTTTGCTAAAATTCCTGCTGGCCAAGAACAGGACTCAATGGCATTTTGTATTGATTTAGCAGAAAAAAATCAATTAGCACTGATTCCCGGAATTGCTTTTGGACCTGAAGGGGAAGGTTATGTACGAATCAGTTACGCCGCTTCTATGGAAACGTTAGTGGATGCGATGACTCGTCTTTCAGCTTATATCAACGATTAAAAGAAAAAAACGATCAAATCATGAGTGATTTGATCGTTTTTGTTTATTTGTTTAAGTAATTGAATAATCCACTGATTGTTTTATCATCTAAAGAAAGTTCTTTGCCATCGACAGTTGCTTTGATTACATGATAGTAATCAGGTAGATCAGGGACTTCTTTGAATTGTGCTGCTACAAAATCACTAGGGCTGTTATAAGTTTTTTCTTTTTCTGCATCATTTAATTCATACGTAATAACTAACATAATACTCGCTTCTCTCATACTTAATTTTTATTACAAACGTATTATACACCTAAACTAATAAAAAGTAAGCAATTTACCTTTACTAAATATTTACAGTTCTTAACGGATCATTTACATCGTATCAATCAGATATTTACGTTGGACTGTTAAAGTAACTATGTACTAAAGAAAAGGTATGAGGAGTGTACTACATGAAAAAAATTATTTTGGCTTTAGCATTTTCAGGGATTTTATTAGCTGGTTGTGGCAATGGAAATAATGCAGCAACGTCTAGTTCTGCAAAAGAAGATACAGCAAAAATAACTGCCGTAGGTTCAACTGCGTTACAACCGCTAGTGGATGCGGCACAAGAAAGTTACACCCAAGACCATCCCAATATTCAAATTTCTGTTCAAGGTGGGGGTAGTGGCACGGGCTTGAGTCAAGTCGAGAGCGGTTCGGTTGAAATAGGCAATTCAGATGTCTTTGCAGAAGAAAAAGAAGGCGTCGATGCTAGCAAATTAGTAGACCACAAAGTAGCAGTTGTCGGCTTTGTACCAGTAGTAAATAAAGATGTTGGCGTTAAAAACATTACGAAAGAACAATTGATCAGCATTTTTACCGGCGAAATCAAAAACTGGAAAGATGTTGGCGGAAAAGATGAAGCTATTCAAGTTGTCAATCGAGCTGCTGGCAGTGGTACGCGAGCTACGTTTGAAAAATGGGCATTAAATGGGAAAGAGCCTATTCAGTCACAAGAACAAGATTCATCAGGGACGGTGAAAAAAATTGTAGCGCAAACACCTGGTGCAATCAGCTACTTAGCATTGTCTTATGTCGATGATAGTTTGCAAGCATTGGAGTTAGACGGGGTAAAAGCAACCAATGAAAATATCACAAACAATAAATGGACGATCTGGTCTTACGAACACATGTATACAAATGGAAAACCAGATAAAGCTTTAGCCGCTTTTCTTAAATACATGACAAGCGATGCGGTGCAATCGGGGCCAGTCAAAGAGTTGGGCTACTTACCGATCACTTCAATGAAAGTGGAACGCTCTGCTGATGGTACGATCAAATAATTGTTATTTCGGAGTGAAAAGCTTCCCCAAAGTTTTGATCCAACAAAAAGGCGCACGGAATTTCCGTGCGCCTTTTTTATTTATTGGGTAAGATTATTGTAAAGGCAGAGCCTAATTTTGGATGACTTTCCACGCGCACTGATCCGCCGAGGATTTCGCTATATTCTTTAACAATCGCCAACCCTAGACCAGTACCTCCAGAATGACGGCTACGAGCTTTATCGACACGATAAAACCGTTCAAAAATTCGTTTTTGATCTTCTTTAGACATCCCAATCCCATGGTCGGTCACAATGATTTCTAGTTTATCACTCAAGGTATAACTTATTTCAATCTGACTGTTTTCGGGTGAATATTGGATCGCATTTTCTAATAGATTTTTGACAATTGGTTGGAAAAAGGTCAAACGTGTTTGATAGAAACCACCGGATGGCCCGTCAATAGTAACCGTAATATCTTTTTTCTTCAAAATATGCTGGTATAGATCGATTTGTTGTTGTAAAAACGTATCGATTTCGATCGTTTGACGATCTTCTGCCAAATCATCGCTATCTTTTGAAAGTTCGATAATGTCTTGGATCAATCGCTGTAATCGTTTGGCATCATTTTCCATGATCGTCAAAAATTCTGTAGTCAATTCAGGATCTTCTTTCGCCCCATCTAATAAGGTTTCGGTAAAGCCTAGTAAAGAAGTAACAGGGGTTTTCAATTCATGAGAAACATTGCCAACAAAATCACGTTGGATTTTTTCTAAGCGTCGAACGTGTGTCAGGTCATAGACCGTTCCCATGATTTGATCACCACGGAGTTCGTTTTCGATATAACGTAAACGAATATCTAAATTCATCGAAGTGGGCAATTTTGTAGAAATTTCTCGATGGACTTGTCCTTTATCGACTAAAATTTGTTGGATTAATTGAATAAAGCGGTTATCAGCGATGACTTGCCAATAATAATGATCTTTGGCACCACCAATTTGTAACAATTCTTCCATTGCTGGATTGACCATACTGAAGCGCCCTTCGGTATCAATGATAAAGACGCCAATCGTCAATTCATGGAACAACGTAGAGAATTGTTCTTCCGTTGATGTGTAAGCGGCATAAGTTTCATTCAATTGTTCACTGATTTGGTTGACCGTGATATAGAGCTCTTTCCATTGGGAAGAGTGTTGCATGACGTAATTGCTTTTTTCAGGCGCCTTGAGCATCCGTTGCAACACGGGTAAAACGGCTTGGATCGGTCGATTTCGTTGATAAGTCAAATAACAAATGATCAAGTAAATAAATGTATAAAAGAAAAGTAAAATAATAAAAATTGTTCGTTGAAAGTTTCTCGTCTTGGGCTGAAATGCTGAGGTTCTTTTTGCGACCCGTAAAATCCCTATGATTTTGTCATTGGAACGAATTGGCTGAGCGGTATAAAGCAACTCAGTATTCAAAGTCGAACTGTAACGGACAGAGGCACCAACGCTAGCACTATTCAAGACCGTTTTTACTTCAGGTCGATCTTCACGACTACCGGTTAAATCAGGATCCGTACTATCAAAGATAATTTTGGCTTTAGAATCCATTAGTGTGATTCGATCATGAGCTTCTTGAGCAAAATGTTCGATAGCCGCTTGATTGGAACGCGAATTTAATGCTTCGAGATCCAATCGATGAATCATCAATTCACCATTACTGGTCAAAAATTCTTCTTGTTGTTCAAGTAATTCTTTATTATAAAAATGATTGGCCAATTTCCAACTACCAAAAAAAAGGAGACAAACTAAAAGAAACGGGATGAGATAATCTAAGTGTTTGCGTTTCATCGAGTTGGTACCTGGAATTTATAACCAAAACCACGGACCGTTTGTAAATATTGGGGATGTTTTGGATCAAGTTCTATTTTTTCACGTAAATGAGAGACGTGGACATCGACGATTCGGCTCTGACCAGAAAAGTCATAGTGCCAAATCCGATCTAATAGTGTGTCACGATCAATCACACGTTCTTTTCGTTTCATGAAATAAACCAGTAATTCAAATTCTTTAGGTGTTAATTCAATTTTTTTATCACGAACGGTTACTTGATAGTTTGACAAATCTGCCGTTATCTCTCCAGTAGTTAAAAATTCATGAGACACAGCTTCTTGGCGTGGTTCAACACGTCGAAAAATAGCTTTCATTCGCGCCAATACTTCGCGTGGCGAAAAAGGTTTAGTCAAATAGTCGTCTGCTCCGATTTCTAAACCTAAGATCCGATCAATCGCGTCATCCTTTGCAGTCAACATTAAAATCGGCGTATCGATTTTTTCTTGTCTCAATTTCCGCGCGATTTCTAAACCATCCATCGATGGCAACATGACATCTAAAATAATAAAATCAAATTTTTCATTCAAGGCCAATTCATACCCAACTTGGCCATCGTCTGCAGTCGATACTGCGTACCCTTCTTTTTCTAAATTAAAGCTCAGCAACTTTACGATCGAAGGTTCATCGTCTACAACTAACACGTGTTTCATAAGTATCTCCTCTCCTGATGTAAAAAAATATCCTAGTTTGTAGCGTTTTTCTTTTTTTAAAGAAGATTTAGGAAGGACTATTTCCATACATGAATAAATGGTATAATGTGAAAGCAGTTTTGTCACCTATTTTCTATTAAATGATGGGAGAAGAAACAATGCTAGGAATCAGTGCTTGCTTAGGTGGAATCGCCTGTCGATACGATGGCCAATCAAATGAAATCCTATTATTAAAAGAATGGGTGAAAACAAATCAAGCAATCGTTGTCTGTCCAGAAGTGCTCGGGGGGTTGCCTACACCAAGAACACCTGCAGAGATCCAAGGCGGAGATGGCTTTGACGTTTGGAATGATAGCGCAAAAGTGATCGATAAAAAAGGCAACGACGTGACGGAAGCATTTAAAGAAGGAGCGATTTTAGCTTTTGAACAGCTTCAACGCTTACAAGTGACCGAATTGATTTTGAAAGAAAAAAGCCCGTCTTGTGGTAGCAATCGGATCTACGATGGTAGTTTTTCTGGCAATCGGATCAACGGTGTCGGAGTAGCCACCGCTTATTTTATGCAAAAAGGGATAGCCATATACTCTGAAGAAAATTGGCAAGAAATGAGGATGACGTAGTGGAACTCGAAAAGACGAACCGAATGAATGCATTGTTTGAATTCTACGCAACGCTATTAACTGAAAAACAAATGAATTATATGGAACTGTATTACGCAGATGATTTTTCACTTGGTGAGATCGCTGAAGAATATCAAGTGAGTCGTCAGGCAGTTTATGATAATATTAAAAGAACTGAAAAAATCTTAGAAGATTATGAACGCAAACTACATATGTTTTCAGATTATATTGTTCGTGAAGAACAATTGGATAAGCTAGCACTCTATGTGACAGAGCATTATCCCAAAGATGAAGTTTTAGCTGCAGCAATCACTAATCTGCAAGATTTAGATGAATAGTAAACGATCATTACTTTGATCAAAAATAACATTTATTTGAGTGGAAACTAGACTCATTTACAGAAAGGAAAGTAATCAACAATGGCATTTGAAAGTTTAACGCAGCGTTTACAGTCTGCGATGGGGAAATTACGAAAAAAAGGAAAAGTAACAGAAGCTGATGTTACCGAAATGATGCGCGAGATCCGTCTGGCGTTATTAGAAGCCGATGTTAATTTACAAGTTGTAAAACAATTTACCAAAGAAGTCCGGACGCGTGCACTTGGCGTAGAAGTACTAGAAAGTCTTTCGCCCGCTCAACAAATCGTAAAAATCGTTGACGAGGAATTGACGAAAACTTTAGGTTCAGAAGCAGTCGGTATTGAAAAATCACCGAAGATTCCGACCGTGATCATGATGGTTGGTCTGCAAGGGGCAGGTAAAACAACCTTTGCTGGGAAATTAGCTAATTCACTGATCAAAAATGAAAAAGCCCGCCCATTGATGATCGCAGGCGATATCTATCGTCCAGCAGCGATCGACCAATTAAAAGTATTAGGCCAACAATTAAACGTGCCTGTTTTCGATATGGGAACAGAAGTAAGTCCAGTCGAAATCGTTCGCCAAGGGATGAAACAAGCGCGCGAAAATAAAAATGATTATGTTTTGATTGATACGGCAGGGCGTCTACATATCGATGAGACATTAATGGATGAATTAAAACAAATCAAAGAAATTGCACAACCAAATGAAATCCTATTGGTTGTCGATGCGATGACGGGGCAAGATGCCGTAAACGTTGCTGAAAGTTTTAACGAACAACTAGGTATAACTGGGGTTGTGATTACAAAACTTGATGGTGATACTCGTGGTGGGGCTGCGCTATCGATCCGTGCCGTTACTGGGGCTCCAATCAAGTTCATTGGTTCTGGTGAAAAATTAACTGACCTTGAAGTCTTCCATCCAGATCGGATGTCTAGTCGAATCTTAGGTATGGGTGATATGCTAACGCTGATTGAAAAAGCTCAAGTGGATTACGATGAGAAAAAAGCGGAAGAATTAGCTCGTAAGATGAAGGAAAATAGTTTTGACTTTAATGATTTCATTGAACAATTAGATCAAGTTATGGGCATGGGACCAATCGAAGATCTATTGAAAATGATTCCTGGAATGAGTCAAATGCCTGGAATTGAAAACATCAAAGTAGATCCAAAAGATGTCGAACGTAAAAAAGCGATGGTTTATTCTATGACTCCGGCGGAAAGAGAAGATCCCGATTTATTAAATCCTAGTCGCCGTCGTCGGATCGCTGCCGGATCCGGAAATTCAGTCGTTGAAGTCAACCGCATGATTAAACAATTTAAAGAATCACGCAAAATGATGCAACAAATGAGTAAAGGCAGTATGCCTGCCGGAATGGACCAAATGTTTGGTTCAGGAATCAAAGGTAAAATGGGCAAGATGGCTATGAACCGGATGGTCAAGAAAAATAAGAAGAAGAAAAAGAAACGTAAATAATCAATCAGGGTTGAGGCAAAAGGTTTTTCTACTTGTGCCTCAGCTTTTTTATTGTGTAAAAAACGAGTTCTGCTATACTGAAAGGGGAGCGTATGTTCGTTTATAATAAAAAGGGGGAGAACAATGGAACGTTGTAATTGGGCTGGAAGTAATGAAAATATGCAGATTTATCATGATACTATTTGGGGTGTTCCTGAATATGATGATCAACGACTTTTCCGTAAATTTGTTTTAGATATGAATCAAGCGGGATTGAGTTGGCAAACGATTTTAAATAAATCAGAAAGTTTTGATCAAGCGTATGAAAATTTTGAAATCGAGAAGGTCGCAAAATTTGATGAAGTAAAGGTGGAAGAATTGATGCAAAACGCTGGCGTGATCCGTAATCGGCGAAAAATTGAAGCAGCCATCCATAATGCACAAAAAATCTTAGAGATGCAAGCAACTGAGATGAGTTTTTCTGATTACTTATGGGGATTTACCAATCATCGAGTGATCGATGGCCAACGTGAAGTCCCGGCGACGACAGAACTTTCAGATAGGATTGCGAAAGATTTAAAAAAACGTGGTTTTAAATTTGTAGGAAGTACAACAATCTATGCTTTTTTACAAGCGGTCGGTATCGTCAATGATCATGAAAAAAATTGTTTTCGTTATGAAGAATTACAGTTGAAGTAAACGCTTTAAGTTATTTTTGGTTTTTTTCTTACGTTAGCGTTATAGTGAATATGTAGAAGAAAATGGGAGGGAATTATAATGGCGTGTACAACGATTTTAGTAGGGAAAAAGGCTTCAACTGATGGATCAACAATGATGGCGCGCAACAATGATATGTTTGTCGCAGATACACCACAAAAAATTCAAGTGATTCCAAGTAATGATCATCAAACTGGGAAATATGTTTCTAATAAAAATGGCTTCACTTTTGATTATCCAGCAAAAGCCTATCGCTATCAAATGGTACCAAATGTAAATGTTGAAAAAGAAGGTATTTTCGGTGGTAGTGGATTTAATGAAAAGAATGTCGGAATCAGTGCGACTGAGAGCGTCTATGCTAATGAGCATGTTCTAGCATTTGATCCTTTAGTAAAAGACGGAATCGCAGAAGATTCAATGGTTGTAGCAGTATTGCCGTATATCGATTCTGCTCGTCATGGCGTAGAATATTTAGGAGAGATCATCAGAAAATCGGGTTCTCCCGAAGGTAACGGTATTGTTTTTAGTGATAAGAATGAAGTTTGGTATATGGAAATCGTCACAGGACATCACTGGGTGGCCCAACGAATTCCTGATGATCACTATGCTGTGATTGCGAACCAAGTCGCTCAAGAAGAAATTGATTTTACGGATCAAGAAAATTTTATGTGGTCTGAAGGAATTCAAGAATTTGTTGAAAAAAATCATTTAAATCCTGATCATCAAGGCTTCAACTTCCGTCACATTTTTGGAACAGACACAGAAAAAGATCGTTATTATAATACACCTCGAGTGTGGTTTGGCCAACGTTATTTGAATCCGGAAATCGAACAAGATCCGGTATCCTCTAACTTACCATTTTTACGAAAAGCTAGCAGAAAAATCAGTTTAGAAGATATCGCATATATTTTGAGCTCTCACTATAATGAAACAGTTTACGATCCTTATGGTAAAGGAACAGAACGTGAAAAACATTTGTATCGTCCGATTGCGTTGAATCGAACACAAGATTCTCATATCATGCAAGTCCGAAATCATGTACCGGAAGAACTTTCGACTATTATGTGGGTTTGCTTAGGTGTCCCTGCCTTTAATCCGCACCTTCCATTTTATGGAAATGCAACAGATTCTGATCCAAGTTTCAACAATACTTCTCTTGATTGGAATTTAAAAGATGGCTATTGGATGTATCGCACGATCACTGCGTTGGTCGAAGGACATTATAGTGAGTTAATTGAATCTGATCAAGACTTTGTAAAAGATTGTCGTGAAAATTTGATTCGTCTAGTCGCCGAAACAGATCAACACGCAATCCAATTTCAAGGAGAAGCGTTGACCACTTATCTGACAAATCGTAACCATGAAATCGTTGAAGTGATGCAAGAAAAAGCAATGAAGTATATTGGACAACTAGTCAAAGACAGCATCGATTTATCAAAACTAACGTATAAAATGGATGTCAATTTATAAAAAATTGCTAAAAGTGAACGTTTTGAATAAAGAAGTTTCGTCGATGATTTTGGAAACTAAACGATTGCGCTTACGAAATTGGCGTGTTGGTGAAGAAGCTGTTTTGAAAACTTTTTTAGGATCTGATGAAGTAATGTATGCTTATGAAGGTGGGTTTGATGACCTTAAAATTGCCAATTGGTTATCTTGGAACCTCAAGTTGTATCAGGAAAAAGGTTACGGTCTTTGGGCAATCGAAAGAAAGTCAGACGGCAAGATAATTGGTGAATGTGGACTCACCGATCAAACGATTGATGGCAAAACCTATGTAGAAATTGGTTATCATTTAATAGCTAGCGAATGGCATAAAGGTTATATGATGGAAGCAACTCAAGCAGTCAAAAATTATGCGTTCGAAATATTACGAGTAGCAGAAGTGGTATCGATTATTCGAGATACAAATCTTGCTTCAATGAATGTAGCTATTCGTAATGGAATGACCGTTACTCAACGGATCGTTAAACAGTATAGCGGAATCGAGATGCCACATTATATTTTTAAAGTCAAAAAGAGAACAGCTTGTCAGAAGACTGAGGATTGATTTGACGTAAATAAATTTTAAGTAAAAAAGTCTTCTCATAATTGAGAGGACTTTTTTGTGAGCAATTACCTAGCTTCTAATAAACAGGGTGGATACAATCAAAAGGAAGGAGTGAGTGAAATGACAGCACGTGTTGTATTTTATGGAGCGATTAGTTTAGATGGCTATCTAGCAGATAAAGCCGATCATTTAGAATGGTTATACCATCAACCCGGCGGAGAACTAGTTCCTTATGAAGAATTTTATCAAGCAATCGATTTGACGATGATGGGCCGACGCACCTATGAAGTGGTCAAACGAGATGCGCCCCAAGAAAAATTGTACCCTGAAAAAGAAAATTATGTTTTTAGTCACTCAACAGTCTTAGTAGATGACAATATTCAGCTAATCCATCAAGATCCCATTGAATTTATTCAAGGACTACCTGGAAATAAAACTATTTGGGTCGTTGGTGGCGGAACGTTACTACAACCGATTATTGAAGCAGAAATGATCGATGAATGGTGGGTCCAAATCGTTCCAATTCTATTAGGAGAGGGGATCCCTCTATTTTTACCTCAACAAACCCAGCAGACATTACAATTGATCGACACCAAACAATATGGGCAGTTTGCCCAATTGCATTTGAAAAAACAAACTAGTTAATAGATCGTTGTATCGATTTCAGCAACGGCTACTTCAAATACTGCTTGGCACTCAAGTACCTGTTTTTCCTTTTTAGGGAAAGCTTCATCGTAGGCTGCTAACTGTTCTAAATCAGGCTCCATAGCTTCCGAGAAAAATACTCGTCCTTGGATAGAATCAAGAGCATTTGCTTGTAAAGGTAAAGCCATGATTCCGGTATAGTATTTTCCGTCAGGCATAGAAATACTATATTTTTTCGTTCCGACAAATCCGTAAGGCTGATAATGATAAGGAAAACCGCCGATAACGATCGCAGGGTACCCAATTTTTTTTGCTTCGGCTATGGAATGCGCTATTAATTTTTTACCATAGCCTTGGCGATGATAATCAGGGTCGATGCTAACTGGACCAAAAGTAATTAAGGGAAATTCCTTTCCAGACGCATCAACTACTTTAGACTTGCTATAAAAAATGCTGCCAATGATTTTTTCATCTAATTCAATAACAAAAGCTAATTCAGGAATAAAATCTGGGTGTTGACGTAACTGATGAACAATCAGATGTTCCACTGCTCCGGGAGTATATAAGTTCCAAAATGCTTTTCGTGTAATCAATTCAACAAAATAATGATCTTTTGGTTCTTCCAGTCGAATATTTATCGTCAAATAAAGCGCCTCCTTTTGATAAGTTAATTGTACCAAAGGCTGAGTAAAGAGTTCAATCAGTAATAATTTTTCACAAAAAAAGCCCACAGTTAAACTGCGAGCTGTTTAAAAGACAATTATTTAACTAATTTATTGAAGAACTCAATATACTTATCAGTGATAGTTTGGAAGAATTCCACGGTGCCGTCAGCGATATGACCATCATTGTCAACTAAGTTCATGATGCCACCGATGTAAGCTTCTGGTTGTTGTAGTGTAGGAACATCTAGGAAGACTAATGATTGGCGTAAAGCATGGTTTGCACCAAATCCGCCAGGCCCACCAGGTGAAACAGTTACGACTAAACCAGGTTTGCCACCCCAAACGCTGCTGCCCATTGGACGAGAGCCAACATCTAAAGCGTTCTTCAAAGCTGCTGGGACAGAACGATTATATTCAGGAGAGAAGAAGAATAAGCCATCAACGTCACTGACATCCTTACGGAAACGAGTCCAAGCTTCAGGGACTGAGCCTTCAACTTCAAGATCTTCGTTATAGAAGGGTAGATCATCGATTTGGATAAATTTTGCTTCAAAACCATCGGGTAGTAATTCTGCGAATTGTTTCGCTACGATTTTATTGTAAGAGTCTTTTCGAAGACTACCAACTAAAATACCAATTTTTTTAGACATATTTGTTCCTCCAATTTTTAAAAGTAATATTTATTGCTATTTAATAACCATAATTCAATCTTACAAAAAATAAGTAAAATGTGCAAAGGATACGCTCAGAGAAAAAAACAGCCTGTAAAGAAAAAACTCTTTACAGGGTCAAATAATAATGCTATTATACATCTTGTGATTAAATATATGGAGGTGTAGTTATATAATGGCAGTTAAAATTCGCTTGAAACGTATGGGTTCTAAGAAAAAACCTTTCTACCGTATCGTTGTTGCTGATTCTCGTTCTCCTCGTGATGGACGTTTTATCGAAACTGTGGGTACTTACAATCCTTTGAAAAACCCAGCAGAAGTCGTATTAAAAGAAGAAAATGTTTTAAACTGGTTAGGTAAAGGTGCGCAACCTTCTGATACAGTTCGTAACATTCTTTCTAAAGAAGGCATCATGCAAAAACACCACGAAGCTAAATTCGCTAAGAAATAAGGTGATCAATTATGCAAGATTTAAATAACCTTGTGTTGACCATTGTTCACCCGTTGGTGACAAAGCCTGAAGAAGTGAAGTTAGAGATCGAAGAATCGAATGATTTCTTAGAGTACAACTTAACGGTTGCACCCGAAGACATCGGCAGAATCATCGGAAAACAAGGCCGAGTAGCAAAAGCGATCCGTACGATCGTGTATAGTGTTCGGACAAATGGTCCGAAAAAAGTTCGTCTTAACATCGTGGATGGTAAATAAAGTTGGAACACTCGAGTCAGTTTGATTCGAGTGTTTTTTCATTGAAAATGCGATAGACTATAGGTGGAGGTGTTCCACCATGAAAAAATATGTACTATTGTTCAGTGCGTTGTTTGTTTTATCTGCATGCCAGTTGGGAAATAATGATTCGAAAGATAGCACGACCAAAGAAACTGCAAGTGCAACGGTTAAAACAAGTAGTTCTCAAGTAAGCTCAGAAAAAAATACTTCAAGTAGTAGTTCAAGTACAAATGCGTCGACCACTTCAAGTTCAAAAACAGCTGCTAGTAGCTCTGCTACCAATTCTACTCATAGTGATCATTCGCTTTCAGCAAATGAGGAATTGAAGGCAAATTACCCAAATGACCAATTTCCAGATCCTGCAACTATTAGCGGTGGGAAGCAAATCGGTATTACTGCCGCTGAAGAACAAGGGATCCTAAAGGTAAATTATTATATAGTAGACAAAGAAACACCTTTTAATGATGCTTCGTTGAATAGTCAAACGCCAGTAGCTCAATATCAGCGACAAACATATGCTTCAAGTGCAGCAGCTCAAAGCGCTGTTGGTCAAAACTATGATCCAAATGGACAACAAGTCGATTTAGGTCATAATATTATGGGTTATCAAAATTCTGGAGCGGGTTCAACGTACTTAACTTGGAAAGAAGGTAACTGGAGTATCGGTGTTCAGGCAAGTAATTTGGAACAAGAGAACCCGGTACCTTTTGCCAAACAAGTTGTTGAATATTTAGAGAGTGCCTTTTTACCAGTTCCACAAACGGCTGGCCAAATTTCTTTACGAGTGACAGCGAGCGATTATCAATCAAATCGAATTGCATGGCAAAACAATCAAACTGTTTACACTATCATGAATTCAGATAGCATGAATGGTTTGAAGATGGCTGTTTCAATGGCAAACTAAATACAGTAGGTAAGAAAGAGGGAAATACGTGACTAATTATTATAAAGTCGGAAAAATCGTCAATACCCATGGTATTCGCGGTGAAGTCCGAGTAATTTCTACAACCGATTTTACAGAAGACCGTTATCAAGTCGGAGAACAATTGTATTTGTTTCGTGATGATCAAGAAGTTCTGCCTCTAACGATCACCAGTTACCGCAGACATAAAAATTTTGATTTGTTGAGTTTTGAGGGTTACGGCAATATCAACTTAGTTGAACCATTTCGTGATGGAATCTTAAAAATCTCAGAAAAACAATTGGGTGATTTAAATGAACATGAATATTATTATCATGAAATCATCGGTTTGACAGTTGTCGATGAGGAAGATAAAGAAATCGGAAAAATCACCGAGATTTTATCACCAGGGGCCAATGATGTTTGGGTTGTAAAACGTAAAGGTGAAAAAGATGCATTGATTCCATATATTGAATCAGTGGTAAAAGATATCGATCTTACTGAAGGAGTCGTTCACGTTGAGATTCCGGAAGGATTGTTAGACGATGCGAATTGATGTATTGACCCTTTTTCCAAAAATGATCGAAGGCCCGCTAAATGAATCCATCATTGGAAAAGCCATTGAGAAAGAATTATTGGAGGTCAACGTGCATGATTTCCGTCAGTATTCAGATAACAAGCATAAGCAAGTAGACGATTATCCTTATGGTGGTGGTGCAGGTATGCTACTAAAAGTCCAACCCATTTACGATAATTTGAAAGCTATCGAACGTGCGACCAATAATCAAAAAAAACGGGTGATTTTGTTAGACCCTGCCGGAAAACCTTTCAATCAAAAAATGGCGGAAGAGTTCTCCCAAGAAGAACAGCTTGTTTTTGTTTGTGGTCATTATGAAGGTTACGATGAACGGATTCGTACTTTAGTAACGGATGAAGTCTCATTAGGTGATTATGTGTTGACTGGTGGCGAGTTAGGGGCGTTGGTTATGATTGATGCAACTGTTCGCTTATTGCCAGATGTATTAGGCAACCAAACTTCTGCCAAAACAGATTCGCATTCTACTGGTTTGTTAGAACATCCGCAGTACACCCGTCCGGCTGAATTCGAAGGGATGGGCGTACCGGAAGTTCTAATGAATGGGAATCATCGTTTGATCGAAGAATGGCAATTAAAAGAGTCTTTACGCCGCACGTACCACCGACGACCAGATATGTTAGAAAAACTTGAATTGACACCAGAAATGGAAAACCTATTAGCTGAAATCAAAAAAGAAG
The DNA here is from genome assembly GCF_001885945.1 of Enterococcus hermanniensis. GTDB lineage: Bacteria > Bacillota > Bacilli > Lactobacillales > Enterococcaceae > Enterococcus_A > Enterococcus_A hermanniensis. Next base: position 314,945 of record NZ_JXKQ01000002.1, on the reverse strand, counting down.
ATTAGATAGACGATGACAAGAAATTTATCTTTACAGATAAGTTATAGTCTGATAGAATAACTTGGTGAGTGTAAACTCATCTATTACGATAATCCGCTAGGGTGATGCATCCTAAGATTGTTTGGAAATTAGGAGAATGATAAAATGAATCCATTAATCGAAGCTTTAACACAAGAACAATTACGTTCTGACATCCCAGCGTTCCGTCCTGGGGACACTGTTCGTGTTCACGCGAAAGTTGTCGAAGGAACTCGCGAACGTATCCAGTTATTCGAAGGTGTTGTAATCAAACGCCGTGGAGCTGGTATCAGCGAAACTTATACAGTACGTAAAATCTCTAATGGTGTTGGTGTGGAACGTACATATCCACTACACACTCCACGTGTTGCTAAAATTGAAGTAGTTCGTTACGGTAAAGTACGTCGTGCGAAACTTTACTACTTACGTGCATTACACGGAAAAGCAGCTCGTATCAAAGAAATCCGTCGTTAATCTATTATCAGATAACGCAAAGCCCTTGGAATCCAAGGGCTTTTTTCTTTTGTTTTAGTTGTGCTCTATAACATCAAATAGTAAAGTTTTGTAGTAGAATAAATTAGACAAAGAATTTTGAATAACAAAGAGAAGAGTGAGTATTTTTGGCAGTTTTTTTAGGAATCGATATTGGAACAACAGCAATTAAAATTGGAGTGATCCAGAGCAATCAGGTATTATATGCTAGTGAACATAGATTGCAGACTTACGGCGATGATACCGTAAAATATCAAAAAGGGCATGAGTTATTAATGACCTTGAGTGAAGCTGTTTTAGCGATCCCAAATGTATTTCGTCAGCAAGTTGAAACCATCTCTTTTAGTACAGCCATGCATAGTTTGATGCCAGATGATGAATCTAAGAAAATCTTTTTATGGTCAGATTTTCAAGCTGCCATCGCCATTGAAGCTTTTAAAAAGACAAATGAAGCCCCATCTTTTTATGAAATTTCTGGTACGCCGCTCCATGCGATGTCGCCATTTGCTAAAATATTAGCCTTACGTAGTGAGTACCCTCAAGATATTCATTGGTATGGAATCAAAGAATTGGTTTTACAATACTTTACAGGAAAACCCTTGATTGATTATTCTACCGCATCCGCCACAGGATTATTTGATATCCATAAAAGGCAATGGAGTAAAGCGATTTTGACGTATTTAAAAATTGAGGAAGCGCAATTAGGTGAACTTGTTGATCCGACCCAACTTGTTGAAGCATTACCTGAAATTTGCCAAAAATTTGGTTTTAAAACTTCAGTGAGTATAATGGCAGGTGCAAGTGATGGTGTACTGGCTGCCTATGCTAGTTTTTATCGTACAGGAAGAACCGCAAGTCTGACGATTGGGACGAGCGCAGCGGTTCGTCAAGTAACAAGAAGCGCTAAATTAAATTATAAAAAACAGAATTTTTGTTATTATTTAAATGAACACTATTATGTCTGCGGAGCACCATCAAACAATGGCGGATGTATATTGAGTTGGGCAGCAGAGCAGTTTGGAAAAGAGTCACTTGACTTTTTTGCTAATTTACCTGATATTCTAGCGCAAACTGAAATAGGCGCTAAAAATCTTCGTTTTTGGCCCTTTTTAAATGGCGAGCGCGCACCTTATTGGTCTAATGATATAGCAGGTGGATTTCAAGATTTAACGCTGCAACACCAAAGAAAAGATATGATTCGCAGTATAATTGAAGGTTTATTACTAAACGTGGCCCGTTTAGTTAAACTAGTAGCACCAAATGAGGAATTGTCGATTAGTGGTGGCTTTTTTCAAACTGCTGTGTTGGGAGAATTAGCGGCGGATATTTTCGGGTCTACTTGTTACTATGCAGTAGAAAATGAGCCGATTTTTGGGTTGTATTATTTGTTAGAACAACCAGAATTACCAAAAGAAAAGGCAAAACAAATTTTCAGAGTCAACCAAGCCAACTATAATAAATATCAAGCAATCAGCAAAAAATATTTTGAGGAAATCGATCAATTACTAGCTCAAAAGTAAAATTCTTCTTGTTAGAAGAATTTTTTTATTGACAATATAGTCTAATTAGACTATATTGTGTCAAGCAAAGTAATTGAGGAGTGAAATAATGAAATCTATTTTATTGATTGGCCAATCAAATATGGCAGGTCGTGGCTTTTTAACGGACGTGCCAACTATTTATAATGAAAACATCGAAATGTTACGCAATGGTCGCTGGCAAATGATGGCTGAACCGATTCATTTTGATCGTGAAGTAGCCGGTGTTGGTCCAGCAGCTTCCTTTGCGTCAGCATGGTTAAATGATTACCCTGAAGAAAAAATCGGCTTGATTCCTTGTGCAGAAGGCGGAAGTTCGATTGCTGAATGGGCAGATGATCAATTACTGACTCGGCACGCATTGTCAGAAGCAAAGTTTGCGATGGAAACAAGCGAGTTGATCGGCATTTTATGGCATCAAGGTGAAAATGACAGTTTAAATGGTTTACACAAAGTTTATGCTGAAAAATTAGCCGCAGTTTTTGCTCATTTCAGAAGTGAACTAGGGTTACCAGAGTTACCGATTATTGTAGGAGAACTTCCTGAATTTTTAGGGAAAAGTGGTTTCGGCTTAAGTGCGACTGAATATAAAGAAATTAATCATGAAATAAAAAAAGTAGTCGTAGAGACTGAAAATTGTTATCTTGTTAGCGCAGAAGGTTTGACTGCCAACCCTGACGGTATTCACATCGATGCAGTATCACAACGTAAATTTGGAATACGTTATTATGAAGCGTTTAGTAAGAAGATAGATATACTTCAACCTTTAGAAAATGAAGAAAAGCAGTTACAAAAAATATATGCTCGACAACAAACCAAAAATGAAAAAATCTATCGCTTAAGTCGTAGTTTTGCCTTAGGAGAATTAGACTTTCAAGCCTTCATGACTAAATTTGGGGAGATTTCAAACGAATGATTCCGTTATTGATTTTGGGTCTTTTAAAAGAAAAACCTGAGTCTTATGGTTATGAGTTACTGGCATATATGGAAGCTAATTACTTCCAATATTTTGTCCGTTTTACCAAAGGTTCTTTTTATTACAATTTGCAGCAATTAGAAGAAAAAAGTTTGTTAGAGAGAATAAATGTTTCAAGTGAAGTTATAGAAAAAGAAAAAAATCGTTATGTGATTACCGAAAAAGGGGAGCAAGAATTTGATCGTCTGTTTCTAAAATACGGTCATAAAAATGATGTGATCACTTTTTCTTTTTACACTCCCATGCTTTTTGCAGAGGAAATCACTTCTGAGAATATGATTGATTTATTAGAAGTCCAAATAGAACAAACAAAAGAGAAAATTAGGTTAATCGAAGATTCATTGAAGAATCCGGGCAATCTGCGGAAACCGTTTATTCAAATGATGGAGAATTCAAAACGTCATCATCAAGTAAATTTACAATGGTTTCAAGAACAATTGTCAGAATATCAATAAAAGACCAGAGAAATCAATCGATTTCTCTGGTCTTTTATTGGTTTACCAAGGGATAACACCCTCACGATTAAAGAAGCAGCCAGTTGGACCATTTTGATCAATTGTTGCTAATTCTACAATAACATCAGAGCCTTCCTCCAGCGTTTGGATACCGTTACTAAAGTTTTCGCCAGTATTTGTTGGGCCGGGATCAACTGCATTGATTTTGATATTTGGTAACCCTTTTGCATACTGAACTGTAAGCATCGAGACAGCCGCTTTAGAAGAACTATATGCCAATGAATTAACTTTTGATTCAATTTTAGTAGGATTTTGTACTTGACCAAAAGAACCTAAGCCACTGCTGACATTGACAATAACTGGAAAACTTGATTTTTCCAAAAGTGTCAAAAAGTGATATGTGACAGAAACTAAGCCGAAAACATTCGTATCAAATACATTTTTCATTGCAGCAGCATCAATTTCTGCTGGTTTACTAAAACCGCCAGGAATGCCAGCATTGTTAATTAAGATATCGATTTTTCCTTCTTTTTCTTTGATTAATTCAACGGCTTTAATGATCGATTTTTCGTCTGTTACATCTAAAGCAACGGAAGAAGTACCGATTTCTTTAGCCACTTTTTCTACTTTTTCTGCAGTTCTTGAAGTGATATAAACAGTATAACCTAATTTTTTTAAGCGAACAGCCGTAGCGCGGCCTAACCCCGTACTGCTTCCAGTAATTAAAACAATTCTTTTATCCATAAATTTTTACCAACTTTCCAAAAATAAAACTTGTAGTTACAACTTTAAACAGATGATACTCTTTGGAAATTAATTTGTCAATTAAACTGTTGCAAATAAAAGTAAATGGCAGTTACTTATGTTATGATAAAAGAAAGGTGGTTACGATGAAAACAAATCAAGATACATTATCAGAAAATATTTATTTAGTAAATTTGATGCAGCAGGATTTTATTGATACAAGGTTAAAGAAAATCGGTTTAACCGCTCATCAAGCACGAACGTTAAATTATATTGGATTCAATCCGGGTGTGATCCAAAAAAAATTAGCCAATTATTTAGGTAAGCAGGATGCTACGGTTACTAATATTTTGAAAGTATTGGAAAAGAAAGACTATATCGAACGTAAAATTCCAGTAGATAATGAACGCCAAAAAAATTTATTTTTAACAGGCCGAGGTTTAGAATTGACTAAAGAAATCCAACAGATATTTGCTGACCTAAATAATCACGTCACAAACTTACTAGATAAGGAAGAGCAATATCAGCTGAAAAAATTACTTAAAAAAATTCAATAATAGTAGTTAAACTGATACACGGATAATTGGGTATCAGTTTTTTTATTTGTTTAAAAACAATAATTAATTTTTATATTTTGTGAATCAAGAAATTTATTTAAAGTAAGTTTTTATTTTGAAGCAATTAATTTTTTATTAGTTAGGAGTTCAATTACTTAAGAAATTAAAAAAAAGTTGGTTTGTAATCATTTCTTGGAGTTGCTAACATTTAAATCATAGAAAACGTTTACGAATAATTTTTTCTGATTGCGGGAGAGCGCAGAAATTCTGTCACCGAAGGTATAAGTTATAAAGTACGCTAACTCTATAATGAACATCTCAGGTAAATGGACCGTAATCATATGAACCTCTGAAGAGCAGTAATGCACCGATGGAGCAAGCCTCAAAAAGGTGAATCTCTCAGGTTAGTGACAGGGGCAACAGCAAAATATGTTGTTGCCCTTTAACTATGTTTAAAATTTCTATTTTAAAATCAATGCTCTTATGTGAATTTGGTAACAATTGAAAAGGCGGTAGAGAAGTGTTTGTCATCACAAATAATCCAATGGTAAAAGAAAAATTCAATCCAAGTACTAACATATATTTTATCAACGACTCATATGGAGCTGTACTGGAAGCCACAAAGAAATCTATTATCAATGAATATAGTTCTTTATTATCCCATCCTTTGAGTGGAAGTATCAAACCCAACGAGACTTACTACAAAACTATTTTTATGTTAGAGACCAACTCTCAATCTATCCATATCGAGAGTTTAGAATATATTGAATCTGCAATAGCTGTCTACGAAAAATTTATTAAAACTAAGCAGCGACCTGATTGGTCTTTAGGCGTACTGCATGATTTTGCTTTTGTAGACTTTTATATTGCACAAAGTACGTTGAGCAGAATGGGGGGATGATTTAAGTGCTCAATGACTTTCGACTAACTAGAACTGAGGTGAATGAATGAAACTTGAACTTGGAACTATTGAGATCAAAAAGGTTGTTTTGTCTCAAAAAGAGAAAATTGAAAAAGGAATATTGTTTATTGATCCAGCCAAAATCAAAGAATTAGTTTTGTCAGATGACCGCTTAAAGAGTTGTGAGATTGAAATTGCTATTCCTGGGGAAAGCATCCGGATTACACCAGTCAAGGATGTGATCGAACCAAGATGTAAAGTTGATTCATCTATGGGGATATTTCCAGGAGTAATAAATAAAGTAGATATTGTCGGAAGCGGTCGGACTCATGCTTTAAAAGGCTGTGGCGTGATGACGGTTGGGAAAATTGTGGGTTTTCAAGAAGGAATCGTCGATATGCAAGGTCCGGGCTCTGAATTAACGCCTTTTTCTCAATTGATTGAGATTTGTTTAGTCTTAAAACCTCAAGATGGATTATCTCCACATTTGTATGAAGAAGCAGTCCGCTTTGCCGGATTAAAAGTAGCGGATTATATTGGCAAATTTGGTGAAAATGTCGAGCCTGATAAGATCGATATATTTGAAACGTTACCATTGTTAGAACAGATCCAACAATATCCTAAGTTGCCCAAAGTGGGTTATGTCTATATGTTACAAACGCAAGGATTGCTTCATGATACCTATGTCTATGGTACTGATGCTAAACATATTGTTCCGACGATTTTATATCCAACAGAAGTGATGGATGGAGCGATCATTAGTGGAAACTGTGTTTCTGCTTGCGATAAAAACACGACCTATCATCATTTAAATAATCCAGTGATCGCTGATTTGTATAAGAAACATGGAAAAGAATTAAATTTCTTAGGTGTGATCGTTACAAATGAAACGGTCTATTTACAAGATAAACATCGTTCAAGTGACTTTGTCGCAAAATTAAGTGAATATTTAGGATTAGATGGTGTCATTATTTCGCAAGAAGGATTTGGAAATCCTGATACTGATCTAATTATGAATTGTAAAAAAGTTGAAGAAAAAGGAATCAAAACAGTTATCGTTACGGATGAATACGCTGGTAGAGATGGCGCTAGCCAGTCACTAGCCGATGCAGATAAATTAGCAACTGCTGTTGTGACCGGCGGAAATGCAAATGAAACGATCCGATTACCGAAGATGGAGCGATTGATTGGGCAACTAGATGATGTCGATGTTATTGCGGGCGGCTTTGATGGCAGCTTGAAAGAGGATGGATCGATTGAAGTTGAAATTCAGGCAATCACCGGTGCAACAAATGAACTTGGTTTTAATAAAATGTCAGCAAAAGGCATTTAATAATAAAAAAATAGGGAGGAACAACTAATGACTTTAGAATTAAACAATAAAAAAGTCTTAGTGATCGGCGACCGTGATGGTATTCCAGGGCAGGCAATCGAAGCTTGTATTGCCGGAACTGGAGCTGACGTAATATTCTCGTCAACAGAATGTTTTGTCTGAACGGCCGCTGGTGCAATGGACTTAGAAAATCAACGTAGAGTAAAAGAAGCTGCAAATACATTTGGCGCAGAAAATGTCGTTATTCTTATTGGAGCTGCTGAAGGAGAAGCAGCAGGATTAGCGGCAGAAACTGTAACGAATGGCGATCCTACGTTTGCCGGTCCATTAACCAATGAACAGCTAGGTTTAGCTGTATATCACGCTGTAGAGCCAGAATTTAAAGCAGCTGTTGCTGCAGATGTTTTTGAAGAGCAAATCGGCATGATGAAAATGGTTTTAGATGTTGACGACATCATTGAAGAAGTTTCTGAAATGAGGAATCAATACGCCAAATATTAATTGTAAGGAAGTGTCTTATGACTAAATATAGAGTTGTTCACTATATCAATCAATTCTATGCTGGAATTGGTGGTGAAGAAAAAGCGGACATTCGACCATTCTCTAAAGAAAAAGTAGTAGGGCCAGGACTTGCTTTTATGAATTCATTTGGTGAGGAAGCCGAAATCGTCGGTACTGTCGTTTGCGGCGATAGTTTTTTCAATGAAAATTTGGATAGTGCCAAAGCAGATGTCTTAGAACGAATTAAACAATTCAATCCAGATATTGTGATCGCTGGTCCAGCCTTTAATGCTGGTCGCTATGGGATTGCCTGTGGCGAAGTTGCTCAGGCAGTTATGTCAGAATTAAAAATTACGGCTGTTACTGGGATGTATGAAGAAAATCCTGGTGTAGAGATGTATAAGAAGGGAGCTTATATAGCCCCTACAAGAAACAGCGCAGCAGGAATGCGAAAAGCTGTCCCGATTTTAGCACGATTAGCATTGAAGTTGTTAAATGGAGAGAGTGTCTCACCGGAAAAGGATAGCTACTTTATTCGCTATCGTAAAAATTTTCAAGCGAAAAGCCGGGGTTCTGAACGAGCTGTGGATATGCTGTTGCATAAATTGAAGGACGAAGAATTTATGACCGAATATCCAATGCCAGAATTTGATAATGTAGCGCCAGCAAATGCTATCAATGATTTATCAAAAGTAAAAATTACTTTGGTAACTTCGGGTGGTATCGTTCCCAAAGGAAATCCAGATCGAATTGAATCTAGTAGCGCATCAAAATATGGCATGTATCCAATTGAATCGCTAGATAAATTTGCAGAAACTGATTATGAAACGGCTCATGGCGGGTATGATCCTGTCTATATAAATCAAGACCCCAACCGAGTATTACCTTTAGATATAGTAAGAGAAATGGAACGAACAGGTGTGATTGGAAGCTTGCATAATTTTTTCTATACTACAGTAGGAAATGGGACAGCAGTTGCGAACGCCAAAAAATATGCGGCAGAAATTGCACAAAAATTACTAGCAGATGGAGTCGATGCAGTGATTTTGACTTCTACCTGAGGAACCTGTACACGTTGCGGTGCAACGATGGTAAAAGAAATTGAAAAAACAGGCTTGACTGTCATTCATATTTGTACAGTCGTTCCGATCTCACAAACAGTTGGCGCAAATCGAATTGTTCCAGCAATCGCGATTCCTCATCCATTAGGAAATCCTAATCTTAGTTTGGAAGAGGAGAAAAAACTTCGTCGTAGTATCGTTGCAAAAGCGCTGAATGCGATGACAATACCGGTGGATAATCAGACTGTATTTGAATAGTATTTCTGCTTGAACAAGTTTTGTTCAGGCGAAATTGTTATCTAGCTTATTGAAGTTCCTACAAAAATAAAATGAATCTGGTTCAAAAAAGGAGCGAAAAAAATGTACGATGTGATTATTATTGGTGGAGGCCCCGCCGGTTTAACAGCAGCTATTTATAATGCTAGAGCACGACTAAACGTATTACTTTTAGAAAAAACCAAGTTAGGTGGACAGATCGTTTCAACACATGAAATTGCTAATTTTCCAGGATCAATCAAACTGACTGAACAAGAAACTTCAGGTCCGGAGTTGATCCAAAGAATGGCAGAACAAGCCGAACAATTTGGAGTAGAAATCCAATTACGAAAAGAAGTGATTGATTTAGCAATTGAAGGGACGGTCAAAAAGGTAACTTGTAATGATGGATCGGTCTATGAAGCGTCCGCTATCATTTGTGCGAATGGTGCTTTTCCAAGAGAGATTGGCTGTCCAGGAGAACGTGAGTTGGTTGGAAAAGGGGTTTCTTACTGTGCGACTTGCGATGGTGCTTTCTTTGAAGATCTGGAAGTTTATGTTATCGGCGGAGGAAACTCTGCAGTTGAAGAAGCGATGTTCATCACGACATTTGCTCGTAAAGTTACGATTATCCAAAACCTCAGTGAACTGACTGCAGATGCTATTGCGATAGAACAAGCCATGGCAAACAATAAAATCGATTATATCTTTGATTCTATCGTAGAAAGTATTGAAGGTGATGGCATGGTAGAAGCGATGACCATCCGAAATACAAAATCAGGCGAAGTAACACGAATTGAAGCCGATGAAGACGATGGATTATTTGGTATTTTTGTTTTTATTGGAAATGTTCCAAGTACGAAACTTTATGAAGGAAAAGTACCATTGAATGACTATGGATATATGACTACAGATGAAACAATGTCTACACCAATACCGGGTGTTTTTGCAGCAGGTGATATGCGCCCTAAGGTATTACGTCAAGTAGTAACTGCTTCTGGTGATGGTGCGATCGCTGCATTTTCGGCACAAAAATACATTGAAAAAGTAAAACGGGAGGTTTCAATGGCATGATTGAACTAACAGTGGAAAGTTTTGCAGCAGAAGTTTTGACACAAGAAGCGCCGGTCTTGGTAGATTGGTGGGGCGAGAGTTGTGAAAATTGTATAGCACTGATGCCCGATGTAGACGCTTTGCATACTGCATACGGGGACAAAATTCGTTTTACCAAGTTTAATACTTCGCAGAAAATGGTTCGTCGTTTTTGTATTCAGCAGAAGATTTTAGGTCTGCCAGTTATCTCGATTTATCATCACGGAGAAAAGGTCGCAGAAGTAGCAAAAGACGACTGTACAAAAGAAGCGATTGAAACGATGATTCAAAAATATATTTAAGGTGGTACACAGATGAATTATTCTACTTTAAGAGGAGCAAGTTATGTCTTAGTGCACACCCCGGATATGATCGAGCATAATGGGACGACTCAGACAACAGAAAAAATCACGACCCCAGACAGTCCTTATTTAGCGAATCTGTATGATAATTTACGAAGTTTTGAAGAAGTAGTAAATTATGCACCGAATCAAACCTTTATTGGAAATTTGAGTTACGAAGATTTAAAAGCGTTACCCCAGCCCTGGGTAGCACAGCCTTTTTTGGGAACTCGAGAGGGTAAATTTGGCGAAATAATGCCTGAAATCGAGTTTTATGGCTTGCTACAAATCGTAGATGTTTTCGAATTGGTTCATTTAGAAGAAACGTTTGCAGTAAAAGTCCGCGAAGCGTTGAGTAAGCACTCTCTGTTTGCAGACGATAGTGATAGCATCAAAACGGGTAAAAGTAGTGACTGGATCAAAAAAGAAGTTGCTGAAAATCATGCTGAAGGTCTTTATTTCGAACGTCGTTTGGTTGGCTGTGTCAGTCCAGCACATCAAATTGATGCAAATTTGAACGCACATGTAATGTTAGAGAATTTAGTAGTAAAAGCTAGTGGTGTTTTGGCATTGCGCCAATTAATTGCAAAGCAAAATCTTGATCCAAAAGAAATTGATTATGTGATTGAATGTAGCGAAGAAGCTTGTGGTGATATGAACCAACGTGGCGGAGGAAACTTTGCGAAATCAATTGCTGAACTGTGCGGATGTATTCATGCAACAGGTTCTGATATTCGAAGTTTTTGTGCAAGTCCGACGCATGCCTTAATCACGGCTTCTGCTTTGGTTGCTTCAGGTACACATAAAAATGTAGTGTTAGTAGCCGGTGGCGCTACAGCGAAATTAGGAATGAATGGAAAATCACACGTAGGAAAAGAATTGCCAATTTTAGAGGATGTTTTAGGTGGATTTGCGGCAATAATCAGTGAAAATGATGGGAAGCACCCCCTTTTGCGGCATGATATGACTGGAAAACATGAAGTTGGCAGTGGATCTAGTCCTCAAGCAGTCACAACAGCATTAATAGCAAGTGTATTAGATAAAGGCCAATTAACGATTAATGATATTGATGTTTATTCAGTAGAGATGCAAAATCCTGATATCACCAAACCAGCTGGAGCTGGGGATGTCCCATTAGCAAATCTGAAAATGATCGGTGCTATTGGGGTCTTACGTAAAGATATTGAGAAAAAAGAGTTGATGAATTTTGTTAATGAAAAATCACTCGTAGGTTGGGCACCAACCCAAGGGCATATTCCAAGTGGCATTCCTTATTTAGGTTTTGCGACTGAGGACCTAGTTAGTGGAAATAAAAAGCGGGCACTGATCGTTGGTAAGGGGTCTTTATTCTTAGGGAGAATGACCAATTTATTTGATGGTGTTTCAATTTTGATTGAACGAAACGATGGCAATATTTCTGAAGAGAATCAGCAAGATGTAGAAGAATTGGTAAAAAAAGAAGTGGCACAAGCCTTAAGAAGTTTTGCGGCCAGTCTTACCCTAGAATAGAGGTGTTTCGATGTCTAAACAAGTGAAGCAAACTGTAAAAAAAGTAGTTGAAGATTTAGCCACTAGCTTAGAAACAGGTCGGATGGAACCTAGAATAAAAATAGGGTTAACGATTGATGGAAGTGAATTAGGGTATGAGGTGATGCGTGAAGCAGCTCATATCATCAAACAAAAGAATCGATTTGACTTAGTGCTGATTGGTCCTGAGTTGGATTGGACGAATGAATTTATTCATTATTCAACCAATGAATGCCCCAAAAATGCGGCTGGTTTGATGGAAACGTTATTAGATAGCGGAGAAATCCAAGGTTGCGTAACGCTACATTATAATTTTCCTATCGGTGTTTCAACAGTTGGAAAAGTTGTTACACCCGCATTAGGAAAAGAATTATTCATTGCTACGACGACTGGAACAACAAGTAGCAATAGAAATGAAGCGATGGTCTTGAATGCAATCAATGGGGTTGTTGCAGCTAAAGCGACGGGGATCAAAAAACCAACAATCGGTATTTTGAATGTTGAGGGAGCAAAAATTGTTGAACGCGCCTTGATATCATTAAAAGAAAATGGGTACGAACTTCTATTTGGTGAGAGTCAACGTGAAGATGGCGGAAAAGTACTACGAGGAAACGATCTATTACTAGGCAGTGTCGATGTTGTAGTTTGTGATAGTTTAACGGGAAATATCTTGATGAAACTTTTTTCTGCTTATATGAGCGGCGGTAACTACGAAACAGTTGGTTCTGGTTATGGTCCGGGTATTGGACGTAATTACGGACGAAATATCTGTATTATTTCTCGAGCAAGTGGTACACCAGTTATTGCGAATGCTTTAGAATATGCTTATGAGCTAGCAAAAGGTAAGTTAGAAAAAATAAGTCAAGTCGAATATAACAAAGCGCAGCAAGCAAAACTAAAAAAAATTTGTGAAGAACTGACTTCCTCACCGGTAACAGAAACAAAAGAGATAATGGCACCGCCAAAAGAAATCGTGACCAGTGAGATTTCAGGAATTGAAATTATGGAATTGGAAGAAGCTGTTTACACTTTATGGAAAGTTGATATTTATGCTGAGAGTGGTATGGGGTGTACCGGTCCAATTATTTTAGTCAACGAAACAAAGATTGGTCGAGCAAAAGAAGAATTAAAAAAGAAAAACTATTTGTAATTTTTTGCAGGACTATAATTAAAATTGTTGGTTCTGAATAAATTTTTAACTAATTGTATAAGCAATACTAAGGTAGCTAATTAGAAATTATTTTTCTATGATTGTTGGAAAATAATTTCTTGATTGGGCTATCTTTTTTTGTAAGCACCTTTCTCAAGGTACTTGAATTAATAAAATAGCAACATTTCATGAACAAGATACAAATAATTTTTTTTATAGTAAGTACAGAAATAAGGGAGGAAGAAATCAGGGAGGAAGAAATCAGATGAAAAAAATTTTTTTAGTCACCTTAATCGCGACAGGAGCTGCTGTAATCGTTCTGAAAACAAAAAAGCTCGACAAATCCATGGTTAAGCTAGTGCCTATTTGGACTAACAAATTGGTAATAGCTAGCTGCATGAAAAAATAGAAATACGAGGAGAGAGTAAGTATGATGACAATTATTTTTGCAATTTTGATAGGGGCCGTGATGGGATGGCTTTGGACACTGTTAGTGAGTAAAATACGGGGCCGTTCAACCAATCTTTTATTGGGAATAAATAGTATTTTTGGTGCACTAGGAGCAGTCTCAGCAAATCAGTTACTCGTTTATGGTCCAGACCTTTTAGATTTATCGATCATACCGACGATAGTAGGTGCAATCGTTTTGAGTATTGTTGTAACGTATGGTTACTTTTATGCAACCAATAAGTTAGAAAAAATCAGAAATAATTAAGAATAGTAAAACAAAAAAAGCTAGGTAATGATAATGTACTTTTCAACGAAAGGAGAGCGCAGCGTGGAAAATGAAGAGAAAAAATTTATTGGTTTAGAATATCTTGAGGTGGATAGTCTTGAGAAGTATGCATCTATTTATGAAGATGGGTATTCAAATTTAGGTTGGAGGTTGATTGATCAAAAAAAACAGCATGCTGCAAAAGTAACTTTAAGATTTAAAAGAGACCGTAAAATTCGGAATAAGGCTGAGTTAACTCGTTTACAAAGAAAGTTTGATAGTCTTGTTCGTGACATTATTCATTTAGAAAACTCCAAAAAAACACTTGCTACAGCCTCTTCTATTTTCACTGGTATCATCGGCTGTGCGTTTTTGGCAGGATCAGTTTTTTTTGTGAATGATGACCAGATTTTTTTATGTATACTATTTTCCATCCCAGGATTTCTTTGTTAGTTGTTGCCTTATTTTATGTATAAAAAAATTGTTGAGATAAAGACAATTCAAGTGACACCAAAAATTGAAGCAGATTATGATGGACTATATGAGATTAGTGAAAGTGGTCTTCGTTTGTTATAATGTTTTAAAGCTAACAGGAGGAAGAGTAATGGTCAATGTGCTAGTTGTAGAAGATGATGAACGTTTAAATCGAATTATTACGACGGTAATTGAAAATGATGGTTACGAAGTAAGAGGTTTTTTATCTGCAATGGAAGCTCTTGATGAAATGGAACAGACAAAATTTGATATTATTATTTCGGATATCATGATGCCAGGAATGGATGGCTTTTCTTTTGCAACAATGATTCGAGCCGTTGATTCCAAAATTCCTATTTTATTTATGAGCGCTCGAGATGACTCTCTTTCAAAAGAAAAAGGATTTAGACTAGGGATTGATGATTATTTAGTAAAACCGATCAATCCTGAAGAAATTCTTTGGCGAATCAAAGCAATTTTAAGAAGAGCCAACATTTTAGAACAAGAAAAAATTAGTATTGGTGAATTTTCAATGGATAAAAAGAGCGTCAGTGCTCGGTATAAAAATGAAGAATTTTCTTTGACGAATCGTGAATTCAATTTACTTTATAAATTATTGTCTTATCCAAATCAAGCTTTTTCAAGAGCCAAGTTAATGGATGAATTTTGGGGCTTTGAAAGTGATTCAACGTTACGCTCAGTGGATGTTTACATAACCAAGTTGAGAAATAAATTAGTAAATATTGACGAATTTAAAATAAAAACAGTTTATGGTGTAGGTTATAAAGTGGTGTTACAGAATGAAAAATGAGCAAACCAGTATCAAAAGAAAATTTAGACAATTTAGTATGCGAGCATTCATCAGCATTTTTCTATTATTGATGTTGATTGGAGCTGTTCCAGGGCTATTTTATGGCGGCAGTTTCTCTATTCATACAGTTTTGAAAAATGCTAGTTGGTTTTTGATTTACTGGTTTATCATTGCACTTGTTTTTAGTTTGGTTACTTCTTATCAGAAATATCGCTCGTATGATAAACCGATCGCTGAGTTATCTGAAGCATCAAAAAAAGTGGCTGCGGGTGATTTCTCGGTATATATCGATCCTAAAATTGTTCAAAATAGAAATCCTTATTTTGGTCGTATGATCAAAGATTTTAATTCAATGGTTCAGGAACTAGGCTCAGTAGAGACGTTAAAAACGGATTTTGTTTCTAGTGTTTCCCATGAATTAAAGACACCATTAGCTGTTATTCAAAATTATGCCGTCGTTCTTAGACAACAGTCTATTTCTGAAAAAGAAAGAGAAATATATTTAGCTGAAATTGAGAATGCTAGTAATGATTTGGCAGCGACAGTCTCTAATATTTTATTATTAAATAAATTAGATAATCAGGGAATTGTTTCAAAAGCACAGCCTTTTAACCTAGTAGAACAACTTTCAGAGATTTTGATCTCTTTTGAAAGTTTACTTGAATAAAAAAATTTAAATGTTTCGGTGGCATTAGAAGACCGTGCCATAATAAGTGTGGATGAAAATATCTTAGGAATTATTTGGCGGAATTTATTGTCAAATGCCATTAAGTTTTCGGATAATGAAGGTGAAATAAGCCTTAAGCAGTGGTCTACACATAAAGAAATCATCGTTGAAATTACCGATTCTGGGATTGGGATGGATAAAAAGACCCTCAATCATCTTTTTGATAAATTTTATCAAGCAGACACATCTAGAGCACAACAAGGAAATGGTTTAGGATTGGCATTGGTTAAAAGAGTATTGGATATTGTAGAAGGTACGATTACTTGTTCAAGCATTTTAGGAGAAGGTAGCAAATTTATTGTCAGGATTCCTCTAAAATAAGAACAAAATTTTTTGGAGGAATTCTTATGTTGAATTTACGTGACCAAGCCATTCGCCTCAGATGGTCGTCATTTGCTAGTTTTGGAATTGCAGTAGGTAAACTAATTGTTGCTATTATGACATTTTCAATTTTTTTGGGGATTAACGCCTTTTATACCGCTACAATAGGTTACGGAAAACATCAAAGCGCGGTGGGGCTATCTCGCAGGGATGAGATAAGTGAAGAAAGTTATTATAGAAGAATTGGGCTTCTTATTTTAGTAGCAAGTATCATCTATTTGATATATGGAATGAGAATGTTTTTTACAAATACTGTTACTGATTATGAAAAAATACCAGCAATATCAATTGCCGCAATCACTTTCTTTGAGTTAGGCTTAAATCTTTTTGGAATTGTAAAATCTAACAAAGATAAGGACCTTTTACTGCAAGCCGCAAAGTTATTAAATCTATCCTCTGCACTAATCGGCTTAGTTTTAACTCAGGCCGCGCTTCTTTCCTTTACAGAAACAAAGACACATCCAATAGCCAATCTAATCACTACAATTTTATTCAGCGGGATAAATATTGTGATCGGTATTTGGATGTTAGCCAAAAAAATGCCTGAAAATCTTAATCAATGAGGCGAAACATGCACTTCTTACTTTAAATAGTAAAAAGTGCATGTTTTTTTGTCCTACTAAAATTCACAGCTTAGCAATAATTGTTGAATACTTTCGCAATAGTTTATCGCTAGTATATGAATATAAAATAATTTCAATCTTTTTTAGAAAGTAGGCTAAATCATGGAAAGTACTAAAAATACAACAAACGAAAAAATTAGAACCGGTCAAAGTTTTTTATACCGTAGAAAAGGTCTAGAAAGTATGGTAATTGAAATAAAATTAGTTGAATCAATCGATCAAGAAAGACTCCAAAAAGCTATGGATCAATCCTTTAGGCGGTATTGGTATTTAACGCAAAAATTCAGTCAAATAAATGGAGATTTTTATTTAGTCAACAACGATCAACCGGTGAGATTACGTAAGAGTTCTCAGCTACTCCCACTAGGCGGGAAAGAAGTAAATGAACATTTGATTGATATCAATTATCTAGACAACGTAATTTTCATCAGTTATCATCATGGACTATGTGATGGAAGGGGAATCATGCCCTTTGTTAGAACACTATTATTTGAGTATTTCGCTAAGAAAAAATTTGAAGGAAAGCCTGATAGTGTTAGAGTAAGCAAGACTCATCTTTTAGAGGGGGAATTGAAAGAGCCAGGACTAGTCGAGCTATCGGAAGTTTCCGATGGATTGCCCTTTCCCAGTGGAAATGAGCATGTATTGCCAGAAGTAGACGGTCTATCTGAGCGCCCGGAATTCACATATCTTAGTCAAATCAAAATCGACAGTCAAGCGTTCATTAAATATGCAAAATCGATTGATGCAACCCCTGCAATTGCTTTAGCTCTTAATTTTTCAAAGGCGATCGCCAGTATGAAACCAGAAAGTGAAAATGCAGTGATTTGTAATTTGGTTGTCGATTTGCGCAGTGGTGTTGATTTAGAAAATACGTATCGTAATTGTGTGAGTACACTTAAACTAGAGTTAGATCCGTCAAAAAGGACTCTTGAAACGGCCCGATACTACCGTGCGAAATTAGCAGCGTTTAAAATGAAAGACAATTTACAAAGAGAACTACAGAAAATCATTGGTTTAAGTAATCAATTGGACAAATTGCCTTCTTATAAAGAAAAACAAGAAGCACTATCTTTTATGGAAATACTTCATTCAGACACGTATTCATTGAGTTACATTGGAAGACTCGACATGGGAATTTATGAACAGTACATTGAAGAAATTCACACATATAGCAGTGGTACACCAGGTCTTTCAATCGAAATGATCGCCTTGGAAGATGCTTTCTATTTGGATATCATGCAAAGCTTTAAGACGAGTAATTATATTGATGCATTCGTCAAAGAGCTAACAGAATTGGGCATTCCAGTTTACGGTTCCATGAAAAAGCGAATCAAAACACCGAATTCAAGTTTTTAATCAGTCCGGTGTTTTTGAGCTAAGTACTTTGATAGCTAGAGCATTAGGCGATGGCTTTAACGATGGCTTTAACGATGGCTTTAACGATGGCTTATAGCTACCACATGAATGATCAAAACAGATAGATAGGTCAAAAAGGTTTTTTTTAGTTAAGAATAGGGCAAGATTTACACCATTTATAGCTTATAATGATATAGTGAGTATCATCTGGAATTTGAGGAGAAAGTAAGTAATGCAAATAAGTAATAAATCAATTGAGGCGAATACTTCAGCATATATTCACATCCCTTTTTGTGAACATATCTGTTACTACTGTGATTTCAATAAAGTGTTTTTAGAAGGACAGCCAGTAGATGAATATATAGAAGCATTGTTAAAAGAAGCCCGTCTTTCTTTAGACCAGCATCCAATAAAAAAGATGGAGACCGTTTATGTAGGTGGCGGAACACCGACGTCATTAAATGCAAAACAATTAGACCGTTTACTGAGTGGGTTGCGTGAGCTGCTTCCATATAAAGACGGTGAATTTACAGTTGAAGCAAATCCCGGTGATTTATCCGGAGATAAATTAGATGTAATGAAAAATTATGGGGTCAATCGATTATCGATGGGTGTCCAGACGTTTGATGACCGTTTATTAAAAAAAATCGGTCGTAAGCATACAGCACAAGATGTATATGACACTATTCAATTGTTAGAAGACAAAAACTTTGAAAATGTGACGATTGATTTGATTTATGCTTTACCAGGTCAAAGTCTTGCGAGCTTTCGTGATACTGTTCAACGGGCGTTAGAGTTAGATTTACCACACTATGCTTTGTATTCATTAATCTTAGAAAATCAAACCATGTTTATGAATTGGGTCCGCCGCGGTAAAATGAAGCTGCCTGAACAAGAACTTGAGGCTCAGATGTATGCTGAAACGATCGAAGCGATGGAAAAAGCGGGACGAATGCAATACGAAATCAGTAATTTTGCCAAACCAGGTTTTGAAAGTCAGCACAATTTAGTGTATTGGAACAATCAAAATTATTTTGGGTTAGGTGCTGGAGCGAGTGGTTATTTAGCGAATAAGCGTTACAAAAATCGTGGGCCGATTCAACACTATTTAAAAGCATTGAATAATGGAGAGCTTCCTATTTTAGAAGAAGAACGCTTAACACAGAAAGAGCAAATCGAAGAAGAAATGTTTTTAGGCTTAAGAAAAATTTTAGGAGTCGAAAAAAAAGTTTTTGAGACACGCTTTGACCAGACGATAACAAGTATATATGGAGACGTTATCGAAGATTTAAAGCAGCAAAACCTTGTGACAGAAAGTGATACAAGCATCCGTTTAACGAAGCAAGGACTGTTTCGTGGAAATGATGTTTTTGAACAATTTTTATTGAGTAAATAAAATTAGCACTCTTGGATAAAGAGTGCTAATTTTTTGTGTGTAACGCTTGACATTAAAATCAGATGTGGTATATTAATAATCGAGTTGGCACTTAAAGATAAAGAGTGCTAACTAAAGGATGAGAAGAATGTTAACAGAAAGACAAAAACTGATTCTCAGCTTGATCATCCAAGACTTTACGAATTCAGGCCAGCCTGTAGGTTCAAAAAGTTTAATGGAAGAAGGCGTAAAAGCAAGTTCTGCAACGATTCGTAACGATATGAAAGCACTAGAAGAACTTGGTATGTTGGAGAAGACACATTCTTCATCCGGACGGGTTCCTTCTGCAACAGGCTATCGTTATTATGTGGATCATCTATTGACGCCGGCAAAAGTGAGTAATCAAGAAGTAGCTCAAATTCGTAATTCGTTGAAAAAAGATATCCACGAAATTGATGATATCATTCAACAATCGGCTAAAATACTTTCTCAAGTTACTAGTTACACCGCATTTTCATTAGGTCCTGAGATGAAGGATCGAACATTGACTGGGTTTCGGATTGTACCGCTAAATGATCGACAAATTTTAGCAATCATCGTTACTGATAAAGGAAATGTCGAGAGCCAAGTTTTTCGGATACCAGAAAATGTCGAGAGCCAGGACTTAGAGAAAATGGTTCATATCATCAATGATCGTCTTGTAGGGCAACCGTTAGTAAGTGTCTATCAAAAGTTAAGAACAGAGATTCCGATGATTTTGCATCGCTATTTCCAATCAACTGAAGGTATTGGTCGCTTGTTTGACGTTGTTTTGAATGAGGCATTTGAGGATAAGGTCTTTGTCAGTGGTCGAATGAATATTTTGAATTTTAATTCGGAGTATGATTTGGGTCATGTCCAATCGATGTATTCGCTTATGCGTAATTCAGAAAAATTAACACAATTGCTCTTACCGTCTGATGATCGCATCCATGTACGGATCGGTGCCGAGATGGGCAATGATTTATTTGATCATCTAAGTATGATCCAAGCAAATTATGAAATCAGCGGTCATGGCCGAGGGACGATCGCATTATTAGGTCCGACATCAATGCCGTATTCAAAAATCGTTGGTTTATTAGAAGTATTTCAATCTGAGTTGACAAATGCTTTGGATGATTACTATCGTTCACTGGATTTATATCACTAGAAACGATTCCTAAAAAGAAAGGAAGTACGCGTAGTGGCAAAAGAAGAAAAACATGAAGTGGAAGAAGAATTAGAAGAAGTTGATTCAACAGATACTAATTCTACAGAAACAGAAGAAATCGATATCCCTGAAATTTCTGAAGTCGAAGAATTGACTACGAAATTCAATGAAATGGAAGACAAATTTTTGCGAGCTCGAGCAGAAATCGCTAATATGTCAAATCGTAACAAAAATGAACGGGAGCAATTAGTTCGTTATCGTTCGCAAGATCTTGGCAAAAAATTATTGCCTGCGATTGATAATTTAGAAAGAGCCCTAGCAACAGAAGTAACAGATGATCAAGGAGCCAGCCTTAAAAAAGGTGTTGAAATGGTACTTGAAAGTTTGAACGTTGCATTAAAAGAAGAAGGCATCATTGAAATCAAAGCTGACGGTGAAGCGTTCGATCCAAATCTACATCAAGCGGTTCAAACAATTCCTGCAGATGACGATCATAAGGCTGACACTATCGTGAATGTCTTGCAAAAAGGGTATCAATTGCATGATCGCGTGTTGCGTCCAGCAATGGTAATCGTTGCTCAATAATTAATGTATTCCACTAAAAATTTAACAGATAAATGAAAAGGAGATTTTCAACTATGAGTAAAATTATTGGTATTGACTTAGGTACAACAAACTCAGCTGTCGCTGTCTTAGAAGGCGGAGAAGCTAAAATCATTACAAACCCAGAAGGAAACCGTACAACTCCATCTGTAGTATCATTCAAAAATGGTGAAATCCAAGTCGGTGAAGTAGCAAAACGTCAAGCTGTTACGAACCCTCATACAATTTCATCAATCAAACGTCACATGGGTGAAGCAGGCTACAAAGTTGAGGCTGAAGGAAAAACATATACTCCACAAGAAATTTCAGCGATGGTTTTACAATACATCAAAGGATTTGCTGAAGATTATTTAGGTGAAAAAGTTGAGAAAGCCGTTATCACAGTTCCTGCTTACTTCAATGACTCACAACGTCAAGCAACAAAAGACGCTGGTAAAATTGCGGGTCTGGAAGTTGAACGTATCGTTAACGAACCAACTGCAGCAGCATTAGCCTATGGGTTAGATAAAACAGATAAAGATGAAAAAATCTTAGTATTTGACCTTGGTGGTGGTACATTTGACGTTTCTGTCCTTGAATTAGGCGATGGCGTTTTTGATGTATTATCAACTGCTGGTGATAACAATCTAGGTGGGGATGATTTTGATAACAAGATCATCGATTACTTAGTTGCAGACTTCAAACAAGCTAATGGAATTGACCTATCTAATGATAAAATGGCAATGCAACGTTTGAAAGATGCTGCTGAAAAAGCGAAAAAAGATTTATCCGGTGTAAGTTCAACACAAATTAGCTTACCATTTATTACAGCTGGCGATGCTGGTCCATTGCACTTGGAAACAACATTATCACGTGCTAAATTTGACGAAATCACTGCAGACTTAGTAGAACGTACTAAAACACCGGTTCGTCAAGCATTAAAAGACGCAGGTTTATCTCAATCAGAAATTGACGAAGTTATTTTAGTCGGTGGTTCTACACGTATCCCAGCAGTTGTTGAAGCTGTACGTAAAGAAACAGGCAAAGAACCAAACAAATCTGTCAATCCAGATGAAGTAGTCGCTATGGGTGCTGCAATCCAAGGTGGCGTTATCACAGGTGATGTGAAAGATGTCGTTTTACTAGATGTAACGCCGTTATCATTAGGTATTGAAACAATGGGTGGCGTATTTACTAAATTAATCGATCGCAATACAACGATTCCAACAAGTAAATCACAAGTATTCTCAACAGCTGCTGACAACCAACCTGCAGTAGATATCCACGTATTACAAGGTGAACGTCCAATGGCTGCTGATAATAAAACACTAGGTCGTTTCCAATTGACAGATATTCCAGCTGCACCACGAGGAATTCCTCAAATCGAAGTTTCATTCGATATTGATAAAAATGGTATCGTTAATGTTTCTGCGAAAGACCTAGGAACACAAAAAGAACAAAAAATTACAATCAAATCTTCATCAGGTTTATCAGATGATGAAATCGACCGCATGGTAAAAGATGCTGAAGCAAATGCTGATGCTGATAAAGCTCGTAAAGAAGAAGTTGATCTACGTAATGATGTTGATGCTTTGTTATTCTCTGTTGACAAAACATTGAAAGAATTAGAAGGCAAAGTTGATGCAGATGAAGTGAAAAAAGCTGAAGATGCTCGCGATGAATTAAAAGCAGCAGTCGAAGCGAACGATATCGAACAAATGAAAGAAAAACGTGACGCATTGAACGAAATCGTCCAAAACTTAACAGTTAAACTTTATGAACAAGCTGCACAACAACAAGCAGATGCTGATCCAGAAGCTGCTCAAGGTGGAGCGGACGATGTTGTAGATGCTGATTTTGAAGAAGTTAACGATGACGACAAATAATTAATTCGTTGATCAAGGCCAAAGTCATCGCTTTGGCCTTTTTCTTTAAGATTGGTCGCTCCTTTAGAAAAAATCTAAGAAAAGTATCGTATCGAAATCGACTTGTGATACAATACTAACGATTCTATGAATTACGGAGGGAAGCCAATGGCTACAAAACGAGATTATTACGAAGTCCTTGGGGTTCAAAAAGGTGCTTCGGATGCTGAAATAAAAAAAGCGTATCGCAAGCTTTCCAAGCAATACCATCCAGACATCAATAAGGAAGCTGATGCGGAAGAGAAGTTCAAAGAAATCTCTGAAGCTTACGAAATTTTGAGTGATCCTCAAAAACGTGCAGCCTATGATCAATACGGTCATGCTGGAACAGACCCTAATTTTGGTGCTGGTGGAGCAGGCGGCTTTGGCGGTGCTGGTGGATTTGGCGGCGGAGGCGGCTTTGGATTTGAAGATATCTTTGAATCTTTCTTTGGCGGAGGCGGTTCTCGTCAAGCGGATCCGAAAGCACCAAGACAGGGCGCCGATCTACAATACTCTATTAATTTAGAGTTTGAAGAAGCGATTTTTGGTGTTGAAAAGGATATCAAGTATAATCGTGAGGAAACTTGTCATACTTGTCACGGAAATGGTGCAAAACCAGGAACAGAACCTGAAGTTTGTCATAAATGTCATGGCTCGGGTTCGATCAACGTGGAACATCAAACACCACTTGGTCGTGTGATGAGCCGTCAAACATGTGATATTTGTCATGGTACTGGGAAAGAAATTAAAGATCCATGTGCAACTTGTCATGGTACAGGACACGAAAAACGTCCACACACAGTTAAGGTAAAAGTTCCTGCTGGTGTAGAAGACGGACAACAAATGCGTTTAGCAGATCAAGGCGAAGCTGGGATCAATGGTGGCCCTTATGGCGATCTTTATGTGGTCTTCAAAGTGAAAGAAAGCGACATTTTTGATCGCGATGGCGGTGAGATTTATTACACATTGCCGTTGAGCTTTGTACAAGCAGCGCTAGGTGATGAAATCAATGTTCCGACTGTGCATGGCGATGTGAAACTAAAAGTTCCTGCAGGCACACAAACGGGTTCGAAATTCCGTTTACGAGGCAAAGGTGCACCAAGATTACGTGGTAATTCTAACGGTGACCAACAAGTGACTGTTAAGATCATCACACCTAAGAACTTGAATGAAAAACAACAAGAAGCGTTACGTGCATTTGCTGAAGCAAGTGGACAAACAGTTACTGAACAAAGAGACGAAAGTT
Source organism: Enterococcus hermanniensis (assembly GCF_001885945.1). Taxonomy (GTDB): domain Bacteria; phylum Bacillota; class Bacilli; order Lactobacillales; family Enterococcaceae; genus Enterococcus_A; species Enterococcus_A hermanniensis. Next base: position 290,615 of record NZ_JXKQ01000002.1, on the reverse strand, counting down.
TCTTTGGAAAAGTAAAAGATGCTTTTGGTGGCAAAAAATAAAAAAAGAAGTTCCTTCATCTGCCTAGGTGAGGGAACTTCTTTTTACTTATTACGTTTTAAAAATGAAGCGACGAAGACCACGATATTTTTTTTCACCTTGTACAGGTGCGTTATCGGTAATCAATAAAGCAATCATCACATAGCCAATCCAACTATCTCGTGAGTAGAGGACGTATTCTGGTAACCACTTCGTCGCGTATTTATCTTTATAGTCCTTTAATCCACCAAAAGAGTAGAAACGTGAGCCAAAGTTATAAACCAGATAAGCGATTCTTTCTTGGGTGAAACTTTTGCGTGAGGTTCCGACGTTTGCTAGCGGTGCCATCCCTAAATCAAAGTATTCCAAGCCTAATTCGTCTCGCATATATTGAAATAAATTTATGAATAAGAAGTCCATCGTTCCACCAGGTGCTTTTTCAGGACTATGGCGCATTAAATCGATCGTTCCGATATTATCCGTATAAGTTGGCATAAAATTAGCGAAAGCAACAATGTCATCTCCACCGTTTTTTATTACTGCAATCGGTGCTCGTTGCAAATAATCTTCTGAAAAGAAACCTAGAGAAAAGCCTTTTTCTTTTCGACCATCTAACCACTCATCGGAAATTGATCGAAGGTTTTGCATAGTTTCGGCTGAAAAAGGAGGCTTTAAGACATCAAATTGGTAGCCCTCTTTTAGTACTTTATTGAAACTGGCTCGTTGACCTTTCATTTTTTTACCACTCATGGTGAAGTCAGGTAAGAAAACATGGGCGCGTTCACCGAATTTGATAAAGTCATAACCGAATTCATGAAGAATCATGACCATTTCTTCGCTGTTTTCGTAAAAGACAGGTAAGTAATTGTAACGATCTGCTTGCTTGATTAGTTCTTCAGTTGCAGATTCGAAGTCCGTTGCTTTACCTGAGGGATCGCCCATAACCAAGATTTTGTTATTGAAGGTCGATAATTGGAAAAAGACTGTGTCTTCTTCGCCATCGTTATAATAGAAAACTTTTTTGTCATTTAGAAAAACCAATTGACTGTCCGCATTTCCGCCATGAGTCGTTAAAATATGTTGAATCCGACTTTCATCAAGCGTTTCGCCAATTTGGATTCGCTTGTTCTTTAAGAAACGAATCAGCAAGAGCACGAAAAAGGCGCCGATGAAAATAGCAATAAAACCAACCACCCAAATCTGTTCACTAGGGAATAAAAAGAAATCTGGTAAGCGATGACGATGATGGATTTTAGGGCTGTTGTAAACGCCTATGATAATGTATAAAATCGCCAAACTACCCATGATGATCCCGTCGATGGTCAACCACTCTGCAGAATAAACAAGTTGCTCACGGAATAATTCATTTTTAGAAAAAATAACGAAAAGTAAAACGAGTGTTAAGAAAACACCGCTAGATAATCGGAATCCGGCAAGCATAGAATATAAGAACGTTGCTGCTACAATCACGATTGTAGGGATGTATGCCCGTTTGACTCGAGCGGAAACCCCACGACCGAGTACCATTAATAAAAAGCCTAAAAGAATCGCCGGAAAGACAACAATTACCCGTGAGTGAATCGGATTTAAATGACGTAAAAAGGAGACACGAATAAAGGCCTCAGGAATCGTCGCTGATAGTACCAACATAATTCCGGTGAAATAAAGTAAAAAGCTTTCTAGCTTATGGGCAACTTCTTTTAATAAACTAAGTGGAATCCCTTTATAACGCTCATTGATTGTTGAACTGATATTTTTGAAGAATAGAATTAGACCAATCGCAAAAGGGACTAAATAATAAAACAGACGGAATAATAAAATCCAAGCAATCACCGTCTCTCTTGAAGTTCCTAAAGCGGATAAGCCAAAGATCATCATTAGATCGAAACTGCCAAGTTCACCGGGTATCATTGATACGATCCCGATAACTGTAGCGGCAATAAATAGTGGTACTACATCACGAACGCTGACCGAAACCCCCATCAATAAACCGGTTGAAATAAAACTGACCAATACACCCGTCCATTCTAAGAAAGAATAGCCAATTAGCTGTAAACGATGCGAACTTTTGAGGTCTCCAAGGTATTCACCTTTCCCAAAAAGACTTAAACAAAAAACGATTGGAAAATACAAGCCACCAGCAATCAGCCAAATCCAATATTGTCTTAAATATTCATTATGATCATCGAATATCACCAAGAAAAATGAGAGCAATGCATAAATGGATAGTCCCGACATTGTGAATACTAAAATTTTAGAAAGAGCTTGAATCACTTTTTTTCCTGAAGTTTGTTTTCCGTAAAACTCGGAGCGGAGACCAGCGCTAACGACACCTCCGAAACCAGCAATATTATTCAATGTATTCACAAACCAACTAGTCTCGAAAACATATAGTTTTTTAGGTTTTTGTTCCAAAATATGATTTAACGTAAAGTCATACCCGATCATTGGTGTTACTGAGATCAGTCCGATTAATGCCATCAACAAAATATTTTTTAGGCTTATACGACTAAAAATATCTGAAAGTTGATCCAATGAAATAGTTTTGGCGATATTAGATAATTCGAAAATAACGATGACAATGACAGAAATCAGAAAAATCGTTTTTAATTTACTTAAATGGATTTTGAACCACTCAACAAATTTCCCCATAAACTCACTCCTTTTCTAATAAAAATTGTAATACTTCTTGATTGAATCGTTTGGGATTCCGTCTGGCAAACATATGACCTTGACCTGACACGATAGCGAAACTAGCATTCGGGATAGAGCGAGCTAAATACATCGAATGTCTAGTCTTGATAGAGTCGTGTTTCCCCACGATAACCAAGGTTGGTGCTGTAATGGCATTCAAATCTTCTGTCGATAAACCGATATCGCGGAAGAGTAAGCGTAAAATTGGCAAGAAATTACGCATCCCTTTATCTACGAATGCACCTATCCAAACAATCGCGTATTGAAGATAACTCAAAACGTGGGGGATAATTCGGACTCCGTCTGGTCTTGTGTTGCCAGCATTCAAGACTAAATGATCTACTTTTTGAGGATACAGATGAGCGAACACCATCGCCAAATTTGCACCATCGCTGAATCCTAATAAATCTGCGCATTCAATTTTTTCTTGGGTCATGATTGCAGCAAGATCATGAGCCATGATTTGGAAGCTAGTTTCTTTTTGTGTATTTGTCGATCGACCGTGCCCCCGACTGTCTACAACATAAACATTGAAGTGTTTACTGAAACTGTTGATTTGTTTCGAAAAATATCTTCCGCTTCCGCCGTTCCCATGAAGTAAGAAGAGGGCGGGACCATTGCCGTATTTTTCATAATAAATTTCTGATCCGTCACTCATCTGAGCGATTCTTTTTTCAGCCATTTTGTTATCACCTACCAAAATTAAGTATACTGATTTTTTTCTTTCTTGCACATTAATTTAGTTATAAGAACAAGTCACATCAATAGAATAATTAATTTAATATAAAGCTATCATTTTTTTCTTTTAAAATCCTAATAACTTCTAGTAGTATAAAAAGAGAAAAAAAGAAGATGATTGGATAAGCTATATGTTGAAATTAATTGGAAAGATAATAAAAATGATGATAACATTAGGGATAATTATTGTTATTTTTGTTGGAGGATTTTTTGCGATTCGTACGTATAAAAGTGTAAAAACAGTCAATAGCTATCGGAGCGATGTCCAACAAGTAGCAGATGAAGCTGGCGTAGGCAAATACACAGATGTCATTTTAGGGATCATGTATACAGAATCAAAAGGAAAAGGCACTGATTTAATGCAAAGTTCTGAAAGTGTCTATGGTAGTCGAGGGCAAATTGATAGCCAAAAAGAGAGCATTGAAAGCGGAGTAGAGCATTTTGTCCAAAGTTACCGCTTAGCCAATGAAGCGGGGTGTGACTTAGCGACTGCGATTCAAGCATATAACTTCGGGACGAAATATATCGATTTTGTTAAAAAAAATGGCGGTAAAAACAGTGTAGAATTAGCTGAAGAATATTCAAGGGATGTTTTATCACCGGGGTTGGGTAATGACCAGCAAACGACTTATCGTTATATGAAAGTGCAATCGGTTCTGTATAATGGCGGGTATTTGTATCGTGACGGAGGAAACATGTTTTATGCTGAAATCGTTCAAGGAAATAAGCAATTGATCAATTGGTATGAAAGGTTTCAAAAAAGTTAAAATAACGAGCGGAAAACTTGTAATAATAAGGAAGTATGCTAAAATGGTACATGTATAAGTTTGTCTAAAACAATCGCGCTGATCGGAAGATGAATTGGGGCGATTTTTTAGGTCTTTTATCATATTTTTATGGAAATCAGGGTGATATTTTTTGGTACAAAGAATTCCCCAACAAGTGATCGATGAGGTTCGAGAAAAAACCAATATCGTCGAAGTAATTGGACAATACGTGCAATTAAAAAAATCAGGGAAAAATTATTTAGGGCTATGTCCATTTCATGAAGAAAAGACACCGTCGTTTTCAGTAGCTGAAGACAAACAAATTTTCCACTGTTTTGGATGTGGCAAGGGTGGAAATGTCTATACGTTTTTACAAGAACTGGAAGGAATCACTTTTCCTGAAGCGGTAAAAAAAGTAGCAGATATCGAACAAATCCCTTTAGCCATTGAGATTGCAACCGAGCCAGTCAGTCAAAACTCTACGGGCCAGCAACAATTGATTGCTTTGCATGAACGGACGAGAGATTTATATCATCATATCTTGATGAATACTAAAGTTGGCGAAGAAGCATTGAATTATTTACACGATCGTGGTTTGACAGACGAATTGATTAATGAATTCAAAATTGGCTTTGCGCCCAATCAACGAGATTTCTTAGTTCAAGTAGCCCAGCAAGATAAAGTTGACACAGACTTAATGGAACGAAGTGGCTTATTTATTCGTCGTGATAATGGTAGCTATAGTGATCGGTTTTATCAACGAGTGATGTTTCCTTTGAATGATTTTCGCGGTAAGCCAATTGGTTTTTCAGGTCGTTTATTGAAGACCCAAGCTTATCCTGGAGATGATCAACCGAAGTACCTCAACTCACCAGAAACGGAATTATTCAACAAACGGCAAGTCCTATTTAATTTCGACAAGGCCCGTAATGAAATCCGAAAACAGGGTGAAGCTGTTCTATTTGAAGGATTCATGGATGTACTGGCCGCTTGGCAAGCAGATATCAAAATTGGATTGGCGTCAATGGGAACAAGTTTGACTGAACAGCAAATTTCAGCAATTGAGCGAATCACCGGACAAGTAGTTATCGCCTATGATGGCGATGATCCGGGACAAGCAGCTACCGATCGAGCGCTAACCTTGCTGGATACACACAGCCGGTTAAATCTTTCAACGGTCACGATTCCTGAAAAATTGGATCCAGATGAGTACTTGCGTAAATATGGGGTCAGTGAATTACAAAATTTGATTCACCATGGTCGTCAGACACCTTTTGCCTTCAAAATGTATTATCGTAAAAAAGGTTTGAATCTGGAAAATGAATCAGATCGGTTGAACTATTTAGAAACAGTGATGCAGGATTTGGCAAAAGTTCAGTCACCGGTGGAACAAGATATGTATTTAGGTCAGCTCGCAGATGAATTCCATCTATCGCGCGAGAGTTTAAAGCAACAATTGAACATGGCGCGCCAAACGCAACGGACAGAGCGGCGGCAACAGCAAATCGTTGTACCTGCACCTATCCAGCCAAGTAAACGTGTACTGACTAAAGAAGAAAAAGCAGAACGTATGCTGATTTATCGTTGTATGAACGAAAATTCAGTGCGTGAACAGTTAGTGCAATCGGAATTTCAATTTATTCACGATCAATATCAGGAATTGCTTCTTTATCTAGATAGTTATATGATGGTTCATGGAAATTTTGTTTTAGCGGACTTCCTGAACTATTTAAAAGAGGAAGAGATGAAGCAGCTAGTCATCGATATCTCTATAATATCCATGTCAGAAGATAGTAACGAACGCGAAATCTACGACTTAATGCGAGTTATTTCCCAATCTGGCATTGCTGAAGAAATCAAACAACGACAAAAAGAGCAGCTTGAGGCCAGAAAAAGTGGGAACCAGCAACGAGAATTAGAGTTGACTGTTCAAATTATCGAATTGACAAAACGCTTGAAACAAGCCTAGAAGTGAAAGGGGCATTTATTTTATGGCAGATGTAAAAAATGACAAAGAATATCAAAAAAAATTAGCAGCCTTTATCAAGGAGAAAAAACCTTTGGGACAGGTGGTCTATGATGAGTTGACCAACCGTTTAGCAACACCGTATTCATTAGGTGCGGAAGCGATGGATGCATTGATTCAAACAATCGAAGATGCTGGGATCAGTGTTGTCGACGAAAATGGCGAACCATCTAAAGCCAGTCTAAAACAAAATGAAAAAACGGCAAAAGAAGCACAAAAAGAAGATTTATCAGCCCCAACTGGTGTAAAAATCAATGACCCAGTTCGTATGTACCTAAAAGAAATCGGTCGGGTTTCTTTATTAACGGCACAAGAAGAAGTTGAACTTGCATTATTGATCGAGCAAGGAGATCAAGAAGCAAAACAACGTTTAGCAGAAGCCAACTTACGGTTAGTAGTAAGTATTGCCAAACGCTACGTTGGTCGTGGTATGCAATTCCTTGATTTGATCCAAGAAGGAAATATGGGTTTGATGAAAGCTGTTGAAAAATTTGATTACCGCAAAGGGTTCAAATTCTCAACTTATGCAACATGGTGGATTCGTCAAGCGATCACTCGTGCAATCGCCGACCAAGCGCGTACAATTCGTATTCCTGTTCATATGGTTGAAACAATTAATAAATTGATTCGAGTACAACGCCAATTACTACAAGATTTAGGTCGCGAACCAACACCTGAGGAAATTGGTGCTGAAATGGATCTTCCGACTGAAAAAGTTCGTGAAATTCTTAAAATCGCACAAGAACCTGTTTCTTTGGAAACGCCGATTGGTGAAGAAGATGATTCTCATTTAGGGGATTTCATCGAAGACCAAGAAGCAACGAGTCCGGCAGAACACGCGGCATCAGAAATGTTGAAAGAACAACTAGAAGACGTTTTAGACACATTAACTGATCGTGAAGAAAATGTTTTGCGTTTGCGTTTTGGATTAGATGATGGTAGAACACGTACGCTAGAAGAAGTAGGCCGTGTATTCGGTGTTACGCGTGAACGTATTCGACAAATCGAAGCGAAGGCATTGCGTAAATTGCGTCATCCTTCTCGTTCAAAACAATTGAAAGACTTTTTAGAATAAACATCGTTGAACTCCTTGAGGCAACTCAAGGAGTTTTTTTATATGAAACGAGCAAAAAGGATTTTCTTATTTTTGATTAATTCAATCGAAAACTGCTTGGAACATTCCGTTACATATGATAGATTAGAGCATAAGATTGAAAAAAAAGGAGCCGATTTCATTGCAAAAATGCCCTAACTGTGGTTTTGAATCAGTCCAAGGATGCACAACTTGTCCGAAGTGTGGCTTTTCATTACAGTTAAATGAAAAAGAAGATACGATAAAAAAAGATGATGATATAAACGACACGATTGAGTGGTCTAAATTGGCGAATATGCCGATCGAATCTGTCCAACAAATGTTTAAAGAAAACGAGGACAAAATGAAAGAGGCGGAAGCTGAGCGTGAAGATCCTAAGCGTGAACCTGAAGAAGCTCTGGAAATGAATCCTATTTTGGCACAATATATTCGCCAACACAAAGAAGGCGCAGACCCTGCTGAAGAAGCGCTACTTGCTGCGGCGATTAAAGAAGCACAAACAGACGAAAAACAATCCCTAGAAGAAAGTAACCAGTCTGAAGAGTCAACGGAACTTTCTAAAGAAGTCGTTGAAGAAACAGCCGAGCCGGAAATGTCGAAGTTAATTGCTGAAGCTGAAAATGCTGCTTTGGCAGAAGACTCATTAGAGGAGTCAGAACCAGTAGTTGCTACTGAGGAAGTGATTGGTTCTGTTAATCCTGGGGAATTAATTGAAGAAACGCAAATTGGGGATCAACAAATTGAACCGAATATAACAACAGTAGAACCTGAACTTAAATCAGAAACGACTACTCAATCTGAATTAGATGAATTGGAGACAAAGGCACCTGAAGAAGTCGAAGCTGAACCACTCTCAGCCAGTCAAAAGGAAGAAACAATCACTGAACCAATAGTGACAAATGAACCTACAGAGGCTATAGTTGAACCGATAGCAACTAGCGAGAAGTCTGAAGAAGCGGTTGCCGAACCGTCTACAAAAGCTGCACCTAATCAAGAAGCCCCCCTATCAAATAATCAAATGCCTGAAGAAAAACCAAAGAAAAACCGTAAAAGATTATTCGTAACATTGGCAGCAGTCGTTGTTTTGGGGATAGGCGGTGGCTACTATTATCATCATGAAAAAGAAGTCGAAGCGCAACGTGTTGCGACGGTCAAAAAGGATAATGAGTCATTGGATGCGATTGAAGAAAGTATCAATGATTATTATACGACGGATGATAAAACTTATATCGCGGCTGATAAATTGGATTTGAATACTGCAAAAATCGATGAGGAACTAGCTGGGTATAAAACTAATAAACGCTATGATGGTTTGAAAAAAGAGTATGCTGAATTGGTCGCCAAACAAAAAGCTGAACAGGCGGTTAATCAATTGTTCACTAGTGCGGCAATCGATGGTGATAAAATGGTGGAGAAACCTCTATTAAAAACAGCTGAATCAGTTGATTTGACAGTTGCTACAGGAGATAAAGATTTTGACGCATTAATGGATCAAGCAATCAATAATGCTAAAGATCAATACACAAAAGTAGAAGCTGCTAAAACAGCTATTGCTAGTTTGTTGAAAGATGGAAAAATGATTGATTCAGTGACGCGTGATCAATACAACGCCGCTAATAATGCCGTAAAAGCAGTTGTTAATCAAGAGTTGGTCAAGTCTCAAAAAGATGAATTAGCTAAAGTAGATCAAACATTGAAAGATAAGGAAAAAAAATCAGCTGAAGAAAAAGCGGCCGCTGAAAAGGCGGCTAAAGAAAAAGCAGAGCAAGAAAAAGCTGCACAAAGCGCTGCGGATACTAGCACTGCAGGTGATACCAACAGTTCTGCCTACACCTGGGCAGCAGGAGTAAAAGAGCAAGTGATTCAAACTTGTATCTCGCGTGGATATATCGTTGAAGGTGGATACAGCTTAGTCCCTGTCAAAATAGAAAATGGCGAAGGTTACTACAATCTTTATGCTACGTCTAATCGTGCAGCTTTGACTAAGGGCTACTCAGATTCTGATTTACCGATGTACCTAGTAACGATCAATTGTAAAACCGGTTGGTTCAAAGGTAATGGTCCTAATTAAATCAATGATACCGAGCTGGGAAGAATACTTCTTTCCAGCTTTACTGCTTGCATTCATCTACGAGAGAATGGTATATGTTAAATAAAGTTATAAGACATTTTGTCTTTATTATAAGTAAGGAGCAAAAAAATATGAATGAGTTATTAGGTCAAGTTATTACGGGGCTGATTATTGATGAGAACGAAACAATGTATTTAGTGCAAAAAAATGGTGTTACTTTTCGATTAGCAAAAACAGAAGGCGAACATGAAATTGGTGAAAGTATCGAAGGATTTGCTTACGTAAATCAAAAGAAAGAAGCAGTTATTACTACTGTAATCCCTCAAGTACGTATGGGACATTTTGCTTTTGGTGAAGTAACCGATGTTCGACGAGATTTAGGTGCATTTGTTAATATTGGATTGCCTGACAAAGATATGGTCGTATCTTTAGATGAGATGCCTAGTATGAAAGAACTATGGCCTAAAAAAGGCGATCGTTTGATGATTAGCTTACGGGTGGATGAAAAGGATCGGATGTGGGGTGTTTTAGCTGATGAGACTATTTTCCATTCATTGAGTCGAGCAGGTTCTGCTGAAATGCAAAATGAAAATAAAACAGGAACAATCTATCGGTTAAAAGTTACCGGGTCTTATCTGATTACTGATGATTTTTATATCGGTTTCGTCCATCCTTTAGAACGGTATAAGGAACCTCGCTTAGGTGAAGTAGTCGAAGCACGAGTAATTGGCGTTCGTCCAGATGGCGTATTGAATATGTCATTAAAACCACGTAATCATGAAATGATCAATGATGATGCTGCAATGATTTTAACGATGTTGCAACGAAATGCAACTAACTCTTTACCGTACTGGGATAAATCAGCACCTGAAGAAATCAAAGAAGCTTTTGGAATCAGTAAAGGTCAATTCAAACGTGCAATTGGACATTTATTGAAAGAGAAATTAATTGTTCAAACTGAGGGAGAAATCAAATTAAAAAGCTAATTGAGAATAGCCTTGCATAAATCTCAAGCTTAAACTATAATAATTCTAAGAAAGAGACGTTTAACTAATCTCTTATTTATAATTATTATAATGTAGACAAAGGAGGGTTCTCTTGAACGCAGTTTTAGCTTTACAGAAAACCAAAAAACAACTCCATGATTCTGGCTTCAAGTTGACTCCTCAACGTGAAGCGACTGTCCTTGTTTTATTAGAAAATGAAAAAGACCATTTATCAGCAGAAGAGATTTATTTTCTTGTCAAGAAAAAAAGTCCAGAAATTGGTTTAGCGACTGTTTATCGGACATTAGAAATTTTGACAGAGTTGCGTATTGTCAATAAAATCAGCTTTGATGATGGCTTAGCACGTTATGACTTACGCAAAGAGGGTGCGGAACATTTCCATCATCATTTACTTTGTTTAGAATGTGGTAATATCGAAGAAATCGAAGAAGATTTGCTAGGAGATGTAGAACGGATTGTTGAATCACGTTATCATTTTGCCGTAAAGGACCATCGATTGACTTTCCATGGAATTTGTCAAAGTTGCCAACAAAAAAATAGAGTATAAAACTTTTAATAAATCGATTAATTCATAATTAAATTTGTAGTCCCTTGCAAAGATACGTGCTATCATTTCAAGGGGCTTTTTGTTATGATAAAGCGAAAGTGGTGAAAACATGGAAGAACAAATTACGGAATATTTGCATTTTTTATCGATTGAACGTGGTCTTTCTGAAAATACCAGAACGAGTTATCAACGAGATTTGCATCAATACTTGGCTTTTTTAAAAGAGCAAGGAATAACGGAATGGTCTGCAGTAGATCGCTACACGGTCATTGCTTTTTTAACGAGCCTGACGGAGGCTGGTAAGGCGACAACGACGATCACGCGAATGATTTCTAGTTTGCGACGATTCCATCAGTTCTTACGCCAAGAGCGCTACACGGATCATGATCCAATGCAACACATTGATAGTCCCAAAAAAGCGCAAAAGCTTCCTCAAACACTTTCGTTAGCAGAAGTTGAGCGTTTGATTGCAGCTCCCGATACGACGACAGATTTAGGTATTCGTGACCGAGCAATTTTAGAAGTGATGTATGCTACAGGTTTGCGGGTAAGCGAACTGATCGGCTTGAAGCTGGGAGATATCCATTTAGAGATGGGGCTGCTACAGACGATCGGTAAGGGAGATAAAGAGCGAATCGTGCCATTAGGTGATTATGCCATCCATTGGATCGAACGTTATTTATCTGAAGTCCGACCAATATTAACTAAAAAAACCCCCAATGAGTCCCATGTATTTGTGAATAATCACGGACACGGAATGAGTCGTCAAGGAATATGGAAAAATTTGAAACAATATGTAATTAAGGCTGAGATCACAAAAGATGTCACGCCACATACATTACGGCATAGTTTTGCGACGCATTTACTAGAAAATGGGGCTGATTTACGAACAGTTCAAGAGCTATTAGGCCATGCGGATATCTCAACGACACAAATTTATACACACATCACTAAGCGTAGGATGACAGAAGTGTATAAAGAATTTTTTCCGCGTGCTTAACAGGAGGAGAAAAAATGCTTACTAAATATCGAAAAAATCAACGAAAAATTGCTATGGGGTTGTTAGGATTTCATGACGGTTTAAAAGATCAAAAACATTTATTAAAAGAAATTGATACATACGAAGAAGACGAACATTATCAATTATTTTGTTACTATGACGAAACATCAGATAACGTTCAAGGGGTCATTGGTATTAGCCAACTAGAAGGCGGCGAACTTGTTTTGCATGATATTAGTTTAAATCCTTCTTATCGCGGAGAAGGAGTCAGCCTAAAAATGATGGAAGAACTCCAAGAACTTTATCCGGAAGAACGAATCATCGGTACACCTGCTACATCCATGTTTTTAGCAAAATGGCAAGAGCGTAAACGAGGATAATATGGAAGCTATCAATTTAAAATTAGATGTTTTCGAAGGTCCGTTAGACTTATTGTTGCACCTGATCCAACAATTGGAGATAGATATTTATGATATCCCAATAGCTGGGGTAACGGAACAGTATATGGATTACATCCATGCGATGAAAACGTTAGAACTAGAAGTTGCCGGAGAATATATTGTTATGGCAGCTACCTTGATGTCGATCAAAAGTCAGATGTTATTACCAAAACAAGAACTAGAATTTGATTACGAAGAGGACGAAGGAGAAGATCCGCGTGATGCTCTAGTACAACAATTACTAGAATATCGCAAGTACAAGTACGCAGCGACTGTTCTATCTGAAAAAGAGCAAGAGCGCAGCCAGTACTATACCAAAACTCCGATGGATCTTAGTGAGTATGAAGACGAGATTTTACCACTGCCTAAAGATCAATTAAATACGATAGATTTATTTTTGGCGCTACATGATGTTTTACAACGTAAAAAGAATTTAGAACCGATTGTTACAACCGTAGCTTCGGAATCAATCACTATCGATCAAAAAGTAGTCGAAATCAATCAACGTCTGATTCATTTAGCTGAAAATGAAAGTTTAACATTAGAGTCATTATTCACGCATTACACTAAAGATGAAATGATCACAACCTTTATGGCATTATTAGAATTAATGAAAAAAGGTCAAGCAATTGCCACACAAACTGAAACATATGCACCAATTTTAATTTTTAAAGGAGCCACCCTATGAACCAAATGAGTCAAATCGAAGCGATGCTTTTTGTTGTTGGTGATGAAGGATTGAGCTTAGAAGAACTGTCATTTACATTAGATTGTCCGACTGCAGAGCTTTATGATGTCATCAATGAATTGAAGAAGCATTATGAAAACGATGAATCATCGGCATTGACGATTTTAGAAGTGGGTAATCATTTCGTGCTCAGTACGAAGAAAATATTTGCTCCGCTGCTAAAAGATTTTGCCCGTTCACCAATGTCCAATCGTTTGAGTCAAGCAGCCTTAGAGACACTGTCGATCATTGCGTATAAACAACCGATTACTCGATCTGAAGTCGATGAATTACGCGGAGTTCAATCCAGTGGTGCAGTCCAAACGTTAGTAGCGCGTCAATTGATCGAAGAACAAGGACGAGTAGAAGGTCCAGGTCGCGCTATTTTATATGGGACAAGCAACTATTTTATGGATTATTTTGGATTAAAAGATATCAAGGAATTACCCGATGTACAAATGATGGAAGCAGATCTAGCAGACGAAGAAGAGCCATTGGATTTGTTTTATGATCGTTTCAAAGAAGAGGATGAAGTATAAATGGAGAGATTACAAAAAATTATTGCTCATGCAGGTATTGCATCACGCCGTAAAGCAGAAGATTATATCACGAGTGGGCGGGTCAGTGTTAACGGTGAAGTCATTAGAGAATTAGGGACCAAAGTTGGAAAAAAAGACATCGTTGAAGTTGATGGCGTGCCGATTTATCAAGAGGAACCTGTTTATTATCTATTTTATAAGCCACGTGGGGTCATCTCTGCTGTTTCAGATGATAAAAAACGAAAAGTCGTAACTGATTATTTCGCGGCTGTTCCGGAAAGAATTTATCCCGTAGGTCGTTTGGACTACGATACATCAGGTATTTTGCTTTTAACTAATGATGGAGATTTCTCTCAACGGTTAGCCCATCCAAAACATGAAATCGATAAAGTGTATGTAGCTAAAGTTAAAGGTTATGCTGAAAAACAGACGTTGATGCCGTTAACTAGAGGCGTGAGAATTGAAGGTAAGAAAACAGCACCTGCGCGGTTTGATATTCTTTCAACTGATAAAGTTGCCGGAACAAGTATTGTTGAATTAACGATCCACGAAGGCCGTAATCATCAAGTTAAGAATATGTTAGCCGCAGTTGGATTACCGGTTCAAAAATTAAAACGTGAACGTTACGGTGATTTGACGCTTCAAGGACTACGTCCAGGTGAATACCGTCGCTTAAATAATAAAGAGATCAATTCTTTATTGAACCAATCAAGATAGTCAAACTCATTTACTTGTATTTTGATAGTAAAGTTGTTATAGTGAATTTACCAAAAAAAAATAATTTAAGGTTCGTCTTCAGGGGCAGGGTGAAAATCCCGACCGGCGGTGATAGTCCGCGAACTGCGTAAGCAGCCGAATCGGTGAAAATCCGATACCGACAGTACAGTCTGGATAAAGAAGATAGAGCTTATTTGAGTGAGTCTGTATTCAATTCAAGTAACTCTATGCTTATTGCTGAAGCATAGAGTTTTTTTGCGCGATCAAGATTTTACTCAAATAGTTCGATGAAGATGATTCCGAATCGGAGGATTTCAGATGAAGAACTTAAAGTTACAAAAAATGACAGCAGTAGCAGTAGCAGCGGCTATGGGATTGATTTTGCAATTGATTGCATTTCCTATTGTCCCCATGTTTCCTTTTCTAAAGCTAGACTTTAGTGATATCCCAGTATTGATCAATATGTTTATTTTTGGTCCACTGACTGGAATCGCAACTGCGCTTATTCGTTCAATCGTACATCTTACAATGACAGGATTTTCGATTGATAATATGATTGGTGATTTTGCTAGTTTCTTTGCATCAGTATTGTATACACTACCGATTTTTCTTTTGTATCGTCAAAAAACGAAAGCCAAACATGCTCTTGGGTTAGGCTTAGGTATTTTAGCAATGACGATTTTTATGAGTGTGGCAAATTATTTTGTGATTACGCCATTATATTTAAAAGTTTTTGGACTTTCAGCAGGTCAAATGCTCGGTATGGATTTAGGACGATATATCTTAGTTGGAATCGTGCCGTTTAATTTAATCAAAGGAGTTATCGTGAGCGGGGTCTTTCTGGTACTACATGCTAAGTTATTGCCTTGGTTATCTAGAAAAACAGTTTCTTCGCAGCACCATTCGATTTAAAACCAAAAGCACAGGCCAAAGCCTGTGCTTTTTTTATTTTTTTACATACAGCTGTTGTTTTACAGGAGCATGATTTTAAAATATGTTATAGTGAATCTTGATATAAGATTGCATGTGAAGGACAACGTTTAGCTGATTCAATGACCACAGCTTGCTGAGCTTCAGGAACAAATTCATGAGTCGCCCCAGGTTCTCCTACGAATAGGACGAGTCCTTCATCTGTATAATCAAAAATTTCTGGCGCGATCGTTTGACATAAACCACAAGCGATACAACGTTCAGGGATGATTTCGCATTTCATTTTTTCACCTTCCACAGGAGATTTTACTATGACAATTTTTATTTTAACGTTATTCCGAACAGGCTACAAGTTAAGAACCTCTACTTTATATCATTTGTTAGTGGGGAAAAGAACTAGTTCTGTCTTGCTACATGGTTTTTTTTACCAAAATTTAGCTTATTTAGGTGCACTGCCCCAACTAAAAGAAGCAAAGTTTCAACAAGCTATTCAGCAATTAGTTGAACACCAGCTGATTGATTTTGAAGACGGATACGGCCAGTTGACGACTTCAGGAAAGCAATTATTAGTAGAAAAAAAAATAGATCTAACTGGGATTGATAATTTACGTTTTGGCCGAATGCGCGAAGAAAGTTGGCAATTGATTTTGTTCAGTATTCAAGTGACTAGTCATCTATCATTTAATGAAAAAAATTATCTGCCGATCGAACATCGTCCGTACTATTTGCATCAAATAAAAAAATGGTTGGTACAATCAGATCAACAGCTAGTAGACAAAATTCAGCAGGAACTATTGACTACGTTAGAAACTTTACCGAATGATGCAGCTGATTTTTTAGCCAACCAATTCTCGGGGCATGATTTTCAAGGGAAAACCGTTTTTCAACTTTTGCCAGAATCTTGGAAAAAGGAACCTTGGGCTGAATTGTACCGCCAACAAGCAATCGACAGTCTTTTACAAGCTCTACCAGATGGCGAATTTAAACGATTGATTGATTTCTTAGATCAGCAAAACATTAATCGCAGTATGATCAAAACGAAAGAATTATTTTTAGCTGGTAAAACAGTGGATGAACTATTAATGTTACGCCAATTAAAACAAGGAACGATCAATGATCATTTTATTGAATGGGCATTGTTGGATGAAACATTTCCATTCGAGCGTTTTGAATTATTACATTTTACTGGAATGAATACGGATGAAGTCATCAATGCTCGTTACCAGGCGTATAATTTGTCGTATTTAAATTTTCGTTTATCACAAATTTATTTTTTGAGGAAATAACTATGGAACTAAAGCAAATAATAAAAACAAAATTCGGTTTTGATACGTTTCGGCCGGGACAGCAAGAAATCATCGAGACCCTCTTAGCGGGGGAGTCAGTATTAGGAATGCTGCCGACTGGAACGGGAAAATCCTTGTGCTATCAATTACCTGGTTACTTATTAGATGGTACCGTGATAGTGATATCGCCATTGATTTCTTTAATGGAAGATCAAGTCACACAACTACAGCGTTTAGGAGAAAAACGGGTGGTTGCACTGAACAGTTTATTAACCTCGTGGGAAAAACAATGGATCTTAAATCAAGCGCACACGTACAAATTTATTTTTATGAGTCCGGAGATGTTTTTGAGTCCGGCAGTCCAGCAAACGTTAAAGTCAATTAAGGTAGCCTTCGTGGTGGTCGATGAAGCACATTGTATTTCGCAATGGGGGATTGATTTTCGCCCCGAGTATTTAAAACTTTCTGAAGGGACTAGTTTTATTGGAACGCCTTTCGTACTTGCTTTGACTGCCACGGCAACCCCCGCTGTTCGTAGAGACATTCAACGCTTATTATTTATTGAACAGCCGGCCAAAGAATTTGTTTATTCCGTTGACCGGCCGAATATCAGCTTCTTTGTTAAACGAGAAGAGAAATTAAATGAACTCCAAACTTTGATCAATTCACTGGATGGATCAGGGATTATTTATTGTGCAACAAGAAAAAAAGTTGAAGAACTCTATGAAACTTTCAAGGGCCAACAAGCCATTGCTTATTATCATGGTGGACTAAGCGGACAAGAGCGTCGAATGTTGCAGCAGCAATTTCTAGCCGGAGATTTGAGGATCTTAATTGCAACGAACGCTTTTGGTATGGGAATAAATAAAGAGGGCATTCGCTTCGTCATTCATTATGATTTACCAGATTCACCGGAAAATTATTTGCAGGAAGTGGGACGAGCCGGGCGTGATGGTCGATTAAGCCAAGCAATCCTTTTATATGAAGAAGGCGATGAACATATTCATCATTTTCTGCAAGATCAAACAGTCCAATCAAAAAAAATGTATGAGATCAAACAAAAAATGACAGACATCATTTTTGATGATCCATTGATTGATAAGTGGGAGCGTTTTTTTCCTAACGCGGGCGAAGAATTGTTAGATTTATTGGAACAGCGAGGAATGACTAAGAAAATTCAGCTGCAAAAAATGTTGGATTATGTTACTACGAATCACTGTAGGCGGGATTTTTTGGTTAGTTATTTTGATGAACGATTAACTAGTGAAAACGATTGTTGTTGTGACAATGATGGTGCTAAGTTACAACTACATCAATTTGAGCAAGCTGTGATTGAAGAAACAATCCCTTGGAAAAAAATTGTTCAAAAAATTTATAAAAATCCATTGAAAGATTGAAATATGGCGCAAATAATTTTAGAGCTATGGTATAATACATGGCGATAGCACTTAGGAGGTTAGAGAAATTGAGTAGAAAAGATCGCTATAATGATACGAAAAATGAACCATGGGAACAAAATATTTATGAATCTGATGGTGAAGAATCAGCAAGTTCACGTAGCCAATCTCGTCGTAGTAACGGTGGGAATAAAGGTGGCGGAAATACAAAATTCTTAACGATTCTTGTCGCGTTATTGTTAGCCCTAATTTTGATTCCAGCTGGCGCATTTTTCTGGATTACTAAAGGAGACAGTAAACCAGCAGCCTCATCAGAAAGTACAACAGAAGTTTCAAAAGTCTCTTCAACAGCTACTTCAAGTAGTGAAGAAAGTACCACAGAAGAAAGTACGGAAGATTCTGCAGCAATTGCAGCTTCACAATCACAAGCAGCGGCTGAACAAGAAGCAGCAGCTTCACAATCACAAGCAGCGGCTGAACAAGCGGCAGCAGCTTCACAATCACAAGCAGCGGCTGAACAAGCGGCAGCAGCTTCGCAAACACAAGCAGCAGCAGAAACGACACCTTCATCATCAAGTACTCAACAAAATGATGAAAATGCGCAATACGGCACGGTACAATCAGGTGAAGGACCTCGTCAAATAGCAGCACGATATGGTATAAGTGTGGACGAAGTTTTACAATTAAACGGAATGACACTAGATAATTTCTATTTCAGTCCGGGACAACAAGTGCGTATCAAATAAGTTAAATATTTTGCCGTAATCAATTGCGATTACGGCTTATTTATTGAAAAGAGGTAGCATATGGAGAAAATTTCAATTGCCATCGATGGACCAGCATCATCTGGCAAAAGTACTGTGGCTAAAATACTAGCTAGTGATTATGGATTTATTTATGTTGATACTGGAGCGATGTATCGCACCATCACTTATCTAGCAATCAAACATCAAGTCGCATTTTCAAATGAAGAAAAATTAGCGGAGTTAGCAATTGATTATCCAATCACTTTTAAACAATCAGCTCATGGCCAGTTGGTCTTTGTCGATGATGAAGATATTACCATGGCGATTCGTCAACCTGATGTGACTGCAGCTGTTTCTGAAGTTTCTGCCCATGGAAAAGTTCGTGAAAAATTGGTTGAAGCACAACGGAAATTAGCAACAGCTGGTGGGATCGTAATGGACGGACGTGATATTGGAACAACCGTCTTACCACAAGCAGAAGTCAAGATCTTTCTGATTGCCAGCGTCGAAGAACGCGCGCAACGTCGTTACAAAGAAAACCAAGCAAAAGGGATCGAAATGGATTTTGAAATGATTAAAGAGGCGATTGCGAAACGTGATTATTTAGACTCTCATCGTGAAGTATCTCCGCTTATCCAAGCAGAGGATGCTTTATTAGTAGATACAACGGGTATGTCGATCGTCCAAGTAGTGGGAAAAATTAAAGCGATCGTAACCTCAAAAGGTTTTTAAATTATTGATATTTTAGACAAATAAAGCGAAATTCTACTAATTTTTAGAAAAAAAGAAGAAATCGCTTTATTTTTCGTGTGTATTATTTTAGAATAGAGCATGTAGTGTATTTTACGAAGAATTGTTGGTTAGGAGGACAAACGACATGACAGAATTAGAACGAAATTCGGTGGAGAACGAAAGTGTTTCCATGGAAGCAGCAATGGAAAGTGTGCATGAAGTTCAAGTTGGCGATATTGTTAAAGGTGAGGTGCTTGCCTTAGAAGACAAACAAGTGATCGTTGGTATTGAAGGTGCGGGAGTGGAAGGTGTTGTTCCTGCAAAAGAACTATCTACATTACCTGTTGAAGATATCAATGATGAAGTCAAGGTGGGCGAGATTCTTGATTTAGTCGTTATCTCTTCTATCGGAAAAGACAAAGAAAATGGTAGCTATCTTCTTTCTAAACGTCGCTTAGATGCGAAAAAAGTTTGGGAAGACATTGAAAAAGAATACCAAGATGGCAATATCATCGAAGCACCTGTAACTAGTACTGTTAAAGGTGGATTAGTTGTTGACGTTGGTGTTCGTGGTTTTGTACCAGCTTCAATGATTGATGATCACTTTGTCGATGATTTCTCAGTGTATACTGGAAAAACATTGAAATTTAAAATTATTGAAATCGAACCTTCTGAAAATCGTTTGATTCTTTCTCATAAAGCAGTTGTTTCTGCTGAAAAAGCTGAGAAGAAAAAAGACCTTTTGGCTGATTTATATGAAGGTCAAGTAATCAAAGGTCAAGTAGCACGTTTAACAGACTTTGGTGCTTTCGTAGATTTAGGCGGTATCGATGGTTTAGTACATGTTTCAGAAATTTCACATAGTCATGTGGCAAAACCTTCTGATGTATTGACTGTTGGTGACGAAGTAGAAGTTCAAGTCCTTTCTGTGGATCCTGATAAAGAACGTATTTCATTATCGATCAAAGCAAACTTACCTGGGCCATGGACAGATATCGAGGAAAAAGCTGCTCCAGGAACAGTTCTCGAAGGAACCGTTAAACGGTTAACAAGCTTTGGGGCGTTTGTTGAAATCTTCCCAGGAGTAGAAGGTTTGGTGCATATCTCACAAATCTCTCACAAACACATTGCGACACCACATGAAGTTTTACACGAAGGTGACCAAGTCCAAGTCAAAGTATTAGAAGTACATCCTGAAGATCATCGTGTTGCTCTTTCAATCAAAGCTTTAGAAGAAAAACCTGAAGAAGCAAAAGAAGAGCCCGCTGAAGAAGAAGCTTATGAATTGCCAGAAGAAAATACTGGCTTTACAATGGGTGATATCCTTGGTGATGTATTGAAAGACGATTCAGACGCTAACGAATAATCATAATCGAGAGCAGGCCAGTTTACTGGAATGCTCTCTTTCTTTGCTATTTTACTAAAATAGCAAAGAGTATCTAAAACCTTCTTATGAAAATGGCTCCTTCTCTTGCCAGAAGGAGTTTTCTTAGTTAAACTAAGGAGAATTTGAAAAACGATGCTAGTCCAACTGTTTGCGATGTATTTATGTGCTATAAGTATGAGTCAAATAGTAGGTCTATAGCTATAATCTAATACGGATAGTTGGATGTTATAAGCTGAAGGGCATCAGATTTATTTTTCATAAGGAAAAATAAATACATTAAGAGGAACGAGGAATCAAATTATGTCAAATCCTACAATTGCAATTGTTGGTCGTCCAAACGTTGGTAAATCAACATTGTTTAATCGAATCGCCGGAGAGCGAATCTCAATCGTCGAAGATACACCGGGTGTAACTCGCGACCGTATCTATGCGAAAGGTGAATGGTTAGGCCATGAATTTTCAATCATTGATACTGGTGGTATCGATATCGTTGATGAACCATTTATGGAACAAATCAAACAACAAGCACAAATCGCTATTGATGAAGCAGATGTTATTTTACTAGCAGCTAGTGGTAAAGAAGGTGTCACTGATGCTGATGAAGCGGTTGCTAAAATTTTGTATCGAAGCAATAAACCTGTTATTTTAATGGTCAATAAAGTTGACAATCCTGAAATGCGTAATGATATTTATGAATTTTATGCTTTAGGATTAGGAGAACCATATCCAGTTTCTGGTAGTCATGGATTAGGTTTAGGAGATGTATTAGACGAAGCAGTCAAACATTTCCCGACGGATAATGAAGAAGAAGAAGATGAAACGATCAAATTTAGTTTGATTGGCCGTCCAAATGTTGGTAAGTCATCATTGATCAATGCTATCTTAGGCGAAGATCGTGTAATCGTTTCTGATATTGAAGGAACAACTCGTGATGCGATCGATACGAAGTTTGTTGGCGAAAGTGGACAAGAGTTTACGATGATCGATACCGCTGGAATGCGTAAACGCGGGAAAGTATATGAAAATACTGAAAAGTATTCAGTAATGCGTGCTATGCGTGCGATTGATCGTTCAGATGTCGTGCTTGTCGTATTGAATGGTGAAGAAGGGATTCGTGAGCAAGATAAACGAATTGCTGGCTATGCGCATGAAGCGGGACGAGGCGTCATCATTGTCGTAAATAAATGGGATTTAGTCAAAAAAGATACAAATACCATGAAAAAATTTGAAGAAGAGATTCGTGATGAATTTGCTTATTTGGATTACGCACCAATTATTTTTGTATCAGCAATGACAAAACAACGGTTGAATAAGATTCCAGCAATTATCGAAGAAGTTAGTATGAATCAAAATCTGCGGATTCCGTCATCTGTATTGAATGATATTATTATGGATGCTGTAGCCATTAATCCAACACCAACAGATAAGGGTAAACGTTTGAAGATTTTTTATGCGACTCAAGTAGCTGTAAAACCGCCGACCTTTGTTGTTTTTGTGAATGAAGAAGAATTGATGCATTTCTCATATGCTCGTTTCTTGGAAAACCAAATTCGTAAAGCATTTGAATTTGAAGGAACACCAATCAAGATTATCCCGCGTCGCCGAAAATAAAGTATTTTATCATACTTTTATTTTGGTGACAATAGATTTCGCTGAAACCTAAAACCAGCATGAATTTTAGTTGATTAATCGCCAAAAACCTTGCTATCACTAGGTTCATATGCTATCGTTATAAAAGAATATTGACCAAATCAATATTTCTCACTAATACTGGACCACTCAGTAATTAGTCGATGTTTATACATCATGTCTCAGGAGGTGAATTCATTCATGGCAAATAAAGCAGAATTGATCGAAAAAGTTGCATCAGCTACTGACTTAACTAAGAAAGATGCTACTGCTGCAGTTGACGCTGTATTTTCAACAATCCAAGAAGCATTAGCTGACGGAGAAAAAGTACAATTGATCGGCTTTGGTAACTTTGAAGTACGTGAACGTGCGGCCCGTAAAGGACGTAACCCACAAACTGGTGAAGAAATCGAAATTCCAGCAAGCAAAGTACCTGCATTCAAACCAGGTAAAGCATTAAAAGATGCTGTTAAATAATTTGGTTGCTAAAACCACTGTGTCCTTGGACACAGTGGTTTTTTGTGCTTCTTCAAGTCGTGAAAACCATAACGTTCGTTCTATTATTAATTTGTATTCTTTTATTTTACGAAAAGCCTTACATAAGATAAAATTAGATAATAACAAAAAATGGAAATGAGTGGGATGCGATGTCGGAAGAGCAATTATTTTATGTTGAAAAAAATGATTCATGGCAAACATATGCGTTTCTTGAAAGCAGACAAAATGATATCCAATGGCATGCGGCCTTTTTGGATGCGCAAGCGTTGTTGGCTCAAGAAGAAAGTCAAAAGCAACGTCGGAAGTTCACGGTGTTGATCGTTGCTGTTCCCGTTTTAGTACTGGGATTGATGGCCGGAGTTTATTTTTATGATCTTGGTGGGGAGCCAGTGATTCCGCAGCGAACAGTCACATTGAATACGGCGATCTCAAGTTCAGAAAGTACCACTGAGAAATCAGAAACGATTGATACATCAAGTGTTGGTCAAGTGCTCGTGACACCTTGGGGAGAACAAGTCACTGTGTTAAGAGTCTTATCTAACGGTGAACATGTCATTAATGAGAATGCTACGCAATCAGATTTGAACAATGATGGTCTGCTGACCTACGAAGAGTTATCTAAAGTACAAGAAGAAGCCAATCAGCAGCAGTCGCCACAGCAAGACTATAATGCAACTGGTCAGGAGCAACAAGAAATAGTAAATGATGGAACAAATCAACAAAATAATTCGACTCAGGTGATTTATCAGCAAGGTCAACCTTGACCTCCTAAAGATAAAGATTCAAAATGTCGGATTGCCTTTCGCTGAATGGTTGCGGGAGGTTTTTTAGTAGTATAGAATGAAGCTGAGGGGATGTGATTGGTTGGAAGCAACGTATCAATCTAATAAAAGAGAGACTCGCATCACCTATGGTGAAACAATTGTATCGATGCTACGCAAAAAAGATTTAGCTAATAAACAAATTCTTTTTTGCGGCAATCAGCGCTATTATGATTTATATGCTGAAAAGTTACGGCAATTTGTTCCATCGTCAAGTACACATGAGTGGTTCATACTAACGAATAACCGCTATTGCAATACCATGGATAATTTTCAAGAATTGATTTATTTTCTTGAGCGTTTTAGCCGACAAAAAGAGTTAGTAATTTTTAGTATTGGAAATGAAGGTGTCATGGAGCTTGTAGGATTTGTCCAACATGTCACCGAATTTAAATCGGAACTATATTTTTTACCCGTTTCTTTACGTTCATTTGCCCAAACACTGACATTTTCATCACAAATCGTTTCGACAGAAACATTGATGAGTATCATGGAAGTAAATGAAGCACCAGAAAGTATCCTTTTCGATCCAACTTTAGCCAATCAACAAACGACTGGTAAAATGATTGATCTTTTGACGCTGATTCGTTGTGGTATCGTCTGTGAACACTCTTTTTTACAAAATCTCTATCAGAATTTCCCGACTCGAGAAGCGCTGTTGCACCATTCATTTGCTGCATATAGTGATACATTGATTCAATATTATCAATCAGATAGTCAAGCCATTCAAAACTTTGGCAAGACATTTGAAAAGGCGTTTTTCCAAACAGAAAATAGTTCTTTATTATCAAATAGTATGAAAATGATGTTTGGCTTGCTATTTGAGCTTGCCTGGAACATCGAATCAAGTGAACTTCATTTCAATTTTAAAAATTTTATGATATGGTTGGTGCGATTGGGTTTTCCTATCGTTATACCACCAGAGATATCTTTAGCTGATTTCGGCCAACAAGTAATCTATTTGGCTGAAGAAAAGCCGCTGAGAGGCTTAGCAAAAATTGGTGAAATCGGCAGGGAAAAAATACCAACTCAAAAAGAATTGCTTCAAACATTTGAAGTGTATCAAAAAATCGTTACAGAGATCAGGGGAGAATAAATGTCAAGTTACAGTGAAAAAATGCTCGCAGCATTAAGAAATGAAGATTTAACCGAAGCCAATTTAATGTTCGAGGAAGCATTGAAAAAAGATGATCCAGAAATATTGGCAAGTTTAGCTGATGAATTACAAACAATCGGTTTTTTAGACGAAGCCAAGCGTATTTTAGCAAAACTCTCCGTTGATTTTCCTGAAGAAGATGTATTTAACCTTTCATTGGCAGAAATTGCGATTGAAAATGATGATATCGATAGTGCCTTTGAATATTTAGAGCGAATCCAACCAGAGAGCGAAAATTATTTAGAGAGCTTATTAGTGACTGCAGATCTTTACCAAGTTTTAGGGATCCCTGAAGTCAGCGAAGCTAAATTACTGCAAGCTAAAACAATTGCACCAGAAGAACCGTTGATTACATTTGCTTTAGCTGAGCTACACTTTACTGCAAATCAATTAGGTGAAGCGATTAATGATTACTCACAATTGCAAAAAGAAGGCATCGATGAGATCGCGAATATCTCAATTGATGAACGGATCGGTTCTGCCTACAGCATGATGGGCGGTTTTGAAGATGCTATTCCATTTTTAGAGCGTGCATTAGAAAAAGAACACACGTCTGATCGTTTATTCCAAACAGGTTTTACGTACTATCAACTGCATGATCATCAAAAAGCGATCAATTATTTGCAAGAATTGATTACGTTAGATCCAGAGTATCAAAGTGGCTATTATTATCTAGCAGAAAGCTTGAAAGAAGAAGAATTGCTTGAAGAAGCGTTGTCTGCAGCCGAAGCTGGAATCAAAGAAAATCCCTATCAAGTCGAATTGTTGCATTTAGCTTCTGAGATTGCTTATCGTTTAAGAGATAGTAAAAAAGCAGAACAACTACTACAGCAAGCACTTGAAACTGGAGATAAAACAGATGAAACATTGTTGACTTTGAGTAATCTTTATTTAAATGAAAATCAACCAGATAAAACGATCGAAATGATTAGTCAAATGGACGAAGAAGGGAATCCTTATGCATCATGGAATTTGGCGCAAGCATACGATGAACTAGAAGATTACGCTGCTGCCGCTACTTATTATAAACAAGCCCATGAAGATTTAGCTCATGAACCAGATTTCTTAAAAGCTTACGGTATTTTCTTACGGGAAGATGGCCAAATCGAATTAGCGAAAACAATATTATTGAGCTATTTAGAATTAGAGCCTGGAGATTTAGAGGTGTTATCATTATTAGAAGAGTAGAGAGGTGAGGAAATATGATCGATGTAGCTGAAAAACGCGATTTTCTCGTTTGGCTGATTAATAACGTAAGCTTTCCGAGAAGAGAAATAATTTGGATTTTGAACTATCTGATCAATCATGAAGCCATTTTAAGAAATGTCCATATTGTTGAACAAGCCTTGACCACGAAACGTGGTTTAGTTTTTCGAGATAGTACACAAGAGGAAGAACCGATGATGTTCAATGTAGAAGACCATCAGTTTTCTAATAGTGATCAAATTTTTCACGAGATTCGTCTACATTGGCAACAACCTTTGTATTTAGAGTGTGTATTTCCTAACTCTTGGCAAAATGCTCAATACTTATCTGTTTTAGAGGATAATCCCGCGCTTCCTTGGAATGATACTGTTAGTGAAGAAATCGTGACCGAAGTCGAGAATTTTTTGAAGTATCAAGAAAAAGAAGCCAAAATCGATTTGTTGAAGAAGCAAATCGATATGGCCTTAGAAGATGGAGACCGCGAAGCCTTTCTTTATCTGAGCGATGAATTGAATCGATTGAAACTAGCCTTACAAGAATAAAAAATAGCCCGTCTCTCATGAGAGTGACGGGCTATTTTTTATGAAGTGCGTTTTAATTTGAAACGGCGACGTTGTGGTTTCAAATAGGTGAAACCTTCACCATCCACATCATGAACATTTGTAATTGAAATAAAAGCTTTTTCATCAATCGAATGAACAATTTTTTTGACTTCGTTGATCTCTTGTGGTGACACCACGATATAAACGATTCGCTTCAATTCAGAAGAAAAACCACCTTCACCATGAAGGTAAGTGACGCCTCGTTCAAGATGTGACATTAATAATTCAGCAATCACATTGCTCTCGTTAGAAATGATCATGACACCTTTGGCTGCATATCCGCCAGAAGCTAGAACATCAACTACTTTACTGAAGACGAATGAAACGATCAATGTGTACATCATTCGTTTTAAATCTAAATAAGTTAGTGAACAAATCAAAACAATAATATCAAAAAACAGGAGTGATTTTCCCATGGTGAAACCGAATTTTTGTTCCAAGATCCGAGCGACGACATCTGCACCACCAGTCGTTCCACCATTGCGATAGACCAAGCCGCTACCAAATCCTGCAACCAAACCAGCTAAGATCGATACGATAAACAAATCGTGATCTAAATTAATTTCGATCGTGACCCGCTGCCAGATCCATAAGAAAACAGATAAACTGACTGTTCCTAAAATTGTGTAGTAAAATGATCGTTTCCCTAAAATTTTTCCACCAATCAAAATCAATGGAATATTGATAATCAACGTAGTATAAGCAGGATCGATTCCGAATAATGCACGAATAATCAAGGTGATCCCAGTAACACCACCTTCAGCTAAATCATTTGCGATATTTAAATAAACCAATCCAAATGCATAAATTGCTGTTCCAAATATGATAAATGAAATTTCTTTGGCTCTTGTAGCCATCGTCGTCTCCATACGACACCTCCTGATTTAATGATGGGAATAACTTTTCCGATGAAAAATTAAAAATAAATCAAATGCCGGATACCTTTTTTCTGTATACTGATTAGTCATTAAGACAAGTAAGTTGCTAAAAATCATCAACAGTTTAGTAATTTTATTTAAAATTGCAGAGGCTGTTAGTAAAGTATGTCATATTCGGCAGAGCGAGTCGTTGGCATTTTCAAATTTCATCCTTATCCAACATAGCATGAAATTTCAAGAGTTACAACATCATGATAGGAAACAAATCTGTTTTTTGATAAGATAGGTCTGAGGTGGTTTGATGAATCAAAAGACAATGAAAATCATGCAGCAAGAAGTGGACGAATACATCCAACAATTTAAAACAGGTTATTTTTCTCCTTTAAGTCAAATGGCAAGACTAACTGAAGAAGTCGGAGAGTTAGCTCGAGAAGTCAATCATTATTATGGCGAAAAAGCTAAAAAAACAACTGAAAAAGCAAATACGGTGGAGGAAGAATTAGGTGATGTGTTATTTGTCACGATTATCATGGCGAATTCTCTAGGTATTGATTTAACAGAAGTTTTTGATCGAAATATGGATAAGTTTAATCAACGCGATCGATATCGTTTTGAACGTAAAGATGGATTGACAGAGGGTGACGAAAAATGAGATTAGAAACACTACCATTAGAATTTCAAGGGGCTATGCCAATTTTGAGAACTTTGCAAGAAGCAGGATACGAGGCATATTTTGTTGGCGGAAGTGTGCGAGACATTCTATTAAATAAACCCATCCATGATGTTGATATTGCAACTAGTGCTTTTCCAGCAGAAGTCAAAGAGTTGTTTCATCGTACGATCGATGTTGGTATTGATCACGGGACAGTAATGGTTGTTACAAAGGAAGAGACATATGAAGTGACGACCTTTAGAACAGAGTCGACGTATCAAGATTATCGCCGCCCTGACCATGTGGAATTTGTTCGTTCACTAAAAGAAGATCTGAAACGACGTGATTTTACGATCAACGCATTAGCGGTCGGTATCGACGGCGAAGTAATTGATTTATTTGA
The DNA here is from genome assembly GCF_001885945.1 of Enterococcus hermanniensis. Classification (GTDB taxonomy): domain Bacteria; phylum Bacillota; class Bacilli; order Lactobacillales; family Enterococcaceae; genus Enterococcus_A; species Enterococcus_A hermanniensis. The sequence continues at coordinate 261,908 of NZ_JXKQ01000002.1, read as the reverse complement.
CGGCTTGGCTGATTTACGGAACAAAATTTTACGAGCTGTAGGCAATCCGCATGAACGATTCCACGAAGATGCGCTTCGAATGATGCGAGCATTACGCTTTGTCAGTCAACTAGGTTTTACATTAGAACCGCAGACATTTGAAGCGATTCAAGAATATCATTCCTTATTAGCAAAAATTTCTGTTGAACGGATCAATGTTGAATTCGTCAAATTAATGATGGGTTCTTTCCGAGAAGCTGGATTACATTCTTTGGTTGAATCTGAATGTTATATCTATTGCCCTGGGCTAAGAGAATATGGGGAGAGTTTATTGGCTTTTGCCGATCTGAAAGGTCCCGCAATCCCCACTGAGCGTCAAGCGTGGACATTACTGATGTCGCGACTTAAAATGACGCCGGAAGCTATGCGCGGATTTATGAAAGAATGGAAATGCTCAAACCAATTAACGAAAGAAGTCATCCAAATGGTCCCGGCATTAGAGTTTCGTTTAGTTCACGAATGGGATAATTGGTCACTTTATCAATTAGGAAGAGAATTAGCTTTGTCCGTAGAATATTTATTACAATATTTTGATCATGAGCCGAACTTAGCCAAAGTACGTTTGCTCTATCAAAATCTTCCAATGCATTCATTGAAAGACATGGCTTTAAAGGGCAATGATTTGATGGCACATTTTGATTATCCTCGTGGTGCTTGGATCAGTTCAACATTGCATGCGCTAGAGCAAGAAGTTGTTGAAGGCAGACTGAAAAATAATAATGAAAGTCTATTAGCTTTTGCAAAAACCTTTTTGGAGGAAGAAATGACATGAAAATATTCACAAAAGAGTATTTAGTCACTTCTGATCAAACGGCTTTTGCGATGGGGTCAGGTGATTTAGAGGTGTTGGCGACACCAGCTTTGGTAGCGATGATGGAAAATTGTAGCAAAGAATTACTTACAGGTTATTTGACAGCGGAACAAACGAGTGTTGGATTTTCCTTAGAGCTGAAACATTTAGCTCCATCTAAAGTAGGTGCTGTCATTCAAGTTACGGCAGAGATCACCAAACAAACTGAGCGGAAAGTTTTATTTTTGATCCAGGCTTTTCAGCAAGAACAGTTGATTGGTCAGGCGCTCCATCAAAGAGTCGTTGTAAAAAAAGCAACTTTTCTAAAAAACTGAAGCAAGAGCACAACATGTGACCGTTTACTCAAGGTGTGCTACACTTATTTTTAGATTAGTAGTGAGGAGAATGTAGAATGGCAAGAGAAATGACAGCATTAAAATTCTATTTCCGCAATGGAGAAACTTGGACAATTGGTCGTCGTTATATCGGTGATTTGTGGATCAAACAAATTACCACAAGCTTTGGTAGAATCCATGGTAGCGAATTTGTTGAGATTCATCCTTGTGCAGGCTTTAAAATCGAAATCTATCAAGAAGGCGATCATGTTCAAACTTCTGATATTAATTTAGGTGGGTTAGAACTAGGCATGTTTGAGCGCGCTCGTAAATTTGAGGATATCGAAAGAATGGAAATCATCTATCGTGCAGGTCATCCTGATTCTGTTTATTTCCCTTATAAAGATAAAGATACGGAAGGATTAGATAACGTATATCAATCAACCAAAGTTTCTGAAAAAACAAAAAGTTTGTATATTGTTATCGATCCGACAAAAACGGTTGATGATGTCTATGGTGAAAATCTCTAAAGTATCCAAAGCTGGAGCAAAAGTAGAAAATACTTTTGCTTCAGCTTTTTTATGAAGGCTTAATGAGGGTCCATTTTCAGGAATTATTTGAAATGAAACATGTTCAGTGGTCAGTTTGCTGGAGAATGATTAAGTAATTATTAAGGTACCAGATTAATATTCTTTTTTCACTTGTATTTTTATTAAGGTACCTGTATTATATTCTGTATAAGGTACCTTAATAAAAGGAGAGATTATTTATGGAAAATCAAATGAACGAACAATTTATGAAATTACAACATGACCTACGTCGTTATTACCACCGTCAAATGGCCAAAAACCAGACATTTGGAGCTCACAGAGGTCAAGGTCGAGTTTTAGCACTTTTAAAAATGAACCCAGAAATCAGCCAAAAAGATTTAACCTTTGTTTTAGGCATGCGCCCACAATCAGTAGGTGAGTTATTACAAAAATTAGAAGAGAAGGAATTTATCACTCGTGAAGCATCTGAAGAAGATCGCCGCGTAATGATTATTCGTTTAACAGAGCTTGGGAAAGCAGAAGCAGAAAAACTTTCAGAAACGCCTGAGTTCGGTGAAGAGCTGTTTGCAGATTTCACCGATGAAGATAAACAAGAATGGACACGTTTAGTAGATAAATTAAGCGAAACGTTAAAAAAACAATTAGGCGAAGAAGATTCTGAAGATTTCTTCGGTGGAGGCCGAGAAGCCCATGGTCATCATGGACATGGTGGACCCCATGGATTTGGCGGACCTCACGGACACAGCCCCTTTCATGGACATCATTTTGAGAGATTTGACGGTTACAACGGGTAATTTGCTGATAAATTAGATAATTATTGAGAAAGCCATCGAGGAAAATTTCCTTTATGGCTTTTTTTTGTTACAATAGCTTAGAGAAATTTTGAGGATGGTTCAAAATGAAAGAATTGAAAGTAACAGAACTTTATAAGACCTTTGGCGATAAAACACTATTTGATCGTATTTCTTTTTTGATTCACGAAAAGGATCGGATTGGATTAATCGGGGTCAATGGAACAGGTAAATCGAGTTTATTAACGATTTTAGCGGGAAAAGATAGTGGCGATGGGGACGTCTCGGCTATTGAGAAAGCGAGTGACTACCGGATTGGTTACTTGGCACAAACCCAGGATTTCCCGGCAGATCTATTAGTTTTAGATGCTGTTTTTCAAGGAGACAATGCCTTGATGCAAACAGTTAGAAATTATGAAAAAGCTTTATTGCGTTTAGCTGAAGTGAATACGTCTGAATCACAACGTCAATTTACTTTAGCTGAAGAAGCTATGAATAAACAAGATGCATGGACAGCTGATAGTGAAGCAAAAGCAATTTTGAATAAATTAGGGATTGATACGCTAGATAAAAAAATCAGCGAATTATCTGGTGGCCAAATCAAACGTGTGGCGTTAGCACAGGTATTGATCGATGCGCCTGATTTATTATTATTAGATGAACCGACCAACCATTTAGATTATGAAGCAATACAGTGGTTAGAACATTATTTGAAAAGTTACACTGGTTCATTATTAATGGTTACCCATGACCGTTACTTCTTAGATCGAGTAACGAATCGTATTTTTGAGTTGTCATTTGGGAACTTGTATGAATATCAAGGGAATTATGAAGCTTATTTAGTTGAAAAAGCTGAGCGTGACCGGGTAGCTGTTGAACAAGAAGGTAAACGCAAACAGTTGTACAAACAAGAACTTGCTTGGATGCGTGCCGGGGCAAAAGCTCGAACGACAAAACAGCAAGCACGTATCAATCGTTTTGAAGATTTGAAAGAAAATCTTCATCAAGTGCAAACGGATGAGCAGCTTGAAGTCAATATTGCTACGACTCGATTAGGCAAAAAAGTCTTAGAACTGAAAGATGCTTCTTACGCAATCGAAGGAAAAACAATCTTAGCGGATTTTGATCTATTGATTCAAAGCGGCGAACGCTTAGGAATTACGGGGAAAAATGGCGCGGGTAAATCCACGTTATTGAACATTTTAGCGGGACGGTTGTCTTTAGATAATGGCGTGATCGAAATAGGAGAAACGGTTCGTTTAGCTTATTATACACAGCAAAATGAAGAAATGGACCCTAAAAAACGGATGATCGCCTATCTACAAGAAGCTGCAGAAGAAGTGAAACAGCGTGATGGCTCACAAATTAGCGTGGCTGAAATCCTAGAACGATTCTTGTTCCCGCGTTTTATGCATGGAACATTGATCGGTAAACTATCTGGTGGTGAGAAACGACGGTTGTATTTATTAAAATTATTGATCCAACAACCGAATGTTTTGTTATTAGATGAGCCTACAAATGATTTAGATATCGCGACTTTGACTGTATTAGAAGATTATTTGCATGAATTTTCTGGGTCAGTCATTACCGTTTCTCATGATCGCTATTTCTTAGATAAAGTAGCAGAAAAATTATTAATCTTTGAAGGCAATGGAAAAATCGTTTCTTATTTTGGTTCGATTATCGAATATTTGGAACAACAAACGCCAATTAAAGAAGAAAAATTAGTTAAAGCAAAACCACAACCAAAAGAGCGCAAAAAGAAGCTCTCATACAATGAACAAAAAGAATGGGAAACGATTGAAGAAGATATTGCTTTGTTAGAAAATCGAATCGAAGAACTAACCGAGTCAATGAATCATCAAGGCGATGACTTTACAAAATTGCAAGATTTGCAAAAAGAAATCGATGCAACAGAACAAGCCTTAGAAGAAAAAATGGATCGTTGGGAATACTTGAGTGAAATCGTTGAAGAAAATTAAGTAGAGGTTAAATGTGGGAGGTACGCTATGTTAATCGCAATTTGGGCACAAGACAACCAAGCATTGATCGGGAAAAATAATCGTTTACCATGGCATTTGCCGAATGATTTACAGTATTTTAAAACGACAACAATCAATCATACCTTGGTGATGGGGCGTAAAACATTTGAAGGAATGGGCGGTCGCCCATTGCCTAAACGACAAACAATTGTTTTAACACATGATCAAAAATATCAAGCAGAAAATGTTTTAGTCTTGCATTCAGTAGCTGAAGTTTTAGACTACAGTAAAAAACATGATCAAATAACCTTTATTGCTGGAGGCTCTGCGATTTACCAAGCCTTTTTACCTTATTGTGATAAAATCTATCGAACTTACATCAATGAAACGTTTGAAGGCGATGCGTATTTCCCGACAATTGATTGGAAACAGTGGAATTTAGTTGATTCTCAGCAGGGTCCGAAAAATGAAAAAAATCCTTATGATTACTATTATGAAAAATATACTAAAAAGAAAGCCAATTAAATAGGCCATTCAACTTTTATAAAGATATAGTTTCAACAATGATTTATTTTACGAGGTTTGATATACTAAAATTAACGTGAAACTCGGTAGGAAAGAAGGATCAGCATGCCAAATGTAAAAATTGTGACCGACTCGTCTTGTACGATCGAAAAGTCGGTTAGAGATGAATTGAATATAACGGTCATTCCATTATCAGTAATGATCGATGATGTCGTTTATCCTGATGATGATGATTTAACGGGAGAAAAATTTATGGAGATGATGGCAACCGCCAAAAATCTACCTAAAACTAGCCAACCGCCAATTGGTTATTTTGCTGAATTGTATGATGAATTAGGAAAAGATGGCAGTCCTATTGTCTCCATCCATATGTCTCATACATTAAGCGGAACGGCGGAAGCAGCGCGCCAAGCAACTTTTTTAAGTAGTAGCGAAGTCACTGTGATCGATTGTGGTTTTATTGACCAATCACAGGCATTTCAAGTAATTGAAGCAGCTAAACTAGCCGAAAAAGGTGCCAGTGTCGATGAAGTCTTGGAAAGAATCGAAGAAGTAAAAAATCATAGTAAGCTGTTTATTGGAATTTCTTCATTGGATAATTTGGTGAAAGGCGGACGTATCAGCCGTGTAACTGGAGTGATTTCAAGTGTATTGAATATGCGTGTGATCATGGAACTTGAAAATGGTGAATTATTGCCTGTCAGCAAAGGGCGTGGTAAGAAAACCTTCAGTAAATGGTTTGCCACTTTTAAGGAAGAGTTGAATAAAGTCAACGTAAAACAAATTGGTATTTCCTATGCTGGAAAGCTAGAATTTATCGATGAAGCAAAACATGCACTACAAGAAATGTTTCCAGAGATGCATATCCCTGTATTGCACACGAATCCAATCGTTGCAACACATACAGGACCTGGTGCTTTCGCAATCATGTATTATACAGATTAGTTGAAACTGTCTCTAGGAATAGAGGCAGTTTTTTAAAAAGGAGTTGATAAATGAATGGATCGATTAAAACGATTCTCGACGCTATTTATTTTTTTAGCAGCTGTCGCAGGGGCATTATTGGTTCTATTTTTAGTGATTCCTAAAGCAGATTCGCGTTTGCAAGTCAGTCAAGATAGCAATCAGAATTATAAAAAAACGATTCATTTTGTTGCGGTGGGTGATTCTTTAACTGAAGGAGTTGGCGATGAAACAAAAAGCGGTGGATATGTGCCACTAGTCGCAAATGCCCTACAACAAAAATATGAATTGAACTCAGTAGAAAAGGACAATTATGGTATTTCTGGTGAGCGAAGTGATCAAATTTTAAAACGTGTAAAAAAAGATAAAGATCTTCGTAATAGTTTAGCTAGTGCAGATATTATTACGATGACTGTCGGTGGTAACGATTTGTTTCAAGCTTTCCAAAAACATTTAAATGCAAAGAGTGCGAAACAATTTGATTCTTCAATCAAAAAATACGGAAAATATGTTGAGGATATTTTAGCCGAAATGCGTGAGCTGAATTCAGCTGCTCCGATATACGTCGTCGGGATCTATAATCCGTACTATATGAATTTTCCGGACATCACTGCCATGCAAACAGTAGTAGATAATTGGAATAAGCAGACCAAAAATTTGACATCAGATACAACCAATTGTTACTTTGTACCAGTCAATGATTTATTGTATAAAGGAATCGAATCAGAAACAAGTGATAGTACGAAGTCTAGCAACACTAGTGACAGCTCCAGTACGACCACAGAAACGAAAAATAATGTCTTATATGATGAAGATAACTTTCATCCAAATAACTTAGGCTATCAATTGATGGCCAATGCGATTCAGGATAAAATTATGGATACAAAAGATTTATGGTTATTGAAGGAGAAAAAGTGATGAAAAAAAGAATCAATGGTTGGAAAATTGCTTTTCTTGTATTGGTAGGTGTGTTATTGGGCGGGATTATCTTTACGACAGTTCGAGTTTTCTCTACCCGGGAGACGAACCTTCCACCAAGTAGTGAGACAACGGTGCCTGCGGGTTCTCCTGTGCTGACAATGAACACAAATAAGAAAAAACTAAACACTGTTATGGCGTATTTCCTGAATGATCTTCAAAAAGGTTCTGATGTGAAATACGAATTTTATTTAGAGAATCAGGCAATGTTAAAAGGAGAATTCAAGCTGTTAGGAGCTCCGATAGACTTTTATCTTTACTTTGATCCGTATGTTATGGATAATGGCAATGTTCAATTAAAAGCACGTGATCTATCGATTGGAACCTTGAGTCTACCAGTCAGCCAAGTAATGGCAACCATCAAGCGAAGCTATGATTTTCCTAAATGGGTAGCAGTAGATTCAAAAGAACAAACGATCACGTTGAAATTAAATGAATTCAAATTAAATAATGGCATGTTTATCAAGGCAAATCATATTGATCTTGTAAATGATGATATCCAGTTTAGTTTATATCTACCAAAAGACAAGAAAGCCGATGAATAATTGACTAGTAAATCATTGGAGTGAGATCGAGATGAGAAGAAGTTTTTACCATTATATTTTGACACAACGCGGGCATAATCTACATGATCCAATCGAAGCCTTTGCCGGTGAGGTTGCCAAGGATATCATGTTTCCCAAACAATCAGAAGAGTATCATGAAGTAGCTGATTATTTAGAAATGAATGTCGATTATTTAGATTCAATGGATCTTTTTGATCAACTTTGGGAAAAATATTTAGAAAACAACAAATAATTTAAAAAGGAAAAGTTCCGGAAGACTTTTCCTTTTTTTTCTAGCATGCTATGATGAAAAAAAAGGTGAAAGGAAAATGCGCCTTGCAGAAAAAAACATTACCAGTTCCGATCGTTATTATTGTTCTTATTTGTACGGTGATTGTTACAGTAGTCGTGACACATTTTATCGAACAAAAACAAATTTTGAAAAATGAATCAGTCGTAAAAATTACGCGTAATGATCTAGACGATATTCAAGATCTTTATGATTTGATCAGTACAAATTATGTTGATAAAGTTGATAAAGAAACCCTGATTCAAGGTGCACTAAAGGGAATGACTGAAGCAGTTGGAGATTCGAACTCAGAATTTTTGACTGCCAAAGAGACTAAAGAACGTCAATCTCAAGTTGCTGGAAGCTTTGAAGGAATTGGGATTGATTTCGAGATTCAAAATCGTTTACCAGTACTTAATCGTGTGCCAGAAAAAAATTCACCCGCTGAAAAAGCAAAATTGAAAATGGGTGATATCATACTAAAAGTCAACGGCAAATCAACGAAAGATTTATCTGTTGATACCGTGACTAGTATGATTCGTGGAAAAAAAGGAACTCAAGTGACCCTATCACTTCAACGCGGAGCTGAAAGGTTTGATGTCGTGATTGAACGCGATGTAGTTTCTGAGGACACAGTAACTGGAAGTATCGACAAAAATCATCCAACCGTGGGTTCGATTCAAATTGCAAATTTTAGAGATACAACAGCGTTAGAATTTCGCACGATTGTAGAGGATTTACGTAAAGAAGGAGCGACTTCATTTGTGATCGATCTTCGACAAAATTCAGGCGGATTATTGGCTGAAGCTGAGCGTGTAGCAAGTTATTTTTTGGAGAATGGCGATACGATCGCACAATTTTCAAATAATAAACAAGTAATTTCGATAGATAAAGCAAGTAAAAAAATCGATCAAGGCTTTAAAGTCAAAGAGCCGAGTGTTTTTTTGATTGATCAAGAAAGTTCTTATGGAGCAGAGCTGCTAGCAGCAGCAGTGAAAAATAAAAATTATTCTTTGATTGGTTTAACCACGTTTGGGAAAGGTAGCGTTCAAACAATCAGTCCAATCGGAAAAAATAACTATGTTCAACTGACGATCATGAAATGGTATACGCCAGATGGTTCTTCTGTCGAAGGCAAAGGAGTAACCCCAACGATCGAAGCAGATTATCCAGCGTATGCCAAGCTTCCACCAATCTCTAAACAATCTAATTGGCGAGTTGGAGATTCTGGTGATGCAGTCAAGAATATCAATACGATGCTTAAAGCATTGGGATATCCAACAGATGGTGATTTATTCAACGAGGCGACACGCGATGCTGTGATTGGGATCCAAACAGAAAATAATCTACCTGAGACTGGAGCGTTGGACGATAAAACGACTGATGCGCTTCAGACGAAATTATTTAATTTGATCAAAGCCAATGATGTTGCTTATGCGAAGGCCATAGAAACGTTACAAAAATAAGCAAAGAGATTGGATGCTTATGATTGCAAGGAGTGTAGTACTTGAAAAATCTACTTACAAAAGGTCGCTTATGGTTGGGTATAAAATATTTAGTGATTGCTCTTTTTGTGGGTGTGATCATTCGGGGGTTTCTACTAATACCAGTTCCGGTAACGGGTAATTCGATGGATCAGACACTGTCTCAAGGAGACATGGTATTAATGGAGAAATTTAGCAAAATCAAGCGTTTTGATGTGATCGTCTTTCAACAACCCGATGGCACGATTTATATTAAACGTGTGATTGCTTTGCCAGGCGATGAAGTACGTTATGATCATGATCAATTATATGTAAATAATAAAAAAGTTGCAGAACCATTCTTATCGAATAACCGTCAACGGGACCATCAGGTTTCGCCCTATACGACAGACTTTAAGTTAGAAGATCTGACTGGTAAAGCGAAACTTCCGAAGGGTGAGTACTTCGTGTTAGGGGATAATCGACGGATTTCCAAGGATAGTCGGTCATTTGGAACAGTTGATAGCTTAGATATTTTAGGAAAAGCCCGAGCTGTGTATTATCCATTGAACCATCTAAAATGGATATCGTAATTAAACAGAGTATTTGAAGACCGTTGCTATTAGTAGCAGGTCTTTTTATTTTCATAGCGTTTCTAATCATTATTATTAAAGTAAAGCAACTTGTGATACAATCAGAAACGGAAAATAATTTCTGTGGCTGTTATATAGATTGAACGAATAAAAAATCAAGGAGGAAACAGATAATGCCAACAATCCAATGGTTTCCAGGTCACATGGCCAAGGCGAGAAGAGAAGTTTCAGAAAAATTAAAATTTGTCGATATCGTATTTGAATTAATCGATGCTCGGTTACCTTTGTCATCACGTAATCCGATGTTAGATCAAATCGTGCAACAAAAATCACGTTTGATTTTATTGAATAAATCCGATCTTGCCGATCCAAATCAAACGAATTTATGGGTCAATTATTTTAGAGAAGCTGGCCATCATGTGCTTGCGCTAACGGCCAAAGATGACAAAAGTGTCAAACAAATCGTTCCGGCAAGTAAAAAGGTTTTAGCAGAAAAAATTGCTCGGGACCAGGAAAAAGGAATCAAACCACGCGCAATCAGAGCGATGGTGTTGGGAATTCCGAACGTCGGAAAATCAACTTTATTAAATCATTTAGCTGGAAAAAAAATAGCAAGTACGGGTAATCGTCCTGGGGTGACCAAAGGCCAACAATGGTTACGTTTTGGGACTCAACTTGAATTGTTAGATACACCAGGAATCTTATGGCCGAAATTTGAAGATCCAGAAGTCGGTCAACGTTTAGCCCTTACAGGTGCTATCAAAGATGACTTGCTACATTTAGATGATTTAGCATTGTATGAATTAGAAGTCTTTACACGTTTCTATCCTGAACAATTGAAAGAACGCTATAAATTAACAGATGAAAACTTAACTTTAGAATTACCGGAGTTACTACTTTTGATTGCTGAAAAACGTGGATTTAAAGACGACTACGAACGAGCAAGCGAGATGTTGATTCTTGAGTTACGGCAAGGAAGATTAGGACGCTATACGTTAGATCGTTTTGAGGAGCTGAGCGAGTAATGGAAAAAATGTCCATCAAAGCGATCAAAGCACAATTAAATGAAATCATCGATGCAAAAGATCCTAAATTAGTTGAATTTCGTCAGGATAATCGCAAGGGCGTACAACAAGCATTGGATCAATGGCAAAAAAAACAAGCTAAACAAGTTGCTTTAAAACAAAAATATAATGACATGTCTGTTTTTGAGATAGAAAAAAAGGCGCAAGGATTTCAAGCGATTTGTGGGATCGACGAAGTGGGCCGGGGACCATTAGCCGGACCGGTAGTTGCGGCGGCTGTCATTCTGAATGATGAACATGCTATTTTAGGCTTGAATGATTCGAAACAACTTTCAGCTCATAAGCGAGAAGAATTGGTTCAAGAAATCAAAAAAAATGCTCGTGCCATTGGTATTGGCGAAGCTACAGCCGAGGAAATCGATCAATTAAATATCTATCAAGCGACAAAAGTTGCGATGCAGCGGGCGATCGATCAGCTCGAGATTGCACCGGATTGTTTATTGATTGATGCGATGGTGCTCGATAATGGACTGCCCCAAGAAAAAATTATCAAAGGGGATGCTCGTTCAGTTTCGATTGCGGCGGCAAGTATCATTGCCAAAGTTTATCGGGACGAATGGATGGCTAAGTATGGGGAAAACTATCCTGCATATGGTTTTGCAAACAATGCGGGGTATGGCACAAAAGAACATTTGAAAGCAATCGACGAACAAGGGATCTTACCGATTCATCGAAAAACTTTCGCCCCAATTAAAAACAAATAAAATGAAGATCCTTCTTTTTATGTATCTTTTTGATAAAAGAGCTGAAAAGAGGGTTTTTTTTGAAAAATAATTTTCTTTTACGTTTGAGTATGACGAAAGGGATCGGTGCTGTCGCAAAGCAGCGTATCTATCAATTTGCGAAACGCCATCAGTGGTGGCAATTTGATAGTCTAGAAATTCGTTTGCTTGCTCAAACGACGCGTAAGAATGATTGGAATGACTGGAGTGAGGAACGTCTTTGTGAAATACAGCAAACACATCACTATGTCACTATTGAAGATTCAACTTATCCTGAACAGCTAAGACATGTGCCGACACCACCTTTAGTATTATTTTATAAAGGTGAGTTAGCTTTTTTAGAAAGAAAAATGTTGGCAGTCGTAGGGGCTCGTGATGCATCACAATATGGTTATTCTGTTTTGCAAGAACTAATGCCGGAATTAATCAAACGCAACTTCGTGATTGTTAGTGGTCTAGCAAGAGGAATCGATAGCTTTGCCCATCAATTTGCCATCAGTAATCAAGGAAAAACTATCGGAATAGTTGGAACCGGTTTAGATATTTGTTATCCTAAAGGAAGCGGTAATTTACAAATCGAGATGAGTAAACATCACCTCGTAGTAAGTGAATATCCAAATGGGACCACCCCCGCCAAATTCCATTTTCCGATGCGGAATCGAATTATTGCTGGTTTAAGCAGTGGGGTACTTGTGATTGAAGCGAAGAAACGTAGCGGCTCGCTGATTACTGCGCAACAAGCGTTGGATTATGGAAAAGAAGTTTTTGTTGTTCCTGGATCTATCTTGGATGGAAGATCAAGTGGTTGCCATCAGCTGATTCAAGATGGAGCTGTTTGCGTCGAAAAGGCTCAAGATATTTTCGATTGTTATGATTTACTGAATAAATTCGCTAAGCCCTGACTTGACAAACAAAATTTGAATAGCGTATTATAGGCTACGATTTGTCAGTAGTTATCAATATATAATAGAAGTAAAAATTGAGGAGGCAAAACATTTGGCCTATAAATACCTAGTTATTGTAGAATCACCAGCGAAAGCTAAAACGATTGAGAAATATTTAGGAAGAAATTATAAAGTCGTGGCAAGTGTTGGACACGTCCGTGATTTACCTAAAAGTAAAATGGGAATCGACGTTGAAAACAACTATGAACCTCATTATATTTCTATCCGTGGAAAAGGCGATGTCATCAAAAGCCTAAAACAAGCGGCTAAAAAAGCTCAAAAAGTATATCTCGCAAGTGACCCGGATAGAGAAGGAGAAGCTATCGCCTGGCATCTCGCTTACTTATTGGGATTAGATTTAAATGACAAAAATCGAGTAGTATTCAATGAAATTACTAAAGATGCTGTTAAGGCAGCCTTTAAAGAACCGCGGACTATCGATGTTTCGCGTGTAGATGCTCAACAAGCACGGCGCGCATTGGATCGTTTAGTTGGCTATTCGATCTCGCCGATTCTCTGGAAAAAAGTCAAAAAAGGCTTGAGTGCTGGTCGGGTACAATCGATCGCCTTAAAAATAATTATTGATCGCGAACAAGAAATCCGTGATTTCATTCCAGAAGAATATTGGAGTATCGATGGAAACTTCAAAAAGAAAACTAAAAAATTCAAAGCTAATTTTTGGGGCGTCGATGGGAAAAAGAAAAAATTACCAAATGCTGAAGCTGTAAAAGAAATAACTTCAAGAATCGATGGCAAGGATTATGAAGTAACAAAAGTTGAGAAAAAAGAACGTAAACGCAACCCATCATTACCATTTACAACAAGTAATATGCAACAAGAATCTGCACGTAAATTAAATTTCCGGACCAGAAAGACAATGATGGTTGCGCAACAATTATACGAAGGTATCGCTCTAGGTAAACAAGGAACCGTCGGCTTGATTACTTATATGCGTACCGATTCGACTCGGATCTCAGAAACAGCAAAAGCTGAAGCTGCTGAATTCATCGAAAACACATATGGTAAGGAATTTTCGCAACACCAAGCAAGAAAGACTAAAAATCCTCAAGGAGCACAAGATGCCCATGAAGCGATCCGTCCGACCAGCGTGCAACGTACACCAGATGAAATGAAAAAATACTTAGATAAAGATCAACTAAAACTTTACACATTGATTTGGTCACGCTTTGTTGCAAGCCAAATGACGTCGGCGATTTTAGATACGATGAAAGTAACGCTAGAACAAAATGGCGTCATCTTCATCGCTAATGGGTCTAAAATTAAATTTAAAGGATTTATGCAAGTCTACATCGAAGGCAGAGATGATGGCAAAGAAGACAAAGAAAACGTCTTACCAGATCTCGAAAAAGGTGATGTTGTTCATTCGGTAGATATTGAACCAAAACAACATTTCACTCAGCCACCGGCACGCTTTAGTGAAGCGACACTAATCAAAACATTAGAAGAAAATGGTGTAGGCCGTCCGTCAACCTATGCCCCAACGTTAGATACGATTCAACGTCGTTATTACGTGAAATTGACCCAACGTCGCTTTGAGCCGACTGAGCTTGGCGAAATCGTTAACACATTGATTGTTGATTTCTTCCCACAGATCGTCGACGTTAATTTTACTGCGGAAATGGAAAATGACTTAGATAAAGTTGAAGAAGGCAAAGAAGAATGGACAAAAGTTGTCGATCGCTTCTACAAACCTTTTGCAGTAGAATTAGAAAAAGCCGAAGAGGGTATCGAAAAAATTCAAATCAAAGATGAACCTGCTGGATTTGATTGTGAGGTTTGTGGTCATCCGATGGTCATCAAGTTGGGACGCTACGGGAAATTCTATGCTTGTAGTAACTTCCCTGACTGCCGCAATACAAAACCAATCATCAAAGAAATCGGTGTTGAATGTCCTGTTTGTCATAAGGGTCAAGTTGTTGAACGTAAATCGAAAAAGAATCGTTTATTCTACGGCTGTTCACGCTATCCAGATTGTGATTTTACATCATGGGATAAACCTGTCGGTCGTAGCTGTCCAAAATGTGATGGCTATCTAGTTGAGAAAAAAGTCAAAGGCGGAAAGCAAGTTGTCTGTATCAATGGCGACTACGAAGAAGCAGTCCAAAAATAATTATTTGTAAGTGAGGAAGAGATGGTTAAAACAGTTAATGTTATCGGGGCCGGTCTGGCTGGAAGCGAAGCAGCGTGGCAATTAGCCGAAGCGGGTGTTCCCGTGAATTTATATGAAATGCGTCCGGTTAAATCTACACCCGCGCATCACACAGCAAATTTTGCAGAGCTTGTCTGCAGCAATTCATTACGCGGTAACGGTTTAACCAATGCCGTAGGTGTATTAAAAGAAGAAATGCGTCGCTTGAATTCAGTCGTGATCACATCTGCTGATGAAACAGCAGTTCCTGCCGGAGGCGCTTTAGCAGTTGATCGGGATAATTTTTCTGAGTTGATTACTAAAAGAGTGAAGGAGCATCCATTGGTTACGGTGATTGCAGAAGAAATCACTAAAATTCCAGAAGGTATCACGATTGTTTCAACAGGTCCACTGACTTCGGAAGCTTTAGCTACTGATATTGCAGAATATAATGGTTCCCATGGATTCTATTTCTATGATGCAGCAGCGCCGATTTTAGATGGTTCAACTATTGATCGTGAGAAGGTATATTTGAAATCACGATATGATAAAGGCGAAGCGGCATACTTAAACTGCCCAATGACAGAAGAAGAGTTCATGCGCTTTTACAATGCTTTGATCGAAGCGGAAGTAGCGCCGCAAAAAGAATTTGAAAAAGAAAAATTCTTTGAAGGTTGTATGCCGATCGAAGTCATGGCAAAACGGGGTGTCAAAACCATGTTATTTGGACCGATGAAACCCGTGGGCTTAGAAGACCCTAAAACAGGTAAACGTCCGTATGCCGTGATTCAATTACGACAAGACAATGCGGCGGCTTCAATGTATAATATCGTTGGTTTCCAAACGCATTTAAAATGGGGCGAACAAAAACGGGTATTTCAATTGATCCCTGGTTTAGAAAATGCAGAATTTTTACGTTATGGTGTCATGCATCGAAATAGTTTCATGAATTCGCCAGAATTATTACGTCCAACTTATCAAAGTAAAAAACGTGATGATTTATTCTTTGCTGGTCAAATGACTGGTGTCGAAGGTTATGTTGAGAGTGCAGGTAGTGGACTTGTTGCTGGATTGAATGCTGCTCGTTTAGCCAAAGGTGAAGCATTGATTGAGTTTCCTCGAGAAACGGCGATTGGATCAATGGCTTATTACATCACTCATGCCGAAGGAAAACATTTCCAACCGATGAATGCGAATTTTGGACTTTTCCCAGCATTGCCAGAAAGAATCAAAGACAAAAAATTGCGGTATGAAACATTAGCTGAACGTGCACTGAACGCATTAGCTGAAATGAGTTTATAAAAAGAAGAGACAGGCCAAAATTACTTTTGCCTGTCTCTTTTCTTGCGGGAAAAATTAAAGAAAACTATATGAAGAATGGTAAATTATGAAAAAACTGTAAGGAATTGTTAGTATATTTGTGAAAAGTCAATAAATTCTGACAATTCAATTGTAATTAAAAAGCTCTTATGCTACATTTATTTTATGTTGGAGAGGTGAGTAATATTTGGATAATGAGCAGGCAATAAATGAATTCATTAGTTATTTAATGACTGAAAGAGGTTATTCAGAAAAGACCAAAGATGCCTATCTGCGTGATTTAAATGACTTTATCCAATTTCTAAAAGAATCCGGTGAAGCTTCTTTATTAGACGTGGATCATTTAGATGTTCGGGTTTATTTAGCCTTTTTGAATGATAAAAAATACAGTCGTAATACGATCAGTCGTAAAATTGCAAGTTTACGATCGTTTTACCAATATCTTCTAAAACATGGACAACTAGATGAAAATCCTTTTTCTTATGTTCATTTGAAGAAAAAGCAAGCTCGGCTGCCGCGTTTCTTCTATGAAAAAGAGATTCAAGTGTTGTTTGAAAGCGTTGACGGGAATAAGCCGCTTGACCAACGAAACCGGGCTTTACTAGAAGTGCTCTATGGAGCAGGGCTTCGAGTCAGCGAATGTGCTAATTTGAGATTGTCAGTGCTTGATTTTGATAATAGTGTTATGTTGATCCACGGAAAAGGCAACAAAGATCGCTATGTTCCTTTAGGTTCGTATGCTGCTGATGCAATTCAAGAATATCAACAAACAGGCCGGCAACAATTGATGGATCGTTATGGTAAAGAGCATGATTATTTATTTATCAACCATCATGGAGATCAGATCACTGCCACAGGAATCGAATATGTCTTAAATCAAATAATTAAAAAAAGTAGTCTCAGCAGTGATATCCATCCACACATGTTGCGGCATACCTTTGCCACGCATTTATTAAATAATGGTGCGGATTTGAGAACCGTCCAAGAATTATTGGGACACGCTAATTTGTCGACAACTCAAATCTATACACATGTTACTAAAGAAAGTTTACAAAAGAATTATCGTTCATTTCACCCAAGAGCGTAATTAGAAGTATAACTAAAAGAAAGAGTAAGGAGAGAATAAAATGTCTGAATCACAATTTCATTCCACAACGATCTGTGCGATCGAAAAAGATGGAAAATTAGCTATGGCTGGTGACGGCCAAGTAACTATGGGAGAGCAAGTCATTATGAAAGGCACGGCACGAAAAGTTCGTCGAATCTATAATGGCCAAGTAGTCGTTGGGTTTGCTGGGAGTGTGGCAGATGCTTTTACTTTAGAAGAAAAATTTGAAGGTAAATTAAATGAATACAATGGCAATCTACAGCGTGCAGCTGTTGAGTTAGCGCAAGAGTGGCGGACACAGCAAGCAATGAAAAATTTAGAAGCGCTATTGATCGTGATGAACAGTGAAGAAATGCTGTTAGTTTCAGGAAATGGTGAAGTGATCGCCCCTGATGATGGTATTTTAGCGATTGGTTCTGGCGGTAACTATGCTTTAGCGGCTGCTCGAGCAATGAAAAAGCATAATACGGAAATGAGTGCTAAAGAAATTGCTGAAAGTGCCTTGAACATTGCAGCGGACATTTGTGTATTTACAAACCATAATATTATCGTAGAAGAAATGTAGAGACGAATAGATTAAAAAAACTGAATCCAGTAGATTAAGGAGAATGAAGATGACTGAAGTCAATAAAACACCAAAAGAAATCGTAAGTGAATTAGATCAATATATTATCGGACAAACTGAAGCAAAACGTTCTGTAGCGATTGCTTTACGTAATCGTTACCGTCGGATGCAATTAGAAGAAACGATGCAACAAGAGGTGACGCCCAAAAACATTTTGATGATCGGACCAACAGGTGTTGGGAAAACAGAGATCGCTCGTCGTTTAGCACGAATCGTCAAAGCTCCTTTTGTCAAAGTCGAAGCGACAAAATTTACAGAAGTAGGTTATGTTGGGCGCGACGTTGAATCAATGGTTCGTGATTTAGTCGAAAATGCGATTACGATCGTAGAAAAAGAACAATACTCAAAAGTATATTCACAAGCACTAAAACGAGCGAATAAACGTTTAGTCAAAATCTTAGTTCCTGGAATTAAAAAAGAACAAAAACAAAGTTCAAATCCATACGAACAAATGATGAATATGTTCAATCAAACGCAAACAGAGACAAAAGAAGAAGTTACAGAAGACATCAAAGTTAATCGTCAAACGGTTCTCGATCAATTAGAAAAAGGATTACTTGATCAACGAGAAGTGACAATCGAAGTGACTGAACCTAAAAAAGCAGCACCAATGAACAACGGATTAGAACAAATGGGAATCGATTTATCTGACACTCTAGGTGCTTTAACACCAGAGAAGAAAGTCCAACGTACGGTGACAGTCAAAGAAGCACAAGAATTATTGGTAAAAGAAGAACAAGCAAAATTAGTGAATGAAGGTGACATCTCAACTGCAGCTATCAAATTAGCTGAAAGTTCAGGTATCATTTTCATTGATGAAATCGATAAAATCACTTCTAAATCACAACAAAATTCGGGCGAAGTATCACGTGAAGGGGTTCAACGTGATATCTTACCGATTGTTGAAGGTTCTCAAGTTAATACTAAATATGGTGCGATTCAAACCGATCATGTATTGTTCATTGCTAGTGGAGCTTTTAGTTTATCAAAACCAAGTGATTTGATTCCTGAATTACAAGGTCGTTTCCCGATTCGAGTAGAATTGAGCGATCTTACAGCAGAAGATTTTGTCAAAATTTTGACCGAACCAAACAATGCGTTGATCAAACAATATATTGCTTTGGTCGGTACTGAAAATGTCAATATTATCTTCACGCAAGAAGCAATCGAACGAATTGCACAAATGGCTTTTGATGTGAACCGTGAAACGGATAATATCGGTGCGCGTCGTTTGCATACGATTTTAGAAAAATTATTAGAAGATCTATTATTTGAAGCACCAGATATGCAAATGGGTGAAATCACGATTACAGAAGCTTATGTGGATGAAAAATTAGCATCCATTGCTCAAAACAAAGATTTAAGTCGTTATATTCTTTAATCATTGGAGGGGAAAAATGGAAACATTATTAGAAAAAACACGTCAAATCAATAAAATGATGCAACAAAAGAATGCCTTTGAGCCTGCTGCGGAATTGCCTTATAACAATATGGCAAGAATTTTAGGCGATATATTAGGAACTTTGACTTACATTATTGGTGCAGAAGGAAAACTACTAGGGTTGAATGAAAAATTGGATATCAATACTGACCGCGTACGTTCATTCATCGTTGACCGTCAATTCCCTGATAGTTACGTAGATGGAATGCGTGAAGTTTATAAAACGCAAGCCAATATTCCGGTCGAAAATAAATTAACAGCTTTTCCAACGGAACGTGCAGAACTTTATCCTCAAGGATTAACAACGATCATTCCTATTTTTGGTTCTGGTGAACGCTTAGGGACGATTATTTTAGCGCGTACGGAAGGTGCTTTTGCGGATGATGATCTAGTACTTGCTGAATATGGTGCAACAGTTATCGGGATGGAAATTTTATATCAGCAATTTTTAAATGTAGAAGAAAAAGTTCGCAGTCAGACAGCTGTTCAAATGGCTGTCAGCACGCTATCTTATAGTGAATTGAAAGCTGTTAAAGCGATCTTTGATGCTTTGGACGGTGACGAAGGCCGTTTGACAGCTTCGAATATCGCAGATAAAATCGGTATTACCCGTTCAGTTATCGTGAATGCTTTACGCAAACTAGAATCAGCGGGAATCATCGAATCTCGTTCACTTGGAATGAAAGGAACATACTTAAAAGTATTGAATCCATTGTTTAAAGAAGAACTAGTGCGTCACAAATAAGGAGTGTTAAAGTTATGTCAGTAACGATCAGTAATGATTTTTTAACAGCAACGATCAATGAAAAGGGAGCCGAGCTTGTAAGCTTGAAAGCAAATGACATCGAATATATTTGGCAAGCGGATCCTAAATATTGGGGACGTCATGCGCCATTTCTATTTCCTTTTGTCGGTCGTTTGAAAGACAATCAATATACGTACAAAGGAAAAGTCTACCCTATGGGGCAACATGGCTTTGCTCGAGATAAAGAATTTTCAGTAGTAGAACATTCGGCGGATAAAGCCATATTTGTTTTGAAAAGCGATGCTGAAACCAAAAAAATCTATCCTTTTGACTTTGCATTAACAATCAGTTATGAAATGTGGGGTCAAGGAGTACGCATCCGTTTTAATGTTGAAAATAGCGGAGAAGATGAAATGATCTTTGCATTAGGCGGTCACCCAGCCTTTAATATTCCATTAACGGATGATTTGAAGTTTGAAGATTACTTCATTGCATTTTCGCCTCAAAAATCACGAGTGAAAATCCCATTGGAAGGCCCATACACTAATCTAGATCAAAAAACGATTGGTCAAACCAATACGAATATTCAATTGAGTCGTGAGCTTTTTAAAGAAGATGCACTGATCTATGAAACTAGAGGCTTGAATGCTTATACGTTAGGAACGGAAGAATCCTCTCATAGTGTACGAGTAGCCTACAATAATATTCCTTATGTTGGTTTGTGGTCACCATACCCTGAAGAAGCACCGTTTGTATGTATTGAACCTTGGTGGGGGTTTGCTGATTCAGTGGACAGTACGGGACGCTTAGAGGACAAAGAAGGTATGAATCGTTTAGCGCCTAAAGAAAACTTTAAAACAGAATTTTCAATTACAGTAAGTTAAAAAAACTGGAGTAAATCTCCAGTTTTTTTGTTGCTAATTAGTTGCTATTCTTAGTTAATTAGAGGATGCTAGAAGAAAGTTTAGAGTATTTTACTTAAGCCTTCGACTAGACTAAGGAGCGTGAATTGAATGGAAATTATTGAATATCAAGAGCCATACAAAATGCAAGTAGCGGATGTTATTACTAAAATTCAGCAAGAAGAATTTCATATTGCGATCACTTTGGAGGATCAACCAGATTTATTGGAAATCCAAGAATTTTATATCGCCGGTGGTGGGAATTTTTGGTTGGCAATGGATGGTGACCAAGTTGTAGGAACAATTGCGTTGATTCGTTTAGAAAATAGAAATTTAGCCTTACGTAAGATGTTCGTTAAAAAAGAGTACCGCCGGCATAAAGTTGGGCAATTATTATTAGATACAGCAACTAAATTTGCTAAAGAAAATGGCTATAAGGCTATTTATTTAGGAACGATCACGACGTTTGAAGCCGCGATTGCTTTTTATAAGAAAAATGAGTTTGAAGCATTGGCAATTACAGAATTTCCAGCCGATTTCCCTGTCGTTGCTGTTGACAATGTCTTTTTGAAAAAAGAGCTATAAAAAAGGTCACTTCTCAATGAAGTGACCTTTTTTTAATCGAAAAAAACTTGCCAATTTTGTGTTTCATGAGCGGAAAAGCATAAATCGATTTGAGCTTGAGTATTTTTAGCTTCTGCTAACGGTGGCAACCGATCTTTTGTGAACCAACCAATTTGCAGGGTTTCAATGTTTTCGATAAAAGAACCACCAATCAGTTGGCATTCGACAAAAACTTTACAGACACTATAGGCATATCGAGGAAAGTTATGTTTGTTCCGATCTTGAATGGCAATAACTTTTAACGGTTCAACGGTCAAACCGGTCTCTTCTTGTGTTTCTTTAATAGTGTTTTCTTTAATCGATTGATCAAAGTCGACCCAGCCACCAGGTAAGGACCAGAGTTTGTTTTTTTCTTGAACTAATAATATTTTATCTTCGTTAAAAACAGCTGCACGGGTATCTAATTTCGGCGTAGGATAACCTGTTTCATCAGCAAATAAGGTGCGTAATTTCGCTATCGGTAAAGGCGACTGTACAGCTAACATTTCGACAGCGATTGTACGAATCCGTTCAAAGCGTTCTTCATCAAAGGGATCTTTTGTATAAGCTAATCCTGCTTGGGCTAATGCTTGAAGCTCGATTGCCCAAGCTAAAAGTTGTTCATCCATTTATTTCTCCTTTTTATTCAACCCAAAAGAGACACGATTCTCTGTTCCATTTTTGATTCGTTGAATATTTTCCTTGTGTCGGAAAATAATGTAGCACGTTAATACAAAGCAGACTAAAGTTAACAGCCAATTGTGGGTCGGTAAAATAGTAGGCCAAAAATAAGGTAAAAGAATAGATGACACAGTAACAAAAATAGCAGATAAAATACTAGCTGCACTAACCATGCTCGTTAGATATAAAATGACTAAGAAAAAGACTAAAGAATAAAAGAAAAATAAAGGAGCAAAACCTAAGAGCATTCCGGCACTAGTTGCAACCGCTTTTCCGCCTTTAAAACCAGCAAAAATCGGTAAAGTATGGCCAATCACTGCAATCAGACCAAACCATAATGGATTAACATCTAAATGAAAAATCATCGGCAAACACGTTGCTAATGTTCCTTTCAATAAATCCATAGCAAAAACGATGAGACCAGCTTTTTTTCCTAAAATACGAAAGGTATTCGTCGTTCCCGAATTTCCACTACCATATTCGCGGATATCTTTCTTAAAAAATAATTTTCCAATCCAAATTCCAGAAGGGATGGAGCCAAGGAGATACGCCAGCACCATCAGTATAGCGATTTTCATATAAATCCTCATTTCTATAGTTGTAACGTCATTTTAGCAGATTTCAAATCAGTGAACAAATCTATAATCACATGCTATACTTAATTTATGAGTATGACTAAAATTTAGATTGATAGCGAGGGACTAAAATGAGTTTTCAAAATCCAAGTCAAGAAAAAATTTTTCAATATTTGAATGAAGCAAAAGTAATTGCGGTAGTCGGATTGAGTGACAAACCAGAAAAAACAAGTTACAAAATTGCCGAAGTTCTAAAAGCACATGGATATACGTTGTATGGTGTGAATCCGAAGTTAGCAGGCCAAACGATCAACGAGATCCCTGTAGTGGCTGAGTTAACGGATGTACCTGTAACGATCGATATCGTTGATGTTTTCCGTCGCAGTGAATTTTTACCGGAAGTAGCTAAAGCTTTCTTGAAAACCGATGCCAAAGTTTTCTGGGCTCAATTAGGCCTAGAAAGTGAAGAAGCAGCGAAATTGTTGCAAGATCAAGGTAGAAATGATATCGTAATGAACCGTTGTGTGAAGATTGAGTTGAACAAACAAGCTTAAAAAGCAACTCATAAATCTTAAAGAAAAAGATTAAAAAGTCTTTCCACTTTTAGGATAGGCTTTTTTTTTACACACTTTTAGCGTATCATACAAATGATGTACTTTAGGTAAGGATGCCGATCCAACTTTTATTGTCATCAATCAAAGCAATTAGATTTTTAATAGTTTAGTTGGAAACATACACAGTACGAATAACAAGTTATTTTTCGCTAAAGAAAGATACACACGTTAATAGAAATAAGGAGTTGTAAGCTTGGCTAATTTGAAAAACGAGTACAATGATGCTTCAATCCAAGTATTAGAAGGTTTAGAAGCGGTTAGAAAAAGACCAGGGATGTATATCGGCTCGACGGACAGTCGTGGCTTACATCATTTAGTTTATGAAATCATGGATAATGCAGTAGACGAAGCCTTATCCGGATATGGAAATGAAATAGAAGTTACACTTCATGCTGATAACAGTGTGGAAGTCAGTGACAAAGGACGCGGAATGCCGGTCGGAATGCACGCATCAGGTATTCCAACAGTCGAAGTTATTTTCACTATCCTCCATGCCGGAGGAAAATTCGGTCAAGGTGGCTATAAAACATCCGGTGGTCTTCACGGTGTTGGTGCCAGTGTCGTAAACGCACTATCTGAATGGCTGACGGTCACCATCGTTCGTGATGGCGTTGAATATCGTGAAAAATTCAAAGACGGTGGGAAACCACAAGGTACGTTGGAAAAAATTGGTAAAACCCGTCAGGCAAATGGAACGACGGTTCATTTCTTACCTGATAAGAAAATATTTTCTACGTTGCATTTTTCTTACGACACATTATCTGAACGCTTACGAGAATCAGCCTTTTTATTAAAAGGTGTCAAAATCACGTTGACCGATTTACGTGGCACAGAAGAAGTTAAAGAAATTTTCCATTTTGAAGAAGGAATCAAAGAATTCGTCCAATACTTGAATGAAGATAAAGATACATTAACACCGGTCGTATATTTTTCTGGTGAACGTGATGGAATCGAAGTGGAACTATCTTATCAATACAATGATGGTTATTCTGAGAATGTCTTATCTTTTGTCAATAATGTGCGAACGAAAGATGGCGGCACACATGAAGCTGGCATGAAGACATCGATGACGAAAGCTTATAATGAATATGCGCGAAAAACGGGTCTTTTAAAAGACAAAGATAAAAATCTTGAAGGATCTGATTTTCGCGAAGGATTATCAGCTGTATTATCTGTTCGAATTCCGGAAAATCTTTTGCAATTCGAGGGACAAACCAAAGGTAAATTAGGGACACCTGCAGCTCGTGGTGCCGTGGATAATGTGATTGGTGAGCAAATGGGCTTCTATTTACAAGAAAATAGTGAAAATAGTCAAATGCTTGTACGTAAAGCAATTAAGGCTCGTGAAGCTCGTGAAGCAGCTCGCAAAGCTCGTGAAGAGAGCCGTAATGGCAAGAAACGCAAGAAAGGGGAATCATTACTTTCAGGTAAATTGACCCCGGCACAATCAAAGAATGCTGCAAGAAATGAATTATTTTTAGTCGAAGGAGATTCCGCCGGTGGTTCTGCGAAGCAAGGCCGTGATCGGAAATTCCAAGCAATCTTGCCTTTACGTGGGAAAGTTATTAATACAGAAAAAGCAAAAATGCAAGATATTCTAAAAAATGAAGAAATTAATACCATGATCTATACGATCGGTGCGGGCGTTGGACCAGAATTTTCAATTGAAGATTGTAACTATGACAAAGTTATTATTATGACCGATGCGGATACCGATGGTGCCCACATTCAGGTCTTGTTATTAACGTTCTTCTATCGATATATGAAACCTTTGATTGAAGCGGGGAAAGTCTATATTGCATTACCACCGCTTTATAAAGTTTCAAAAGGAGCGGGCCGTAAACAAGTAGTCGAATATGCTTGGACAGATGATGAATTGCAAGCTGTCATTGGCAAAGTTGGGAAAGGTTATATGCTCCAACGATACAAAGGTCTGGGTGAAATGAATGCAGAACAACTATGGGAAACAACGATGGACCCAGAATATCGTACTCTGGTTCGTGTGCGGATCGACGATGCTGCCCAAGCCGAACGTCGCGTGACGACGTTGATGGGTGATAAAGTTGAACCTCGTCGTAAATGGATTGAAACACATGTCCAATTTACTTTAGAAGAAGATGGTAGCTTGTTAGACAATAAAGAAGAATCACAAGCAGAACCAATCCTTGAACAAAATGAAACAGAAAAAACAGCTGATGATACAAATTCAATCAGTTTGTTTGATGAGTAGGAGGTGGTCGGACGATGGATGCAAAACATTCGATCCAAGAATTAACATTAGAAGAAGTAATGGGTGACCGTTTTGGCCGCTATTCAAAATATATTATTCAAGAACGGGCATTACCAGATATTCGTGATGGACTAAAACCAGTTCAACGCCGAATCTTATATGCTATGAATAAAGATGGCAATACGTATGATAAAGGATTCCGGAAATCTGCCAAATCTGTCGGAAATATCATGGGGAATTATCATCCCCATGGAGACAGCTCAATCTATGAAGCAATGGTGCGGATGAGTCAAGACTGGAAGTTACGTCAGGTCTTGATCGAAATGCACGGAAACAACGGCTCGATGGACGGTGATCCGCCAGCGGCGATGCGTTATACAGAAGCTCGTTTGTCTCAATTAAGTGGTGAAATGCTGAAAGACATTGAAAAAAATACAGTCGATTTAGTTTGGAACTTTGATGATACCGAAAAAGAACCAACTGTATTGCCAGCAGCCTACCCCAATTTATTAGTCAATGGATCAACAGGTATTTCTGCGGGGTATGCAACGGAAATCCCCACTCACAATTTAGCCGAAGTGATTGAGGGTGCGATCTATTTGATTGATCATCCAAATGCGACGTTGGATAAGATCATGGAGTATATTCCTGGGCCAGATTTTCCAACAGGTGGTATTTTACAAGGCAAATCCGAAATAAAAAAAGCCTATGAGACGGGTAAAGGAAAAGTCATTCTGCGCTCTAAAACATCGATCGAACCACTAAAAGGTGGCAAGCAACAAATCGTGATCCATGAGATTCCATATGAAGTCAATAAAGCAGTATTGGTCAAAAAAATGGATGAGATTCGTTTGAATAAAAAAATTGATGGTATTGCTGAAGTTCGTGATGAATCTGACCGTACGGGGTTGCAAGTCGTTGTTGAATTGAAAAAAGATGCAAATGCAGAAGGAATTTTAAATTATTTGTTTAAAAATACGGATCTGCAAATCAATTACAACTTTAATATGGTTGCTATCGATAATATGACACCCCAACAAGTGGGGTTGAAACATATTTTAGAAAGCTATGTTGCTCACCGTAAAATCGTTATCACTAAACGTAGCGAGTACGAGTTAGCCAAAGCACAAAAGCGTCAACATATCGTTGAAGGCTTGATGAAAGCTTTGTCGATTTTAGATGAAGTGATCGCTGTGATTCGTAGCAGTAAAGATAAAAAAAATGCGAAACAAAATTTAGTTGAGCGCTTTGATTTTTCTGAAGAACAAGCAGAAGCCATCGTGACACTTCAGCTGTATCGTTTAACAAATACGGATATTACCGATTTAGAAAAAGAAGCCGAAGAGTTAGCTACTGAAATCAAAGAATTGCAATTGATTTTGAATAGTGAAAAAGAATTGCATAAAGTGATGAAACAAGAATTACGTCAAATTAAGAAAAATTATGGCAATGATCGATTGACGAAAATCGAAGATGAAATTACCGAAATAAAAATCGATACAGAAGTCTTGATCGCTCAAGAAGATGTCATCGTAACTTTGACCAAAGAAGGCTATCTAAAACGGAGTAGCATTCGGTCTTACAATGCCTCTCGCCCAGATGAATATGGGATGAAAGAGGGCGATTCAATTATTTTTATTGAGAAAATGAATACATTGGAGCATTTATTGATTTTAACGAATCGGGGTAATATGATTTATCGTCCTATTCATGAAATTACTGAATTAAAATGGAAAGATGTAGGGGAACATATTTCTCAAACAATCAATAATTTATCGATGGATGAAGAAATTATTGCTGCTTTTCCATACAAAAAAATCGATGCGAACAAGCTCTTTATCTTTATCAGTAAAGATGGCATGATCAAACAAACACGGATGACAGAATTTTCACCATGGCGGACATATCGGAGTCGTCCAACGACTGCTATGAAGATGAAAAGTGCGACTGATCAAATCGTATCTGTCTTTTTAACAAGCGATATTTTAAAGGTCGATGTGTTGATTGCTTCCCATCGAGCGTTTGGCCTACGTTATCCATTAGATGAAGTACCTGTAGTTGGCGCAAAAGCTGCTGGAGTAAAAGCTATTAATCTAAAAGATGGGGATTATGTTGTTTCTGGCGCATTAGTTCCGTCTGAAGGTGATTCGCCAATTTTACTATTGAGTCAACGCGGTGCGGCTAAACGAATGTTAGCACAAGAACTACCCCAGCTAGGTCGGGCAAAACGCGGGTTAATGATTTTCCGTGAGTTGAAAAAAAATCCCCACCGTTTAGCCTTTATGACGACAGATACAGAAGGCACATTGTTGCTAACCACTCAAAAGGGTACAGAAAAAGAATTAGATATTACTAAAGTACCAATCAGCGACCGTATTTCAAACGGAAGTTTTGTAATTGATGAGAAGAAAGATGGAGAATTGTTCTCCGTTTTTCAAGAACAAAATTTGATTCAAGAATAGATTTTCTGTGTTAATTTTTATGATAAAAAACGGCTTCTGTGTTAATACAGAAGCCGTTTTTTTAATCACAATATTAAGAATAGGCTAGCAGGATAAGAGAATAAAATTAGAATTTAAAAAACTAAAACCCTTTAATAACAAAGATTTGGTAACGATAACAAGTGAAATTTATAATATTGATAATCTTTCACAAGTAAAGGCTTGCATAAATAGAACGATGTGTTATACTGTGTTCGTAAAGCTGTAGCAATTACGTTTTTATATTCTAAGGAGGTCCTTTTAAAATGGGAACTGCAACAAATGAACTTAAACAAATGAAGAACACTGAAAAGGCTGCATGGGAAGGCTTTAAAGGTCATTTATGGAAAACGGAAATTAACACCCGTGACTTCATCCAAGCAAACTACAAACCTTATGAAGGCACTGCTGAATTTTTAGCAGAACCAACAGCAGCAACAAACGAATTATGGGGCAAGCTACAAAAATTACAAAAACAAGAACGTGAAAATGGCGGCGTTTTAGACATGGAAGCAGATGTTGTTTCTGCTGCTAATGCTTATGGTGCTGGCTATATCGATGAAGAAGCAAAAGATCAAGAAGCAATCGTAGGGATTCAAACAGACAAACCATTGAAACGTGCATTCATGCCTTATGGTGGTATCCGAATGGCGGAAGAATCACTTGAAAGTTATGGCTATACACCAAATCCTAAATATACAGAAATTTTCAATACGTATCACAAAACACACAATCAAGCAGTATTTGATATCTATACGCCAGAAATTCGTGCGGCGCGTCGGAATAAAATTATTACAGGTCTTCCAGATACTTATGGTCGTGGGCGCGTTGTAGGTGACTACCGTCGTGTTGCTTTATACGGCATTGATTATTTGATGCAAGAAAAATTTAAAGATCATGAAAACTGTGGTCACGGACAATTTACAGAAGAAGACATGCGTTTGCGTGAAGAAATCACTGATCAATACAATGCATTGAAACGTATCAAAGAAATGGCTGCAGCGTATGGTTTTGATATTTCTCGTCCAGCAGAAAATGCAAAAGAAGCGGTTCAATGGACATACTTCGGTTATTTAGCTGCGATCAAAGAACAAAACGGAGCGGCAATGTCAATTGGTCGTGTCTCTACATTCTTAGATATTTATATCCAACGTGATATCGAAAATGGTACATTGACTGAAGTAGACGCACAAGAATTGATCGACCACCTAGTAATGAAATTACGAATGGTCAAATTCGCACGGATTCCTTCATACAATGAATTATTTTCTGGTGACCCTGTTTGGGCAACTCTTTCAATTGCAGGCATGGGCATGGATGGTCGCACATTAGTCACAAAAAATGATTTCCGTTTCTTACACACATTAGAAAACATGGGCCCATCTCCTGAACCGAACTTGACTGTTTTATATTCTTCACGTTTACCAGAAGGATTTAAAGATTATGCAGCGAAAATTTCGATTGATACATCATCGATTCAATATGAAAATGATGATGTGATGCGTCCAGTATGGTTAGATGACTATGCGATCTGCTGCTGTGTATCAGCGACCCAAACTGGGAAAGAAATGCAGTTCTTTGGTGCACGTGCCAACTTAGCCAAAGCATTATTATACGCAATCAATGGTGGGGTCGACGAAAAATCTAAAGTTCAAGTCGGACCGGATTATCGCCCGATTGAATCAGATGATGTTTTAGATTTTGAAGAAGTTATGGCTAAGTATGATGACATGTTGGAATGGTTAGCAGGAATGTATGTAAATACATTGAATGCTATTCATTACATGCATGACAAATATTATTATGAAGCTGCTGAATTAGCTTTGATGGACACTAATATAAAACGGACATTTGCTACTGGTATTGCTGGTTTTTCTCACGTTGTCGATTCATTAGCGGCTATTAAATACGCAAAAGTATATCCATTGCGTGATGAAGATGGGATTGTTACAGACTTCAAGATTGATGGCGAATTTCCTAAATACGGAAATGATGATGCTCGTGCGGATGACATCGCTGTTTGGTTGTTGAAGAAATTCATGGAAAAACTTGAACATTATCATACTTACCGCAACTCAGAACCAACAACATCAATCTTAACGATTACTTCGAATGTTGTTTATGGTAAAGCTACTGGTGCAATGCCTGACGGTCGTAAAGCAGGAGAACCACTATCTCCAGGTGCTAACCCATCTTATGGCGCTGAACAAAATGGCTTATTAGCTTCACTTAATTCATTGACAAAATTACCTTATGAATATGCTTTAGATGGTATCTCAAATACACAAAGTATCAACCCAGATGCCTTAGGTCATGATGAAGATGAACGTATCGAAAATCTAACGAGTGTGTTAGATGGCTACTTTAACCAAGGTGCGCATCATTTGAATGTAAACGTCTTTGGTAAAGAAAAATTAGTCGATGCTATGGAACATCCAGAAAAAGAAGAATATGCAAACTTCACCATTCGTGTTTCTGGCTATGCTGTTAAATTTATCGATTTAACTCGTGAACAACAAGAAGATGTTATCAGCCGTACGTTCCATGCAAAAATGTAGTTGTTAGTTAAAAATCAAATGAATAATAAAGTAAGGGCGGATGGACGGTGGTCTATTCGCCTTACTTTTTAATAGGTTTCACCTATAAAATGAATTAGGGGGACTACTTATGTCAACTATCACAGAACAACCTATTTTAGGAAATGTCCATTCAATCGAAAGCTTTGGCTCTGTTGATGGACCAGGAGTTCGCTTCATTGTTTTTATGCAAGGCTGTCGGATGCGGTGTCAATTTTGCCACAATCCTGATACTTGGCAAATCAATGATCCCAAAGCAAAACAACGAACAGCCGATGACGTATTACAAGAAGCATTGAATTATAAAAGCTATTGGGGTAAAAAGGGCGGAATCACAGTTAGTGGTGGAGAACCTTTATTACAAATCGACTTTTTAATTGATTTATTTAAAAAAGCCAAAGCGATGGGGATCAGTACAACTTTAGATAGTTGTGGCAAACCCTTTACACATGATGAACCATTTTTCTCGAAATTTGAAGAATTGATGCAATATACAGATTTAGTTTTATTTGATATCAAACAGATCGACAATCAAAAACATAAAGAACTAACTGGACAAAGTAATGATAACATCTTAGAATTGGCGAAATATCTTTCTGATATCAATAAACCAGTTTGGATTCGCCACGTATTGGTACCTTTTAGAAGCGACTATGACGAATTTTTAATTCGATTAGATAAATTTATCAAATCCTTGAACAATGTTGATAAAGTAGAAATTTTGCCTTATCACACAATGGGGAAATATAAATGGGAAGAGATGGGGTTGAAGTATCCATTAGAAGGAATTGAACCTCCGACAGATGATCGCGTTGAAAATGCAAAAAAACTTTTGCATACGGAAGATTATAAAGGCTATTTAAAACGTTAAAACTTTAAGGAAAAGAGTAGCATCTGGTTGCTCTTTTCCTTTTTTTTGATATGATAAAGAAGAACTTATTTAAAGGAGCGAATCAACTATGGGAAAAGTTTTAGTTTTTGGACACCAAAATCCTGATACAGATGCGATCGGAGCGGCGATTGCTTTTGCTAATTTACAAAAAGAGCTAGGTGTAGACGCTGAAGCAGTTGCACTTGGTACACCTAATGAAGAAACACAATTTGCATTAGACCACTTTGGTTTGACAGCTCCCCGTGTAGTCACTGCTATTGCGGATGAAACAAATGATATCATGTTAGTGGATCACAATGAATTCCAACAAAGTGTCTCAGATATTGAAAAATTAAATATTCTAGCGGTAGTTGATCATCATCGGATCGCAAACTTCCAAACAGCAAATCCTTTATACTATCGTGCGGAACCAGTAGGTTGTACGTCAACGATCATCTTGAAACTGTATAAAGAAAATAATATCACTGTTCCTGCTAAAATTGCAGGTATGATGTTATCAGCAATCGTTTCTGATACACTATTATTCAAATCACCAACGTGTACCCAAGAAGATATCGATGCAGCAAATGAGTTGGCGACACTTGCAAGTGTTGATTTGAATAGTTATGGCTTAGATTTATTAAAAGCTGGAACGAATCTAGGGACAAAAACCGAAGCAGAATTATTGGATTTGGATGCAAAATCATTTCCAATGGCTGACAAAACAGTCCGAATCGCACAAGTAAATACAGTCGATTTAGACGAAGTGTTTGCTCGACAAGAAGCATTACGTGATGCAATGTTATCAGCAAACGTTGAAAATGGGTACGACTTATTCTTATTATTGGTAACAAATGTTTTAGATTCAGATTCTGAATTATTAGTTGCTGGTGAACCAAGAGATAAAGTAACAGAAGCTTTTGGTGTCCAATTGACAAATGACCGTGCATTCTTACCAGGTGTAGTATCACGTAAGAAACAAATCGTTCCTCAATTGACTGAAGCGTTTGGAAAATAATTTTTAGTTAATCAAAGTGGACTTTTTAAGTCCACTTTTTTCAATTATTGAAGCGATATAATAATTTTTTTATGTTACCTATTTGGAAAGGCGAAATACATGCAAATATATACAGAGAATAAAAAATTATCACAGGAATTAAAAAAGACAGAAGTTCAAGCGTTGTTAACCTACTTTTTGGATTTAGATGAACCAGTGAT
Source organism: Enterococcus hermanniensis (assembly GCF_001885945.1). Classification (GTDB taxonomy): domain Bacteria; phylum Bacillota; class Bacilli; order Lactobacillales; family Enterococcaceae; genus Enterococcus_A; species Enterococcus_A hermanniensis. The sequence continues at coordinate 229,175 of NZ_JXKQ01000002.1, read as the reverse complement.
CTTACGAACGATTCGCCAAGAATTTCCTAAAAATCATCATCTGGATAAACAACTAGAGCTTTTAATTTCTAGTAAGATCATTTCAAGAGAAGATCGACGCTATCAATTAAATCAGACAGTTGTTCAAGCATATCCTACGACTCAAATGGTTATAGATTTTATGGAAAATCAATCAAAAAATTATTCGGATGACGAAGTATTAATTTGGTTAGCTGAAGGAATATTGTCAAATGCTATTTCTGATACGTTGTTTGTTGGATTTCCACTACCGTTTTGTACACGGTTAGAAAATCCACAGTTTGATATTGTGACAATCAATAAACGAGAAAGTTCAGCAAAAACATTACCTAATTATTTCGCTGAAATCGATCAACCCCAAAAATTTCCTGAATTAGCTCATTTGTTAGGCGATGTAAATCGTGAATTTTTTACCAATCAACTGACATTGATTATTGAACGGATCGCAAAAGGTAAAGCGCCAAGCCGGGCTTCGATTTTTTTAGAAAGTTTAGTGATCAGCGGTGTAATCACGAATGAACCGGAGTGGGGTATGAATATTCCAATCGTCGAACAGATAGCTGAAATAGAAATGCAAGAATTGGTAGATGAGAAAGTTGCTTTCTTTTTTGCGCATGAATTGACCGAAAAGTTGTTGGCTGAACGTGAAAGTTTTACTTATTTGATTAAAAAGAAGGCGTAGAAGATGCGAAGATTTATCAAAGGGTTGTTTTTGATCATCGTTTTTTTGGCGGCATGTGTAGGGATCTACTATACTCGTTTACGCTATTTTAGTCCGGGGACGTTAACTGAGCGCAAAGATATTCACTATTCAAATGTACCAACTGTTTTTATCCATGGTTATGAAGGAAGTTCTTTTTCTTTCGGTCCGCTTTTGGTGCGATTAGAAAAGGAAAATATAGCAAAACGTGAGATGACGATCGTTGTCCAGGCAGATGGTACGCTAAAAGTAGAGGGAAAATTAAAGAATACCAATGATAACCCAACTATTATGGTACTTTTTGCAAAAGACGTTACGGATGAAGTGACTCAAAGTGAGTGGATCGATAAAGTGATGCATTATCTGTATCAACAGCAAATCCGACATGTAAACTTGGTAAGTCATTCGATGGGGGGCGTTTCGACCTTGAGATATTTACTTGAATATGCAGATGATCAAACGCCGATCGCTGATCGGTTTGTTGCGATCGCTGCACCATTCAATGATTTGGAGATCGCAGAAGAAACGGATGAAGTGTTTGCTTCTGAATTAACAGCAGAGGGGCCTAGTGAAGAAACGCCGATCTATCAATATTTTGACCGTGCAATGAATCAATTGCCACCTAACCTAAAAGTCTTAGCTGTTGCTGGGGACTTAAAGGACGATACTCAAAGTGACGGCTCTGTTTCTATCTATAGTGCTTTTGCTTTGCGCAATCTGTTTCAAAAGCATGCCCATAGTTATCAAGAGCTGACGATCACTGGAAAAAGTGGCGGACACTCTGCAATTACTAAAAGTGCTAAATTACGCAATGAATTAATCCGATTTATGTGGAAAAAAACAGCTCGAAGCTAACCCTTCGAGCTGTTTTTTTGTCTTTTACGCACTTTTTTTGTCCAAAAGCCACCAGAAATATATTTTGGTTCATAAGAAATGATAAACGCACGCGGCTCAACTTCTTTAATCAAAGCATAAAGCGTTCGTTCCGTTTTTCTAGGAGATAAAATTTCTAATACCATTCGATCACCCTCGAGCCCTTCACCGTAAGACTGCGTTACACCATATCCCTTATCACGTAGAACACGAGGTAAGCTACCTTCTTTATTAGTATTCGTAGGTAGGATGACTGTTACCATGATATAACCTAAGGCCAATTTATCTTCGATTTTGATTCCGATACTAATTCCGATCGCATATCCTAATGCATAGGTAAAGAGGTTAATCGGGTTGTCTAAACGATTTAATACTAGCGAAAGCCCCAAAATATAAATCGTAATCTCGACCATACTTAAAATTGGAGCTAATACACGATAGCCTTTGATCGTTAGCATAAAACGGATCGTATTAAGTGTTACATATGCTAAGTTGATGAAAAAAATCATTGCCAACATTTTTAAATCAATCAACAAAATTCCTCCTAACGTATAAAATAGTAATTCAATAAAAATAGTTAATCTAAGCCTATCGATTATTTTAAAAAAAGGCAACTAGAACGAAAATACTAAATGAATAACACACATATTAATATGTTCTGATAATAATAATATTAGTTATTTATATAGTGACAATAAAATTATTTTTAATATAATATAATTTACGCTTCTATTTTAAATCTTATTATATTATAATGTTATAGAGAGCTTTTAATAATAATTGAAAAAGGATATAAATGGCTTGATTAATTGTTTTCAAGGTGTTTGTGTTGTTATAATAAAACAAAACGAATAAAATAAATTAGAGTTAGCACATTTTATTTTAATTTAAAGCGCTTGAATATTTTTGCAAAAGGTGGTTCTCATGAAAAAAAATATACAAAATGTAATTGAGATATCTAATGAAGCTAGTAAAATTTTTTTGTCAGGCGAGAACTTCTATGTTCAACAATTATTAGGAGCGCATAGAATAGCGGAAGGCTATATTTTTCGCGTCTGGGCACCAAATGCACAAAAGGTTTCCTTAGTCGGAGATTTTAATGATTGGCAAGGGATTCCAATGGAGAAAGATGAAACTAGTGGCATTTGGGAAGTTTATTGTGAACACGCAAAAGAAAAGGATCTCTATAAATTCAAAGTTCAACAAGCAGATGGACGTGAAGTCTATAAAATTGATCCCTTTGCAATTCGATTTGAAAAAAGACCGGGTGTTGCTGCGGAACTTTATGAATTTCCAGCCAAAAAATGGAAAGATGGCTTGTGGATTGGTCGAAACAAACGATCCAATAAATTTAAACGACCGATGAATATCTATGAGGTCCACGCTAGCTCGTGGAAGGAACACGAAAATGGAGAGCCGTATAGTTTTTCAGATTTAAAGGCAGAATTGATTCCATATTTAGTTGAGATGAACTATACCCATATTGAGTTCATGCCGTTAATGGAGCATCCATTAGGTCGATCTTGGGGCTATCAGTTGATTGGTTATTTTGCTTTGAGTTCTTATTACGGAACACCAGCCGAATTTCAAGATTTTGTGGAAGCTTGCCATTTAAATAATATCGGGGTCTTCGTCGATTGGGTCCCAGGGCATTATTGCATCAATGATGACACACTGCCCTATTATGATGGCACACCGCAATTTGAATATTCTGATCCAGATCGAGCAAAGAACAATCGTTGGGGATCAATCAATTTTGATCTTGGCAAACCACAAGTCCAAAGTTTCCTGATTTCTAGTGCGATGTTTTGGATCGAGATGTTCCATATTGATGGGATTCGTGTCGATGCAGTTTCTAATATGATCTATCGTGATTATGATGAAGGTCCGTGGACACCAAATCACGAAGGTGGAAATCGTAATCTTGAAGGCTTCTACTTTTTACAAAAATTAAATGCTGTAATTAAGCTTGCCCATCCGAACGTCTTGATGATCGCAGAAGAAAGCTCATCTGAAACACCGGTGACAGGCTTGATTGAAAATGGCTCATTAGGCTTTGATTTTAAATGGAACATGGGTTGGATGAATGATATTTTACGCTTTTATGAAATGGATCCTGTATTGCGAAAAGATCATTTTACGTTGCTTACGTTCTCTTTTATGTACATGATGCGAGAAAATTTTATTTTGCCACTTTCACATGATGAAGTTGTGCATGGTAAGAAGAGTTTGATGCATAAAATGTGGGGCGATCGTTATAAACAATTTGCTCAATTACGTAATCTATATACGTACCTCATCACACATCCTGGAAAAAAATTACTATTCATGGGAAGTGAGTGGGGGCAATTTTTAGAATGGAAATTCGATGAAGAGCTTGAATGGGGGGATTTAAATGATTCTTTAAACCATTCAATGCAAAAATTTACATCAGAGCTCAATTATTTTTATAAAGAACAAACTGCTCTTTGGGAACTTGAAGATTCAGCTGAAACTGTTGAGATTATCGATGCAGACAACACTTCAGAATCAGTCTTAACATTTATGCGTAAAGGAAAACGTAAAAAAGACTTTTTAATTGTTGCTTTAAATATGACACCAGTAGAACGTCGAGAGTTTACCATAGGTGTTCCTTATCCAGGAACATACAAAGAAGTTTGGAATACTGAAATGCAGGAATTTGGGGGAACTTGGACACAACATAATGATATTTGTCAAAGTGAATCCATTCAATTCAAAGAGTATGACCAGTTAATTAGAACGACTGTTCCTGCTTTAGGAGCCATTATTTTAAAACCAGAATCAATCAACATACGTAAGAAATAGAGAGGAGGTCGATGAAGGAATAGCCTTCATCAATTAAAATGAAAACAGAAATATTAGCAATGATTTTAGCCGGCGGGAAAGGTTCTCGACTGGGCAAACTGACACAAAAAATTGCAAAACCTGCTGTTCCTTTTGGCGGTCGTTATCGGATTATTGATTTTACTTTAAGCAATTGTATCAATTCAGGGATCAATAATGTAGGAGTTGTTACGCAATATCAGCCATTGGCACTGAATAATCATATTGGCAATGGCTCTAGTTGGGGTTTTGACGGATTAAATTCCGGGGTAACGATTTTACAACCTTATTCAAGTAATGATGGAAGTAAATGGTTCGAAGGAACTGCTCACGCCATTTATCAAAATATGGATTATATTGATCAAATGGATCCTGAATATGTCTTGGTTTTATCAGGTGACCATATTTATAAAATGGATTATGAAGCGATGTTGGAAGACCATCTCAAAAACGATGCTTCGTTAACAGTCGCTGTAATCGAAGTTCCAATCGAAGAAGCTTCACGTTTTGGAATTATGAATACCGATGAGCACGATCGTATCATTGAATTTGATGAAAAACCTGAACAGCCAAAAAGTAATTTAGCTTCAATGGGAATCTACATTTTTAACTGGGGTCGTCTACGGAGCATGCTTTTAAATAGTTACAAAAAAGATGATCAAATGTTGGACTTTGGGCAACATGTTATCCCCGCATATATCGAGAGCGGTGAAAATGTTTTTGCTTATCGCTTCGAAGGCTATTGGAAAGATGTCGGTACGATTGATTCACTTTGGGAAGCCAATATGGAATTTATTGATCCTAACCACAGTTTGAATATTCGTGACAAAGCTTGGCGCGTGTCTGCTAAAAATACTGTTTCACCGCCGCATTTCTTTACCGAAACAGCACAAGTAAAAGATTCGTTAGTTGTCGATGGTGTTTATGTGGCTGGAGAAGTTGAACATAGTATTTTATCTAGCGATGTTCAAATCAAAGAAGGTGCGAAGGTGGTTGATAGTGTTATCATGCCAGGCGCAACTATTGGAAAAAATGTTCAAATCAAGAAAGCGATTATTGGCGAAAATGCAATTATTGGTGACGGAGCCGTAGTTGAAGGAACTGATGAAATCGCTGTAGTGGGTTATTCAGAAGTGATTGGAGTGTTGAGAAGTGAGAGCGAATAAACTTTGTGCGATCTTAGGAAATGTATATGAATGTCCTGAATTATTACCATTGACTGAAAAAAGACCATGGGCAACGTTGCCTTTTGATTGTAAGTATCGATTGATCGATTTCAATTTGTCAAATACGATCAATGCTAATGTAAAATCTGTCTATATGCTTTTCAACCAAGGAAAAACAAAATCTGTTTTTGACCACATTGGCGGCGGCCGTGAGTGGCATTTAGATAGTGTTGATAGTCGCTACTTCATTCACTTTTATCAAGATTTCTTGCAAAGAAAAGCAGAAGGCCGTCCTTACTTTGAATCAGTAATTGATTATCTTAATAAATCGAAATCCGAATATACTGTCTTTATGGGCAATCGGATGTTATGCAATATCGATTTGGCGGCAGTATTAAAAATTCATGAGCAAAGTGATAACGAGTTGACGGTGGTCTATAAAAAAATGCCAAGAAATCAAATCTATCATCAAGATGAGATTTTAGAAGTTGATGAACGGGGTAATGTGACTGGCAATCATAATTCATTAGACGATCGCTCAGACAATGAATTGTTGAATCTTTCAATGAAGATCTTTATTTGTCGAACCGATCGTTTGATGACAGCCTTACAAGAAGGTCAAAACGCTGGAGCCCCTGTGGCATTATTGGACTTTTTCAATCAAATGATGGGACAAGTTAAAACACAAGCATACGAATACACTGGTTTTTTAAGTAATATTTTTGATATCAAATCTTATTACGATGCAAATATGGCCATGCTTGATCCGAAAAAATTTGCTTCACTATTGTATTCTAAACATAAAGTTTATACGAAGTTAAAAAATGAAGTGGCTACTTATTATTCAGCTACTTCGGATGTTAAAAATAGTCAATTTGCGACGGGTTGCTTAGTTGATGGAAAAGCACATAACTCATTATTTTCTCGGAGTGTTGTGATTGAAAATGGTGCAGAGATTGAAAGTTCAATCGTTATGGCTAACTGTAAAATTCAAGAAGATGCGATCGTTAAATATGCGATTCTAGATAAAAATGTCGTCGTTGAGCCAGGTGTTAAAATCATTGGTTCTGCCGAGCATCCTTTAGTGGTCAAGAAAAATACCCATGTATTGAGTGACGTTTACGGAGGCGAGTAAAAGTGAAGACATTATTTGTTGCAGCAGAATGCGCTCCTTTCTTTAAAACGGGTGGGTTAGGCGATGTTGCGGGCGCTTTGCCAAAAGCGTTGAAGGAAAAAGGAACTGATATCAAAGTTGTTTTGCCATATTTTACAAAAATCGCTGACCAATACAAGGAACAAATCCAAGATTTGTTTTCCTATGAGGTCAGCGTGGGTTGGCGAAAACAATATTGTGGCGTGAAGTATTTATCTTTAAAAGGGATTGATTACTACTTCTTAGACAACATGTATTATTTTGATCGTCCGGATTTATATGGGTATTATGATGATGGGGAACGCTTTGCTTTCTTCCAATTAGCAGTGATTGAGCTAATGGAAAAAATTGATTTCATTCCCGATGTAATGCATCTGAATGATTACCACACTTCCTTTATTCCGTTTTTATTAAAAGAAAAATATCGTTGGATAAAAGCCTTTGATTCAATTCACACAGTATTGACGATTCATAATATTGAATTTCAAGGTCAATATGATCAGGGAATATTAGGTGATTTATTCGGTGTGGGTAATGAGCGTTATGAAGATGGGACGATTCGCCTTAATGATTGTGTCAACTTCATGAAGGCTGGAATTCTTTATGCTGATCGTGTAACGACTGTTAGTCCTTCTTATGCGGAAGAAATTAAAACTCCGGAATTTGGTGCTGGACTAGATGTGATTCTTCGAATGGAGAGTGGCAAATTAAGTGGAATCGTAAACGGAATCGATTACGAAATGTTTGATCCTGCGACCGATCCAGCTCTTTTTGAAAATTATGATGTCACACATTTGGCAAAAAAAATTGAAAACAAAGTTCAGCTTCAAAAGCAATTAGGGCTGCCTGTAAGACCAGAGGTTCCACTAATCGGAATTGTCAGCCGCTTGACGTATCAAAAAGGATTTCATTTATTATTAGAAGAAATGGAAAACTTGATGCAATTCGATGTGCAGTTAGTAGTGATTGGAACCGGTGATCCCAACTTTGAAAATCAATTCCGTTATTTTGGTGAGCAGTATCCAGAAAAAACGAGTATCCAGATTGCGTTTGATGTGTGCTTAGCTCAAAAAGTTTATGCGGGAGTCGATATGTTCTTGATGCCGTCAGCATTTGAGCCTTGTGGACTATCACAAATGATTTCAATGCGTTATGGAACGTTACCGATCGTTCATGAGATCGGTGGATTAAAAGACACGGTTGAACCATATAATCCCATCACCAATCAAGGAACGGGATTTGGCTTTGATAATTTCCAGCCGTTTTATTTGATGAATGTATTAAAGCAAGCGATTGAGTTGCATCAAAATCAGCCGGCTATCTGGCAAAAACTAATGCAACAAGCAATGGCTAAAGACTTTAGTTGGAATGAATCTAGTCAACAATATTTAGCGCTGTATCAACAATTGTAAGGTTCTAATTGTCAGAATCTAGGGCTTTCAGCCGTGGGTTCTGACTTTTTTTAAAATAGATAGAACTAAAAACGTAGGTTGGAGATGAAAAAAATGAACAAAAAAGAATTTAAACAATGTTTCAGTCGTCGATTGGCTGAAAAATTTGCGATGGAAGTTTCAGATGCTTCGCCAAGCGAGCTATACCAAACGTTGGGTTCATTAATGACTTCAGCATACTCACAAGATTGGCGACAAACATGGCAAGATTATCGGGACGCCGAACAAAAACAGAGTTATTATTTTTCTATTGAATTTTTACCAGGAAAAATGTTAAAAAGTAATTTATTAAATATGGGCTGGCTAGAGACTGTTGAAGCAGGTCTTTTGGAATTAGGAATCCAACTAGATGATTTAGCTGAAATAGAGCCTGATATGGCGTTAGGAAATGGCGGTTTGGGTCGTTTAGCCTCATGTTTTATGGATTCGATTGCATCTACTGGATTACCTGGAAATGGAAATGGCATTCGTTATGAATATGGGTTATTCAAACAGCGTTTTGTTGATAATTATCAAGTTGAGTTGCCAGATGAATGGCTGCAAAAAGGTAATTTATGGGAAGTTAGAAAAGAAAGTAAAGCCGTCAATGTCCGTTTAGGTGGAAATGTTTATTTATCATCGGATGAGATGGGAAATTTAACACCACATTATCAAGATGGAATGGTCGTAAGAGCTGTTCCTTACGATACTGGAATGGTGGGCTATCAAAATAATATCGTCAATACTATGCGACTTTGGTCAGTGGAGATCCCAGCCGAGGAAGAAGGCAATTATCGAAGTGTCGAAGCTCGGCGGACAGTGGAAGATTTGACCTCCGTCTTATACCCAGATGATTCTAATGAAGCTGGAAGACGGTTACGTCTATCGCAAGAATATTTCTTTGTTTCGGCAGGTGTTCAAAGTATTCTTCGCTACTATAAAGAGTTGAAACAGCCGATCGATAAAATTAGTCAGTATGTGGCAATCCATATTAATGATACCCATCCGGCGATGTGTGTAGCTGAATTCATGCGTCTATTAATCGATGAAGAAAATGTTTCTTGGGAGCGCGCATGGAATTTAACACAAAAAGTAATGAGTTATACGAATCATACGATCATGGCAGAAGCACTAGAAAAGTGGTCGATTCCAATGATGAAAAGTGTTTGCCCGCGCATCTATCAAATCATTGAGGAGATCGATCGGCGTTTTGTTGCTGAAATGACCGGCGTTCAAAGTTTTGATTTGATCCAACGGACACGTATTATTCAAAATGACCAAGTTCATATGGCTCATTTAGCAATTATCGGCTCTCATTCAACTAATGGTGTAGCAAAATTACATTCTGACTTATTGAAATCAGTCGTTTTGCATGATTTTTATGAGTTGTATCCAGCGAGATTTAATAATAAAACAAATGGAATTGCGATGCGTCGCTGGACACAATTAGCCAATCCATCAATGAGTAAAGTTCTAGATGAAACGATCGGAAAAACTTGGCGTAAAACACCAGGTGATTTAAGATTGTTATTGAATTATGAAAATGACGATCAAGTATTAAACAACTTAGCCGCTGCTAAGTTGACCAATAAAAAACGTCTAGCTGCTTATATTCAAGAAAATTGTGGTGTAGAAGTAAATCCACATGCAATATTTGATGTTCAAATCAAGCGACTCCATGCGTACAAACGACAATTATTGAATCTATTGCACATCATCAAGCTCTATTTAGAGTTAAAAGAAAATCCTGATTTACCAATTGAACCTCGCGTCTTTATTTTTGGAGCCAAAGCAGCCCCCAGTTACCATTACGCCAAATCAATCATCAAGGTAATCAATGAAACTGCTAGTTTGATCAATAATGACGACTCCATCCATAATAAATTGAAAATCGTCTTTTTAGAAAACTATAATGTCAGTTTGGCTGAACGAATCATTCCAGCAGCAGATGTCAGTGAACAAATTTCTTTAGCCTCAAAAGAAGCTTCTGGAACTTCGAATATGAAATTGATGCTAAACGGAGCAGTAACGATTGCCACTTTAGATGGTGCAAATGTTGAGATTCGAGATGCTGTCGGTGACGACAATATCGCTATTTTTGGTTTAACAGAGGAAGAAGTTTATCAATACTATGAAAATAAAACGTATCACGCAGCTGCTATCTATGAACAAGATAACGTTGTGCGACGAGTTATAGATACATTGATCGATGGAACGATTCCTAATATCCATTCAGAAGGACAAGAGATCTTTGATTCTTTGATTAAGTATAATGATGAATATTTTGTTCTACGTGACTTTGAAGCCTATTGCATTGCTCAAATGAGTATTGATAAAGCCTATAAATATCAACGCCGTTGGCTCCAAATTAGTTTGCGGAATATAGCAAATGCGGGTCGTTTTTCTTCAGACCATACGGTACAGCGCTATGCTGAAGATATTTGGCAAATTGAACCAGTTTTCGCACATAAGGATGATCGAGGAGTGACGAAACATGAAGCATATTTACTTTAATCCCTGGCTCGAGCGATATAAGCAGCCATTCGGAGCAGTTCAGGAGCAAACGACAGTCAAAATTTGGCTGTCGGTACCTGAGCAAGAAACAACTAAAGCGTATTTAGTTGTTCATAAAGAAGGTAGTAGTGTCGGTCAAAAAGTATTTCCGATGAAAGTTGCCACCGAAGATCGTTTCTATTTTGAAACACCGATGGATCAAGGCTGGGGACTGTACTTTTATTATTTTAAAATCGTTCACCAATCAGCAGGTTGTGAAACGATTCAATTTTATGGTTTTGATGGCCAAGGTGGAGAAGGAAAAGTATATGGTTCAGAACATGATGTAGTCCCTTATCAATTAACGTGTTACCAAAAATCAGAAGTGGCACCTAAATGGTATCGCGAGGCAGTTTTTTATCAAATTTTTCCCGATCGTTTTGCGAATGGTAATCCAGCAAAACAAATCAATGAACCGAAAAAAAATTCATTTATTTATGCGACCGAGGAGGACGATCCCTTCTATATTCGGAATAAAGCAGATGAAATCGTACGTTGGGATTTTTATGGCGGTAATTTGAAAGGAATCAAAAATAAAATCCCTTATTTCAAAGAATTAGGGATCACAGCAATCTATTTGAATCCTATTTTTGAGGCTACTTCCAATCATCGCTATGATACCAATGATTATTTTAAAATCGATGGTATTTTAGGTAGTGAAGATGACTTTAGAGAATTAATAGAAGCGTTGCATGCTGAAAAAATCGCGGTAGTTCTAGATGGCGTCTTCTCGCATGTAGGAAAAGACAGCCGTTATTTCAATATTTCGGGACTTTACGGAGAAAGTACGGGAGCTGCTCGCGATCAAACGAGCGAGTACTATGATTGGTTTACCTTCAATCATTATCCAGATGATTACAAAGCTTGGTGGGGTGTCGCTGATTTACCAGAAGTTCGTAAAGAAAACCCCAAATACCAAGAATTTATTTATGGTGATTTAGATAGTGTGTTGACTAAATGGACATCTTTAGGTGTTGATGGTTGGCGTTTAGATGTTGCAGATGAATTGACGGATGAGTTTATTGCCGGAATCCGAAAAAACCTTTCAGCTTATCCGGATAAAATATTAATTGGTGAGGTTTGGGAAGATGCATCGAATAAAGTAGCCTATGATACACGTAGAAAATACGTCTTTGGCGATCATTTGCAAGGGGTCATGAACTATCCATTGCGCCAACAAATCTTGGATCTAATGAATGACGAACGCTCGTTAAAAGAAATCTGTGAAGAAATGATTCGCTACCAAGAAAATTATCCGTCAGACTTTTATTATAATCAGTTAAATAATATTGGGACCCATGACACCGAGCGGATTTTATCGATGGTAGGCAATTCAATGGAAGCATTGGACCAAGCTTGGGGTTTGATGTTTATGATGCCAGGAATCCCTTGTGTTTATTATGGAGATGAGGCAGGATTGACTGGTGGTAAAGATCCTGAAAATCGGAAAATTTTCCCATGGAAGACCATCGATCCAGGTATTTTTGAAAATTGTCAGAAGTGGATTCGCCGGCGTAAAGAGTATGACGTATTAAGCTACGGGGATTTTTTCCCATTTTATTCGGAGACACAAAAAATCTTTGGTGTGATTCGTTATACAGAAGATGCATATGCTATTTATGCAATCAATCAGTCCGATGAAGAACAGCAAATAAAAGTCAGTGAACTTTCAAGCCCGCGTGCCTTTCAAGGAGACTATGCCATTCTTGATAACATTTTTGAAGATGAAATCCTTGCGCCTAAAGGTAGTTTATTTGTATATAATGCGTAATTTTTTCTGATTAAGTTTTGAAATCGTCCATCGGAAATCGAAAGCATTTTCTCGGTTTTTGTGCTAAACTAAGTGATATCAGAGAACAATAAGGATGATTGGATGCAAACATACACTAGAGAAAAATGTCGTTTTCCGGCTTTTGATGATAATCAAGGAGTAAAATTAACTACTTCGAGTCAACGAGTTTTATTTGATGGAAATGATGACTTGATTACCACTCATCGATTAGAAGCGAAAGATGTTTTTGGCCGTGAACTTCCAAAACCTAAACGCAGTCGACGAGTCGTGCTAGATGATGAACCACAAAGAGGGCTACATCAGCATAAAGCGAATCTACCGATGTATCATAGCGAGCGGACTGAAGCGAAAAAAGTAAAATTATTTGAAGAACACAAGCCGAAAGAAGGAACCAAAACGACTTTCAGTGCAAATCCTGGGCGAAGTGCCACACCATTCGCACCTACTTTTGTTCCTTCTTCTTTGATTCCGGATCAAGACCCGAATGCTATCTCACCACGTGAGTTGATGCAACGAATGGAGAAACAACGGAATTCGTATATTTTATTTGCTTCAGAAAAGAAAGAAGAAAAACCTGCGATCGAGAGAAAACATTCTCGGCAACGTTTAGATCGTTCATTGCGTGGAATTATGGAAGAAGATAATTCAAAAATAGAAAATAGTAAGTATTTTCAAGAATAGTTAGTAATCAATCGTTTAAGGATGCCTGAGTCGATTGGGCATCCTTGACTATTGTTTTAATGATAAGAGGAGTTAAACAGTCATGAATCCATTTGAAGAAAAAATCAGCCAGTTGCGAGATCATAAAATTGAAAAAATTGAAGTGACGAGAGAAGAATTTTTTTCATTTCGAGAAATTTGGAGCAAACAAGAAGATAAAAAATTCTTTCGTGGCATCGCAGGCTTAAATGGCGATATCGTCTATGTTTACGATACAACGATTGTCTAAATAGTTTATATAAAGCGGCGGTGTTGGAATTGGTAGACAAGCATGATTGAGGGTCATGTGGGAGAGCTCTCGTGTGGGTTCGAGTCCCATTCGCCGTATAAAAAAGGACAACCTTTTAAAAGGTTGTCCTTTTTTATACATCCTTGCGTTACAGTTAGATCAAGACTAAGGTAGGACTTTTAAAATGATCGCAATAACACCAGTAAAGAGTAATCCTAAACCACAAAATAATTCTAAATAATAATTGTCGTGCGTCTTTTTCCATTGAAAAAATGTCCAGACAATCAGTCCGATGCCATATATGATCAATAAAGATCCTAGAACAATTCTGATACTATAATATTGATACATAGGATTCCTCCATAGGTTAATGTCGGATAATTTTTAAGAAACGATCAAAATGATATTCTTCAATAAATTAATTATAAATGGAAGAAAGTTTTTTTAAAAGAAATAGCCCACGAAATTAAATAATTGATAAATATTTAATTCTAATTATACGGGTGAAAGATTGTTAGTTTCCAATTAAATTTAAGATGATTTAAGAACGCTCAAATTTATTCAATCGTTTTCGTTATTTCGATTGCAAGAGTTGCTTGTCAAACAATCATCGGATAAAATTAAGATATTAAAATGTGAATATGCATATTTTGGAGGATGTAATCATGGAAGCGATCGGTCAAGTCTTGAAAGAGTTCAGAAAAGAACACGGCATGACACAAAAAGATCTTTCACAAGGAATTTGTTCTCAAAGTGTGTTGAGTCGGATCGAGAATAATGAAGAAATTCCCAATATTTTTGTGATTCAACAGCTTTGTCATCGTTTAGGAATTACGATCGATCAATTGATGGTAGATTTTTTGCCGGAAGAAATGTTTTTACGAAAATATTTCAATAAAATGTTTATGTATTTAAGAATGACCAAGTATCTTGAAATTCGAGCGACGCTTGAGTATTTAGAAGAACGACAAATGACGCATTTAGACAAAGACCGACAACAAATGTATTTTTTTAAAGGGGTTTGTTCTTATTTTATTGATGAAGACCCTGAAACGGCCTTAGAGCAAATTGTCGACGGCTTGGGTATTTGTGTGTCTAAGAAATATCATGGTTACTTTGATAGTCGCATCTTGCTGCTTAGTTTTGCTGGAAAAATGTCCTTTGTTTTGGGACGCTTTACGGATGCACAAAATTATTATAGTCAAAGTTATGAGATTTTCCGTTCAATGATGGCAGATTATTCCGAACGTAGTGAATTAAGCAATCTATTTGTTAATTACGGAACTTTTTTGGTCAATCAAGAGCGTTTAGACTTGGCTGAGAAAGTGATCGATATGGGAATCAAATGGAATCGACAACAGTGTAGCTATTACAAATTAAGAGAATTGATTGAGTTGAAAATCAGAATGTTGGAAGCGCGTGAAGAACTGCATTCTGTGATCAGTTATAGAAAAATGTTAAGAGCACTAGAAAAAATTAAAGATTTATAGAAATGGTCTACACCATTCTTGACTTATTTTTAAATCAGGAGTAACTTTAAAGCATTAAGAATAAAGGGAGAGCTCAAAATGAAAACATTTATTTATGCTGATAAGTTCTTTTTAAACTCTGGAGTTAAAGGAGCCGGCTATCTAGATGTCACAGACGGCATTTTTGGAACATACACGAAAGAAAAACCTGAAAGTGCAGAAATCATCGATCAATCGGGTAAATGGATTGCTCCTGGTTTAGTTGACACTCATATTCACGGCTATAAAAACCATGATGTAATGGATAACGATGCTGAAGGTATCAAAGCAATGTCAGAAGGATTATTATCATGTGGCGTAACTAGCTTTTTACCAACGACTTTGACGTCATCAAAAGAGCGCTTGAAGGACGTAGCCGAAACGATCGGAAAGGTTTATCAAGAAGTTGATGGAGCAAAAATTCAAGGTATCTATTTTGAAGGACCATTCTTTACTGAAGAACATAAAGGAGCGCAAAATCCTAGTTATTTCGGCGATCCTAATTTAGCTACATTCCATGAATGGCAAGAAGCTTCAGGTGGTTTAATCAAAAAAATCGCATTAGCACCTGAACGTAAAGGTGTAAAAGAATTTGTTAAAGCAGTGACCGATGAAGGCGTTGTTGTTTCATTGGGACATTCAAACGCAACGTTAGAAGAAGCTCAAGAAGCAGTAGAAGCTGGAGCAAGCGTCTTTGTTCATGCGTATAACGGTATGCGTGGCTTAAATCACCGCGAACCAGGAATGGTTGGTGCATTATTGTCATTACAACACGTCTTTTCTGAATTGATTTGCGATGGTCACCATGTACATCCACAAGCGGCAGAAATTTTGATGGAAAAAGCGGGACATGATCACGTAGCTTTGATCACTGACTGTATGATGGCCGGTGGAATGCCTGATGGTAACTATAATTTAGGCGAATTCCCAGTCGTTGTAAAAGACGGTACAGCACGTTTGGAATCGGGTAATTTAGCAGGAAGCATCTTAAAATTAAAAGAAGCAATCAAAAATGTGGTTGACTGGGGATTAGCGACACCAGAACAAGCAATTATGATGGCATCTTACGTACCTGCAGTTAGCTGTAAAATCGAAGACACATGCGGTTCGATCACAACTGGTCGCGCAGCTGATTTTATCGTTTTAGACCCTACAATGGATCTAGTCGCAACTTATCTTGATGGTGTAGAACGTTATCATGTTTAATTGAACGATCTTTCGAACTCGACCTTTTTAGGTCGAGTTCTTTTTTGCCTATAATCAGCTATAGTCGGTCAATGCTATCGAGTAGCAAACAAAAATCAAGGATCAAGCTCACTTATGAGCTTGATCCTTGATTTGTTTACGTACAGTGTACAAATTTTTGTTTAACTCTGCTTCCTTTTTTTTCAGTTCAACTAGGTCTTCTTTGAGCTCTTTTTCTTTTTCATCTGTTTGTGGCGTGATAACACCATTCAGCGAGATCGCAATAATCGTTCCGATAAAAGTGTCTAACACACGATTTAAAGCGAAAAGAGCAGATTCTCCTTGTGGGATGCTTAAAGCAATCAACAGCATCGTGGCAATTGCTGAAATGATTCCAGAATTATTATTTAGTCCGTCAGATAAAACAATAACTAAAATAACAAATAATGGCAGAATCAATAGTTCGACAAAGAATTCATTGTTAAAAAAGGCTTGGATATAGTAGTATATCATGGCTAATAGTCCACCTAATGAATTGCCTAATACTCTAGAACGACCAAAAGAAATACTGGTTGTCAGATCTTGTCTTAATGAAAAAACAGTAGCCAAAGCAGCAATCAAGGGAGAACCACGATCTGTAATATGGAATAATAAAATGCAGAGCATGACAGCAAGTGCCGTTTTGATTGTACGCATTCCTAAACGGAAACGACCAATTTGCATAGTAATCCTCCTTTTATTGTCCTTATATTAAATAGTTTAGCCGAAAATTGACAAAAAAACAAAAGGCATCGCCTAAACGATTCCTTTTGTTTAATTTTATACTTGTGATTGCCATTTTTGCTGCATTTGATCCAAAATATCAATGACATCTTTAGTAAAGAAAAGAGATTGATTTGTTTTTTCGCCATTGATTATAGCGACTATATTTTCAATTTCGTAATTCATCGCATTTCCGGTAAAACCAGATTGGATTGTTTCTTTTGTCCCATCATTAAAAAATAGTTCTGCTTGGTCTGCACGAGGATAATTATCAATCGTTAGATAGCCATTTTCAAAAGCGACGATTCCCTTTTTAGGCATTTTTGCTTGGAAACTCAAGCTGATTGTCGCTAATTCATCTTTTGAATTACGTAAAATGGAAATCGATTGCTCATCGACCCCTGTTGAAAAAGGAACCATGGTAGAGGCTACGACTGTTGGCTGCTCTGTTAAAAACCAGCGAGCAAAAGAAACGGCGTAGGTTCCGATATCAAGCAACGCACCCCCGGCAAGTTCAGGATTGAAAAACCGATTGCTCGGATCTGGATCTTTATAACTGCCGAAAGGTGCTTGGATCATTTTTAATTTTCCTAAGCGATCAGATGCTATCAATGAATGTAATTCATGGTATAATGGCATATTGAAGATGGTCATTGCTTCAGCAAGAATCAATTGTTTTTGTTCAGCTAATTTCATCGCTGACTGTAATTCAGCTAAATTCATCGTAATGGCCTTTTCGCAAAGAACATGTTTGCCTGCTGCTAAAGCTTGCATGATATGGGTACTATGCTGTCGATTAGGAACCGCAATATAAATAATTGAGATGTTATCATCTGCTAATAATTCCTCATAACTACCATAAGCTTTAGGGATGTTATATTGTTGGGCAAAAGTTTGAGCTTTTTCTAATGAGCGTGAAGCACAGGCACTTAGGCTACTGGTTTCTTGCTCAAAATTTGCCGCAAATTGATGGGCAATTTCACCTAATCCGATAATGCCCCATTGTAATTTAGACATGGTGCTCCTCCTAGTCATACGCCAAAATTTCGTTTTTACTGATATACTTAATAGAATACGAGGCGCTTTCATTAAGTATGCAGTAATTATTAAATTATTTCAATCGATTTGATATAGTACTGTATTTTTTCAGAATATTAGCTAAAATAATAGAGGAGGGATTCTTCGTGAATCAAATTTATTTAGATTTAGTACTCAGTGCAATTTTTGAACAATTTCATTCAGAACAAGATTTTTATCAAGCTTATTTAGGAATCAGTCAAAACCAATGGCAACAATGGAAAGATGGACAAAACAATCTATCGCCAGAAGCCAATCAAAAAGTAAAAAATTTATTTAGTGATTATGAGTGGATGTTGAGCCAAAAAGTTATTCGTCAAACATTACTTTTCCCTGAAAAGCGTCGAATCGCAGTGGCTGAATACCGGGAAATGAAGACAATCGTTGCTCAACGTTGGATCGCTAGTGGGTTGGCACAAGTAGAAATGATTCCATTTAAAAATAAAAATGAAGAAGAAAATAGCGATTTTATCAACCTTCGGGTTACGATCGATTATGACGCGTGGGGGTATAGCGATATTCTAACCTTCCGTTTGCCCGCCCATGTCCAAAATCAAATTGCAAGTTCTCATACTCAAACGGCATTGTTAGATTGGGTCAATGAGAATTTGACAGAAACATATACGTCTTTAGACGATTGACGAAAGGATTTTTTAATTGAAAAAAACAGTAGGGCTGATTTCAGTGATCGTTATGTTTGGTTTGACGGGTTATTCACTCTTTCACGGCTCACAATCAAAGTCTGAGGTAAAGAAAACAACTGCGACAACATACTCATTTGAAAAGAAAACAGCTGCAAGTACGAGCAAGAAAACGGCTGCACAAAAAGCATTACCCGATGCTAAAACAACTGATTGGAACCTTGTTTTAGTGGGACCCAAAAATAAAATCGAAAATGAAGTCGCAGAAAGCCAATTGGCTACATTATCTGACAATAGTCATCAAGTAGATAGCCGAATCGTTAGTGACTATGAAGCACTATCAGAAGCTGCGACAAAAGCGGGCTATCCATTAGTGATTGTTTCAGCTTTCCGTTCAGTCGAAGCGCAAAAAAAAGTATTTGATAATAACGTTAATAGTTTAATCAGTGGCAGTGGAATGACCGAGGCAGATGCGACGACTAAAACAAAAGAAACGATCACTGAGCCTGGCTATAGCGAACATCATACCGGTTTAGCAATGGACATCGTTGATCAGGATTGGTACAACTCATATACTACACAAGTGTTAGATGCTTCCTATGGGGATCAGCCAGGAGCGAAATGGATTGCAGAAAATGCTCCGAAATATGGATTTATTATTCGCTACCCTAAAGATCGTCAAGATATTACAGGCATTACTTATGAACCCTGGCATATTCGTTATGTCGGTAAAGAAAATGCGGAATATATCACTAAAAATAATTTGACACTAGAAGAATTTTTGCAACAGCTATCAGATAAATAAGGAGTTGCTATGCCAAAAAAAATCTTTAAAAAACGAAAGTCTCAAGTTTCTTTGCCTCTAATTTTTGGAGGTCTTTTATTACTTGGGATCGCTTTCGTTTTTTCTTTACATTTATTATCTAATTCAACCACTAGAAGTGATGACCAAACAGAAAAGCTAACACATCAAGAATTTATTGATAAGTTAGCTCCACATGCAAAAGAGCTGCAACAAGGCTATGGCATCTTGCCTAGTATTATTTTGGGGCAAGCCATCTTGGAATCAAATTGGGGACAGTCGCAACTAGCAAGCCAATATAACAATCTTTTTGGTATTAAAGCATCTGAAAATCAGAATAAGGTCAGTCTAGAAACAAAAGAATACGTCAATGAACAATGGATCACGATTCAAGGGGACTTTAGAGTCTATAGTTCTTGGGACGAATCATTAGATGATCATACGATGCTTTTTGTGAATGGAACGAATTGGAATCCACAATTATATGCGGATGTTCTAACAGCTGCAAATTACCAAGCAGCAGCACAAGCTTTACAGACAGCAGGTTATGCTACTGATCCTGACTATGCAAGTAAAATTATCGAGGTTATCAAAACGTATAATTTGGAGCAGTACGACCATTAGTAGTAAAATTGACTTAACAAAAATTTGTTAGGGGCTGGTTGTATGACAGATTCAAAAATACCTGAAATCATGACAGAATTAAGAAAAGATATTGTACGTGTTCCAAAACCAATCAAAAAGGCATCTGGAATCGTCATCTTTGGGAAAAAAATTCGTTCGATTATTTTTACGACGGATATTGCTATTATCCGTAATACCGATGCAGATGCCGTAATTGCAGTCTATCCATTTACACCACATCCAGCGATTACTAAAGGAATTATTGAAGCAGCAGATATTCCTGTCTTTTCTGGAGTTGCAGGCGGCTTAACTCAAGGTCCTCGCTCTGCTTATATGGGAATGTTCGCGGAAGCTCAAGGAAGTATTGGTGTCGTTGTGAATGGGCCAACACCTGTAGAAACGATTCAAGCGATTTATGATGTGGTAGATATCCCCGTGGTTGCAACAGTGACATCAAAATATTCTAAAATCGAAGAAAAATTATCGGCGGGAGTCGATATTATCAACATCAGTGCTGGAAAAGATACTGTGGAAACAGTAAAATATTTTCGTGAGCGATATCCAGAATTACCAATCATTGCTACAGGTGGACCAGATGATGAAACAATTGAAGCTACAATTGCAGCAGGAGCGAATGCAATAACATATACGCCACCTTCTAATGGTGTTTTATTTAGTCGTAAAATGGAGAAATACCGGGAAATGGAGTACAAGGAAGACCAAGAAGAATAAAGAAAAACGAGAATCGGATGCTGATTCTCGTTTTTTACTATATTAAGTTATAGTTAAGCTTCACTTGCAATACTTACAGTGTTGAATAGTGAGGTGAGTAAGATCAAACATTTAATGAATTGGTTGATTTTTCTAATTGTACCAACAGGAATTTGTTTTCTTTTATTTTTTTTCAATGATCGAAAGACCGTTGAAGTAACAAAAGAAACAGAAGGTACAAGCGTTGAATTATTGGCAGAACAGAAGGAAGAAAAAGAAGCTGGAGCAACGATTATCGATGTTCCTTTAGAAAACCAAAATGAGGGAAATCCTCCTTTAGAAAATGGTTGTGAGATTACGGCACTTTCTATGTTACTGAATTACTATGGCTATGAAACGAATAAAAATAAATTAGCAGAGCAGTTAAATTATGTTCCGCTGTATGAAGATGAGAGCCAAGACATCCATGGCAATCCGCATGACGGGTTTGTCGGAAATATTTATGGTGGGTATGATGCAATGGGTGTGGCTGTTGAACCAATTGCTGCAGTTGCGGAGGACTATGTAGAAGGAAACCACTCAGTCGTATCTAGTTCGTCGACCGACTTTTCTGAATTGGCGGCTATTGTTCAAGCAGGTACTCCTGTTTGGGTTGTTACGACGGTCGATTTTCAAGTACCTACAGCAAATGATTTTCAAACTTGGCAAACAACTAGTGGTGAAGTTACCGTATCCCCTTTGTGTCATGCTGTAGTAGTGACCGGTGTAGACAGTCAACATGTCTATGTCAATGATCCTTATGGCTATAAGAATCGAATCGTTGATCGCTCAGAATTTGAAGAAATTTTTCAAGCGATGGGGAATGAGTCACTATATATTGAAACAAATGACTAAAGACGTGCGGCAAAATCGCCGCACGTCTTTTTTTATAAAATCATTTTAGGCAAAGATATGTTGGAAAGTAGGTAATAGTTGTTCAAATGAGGTCAATTCAATATCATGGATTTGAGAAGTTCCTTCAGGTAATTGTCGATTGCGATGGTTTAACCAAAGGGCATGCCAACCAGCTCGAGTGGAACCAAGAACATCATTTTTGAAATTATCGCCTACATATAAGGCCTTTTCAGGATTTAAAGCAAATTGTTTTTTGCCTAATTCAAAAATCTCAACATCGGGTTTTTCATAACCGGTTGCTTGAGAAATAATGATGTTGTCCTCATCGACCCAGTTAAGTAAACCTAACTGTAAGATTTTTTTGTATTGATGATCAGTAGGACCATTGGTGATAATACTAATTGGTACTTGTTTTTCTTTTAAAAAGTCCAAAGTTTTTTCAACTTCTTGATGCATCGAAATCGAATTTAGTTCGTCTTCATAAACACTTTGGAAATGCAAGGATTCTTCATCAGTGATTGATGGATAATTTAAATCTTGCAATGATTGATTGATGCGATGTGCACGCATGTATTCTAATGTCCATTCTTGTGTAATAACTTTGTTAAAATTATTGTCACTATGGACACGGAAACGAGTATATAACGGAAGCATATCAGCTTCACTCACTAGAGGAAATAGTTTTTGGATCGCTTTGCGAAATGGTTCTTGTTGATCGTAGATAGTATCATCGATATCAAATACGACAGTTTCAATCAAATTAGACACGCCTTTCATTTTCAGCAAATTTTCAACTAATTACATTAGGTATTCTAGTATAAAAAAAAGAACAAAAAAAGCAGAAATCGTTGATTAGAAAAGGTTTTTGCTACTAAAAAAGAGAAATCGCAAGCTATCAGTTTTCAGTTCATGTGACTGAAAAAAAGAATTCTTTTTGAATTTTAATTTAACAATCAAAAAAGCACCCGTTAGTCATTTTTACTAGCGAGTGCTTTTTTATTTAGTTAAGGGATAAAAAATTCCTTCAATGTTTTAGCAATCATTTTTGCCATCGGATTTTCTTCAGTGAAACTAGAAGCCAAATAAATCGTCCGTGAAAGTGAAAGCTTTTCTATTTTTCGTAGAACGAAGGGGGCTTTTTTTTCATAACCCCAAGTTATTTTTGGAAAAAAGGTCATTCCTAATCCTTGGTTGATCATTGAACGTAATGTAGCGGGATCATCGGTCGTTGCTCCGATTTTCAAGGCAATTTTTTGTGTTTCAAAAGCTGCATCAAGTGTCCGACGTAAAGGTGAATTTGTGGCAAGCATCAAAAAAGAATGTGTTTGAATATCTGAAATTTCAATCACTTCTTTTGTAGCTAATGGTTGATTTTTAGGAATAGCCAAGAGAATTTCTTCAGTAAAGATAGGTAAATTCGTTAAACCAACTTTAGGTTCAGAAGTAATATAAAACACTTTTTCCTGTGCTTTTTCAGTTGCACCATGTTGTTGGATGGAAAGCTGGATTTCAGGATGTTTTTCACTGAAAGATTTCACTAAATTAGGAATCGAGACTGAAGCGACTTCAGAATAAATAGTAATCGCTGGCAGAATTTCTTCATTAAGAGCTTGAATCGCAGCTAGTCCTCGATCAAATTGAGCGAGTGTTTGAAGTACATAAGGATAAAAACTTTCAGCATACATTGTTAATTCGATGTGACGGCCGGTATGGTAAAACAAAGGCACACCTAATTCTTGCTCTAAATGCTTCATCGCACGACTAAGCGCAGGCTGTGAAATGTATAGTTCTTGCGCGGACTGAGTAATGTTTTTAGACTCTGCTACTTTTTAAAATAGCGTAAATGGTCAAGATTCATAAGACCCTCCTTAATCCATACCTTTTTGTTATGGATCGTTCTGAAATTGGCATTTTTTATTATAGCAAACTTTGGCTAATATAACACACGTAAGAGAAATTGCTTAAGGAGGCTTATCATGAGTACTGGATTCTTATATCCCGGACAAGGCAGTCAAACGAGTGAGATGTTGCAAGATGTCCCTATGAGTTATTTTGATACCTTAGAAAAAGTCACAGGATATCGTTTAAAAGATGCAACGAATATCGAACAAGATACTGTTTATATCCAATTAGCATTACTTCTTAAAGCTGCCTATTATACTGATCAACTGAAAGCATCAGGTATTAAGCCTGATGTAGTTGCTGGTCATTCCATTGGGGCCTTTTGTGCGGCAGTAGCGAGTGGATGTTTAAGCTTTGAAGATGCTGCGAAACTCGTTTATCACCGCGCTGATTTAATGAAAAAGGCTTACCCAAAAGATTATGCAATGGGTGTGATTGTTGGATTAACTAGAAGCGAAGCCGAAACAGTCGTCGCTGAAAGTTTTGATCCAGCTTTTCCAGTGTATTTATCAAATGAAAATTGTCCAATGCAACATACAATTTCTGGTCATATTCATGGATTAAAACAAACATTGGCACTTGCTAAAACATATCACGCACAAACTGCGAAATTATTAGCTGTTCCAGTTCCTTCTCATTGTACCTTGATGGATGCGACAGTGGAACAATTCGCTCCGATTATGGATTCAGTCACTCTTGATGCAACGATATGTCCGTATCTAAAAAACATCGATGGCCGAATTACAACGGATCCAGCTGAAATTCGTAAAGATCTTTTGCATAATATCGCACATCCAGTGCAATGGAATAAGATGATGGATGTAGCTCAAGAAGTAGGAATGGATCTGGCTCTAGAATTTCCTCCCGGTAATACCCTCACAAAATTGATCCATGTCAAGTTCGGGGAAAACAAATCGATCCGAACGATCAATATCGATCAACATGGCATTGATGACACTTTATTCTTATATCAAAAATGGAGATGACAAGAATGGAAAAACCAGCAAGAAATTGGGCGAGCAAACGCGAAAAAAAAGCTCAAAAAATGAAAAAAATTGAACATTTGCTTGATGGAAAATATGTTCCGACAGAAGCCATTATCGAAGTCTTGGAAACATTGATCCAACCCGGCGATAAAGTTGTACTTGAAGGAGATAATCAAAAACAAGCCAGCTTTCTTTCTACAAGTTTAGAACAAGTAAATTCAGACAAAGTAAATCAATTACACATGATCATGTCAAGTATCTCTCGTCCTGAACACTTAACTATTTTTGAAAAAGGGATCGCTGCAAAAATTGATTTTTCTTATGCCGGTGCTCAAAGTACTCGTGTTGCTCAAATGATTGAAGACGGCACAATGAAATTAGGCGATATCCACACATATTTAGAATTATATGGTCGCTTATTCATTGATTTAGTTCCAAACGTTGTCTTAGTTGCGGCTGATAAAGCTGACCGCCAAGGAAATCTTTATACCGGTTTCAATACGGAAGAAACACCAACAATCGTTGAAGCTGCTGCGTTTAAAGATGGTATCGTGATTGTTCAAGTCAATGAAATCGTTGATGAATTACCTCGTGTAGATATTCCAAGCGATTGGATCGATGTTGTTGTATTAGCAGATCAACCGTATCAATTAGAAGCATTATTCACGCGTGATCCACAAAATATCACAGAATTACAAATTTTAATGGCTATGATGGCATTAAAAGGAATCTATGCTGAACATGAAGTACAATCATTGAATCATGGGATTGGTTTCAATACAGCAGCAATTGAATTATTATTACCAACTTATGGTGAAACACTAGGAATCAAAGGGAAAGTTGCTAAAAACTGGGTGTTAAATCCACATCCAACAATGATTCCAGCAATCGAATCTGGTTGGGTTGAAAGTATCCACAGTTTTGGTGGCGAAGTCGGTATGGAAAAATATATTGCCGCTCGTCCAGATGTTTTCTTTGTTGGTAAAGATGGTTCAATGCGTAGCAACCGGACATTATCACAAGTTGCTGGTCAATATGCAGTCGATATGTTTATTGGTTCAACTTTACAATTAGACTATGAAGGAAATTCTTCAACCGTAACCAAAGGACGTTTATCTGGTTTTGGTGGTGCACCAAACATGGGTCATAATCCTGGCGGACGTCGTCACTCAACTCCTGCTTGGCAATCATTACGTGATGAAAGTGATCCATTAGGAAAAGGCCAAAAATTAGTTGTACAAATGGTTGAAACATATGGTTCAAATAAAAAACCTGTATTCGTAGAAAATCTTGATGCACTTGAAGTTCAAAAACAAGCAGGACTAGCAAATGCACCCGTTATGATTTATAGCGAAGATACAACGCATATCGTCACTGAAGAAGGGATTGCTTATCTTTACAAAGCAACTTCAAAAGAACAAAAACAAGCAGCAATTGCTGCCATCGGTGGGGTAACACCAATAGGAATGACAAGTACAAAAGAATCATTAGATGAATTACGTAAAGCTGGAATCGTTAAATTACCAGAAGATCTTGGAATTAAACGTAGCGATGCTAAACGTTCATTACTAGCAGCTCAAACAGTGGATGATTTGATTGAATGGTCAGATGGTTTATACGAACCCCCAATGAAATTCAGAACTTGGTCTTAAAGGAGAGAAGAACAGATGGAACAATTATCATACAGTTATAAAACAACAAAACCAATTGACAAAAAAATTCATGTTGGTGTGGTAGGTTCAGGTGATTTGGAAATTTTACTTTTCCCAACAGAAAAATCTGAAACTTCAGTCCGTGTATGTACCGGTAGTGATGGTTTTGGTGATGTTTGGCAAAATGTATTGACTAGATTCTTTGATCGTTATCCAATTACAGCTGATATCGTAATCAACGATTTTGGTGCTACTCCTGGAGTTGTCTATCTTCGATTAACACAAGCAATGGAGGAACTTTCAGATGAAAAATAGTTTTGTAGAATTAAATGCACGCGAACGTGTTCATGCATTATTAGATGCTAAAACAGGGCATGAATTGATTGATCCGTTTGATCAAATGATCGCTCCCAATCTAGTTGCTCAAAACATCGTTCCACAAAGTGATGACGGTATCGTTGTCAGCCGTGGAGCAATCGACGGAAAAAATGTGATCGTGATTGCAATGGAAGGTAAATTCCAAGGTGGCGGTATCGGTGAAGTATCCGGTGCTAAAATTATTTCAGCTTTAACATTAGCATTGAAAGAAAATGAAGCCGGAAACGAGATCTATCCAGTGATCGTATTAGATACTGGTGGCGTTCGTTTACAAGAAGCCAACTACGGTCTTTTGTCAATTTCTGAAATCGGTAATTTGATCGTAGCATTGAAAAAATATGTTCCAGTGATCGGATTGGTTCCAGGACGTGTGGGTTCTTTTGGTGGGATGTCAATTACTTCAGCGCTTATGAGTCATTTGATCGCAACTAAAAAAGCACGGATTGGCTTGAACGGTCCAGAAGTAATCGAAGTTGAAGCTGGAGTTCGTGAATTTGATTCTAGCGATAAAGACTTGATCTGGAATACGATTGGTGCGCGTCAACGTTTCGAAGCAAACGTCGTTGATGAATTAGTTACGGATAGTGTTGAAACAATCCGTCAAGCTGTGATCGCAGCGATTGTAGAGAAAAAAGATAGCCATCGTAGCGAAAGTGCTGACTTCTATTTATCATTATTGGCAAAACTTGATTTATCAAAACCAATGACAATTGAAGAATATAATAAAGCTTTAGCTGCTCACAAAGTGGAAGCAGTAAAAGAAATTGAAGTAACAGAAGGCAAGGAAGATGCATCTACTAGTGTTGGTTATCAATGGTTTGCAGCATTAACTGGTTTAACGCATCCAATTTCTACCAGTGCGACTGTCTACTCAGCTCCTTCAGAAGTATTTGTTGAAAATGCTGTTGTAACTGCTATCGTACCTAATGGTAACAATCCAATGTATCGAGTACGTAATGGTGAAGTAGGTTTAGTCGAAGGCTTCGAAATGGGTCATTTACTAGAAGCTATTTATCAAGAAGATAAGAACAAAGCAGTAAAACGTCCAGTTATCGCTGTGATTGATGTACCAAGTCAAGCATACGGATATAATGAAGAATTGATTGGTATCCACATCGCTTTAGCGAATAGTGCGGCTGCTTATGCAAAACTTCGTCAAGCTGGTCATCCTGTTATTGGTTTTATTGCTGGAAATGCTATTTCAGGAGCTTTCTTAGCTCATGGGTTACAATCAAGTCGATTAGTTGCTTTGAATAGTAACGATATCATGATCCAAGCAATGTCTAAAGAAAGTGCTAGCCGGATTACAAAACGTTCGATTGCAGACATTGAAGCTGCCGCAGAAAAAGTTCCAAGTATTGCTTATGATGTTCAAAACTATAATAAATTAGGTGCACTGTTTACTTTCTTAGAAACAATCACCGATCAAAGTACATCTGCTGAACACGTTTCTGAAGTAGTTGCAGCTATCAATGCAGCGATTACAGATGTTCGTAATACGAACGACACGATGTTAACAAATCGTTACACCAATTCGATTGCTGTAAATGGTGGTCGTGTGGAAACGAATAAAGTTTTTGATCGCATGAATAAAGAATGGAATGATTAATCAATGATTTGTGCTCACGATATTGTCTTGTTAGATAAAAAGGTATTGAAAAATATTGAACTTCCTGGCTGGTTTGCAGAAACAGATCGATTGTATGCGACTGTCCGTCGAGGGATCCCTCATGATGCTGGCTCAATTTTAGTTGGTTTAAGAGGGAAAGAACGACAACAGCGATTTGGTTTCGAAGCTACTTTAAATAAAGTTGAAGAAGTTATCCATCCATGGGAGCTAGTAACTAAAAATAGCTTTCGTCAAGCTGAGGTTGCGGCTTATCCGGTCTATCATCAATACCGTGAGGCACAATTATTATTGAAAAATTATCATTGGGGTGTCGGCGGCAGTCTAGGATTTGAGTTAGCTACGCAACGAGCAACGATCAAATCAAGTAGTGATCTTGATCTACTGTTGTACGCTGATTCTGCCGCGGAGCTACCAATGAAAGAAATTGAAGAGAATATGGCTTTTTTTGAAAAGTTAGATACTCAAATTATCAGTCAAAAGGGTGGGTTTGCCTTAAAAGAGTATTTAAGCCAGCCATCAAAGAAAATTTTACTTAAAACAAATAAAGGACCAAAACTCACTACTGAGATTTGGTAAATATTAGGAAAAGTGAGCGGAAACAATGTTTGAGAATAAGGAAATCAAGATCAATATCAGCGACTTTCAAAAAGTATTCGCTGTAACAGCTGTAATGTTGCAAACGATTTTGAGCTTTGCGTTAGCAAATACTCATAATGAAACAACAGCTGCGTGTATTGGCACATTATATGTAATGGTCAAATATACCGCCCTTCTATTTATTTTTGCAATTGTTTATAACATGGTTAAGACAAGTCAACATCTTTCTTACTTTGAATTTTTAAAGGAAAAGTTTTTTGAGTTAGTCGTTCCTTATGTTTTATGGACATCTGTCTACCTATGGCTTTTCCCAGCTGTTCAACAAGGAAATCCTTATACAAATACAGCTACATTTTTATTGAAATATATCACTGGTGATGGTGCGCCACATCTATGGTATACAGTGATGATGCTACAAATTCAATTATTGATGCCCTTCTTTGTATGGTTAGGGTATAAAGTATTTACGAATAAAAAGGCTGTTTGGCCGGTATTGATTATTGCAACAGCTATCTATGTAGCTTGGTATATTTTCTATGATACGCAAGTTTTTGCTGGCGCTCACCATGAAAGCTGGTACTTACTAGATCGTTTTGTTGTTAGCTTTATGATTTATGGTATCTACGGTTGTGCGGCTTTGAATTATCATGAAGCTATTTATAATATACTATACAAAGTACGTTATGCATTATTACCAATTGGGCTTGTAGTAGCACTTGTTTCTGCGAATCACTTATTGAACTTTGCTGGCGATTTAACATTTGCTCATGCTCCATATTTAAATACTATTCAAAGCTTATATAGCGTAATCGTTATTTTTGGTGTGTTTATGTTTGGTTCAACAATGATAAAAAACAATGCGCCGCAATTACGTGCATTCAAATGGTTATCCACTTACGCTTATCGTACGTATTTAGCTAATGTCTTTGTCTTCCAAGTATTACTACTGTGCTTCAAAGATTTATTGTTAAGATTACCAACTGGAATCATGATCATCGTAGCATACTTAGCTACAGCAAGCTGTGCCTTTTTATTAAGCTATTTATTGCATGTTATATGGCAAGCAATCAAAGGGACAATCACTAAATAAAAAAGAAGGAATATCTGATGGAAGAACAAACAATTGCTGTCAAATGTCACGAATTCGCTTTGTTAGTCGAACAAGCTTTAATAGATGAAGTAGAATTATCGCCAAAACCAGGATTGGTTGATGCTCTTAATACAGGTACTCACACAGACATGAATCATGAACTATTTCTGATTTCTGCCAAAACATTGACACCTTTTTTTGAAGAAATGGCTCTTGCTTCTTGGAATCATTCGATGACACAAGCAATAAGAGAAAAAATTGGTGACATTGGCCGGCGTGCCGAAACAGCGATGTTTCGCGCAACGGGTGGGGTGAATACCCATAAAGGGGCCATTTGGGCAATGGGGCTTTTTATTACTGCGGTCAGCAGTCAATATAGTCTCACTCAGCAATTGTTTTTACCTAAGATATTTTCTGATATTCAAGTATTAGTAGCTTTTCCAGATCGCTTTGTTAAAAAAAATCTTCCGCTTTCTCATGGAGAAAAGGTAAAGAAAAAATATGGGAATGGGGGAGCTTTTGCAGAAGCCGCTGCAGGTTTTCCGCATGTTCAACTCGCGCTCTCTGATTATTTTAATCGTCCGCAAGGAGATTTGATTGAAAAAAGATTACATATGCTTTTAGCTATTATTGCTTCTTTGGATGATACCTGTATTTTGTACCGAAGCAACCAAGCCGTTTTGGCTCAAGTACAAGTGTTAGCCAAACAAGCAAATGAAAAATCTTTGCCTAATAAAAGTTTCGAGCAACTTCATACATACTGTCAAACACAGGCTGTTTCTCCAGGCGGAAGTGCTGATCTATTAGCGGCTAGTTTCTTTTTATTATCATTAGAACATTTAACGAATAAAACAGTTTTAGTTGCAACCGCAAAATAATCTAAAGAAGCTAAAACAAAAGTAGAAAATACTTTTGTTTTAGCTTCTTTTTTCTTATAGAGTAGTTTTATTATTTGAAGTATTCAGGGTATACTTGAACATAATTAATTATGAAAGGAACAATCATGCGAAGAAAAAAAAGAGAAGTAACAGATTTTGCAACGATCAAAACATTTGTTGAACAGACACAAGTTGTACGTATGGCACTCAATGGTTCGGATTATCCCTATGTCGTCCCAGTAAATTTCGGATATCAATGGAAACAGGAACAATTGATTTTATTCATTCATGGAGCAGCAGAAGGAAAGAAAATCACAATGCTTCAACAAGATCCAAAAGTTGCTGTTGAAATGGATGGTCACCATGAATTGATTCAAGGAAATATGAACGCCGCAACCTATTCGTATGCCTATCAAAGTCTGATTGGTTTTGGGCAAGCCGAATTAATAGAAGATGCTGCTGAAAAACGAGCAGCCCTTCATCGATTAATGGCACACGCCGCAAAAGGAAAATCGTTTGACGAGATTCCTGAAGCGATGTTAAAACGAACAGGAATCATAAAAATAACTCTCGATTCTTATACGATGAAAGAAAATAAACATCCAAATAAATAAAAAGAGTCAAAACCGAGTTAAAATTGGTTTTGACTTTTTTTTATTTAATTTTTTTCAAACGATATTCTTCAAAATAAGCTGCATTTCCTCGACTTTGGACGCTAGCGTAGATTCCCATCAGTAAAGCACCAATCGTGTTAGTCAGCAAATCGCCCATGGTATCCATGAGTGCAGCACGGCCAACAAGCAAAGTCCCTGCTGAAGTGGCATAACGTTGTAAATTCATATCAGCAATCGTATCGCAAAGGAATTCCCAGAATTCCCAAAAAACGCCACAGACACCAGCAAAAGCAAAGCCAAATAATAAGAACAGCCAAGGAGAAGTTTTACTAATATCGGCATCTTTCATTAAAAAACCAATCAGACCGTAGCCTAAGGCGGTTAAAACCATTGGACTAACAGAATGTAAAATCTTATCCCAAAATGAAATGATTGAGATCATGTGTAATGAAGTACCTAAAAAGACAGAGATGATCAAAAAGAACCAGTAAAAATAAATGATTTTTTCAGGTAATACGATTTTAAAAACTTTTTCAATGATTTCTGGAAGAAAAATCAGCGCAATACCAGCTAGACATTCGATCACAAAAATAAAGCCTTGTTTCGTTGAATATTTTGCAATGATCACTTCATAAATATTGTAGAGTAAACAAATGAGTCCAAAAATGACCAAAGCCATCCGGTATTTTTTATAGGTCATTCAACTCACCACTTTCTAAAAATGATTTAATTTGTTCTAACAAGGCCGTTTCGTTAGTTACGATCAAGCCGTTTAATTTGATCAAGCCAACTGTATACAAATTCAAATAATGAAATTGATTTTCAGCAGGTGTTTGTAAGGCAGAAATTTTTTGTTGGTTGTCAGCACCTTGTTGCCGAGAATCGGTATACAAACCGATGACGGGAATTCCTTTGGCGTAGGCTACGCCAATTTCAGAGGCAACCCCTGCATCGATTGTTAAACCGTCTAATAAGGCGATCATTAAATCGCTCTTTAAGACTTCTTCTGTGTCTGCTAAGGCAATCATTTTGCTATCAGCATAAGCACTTTTGTCATTGATGCCTGCATTTTCTTGTGGCACATAAATAGTCAAATTCTGCGCTATTTCTCGAATTTTTTCTGCTAAATACCGATTATAAAGTAAATCACTTCGAGAAAATAAGGGTGCAGCAAAATAAATATGTTTAGAAATAGTCACTAAAATACGCCTCCATATCGGGAATAATTGTTTCTAGTAATTCAATCGCTTCTTTATCCGCATCTAAACGTTCGATTCGTGCGAGATAAGCGGCTCGTCGATAGTTCATCAACATGCAAGTCAATGTTTGAATAGTTAAGGCAATACGTTTTCCTTTGGGTTGATCGGAAACAGATAAATTGCCAGATGAATCCCATTCTAATGCAAAAATACCATTGTTCCATGTTGCCACTGGATCTGCTATCACAAAATAAAAAGGTTCGGCTGTTTTAGCAAATGGGTATTCTAGTAAAAATTCTTTTACATCTACGATGCGAGCCATAAAGAAAGGAGCGATTGTTTCATGAATCTCACTGTCTTCTAATAGGAAAGAGAGCGGTTCGTTTTTGAAAATGTCGCCTTTGACCCAATACACCATCGAAAAATGGGCACTGATAAAATTCCATAAGCCGTTACGAGCTTCTTGATTCAAATAAAACATTTCTTTGATATGAAAAACTTCCTCAGAAATCCAATAAAACAAAACACCAGTTGGTTTCTTCTCTGCGTCATAATAGATAGCAGCGATTCGTTCTTCTTCATTTTCAAATCGCCAATATTCTTCCCAATTTAATTCTTTACGAATCATCGCTCCATGGTTTTTTAAGGCAAATTCATGATAGACCTGATAAACATCGGGGTCATCGACTTCTTTTCGTTCAACGATACCTGGCAAATCAACTTGTTTTGGTAATTGCGTATCTTTGATTTTAAAACTCAATTTATCAGACATGATTTCCCAGCCTTTACGGCGGTAATACGGGATGCTATAAGGATAGAGATAGGAAATCCACTGCTGATCGTTGCGCATCTCTTGCAGAGCTTTCTCAATCAATTCTTTCATTAATCCATGATTGGCATATTCTGGATAAGTCCCGACACCGGTAATTCCACCCATTTGAAACACTTTTCCATGAATGTTTACTTCACATGGATAGATGGCAATCTGGGAGATTAAGTTATCTTCATTGAACCAACCAAATACTTTCGATTGTTCTAATACAGGCTTTTTTGCTCGGACCATTTCCCGTTTATTTTCGTAACCACTATTTTCGATATCACTTTCAGTTACTTGAAAGACGTAACTCAATAACTCATCGTATTGAGCCAAATGTTCTTCACCGACAGGCTTCAAGACTAATCTTTTCTTAAAGTCGCTTTCCATTTTTTCATCTCCTATTTTTTGTAGTACATACTATCAATCACTAGAATTGAGTTTAAAAGAGAATGTTTATTAAAAGTAGCTTATAAAGGGCACTGAATAAACAATCGCTTTGATTTACAATTTTAGTATAGCAAAAGGAATCGTATATTTCTCTTATCAGCATTGGGAAATAAGGGAAAAGACTTTTTTTCTCTCTGAAACGTTGGTATAATTGAAAGTGCTGATTAAAAGAAATGAGGAACTTTAATGAATATAGAAGATATGAAGAAACGCCAAGAGATGATCCGTAATTTCTCGATCATCGCGCATATTGACCACGGAAAGTCGACATTGGCTGACCGAATTTTAGAACAGACTAATACTGTAAGTTCCCGCGAAATGCAGGCCCAACTTTTAGACTCGATGGATTTAGAACGTGAACGGGGAATTACGATCAAATTAAATGCTGTTGAGTTAAATTACACAGCTAAAAATGGAAAAACATATATTTTTCATTTGATCGATACACCAGGACATGTCGATTTCACCTATGAAGTTTCTAGAAGTTTAGCAGCCTGTGAAGGAGCCGTTTTAGTTGTCGATGCAGCTCAAGGGATTGAAGCTCAAACGTTAGCCAACGTTTATCTAGCTTTAGATAATGATTTGGAAATTTTACCAGTTATCAATAAGATCGATTTGCCAGCTGCCGATCCGGAACGTGTACGAAAAGAAATCGAAGATGTTATCGGTATCGATGCAGAAGAAGCTGTTTTAGCCAGCGCAAAAGCAGGTATCGGAATCGAAGATATCTTAGAGCAAATTGTAACAAATGTGCCAGCACCTAAGGGTGATTTAGATGCACCTTTGAAAGCATTGATTTTCGATTCCATTTATGACAGTTACCGGGGCGTCGTTTTAAATGTTCGAATCACAGATGGGGTTGTTCGCCCAGGTGATAAAATCCAAATGATGAGTAATGGTAAAACTTTTGATGTGACGGAAGTCGGCGTATTTTCTCCCAAAACAGTCCAACGTGATTTCTTGATGGCTGGAGATGTTGGCTATATCACTGCCAGTATTAAATCTGTACAAGATACACGAGTGGGGGATACGGTAACATTAGCGAATAATCCTGCTGAAAAAGCATTAGAAGGATATCGTAAAATGAACCCAATGGTCTTTTGTGGTCTTTATCCAATTGATACTTCTCGTTACAATGACTTACGAGAAGCTTTAGAAAAATTACAATTGAACGATGCAGCTTTGCAGTTTGAACCAGAAACTTCTCAAGCACTAGGTTTTGGTTTCCGTTGTGGATTTTTAGGATTGTTGCATATGGATGTCGTTCAAGAACGTTTAGAACGTGAATTCAATCTTGAATTGATCACGACAGCACCATCGGTTATTTATCATGTGAATTTAACGGATGGAAGTCAATTGGTTGTAGATAATCCTTCAGATTTTCCAGATCCATCAAAAATTCAAAATGTAGAAGAACCTTTCGTAAAAGCCAATATTATGGTGCCAAATGAATATGTTGGAGCGGTTATGGAATTATCTCAACGCAAACGTGGCGAATTTATTACGATGGATTATCTAGATGATTATCGCGTAAATGTGGTTTATAATATTCCGTTGTCAGAAATTGTTTTTGACTTTTTCGATAAATTAAAATCAAGCACGAAAGGGTATGCCTCTTTAGATTATGAAATGGCTGATTATCGTGAAAGCCGATTAGTGAAAATGGATATTCTATTGAATGCAGAAAAGGTTGACGCCTTAAGCTTTATCGTTCACCGTGAATTTGCTCAAGAACGTGGCCGCGCCATTGTTGACAAATTAAAAACATTGATTCCACGCCAACAATTTGAAGTGCCGATTCAAGCAACTATCGGGACGAAGATCGTTGCGCGGACGGACATCAAAGCATTACGAAAAAATGTTTTGGCAAAATGTTATGGTGGGGATATCTCACGTAAACGTAAATTGTTAGAAAAACAAAAAGAGGGTAAGAAACGAATGAAACAAATCGGTTCAGTAGAAGTCCCTCAGGAAGCGTTCATGGCTGTCTTGAAAATGGATGAGGATGAACCTAAGAAAAAATAAAATTTAATTTAGTGAATTTTTTAAGTAATAAATAATGATGTTTCGTTTCTTTGAAGCTGTTTTTCTTAATCATTCTAATTCTTATTAAATGAAAAAAGCATTCTCTAGGAGAATGCTTTTTTATTTACCTATTAATTTGATAGCGGCTATTTTTTTAATTATGTGTAAAAATGAATAGAAAAACTTTTATACAGAGAGATTTTGATAATGAACGTGATTAGTCATAAGCATAGTATGTTTAAAGTATAAAAGCTGAATAATTATTTCCATAATTTACTAATAGTTTCTGCATCTTTTTGACCTTGAATATATCCAGCATTTGCTACAGAGGGTCTGATTTTAGCTTCTACAGTATTAAAATGGAATGCTTTCAATATAGCCATAACCTCCGTTGACGGTAAAATTAATTTTGTTTCACAACCATTATTTTCTAAGTTAGTTAATAAACTCTCTAATTTATATGGCACTGCAACGGGTAAGCCGGTAGAAAGAACAAGCATTTTGGTTGCATCGGTGACTACATCTGGATTTTCCATTGAATAGGAGCCTCCATCGAAATAGTGCTTTCCGTTAATTTCGACGGGAGGCCAGACTCCTTGTAACGCACTGCTTGCTTGCAAAGCATCAAGTATACTTACACCAGAGTCTTGTGTAAACACCGCACGTTCAGCGGTTTCGATGTTTGTTGCAACAATTCTTAACTTACTATTCCAACTTGGCCTATCAGAACCTAAGCGTTCTTTGATCATCAATTGTCTTTCTTCATTCGAAAGGAAGGCAGCTGTTTCCTTGGAAATCTTTCCGTGCGCTTCAATCCATTCTTTTGCTGAACTAGCTGTACGTTCGATTTCATTAAATTTATTAAATAATTCATCCATTTCTATATCTGAAATAGGAGTGATTTCGGTAAAAGTTTTATCTATTTGTTCTTTCCAAATAGTATTCCAATCTTTATTTGAAGTCATAATGGCACTGACTTGTGAACCAGCAGAAGTTCCAACAAAAATGTCAGCCTTCCTGACAGGAACACCAGCTTCCTCAAGGCCACGTAAATAGCCTAATTCCCAGGCAATACCAAAATGGCCACCACCGCCTAAGACAATTGCTTTTTTCTCTTTTTTCATAATTTAATTCCTCGGTTCTTTTTTTCTGCTTGATAAATTTCATTTGCGTTGTTTGTAATTTGCTTTAAAACTTTAAAAGCAATTTTTTTCTCTTCAGGATCAATTCCTTGTGATAGCAGAATTTCGCGTTCAGCCATCATTTGGCTAATTTCAGGCTGAATTTTTTTTCCTTTAACAGTCAAAATAACACGATAAGCTCGTCCATCTTGCAAATCACGTTCTTTATTCACATAACCTACATCAATCAGTCCTTTAATGGCTCGATGCACGCTAGCTTTATCGATACTCAAGTCATCAGTAATTTGTTCTTGCGTTTGATGATCTTCAATGTAAAGGGAAATCAAACATAATAATTGAATATAATTGATTCCAAAAACGATTAAACGTTTTGAAAAGTAAACATATCCTCTCCGATAAATTTCTGATGAAAGCTTTCCAATAAATTGGGTGCCTTGGTATTCATATCGTTGATCATTCATTTTTCCACTTCCTAACAGGGAATAATATAAAACAATTTAGTTGTTAAGTCAACTAAATTAGAGATAGAAATTATTTTATAAAAATTAATTTTCTAGTTCTTTCCAATAAATAACTCTTTTTGTATACTTTTATAGAAGTAGATTTGTATGTTTATGAACTTATCTTTAGAATGAAAAACACAAGAACTATCAAAAACAAATGAGATTCAACGTCACTATCCCTAGCGTGTTTGTTGTTGTACTTAAAAAATTTTTTGGTGTAAAAAACGATAAAGTATATAAGAAAAAATAATAAACTAGATTAATTTGATAAAAAGTATGGAATAGTTGCAGTGGTTAATAAGTATTTGTCATGTTAGTCAATATATTTAGCATAGAGTTAATCATATGATTATTATGGATTAGTTGCTAGATTTGTTTTATAAGTGTTCAATTTGAAATTTAGGAAAATAATGTACCTTATCATAAATAAAAATAGTAAATAAGAAGGAGATATACTAATAAATATGAGATATGAAAAAATTTCACCGACAGATAATTATCCCTATAAAATTTTCTCATTCCACTCAAAATCATCAGATCGTTTAATTCCACCACATTGGCATGAAAGTTTAGAATTACTTTTTTGTTTTTCAGGAGAATTAGAAGTTCTTTTTTCAGAACATACCTATCATTTAAATTCAAAAGAGTTTATTATAATTAATTCAAATTATGTTCATTCAACAAAAAGTCCTGCTTCCTCTGAGTGTTTAGTTATCCAATTTCCATTAGACTACCTACAAAGAATTACTGGAGAAAAGTATCTAAAAAATTTTCTTTTTGAGACGATTCCAGCTAAACGATATCCGGAAATTATTATTCATCTAAATTTTATTTATCACTATTTTTCATCCCAAATTTTGGGGGATAATTTACAGGTAAGGGCTAAAATCTATGAATTATTAGCGATTCTTTGTACCGACAATATATTTTCTAGTACAAATATTCATGAAATAAAATCTTTTAAATATTTAGAAATAATGGAACAGGTCAATCAATATATTCAAGACCATTACACACAACATTTGATGATTGAGGAAGTGGCGCAGATGTTTAATTATAACCCTTCATACTTTTCACGCTTTTACAAAAAATTTATGGGAATTACTTTTACTGAGTATCTTAACTCTATTCGGTTAGATGGTGCCTATAAAGAAATGCGAGATACCGACAAGACTATTCTAGAAATTGGTTTGAATAATGGCTTTGCTACAAATAAAACATTTTACAATGTTTTTCGAAGCGAATTTGGAATGTCGCCCAATAAATTCAGAAAACAATTCTTGAAAAAAAGTAATTAAATTTCCACTTTTTTGTAAAAAAATGGAACGATTTATATTGATTAAACTCATATAATGAAAGCGTTATAAATATTTATTAAGGAGGAGGAACAGTAGTGAAAGAAAAAATCACAAATCTATTTGATAAAATGAATCCATGGTTTGATAAGTTAGGAAGCAATCCTTATTTACAGGCGATATCTGGAGCAATGATGGCAACTTTAGGGCCACTATTCATTGGTTCGATGTCGGTCCTTTTTGTTGTTTTAATGGGGATGGTACCAGCGCTGGCAAAATTAGATAAATTAACGGATTTACTTACCAAAGTAAATACAATGACTTTGGGAGCATTGGCTATTTATATTGCTGTTTTAATTTCGTACCATTTAGTCAGAAAATTGGATGAAAATGAAGATCCTATTTCCGCTTCAGTTATTTCTTTGTTAAGTTTTTTAATTATTACTCCATTAGGTAAAATGGCAGATGATTCCATGGGAATTCCTACAAATTGGTTAGGAGCACAAGGTGTATTTTCTGCGCTAATTGTTGGTATCGTGAGCGCTCGGTTATATTTAGCGATTAAGCATCGTGGTTGGACTATCAAAATGCCCGCAGGAGTACCTCCAATGGTAACGAAAACTTTTGAAGCATTGATTCCAACTATTTTAATTGGTATCTTATTTGCTATTATTGACTTTTTATTTAGTTTGACATCATTCGGTAATATGCATCAATTTGTCTATAGCATTATTCAAGAACCCTTAAAAGGTATAGGTGGCTCAATTATAGCCATGATTTTATTGAGTCTATTGCAACAAATTTTATGGTTTTTTGGGATTCATGGAACGAATGTGATTATGCCATTAGTTACCCCGTTATGGTTAGCAATGGATGTTGAAAATCTAAATGCAGTTCAAGCCGGTTTAACTCCGCCAAATATTGTTGGTCTAGCTTTTTTTAATGTCATTACTTGGAGTGGCATGGGACTTGGCTTAGTGCTGTTAATGTTACGAGCTAAAAGTAAACAGTACCGTCAAGTGGGAAAGATATCGATTGTTCCAGCGGTATTTGGTATTACTGAACCAGTTATTTTTGGTACGCCACTAGTATTGAATTTTGACTTGGCTTTTCCTTTTATTACCAATAATACGATTGCACTGATTATTGCTTATGTACTAACCAAGCTCGGAATTGTGGCTAAATTTATTGGTGTTCAGGCAATATTTGGCTTACCTATAGGATTTCATGCTGCTGTGGAAGGCAGTATATCTATCATTTTATTGCAGTTATTTATTCAATTAATATTATCGCCAATACTTTGGTATCCTTGGTTCAAGCGTTTAGACCTACGTACTTTTAAAGAAGAGCAAGTCGCAGAAGGAGTTAATGACTAATGGAAGAAAATAAATTAAGACAATTGCTAGATTCATTGACTTGGAAAGAAAAAGTAGGACAACTTGTTCAATTATCGGGTGATTTTTTTCATAGTGAAGAATTAACGGTAGGGCCTAAAAAAAAATTAGGAATCACTCAAGAAATAATTGATGTTGTTGGATCAGTGTTGAACGTTACAGGAGCAGAAACTACAAGAGACATCCAAGAAAAATATTTAATGAATAGTAGGCATAAAATTCCGTTATTATTTATGGCTGATATTATTTATGGCTATCGCACAATTTTTCCAATTCCTTTGGGACTGGGAGCTACATGGAATCCAAAATTAATTAAGGAAGCATACGAAATTATTGCAAAGGAGTCACGATCTGCTGGAGCCCATGTGACATACGCTCC
Source organism: Enterococcus hermanniensis (assembly GCF_001885945.1). Taxonomy (GTDB): domain Bacteria; phylum Bacillota; class Bacilli; order Lactobacillales; family Enterococcaceae; genus Enterococcus_A; species Enterococcus_A hermanniensis. The sequence goes on along the minus strand of NZ_JXKQ01000002.1, from coordinate 188,565 downwards.
TATGGTTGATCTGGTTCGTGATGCTAGGTGGGGACGCTGTTTAGAATCCACCGGAGAAGATCCTCAGTTAAATGCTCATTTTGCTGAGGCTATGGTTCGAGGTTTGCAAAAAGAGCAGAATGGTCATTTAGAAGGAATTGCTTCTTGTGTTAAACATTTTGCTGCTTATGGTGCTGCTGAAGCAGGGCGTGAATATAATACAGTGGATATGAGTGAGCGTCGCTTGAGACAAGACTATTTAAGTGGCTATAAGTCGGCTGTGGATGCCGGGGCAAAATTAGTGATGACTTCATTTAATACTTATGACGGGATTCCTGTAACAGGAAATGAATTTTTATTAAAGGATATCTTACGAGAGGAGTGGGGATTTGAAGGTGTAATCATTTCTGATTATGCAGCTGTTCAAGAATTAATTGCTCATGGTGTAGCTAAAGATGAACGTGAAGCAACACTATTAGCAATGAATGCTACGAATGATATCGATATGAAGACAGGTTGTTATGCAAATGAGCTAGAGCCTTTGATTAATAAAGGGGAAATAGATCCTAAATTAGTAAACGATGCCGTGTGGCGTGTACTTAAACTAAAAAACGCATTAGGCTTGTTCGAAGACCCATATAGAGGAAGTACTGTTATTCAAGAAAAAGAAAACTTATTAACTGAAGAAAATAGAAATTTAGCAAGAAAAGTTGCCCAAGAGTCTTTAGTATTGCTAAAAAATGCAGATAATTTATTGCCCTTAAAACCTAATCATCAAAAAATTTTATTAGTGGGTCCTTATGGTGATGAACAAGATTTAATTGGACTGTGGGCTGTGCACGGAAAAAGCGAGGATGTTGTTTCAATTAAATCTGCACTTGAAAAAATCCTTAAACAGGATAATTTTTCTTTTGAACAAGGATGCGGACTTTTATCTGACTATCAATTTTTAGGTGAATTTGGAGCTACAAAAGAACAAATTGGTTCATTAAAAATGACCGAAACAGAAAAAAAAATAGCACTAAAACAAGCTGTTGAAGCAGGAAAAAAAGCAGATATTATTATTTATGCAATGGGAGAACATACCATGCAAAGCGGTGAAGCTGGCAGCCGCACTGATATTTCTTTACCTAAAAACCAACAAGAATTTATTGAGCAGATGGTTGAACTAGGCAAAAAGAATATTTTAATTTCTATAAGTGGCCGTCCACTTACTCTTACAAAAGAAGTTGAGCAGATGGATGCCATTATCCAAGCTTGGTTTCCAGGCACAGAGGGCGGTAATGCTTTGGTTGATATCTTATTTGGTAAAGTCAATCCTTCAGGAAGATTAAGTATGAGTTTTCCTGAAAACGTAGGCCAATTACCAATGTATTATAATGAATTTAAAACTGGTAGACCGCTTAACAGCAGTACTCATAGAGGAAGATTTGTTACAAAATATCTGGATAGTCCAAATGCACCGCTTTTTCCATTTGGATTTGGTCTAAGTTATGGAACCGTGGATTATGACGAATTAAAATTGAGCTCTGAAAGAATGACTACTGATTTAGAAATATCAATCAGGCTAAAAAATCAATCGCCTTATGAATGCTTAGAAACTGTTCAATTATATATTCAGGATGTAACCGGATCTGTAGTAAGGCCAACTAAAGAGTTAAAAAAATATCAAAAAGTGAATTTACTACCTAAAGAAGAAAAAATAATTACATTTTCTTTGGACAGAAGTGATTTGTATTATTATATGAAAGATATGCGTTTTAACACTGAAACTGGAGATTTTCTAGTATTTGTTGGTAAAAATTCAAACGACACAATCCAAGCATCTTTTGAATTAATTTAAATTTTGAGGCAAGCCCGTGAACTCTTACGGGCTTTTTTATGTTAAACCAAGCAATTTTAAACCAACGATTATTGCATGCGCTACTAATAGAAAATCAATCCATTTTATAATTTTTATTTTCAAAAGCTTGAGTATGTATTTAGATGTATGACTTCTATTAAAGTTATAAAAAAATTCAACTAATGTAATTAAGCAAAAAAGACTATCATTTCTTTAGATACTAGTTGTTTTTTAGAATAAATTTGATAATTCATTAAGAGATACGTATACTAAATAAGGATCTAGTGAGGGCATCTTTTTTTTATAAGTATTTTTAGCATTAATTTTTGAGAGGAAGTTATACATGAAAGATATGCGAAAAATTTTACGTCCTTTGGGTTCTGGATTAGCAATGGGTGTGCCATTAGTATTGGGTATATTGCTAAAAGATCCACGTATAAGTTCTGTGGGCGCTATGGGAGCCTTTTCTTATTTAGCATTCCAACATATATCGATAGCGTATAATTTAAAAGCGATTTTGATTCACGGCTTTACATTGTTACTAGCCTTTATTTTAGGTGCATTGACTGCTTTGGTGCCTTGGAGCGCTCCATTTATTATTGGCTGTTTATCTTATTCAGCTTTTTTATTTTCTAAAATATATCGACTTCCCAAACCAGATTATTTCTTCGTTTTGATGTTATATGCCACAGGGTTCAATTTTCATGCCGATACGGTAGGGATGATTATGCATCAAAGTTCTTATTTGCTTTATGGGTTAGCTGGATCGGTATTTTCTGGACTATTGGTGTCATTGATAGAACGGTTGCCACTATCTACTGAAACGACAAGATTTCAAAAATTATCATTTCAAGATAAATATTATTTAGCATTGTATCAACAACCAGAAATGGTGTTAAAGGCACTCCATTTTTCAATCATTTTATTTATCGCGACTTACATTGCTTATTTGTTAAAAGATAGTAATGGTTATTGGATCTTGATTTCAGCAGCTGCTGTTTTAGCAGGCGAGCATATGGAAAAAATCAAAAATCGGACGATCGGTCGGGTAGTTGGCGGTATCATCGGACTACTTTTAGGATTTTTATTAATGTCGTTACACCTGTCGTTACCAATTCTAGCAGTCGTTTTGATATTACTGAATTTTTTGACTGAGTTATGTATGCCGATCAATTACACTGTGGCGAACTTTTTCACTAATCCACAAGTCTTACTTTTAATGACAATTGGTAGTAGTTTTACCCCGTTGCAATTGATTCCATTACGTTTTTCCGGTGCATTGATTGGTAGCTTATTGGCAATGCTTTTGATTTTTGTGATGGACTGGTCGCTTAAACAAATGGAACAAATGATGATCCACTTTAAAGAAGAATAAAACAAGCTGTCAATTAAATTTGACAGCTTATTTCTTATCTAGAGGTGAAGTCTAATAATTGAATTCCATTGATATCGATTGTTGAAAAAAAGCAAAACCGTCAGTCATTTTATGAGCAAATACTTGTAATTTCAGTATTGTTTTTTGTATTGTAAACACGTTCAAGTATGCCAGATATTAAGTAAATAGTTCATATTAAACAAAAAAAAGTTTAATAGATGATAAAGAATCAATGTTATTTTTAAAAATTACTTGCACTCCAAAATTCATAAGAGCACTATTAGGTTAGCCTAAAAAAGAATATGGATGTGAGAAAATGTCAATTGAAAAATTGGAATATTTTTATATGATCGCTCGGTACAATAGTATCTCTAAAGCATCTACTGAATTGTATATTAGTATTTCTTCTTTGAGCTCAGCACTAAAAAGTCTTGAAAATGAATTAGGGTACGCTCTTTTTATCAGAAATGGGAAAAAATTAGTTCTCAGTGAGGATGGAGAACGAATTCTTCCCTGTGTAAAAAGAATTATTGAAGAAGCGAATAAAATAAATATTCCGCTCTACCAAAAAATAGCACAGCCATCTATCAAAGTTGGCGTCAGTGATTCCGCCCTTATATTCGAAGCAGATAGGCATCATTGTTTAGATGAGACGTTCAATTTACAATTTATTAATGCAGCACCCTTAGAATTATTAACACAGTTGAAGGAGAAACAAATTGATTTAGTTATTACTAATTGTTTAGTAGAAGATCCTGCACTTGAAAGAAGTTCTTTGATTCAGCTGACGCCATTAGTAGCAATGCATAGTTCTTTTTTGCATCATGGAAAAGAGATATCACCCGTAAGTTTAGAAAAATTACCTTTTATTGTTTTGACCGATCATATTGGACATCATATCTTAACAAAAAGAGTAGTAGAGTATTTAGATATCAAACCAGACTACCTATTTTGTCATGATAGTTTAGGGATTAATAAATGGTTAAATGAAAAGAAAGGCGTTTTTATCATTCGTTCAATTGAAAAGGACCTTTTTTTAAACAAAGAGATCAAATTTATTTCGCTTTCAAAAGCTTTAGGAATAGATTATTACCTATATAAAAATAAAAGTAATAGTCAAATGTTAAAGATAGATGAGAGTGAGCGATATTTAAAGAATCTATTTACTAAGAAGGGGAATAAATAGTCGTTAATGCTTATTTTAAACAGACTAAAAAACATGATCAATCTTCCATTAGATTGGTCATGTTTTTTTGCTAGGATTCATACTTATTCTACAAAGCCATTTTTTGTTTTTACGGTTGGTAGTTTACCGGTAGTTGTATTACCGGGACTACCAATATAGGTATTTCCATTGATTGAAGTCGATTCCTTATTTTCTGAATCTTCATCTTGTACAGAATAATCACTTTGATAGAGGTAGTCACCATTTGTATGAAATTCAAACGTCGTTTTATCGCGTGCATCTTTTTTCTCTAGGTCAAGACTAACTCTTAATTCATGGCTGACATATTCAATGCTGTCTGGATAAAGTTCTACCATACTACGGCCTTCATTACTAAACGTCCGCCAATCAAAAGTTAGGCGCTGTTTTTGATAGTTTTCGTAATTAAGACCATTTTCTATCAAATCCATTAATTGATCAGAGGTGATGTCCGTCTGGATATTATTATCAAAAGAATCGATTATTTTGGGTAGATTCTTTAAAGAAGCTTTTGTTTTTAGTTGATTACCAACAGATTGAATGATTTCTTGTTGACGGAACCCACGCATAATATCGTTATCACTATGTCTTTCACGAGCATAAGAGAGAGCTTTAGTTCCATCTATATGCTGTTTACCAGCATCAAAATGAATAGCACCGGGCCCATCTTTAGTAACTCCATCAAATGAATGTTGAACGTCGACATCAATTCCGCCAATGGCATCAATAAAATTAATAAATGAAAGAAAATTAAAGACACAATAATGATCAATTGGAATATTTAGTAATTTTTCAACGGTATTAACCGATGCAGATGGTCCATTAAAGGTATAAGCGGCCTCGATTCGCTGATGGCCAGTATAACTTTTAGCAACAATGGGAACAAAGCTATCTCGAGGTAAGCTACAAAAAGTTATTTTTTTGGTCTTATTGTTAAGAGTAATGAGCATCATAGCATCTGTGCGTGTTGTTCCGAGTTTACGCTCAATAGTATTATCTAAACCCATGATTAAAAATGATTCACAATCTTTTGAATTGGTTGCTTTGTACTCATTACTAATGGGATGGTAGCCATCGTTTAAAGTAGTTTTTAAATGCTCACTTGCAAAAACAAAATAAGTGGAGACGCCAATAATGATCATCAGTATAAAAGACAAAGCCAGTAAAATAGTTTTTTGTCTACGTTTCATATTAAAAATCCTTTCATGAATAATTTTCAATAAAGAGAGTTTTTTTGTTTACAGCAAGAACAAGCTCTTTTTATCGCTTAGTTTTAATAGAAAAATGACCTAACTACGTAGGTTGATGTGTGGTAACAGTATTATTGGTAGAAAACTGTCCGAGAACAAGCTTTTTACTTGCTTAAAATTGAAACATAATAACGATTTAGAACTTTAAAATACAATTATTTATAACATATCTATTCGTCGATTTCATTTTTAAATGCTAATTTATAAGTGTAATAATATTACGAATAAAACGGAAATGTTTAATAAAATAACTATAAAGCTTTGGATATTTCGTCTAAAAATGAATTTATGGAATGAATGATTGGAATCTCCCTCAAACACAAATTATTAAGATTGTTTAGTCCTATTCCGAAATTATAGAAATGTACTCATTGAATTAATGTTAAAGCTTGATTTAATAGTAAAACAAAGATCTTTTTAATTAAAAATAATGATTTCTCCGTACGTAGATCTTCAGTTTTTATTGACAGAAAGGGTTTGTTATTTATGATGGGGGAGTAGCAAAAAAAATAAATAATCATATTAGGTGAGGTTACTCTGAAGAACATAGGTTATCGCTCGGATATGTCGAGAGACAGTAACGAGTAAAGCAGGACTGGTCGAATTAAGGCTTTTCCAAGATAACTAGAATTAATTCTTACGTCTCAGAAAGCCAAAGCTCAATTAGCGTGATTACCATTACAATACTATTTGAGTAATGCCGCCCTTAATATGTAAACTAAGGAGGCTTTTTTATGTTACAAACTGTTGAAATCAATCACAAAAGAGAAAGATTTAAATCATTGCTAGGAAATATGGTATTAATAGCAATGATCGGATTATTTACTTTTATCCTGATCGCTTCTGTGCTCGGGATGAATCAAAATATTTCTGTATTACCATCTCAAAATTCGTTAAGTAAAGTCAGAACTACAAGAGATTTTTTATCAATTACTAATCTTGCTTATTTTTCGATGCGTACGATGTTTCGAATGATTGTAGGAATGTTTTGGTCATTTATATTTTCGTTTGTTTTTGGTGTTTTGGCCGTTCGGTTTAAAACAGCTCGTCGAATAATTTTACCATTAGTAAATTTCTTAGAATCCGTTCCTTTACTTGGTTTTTTAACATTTACAACGGCATTTTTGTTAGGCTTGTTTCCCAATAGTGTTATGGGAGCAGAAGCTGTGGCAGTCTTTGCCGTTTTTACAGGACAAGCATGGAACATCATGTTGACTCTTTATCAAACAATGGAAGTCGTGCCTACAGATTTAGCTGAGGTGACTACGCAATTTAAATACAGTGCGTGGGAAAAATTTTGGCGTTTAGAATTTGTCTATTCAATTCCTGGTTTACTTTGGAATGTAGTAATCTCTCAAACCGCTGCTTGGTTTGCATTAGTTGCCAGTGAACAAGCAACTGTAGCACTTCCTAAAGATACAACTCTAATGCTCCCAGGTATTGGTTCGTATATCCAAATTGCTTTAAATCGTGCCGATTTTATTTCTTGCCTGTGGGCAGTTTTAGCACTTTTAGTAAATGTAGGATTACTGAATTTCTTGGTTTTTCAACCACTAATCAAAGCTAGTTATTATTTTCGTTATGATACGGGGAATAGTAGTGATAATCCACCCAAGTCGATTATTTACAACTTGATTGAGCCAGCCAGTTTAGGACATTGGCTTTTAGTAAAATTTGAAATCTTTAAAAATTTTTGGCTTTATAAATTGCCAAAGATTTGGTATCTTTTCAAATTTGATCAGCTCTTTCATTTTTTAGGGAAATTGAAAAATTTTTTTGCAACCCTTTGGTACATTGTGCTTTTAATTGTTGGAGTGATTTGTACAATCAAATTGTATTATTTTTTACCTCATAGTGATTTTGGAATGATTCCTAAATTGACTTTTTACACGACGCTACGTGTATTTTTAGCAATGGTTGTTTCAGGACTTATCTTTACACCGTTAGCAGTTTGGGTAGCGAGTAGCAAAAGGAGATTGAATTATATACAGCCGCTTGGCCAAATTTTAGGATCGGTTCCATCCAGTGTATACACACCATTTATTATTATTTTTATCAGCTTAGGTTATCAGCAGATGGAGTGGTGGATTTTACCGTTGATCATGGTTGGTTGTCAATGGTATTACTTTTTCAACGTGATTGGAGGATATCTAGCTATACCGGATGAGATTAGAGATGTCACAAAAATATTTCCACTTTCAAGATTTCAATGGTGGACAAAATATTTACTTCCTTCAATTCTGCCTTATATTGTGACCGCAATTATCAATGCGGCCGGCGCAGCTTGGAATGCAGATATTGCAGCAGAAAGCATTCAATGGGGAAAAAATAAGATTGAAGTCGTTGGACTAGGCCAATATATCTCAACAAATGATGGTATAAAAGATAAATCAGCTTTAGGGACACTGGCGATGTGCGCTATAGTAGGCCTTTGCATTGCTTTCGTTTGGCAGCCGCTCTACAAATATGCACGGGAAAGATTTCATTATTAGGAGGAAATTTTTGTGGAAAATACAGAATTGTTAAAAGTTGAAGCAGTAAGTAAAAATTTTGAACTAGAAGATCGGCCAGCTGGCTTAAAAATACTTGATGACGTCAATTTTAGTGTGAAATCAAATGAATTCGTTAGTATTATTGGTCAATCGGGTGCTGGAAAGTCAACACTATTGAGAAGTATTGCAGGGCTTTTAAAGCCTACAACTGGACGAATTGTTTTTGAAAACAAATTACTTGAAGCACCAGATACAAACATTAGTATGGTATTTCAAAATTTCGCATTATTTCCATGGTTGACAGTTGAAAAAAATATTGAATTTGGATTAGATAATAACCGAAATCTATCTCGTGATCAGATCAAACGGCGCATTTGTAATCTTGTTGAAATGATTGGTTTAACAGGATACGAAAAAGCATATCCTAGAGAACTTTCTGGTGGAATGAAACAACGCGTGGGTTTTGCTAGAGCATTAGCAACCGAACCAAGTCTGCTTCTATTAGATGAACCTTTTTCTGCCTTAGATGTTGTAACAGCTAAACAATTATCAGAAGATTTGATAAAAATATGGCTAGGCAATCAAATTGCTACCAAGTCGATTATCATGATTACTCATGACGTACAACAAGCGGTTCAATTATCCGATCGTATTATTTTAATGGATTCAAACCCAGGTCGAATTGGTAGAATCTATCAGATTGATATTCCTAGGGAAAAAAGATCAATCCAAACAATCGTAGGTGCTGTGGAAGAAATTACCCAAGAACTTGTGGAGAGGATTCAAATTTGATTAAAAAGACGGCTGAATTTATTTCAGTCGTCTTTTTAATTGAGTTTTTATATTGCAATTAGAAAAGATTTGTATTATGATAACCTAAATTAATAATGAAACATTGAAGAGAAGAGTAATTGATCACGAGACGATTAAAGAGACCCTTGGTAGGTGAAAAGAGGGATCGAGGAAAATCAATGAAGATGAACTCTGAGTATTTGGTTTTGTTCACGCAAACTAAACGGGAAGCGACCGTTATATCGCCGGGTATAATTTGTACCGGTGAGGTATTGTTTGGAAGAACAATGCGAATAAGGGTGGTAACGCGAAAATATTCGTCCCTTTATCTATCAGATGACTGATAGGTAAAGGGATGGATATTTTTTTTATTTATCAAACTAATCTAGGAGTGTTCAAAATGAAAAAAATTGGTTTTTTATTGGTATTAGTGAGTTGTCTAGCATTGTTTGCGGCTTGCGGAACAAACTCGGCAGCAACAAAAAATGATAAAATAAAGATTGGTGCGTCACCGACGCCTCATGCAGCAATTTTGGAACACATCAAGCCAGAATTGAAAAAGAAAGGGATCGATCTTGAAATCGTTAAATTCGATGACTATGTATTACCTAATAAGGCACTAGAAAATGGCGATATCGATGCGAATTATTTTTCAACCGTTCCGTACTTTAATTTACAGAAAAAAGAAAATAATTACGACTTTGCAAATGTTGGAGCGATTCATTTAGAACCCATGGGTATTTATTCACACAAAATTAAAAAAGTCAGTGATATACCAGCTGGAGCAAAAGTTATCGTGTCAAATGTACCTTCTGAATGGGGTCGAATCCTAAACATCTTTGAAAAAAATAACTTGATCAAAATTAAAGAGGGTGTTCAAATTGATAAAGCAACATTTGATGATATTACTGAAAATCCTAAACATTTAGTTTTTGATCACAGCGTGGATCCAACTTTGTTAACATCAGCTTATGAAAATAACGAAGGGGATTTGGTAGCTATCAATTCTAACTTTGCCTATGAAAAAGGTCTAAATCCGGTCAAAGACTCATTGATGATCGAATCGGATGATTCACCTTATGTTAATATCGTAGCCACAAAAACAAGTGATAAAAATAATAAAGATATAAAAAAAATTGTCGAAGTGCTACACGAACCAGCAGTTCAAAAATGGATTGAGAAAAAATGGGGCGGTTCAGTAGTACCAGTGGATAAATAAGAAAAAAATTATATAAGAAAGAGTGATTTTTAATGGAAAGAGCAGTATTTGCAGGTGGCTGTTTTTGGTGTATGGTCAAACCTTTTGATAGTTTACCAGGAATTGAATCAGTGATTTCGGGATATACAGGAGGAGAGGTAGAAAACCCGACTTATTTAGAAGTAAAAAGTGGATCAACGGGACATACAGAAGCCGTGGAAATCATTTATGATCCATCAGTGATTTCATATGATGAATTGGTCGAAATTTATTGGCAGCAAACCGATCCAACAGATGCATTCGGTCAGTTTGAAGATCGGGGCAGTAGCTATCGACCAGTGATTTATTTCTTTGATGAAACACAAAAAGAAATTGCGGAAGCAAGTCGTGAAGCATTGCAAAATAGTGGCCGTTTTACTGAAAAAATTGTTACACATATCGAACCAGCTACGACTTTTTATCCAGCAGAAGACGAGCATCAAGAATATTATCAACGAAATCCTGAGAATTATACTAAAAATGCTGAACGCAGAAAAAAATTCATCAAAGAATTTTGGGAATAAAAAGAAATGATCAAAGAAAATTTCATTATTGTTTCAAAAGTAGGACATATGTCCTACTGATTTTTCTCCTAAGTTGCTAGAATGCAATTGGGAGGTGCTTAAGATGATCATTTTTATTTTGATGGTTCTGATGGTAGTGACTCTAATTGCGATTCGACATAAAAAACTGCAAGAAGCAGATTTGGTTTATTGGGAACGAATTAATGAGTACGAAGAACAACGAAAAGAAGAAATTTTGCGTCATGCAATTGAAAAAGAGCGATTATTATTAGCTCAACACTAAAAAACGCTTGTCCGGTAGTTGGACAGCGTTTTTATTTTTCAGCTTCTGAAGAATGCCGCATCAATTGTTTGCGATCGATGATTTTAAACCCTTTATGATCTCTGGCTAAGATACCTTCATCGCAAAGACGATTCAGTAATCGGAATAGATGGCGGTAACTTACACCGATCGTAGCAGCAACATCGGTAAGATTATCAAAGAAATAATTTTTATAGGCTCCATGAATAATATAAGAACATAGCCGTTCTTCTCCTGAGTAAAGAGCATTTGAAGAATAGCTATGGGCACTGCTGATCAAGTTTTCCGATAAATCTTTAGCCAGCTGGGTAATGAACGTAAGATTGCTGAACATTGAATCTTGATTGTTTTCGAAGGGAACCATAATACATTCAAAGGATGACAAAGCAATAACAGATGCAATTGCATGATTGGTATTCGACATCAATTCGACATTTCCAATCAAGCCGTTTGATAAATAGTAAGTTAAAACCAGATCTTTTCCATTCGGGGCTTGTGTGCAAACTTTTGCTTTGCCTGAGACAACTATCATAATATATTTATAAATCGTACCTTGAGCAAATACTGTATCACCTGAATTAAAAAAGCAAATCCGACAATTTGTTTGGTGATCTAACAGGCCATAATGATCTAATAGTTCAAGATGATGAGGTTCTAGTTTTTCAAACATATCAGGCTCCTTAAATTATTTCTTCTATTTAAATATAGTTTACTATTCTTTGAACAGGTAGTCACCAGCTGAACCTTTGTATAAAACTATTTTAAAGTATGAAATTATAGAAGTCTAACCATCTAAACCTTACGATTATAAAGACTTTAAAGCCAGATGATGGTAGAAAATTGAACAGATTACAAAGTGGAATTTAAAAAGAATAATATTGAAGTTGACAAATGCTCAAAAGAACTGCTTGGCATTTGTCTTTTTTTGAATAAAAAGAGACAAAATTAGTAGTTATTTTTGGCATACCAGATTACGTTAAATTTTATCAAAAACTTGATAATTGAATTTTATTCACAAAAAGAATTTTTGTTTTTTTAAACTTAAAATGTGCTTGATAATCTAAATAGGTTTCGTTATACTCGGTAAAGAAAAGAACTCGGTTTCAAATAAAGATGTAGGAGGTGCTCACGTGTATAAAACTGATCAAAAATGACTGTGAAACCCATTTTTACTTAGAGTTTCTAAGCAGGTGAGACAATTTAACATTCCTCCAAGTCCTTTATTTGTGACGTGAAAAATGTGCGGACATTTAATAAATTGACATTTTTTTGAGGAACATACTCTTATTTGGTATGTTTTTTTGTTGTATCTAAAAGTCGTTTTTATCACTAAAGAAACCGTTTCAAGTGAAAATATAAACTTAAGTGGGAGTGTAAAAATGAAGAAAATTGTAGCGGTAGTAAGTTGTTTATTATTGACCATTTTAATTGTAGGTACCAAAACAAATGAGGTACACGCAGCTAAAAAAACGAGTAAAATTCAACGCTTGGTTGATAGCAAAGATATTAAGTCAGATGATTTTTTTGTGGATGCAAAGTGGCTGAAAAAACAAATGAAAGATGATGACAAAACTGTTGTGATCGAAGCTTCTTATGGCGAAGGAAAAGATTACAAAAAAGCACACATTCCTGGAGCTTTACATGTTGATACGATGGAAATTGAAAGTGAAGAAAATAACTGGAATATTTTGGATGCAGAAACATGTAAAGAGGTTTTCCTAAAACGTGGCGTTACCAAAACAACGCCGGTTGTCATTTATTCAAATGATATCAATGCCGCTTCACGGGTGGCTTTTGTAGCTTATTGGTTAGGCGTTAATCAAGTGAAAATTTTAGATGGCGGATTTGCTGCTTGGGAAAAAGCAGATTATAAAGTTGAAAAAGGAACTGAAAAAGGAACGACAGCAAAAGATTTTGGCGCAGCTGTTCCCGGTAGACCAGAAAGTTTGATTTCAACTTCAGCTGATTTATTAGCAGCAAAAGAAAAAAATCCTGATTTAGTACTTGCAAGTATTCGTTCATGGAAAGAATTTACAGGTAAAACTAGTGGCTATGACTATATTGAAAATGCAGGTGAACCTGAAGGGGCAGTTTATGCTAAATCTAGTAAAACAAGTGCTGATGTAGCTCAATTGATGAATACTGATGGTACAGTCAAAGACCCAACAAAGATTTTTGCAGCTTGGGAGAAATGGGGCATTACACCAGATAAAGAAGTTGCTTTTTATTGTGGAACTGGTTGGAGAGCGGCAACGGCCTTCTTTATTACTAAACAAGAAGGATGGAAAGATGTCCGTCTGTTTGACGGTGGCTGGTACGACTGGGATAAGGCTCACCAAAAAGATCCAGCTAAATATCCTGTTCAAATCGGGGATCCTAGAGATAAAGACAAAGTCGAAATTTTGAACTAATGAAAATTTTACGCATTATCTTGCACTTACTTCAAATCGGGTTGCTCTACGGTATTTATCTAGTTCGAGAGCTTTATGCGAATCATTTAGGCTTTATGCGAAATGTTTCTTTTTATTCACAAAAATTTGAAAACAGCATGATCGGTAGCAAAGTTAATTTGCTACCGCTTGTGTTTCTTGTGCTAGCACTTTTACTAATAATAAAAAAAGTGAATCTAGAAAGAATCCTACTATTATTCTTTAGTCTTTTTTTTCTAGGATGGCTATTCTTATTTAAATTACAAACAATGCCTATTTATTATTTAGTTTGTGGAATACTTTGCCTGATTGCTCTTATACAAATAATCATAGCAACAAAAAGGAGTTAAAACATGGATTACTCGCATGAGACGCTCAAATTGGCTGAAATGATTGCCGAAACGTGTACTAGCTGTAAACGTTGTATGAAGGATTGTCTCTTTTTACAACACTATTGCGATGATCCTAAAGAGTTGTTTCAACGTTTCTTATCAGAAGAAGGATTGGAACCAATCGTTCCCTATTCGTGTATGTTATGTGGTCGATGTACTGTTGTATGTCCGCTGCAATTAGAATTAGGCGCTGCTTTTTTATCGATTCGTCGAGACCTGATAAAAGATGGTCTTCCTTTGAAACAATTAAAAAGTGTGGAATTGCATCAAAAACTTTCAACGAGCAAATTGTTTACTGCAGTGAATGATGGGGAGAGAAAATAGGATGAAGTATGGATTTATGGCAGGCTGTGCACTTAGTTCAAGCAGTCCAGGAAAAGTCAAAAATAGTATTGATTATCTAAAGACATGCTACCCAAATTTGGCAGTAATCCAAGGCTGTTGTGGGAAGCCAACTAGAATGATTGGACAAGAAGACTTGTTTCAACAACGTTTTAGTCAGTTGACCAAGCAAGTCAAACAAGCTGGAATTGATGAATTGATTGTGGCTTGTCAAGGTTGTATTAAAACAATGACGATCCAAGACCAATTTCCGACAGTTTCTTTATGGGTAAAAATGGTAGAATGTGGTTTGCCTAAAGAAGTAATAGGCAAGGCTGCAGACAGCGATGTTGTTTTTTCTGTTCAAGATTCTTGCCCGACAAAAGAGGTAACAGAAATCCATCAAGCAGTTCGTTCTATTCTCGAACAATTGGGCTATCAGGTAGCCAAGAATCGATTAAGCGGAAAAAACACTTTGTGTTGCGGAATGGGTGGAATGTGTGGCGTAGCAAATCCGACTTTAGCAAAAGAATTTTCAAAAAAACGAGTAGCCGATTTTGGCACAAGTCATATCGTTACTTATTGTGCGAGTTGCACTTCAGCAATGATACTTGGAGGAGGTCAAGCGTGGCATTTGTTAGATTTGATTTTTGGCCCAGTTGTTTATGAGCAAGATCAAAGTGCCCCTCATCCGCTAGCAAATCCTCTTAAGGCATGGGGAAATCGATATCAATCCAAAAAAATCGTAACTAGGAGCTAGGTGTAAAAAATTGAAAAAGTTAAAAAAAATTATAGTTAGTATTTTAGCAATTGGTTTATTCCTTTCTTTAGCAGCATGCAAAACTACAAAGTCTAAAGAAACAAAAACGACAGATTCTATTAGTACTTTTGCTCAAGCTGAGAAAGAAGGAAAAGGACAAACAGTTACCTTTTATGGCTATGGTGGAGACGAAAAAGCCAACGCGTGGGTGGACGAAGTGGTTGCTCCAGCGATGAAAGAAAAATATGATATTAGCGTAAAACGTGTCCCAATGGATATTGATCAAATCTTAAATAAACTAACGACTGAAAAAGAAGCGGGTGCTAAAAATGGAGATATTGATGTTATCTGGATTAACGGCGAAAATTTTTATACCGCTAAACAAGCCAATTTGTTATACGGACCAATTACAAGTAAGGTAGAAAGTTTTGAAAAACTAATGGACGTGGATGGGCATAATTCTAACTATGATTTTGGGGTAAAAATCGATGGTTACGAGGTCCCTTATGGCAGTGCTCAACTTGTTTTTGCAGGAAATAAAGAACGATTCAAAGCAGATTTTCCAACAGATACAAAAACATTATTAGCCTATGCTAAAGCTAACCCAGGCAAAATCACTTATACGGCGCCACCAGAATTTACTGGTAGTGCATTTGTTCGTAATATTATTTGTGATATCGTTGGCTATGATAAGGTAGAAAAAGCTTCGGCAGACAAAGAAGAATTATATAAAGTAATCAAACCAGGATTAGATTATCTTAATGAAATCAAACCTTATTTATGGCAAGCAGGAAAAACCTATCCAACGACGACTGCAGAGTTAGATCAAATGTTTGCTGCGGGTCAAATTGATATGAGTTACAGCTATGCTCAAATGCATGTAGCTGAAAAACGTAGCGATAATGAATTCAACGACACAACCGAATCATTCTTATTTGATAAAGGTACAATCGCAAATCAGAGTTATTTAGCAATTGCCGATACGTCGAAAGTAAAAGCAGGAGCATTGTTATTAGTAAATGAGATGACTAGTGAATCAGCACAACTTAAAAAAGCGGAAGCAAAATATGGGTATAGTATCCCACCGTTTGATTCTGAAAAACTTTCTGATACGACTAATCAGAAACTGACGGATTTGTACAAAAATCAGGGGGTACTTTCATTAGAAGAAATGCAAGAAAAGCAAATACCCGAAGTGCAAGCAGAAAAAATTCCAGTCATTGAAGCTTTGTGGAAAGAACATGTGTTAAATGAATAAAAAACAGCTGTTGGTAGTTCCTTATTTATTATTGAACGGCGTTATAATTTGTGTAGCGCTGTTCAAAGGACTACAAGTAAGTTTTGGGTACTATCCGTTGATTGGATTGCGTGAGGTAACATTTAATTATTTCAAGCAGGTCTTAACGACCGCCTACTTTCAAAAGTCGTTAGGTTATAGTTGCTATCTAGCACTGACCGCGACTTTTTTGTCATTGGTCTTCGGAGTAGGACTGGCTTTTTTATTGCTGAACACGAATTCTAGTTTTCTACACAAAGTGATTAGTCTTCCCATTTCATTGCCGCACATTATTGTGGCATTGTTAGCCTTACAATTATTCAGCCAAACGGGTATTATTTCTCGTTTTTTTTATCAAATAGGTTGGATAAAGGAGATTGGCCAATTTCCGTTGCTAATTCATGATGTTAAAGGTTATGGAATACTATTTGTCTTTTTATATAAGGAAATACCGTATGTAGCAATTACGACTTTAGCTATTTTAAAGCAGCTCCAATTTGGCTATATTGATGTAGCCAAAAACTTAGGAGCATCGCACGTAAGAATTTTAACGACAATTATCTTACCGCTGATTCAAAAAACGGTTTGTTCGCTATTTGTTATTCTGTTTTGTTTTACATTCGCTTCATTTGAAGTGCCATTTTTATTAGGAAGTCCTAGCTATGAGACGGTTGCGATGACAGCATATGATTTATTTACACAAGCAGATCTAGCAACAAGACCGCAAGCATTTGCATTAAACCTCGTGATGTCTGGTGTTTGTCTACTCGTCAGCGTTTTGTTATTTGGGATCAGTCGTCTATTACCAGGAGGGAGAAGTACTCAATGAAAATGGGAAAAAGAATTTCTTTTATTTTCTTAGCTATCATTGCTTTACTGATTATTCTTCCGCTAAGTTTGTTGTTCTTTTGGTCATTTAATGGGAAATGGATGTATCCAACTGTATTTCCAGAACAATATACGTTAAAAGTATTGCATCAAATGATTTCAGAGACTAATTTTTTTCCAGCAATTTTAAATACACTAGTCATTGCGTTAGGAGCAACTATCGGTAGTTTGCTAATTGCATTACCAGCAGCTCGTTATTTTGCTTTTCAAAAAAAATGGTCGCAGCGCTTTGTGGAAATTTTGATCTACTTACCATTGATTTTACCAACCATTGCTATTACAACGTCAAGCCAAATTTTATTTTTGCGATTTCATTTGACGGGTAGTTTTAGCGGTATTATATTGATTCATATTTATTTTTGCTTACCATACGCCATGCAGATTTTGTTAGAAAGTTATCGGAAAATGGGGGAAGGGTATAGCATAACGGCATATACTTTAGGCGCTGGAAGTTTGCGAACTTTTAGGTTGGTAACCTGGCCGTTATTACGGCCAGGGATCATTACCTCAGCTTCATTAGTATTTATTGTGTCATGTAGCCAATATCTGCCAACCTTTTTTATTGGGGGTGGGCGAATCGTTACTTTACCATTGCTTCTTTTGCCTTATGCTAATAATGGTCGCTTAGGAATTGCTTCGGCATATAGCTTGATTTTTTTGGGTTGTACAATAGTCGGAGTCTTTATACTAAAAATGATGATTGGAGGAATGAATCATGGGCGTAAGTATTCGTAATCTATCACTTCATTACGGAAAAAAGGAGATTTTAAATAATTTGTCCTTTGATATTTTTGACGGAGAAGTTATCGCACTATTTGGTCCTTCAGGAGTAGGAAAGACTAGTTTGTTAAAAATGATTGCTGGGATCCAACCCGTAAAAAAAGGAACGATTCAATTTAATAATGATTGTGCACAGTCAGATGCAGTCTTAGTTTTCCAAGATTTTTGGTTATTTCCACATATGACAGTCAGTGAAAACATTGCTTTCGGATTGAAAGCACGTAAAATTTCAAAATCAGTGATTACTCAAAAAATTGCTCAAATGATGGGTGCTTTTGATTTACAAGGAGTAGAAAATCAATATCCAGATCAATTATCCGGGGGACAAAAACAACGCGTGGCACTCGCACGAGCGATTGCTTTAGAGCCCAAATTATTACTTTTAGATGAACCATTTGCCAATTTAGATAGTCACTTGAAAGATTCGATGCGGCAATATTTGATTGAATTAAAGAAGAAGTATCAATTTGGAATCATCATGGTGACCCATGATCGTGAAGAAGCTTTTCACTTAGCAGATCGGATGATTATGCTTTTAGATGGTCAGATTAAACAAGATGCCCCCCCTAAAGTAATCTATCGTTATCCTAAAAGCCAACAGATAGCAAACGCAATCGGAGAATATAATTTTGTTAAAGGAACTAGCAAAAATAATTCCTTCTATTTAAATGGTAAAGAAATAAAAGTCTTAAATCCAGAAGAAATCAGTGATCGATCAATGCTTTATATTCCTTCAAATACAAAAATAAAATTCGTGGAAGAAGGTATCTCCTGTAAAATAAATTCAATTGATTGGACACCCAATGGACAAAGAGTGTATGCAGAAATTGCAGGAATTGGATGTTTACTAACAAATTTTTCTTCGCAACCAATCTCAAAAGAAGTCGCAATTCAATTTGAAGAACCGCTTTTAGTGGTGAATCCATGATCTCAATTATTATTCCAACTTTAAATGAAGAAAAAACAATTGTACAACTACTCGATCAATTTGAAAGTATGACGACTTCAGTGCCTTATGAATTGATTATTGTTGATGGTGGAAGCACTGATCAAACTGTTTCGTTAGCGAAACAATACGGCCAAGTATATCAGTTGTTCAATGCAAATCGTGGTGCTCAACTTTCTTATGGGGTAACAAAAAGTTCTGGAGAGATCTTATGGTTTTTACATAGCGATAGTGTGATCGAATCAACGAAAGATCTATTAGCGATTATTGAAAAATGCTTTAGCGATTCAATTTATAGTGCAGCTTTTTTTAAGTTGAAATTTGATTCAGCTGAATTTTTTTATCGCTATTTAGCTGAGACATCTACTTTGAGAGCCCTTTTTTTAGGATTGATTTTTGGTGACCAGGGGTTAGTAACTACTCAGAAAAATTATGAAAAAGCAGGCGGCTTTGAACCTGTTCCCTTAATGGAAGATTGGCGATTTAGCCGTCGCTTAAGAAAAATCGGAAAGTTTAAGCTGCTTCCATTCACGATTCAAACATCGAGTCGGCGCTTTAGAAAAGGTAAATTACAGACACATTTAAAAATGCATCAAATAAAATTATTATATTTGTTTGGTGTATCGCCTAAAAAATTAGCCGAGCGTTATTACAGATAAAAGGAGAGCACGATGTTAGAAAAAATCCATATGTATTTAAAGGCCTATCATTTGCTTGAAAGATTTGAGCTTTGTGAACCGATTACGGTTGAGTTTTTAGCTCAGGGTGAATACAATCAAAATTTTTTGATTTCAGATCAAACAAGGAAATTTGTTTTTCGCTTGAATTACGGTAGCCAACTTCACTTGGATAATCAGGTCCAGTATGAATACCAAGCATTGAAATGGTTAGAACGAACGAAACGGACACCTAAAGTTTATTATGTGGACGATCATAAAAATTTTTTTGACCAAGGCTTATTGATTATGGAATATTTAGCAGGTTCCCCTTTAGATTATCGAAGTGATTTGTCAGAAGCGGCGAAAATATTTGGAAAAATCCATCAACAGCCATTAGACGAGACGGCTAATCGTTTATTTGTTAAGGAAACGCAATCGATTCTTTCAGCTCGTACGACTGAATGTGAACAATTACTTGATCCGGTTTTCAAAAGCAACTATATTTCTAAATTTGCCAAGCATCAATTCGACGAAGCTTTGGATTGGTGTAAGAATAATGTGAAGCAACAGCAATTCTTTATTGATTTAAATCAGTGGTGCGTGACGAATACGGAAGTAAATTCCCATAATTTTATTATCGGCCAGCAAAGTTTTTTGATCGATTGGGAAAAACCTGTCATTAGCCACGCAGTGCAAGATATATCGCAGTTTTTAGCATCGACCACTACTTTGTGGCGCAGTAATCTTATCTTGAGTCAAACAGAAAAGGAGCAATTTATTCAAGCGTATTTGAAAGACACCCATTTTGACAATGAAACCTTTAAAGAGGCTCTACATATATATCATCCGTATTTAATGCTCCGTGCATTGTCATGGTCAGCGATGGCGTATGATAGCTATCAAACAGATACGAAGGAATTACAAAATCAAGAAATTTTTGCAAAAGTAAAAAGTTATTTGCAAAAAGATTTCTTACAGCAAGCTTTAAAGGAGCAAATTTTTGAATAAAAAAGCGTATATATTGTTCACACGTATTCCCATTCCAAACAAAGTGAAAACACGACTACAAACAAAACTTACCGGAGAAGAAGCTGCTCAAATACAATTAGAACTTTTAAAAGATGGGTTTCTTAAATTTGAAGCGTTGAAAAACAAAGGAATTGATCTTTTTTTAGCCTATTCAGATGGAGCCAAATCAAAAAGTTTTTTTGAGATTATTCCAGATGGCTTTGAGTATTTTCCGCAGCTCGGCGATACGATCGGCGACCGGATGGATCACGCAATGAAGACAATTTTTGCTAAAGGATATGAAAAAGTCGTTTTGACGGGAAGTGATATCCCTAATCTAAATCAGAAAATCATACAAGATGCATTTGATAAAATGGAAGAAGTCGTGATTGGTCCGTCTTGTGACGGCGGATATTATTTGATTGGTTCAACTTACTCAATCGATTTATCGCCGATATTTCAAACAAATATTGGCTGGGGAAAACAAAATGTTCTGCAGGAGACAATAGCTCTGATAGCTAAAAGAAAGCTGTATGTATTACCAACGTTAAAAGATATTGATTACCCTGAGGATCTGGTAGAAGCTTTAAAGTACAGCGAAAAAGATAACTATTTTTTTAATCAATGGTTGAAAGAAAATCGAGGAAGAGTGAAATGAAAAAAGTAATTTTTGATTGTGATAATACTTTTGGCTTACCAAATCATGATGTCGATGATGGCTTGACGCTGCTTTATTTATTAGGCGTTGCGGAAATTGATTTATTAGGTGTTACTCTAACTTACGGCAATAGTAATCTGGAAGTTGTAAAAAAAATGACTCAGGAATTTTGTCAAAAGCTAAACCTTTCATTTGACTATTATGCAAGAAAGCAAGCTCAATTTTTAGTGGATCAAGTAAATCGTTATCCTGGTGAGATCAGTCTTTTAGCAACGGGGGCATTGACTAATTTGGCTCAAGCACAAACGATGGATCCTACTTTTTTTAGTAAAGTTAAGGAGATTGTTTTAATGGGTGGAGTGTTGAAGCCATTAAAAGTTAATCAAACATCAGTTAATGAATTAAATTTTTCTAGCGATGCTTGTGCCACAGAAAAGGTCCTTTTAAGTCAAGCAAATCTTACAATCATGAATGGACATATGACAGCACAAGCATTTTTTTCGAAAAGTGATCTAGCAAATTTTCTTACTAAGATAAATAAAATACACTCAGTGGACTCTAGTTGGGTCAAGTTGATCTTGGAGAATTGGATAAAATGGAATAAGGTACATTTTGATTTTGCTGGATTTTGCAATTGGGATATGACAACTGCGGTATATTTAGAGCATCCTGAGTTATTCAGTGCAGAAAATTATTACTTAGCACCAAAGCAACCTGAACTTAAACAAGGAAAAATAAATATCGTAGAACATTCAGCACATTTAGTTAAAATGCCTGATCAGTTAATGAACATCATTGAATTTAATCGATTAGCGATCGATCGAATGAGCAAAGGAATTGCTAAAGGAGAAAGGAGCAATCAATGAAAAAAATTGTGGGCTTTATTTTTTTGATAGTAGTCGTTTTATTTTTAGCCAATCAGTTAGGTTTCGTTAGGTTGTTGACAGATATCGAAAATTTGCGACATATTTTAGAGGATCTTGGATGGATCGGCTATCTTTTTTTTATTTCATTATCCGTAGTTGTAGCGGTCTTTTTATTGCCAGGTCAATTCTTAGCCATCGTCGGTGGCTTGGCTTATGGTGGATTAGTGGGAGGCTGTTTAACGATTATCGGCGCTTCTTTAGGTTGTACGATTTCATTTGTTATTGGAAAATTTCTTGCGAGGGATTATATCCTACAACGCTTTAAAAATGATGCAACTTTTCAAAAAATTGAAAAAGGTGTTCAAGAAAATGGCATTTCTTTTTTGATTTTCACACGCTTAGTTCCGATATTTCCATTTGCAATCCAAAGCTATGCCTATGCTTTAACACCGATGAGTGTAAAAAAATTTAGTTTGATTTCCTTTTTGGCGATGATGCCTGCTAGTTTTACATATACGTTTATGGCTTCGGAGATCGCTACTAAAGGGATTTCTTTTTCGCTATTAATTGAATTAGCAATTGCAGGAATCTTTCTATCATTATTATCCTATCTACCTAAAAAAATTAGTCGAAAGATCAATCGCTTAGATACTGAATATAATAAAATGAAATAGCCCACCTAGATAATTATCTTAGGTGGGCTATTTCTTAGTTAATAAAAAGATAAATGACAGAGTAAACATAATAAGCTAAAAGTAGAAGGGCAATAATGCAAGAAACTTGAATGAAAAAACCACTGCGTACTGGTTTAGTTACTTTCACTTTACGAGAATTTCTGCGGCTCATTTCAACAGGCGGTGTGTTCACTTCTGTCACTTTACGTTTTGGGTTTCTTAGAAAAACAATAGCAAGTAAATCTATAAACAGCATAGCTTGTAAAATGACACTGATAATCGAAACAACTTGATCATTTTTAATAATGCGAAAAGCTAATAATATCGCCATCAATAAATCAATTAGTATAGTTAATACAACGGGCATAATAACGCTCCTTTAAATAGGTTTGGTTAACACAAAGTATTATAGCATAGAAATAATCGGATATTTTCGAAATATTTGTGAAGGTCTTAAGTAAAATTATTTATTCTTTTTTAAAACATATAAAGTCCAATATAGCAAACTAGAGATAAGTGTAAGTAATAATAATAACCCCAAACCCAATGCTCCTTCTGCTGATTGAGCATGCGTATGATTGATTAATAAGTAGATACAAATAAAAGTAGGAATCAAAGAAAGGTATAGATGGACTAGGCGTTGATCATGTCTGAATAACCAAAAATAAATAATCGTCATAAATATAAAAATAGCATAAATAACAAATGATACTAGATAGCCGACATCCATATAGTTCACTCCTTTGAAAGTATTATAGCAAAATATTAATTAGTAATAAATAACGTTTTAAAAAATGATTTTATAGTTACTTTAATTTAAAACTAAAAGCTGTTCTGCACCGCTGTTTATTATTTTGATACAAGAAAATGAGTAACCGAAATTGTTAACGGTTTAATTTAGTCGTTTAAGGTTAAATAATCTTTACTTTTAGTTAAAATTTTGTTAATTTATAAAAAGAAATGATTAAATATTTTGTAAACTATTGATAATCGCGAGAGGGAGCCCAAATGAAATATAGAAATTTATTTTATGGAATGATGATTTTGAGTGGTTTTAGTGTAACTACAGTTGTAGCCCAAGGAGAAACAGCTGATGCCTCTAATTCAAACTCTTTAGTTACTTCACAAGCAGTATCAGATAGTGATAATAATGAAGATGCAGCTACTGGTACAAGTGAGGAAATAGATAAAGTGGAATATGATGCAAATGGTAATTTACAGTTTTACCATCCAACTAGATTTGAAGATTTTACAATAGAATTACCAGCGCTAAGAGCAGCTCGATCAACTATTACAACTCAACAAGCATTCATTGATCAAGTAGCACCGTCTGCTAAATCTTTAGCTAGTGCGAATAATTTATATGCATCGGTAATGATTGCGCAAGCTATTGTTGAAAGCGGTTGGGGAAGTAGTTCATTATCCCAATCACCTAATTACAATTTATTTGGGATAAAAGGTACTTATAACGGGCAGTCAGTAACATTACAAACTCAAGAATGGAGTTCTGAGAAGGGATGGTATTATATCAACGCCCAATTTAGAAAATATCCTTCTTATAAGGAATCCTTAGCCGATAATGTAGCTGTTCTAAAAAACACATCGTTCCAAACGGGTGTTTATTACTATGCAGGTGCTTGGAAAAGTAATACTAAATCTTATAAAGATGCAACGGCTTATTTAACTGGAAGATATGCTACAGCGCCAACGTATGCATCTACGTTGAACAGTATTATTGAAACTTATAATTTAACTCAATACGATACGACATCAAGTAATTCTGTAACAGTCAAAACAAACGCAATGTATCGTTTGTACAATCCAAATAGTGGAGAACACTTTTATACGGCTAATACGACCGAACGTGATACAGTAAAAAAAGCAGGTTGGAAATATGAGGGAATAGGCTGGCAAGCACCAACTAGTGGAACACCAGTTTACCGTCTATATAATCCGAATGCGGGGGATCATCATTATACAACTTATGCGTACGAGAAAGAGAATCTGGTAAAAGCAGGTTGGAAATACGAAGGTGTAAGTTGGTATTCTGGAGGAAGTCAACCGCTGTATCGACTTTATAACCCAAATGCTAAAGCTGGATCGCATCATTACACATTATTACAATCAGAACGTGACAATTTAATAAAAGTAGGTTGGAAATACGAAGGTATTGGTTGGTATGGTCAATAAAATAAAAACTTCCTCAATGAATTTTTTCATTGAGGAAGTTTTTTTATTCTACATCGGTGATTTCTGAAATGACAAAAAAATTGTGCAATGTTTCTAATGGATGTTCATATTTTTTTCCAATGGCAGTTAAGATAGTGTGATCTGATTTTAGTACATTTTGCGTTTCGCTATACAAAACATTTGAAGGTAACTGCACCTCAAAGGCTTTTTTATCGTCTAAATTCAACGGTTTTTTAAAGAAATAACCAGCAATCTTTTTCATTAAAGCAACTCCTTATAGGATTATTTTGTTATATATTACATCAATGGTATAGGTATAACCAGAAATATGCTCTATAACGCTTGTAATTTTAAAAGAGGCGCAATAATGCGATGCAGAGTACACCCGTTACTACAATCTTCATAAGATCGTTGGTTCGAATACCAACAATTAGAGCTGGGACACAGGCAATTATCTCAGGAATTCTTAGAGTTGGGAATTGGCCCGTGTGAAATTCTAATAAGCTTTGTAGCAAAAGCGCTGTTAGAATTGTCATAGGCAAATAACTTAAAAATTCTTTTACTATTGTTGGTAAGGTAAAAGCTTTTGTTAAAATAAATGGAAGGATACGCGGAATCCAAGTAACCAGTGCACATCCTAAAATAGTGGCTAAATAATAGAAATTACTCATTTTTTATCAGCACCCCCGTTAAACAGCCCAATAAAGTTGCGAAAATAACTGACATTTCTGCAGAAAAAAAGCGCATCAATATAACCAGACTAATGCTAGTTACTAGTAAGATCTTAATCGTTTTTACTTTTTGTTTGACTAAAGGTAAGGTTACTTGGAAAAGAAACAAGCCTAAAAACATTGCGGTTAGAGAAAAATCAAGCCCAAAAATCGTCGGATCAGGAATAAAATTTCCTAATAATGCTCCAACGACGGTGGATAAAATCCACACCAAATAAGCAGTCAAATTTAATCCATGCATCCATCGACTAGTGACGTTCTCTTCTTGTGCCAAAGTAGACATTAAAACGCCATAAGATTCATCTGTTAATAATGTACCAATTCCAATGCCGTTTAATAAGGAATCTTTTTTGAAATAGCTAGCTACAGAAAGACTCATCAATAAATGTCGTAAATTAATCAGAAAAACTGTAAAGACGATCGATAAAATTGGTGCATTTAGAAGCAATAAACCGCACAAAATAAATTGTGCACTTCCGGCATAGACTAAAGTTGACATCAAGAAAATTTGCAAAATAGTTAGATTTGTTGATTTACCGACGACTCCAAGTGCAATTCCAATTCCTAAGTAACCCATGATTGTGGGAAGACAAGCCTTTACACCATCAATAAATGAAGCAGTTTTAGTTAGTCTTGTATCCATAATAATTCCTCTCATCTTTTTTTAATCATATTAGACTATAAAGAATAAAATGACAATAGGAGATGAAACAATAAAGGTATGATTGACTGCTTATTTTGAAGAAAAGACTCTTTTAAAGGTAATTAAAATAATAGATAAAGATTAATTATTGAAAAATATACGTTAAATTTTATTTATCAAAGTTAGATGAGGTATAATAAATGTAAGGGAGGCGTTTTCAATGAAAGAAAAATATAATAATATTTTGATTGCTGTGGATGGGTCACCATCTTCAACGGATGCATTTCATGAAGCATTAGATATCGCAGAAAGAAATGGATCAAAATTATTTGTACTAACCGTAGTAGATTATAAATTTTCCATCGGTGATCCCGCATTTATCAATGATGCCCTGAAATTTCATTTAAACAATGCCGAAATCGAATTAGAAAAATTGATTACTGAATCAAATATCAGTGATTTTGATTATGAGACAACAATCGATTCAGGAAATCCTAAACACAAAATCATAGACTATGCAGCTGAAAACCAAGTAGATTTAATCGTAATAGGCGCTACAGGTCAAGGTGCGGTTGAACGAGCAATTGTAGGATCGACGACGGCCCATGTAGTGAACAATGCGAAATGCAATGTTATGGTAGTGAAAGCATAAAAAAAGAACTTGCCATTAAGCAAGTTCTTTTTTTATTGGGATAGTAGGGCTCGAACCTACACTTACCTGATTCAGAGTCAGGCGCCTTACCAGTTTGGCCATATCCCACTAAGAATAGAAAAATTATAACGCTAGTTTTTCTATTCTTCAACTGTTAAGGTCTTTAATTTTTCTTACCTGCTTGCTTCAAGGCGGCTAACACAAGATTTCCGTCAGCAAAACCTAGATTGATTTTGATGATTTCTTTGTCAAAGACTAAGGTTAAGCGAATGCCATTTAGCTTTTTTTGGCCACTGATTTCTTTGCATTGATATAAGTTATATCTATAGGCTTTTTGTTTGCTCAACGCGTAAAGCATCGTGCCTGAAATACCATAGGCGGTCAAGCCTTCTTGCTTTTTTAAACTTTCATATTTATGAAATCCGATAAAGGCGAACGAGAAGTTTATTTTAGGGAAATTTTGTAGAAATTTTCCATACAATTCCAGGCCTTTTTTTTCACCAGTATTGTAATTGATTCCATATTTTTTTGTGAATTGATAAAGTTCTTTTGTTGTGTCCATAGTAACCTCGCTTAATTTATTAATCCTAGTATAAAACTTTCTTATAATGGAAACAATTCTTTATTTAGATAAGCGACGAGTATTGATAAATTCTGAGATGGCCATCGTAATCAAAAGAAAACCAAAAAGTTGGAAAAGAACCATCAGGCTGCTGAATGGATTGAATAAAAGCAAGATACCAGCAAGAGCCATCAATCCACTGTAAATTAATTGACCTGTCACGGGAAACCCATTTCTTTTCGCTGTCCAGTTTTGCCAAAAGTGGCTGATTGCAAAAATGAAAATAATAAAACCTAAAAACATTGGTAAAATACTAATGATCATTTTTGAGAAAATCAGAACGACAAAAGCGAGAACGATTCGAACAGCGCCACCCGTAGTTTCAATGCCAACATTTCCAGTATATTTTTTAACTTTCAATCCTCGAACTAACTGAGTAACACCGAAAATCAATAAATATAAAAAGATAATGTATACGACTGCTTTAAAAATACTCCGAGGTTGAAGTAAAATCGCAAAGCCAAAAATCAAATAACAGATACTTCTTAGGTAGCCATACTTTTTAATAGATTCAAAAAAATTAGACATAATTATCACTCCTTATGATTGATTTTACCTGATTGATGGCATTTTTGCGAATATAGAATAGTTTTCAATTGTAAACCGTTCCATACTTATGTATAATGCGAGTAACATTGATCCAAAAGTTAAACAAACAAATGAATGTTGGTACTGGAGGGCTTATTTATGAATGAAGAAGAAGTTGAATTAGGAAGAAATTATCGGTGTCATCCAATCGGTTTTGAAGAATGTGTCGAAGGCGAAGTCGTTTCTAAAATGACTAATTGTGCAGTCGTTCGTATCAATCAATGTGAATCAATCGATCAAGAGCAACGAGATGACAAGTCTAACATGGTTGTGGTAAAATATTCTAGTTTCGTTCCAAGTTAGAAGGGGATTCTTTTGAATATATTCACCTATTTGTTAGGAATTTTCACAATTATTTTGTATGTCTTTTTACTGTTGGCACGCAAAGATATTGTAGTTCCAATCTTTAAACGACGTAAATTAGCACCATTTTATCTTTTCTTAACCGGCTTGATTCTTTTTGTGGGCTTTAGCGGTGAACTAGACTTGAATAGTCGAGTTCAATCGATTTTAGCTGCATTGGTTATGCTGAGCTTTTTATTGGATAAAAGAGGCTTTACCGAAGATAGTTTAGTTTTATTTAGTTTAGATAATCGTGGCGTTCCATTGAGTGAAATTGAACGGGTCGTTTTATTTCAAGAGGATAGTGGTTTGATTAAACTGAATTATTTTCGAAAAAATCGTCGAGGACCTATTTTGACCTTTGATTATCCATTGACTGAATTTGTCGTCTTTCTTTCGACACATCTCAGTGAGGGAACTAAGTTAGAAATTTTAACCAAAGACGATCAAGATAAAAATGGTCGATAAAATGAGGTGGCAGAGATGTCATCTTTTTTTTCAAAAAAAAAAAGAGTTGTACCATTTGGTACGACTCTTTTATTACTTTTATTAATTAATGAAACACGCGGAAACGTTCGTCGTCAGCCAAAAATTCTTTTTCATTTGCTGCAGCTTCTTTAGAACCGAAGACTAATTGTGAGCGTAATTGCCAGTTAGCTGGGATATCCCATTCTTTTGCTACTGCATCATCGATAACTGGATTGTAATGTTGCAAGTTCGCGCCAAGACCAGCCTCATTAAATGCTGTCCAAGTGTTTGCTGTTGCGATTCCATTAGATTGTTCTGCCCAATCTGGGAAGTTATCAGCATATAAAGCGAATTGTTCTTGTAAATTTTTCACTGTATCTGTTTCTTTGAAGAATAAGACAGTACCATAAGCACCTCTGAAACCAGCAATTTTTGCTTGAGTATTAGGGAATGCTTCTGCAGGAGTCAAAGGTTTCAATGCTTCTTCAACAATGTTCCATAATTTTTCATGTGCAGCGCCGAAAAGAATAACCGCACGTGGAGATTGCGCATTAAAAGCTGTAGGACTATGTTTAACAGCGTCTTTAACTAACGTTGTGATTTCTTCTTCAGATAAATTGATGTCGCGTCCTAACGCATAGAATGAGCGACGTTCTTTTAATGATTCTAAAAATTGTGACATAATAAGTTCCACCTTTTCTTGTTTTCTTGTTGTTTACAAAAACTACTTTATCATCTTACTAAAAGTAAGGAAAGTAATATGCTCAGAAAAAGAATTTTTTTTTGAAAGGTATTGAATAACGTTCTTGAAGGTAGCGAAATTATGATAAACTATCAATAAGAAAAAGTGGAGGATTATTGATGAATATGAAAGAAATAGGAAAAAGTTTCCTTTATCTAGTCGTTTTAGCAGCAATTTTAATTGGGTTGCGACAATTTGTTTTCACTCCAGTAGTAGTGAAAGGCGACTCGATGGATCCGACATTGATTGATGGCGAGCGGGTGATCGCGTTAAAAAATACTAAAATCAAACGTTTTGATATCGTTACTTTTCCAGCGCCAGATGATGTGGGCAAAAACTATATCAAGCGGGTCATCGGACTTCCAGGAGATACCATCGAATACAAAAATGACCGCTTATATATCAATGGGGAAAAATATGATGAACCCTATTTGGATGAATACAAAAAGGAATTAACCGATAATCAGCCTTTGACCTATGATTTTGATTTAAAGGAATTATATGGTTCTGAGAAAGTTCCTGAGGGCGAATTGTTCGTTATGGGAGATAATCGTAGGATTTCAAAAGATAGTCGTATCATTGGAACAATTAAAGAAAAAGACATAATGGCCGACGTGAAATTTGTCTTTTGGCCATTAAAACGATTTGGAACCATAGACTAGCATGCTGCTAGTCTTTTTATTTTGTAGTGATCAGTGAGATTGAATTTAAATTAAATTGATCATCACTTATCGTGCTTCCTATCGGACAGACTGTTATAATAAACAGGTAACATATTTTGAAGAAATGAGGGGAAATGATGCCGTTACAATTTCTGTTAGGTGCTGGACAAAACGATGCGACAGAGCGAATGGTTCAAACTGCGCAGGCGTGGTTGGCGGAAAATTCAGCGAATCGCGTGTTTTTCTTAGTCCCCAATTATAATAAATTCGAACAGGAAATCAGTCTTTTATCAGCAATGAAAAAAAGTCGTGGTTCTAAAGAATTCAGTACGATTCAAACGCAAGTTTTTAGTTTCCAGCGTTTAGCGTGGTATTTTTTGCAAAGAGATGGACACGTGCCTGGAAATATTTTATCTGAAGCTGGAAATGCGATGATTTTGCGAAAAATTTTGCATGAGCAACGAGAAGAGCTGACGATTTTTCGTGGGGAAGTTAATAAAACGGGATTTATCCAACAACTAGTTGGCTTTTATCAAGAAATGCAAATCGGAAATGTCACTGTTTCGGATTTGGTTGAAAATGGAACCGAACAGGATCAAGTCTTAAAGTTAAAAGATCTACAAAAAGTTTTTGCAGCGTATGAAGAAGCCTTGATTGCTTATCAAGTTGCTAATGAAGACCCGTTACTATTACTCCAAAATTATTTGGTAACACAAGATCTTTCTAATTGTTTATTTATCGTGAGTGGATTTACCCGCTTTAATGCTCGCGAGCTTAGTGTCTTAAATGCGTTGATGGCTTGTGGTGAACTGTATGTTTCTTTGGAATTAGATCGACCTTACCCAAATGAAGAACCTAATCCATTAAATTTATTTGCTGATCCAGGAAAAACCTATTATCAATTAAAGCGCAGCGCGGATGCACAACAGATCCCGGTTAGAACGGATCGCTATTCACAAGAACGAAAAACGCTGTTTAATCAAATCGGAAATTTTTGGGTAAATCAAAAGCGGCTAAATTTGGCGGGAACTAATCAGATCCAAATGACGAAATATCCTACGATTGCTGAAGAAATTCGTAAGACTGGCGATGAGATCCGCCGACTGGTCAGTGTTGAAGGCTATCGCTATAAAGACATTCAAATCTTGATGCGCAATCCCCAAATTTATAACAGCGTATTGCCAGACTTGTTTCAAAAATTAGAGATTCCTTTTTATTTAGATGAGACTCAGGAGATGGCCGCCCATCCATTGATTGAATTTTTACAGGCTTTATTTTTAGTGGATACGTATAACTATCGGATCAATGATTTGTTTCGGTTATTACGAACAGAACTATTTGCACCTTTTGATTGGAGTCCGACAACGTGGTTTACTGAACAACAAGCTTATCGTGAAAAAATCGATCAGACAGAAAATGTTTGTTTAGCATATAACTTTCGGGGCAATGCTTGGACTAAAACAGCTGATTGGGAATTCGTTGATTATGATTTTGAGGCTGATGTATTCAATGACGCAAAACAATTAGAAACAACAACCAATGAGGTGCGTCGCTCCGTTCAACAAATCATTCCAGCATTTTTTAAACAAATCAAACAGGCTGAAACAGGCTTAGAAGCTGCGACGATGTTTTATCGCTTTTTAGAACAAAGCGGTGTCAAGCGACAAATCCTTTTTTGGCGCGACCAAGAAGTTGAACGAGGATCATTGGATAAAGCTCGTAATCATGAACAAACATGGCAGGCACTGTTAGATTTATTAGATGAATATGTGCTGATTTATGGCCAAGATTCTTTTGACTGGGCGGCTTTTCAAGAAATCTTTTTAGCTGGATTAATGAACTTGACTTATGGAAAAATTCCAACAGCGCTCGACCAAGTCCGGGTGAATGACTTAGAGCTCGCGCGTGTTGATCAAATGAAAATTACTTTTGCTATTGGTTTGAACAATAATGATTTTCCAGCACGTTTTGATGACAAGGGTTTATTATCGGCGGAAGAACGCTCTTCATTCAATCAACAATTGCCAGAAGGAAAGTTCTTACCTGAAAGTAATAGCTCTAAGGTCAATCGAGAACCGTTTTTAGCCTACTCTGTTTTTCTATCGGCAACGGAAAAACTTTATTTAAGTCTAGCTACAAATATCGATGGAGAAAAAAAACTAGAAGTCTCGACTTTTATACGCCAATTGAGCAGCGGCTTAAATCTTCCCATCAATGAAAGTTCTGCGCTTAAATTAGACAGTGACCCAAATGAATACCTTGGAACTATGCGGACGCTATTATCGGATTTGATTACACTAAATCGTTTAGCACAAGATGAAAATCGTGCTTTTCTCCCAGTATGGCGTGAACTACAAAAATTTATCCAAACGAGCTCATGGGCACCGATGGCTCAACGAGTATTCAAAAGTTTGCAAGATCTCAATGTACCAAGGGAATTATTGCCAGAAACGGCGGAGCGCTTATACGGTAAAAATTTGTATGTTTCTGTTTCACGAATTGAGAACTTTTACAATTGCCAATACAAATATTTTGCCAACTTCGGTTTAGGGTTGAAAGAACGAACGGTCTATGGCTTGACACCGGCTGCAGCGGGTGATTTTTACCATGAAGCATTGGATCACTTCTTCCGAATGTTGAATCAGCAAGGACTACGTTTAGCAGAATTAAATGAAGCGCAGCGCAATGAACTAGCTGATCAAGTGTTAAAAGCTATTTTTGGTGAATTGAAATTTGCGATTCTTTCTAGCTCTGCTCGGATGAATTATATTCGTTATCAATTGTCACGAACGATTCAAAAAGTAAGTTGGGGTCTGGTTCAGCAAGGGATGCGAACCAAGCTTGAGCCACAACAAACTGAGATCATTTTTGGTTCGATCGGCGGACAAAAAGGGATTCCCGGAATTAATCTCCCATTGCGTAACGGTGGAGAAGTAGCCATTCGTGGAAAAATCGACCGTTTGGATCAATTGCACGGCAATGAAAGTGATTGGTTGAGTGTAATCGATTATAAGTCAAGTCCACATAGTTTCAATGTAGCAGATGCTTACTACGGAATTGCCCTACAACTGATCACATATTTAGATGTTGCAGTGACTGATTTTAGTCAAGCCAGTGGAAAAGAAATCAAACCAGCAGGAGCCTACTATCTCCATGTTCATAATCCAGTCTTGAAAGAACCTAAAAATATAGAAAAAGAAATGTTGAAAGCCTATCAATACGATGGACTATTTACCAAAGAACCTGAGCTCTATGATCAACTGGATCAAAGTTTACAAGAAAAAGAAAGTTCTTTGCTTTTTCCTATCAAAAAGGATAGCAAAGGACAAACCGTGATGGTGCCACAATCAAAAGATAAATTCTATGATTTATCAGAAATTGATTTATTGCGTAAATACAATCGGGAAAAAATTCAGCAAGCAGGGGATCAAATTGTCTCTGGTGAGATCAAATTGAATCCCACCTATAAAGACAATCAGCGCATCGCGTGCCAGCAATGTCCATTTCGCAGTGTCTGCAAATTTGATGCGATGCTGCAAGAAAATAATTATCATCGCTTAGAAAAATTATCAAAAGAAGAAGTCTTAAAACGAATGGAGGACGAATTGCATGACAACTAATTATCCCATTCCTCCTAAAGCGCCAAATGAAATGTACACCGATTCCCAGTGGCAAGCGATTTATGATCAAGGGACTAATTTGTTAGTTTCCGCTTCAGCTGGATCAGGTAAAACAGCAGTCTTGGTCAGACGGGTGATTGAAAAAATCAAACGTCAACAATTATCAGTGGATCAATTATTAGTCGTTACCTTTACGGAAGCGGCCGCAAGTGAAACGAAAGAACGAATTCAGTCGGCATTGCAAGAAGCAATCAATGTAGAAACAGATCAAGAATTGAAAAATCATTTTACCCACCAATTAGCGTTACTGCCGACAGCGACCATTTCAACATTGCATTCGTTTTGTTCAAAAGTAATCCAACGTTTCTTTTATTTGATCGATTTAGATCCGAGTTATCGAATGTTGACAGATGACACAGAAACGATTTTGTTAAAAGAAGATGTTTGGGATGAATTACGAGAAACTTTCTACGAAGAAAATCAGGAAATTTTTTATCGTTTGACCGAGAATTTTTCGAATGATCGCAGTGATAGCGGATTGGAAGACTTGATTTTAGCAATGTATAATTTTGCGCGAGCAAATCCACAACCTTTTACGTGGTTAGATTCCTTGGTCGATAATTATCGGATTGAAAATTTAGTAGACTCAGACTTGTACAACGACTTGATCCGCCCACAAGTGCTGACAGCATTAAGTGAGACCCATCAAACGTATCAATGGATGGAATCGGCTAGTCAAGGGAGTGAGGAACTTCAAAAAATTACCGATTTAGCCAAAAATGAAGCAGCAGTCACATTAAAGCTCCAACAAGCAATGATAGAAAATCGCTTAGACGATGCATATGACATCTTTGAACAGCTAAAATTTTCGACGTATCCTTCTCCACGAAAAAAAGAAGTGAAGGAGCTTTATGGTGATGTGATCAGTGAATGTAAAAATTATCGCGATCAAGCTAAAAAAGCCCTGCAAGAAATCCAAGCAATGTATTTTTCAGTCTCACCGAAAGAACAAGTGGAACGGCTACAAGAAGCATTGCCGATCGTTAAAGAACTAGTACGAGTAGAAAAAAGTTTTATTATGTCATATTCTGCTAAAAAAAGAGAAAAAGGCATGCTGGATTTCAATGATTTGGAACATTTTACGTTGCAAATCTTGCAGACAGAAATCGAAGGGACTCGACCAGCAGAAAGCTATTATCGTCAACGCTTCACAGAAGTCTTAGTAGATGAATATCAAGATATCAATCAGTTACAAGAAACTATTTTACAAGAATTAAGTTCAGAAAAACCCGGAAATCTCTTTATGGTGGGGGATGTAAAACAGTCGATTTATGGCTTCCGTTTAGCAGATCCAACTTTATTCATCCAAAAATACCATGATTTTGCAAATGAAGAGGGCGGCAGAAGAATTATTCTGGCGGAAAATTTTCGATCACGTAAGGAAGTATTAGATTTTACTAATCTGGTTTTCACTCAATTAATGGATCAAAATGTCGGACAAATAGAATACGATCAACAGGCAGAATTAATTAATGGGTTCACGGATTTCCCGCCAGCAGAAAGATTTGAACCGGAACTATTGGTTTATCAGCAAAAAAGTGAAGTTCCAGAATGGATTGAAGACAAGGCGATGGGCGAGATCTTTATGACAGCTACTAAGATTCGTCAGTTGATCGATCAAGGTTTTGAAATCTATGATAAAAAAATGAAAGCGATGCGCCCGGTACGTTACGAAGATATCGTATTGTTAACCCCTACTAGAAGCAATAATTTAACGATTTTAGAAGTATTTAAGCAGTTAGGCATTCCATTAGCGATTAGTGATACCCAGAATTATTTTCAGTCAACAGAACTACGGATTATGATTTCATTATTGCAAATCATCGATAATCCACACCAAGATATTCCATTAGCAGCGGTCTTACGCTCGCCGATTATCGGTTTGCAAGAAGAAGCGTTGGCCCAGATTCGGCTAGCTTTGCCGCAAAAAGACTATTACCAGGCAGTCCAACTTTATAGCGAAGTTAATACAGATGAAATTGCTAAAAAATTAACTGACTTTTTAGCTCAACTAAATCAATGGCGCGAGTACGCCCGTCGAGAATCTTTATCCGATTTGTTAGTTAAAATTTATAACGAAACTGCGTATTTAGATTATGTGTTAGGGATGCCAGCAGGGCAGCAACGACATGCCAATCTTTTGGCTTTGATTGAACGAGCGAAAGATTATGAACGCAGTAGCTTCCGCGGGCTGTATCAGTTCATTCGATTTATTGAAAAAATGCAAGAAAAGGAAAAAGACCTAGGTGAGCCGCCAACCGAAGAACTGGTCGATGCTGTTCGGGTGATGACGATCCATGGAAGTAAAGGTTTAGAATTTCCAATTGTCTTTTTGATGGATATGAGTAAAAGTTTTAATTTACAAGACACACGAAAAAATTATGTGTTCGATGAACACCTAGGGCTTGGAGTGAAGCTACTTACCCCGGATGATCGAATCAGAAAAGAGACATTGCTATTCCAAACGGTCAAACAAAAAAACTTGAATAAATTATTATCTGAAGAAATGCGGAAGTTGTACGTTGCTTTGACCCGGGCGGAACAGAAGATTTACTTGGTGGGTTCTTATGACGATGAAGCAGCGGCTTTGAAAACTTGGAGCAAAGGTGCATTAAACGAACAAACTGTTTTAGATACTGGTTTACGGAGCGGACAAAAAGATAGTTATTTTGATTGGGTAGGTATGACATTATTTAGACATCCTAAAATGGTGGAGTATCAAACGGACTATGCAATCAACCAGCCAGCTCGGATAAAAAATCATCCGGCCACATTTTCAATCGATTTTGTGGAACCGCAAAAAATTGCGGAAGCAGTCCAAAATTATCTACCAGAAATAAAGACATTAGAGATACCACAAGGCGTAATCGATATTCAACCATTAAAAAAACGATTACTATTTAACTATCCTTATCCTGAAGCGACTAAGACGACCAGTTATCAATCGGTCTCAGAGTTAAAACGGCTTTATGATGATCCAGATAATCGTGAAACTTTAGAGTTAAATGAGACAAGCCAAAGACAAAATCAATATCGTTTCACAGAAACAGAGTTAGGTGAGCCGAAATTTTTAAGTACTAAAAAAGACCTTTCACCGGCAGAAATCGGAACCGCAACGCACTTAGTCATGCAGCTACTTTCACTAAAAGAAAAACCACAGAAAAAAATGATTGAAGAGCTGATAGCCGACTTAGTTGAGCGTAAGGCATTAACGGTGGAGATAGCTGAAAAAATTGCTATTGATAGTATCCTTGCTTTCTTTGATTCAGAAATCGGGAGTTATGTTATTAAAAATGCTGCCTATTTATATCGTGAGGAGCCTTTTGCGATGCTGATGCCGGCAGATCAACTTTTTACAGATTATCAAAATCAAGACGAAATCTTGGTGCATGGGATTATTGACGGCTATTTAGAATTCGAAGATCGGATTGTATTATATGATTTGAAAACGGATTACTATACAGAAAAACGCGAACCGCAATTACTTGGGCGTTATCGTGGACAACTGCATCTCTATAAAGATGCTTTAGAAAAAGCCAAAAACAAACCAGTAACAAATGCCTATTTAATCTTTCTACAAGGAAATAAAGCGATCGATTTATTAAAATCTCTTTAGTGATAGGCAGTTTATACTTATAAAAGGTAAGTGCTGTGCTATACTCTCTCTATCGAGGTGAGAATGATGGAACAAATAGAGACAATTAACTTTTCACTCTGTCCAAAATTTGAAAAAGGTTTCCAGATTTTAGGTAAAAAATGGAACGGTTTGATCATTGATGTATTATTAGAAGATGGACCAAAACGATTTGTCGATATTGCTGCAATGATTCCAGAAGTAAGCGATCGCGTTTTGACCGAACGGCTAAAAGAATTAGAAGCTGAAGGAATCGTTACTCGTGTAGTTGCTTGCGGAAGCCAAAAGCGGATGGATTATTGTTTGACAAGTAAAGGTGAGGCACTAGAAAATGTGATGAAGGAAATTCATCAATGGGGCGACACTTGGATTACTGCTGAAGAATGTAGTTGATAATTTTATTGATTTCTTGTAGTATTGGGATAGTCAATTAAATAGTTTAAAAAGCGTTGATAGAAAAGAGTAATCTTTTTTGATCTTAAAGGGAATGTCTGTCATTGACTGGAAGCAGGCTAAGAAAGAAAAAGCTGAAGTTCACTTCTGGAGCTTGTCGCAAGACCGGTAAAGCCGTTAAATCATAAGTAAGAGCGCCAAGTAATTGGCGAATTAGGATGGTATCGCGAGACCTCGTTCCTTTATGGGACGAGGTCTTTTTGTGATTTATAATTGATGAATCAATCAGAGAATAAGTGGGGAATAGCCACTTTAGCATTAAAGAAAGGAAGAAAATAATGAGTTTACAAGAGCAACTAGAAGAACTTAAAAGTCAGACGTTAGCAAAAATCGAAGCAGCGGATGTTCTTTCGACAATTGAAACGATTCGTGTAGAAACACTAGGAAAAAAAGGTCCGATCACTGAAGTATTGCGAGGTATGCGGGATCTTTCGGCAGAAGATCGCCCTAAAGTCGGTGCCTTTGCCAATGAAATTCGTGACTTATTAACTCAAGCTGTTGAAGAACGAAAAGCAGAATTGACTGAATTAGCATTAGAAAAACAATTAGCCTCAGAATCTTTAGATGTTACATTACCAGGTAAACAAGTTTCGCAGGGTACTCGTCATGTCTTGACTCAAATTATGGAAGAAATCGAAGATACTTTTGTAGGCATGGGTTATCAGGTTATTGAAGGAACCGAAATCGAATCGGATCATTACAATTTTGAACGGATGAATTTACCCAAAGACCATCCAGCTCGTGACATGCAAGATACGTTTTATATTTCTGATGAAGTATTGTTACGTACCCATACATCGCCAGTCCAAGCACGGACAATGGAAAAACATGATTTTTCAAAAGGTGCACTACGCATGATTTCACCGGGGAAAGTTTTCCGTCGCGATACAGACGACGCGACCCATAGTCACCAATTCCATCAGATTGAAGGTTTAGTTGTCGACAAAGGTATCACGATGGGTGACTTAAAAGGGACATTAGAAGTTCTATTAAAAGAATTATTTGGTGCTGACCGTAGCATCCGTCTACGTCCAAGTTATTTTCCATTTACTGAACCATCTGTGGAAGTTGATGTTAGCTGCTTTAAATGTGGTGGTAAAGGGTGTAACGTCTGCAAACATACTGGTTGGATCGAAATCCTTGGTGCCGGTATGGTCCACCCAGATGTTTTAGAAATGTCGGGCATTGATTCAAAAGAATATTCAGGTTTTGCTTTTGGATTAGGACCAGACCGTATCGCGATGCTACGATATGGCGTTAATGATATTCGAAATTTCTATTTAAACGATGTTCGTTTCTTGGAACAATTCAAGGGGGAGTAAAAAGCAATGTTAGTTTCATATAAATGGTTAAATGAATATGTCGATTTAAAAGACATTACACCAACAGAATTAGCCGATCGTCTTTCACTTACAGGGATCGAGGTCGAAGGTTTAGAGTCACCGGAAGAAGGATTAAAAAAAATCGTTGTTGGCGATGTAAAAGAATGTATTCCTCATCCTGATTCTGATCATTTATCTATCTGCCAAGTCGATATTGGTGAAGAAGAATTATCACAAATCGTTTGTGGAGCGCCTAATATCAAAGCAGGAGTAAAAGTAATCGTTGCTTTGCCTGGCTCGCGGATCGGCGGAAATGTAAAAATCAAAAAAGGCAAAATGCGTGGACAAGTTTCAAATGGGATGATTTGTTCATTACAAGAACTTGGGTACAGCGAATCAGTGATTCCAAAAGAATATGCTGAAGGTATTTATTACATGCCTGAACATGCTGTAGCAGGTGAACCAGTCTTTTCATATCTTGAAATGGATGATACGATCATTGATCTATCGATCACACCAAACCGAGCAGATGCTTTGAGCATTCGTGGTGTAGCCCATGAAGTAGCAGCAATTTACAATAAGAAAGCTAAATTTCCTTCAGTAGAACTAGAAGAAACGGCTGAACAAGCTAGTGATAAAATCAAAGTATCTGTTGAAGATAAAAATGATACACCACATTATGAAATTCGAATCATTGAGAATGTGAAAATTGGACCAAGTCCACAATGGTTACAAAATCGTTTAATGAACGAAGGCATTCGCCCAATCAGCAACGTTGTCGATATTACAAATTATATCTTGTTATTGTTCGGCCAACCGTTACATGCATTTGATTACGATAAATTAGGTAGTAAAGAAATCAGTGTTCGTCGCGCGAAACAAGATGAGCCATTTACAACTTTGGATAGCGTTGAACGTACATTAAATCCTGAAAATATCGTTATCACTAATGGGGATGTTCCAGTCGCCTTGGCCGGTGTTATGGGTGGATTGGATTCAGAGATTTCAACTGAAACAACTACTGTCGCTTTAGAAATGGCGATGTTTGATCATACATCTGTTCGCCGTACATCTCAAAGTTATAATCTACGTAGTGAAGCATCTATGCGTTTTGAAAAAGGTATCAACCAAGGGGAGATTAGTTTAGCTGGTGAAGTAGCTGCTGCAATGATCGCTGAATTAGCAGGTGGAACAGTTTTAAATGGTTCAGTTAAAGGTAGTGAAGTTCAAGCTAAAAATATCGAAGTCAGCACAAAACTCGAAAACGTCAATCGTTTCCTAGGAACAGATTTGACCCAAGATCAAGTCAACGAGATTTTTGCAGCGCTTGGTTTTAAAACAACTGTTACAGCTGGTGTAACCACTGTCAGTGTACCACCACGTCGATGGGATATTACGATCGAAGCCGATTTGATGGAAGAAATCGCTCGTATCTATGGTTATAATAATTTGCCTTCAACTTTGCCTGAAGGTCAAACCGTGGCTGGTTTCTTAACGGATTCTCAAAAAGCAACGCGTAAAGTTCGTAACTTATTAGAAGGCAGCGGTCTTTCAGAAGCCATTAGTTATGCATTGACAACTGAAGCAAAAGCACAACAGTTTTTAATTGGAGAAAGTCGTGTCACTCGTGTAGCTTGGCCGATGAGTGAAGATCGTTCGACTATGCGCTTGAATTTGATCAGCGGTTTATTAGAAGATTTATCTTATAATATTGCTCGTAAAAACAGTGATGTTGCCTTCTATGAAATTGGTCATGTGTTCTACCAAAATAATGACCCACAAAAAGATTTACCGATTGAACAAAACCATGTAGCGATGGCAGTAACTGGAAATGTTGCGGATAAATCATGGGCAGCTAAAGCTGAGCCATGTGATTACTACACGATTAAAGGAATGGTCGAAGAGTTAGTTGACGGCTTGGGCTTAACAGAAGAAATTTCTTATCGTTCAATCAAGATGACTGAAATGCATCCAGGTCAAACAGCAGGAATTTATTTAGCAGAAGAGTTAATCGGCTTTGTAGGACAAGTTCATCCTAAAACAGCTTTAAGTTACGAATTAAAAGCAACATATGTTGCTGAGTTAAACTTAGAAGCTTTAATTGGCCATGAGCAAGCACCACTCGTGTTTGAAGCAGTTTCTAAATACCCAGCTGTAAGTCGTGATATTGCTATGCTAGTCGATGAAACAAGTACAAATGCTAAAATTTCAGCAGCGATTCGTGAAGCAGCTGGTAAATTCTTAACAAATGTTCAAGTATTTGATGTTTATCAAGGAAAAAATATTGAAGCAGGTAAGAAATCAATGGCTTATAGCTTAATATTTGTAAATCCAGCAGCCACATTGACGGATGAAGAAATCAATCGTGCGATGGAAAAAGTGACTAAAAACTTAGCAGAAAAATTAGGTGCGGTCATTCGTTAATTTGAACAAATAAAAAGACTCCGGAAATTTATTCCCGGAGTCTTTTTAGTATTTGCGGGTTAATAATTGGGTAGCGACACTTGCCAAAATTTCTTTACCATCGCAATCAGGAAGTTGCTGAATTTCTTTAAGGGCTTTATGAGTTGATTTTTCTGCAAAGGCTAGCGCACCTGAGATACCATCAAACTCTGTGACATAGGAAGCTAGTTGTCTTAATTCCGTTTTGGATAACTGCTCGGGTGTTTCTAAATAGGGGCGAATAATATCGGGCTGATTATCACGGGCAATCAATAGCGGCAAGGTGAAGATCCCTTGCTGAACATCAGTCAGAATTGGTTTTTTTTCATCACCCAACTCAATTGAAAAGTTTAAAATATCATCGTAAACTTGAAAAGCCAAACCGATAGAAGAACCGATCCGCTTCGCACGCGCTTGAATGTTTTTATCACTGCCGCCAAAATAAGCTCCCTCATGACAACTTAAACGAATCAACTCAGCCGTTTTGCCATTGATATTTCGGAGGTATTCACAAAGTGTTTGATCGGGATTAAAGGTGCAAGTCATTTGCGTCAATTCGCCTTGTAAGATTTTTTTCATTGCACGGGCATTTTTTAATAAAAACGGCGTATCACTCATTGATTCTGCTAATAATTCAAAATAACTAGTATACATAAAATCGCCAGTGTAAACTGCAATATCTTTGCCGAAACGCGCTTGAATTGACAGCATCCCGCGGCGGGTCTTGGCATCGTCGATAATATCATCATGAACCAACGTAGCAGAATGCAGCAATTCCAATGAGGCTGCGATTTTTATTAGCTGATCAGTTTCTTTTTTATCGCCAAAATCAGCGAAAAGAAAGAAGAGAGCCGGACGAATCATCTTTCCTCCTGTAGAGGAAAATTTTGTGATGGCCTCTTCGATCGATGGATTATTAATAACAAGTCTTTGTGAAATTAATTCTTTCACTTCGATTAAATTTTTCTGTAATTCGGGATAGTC
The DNA here is from genome assembly GCF_001885945.1 of Enterococcus hermanniensis. GTDB lineage: Bacteria > Bacillota > Bacilli > Lactobacillales > Enterococcaceae > Enterococcus_A > Enterococcus_A hermanniensis. The sequence continues at coordinate 145,756 of NZ_JXKQ01000002.1, read as the reverse complement.
ATTCCAGTAGTCTAACATAGGTGCTCCTTCTAACAACGTTTTCAATACTATTTTATCGTATGCTTCACAGAATGACTACTAGAATGCTTCATTAATATTTAGTGAGAACAAGCACATAGGTGATAAGCAAATCCTTTGAACTAAAACTATAAAAATAGCATAATGGATATTGAAAAGAAAATATGAGAAAGTTGGGTAGAATGAGTTTAACCGTTTTCTTGGAACTTGTGGAGTTTAAAGCGAAAACCGCAAGCGTCCTGCCTTTTTTTATTGGGATTTGTTTTAGCCTGTATAATTTTCACAGACTTCATCTAGGATTAGTTCTGTTGTTTTTCGTTGCTATGTTTATTTTTAACATGGCGGTAGACATTCTAGATAATTATAACGACTATCATCATGCGACAGAGATTCATGATTACCGAGAGAAAACCAATATCATTGGACGTGAAGAGATTGATTTAAAGTTAGTCTTTAACTTAATGGTAGGAATGATCATTGTTTCCGCTTTGATTGGAATCGGCCTGACATTTGTTGTCGGTTGGCCATTTTTGTTGATGGGGTTATTTTGTTATGGTGTGGGTATTTTTTATTCATCGGGCCCAAAACCATTGTCTAGTCTGCCGCTTGGCGAAGTTTTTTCAGGATTGACCATGGGGTTTATGATTACTTGTTTGTGTGTTTATCTAAATGCATTTGAGGTATTTCAATGGAATTTCAGAACCTTAAGTGAAATATTCTTAATCTCGTTACCGAATACATTGTGGATCGCAAACTTGATGTTGGCAAATAATATCTGTGATTTAGAAGAAGACGAAAAAAATGAACGCTTTACATTGGTCCATTATTTGGGGAAACAAGCTGCAATTGATCTATTTATCGGTATGAATGTAGCTGCTTTTCTGGCTGTGATTTTAGCAGTATTAATCGGAATCGCTCCATGGACCATGTTGGGGACTTTTTTTGTGGCGCCATTTATTTTCAAGCAAGTCCTTTTGTTTTTAGAAAAGCAGATCAAACGAGAAACATTTATTTGTGCCGTCCGAATATTGGCGGTTGGTGCAGCTGCTCAAGTTATTAGTTTTGCTATTATCTTTTTATTTTAAAAATTTATTCTTTATTATTTTAATAGGCTTTTAAAAAGCTATGGATGTATTAGGAGGAGAAAAAAATGAAAGAAATCGTTATCCTAGGTGCAGGTTATGCAGGGTTACGTGCATTACATGTACTACAAAAATCATCAGCAGATATCCATATTACTTTAGTGGATCGAAATGACTATCACTATGAAGCAACTAGTTTGCATGAAGTAGCAGCGGGGACACAACCAGATGAAAAAATTTGCTACAAAATCAAAGATGTCATCAACTCAAATAAAACCGTTTTTGTGCAAGACACGGTTGAAAAAATTGATGCGGATAAAAAAGAAGTTTATTTAGAAAATCAAAAATTAAACTATGATTATTTAATCGTGGGTCTTGGTTTCCAATCAGAATCGTTCGGTATTCCGGGAGTAAAAGAAAATGCCTTAGAAATGGTCGACGTTAAAACAGCAGACCAGGTTCATAAACATATCGTAGAACAAATGAAAAAATATAAAGAAACTAAAGATGAAGAATACCTTCGAATTGTTGTTTGTGGTGCCGGTTTTACTGGAATCGAACTAGTTGGAGCGTTTGTTGAAGGAAGCAAAAAATTTGCTGATATCGCAGGTGTGAAGCCGGAAGATATCCAGATTTATTGTGTTGAGGCAGTAGATAAAATTTTACCAATGTTTAGCGATAAGTTAGGCCAATATTGCTTGAAATACCTAAAAAAATGGGATGTTAAATTATTAACTGGCAAACCAATCAAAAAAGTTGAACCAGGTGCTGTGATTTATCAAAATTCGAAAGATAATGAAAACGATCTAGTTGCGCTCAAAGCGAAAACAATTGTTTGGACAACGGGTGTCAGCGGAAGTAAAGTTATTGGCGATTCAGGATTTGAAGAACGTCGTGGTCGTGTAATGGTAAAACCAAACTTAACGGATCCAAATCATGATGACGTGTATCTTTTAGGCGATGTATCAGCTGTAATGGACCCTTCAAGTAATCGACCATATCCAACAACTGCTCAAATTGCTTTGACAATGGGTTCTTATGCTGCAAAAGATATTTTAAATCAACTTAAAGGACAACCATCAGATCCATTTTCATTTAAATCTTTAGGTTCAGTTGCTTCGATTGGAAATACGCATGCATTTGGTGTCGTTGGAAAAACAGAAGTAACAGCTTATCCAGCATCGTTTATTAAAAAAGCAATTATGGATCGTTCGTTATTTGAAACAGGTGGTGTCAAAGAAGTTTTAGCGAAAGGCCGTTTTGATTTTTATCATTAAGCCGAATGAAAACACTCGTAAAAATTTGCGAGTGTTTTTTACTGAACGCTTTTGAAAGAGGAAAAGACGAAGGTATCAACAAATGCAACGCGGTATTTTATTAGTGAACTTAGGGACACCAGAGAGTCCTACGCCAACAGCAGTAAAAAGTTATTTAGCTGAATTTTTATCGGACCGTCGAGTGATTACTTGGCCAAGAATAATCTGGTTACCAATTTTACATGGGATTGTTCTAAATGTCCGTCCTAAAAAATCAGCAAAGCTTTATTCAAAAATCTGGCAAACAGACGGATCACCGCTCTGGATTTACACGCAAAAACAAGCAGAATTGTTACAAGAAAAAATACCTGATGCGCTAGTTCGTTTCGCAATGACCTATGGAAAACAAAAAATTGATGAAACAATCTTAGAAATGAAAGCTGCAGGGATGACGGAGCTTTTTGTTCTTCCATTGTATCCACAATATTCAGAAACGACAGTTGCCCCGATTTGTGATCAAATTGCTCAATTATATAAACACGCAGCGGATATTCCCCATCTAAAAATATCCCGTTCATTTTATGAACGAGATGAGTATATTACGCTACTTTCTTCCTATATAAAAAAACAAATGATGCAACAAAAATATGACATGCTTCTTTTTTCTTACCACGGTGTTCCAGTCTCTACAATTGAACGTGGAGATCCGTACGAGGAACAATGTCAGGCAACTACTAAAAAAGTAATGGCTAAAGTCGGAACTTTTCCTTATGCACATACCTATCAATCTAAGTTCGGTCCTAGCCAATGGCTGACACCAATGACTTGTGAGACATTGAAAGCTTTTCCGAGTCAAAATGTAAAAAGCGTTTTAGTTATTACTCCGGGATTTGTAGCAGATTGTTTAGAAACAATCGAAGAAATTGATGAAGAAAATCGAAATTATTTTATTGAAAACGGGGGAGAACGTTTCGATTATATCCGACCATTTAATGAAGACAAATCGTTTACGGACGTTCTGTATTCAATCGTAAATGCGAATGAATAAATTTATTTTGTCTAATGAAAAACGTGTACCTAATTAGGTACACGTTTTTCATTAGACAAAATAATTGATCCCCATAGCTTGTTTAACTTCTTTTAAGGTCTCAGCAGCAACGATCTGCGCCTGCTCGCTGCCTTCCTTTAACATTTGCATGATTGCTTCTGGATTCTTAGCTAATTCTTCTCTACGGGCACGAATCGGACCAAATTCAGCTTCTAAAACTTCAATCAAGTAACGTTTGATTTTGACATCACCAAGACCACCACGGCGGTAGTGTTCTTTCAGTTCAGCAATTTTTTCTTTATCTGTTCCAAATACATCTAGGTAAGTAAAGACCATGTTGCCTTCAACTTGACCTGGATCTTCGACATGAATATGATTTGGGTCGGTGTACATACTCATAACTTTTTTTGCTAAGACATCTGCAGGATCAGCGATGTAAATTCCGTTTCCTAAAGATTTGCTCATTTTTCCGTTACCATCAATACCAGGTAAACGGCCCATTCCTTTTTCAGGGAAAACGCCTTTTGGCTCTACTAACACGTCACTGTAAGTATGGTTGAAGCTTTGAACGATTTCCTGCGTTTGTTCTAGCATGGGTTTTTGATCTTCACCCACTGGAACTAGATTTGCTTTAAAAGCAGTGATATCTGATGCTTGTGAGACAGGGTAGATGAAGAAACCAGTCGGTACACTTTCACCAAATTTCTTTTGTTCGATTTCTGATTTGACAGTGGGATTGCGTCGTACGCGCCCAACACTAACTAAATTTAAGTAGTACATCGTTAGTTCTGCTAATTCGGGAATTTGTGATTGGATAAAGAGCGTAGAACGTTTTGGATCCAATCCAACGGCTAAGTAATCTAATGCCACTTGTAAGACATTTGAAGAAACCTTCTCCGGGTTTTTAGCATTGTCGGTTAAAGCTTGCATATCAGCAATCATAATAAATAATTTATTGTTCGGATCTTCTTGCATCCGTACACGATTTTTTAGGGAGCCCACATAGTGTCCTAAATGTAGTTGTCCAGTCGGACGATCTCCGGTCAAAATAATATTTTCCATTAACTCACCTTTTCATTAAAATTCTTTCAATAGTCTCTTCAAATACTACCTTTTTTTTGTAAAACTGACAACTCTTATCATGATCTTTTGCGTTAACTAATTTAAAACTAATGTTAAAAGAACTCACATCAAAATGAAAGAAATATAGAATTTTTTTGATGACATAAGTTTTTTTTCTTTACAACTTAGAAAAGCATCGCTTATAATTAAACTCTGATTGGAAAAATTAGAAAATGATAAGGATAAAAGGGGTGGTAAGACATGCCAATGGTTGAATTTAAGCATGTAGAAAAATACTATGGGAAGTTTCATGCCTTAAAAAACATTGACTTAACTTTCGAAAAAGGTGAAGTCGTAGTAGTGATCGGGCCTTCTGGTTCTGGGAAAAGTACTATGCTACGTTGCATCAATGGGTTAGAAGATATCACTTCAGGTCAGTTGTTGGTCAATGATAAAGACCTACATAGTAATGAAGTTAAACTAAAAGATATTAGAAAAAATATTGGAATGGTCTTCCAACATTTTAATCTTTACCCGAATAAAACGGCGTTAGAAAACATTACGTTAGCGCCAATCAAAGTTCTAAAGCAGTCATCGGAAGATGCAGTGAAGACAGCAGAGAAATTGCTTAATCGAGTAGACATGTTGGATAAAAAAGATTCTTATCCTTCGATGCTATCAGGCGGGCAGCAACAGCGGATCGCCATTGCTCGAGGCTTAGCGATGAATCCTGATTTACTGTTATTTGATGAGCCTACGTCTGCGCTAGATCCAGAAATGATCGGTGACGTTTTGAACGTAATGAAAAAAATTGCTCGTGATGGTATGTCGATGATCGTTGTAACGCATGAGATGGGCTTTGCCAAAGAAGTAGCCGATCGGATCATTTTCATGGCTGATGGGCAAGTCCTTGAAGATACGAGAGATGTGAAAGGCTTCTTTGAAAGACCACAAGAAGAACGAGCACAGCAATTCGTCAGCAAAGTAATTAATCATTAGGAGGCGCTATATGTCTAAACTAAAAAAAATTGTCTCTTTTTTAACCTTTGCACTACTTGTGGGAATTATTTTGTCAGGCTGTGAAGGAGAAAGTGTTGCAAATAAAAATATTGCTACGCGGATAAAAGAAGATCCGGTCATCACATGGGGAGTAAAATACGATACTCGTTTGTTCGGAATGATGAATGTCAAAACACGCGAAGTTGAAGGTTTTGATATCGATATCGCCAAAGCAATCACTAAAGAAATTCTAGGTAAAGATGGCAAAGCCGAGTTCGTTGAAGTGACTTCAAAAACACGGATTCCTTTATTGAAAAACGGGAATATCGATGCAATCATTGCAACTATGACGATCACTGAGGAACGTAAAGAACAAGTCGATTTTTCAGATATCTATTTTGATGCTGGACAATCGTTATTAGTCAAAAAAGGCAGTCCAATTAAAAGTGTCAAAGATTTGACGAGCAAGGATACTGTGCTTGCAGTTAAAGGGTCGACATCAACAATTAATATTCGTAAATATGCACCTGAGGCAAAAATTCTTGAGTTAGAAAATTATGCCGAAGCCTTTACTGCATTGCAATCAGGTCAAGGTCAAGCAATGACGACTGATAATGCTATCTTATTAGGGATGGCTGCTGAAAATAAGAACTATGAATTGACTGCTGGAACATTTACCAATGAACCATACGGAATCGCAATCAATAAAGGCCAAACAGATTTCACTGATGAAGTGAATGCGGCTTTGCGTAAAATGCATGATAACGGCACATACGATAAGATTTTTGAAAAATGGTTCCCTAAAGATGCAGCTGGACGAGCAGAGAAGGGGGCACAATTTTAATGGCACAATTATTTCAAACCTATTCAGGAGATTTTGCTAGCGGCTTTAAATACACAATTTATGCTAGTTTATTAGCATTAGTTTTTAGTTTGCTGATCGGCACATTGATGGCGATTTTTCAATTGTCACATAATCGTGTTATTAGAAATCTAGCCAAAGCTTATGTCGCATTCTTTCGTAATATTCCATTACTGATCATTGTAATGTTCTTTTATGTGATTGCACCGATGTATTTTTATAGTTTTGATGGATTTCAATCTGGAACAATTGGTCTAACGATCTATACCTCAGCGTTTATCGCCGAAACTGTTCGTTCAGGAATCCAAACAGTACCTAAGGGTCAACTAGAAGCGGGAATGTCATCAGGCTTTTCTTATGCAGAGACAATGCGCTATATCGTGTTGCCTCAGGCCTTTAAGATTGTCGTTCCACCTCTAGGAAATCAATTTATCAATTTGATTAAAAATTCTTCGATTCTAGCGATGGTTGCTGGACTTGATTTGATGTATCAAGGGGATTTAATCGCTAGCAATACGTTTAATACATTTGGTACGTATATCATCGTTGGTTGTTTCTATTTAATCTTAACGTTACCTTTGTCTTATCTAATGAATTATTTAGATAAACATTGGTCGAAGGCGTAGAAAGGGAGGAATAAAATGGATATGAGTGGTGCTTTTTCATGGGTCAATATACGATTCCTTCTCGACGGTCTTTGGGTAACGATCCAAGTTTCAATTGTTTCGATCATCTTCAGTATGATTATTGGCGGCGTGGCTGGAACAATCCGTTACAGCGGGATTCCGGTAGTTTCTAAAATCGTGGGGATGATCGTCGATATCATTCGTAATTTACCTTTACTGTTGATTATCTTTTTCACGTATTTTGCTTTACCACAAATTGGAATCCAATTAAATATATTTTGGGCAGCAGTTGCTGCATTAACGATTTTTGAATCGGCGATGCTTTCGGAGATTTTCCGGGCAGGATTAAATGCCGTGCCTAAAGGTCAAACTGAAGCAGGACTGTCCTCTGGATTGACATATGTACAAACCTTGTCAATCATTGTTTTTCCGCAGGCATTCAAATCAATGCTACCAGCTATTTTGAGTCAGTTAATTTCTTTGATCAAAGACACGTCACTAGCTGTGATCATCTCGTTACCAGAGTTGATGCATAATGCTAAAATTGTCTATGGTCAAAATACCAACTATGTCATTCCGATGTTTATCGCTATGACGGCTATGTATTTTATCGTTTGTTATCTATTATCTCTAGTTTCTAATCTATTAGAAACTAGCAAATATAATTACTAAAAAAGAAGCGTCCATTTCGGACGCTTCTTTTTTACTCTTTTTCATCTTCCGTTTTTCGCTCAGTCTCTTTCATTGCTGGATCTTCATAAACTGCTCCAGCTTGAGTCTTACCTAATTTTTCCAATAGTCCAGGTTCAGAATCTTCTTGAAGTGTATGTTTATTTTTTTCTGTTTCTTTTTCCGTTTCTTTTACTGCAGGATCTTGGTGAGAATCTCCTGCAGATGCTTTACCTAAATTTTCGGTGAGTTCTTTCTTATCCATCTTCATCCACCTTCCTTTTTATTAATTTAAGTGTAGCATCCTTTTTAACGACAACAAAAGGAAACGCTTCATTTAAATAAAGCTCTAGGGCTTGAAATATTCGCTCAAAAAGTGGAAAATAAGATGATACTTTGAATGAGATAGGATGAGCGTTTTGTCAGATGAAAGACCAATTGGATTTATTGATTCTGGCGTAGGTGGTTTGACTGTGGTCAAGGAAGCCATGCGCCAATTACCGAATGAAAAAATTATTTATCTAGGGGATACTGCCCGGTGTCCATACGGACCGCGACCTGCAGAACAAGTTATTGAGTTCACATGGCAAATGACCCGTTTTTTATTGAATGAAAATATAAAAATGCTCGTCATCGCATGCAATACGGCAACAGCTGTAGCTTTAGAAGAAATTAAAAAAAGTGTAGATATTCCAGTGATTGGTGTGATCCAGCCGGGTTCACGTGCGGCATTAAAAGCGAGTAAAAATGGCCATGTTGGAATCATTGGAACTTTAGGAACCATCAAAAGTGATTCGTATAGACTAGAGATCCAAGAAAAGGCGCCTGAAACGCAAGTCATTAGTTTAGCGTGTCCCAAATTTGTACCGATCGTTGAGAGTAATCAATTTGCAAGCTCTGTAGCAAAAAAAGTTGTTTCTTATACATTGGCGACCTTAAAAAACAAAAAAATAGATACATTGGTTTTAGGTTGTACCCATTATCCGTTGCTCCGGCCGATTATCCACCATGTAATGGGACCAGATGTCACTTTGATCGATTCGGGAGCTGAGACCGTTAGCGATGTCAGTGCATTATTGGATTATTTTGATTTAAATAATTTGAATCGTACTATAATCAAGCAGCATCAGTTTTTTACCACAGGTTCACCAAAAATGTTCAAAGACATTGCGAGTGACTGGTTAAATATTGATAGTTTAGATGTTACGCACATTGAATTAGGAGGAAAATAATTTGCGACATGATGGAAGAACGGTCCGACAGTTAAGACCAATAAAAATCGAAACCAATGTTTTTAAACATCCAGAAGGATCTGTAGTGATTTCATTTGGAGATACCAAAGTAATTTGTTCGGCGACTTTGGAAGATTCTGTTCCACCCTTTTTGCGAGGGAGTAACACAGGATGGGTGACAGCAGAGTATAGTATGTTGCCAAGAGCAACGAATACTCGTAATCGTCGAGAGAGCGCCAAAGGAAAATTGACTGGACGTACGATGGAGATCCAACGCCTGATTGGCCGTTCTTTACGTGCAGTTATTGATTTAGAAAAATTAGGCGAACGTAGTATTATTGTAGATTGTGATGTGGTTCAAGCCGATGGTGGAACTAGAACTGCTAGTATTACTGGTGGATTTGTCGCCTTACGTCTGGCTATTAATAAGTTATTAGCGAGTGGTGAATTAAAAGAAGATCCAATCAAAGAGCACTTAGCCGCTATCAGCGTAGGGATTTTACCTGACGGAACGGTGGTCACTGATTTGGATTATCAAGAAGATTCTTCAGCATCAGTGGATATGAACCTTGTTATGACCGAATCAGGCCGCTTTGTAGAAATTCAAGGCACGGGTGAAGAAGCGACATTTGATGATACTGAATTGAATTCTTTGATATTGTATGGAAAAACAGCGATTGATGAACTGATCGCTCATCAAAAAGAAGCATTGTTTGATGAAGTTGAAGCAGAAGAACAAACCATTGTGATCGCGACAAGAAACCCAGGCAAAGCCAAAGAGTTTGCCGCCTTATTTGGTAAAGAAGGCTACCAGACAAAAACACTTTTAGATTATCCTGAATTACCGGATGTGGAAGAGACTGGAACAACTTTTGAAGAAAATGCGCGGTTAAAAGCAGAAACGATTGCTCAAATTTTACAACAACCTGTTTTAGCAGATGATTCTGGTTTAGCCGTGGATGCGTTGAATGGCATGCCGGGGATTTTCTCAGCTCGTTTTGCTGGGGAACGTAAAAGTGACGCAGCAAATAATGCAAAACTATTGCATGAGCTGACGGATGTCTCTGATGAAAAACGGACAGCGCATTTCCATTGTACGTTGGTTTTTGCTGCACCACAAAAAGAAAGTTTAGTTGTTGAAGCTGATTGGAATGGCCGTATAGGTCGTATCCCTCAGGGTGAAAACGGGTTTGGTTATGATCCATTGTTTATCGTACCTGATTTTAATAAAACTTCAGCTGAATTAAGCAATGATGAAAAAAATGCGATTAGTCATCGAGGGATGGCAGTCCAAAAGTTAGAAAAGGTTTGGAAGAACTGGTTGGAGGATAACCAATGAAATATTTAGTAGTCAGTGACAATCACGGAGATCGAAATATTTTAGTAGAAATAGTGAATCGCTATGTTGGAATGGTGGACCATATGTTTCATTGTGGTGATTCTGAATTAAAAGCGAATGATGAATTGTGGGAGCATTTTACTGTGGTTACAGGAAATTGTGATTATGATCCTGAATATAAAAAAGAACAGGTCGTAACGATTGGCAAGGATGTGATCTATATGACCCATGGACACCTATCGAATGTTCGGTTTGGGCTAACAATGCTTTCTGTCCAAGCGCAAGAAGCAGGAGCGAATATCGCATTATTTGGACATATCCATCAAGCAGTCGCAGAAATGGACAAGCACATTTTATTCGTTAATCCTGGTAGTATTTCGCAACCGCGCGGACCGATTCAAATACCAAGTTATGCTATTATCGAAAGTGACGAAGAAGGTTACCAAGTAGCTTATTATAATCGTGCGCATCAACCCATTGAGGAATTGGTGGCAAGTTTCAAACGATAGTTGATAATTTTTATTAAATATTTGGATGATAACGATTTTCTTTTTAGTTATTACGATAAAATAAGTAGCTAAAGACAGATAGATGGAGGCATTATATGATTAGTCCGGCCCTTGAACAATTGATGAAAGAACATGAGGATACGATGATTATCCCTGGAGAAAATGTTGCCAACGTAATGAAAGAACACCCGTTGGAACATGCATTATTACTTTTATCTCAAGCTGGGTATTCAACGATACCAGTATTAGATCGAGAGGATCATTTTGTTGGGTTATTGAGTTTGAACGATATCGTAAAAAAAATGCTAGGAATAAAAGGTATCGACACAGCAAACTTAGAGATCTTGACAGTTGCTGATGTCATGAAAACAGAGGTAGCAGTAATGCGACCAGATGCAGAATTAGAAGATGTATTACACTTGCTAGTTGATTCTGCTTTTTTACCGGTTTTAGATGCTGAAGGGAAGTTTTGTGGCATCGTGACCAGAAGAGAAATTTTAAAAGCTGTTAATTATACGTTTCACGTATTTGATCGGAAAAATTCTGAAACGAAAGTCGTGGTTCATGCGAATTCCAATACGGTAAATTAAAAAGACCTTACGGGGTCTTTTTTTTGCTTACATACTCCATGCCAGATTGTTTGACATAAAAAAATAAGCATGCTATTTTAATAAAGTGTTAAATTGAAACGATTACGATTAAGCTCGATTAGATAACTAAACGAGGTGCAAGATGGCAAAAAAAGCTAAAATTATAAAAATGAAAAAGCAAGAAGAATTAATCGAACGTTACGCTGAAAAACGTTCAGAGCTAAAAGCAGCCGGAGATTTTGAAGGATTGGCAAAACTTCCCCGTGACTCGAATCCTAATCGTCTGAAATACCGTGACCAAACTGACGGTCGTCCAAGAGGGTACATGAGAAAATTTGGACTATCGCGGATCAAGTTTCGTGAACTAGCTCATAGCGGCCAACTCCCTGGTGTGAAAAAAGCAAGCTGGTAAAAAAATAAAAAGAAACAGCAAACTGTGGAATGTTTGCTGTTTCTTTTTATTTTCCGATGACGATCGGATCATTAGGAATGGTATAGCCATTTTCGTTTAATACTTTCACGTAAGCAGCTAAAAATTCCTCCTGTAATTTGTATTGTTTGCCATTAGTCACATACATAATTGTGCGAATAGCGTAATTACTATTGCCTAAATCCACCATTCCAAATAAATTTGGACCATCAAAAATTTCAGTTTTAAATTCTTTAGCGAGTCGTTGATTTGCGGCTTCAATTAATTGGCTTATCTTCTCGTATCCTTCATTTGGCTGGATGCGGATATCGACTTTTACTTGCATATGAGCGCGCGACAGATTACTGATAGTTGTGATGTTTCGATTGGGAATGAAGTGGACTGTTCCATCAGCAGCTTTCATTTGCAGCATTCTGATTCCGACTGAAGTAACAGTACCTTCGATCTGCAGATTAACTAAACGAATATAATCTCCTACATCGATCTGCTGTTCCATAATGATGAAAAAACCGGTGATGATATCATTAGTTAGTCCTTGAGCGCCAAGGCCAATTGCGATCCCCGCAATTCCAGCACCTGCTAATAAAGAACCGACAGGAATACCTAAAGTATCTAAAATCGAGTAAAGAAAAAAGAAAAAGACTGTATATGAAAAGATATTTAAGGAAAGATCGTGCAACGTTTCAATTCGAGTTGCATTGTCGACCATTTTTTTCTTTTGGCGTTCAAACGATTGATTTAATAAGAAGCCACCAATTTTACGTACCAAATAGAACAGAACTAGAATCGCAATGATTGTTAAGCCTTTTTGGACCATAATAGAAAGGACGCGTTCCCAATCGATCGATTGCCAATATTTTTGCCAAGCAGAGATTTTTTTTGCTGTTTGATCCACTACATTGATCGTGCTAGAATCAACAGTTTCAGCAGTTAGTAAAAACATAAATGCCTCCTAATAAATTAATAGAAATAGTGTATCAATCTTTTGCTTTTCTGTCGATAAAATCAGTAATAAAACAATTTACAGAAAATTGAAAAAAATCATGACTTTTGCAAAGGAAAGTGATAGACTAACAAATAAATAATAAGGAGATGATAAAATGGTGAATATAAAATGGGAAGAATTGGGATTTAACTATATTAAAACACCTTTCCGCTATATTTCTCATTGGAAGAACGGTCAATGGGATGAAGGGCAACTAACAGAAGATAACATGATCACCATCAATGAAGGGTCAACTAGTCTCCATTATGGACAAGAGTGTTTTGAAGGATTAAAAGCATATCGTCGAAAAGATGGGAAAATCAATTTATTCAGACCAACTGAAAATGCTAAGCGATTAAATAGAAGTGCACAACGGTTACAAATGCCAGCTGTGCCGGAAGAAATGTTTATCGATGCTGTGAAGCAAGTAGTTGCTGCAAATGAAGAGTATGTGCCACCTTATGGAACGGGTGCGACCTTGTATCTACGTCCTTATTTAATCGGAGTAGGTCCGAATATTGGAGTAAGCCCAGCGCCAGAATATTTATTTAGTGTGTTTTGTATGCCAGTCGGCCCATACTTTAAAGGTGGGTTGACACCAAGTAATTTTATTGTGTCAGAATATGATCGTGCGGCGCCATTTGGTACCGGTGCTGCAAAAGTGGGTGGGAACTACGCTGCCAGCTTATTACCTGGGCAACATGCGCATGATCGTAATTTTTCTGATTGTATTTACTTAGATCCAGCAACACATACAAAAATTGAAGAAGTCGGTTCGGCTAACTTCTTCGGTATTACTCATAGCAATCAATTTATTACACCTAAGTCGCCATCGATCCTACCAAGTATCACTAAATATTCATTACTATACTTGGCTCATGAGCGTTTTGGGATGGAAGCTATTGAAGGCGATGTTTGTTTGGATGAGTTAGATAAATTTGCTGAAGCTGGAGCCTGCGGAACTGCTGCAGTCATCTCACCAATTGCAGGTATCCAAAACGGCGATGATTTCCATGTCTTTTATAGTGAAACAGAGACTGGTCCTGTAACAAGAAAGTTATATGAAGAATTGGTTGGTATCCAATTTGGCGATGTTGAAGCGCCAAAAGGTTGGGTCGTTGAAGTAGAAACGAAAGTGAAAAGCTGATTTTTATAACAGATGATCAAAAAAAACGTCGCTAACGCGGCGTTTTTTTATGCAGTGATTTCAATTTGATTGTTTTCTGGGCCTAAAATACAACTTTCATAATAACCATCTCCAGTTGTTCGTGGCCCAGAGACGATTTTGAAACCATCATCAGCGAGGCGTTGGGTTAGTTGATCGACGGCTTTTTTTGAGCCTAAAGAAAATGCTAAGTGGGTGTAGCCGGTTAAAAATAATGCTACTTCTTTTTCAGTCATTTCAGGCCGAGACATTAGCTCTAAGCGTGCACCATCAGAAAAAGTTAAGAAATACGTGCGCAATCCGGTTTTTGGATTATGGTATTGCTGATTGCTTTTAGCGGCAAAATAAGTTTCGAAAAAGTGTTTATTTGTTTCCAAGTCATTAACATATAATGCGATATGTTCGATCTTCATTAGTAACCTCCAAAATGAATAATATGAATCCGTTATCATTATAAGCTTAACACAAAAGAAAAAGATGTGCTGAATGAAGCACATCTTTTAGCATTAACTTAAATGAACGCCTTTGTCTACATAGATCACATCGCCGATGATCCCAGTAGCTAGTGGACTAAGTAGGAAGGCACAAGAATTTCCGACTTCTTCGATAGTAACAGACACTTTATCAGGTGTTCTTTCTTCTGAAAGACTTAATAGTGATTGGTAATCTTTCACACCCGTGACAGCTAATGTTTTGATAGCTCCAGCAGAAATAGCATTTACACGAATTCCTTTTGGTGCCAATTCAGTTGCTAGGTAACGAACTTCTGCTTCTAAAGCCGCTTTTGCAATTCCCATCATATTATAGTTAGGGATCGAGCGTTCAGACCCCATGTAAGTCATGGTCACAATGCTTCCACCATCAGTCATTAAAGGTGCAGCGTATTTTGAGACCGCTAATAATGAATAAGCACTGATATCTTGGGCTAATTGGAAACCATCACGAGTGATTTCAGTAACATTCCCAGATAATTCTTCTTTGTTGGCAAAAGCAATCGAGTGGACCAAGCCGTCAACTGTTCCAAATTGTTCTTTGATTAATTCGAAGGTCGCTTTGATTTTATCATCACTTGCAACGTCAAGTTCAAACATATGCGCATCTTCGCCAACAAGTTTGACTAAATTCTTTTTCATACGTTCATTTTGGTAAGTATAAATGATTTCAGCACCTTGAGCAGCAATCGCATTGGCACATCCCCAAGCAATACTTTTTTTATTCGCAACACCAGTTACGATAATTTTTTTTCCAGTTAAAATTGACATTAAATGACACGCTCCTAAATAATAGATAAATAATATGCTATCATTATGTTGGAAAATGCTTTGATTGTCAAACTATTTTTTTCATAATTCTATTAGTCCTTGATTATAGTTGTAGAATATGATAGTTTGATAATCAAATAAAATATTCATAGAGGTGTAAAATGGAAAAAATTATGAATGTCGAAGAAATTATGGCTACGATCCCGAATCGTTTCCCTATTTACTATTTAGATGCGGTAACCGAATTTGAAGACGAAAAACATATCACTGCCGTTAAAAATTTAACAATGAATGAAGACTTTTTCCAAGGCTATTTTCCGGGAGAACCCATTATGCCAGGAACACTGATTGTCGAAGCGTTAGCGCAAGCAGGCTCCTTATTGATTTTGAAATCCGCCGCATTTGAAGGAAAAACGGCTTATATTGGCGGAATCAATAAAGCGAATTTTCTAGAATTTGTTCGTCCAGGTGATACATTATTTTTAAATTTTGATATTCAAAAAGTTAAAGGTCCTGTAGGAACAGCAAAAGCATGGGCGACAGTAGAAGATAAAACTGTAACAGAATGCGAATTTACGTTTATTGTTGGCGATAAGGAACAAAAAAAATAAAAAAACTTGCCGTGAGGCAAGTTTTTTTATTTTGGTTCTTGTAGAATTTTGATTTCAGTTACTTTTACAGGGTCGACTGGCGTAGACTTTTCACCGGAATCATTAGCTTTAACTTCACCACCGGCAATTTTATCGACGACATCCATGCCTTCGATAACTTGACCAAACACAGTATAATCGCCATCTAGACTTGGAGCGCCACCTTTTTTATAAGCATCAATTATTTTTTTAGGATAATATTGAATCGCTAGACCATCACTTACATCCTCATTATTAGTTACAATAAAGAATTGACTGCCGTTACTGTTACGGGAACTTGCTCGTGCCATTGAAAGAGCGCCACGAATATTATAAAGTTGGTTGGAATCTTCGGTTTTAAACCCTTTTTTCCAAATGCTTTCTCCACCAGTGCCATCGCCTTTAGGATCGCCACCTTGGATCATGAAGTCTTGAATCACGCGATGGAAGGGCGTGTCTTTATAATAACCATCTTTTGCATGTTTAACGAAGTTTTCAACCGCTTTAGGTGCCTGTTTAGGGAATAGTTTGATTTTGATGCTCCCTTCTGTAGTTACCATTTCTACTAGATATTCATCTTTTGAAACATCGGTACTGAGCTGAGGTAAATCTAATTTATTCAAATCTACACTAGACTCCGTTGTTTTTGTACTAGTTTCTTTTGTACTTGAAGTACTGCTACTTGTTCCACAAGCAGCCAGTAAACCAATAGATAATGCTAAGCTTGCACCTATGATTATTTTTTTGAACTGCATACATTTCTCCTTTAAAAAGTTTGTCATCTCTAATATGATAACAAATTTTTAAGGGAGTTCCTATGAAAAAAGCATGACTTTTGCTTCAAAAATGGGTAAATCACAACAAAAAAGGAGATCTAAAAGATCTCCTTTTAAAAGACAACTTCTTTTATAAGTTAGCAAATTTTTCCAATAAGCGGATCATTTGGCAAGTAAAACCATATTCATTGTCATACCAAGCAACTGTTTTAACTAATTGATAGTCCCCAGCAGAAGTTACTTCTGTTTGAGTTGGATCGAAGATAGATCCTTGAGTCGTTCCGATTACATCACCAGAAACGATTTCGCGATCATCATAGCCAAATGATGGATTATCGACAGTATGTTTTTTGATTGCTTCATTGACTTGATCAGCCGTTACTTTAGTTTTAAGGATTGAAACCAATTCAGTCAAAGAACCATCGACAACCGGCACACGTTGTGCATGTCCTTGTAATTTTCCTTGTAATTCTGGTATAACTAAACCAATCGCTTTTGCAGCACCAGTAGAATGTGGAATAGTATTATCTGCAGCTGAACGAGCAGCACGCAAGTTGCCACCTTTAACTGGGCCGTCCAATAACATTTGAGTAGAAGTATAGGCATGGACAGTTGTCATAGTTCCAACTTCAATCCCAAATTCTTCATTTAAGAAATAAGCTAATGGAGCTAGGCAGTTTGTTGTACAAGAACCCGCAGAAATAATTTTATCATTTGAATCAAGAGTATCATCATTTACATTGTAAACAATGGTTTTCATTTGTCCGGCAGGAGCAGAGATAACGACACGTTTAACACCTGCATCGATATGAGCTTGTGCTTTTTCTTCAGAAGTGTAAAAACCAGTACATTCTAAAACGATATCCACACCATTTTCTTTCACCCAAGGAATTTTACTTGCATCAGGTTCAGCGTAAACACGTGTGCTTTCACCGTCAACAACGATTGAATCTTCTGTCGCAGTAACTGTGCCAGGATAAGTACCATGTGTGGAATCAAATTGTAATAATTGTGCCAACATTGTAGGACTAGTTAAATCGTTGATTGCTACTACTTCGATATCATCTGATACTTCTTTAATACGACGGAAAGCTAAACGACCAATACGTCCAAATCCGTTAATACCTACTTTTACTGTCATAACCAAAAGTTCCTCCTTTTTTTATCAAGCAAAGAAATCTGCTTTACAATTTAATTGTGCAACGCTTCAATTTTTTTGTCAAAAGATATTACCTGATGAAATAAGGCAATCAAAATAGTTTAAAAAAAGATAAGACTTCCATTTTTTTTCAGCTTCTATCTAATAAGAATGGACTTTTCCGACTATTCTAGCTACAATATATAAGACTTTGTTTAGTGTGGAGATTCATTAGTCATAATAATAATATATATAAGGAGGACACCAAGATGTCCATGTTTTTAGATCAAGTAACAATTGATGTCAAAGCCGGTAAAGGTGGAGATGGAATGGTTGCGTTTCGTCGTGAAAAGTATGTGCCAGACGGTGGACCAGCTGGTGGTGATGGAGGCCAAGGGGGCGATGTGATTCTAGTAGTCGATGAAGGCTTACGCACATTGATGGATTTTCGTTACAATCGCCACTTTAGAGCAACACCAGGTGAAAATGGAATGAGTAAAGGAATGCACGGTCATGGAGCAGAAGATACCTATGTGAGTGTGCCACCAGGTACAACTGTTCGTGATTCAGATACTGGCGCCTTGATCGGTGATTTAATTGAAAATGGTCAAGAATTAGTTGTCGCTAAGGGAGGTCGTGGAGGTCGTGGAAATACACGCTTTGCTTCACCAAGAAACCCTGCGCCTGAACTAGCTGAAAACGGTGAGCCCGGACAAGAGCGCAATATTGAATTAGAATTGAAAGTATTAGCAGATGTTGGTTTAGTCGGTTTTCCATCGGTAGGTAAATCAACAATTCTATCTGTCATTTCATCAGCACGACCAAAAATCGGAGCCTATCATTTTACAACCTTAGTTCCTAATCTAGGAATGGTCACAACAAGTGATGGCCGTAGTTTTGCCGCAGCTGATTTACCAGGCTTGATTGAAGGAGCTTCACAAGGTGTTGGCCTAGGAACTCAATTTTTACGTCATATCGAGCGAACACGGGTCATTTTACACGTGATTGATATGAGTGGAATGGAAGGGCGCGACCCTTATGAAGATTATCAAGCGATCAATAAAGAATTAGGTACCCACAATTTACGATTATTAGAACGTCCACAAATTATTGTGGCTAATAAAATGGATATGCCGAATTCAGAAGAAAATCTAAAAGAATTCAAAGCTAAATTAAAAAAAGAAAAAACAGATGAATTCGCAGATGACATGCCAGTCTTTGCTATTTCAGCATTTACCAAGCAAGGCTTAGACAATCTGTTGAATGCTACTGCTGATCTTTTAGAAGTGACACCAGAATTCTTGTTATACGATGAAGACGTCGAAGAGGATACAGTGAATTATGGTTTCCAATCAGATGAACCAGAATTTATGATCACTCGAGAACCAGACGCTACTTGGGTATTGACTGGTGATAAACTTGAAAAAATGTTCAAAATGACCAATTTTGATCATGACGAAACAGTCATGCGTTTTGCGCGTCAATTACGTTCAATGGGCGTAGATGAGGCTTTACGTGCACGAGGTGCTAAAGATGGCGATATCGTGCGAATTGATAAATTTGAATTTGAATTTGTAGACTAACAAAAAGAAGCTAAGACAAAAGTAGGAAACTACTTTTGTCTTAGCTTCTTTTTAATTTCTATTGAAAAACATAAACATATTCTAAAAGCCAATAAATAATAAAATGTTTATTTTACTTTAAAAAGAAATATTTGATTGAAGGCGATATAAGAGACAACGCAAAAAAAAGAAAATTTTTATTAATAGAAATCAATGTTATTTATCTGAGAATAAAAAAATGAATGTTTTTGAAAATACTTAATGAAACAATGTGAACAAACGTTTAAATTACCAAAAAATGTTAGCAAATAAATGAATACAAAGCAGAAATTTAAAAATAGAATTCCTGATTTTTAGGATAATTAAAGCATAAAAGGAGTAACCAATCTAATGGAGGACTTTGTTTATTTATGCACATATTTTATTAGTTAATTTAAGAAATAATTTAAAAATTTGTTGTTTTAAAATGACAATTAAATTATTTTATTAAACAAAAGGTTTTTTAACCCAAAAAACTTACTGATAATTCTAATTGTGATTACTAAAATATAAGCTTTTTTATAGCATATGATGTTTTGCAAGTGTAATATTAGAAAGTACCAAGCGATAATTATATTATTAATTGATAAATATTCCAGACTGATATGAGTTGGATTATTATTTTTGATAGAAAAAGGGGAATAATTTAATGCAAGTATTAATTTTAACACATAATATTTTAGTAGAACGGCCACTGGTTGAAAAATTACAACGTTTGAACATTGAGGTATTGAGTTCATCAAAAATATTATCAATGCTATTAGCAGAACAAATTCCATCAGAAGTAATGGGCTATTTTGATGTGCTGATCATTAGTGAAACTGTTTCAGACCAAGAATTGTCAATAATTTTAGAAGCTGTCGGAAATAAATTTACAATTATCCGCAAAACGGATAGTTTCCCACAAGATGAAGAAAAGGCGGAATGGGAAGCTTCAGGGATCGATGAGTGGCTACTTGAAGAAGAATCACTCAGCAGCCTTAGAGAGAAATTAGCCGAAAAAACAACGAAAGATTCAATCTATTCAGTTGGTTTTGGTTTCAAAACTCAAGAAGAGCGTAGTGATTATGAAAAACGTCCATTGCCATTATGGAATTTAACGCGTTCTGAGCGCGAAATGTTAAGTACACTGATTGCTACAAAAGATGCACCAATCAGCAGAAATGACTTAGCGATTAAAATTTGGGGCGATAGCGATTCAGCGAGCCACATGACACGTCTGTCTACAATCATCAAGCATTTACGTAACAAATTAAAAATCGACGGTGTTGAATATGATGTTATTCGAACAAACTGGGGAGAAGGCTATCAACTCTCTAAAGTCTTTTTTGATCATTACGTTATCGATGATCGGATCATGGAAGAAATCAAAATAGCAAAATAAAAAAAGCAGAGCCAGTAGATAATACTTTTGGCTCTCTTTTTTTTGCGAAATGGCAAAAAATGCTAAATACCTTGCGTTTTAAACTTTTTATAGTCAAGAGAAGATAATAAAATTAGCTGATAAAAGACTCGTTCTATTTCTCAAATGCTCTTTTTATTGCTACACTTAGTTTAAAGAATAAAAGGGGCGATAAAAATGGAAAAAAGAGTAATTATTATGAATTTTGATGTGGAATCAAAGGCTTATGAAGCTTTTTCGAAAGCTAAAAAATTACACATGACCAAAGCAGTCAAAGGTGAACAGATGGCAGTCATCCATCATTCAAATGATGGCGAGCACAAGTTCCAAATCGAAGACTTCTTAGATTTTACTGGCAATAACAAAAGTTCTACTGGCGGCTTGATTGGTATGATGGTTGGAATTTTAGGAGGCCCCATCGGCGTGTTGCTTGGGTGGTTCACCGGAGGAATGATTGGTGCTACTCGGGATGCGAAAGAAATTCGTGAAGCAAATAGTGTTTTCGAATTCTTAATTGATAAAATCGGTGAAGGCGACACGGCACTACTACTCATCGCAGAAGAAGAAGACAATCGGCCTTTGAATCAGCTAATCATGATGGAACTAGGCGGCGAAATTACTCGTTTAGAATATGAAGAAGTAGAAGCCGATGTAAAAAAAGCACAAGAAATGGCAAAGAATTCAGATTCGGCGCAAAGGGAAGAAGAAAAATAAAAGTATAAATATTCTTAGAATTAGATTGCACTAACTGTGACTTTCTTCTAGAATGAAATTAATTTGATAGAAAGTCAGGGAAACTATGGAACTAGAATTTTTAGGAACTGGCGCAGGTGTTCCAGCAAAACATCGGAATGTCAGTAGCTTAGCATTGAAGTTATTAGATGAAAGAAATTCAATCTGGTTATTTGATTGCGGAGAAGGCACGCAAATGCAGATTTTAAGAACAAATATCAAACCTCGGAAAATCGAGAAAATTTTTATTACTCATTTACATGGCGATCATATCTTTGGATTACCGGGATTATTAAGTAGCCGTTCATTCCAAGGGGGAGAAGAACCAGTTGAGATATATGGCCCAGTGGGTTTAGAAAATTATGTTAAAACCTCGCTTCAAGTAACCAAGACACATCTGACTTATCCGTTAGCGTTTATTGAACTTGAAGAAGGAGTTATTTTTAAAGACAAACAATTTACGGTTGAGGCGATGTTATTTGATCATGGAATTGATAGTTTTGGTTTTCGTGTAACAGAAGCTGATCATGAGGGGACGTTGCAAGTTGAAAAATTAGCAGCGTTAGATATCCCTGCTGGACCGGTTTATGGAAAATTAAAACAAGGTCAAACAGTTACACTAAAAGATGGTCGAGTAATCAATGGCAAAGATTTTGTTGGCGAAAATAAACAAGGTCGAATCATAACGATCTTTGGCGATACTCGTTTTACAGCAAAATCTAGTGTTTTTGCCAAAGATAGCGATGTGATCGTCCATGAAAGTACCTTCAACAAAAATGAAGCAAAACTAGCGAAAGCTTATTTTCATTCGACGACACAGCAGGCTGCGACAATTGCGAAAGAAGCTCAAGCGAAACAATTGTATTTAACACATATCTCAGCCCGCTATTTAGCGAAGGAAGCGAAAGAACTCGAATTAGAAGCACAAGAAGTTTTTGCCAATACAAAAGTAGCCAAAGACTTCGATACCTTTGAAGTGCCTTTTTCATAAAAGACCATCTAAACACTCATTTTAAGCGAAAGAAGGGAAATGAATGAATTTAACCGATAAAGTAGTAGTAGTAACGGGAGGTTCAGCAGGACTGGGTGAACAAATTTGTTATGAGGCTGCAAAACAAGGGGCAATTGTCGTAACTTGTGCCCGTCGTATTAATTTGATTGGACAAGTCAAAGAAAAATGTCAGGCCTTAAGCGGCAAAGAGGCATATGCTTTCCAATTAGATATCTCAGACCCTGATAATGTCGAATCAGTACTTGGAAAAATTTCAGATGAGGTTGGCCCGATTGACATCTTAGTCAACAATGCTGGATTTGGTTTGTTTGAAGATTTTGTTGATTTTGATCTCGATGTGGCTAAAAAAATGTTCGATGTCAATGTGTTAGGCATGATGTACTTTACTCAAAAAGTAGCTATCTCAATGGTTGAAAAACAAAGTGGACATATTTTTAATGTGGCTTCAATGGCTGGAAAGATGGCAACGCCAAAATCGACAGTCTATTCAGCAACTAAATTTGCAGTTTTAGGTTTTTCAAATGCCTTACGTTTAGAATTACGACCAGCAAATGTTTATGTCACTACGATCAATCCTGGTCCAATAGCAACAGAATTTTTTGATAAAGCAGATCCAAGTGGTAGCTATTTAGATAATTTAGGAAGTATCGTCTTAGATCCTCAGAAATTGGCCAAAGTTATCGTCAACAAGATGGGTAAACCGACTCGTGAAATCAATCGTCCATTGATTATGTCAGGCGCTAGCCGTTTTTATGATCTGTTCCCGCATCTGGGTGATTTTTTAGCGAGTGGATTATTCAATAGGAAGTAGGAAAGCAAATGAGAAAACAATGGAAAGTTTTTCTCGGATTTATTTTGGTTTTAGTTATCGTGATTTTTGCACTTTCAAATAGCCAAGAAATACCTGTAAACTTTTTAGTCAAAAAAGTTTATTTATCTTTAGTATTGGTGATTATTGGTTCTGCACTAATTGGGGCAGTAGTTGTTTTTCTTACGTCCGGTGCGACACTTTTTCAACAAAGAAAAGAGATCAAAGAACTGAAAACAACGCTTCAAGAATACGAAGTCAATAATGAACAAAAATTAGCAGATGAAAAAGCTAAATTCCAGCGAGAACAAGAAAATGAACTTGCGGTGTTGAAAGCAAATTATGAGAGCTTATTAAAAGAAAAAGATCAGGCACTCGCAGCTAAATCGAACGAATCCTCTGAAAATTCTTCAACACATCCAATCGATTATTATGATTAGTAAAGAAAGACCTTGGTAGCTAAACTAAGGTCTTCTTCTCTTTCTTGTGGGAATTATTTTTGCTATACTAATACGGTTGGGAAGTGATAGTGTGAAAAAATCTAATTTTGATTGGCAAGTGATTGAAACTGAAGCCATTGATTCAACCTTTGAAACCGAATTATTAAATCAAGGATACAGCAAAACTTTTATCCGACTTTTATGGAACCGTAATATACATACCTTAGACGCTTTTACTAAATTGATGAAAGCAGATCTCGATGAACTTCATGATCCGTTTTTGATGCACGATATGGATAAAGCAGTGGATCGTATTCAAACCGCTATCATGGAAGAGCAGGAAATCTTGATTTACGGAGACTATGATGCTGACGGGATTACCAGCACATCGATTATGTTAGAAACGTTAGAAATGATCGGTGCGAACGTGCACTATGTTTTACCGAATCGTTTTATTCATGGGTATGGTCCCAATCAGGCACTTTTTGCTGAAAAAATCAACGAAGGCATTCAATTAATTATTACCGTAGACAATGGTGTAGCTGGTAATGAAGCTATCGATTATGCAAATGACCAAGGAATAGATGTGATTGTAACTGATCACCATGAAATGCCGCCAGTACTGCCGAATGCTTATTGTATTATTCACCCTCGACATCCGCAAGGACATTATCCCTTTGGTGAACTAGCAGGAGCAGGAGTTGCTTTTAAGTTAGCAACGGCATTGTTAGAAGAAGTACCATTGGAAATGTTAGATTTGGTTACGATTGGTACGGTAGCCGATTTAGTCTCTATGACAGGCGAAAATCGCAATCTAGTTAAATTAGGATTACAAGCAATCAAACAAACACAGCGTTTAGGATTGTTAGAATTATTAAAAGTGAGTGGTGTTGAACTTCAAAAAGTTGATGAGACTAGTATCGGCTTTAGTTTAGGACCGCGGTTAAACGCAATCGGACGATTAGGAGATCCCAATCCTGCTGTTGAACTAATGACAACTTTTGACGAGGAAATAGCTCATGGATTAGCAGAAAGATTGGATCAAATCAATAATGAACGCAAAACTATCGTACAGGAAATAACTGAAGAAGCTAAAGCGTTAGTTAATCCAGAAGACAAGGTTCATTTGATTGCCGGGAGCAATTGGAATCCAGGAGTCTTAGGAATCGTGGCTGGTAATATTTTAAAACAAACTGGCCATCCGACAATCGTATTAGCGATCGATGACCAAGGTGTCGCTAAAGGTTCCGGCCGTAGCGTTGAAGCGTTAGACTTGTATGCCATGCTAAATACGATGCGCTCTGAATTTACTCATTTTGGTGGTCATGCTGCAGCAGTTGGTTTAACGATGCCTTCAGCTAATTTAGTGAGATTGCAACAGTCCATGAATGAGTATATCGATAAAAACCAAATCAATTTAGATCAAGGGCCCAAATTATTAATTGATGAACATTTAGCGCTTTCTGATATTCAATTAAAATTTGTTGATGAGTTGAAAGTATTAGCGCCATTTGGTACAGACAATCCTGCACCACACTTTTTAGTCAATGGAGATGTGAATTTCTGTAAACGTATCGGCGGTGACCAGCAGCACGTTAAATTTTCATTGAAAGACGAAGGAAATCAACTCGATGCAATTGGTTTTGGCTTTGGTGATGTCGCCGAAGAATTACAACAACCGGAAACGCGTTTTGTAGGTGATTTAGAAATCAATGAATGGAACGGTCAAAAGAAAGTGCAATTACGATTGATTGATTTTGCTTCATCAGGGTTACAAATTATTGATCGTCGCGCCAAATATACGTGGCAGCAAAAACTTGAAAACGGACGTCCACTATATTTAGCTTTTCAAGAAGCGAGTCAGAAATTTTTTGCTAAAGAGTTACAAGAGACGATCACTTTATATGATGAAACCATTCTATGGCAAGATTATGATCAATTGATTGTATTAGATTGTCCAGACCGGAAAGAAGTATTGAAAGAAATAATCCGTGGTGGGAATTTTGAACGTGTATATCTTTATTTGTATAGTTCGGATGAATCGTATCTAAACGGAATGCCCAATCGCGACCAGTTTGCGAAACTGTATCAATTTTTCCATAAGCAAACAAGTGTCGATATCCGATATAAGTTAAAAATTGTTTCAAATTACTTAAGAATTCCAGAAAAATTATTAGTATTCATGATTCACGTGTTTTCTGAGCTAAAATTTGTTACAATAGACGACGGCGTTTTAAAAATGGTCGCATCCCCACAAGCTCGGGCTTTTGAAGAGAGCGAAATTTATCAAAAACGTGTGCTGCAAATAGATAGTGAAGAATTTTTGTTGATGAATGATATTCAAACTATTAGAAATTGGCTGAAAAGCTAGGAGGAAACAACCAAAATGAACTTGAAAGATTATATTGCCAGTATCCCAGACTATCCAAAAGAAGGGATCGTCTTCCGTGATATCTCACCACTAATGGCAGATGGTGAAGCTTACCGTGAAGCGACAAGACAAATCGTAAATTATGCAAAAGAAAAACAAATTGATATGGTCGTAGGACCGGAAGCACGCGGATTTATCGTGGGCTGTCCAGTAGCATTTGAATTAGGCTTAGGCTTTGCTCCAGTTCGCAAACCTGGCAAATTACCTCGTGAAGTGATCGAAGTAGAATACGAAAAAGAATATGGTACAGATACTTTGACGATTCATCGCGATGCGATCAAACCTGGCCAACGTGTATTGATCACGGATGACTTATTAGCGACTGGCGGAACAATTAAAGCGACAATTGAACTTGTAGAACAACTTGGTGGGATTGTTGTTGGTTGTGCTTTCTTAATTGAATTAGAAGAACTTCATGGTCGAGATAAAATTCAAGGATATGACATCTTAACTTTGATGGATTATTAATATAAAAAAAGAAGCCGATTCGGCTTCTTTTTTTTATATTAAGTCTACTAGTTTTTCTATTAAGCGGACTTATGGTATTGCTGATCATAGGTAACGTAATAAAAATCCTCAGCAGGTTCTTTATAATACTGCTCAACTTCCACATCTTCTTCATATTGATGTTCTGCATAGTGTTGGGTATAAGTGCGTTCATCCCATAACATGAACCATACAAGAAACAAACCAGAAAAAATGACGATCGTAGCCAAAGACCCTAACTTACCAATCAAGAAACCAAGCAACAAAACTGCGATAACTAAACCAAATCTTCTTACTGTTTTCATCAATAATCACTCCTAATAAAAATACGAACATGTGTTTGTGTTTTTATTATACGAATGTTTGTTCGATTTGTAAAGTAAAAAAATTAATCGGAAGAAACTTCCGATTAATAAATATGGTTTCGATATAGGCCAACAACTTTTCCAAGAATCGAAACGTTGTCTAAAATAATAGGGCGTAGTTCATCGTTTTCTGGTTGTAAACGAATGTGGTCCGTTTCGCGATAAAATCTTTTACAGGTTGCCTCATTTTCATCCGTCATAGCGATAACAATCTCGCCATTTGTTGCGGCAGATTGTTTTCTTACGATGACATGGTCGCCGTCATAAATACCAGCATTAATCATGCTCTCTCCTCGAATCGTCAACATGAATAGACTGCCTTCTTCGCTAGATAGGTCTGGGGGAACCGGGAAGAAGTCTGAAGCTTCTTCTACTGCTAGAATGGGTTCGCCGGCAGTGACTACTCCAAGCATCGGAATGACTTTTGGTGTTGCCCCGATTTTGTCTAAACCAGTAATAGTTAATTCGATGGCTCGTGGCTTTGTGGGGTCACGTAAAATCCAGCCTTTTTTTTCTAATCGTGAAAGATGGCCATGGACTGTAGAGGTAGAGGATAAATTTACAGCCTCTCCAATTTCTCTAACAGTAGGTGGATATCCTTTATCTTCAACGCGTTCATGAATAAAACGCAAAACTTCTAATTGTTTTGTTTCCGTTCTTTTTGCCAATGCCCGCACCTTCTTTCGTTTTTTTTAGTTTAGCATACAAAAGCAAAGAATTCAAACAAACGTTCGTATTCATTTAGGCTTTTAAGTTCGCATTTTTTATGTATAATTAGTAAGAAGAAAGAGGTGTTCAAGATGATCAATGATGAAACGATTGCACGAATCAATGAGCTAGCAAAGAAAAAGAAATCTGAAGGCTTAACAGATGCTGAAGCTAAAGAACAAAAAGTCTTGCGTGAAGAATATATTTCGTCATTTAGAAGCGGCATGCGTCATCATATCGAAGGAATGAAAGTTGTTGATCCAGAAGGAAATGACGTTACTCCTGAGAAATTAAAAGAGATTCAAAAGCAAAAGGGATTACATAATAGAAAATAATTCTTTTAGTATTTTGTGATTGTAATGTCAAAATAAATCGGTTACAATAAATCTGTATTTAAAGTATTTATGACCAAAAAGGGGGAACTATTTTGTTCGACAAAATCGATCAATTAGGTGTAAACACAATTAGAACATTAAGTATTGAAGCAATCCAAAAAGCAAACTCTGGCCATCCCGGCTTACCAATGGGAGCAGCACCAATGGCTTATGCTCTATGGACAAAACATTTGAATGTGAATCCAGCAACTTCATTAAACTGGCCAAACCGTGATCGGTTTATTTTATCTGCAGGTCATGGATCAGCAATGCTTTACAGCTTATTACATCTTTCTGGTTACCAAGTAACGATTGATGATTTAAAAAATTTCCGTCAATGGGAAAGTAAAACACCAGGGCACCCTGAATATCATCATACAGACGGTGTCGAAGCAACCTCAGGTCCTTTAGGCCAAGGTATCTCAACTTCTGTTGGTTTAGCAATGGCTGAAGCTCATTTAGCAGCTACGTATAATCGTGATGATTTCAAAGTAATTGACCACTATACTTATGCACTTTGTGGCGATGGTGACTTGATGGAAGGTGTCTCTGCTGAAGCAAGTTCAATGGCCGGACATATGAAACTTGGAAAATTGATCGTGTTGTATGATTCAAATGATATTTCTTTAGATGGACCAACTTCAAAAGCATTTACTGAAAATGTGGGAGCTCGTTATGAAGCGTATGGTTGGCAACATATTTTAGTTAAAGATGGTAATGATTTAGAAGCAATCTCTAAAGCAATCGAAGAAGCGAAAGCTGAAAAAGGTAAACCAACATTGATCGAAGTAAAAACTGTGATCGGGTATGGTTCTCCTAAACAAGGAACGTCAGCAGTCCATGGTGCACCAATTGGAGCAGATGGTATTTCAGCAGCCAAAGCAATCTACGGTTGGGAATATCCTGATTTCACAGTCCCTGAGGAAGTAGCTGCTCGCTTTAAAGCAGAAATCAACGATAAGGGTGCTAAAGCTGAATCAAATTGGGATGCAGTATTTGCTGACTATGAAAAAGCTTATCCTGAATTAGCGAAACAATTCAAACAAGCCTTTGCTGGCGAACTTCCAGAAAATTGGGAAGAGTCATTACCAGTTTATGAAGAAGGTTCTTCACAAGCAAGCCGGGTATCAAGTAAAGATGCGATTCAAGCTTTATCAAAAGCCATTCCAAATATTTGGGGCGGTTCCGCAGATTTATCAGGTTCAAATAATACAACCATGACTGATGATAAAGAATTCCAGCCTGAATCATACGAAGGTCGTAACATCTGGTTTGGTGTACGTGAATTTGCGATGGCTAGTGCGATGAACGGAATTCATTTACATGGCGGAACACGTATTTACGGTGGGACATTCTTTGTATTTACCGACTATCTACGTCCTGCAGTCCGTATGTCAGCTATCCAAGGCTTACCAGTTATCTATGTGCTTACACATGATTCTGTAGCTGTAGGTGAGGATGGACCAACCCATGAACCAATCGAACAATTAGCAAGTGTTCGCTGCATGCCTAACGTACAAGTTATCCGACCTGCTGATGGTAACGAAACTTCTGCTGCTTGGGCACAAGCGTTGAAAACAACGGATAAACCAACTATTTTAGTATTAAGCCGTCAAAACTTACCTGTTTTACCAAACAGTAAGGATTTAGCTAAAGAAGGCGTAACCAAAGGTGGTTATGTGATTTCTAAAGCAGAATCTGATACACCAGAAGGTATCTTGATTGCAACTGGTTCTGAAGTTAATCTTGCTGTACAAGCACAAAAAGAATTGAAAGCTCAAGGAAAAGACGTTTCTGTAGTATCTATTCCAAGTTTTGATTTGTTTGAATCACAAGATGCTGCTTATAAAGAATCTGTTTTACCAAAAGCTGTCAAGAAACGTGTAGCGATTGAAGCTGCTTCTCCATTTGGCTGGGAACGTTACATTGGTACAGAAGGCAAAATGATTGGAATCGATCATTTTGGTGCATCAGCGCCTGGCGATTACATTCTAGAACAATTTGGCTTTACAGTAGAAAATGTTGTAAATACATTTAACGAATTATAGCATAGTTAAAAAGACTGAGAAAAAAATTTCTCAGTTTTTTTTTTATGTATTTTTTGATTATAAAAAAAGTTCCCATAGAGAAATTTAACATTTGTGCTGAGAAAAATAATCAAAAATTGAGTCTTCAGTTATGGTGGAAAGAGTGATTTATTTCTGGATTTTTTGTTTACATAAAAAAATTATTGAAAAATAAAATAGCTTTTGCGCTTTCAAATTTTCTGTATTCAAAATAAAAGTCGTTCTTTGTGAGCAAAATAATTTATACAGGCAATAAAATCTGTTACACTATCCTTGTGCAAAAGATTGCAAACACAAATCATGATAAATGAAAGAGGGACGACAATGAAAGTAGTAGTAGTAGGATGTACCCATGCCGGCACAGCAGCCGTTAAAAATATATTAGCAAGCCACCCAGATGCAGAAGTGACGGTGTTTGAACGTAATGACAACATTTCTTTCTTATCTTGTGGAATCGCTTTATACGTTGGTGGAGTAGTAAAAGACCCTGCTGGATTATTCTATTCAAACCCTGAAGAATTGACTTCATTAGGCGCATCAGTGAACATGGAACACGATGTGACTAATATTGATACAGATAATAAAAAAGTAACAGCTAAAGATTTGAAAACCAATGAAGAAAAAGTGATCGACTATGATAAATTAGTTGTAACAACTGGTTCATGGCCTATCATTCCGCCAATCAAAGGAATCAAATCAAAAAATGTTTTATTATGTAAAAATTACAATCAAGCCAACCAAATCATTGAAAAAGCAAAAGATGCTAAAAAGGTTGTCGTAGTTGGTGGAGGTTACATTGGAATCGAATTAGTTGAAGCGTTCGCTGAAAGTGGGAAACAAGTAACATTAATTGATGGCTTATCACGTATTTTAAATAAATATTTGGACCAGCCGTTTACAGACTTGTTAGAAAAAGAATTAGTTGATCGTGGAGTAACGCTTGCTTTAGGTGAAAATGTGAATGAATTCGTAGCAGATGAAACGGGTGCGGTAACAAAAGTTGTTACGCCAAGCAATGAGTTTGATGCGGACATGGTCATTCTATGCGTGGGCTTCCGTCCCAATACTGATTTATTAAAAGACAAAGTTGATATGCTACCAAGTGGTGCAATCAAAGTAAATGAGTACATGCAATCAAGCAATCCTGACATTTTCTCTGCGGGTGATTCAACAGTCGTCCATTACAATCCAACTGGTCAACATCAATATATTCCATTAGCAACAAATGCTGTCCGTCAAGGAATGCTAGTTGGTAAAAATTTAGTTGAACAAAAAGTAAAATATCGTGGTACGCAAGGAACTTCTGGCTTATACTTATTTGGCTGGACAATTGGTTCAACTGGTTTGACAAAAGAAAGTGCCGCATTGAACGGGATCGATGTTAATGTAACAGTAATAGAAGATAATTATCGCCCAGAATTCATGCCGACCACAGAAAAAATATTGATGGAAATCGTTTCTGAAAAAGGAACAAATAAAATTTTAGGTGCACAATTCTTATCTAAATATGACATTACTCAATCAGCTAATACTTTATCTGTAGCGATTCAAAATAATATGACTTTAGAAGATTTAGCATTACAAGATTTCTTCTTCCAACCACATTTTGATCGCCCATGGAACTACTTGAATATCTTAGCTCAAGCGGCTTTAGAAGAGGCTGAATAGAAAAAAATGGGAAGCGATGCTTCCCATTTTTTTATTTGATTGACTTTTTTCTAAGTGTTGGACTTCCTATTTTTTTAGTGTAAACTAAAAATGTGAACGGAGGATTTTAAATGATTTCATTACAAGATTATTTAGCTGGAGGAGAAACCACGATTTCAAATCTGCTATTACAAAATTATACAGTGATTGGCCTGACTACTAATGAGTTTATGTTATGGCTACAATTATATTCTGCTCATCAAGCAGGAGAAGACTTTCCTAATTTGACAGTGATAGCGAAGAATATGGGACATTCGACAGAAAATATCTACAAAGGTTTGAACAGTCTAGTTGAAAAAGGATTTATACAATTAGAAACAGCCCAAGATGAACAAGGTCGCCAAAGTGATCATTATGATTGCATGCCTGCCTTTGAAAAATTATCTTTGTTAAAAGAGCAACAACGCTTCCAAGTAGAGGAAGAAAATGATTTAGCAGCTCAAAAACGGATGTTACGATCTTTTGAGCAAGAATTTGGGCGGCCACTCTCACCGATTGAATATCAAAAAATCGGCTACTGGGTAGATGAAGACCACTATTCACCAGAATTGATTCAACTGGCTTTACAGGAAGCCGTTTTAAACCAAGCTTACAATTTTAAATATATCGAAACAGTTTTACAAAGCTGGGAAAAGAAGAATATTCGATCAAAAGCTCAGGTCGAAGAAGAGCAAAGACGACGTAAAAAAGTATTGCTGCAAAAAGAAGAAAAACAACAAAGCGAAGAATTACCTAAAGTTTCTTTGTATAACTGGCTAGAAAGGAAAGACCCGGATGCTTAGCAAAGAAAAAACAATGGAAGCTATGAACCGAATGTATCAAATGTTTCCTGATGCCATCGGAGAATTACACTCAGAGTCGCCATTCCAATTATTAATTGCAGTGATTTTGAGTGCTCAAGCGACCGATGTTTCTGTCAATAAAGCGACCCCGGCACT
Source organism: Enterococcus hermanniensis (assembly GCF_001885945.1). GTDB lineage: Bacteria > Bacillota > Bacilli > Lactobacillales > Enterococcaceae > Enterococcus_A > Enterococcus_A hermanniensis. Next base: position 113,009 of record NZ_JXKQ01000002.1, on the reverse strand, counting down.
ATTTGCAGCGTATCCCACCCCTGAAGCTTTGGCGCAAGCACCGATGGAGGATGTGATCGCTAAAATCAAGACTATTGGCTTATACCGCAATAAGGCTAAAAATATTAAAGCTTGTGCACAAATGCTACTAGATGATTTTGGCGGGATCGTTCCCGAATCCCGCGAAGAATTGATCAAATTGCCGGGTGTTGGACGTAAAACAGCAAATGTAGTGTTGGGTGATGCCTTTGGCGTACCTGCAATTGCTGTGGATACTCATGTTGAGCGCGTGACTAAACGCCTTCGTATTTGTAAATTAAATGCTTCAGTGTCAGAAGTAGAAGCGACATTGATGCGGAAAATTCCAAAAGAGTTATGGATTAAGAGTCATCATACATTGATTTTTTTTGGTCGCTATCATTGTACAGCGCGCGCCCCTAAATGTAGTATTTGTCCGTTGTTGGATATCTGTCAAGATGGAAAAGACCGTTTAAAAGCCGTTCGAAATTAATTTCGAACGGCTTTTTTTAATCACTATTGTTTGATTGGTCTTGCGCCGGCGCCGGTGTTTCTTCGGCGGAAGAAGAAGGCGTTGAAGGTGTCGGCGTTTCTTCAACGGAAGAAGAAGGCGTTGAAGGTGTCGGCGTTTCTTCAACGGAAGAAGAAGGTGTTGAAGGTGTCGGTGTTTCTTCTACAGCAGAAGAGCTTGGGGGAACTTCACTGCTGCTTGACGGAACAGTAGCTGATTCAGAAACACTTGGTGTTGTCACTGTTTGCTCAGTTACAGAGCTACTAGGTTGTTGGCTGCTATAAGAACTATAGTTATTATAGTACGAACTTTGACTGGCGTAACTAGATTGGCTCGGAACAGAAGAAGCGCCTTTAACATATAATTCGTTTCCGATTCTTAACACATCACTCGGCATCGTCCAATCTTCATTAGATACATTTTGCGAGACATAACTCATTAATTCACGGTATACATCACTAGCGATCATATTAGATTGCGAAGTGATCGGTTCCATCCGATCATCATATCCCGTCCAAACAGACAAAGAATAATGAGGAGTATACCCGGTAAACATAACGTCAGGCGATACAGAATCATATTGTTGGATTTTTGCTAATTCATCGTCTGTATAGTTAGAAGTTCCGGTTTTACCCGCTTGGAAAAGATTGGCAATTTGAGCATTCGTACCAGTCCCTTTTGAAATCACATCTTTTAACACATCTGTGATCATGTAAGCTGTATAAGGTTCCATCGCTTTGGTTCCTTTGCTTTCAAATGTTTGTTCAGAGCCATCTTGATATTTGATTTTATTGATATATAGCGGCTCATTATAAGTACCACCATTAGCGAATGCCGCATAAGCTGCTGCCATCTTTTCGGTCGAGATTCCGTATTTTGAGCCATCTTGTGTTTCAGTATTACTTGAGATCGCATTGGCTTGTTGAATATTTTTATACTCGATGCCTAAATTATTTAAAAATTTGGTTACATTATCTGTACCGACTTCATTAAATAATTTGACGGCAGGGACATTTCTTGAATCATAGAGTGCTTGACGTAAGGTGATGTTTCCTTGATAGCTGTTATCCCAGTTTTTAACGGGAGTAGTAGTACCTTCATAATTATAGGCACTGTCGCTGATACGAGTTCCAGTCGATTTTTGCAAATATTCAAAAGCAGGACCGTAATCGGTGACAGGCTTAACAGTTGAACCAAAGTCACGATTAGTAGTGACTGCACGGTTTAAGCCTAAATAGACATCATCTGCAATATTTCTTCCGCCGATTTGAGCATTTACTTGACCAGTCTCGCTGTCGACTAACGTTGCAGCTACTTGTAGATTCTCATCGGGATATTGGACATATTCATCACTGTTCACAATTTTATATAATTGCTCTTGCGCACTCATATCTAAATTCGTATAGATATCTAAGCCATCCGTATAAACATCTTTACCAGTTTTTGACTCAACTTGAGTAATGACTTCTTTTACGTAATTATCAGTTACTTTACGTTCTTGGTTGTCTGTTGCTAAAGGTTGTAAGCCTTCATCAATTGGTTCTTTTACTGCTTTGTCATATTCTTCTTGAGAAATTTTTTTATTTGTCAACATAGTATAAAGGACAGTATCTCGTCGGTTTTTCGCAGCCTTTGGATGTTGATAAGGATCGTAAGAATTTGGTGCTTGTGGCATTCCGGCAAGTAGGGCTGTTTGGGCAATGCTTAAATGCTGTAATTCTTTACCGAAATATGTTTCTGCTGCTGTTTCCATTCCGTAAAGACCATTGGCCATATAGACTTTGTTAATGTAATACGTCAAAATTTCTTGTTTTGAATATTTTTTTTCTAATTTAATAGCCAACCAAGCTTCTTGTGCTTTCCGCTTGATCGTTTGATCAGAAGATTTTGTTGAGAAAAAGGATAGTTTGACTAATTGCTGGGTCAAAGTACTACCACCTTGAAGGCCGCCTTTATTTGTAATATTGTGGACTAATGAACCAGCGATTCGAACCGGGTCAACCCCATTATGTTTAAAGAAGCGTCGGTCTTCGACAGAGACGATCGCATCATCTAATTCTTGAGGAATTTTATTCGATTCGACTTTTTCTCTTTTTTCAGCCCCTAAATCTTCAAAAATATTACCATCTTTGTCGTAAAGTTTAGAAGATTGGGTAGCACCTAATTTTGCTTCGCTTAATTTTGGTGCATCTTTCGCATAGAGAAAGAAAAGCCCCATGCCAGCAAGAAGCACGACGCATAGAAAACCAACAAAGCCAACGGCTATTTTGAGACCCAAAGAGCCACCTTTTTTATTTTTTGATTTCATTTTTTTACCTGGAGTGGTCCGCTTATTCTTTTGCGAACGAGAGGTATTAGACATTTGTTTGACTCCTTTTTTCAAGATATTTTTCAACCGCAATTAGATAAGGGATCCGCGGTGCAATTTGTGGAACAATTTCGATTGCTTCATTTTCAATGACGGATAAAGGGATCGATTTCCGACTATTTTCTTGTTCGTTCCAATAGTCTATCAGTTTTTCTGCAGAAAGGAAAAAGCAACGATTTAAACTTGAAAACCATAATAAAACAAAACAAATCGCTTGTTGATTCACGCATTTCTGCATATGCGTAATTTGGTGTTGATGGAAATTCTTTAAAGGAAAAGAAGTTTTATTTTTAGTTTCCTTTGCTTCAAAATCTAAATGATAACCATGGTAGACGCCATTGTAGTCCGTTGTTGAAGGCTGTCTAAAGTAAGCCTCTTTAACGACCGCTGCACTTCTCTTAGGATAATCTACTTTGACGATTTGAAGCGGTGTTGGCTTTTTATGAACAACTGCCTTATCATGAGTTAAGTAGTACTCGTTACTCTGATTGATTGCCTCTTCAAAGTGCATACCACGATTGGCAAATGTTGTTTCTTTTTTCAGCGTTTGCTGAGCTGATTTTTTCAGGGGAAACGATTGTCCATTAGGATAATGAAAGGCCATTTTTTATCACACTCCTATCCATTATTATATCAAATTTTGTCTGAAATATTTTATTTTTAAGCGAAAGTAAGGAAAAAACAATGAAAGAAATAATAAAACGGTTGTATGTTACAGGTTATCAAAGCTATGAGCTAGGAATTTTTAGCGAAAATGACCCACGCGTACAAGTAATTAAGAATATTTTAAAAAAGGAATTAATCAATTTAATTGAAAATGGGCTTGAATGGGTAATGATCAGTGGAAATTTAGGAACTGAAATGTGGGCTGGGCAGATCATTAAAGAATTAAAAAAAGATTATCCAGAAATTTCACTGGCGATCATTCTACCTTTTAAAGAATTTGGTAGTAATTGGAAAGAACCTAACCAATTAGTATTAAATGAATTGGTACAGAGTGCTGATTTTGTTGATTCAGTTAGTCACCAAACCTATCAAAATCCGGTCCAATTTAAAAATCATGTTCATTTTCTATTGCAACACACTGATGGCGCTTTAGTTGTCTATGATTCTGAATATCCAGGTAAGAGTAAATTCTTTTTGTCAGATGTTGAACGTTTTCAAGCGGGAAATTCTTATGATTTGCTTACAATTACCATGGATGATCTAGAAAATTACTCAGACTTTGGTGATAGTGTTTGATTTCCTCAAGTATATCGGCTAGAATGTATAAGAAAGCAAATTAAGTTAAGAGCTAATGAGGTGGAAAAATGGCGAATTTAATCTATACTCCAAATAATATCTTGGAGCAAGAGTTTAAAACAAAAATGCGCGGTTACGATCCAATCGAAGTCGATGAATTTTTGGATAACGTAATCAAAGATTATGAGGCCTATAACAAAGATTTATTAATGTTGAAGGAAGAAAATGACCGTTTGAAAGCAAAAGTTGAACAACTATCCAAAGCTCAACCTGCTCCTTCACGTGTGAAAGAAGCTGCGCCTAAGAGTTCTGCAGTGACAAACTTCGACATTTTAAAACGCCTATCAAATCTTGAAAGAGAAGTATTTGGAAAGAAACTTGATCAACAAGCCAACAACCAAACAGCTTCTACTGATTTAAGTCAAAATTATACACAAGACGAAAGTGATATTGAAAAAACTCGTCAATTTTAAAACAAAAATGAGTGATGCAATTTTCGGGTGATCGCGGTTTGCTATACGCAAGCTGAGGAAAGTCCATGCTCGCACAGACTGAGATGTCTGTAGTGTTCGTGCTTAGCGAAAAAATAAGCTAAGGTACTTCTTAGGAAGTAACGGCAGAAAAAAGGGCTAAGGAGCAATCTATGCCTAAGTATTCTTGAAAGTGCCACAGTGACGAAGCATTTTGAGAAATCAAAATGGTGGAACGCGGTAAACCCCTCGAGCGAGCAACCCAAACTATGGTAGGGGCGCTTTTTCTAAGGAAATGAACGATGAAAGAGACGACATTATGTCGGAGATAGATGATTACCACGACGATTACACTTCCCTGAGTTAATCGCCGTACAAAACATGGCTTACAGAAAATTGCAGCAATTCAGGGTGTACCTTCCAACTTTGTTGTGAAGGTTTTTTTATTGAATAGAATCATTGAGGTAATGTAGGATCTTTTTTACAGAGTCAATATAGAATAAGGAGCTAATATGGAAAAACAATATAATTTGATTGCAACTGCCGCAGCGGGAATTGAGGCATTGGTAGGAAAAGAATTAAAGAATTTAGGCATTGATTGCCAAGTAGAAAATGGTCGTGCCCGTTTTAAAGGGGATTTAGAAACGATTGCCACAGCAAATCTTTGGTTACGAACAGCGGATCGTGTAAAAATTATCGTCGACGAATTTGACGCGTTCACTTTTGATGAACTGTTTGAAAAAGTCAAAGCGATCCCATGGGAAGATTTTTTGCCAATGGATGCTGAATTCCCCGTAGCCGGACGTTCAATCAAATCAAAACTTTACAGCGTGCCTGATTGTCAATCAATCACTAAAAAAGCAATTGTTGAACGATTACGCGAAGTGTACCACCGACCATCACGAGTACCATTACCTGAAACGGGCGCTTTCTTTCAGCTAGAAGTGGCACTCTTAAAAGACCATGTAGTATTGACAATCGATACGACGGGGCCAAGTCTTTTTAAACGAGGATACCGTTTAGAAAAAGGGGGCGCTCCTTTGAAAGAAAATATGGCAGCCGCTTTAGTGATGCTGACAAATTGGCGTAAAGACCGTCCATTTTATGATCCAGTTTGTGGTTCCGGTACTTTGTGTATTGAAGCAGCATTGATTGGCCATAATATCGCCCCTGGATTTAATCGTGAATTTGCTTGCGAAGCTTGGGATTGGTTTGATCCTAAAGTTTTTGAAAAAGTTCGAGCTGCAGCGGATGAAGCAGCCGATTATGATATCGAATTAGACATTGCTGGATCAGATATCAACGGTCGGATGGTCGAAATTGCTCGTGCGAATGCCGAAGAAATTGGATTAGGGGATTCAATTACTTTTACACAACGAGCAGTCAAAGATTTTAAAACCGAAAAAGATTATGGCGTCATTGTTGCTAATCCGCCTTATGGAGAACGTTTGGGCGAAGAAGAACAAGTGCGCATCTTGTATCGTGAGATGGGAGATGTCTTCCGTCCGTTAAAAACTTGGAGTAAGTATATTCTGACTAGTGACTTGGCTTTTGAAGAATTCTATGGTGCAAAAGCTACGAAAAAACGCAAACTGTATAATGGTGCGATCCGTACCGATCTATTCCAGTATTGGGGCGAAAGACCCCCAAGAAAACCTCGGACAGATGGAGAAAACTAAATTAGCTGCTGTCCGTCAATATGCTTATGAAAAATTAGGTCAAGATCGAAGTGGCCATGATTTTTATCATGTTGAGCGAGTAGCGAAGATTGCTAAGTGTTTGGCAGCTGAAGAAAAGATTACTGATACAACGCTTATCCAAACAGCAAGTTATCTTCATGATGTCATTGATGATAAAGTTGTAGAAAATGTTGACAGTGAAAAAGAAAACCTTAAAAAATTTTTAAAAAAACTCGAATTTTCTAGTGCTGATATTCAGGATATCTTTTTTATCATCGAGAATATGTCCTATTCTAAAGAACTTGAATTTGGAAAAGTTGATCTTTCAATAGAAGGAAAGATTGTTCAAGATGCTGATCGAATAGATGCATTAGGTGCAATTGGGATCTTAAGGACAGCCTATTATGGCGGTCATACGGAAAGTCCGCTTTATGATCCGAATGTAAAACCAAAAGAGTTTAAGACTAAAAAAGATTACCGTGAAAAAAGTACGGTAATCAATCATTTTTATGAAAAACTGTTTAAATTACCACTGTCGATGAATACAGCTGCAGGATTAAACGAAGCGAATAAACGGGTGGAGTTTATGAAAGAGTTTTTAAAAAGATTTTATAAAGAGTGGGAATTATAAAGAAATGTTAAGTAATATGCTTACAAATTCTCTTTGCGAGACGTTTTATTTCCAGAGTGAAGTCTTTTTTTCTATAATGTGTTCAAGTTAGGAGGAGCTTCTGAATGTTACATCGTGAAATATTGAGTCCCAAAGAAGTTTTAGACAAGATACCCAACCTAGATGAAGGGGTATTTGCCATTCGTTGTGAAATGCCATTAAAAACGTATCAAGTCATTTTATATAAGTATCAAGAAGATTTTTTCTCGATTGAAAATCCAGCATTACTTAGTGCATTGCTGGGTAAAAACGCAGCTGACTTTGGTAGTTCGGATCAACTACTAGATAAGATTGAAGTGTGTTTCGAGGATAATCATTACGAACCAACAACCAAAGAGTGGGTAACACTAGATTTAAACACGTTGAAATTGATAAATAATGTCGAAGTACAATTTTTTGATTTAGAAGAATAACAGGTTTCCTGTTATTCTTTTTTTCTAAATTGGCGAAACAAGTAGTAAAAATTAATCACGCTTAAAATAGCCCCTAATACAAGCGGAACGATCAAGCGTCCTTGGCTATAGCCAAAATTGGTAGCAAAGCTTTCTGGGGAGGTAATTTTTACTACAGACTGGCTATAATTGTAAACTTGATAACTGAAAGTTGTTAGAAAGACTGCTATTAAAGTCAATACAAATCGGCGATAGTCAGTTTTTTTCGCTTTTTTGGTAAAATAGAATATCATATAAATAATCATTAATCCGGCGGGAACGCCGAATGCAAAAAATGGGTTAAGCATAGATGGATCCTCCTTGTTAATTGTCAAATCAAGATGCATCTATTTTACCACACTCTATTAAAAATCTAGCTTGTTTTGAAAAGCTGGAGAGTAATTTAGTTAGGATGAGGGATTTTAGTTTATGAGTAGTTATGTATTTCCAATCAAAGCTGCCGTGTTGACTTTTCCGTTGCTAGCCTTACTGATCACTGCACCATTTTTAATTTATTATTATCGGAAGTATGGGCAACTCGGAAAATTACGTAGTTTGATTTTATATTCTTTTGTTTTTTACCTACTGTGTATTTACTATTTGGTGATTTTACCTTTACCAAGTATTGATGTGGTGGCTCAAATGACAGGGCCGCGATATGAATTACATTTATTTCAATCTTGGCACAATTTTTTGAATCAAACAGTTCTTCAAGTAAATAATCCAAGTACTTATTTACCGGCCATGAAACAAAGTGTCTTTTTGGAACCAGTCTTTAACATCGCGTTATTGTTTCCTTTAGGGGTCTATAGCCGCTATTACTTTAAATTATCATTACCAAAAACGATTTTGATTAGTTTAGGTGTTTCTTTATTTTTTGAATTGACTCAGTTGAGTGGGTTATATTTTATTTACCCGAGACCCTATCGACTTTTTGACGTCAATGATTTACTACACAATACGATCGGTGGAACGCTAGGCTTTTTATGTGCACCGTTATTCACTTTCTTTTTACCAACACGAAATGAATTGGATTCAGAATCTTTAGCTAAAGGTCAAAAAGTATCTTTATTACGCCGTTTTGTGGCCTTCATGATTGATTGGTTTGTGATTGGATTAGTGACGTCCTTATTGAGTCTTGTACCAAATCCGTTGCCGAATAAGTTAACCGTGTTGCTAAATTATTCTTTTGTGCCGTTTGCTTTAGAAGTAATCATTTACTTTATGATTTTTATGTATTGTTGGAACGGCCAAACGCTCGGCAAGAAAATCGTCCGAATAAAAGTCGTAGAAAAAGACCGAAATCATATTCGATTTGTTAGTTTAGTTAAACGTTATAGTGCATTTTATTTATTATTAAATGGTTTATTACAAATTTTTCAGTATACAATGACCCATTTATCTACCGATAACCACACGGTTTTCATTGCTTATGTGACATTTGGTTTTATTAGTTTAGGAATTTTACTTTTATTTCTATTCAACTTATTGTATGCTCTCATAAGAAGAAAAACCCGCCTATTCCATGATAAAGCGAGTCAAACGTATACAATTAGTACGTTAAAGAAAGAGGTAGAACATGCGAACTTTTGAATCATTCAATTTTCAACCATTTATTCTTGAGTCAATTAAGGATAAAGGTTTTACTGAACCAACTGCGGTTCAAGAAAAATTAATTCCCCTAATCAAAAAAGGGAAAAACGTAATCGGTCAATCACAAACAGGTTCCGGCAAAACGCATACATTCTTGTTACCATTAATGGATAAGGTTGATCCTAAAAAAGATGAAGTACAAATTTTGATTACAGCGCCTAGTCGTGAATTAGCAACTCAAATTTATCAAGCAGCTGTTCAAATCGCACAATTTTCACCAGAAGAAATCCGAGTGACAAACTTTGTCGGCGGAACAGATAAACAACGCCAAATAGACAAATTAGGTGCACGCCAACCTCACGTTGTTATTGGGACACCAGGACGTATTTTAGATATGATGAATGAACAGGCGTTAAAAGTTCATACGGCAAATTATTTTGTGATTGATGAAGCGGATATGACATTGGATATGGGCTTCTTACATGAAGTCGATCAAATTGCGGGACACTTGCCAAAACATTTACAAATGCTGGTTTTCTCAGCAACTATTCCAGAGAAGTTACGTCCATTCTTATTAAAATACATGGAAAATCCCGTAATTGAAGAAATTAAATCAAAAGCCGTAATCTCAGACACGATCGAGAATTGGTTATTACCAACTAAAGGAAAAGATAAAAACCGTTTGATTTATGAATTATTAACGATTGGTCAACCCTATTTAGCTATCGTTTTTGCTAATACAAAACAAAATGTCGATGAAATCAGCGACTATTTAAAAGCTAAGGGAATGAAAGTTGCTAAGATTCATGGAGGAATTACCCCGCGTGAACGTAAACGGGTGATGCGTCAAGTCCAAAACCTAGAATATCAATATGTAGTAGCAACCGATTTAGCCGCTCGTGGTATCGATATTGAAGGAGTGTCTCACGTAATCAATGCAGAGATTCCACAAGATTTAGATTTCTTTATCCATCGTGTCGGTAGAACAGGCCGGAACGGCATGTCCGGAACGGCAATCACCTTATACAGCCCAAGCGATGAAAACAGCGTAAGTATGATTGAAAATCTAGGAGTTACTTTCCAACCAAAAGAAATCAAAAATGGTGAGATCTTAGACACATATGATCGTAACCGTCGTAAAAAACGTGAAAAATCAAAAGACGAACTAGATCCGACGTTGATCGGTTTAGTTAAGAAATCGAAGAAAAAAATCAAACCGGGTTATAAGAAAAAAATTGATCGTGCAATTTCTGAATCAAATAAACAAAAACGTCGTCAATCACGTCGTCAAGAAGAACGCGGCGCTCGCAAAAATAAAAAGCGTTCAAATTCATAAATAAAAAAAGACCATGTATCCTTATTATTTGGATACGAGGTCTTTTTTCATTTCTACGCAAGGAATCCCATCTTCTTCAAAAATAGCTGATATGACTGAGTAACCATTTTTCTCGTAAAAAGCTTGCGCGGTGGTTTCTGCTGATAGCTTTGAGGTTGTGCAATTTTCATCCAACGCTCGTTTTTCAATCACGCGTAATAAATCGGTGCCTAAGCCTAAATTGCGATAATCCGGATGGACACAAAGTCGATCTGGGTTCAAACATGTTTTTTCGGTCGTTTGATAACGAACGGTCGCAATAGGGACAGTGCCATCAAAAATGACGAGATACGCTCGATCACTGGTATCAAGTCGATCGAATTCTAATGTAGGAGGAATCGATTGTTCTAAAACAAATACATGATAGCGTAGATAAAAAGCCGCAGCCTGAACAAATGGGCTGGCGTTAAAAATTTTCTCCATCTAATTCCTCATTTCTATCGGATAATGGTATAATTTTAGCATATGAATGTTGGAGGAGGCAGAAAATTTATGAACTTATTAGAACAATTGGATTGGTCGTATTGGAAACGATTGACTCCAAAAGAAAAACGCACCCTATTAAGTCAACTTTTGCTTCATTTTGTGAATCCCTTAATGAAGATCACTGATATCGAATTGAAAGATTTTGACTTGTTTGGGATAAAATGCCAAACCTTTCAATTATCTATCGACGAAGAAGAATTCGTATTTATACCAGGAAATCAACAAGCGATTTTAGGTTGGAATCTAGGAACCAAAGGCCTATCTTTATTAGAAACAGCACCTAATTCGCATGAAATCACCATCCCAAAAGAATTACGCGGTCAATACAATTTTTTTGACGTTGAATCCTTAGGGAAATTGATCGATGAAAAGACGACTAATTTACGTAAAGTTCAGATACCACCAATGTTTGTACAGCGACGTGCACTGCCAGCGGGCACGAATTATCTAGGAATTTATGATTCTGTGACTGGGGGATTTGAAGGGGAAGTAGCTCAATTTTTAACAATCGAACAAGAGATCAAAGAAGTTTTATCACCGAATCTGACACCAGCAGAAAGTTTAACGTGGACCTTTCCTAAAAATGTTTTGTCCGATGGGCAATGGTATATCGAAATGATCCCTAATTCGGATTGTTATGCAGTCTACACCCACGAGCGACATACTTATGCGAGTTTACGGAAGCAGATTCGCCGCAAGAATTTTGATCTATTGACTGAAGATCAATGGGAATATGTGAACGGAGCCGGAAGTCGGCGGTTATTTCGGTGGGGCAATGATTTAGCAGTTGCTGATCCCTCTCGGGGGAAAAATATCCAAAAACTGATGACACAGAGTAATATGTTTGGCTTGTACTTTGATACCTCAATGACTCGGTTTGAGTTAACGGAAGATCCAGGAGTCTTGAAATTGAAAAATCAACAAAATCATACGGGCATTCCAATCGTTGATTTTTTACCTTTATCAACGTATTATGCAAATGATATGATGATGCTAAAAGAGGATGAAATCTTAGCACCTAGTGAGTATCTGTATCGTAAAGCAATTTTAATCAATATCTAGTTTGACTTTTGGCATAGTTTTTTCTATACTCTAAAAAGGATATGGTTTATTCTTTAACGCCTCCACAGAAAGTACACGATTGCTGAAAGTTGTACGTTGCGAAAGATAGATTGCTCCCAAAAAATTTTGATTGAAAAATCAACGCTGCTCAGCGTTAACGAGATGAAGAGGTAATGATCAAACTATCATTGCAATCAAGGTGGTACCGCGAGTTTTCGTCCTTGACTGCAGTGGTAGTTTTTATTTTTTTGAAAAGAGGAGAATACATGAAAAAATTATCAAGCGCTGAAGTGCGCCAAATGTTCTTAGATTTCTTTAAATCAAAACAACACATGATCGAACCTAGTGCATCATTGGTTCCAGTCAATGATGCAACTTTACTATGGATCAACTCAGGTGTTGCCACAATGAAAAAATATTTTGACGGTAGTGTCGTACCAGAAAATCCACGGATTGCGAATGCACAAAAATCAATTCGGACCAATGATATCGAAAACGTTGGGAAAACTGCTCGTCACCATACTATGTTTGAAATGCTAGGGAATTTTTCAATCGGTGATTATTTCAAAGTCGAAGCAATCGAATGGGCTTGGGAATTTTTAACTTCTCCAGAATGGATCGGATTTGACCCGGATAAATTATATGTGACGGTTTATCCTGAAGATAAAGAAGCAAAACGTATTTGGCTTGAAGAAGTTGGTATTCCTGTTGATCACGTTGTTGAAATTGAAGACAACTTCTGGGATTTAGGTGCTGGTCCAAGTGGTCCGGACTCAGAAATCTTTTATGATCGCGGAGAATCATTTAATGATTTAGCAGAAGATGATCCTGAAAATTATCCTGGCGGGGAAAATGAACGTTACTTAGAAATTTGGAATCTAGTATTCTCAGAATTCAATCATACACCACAAGGGACTTATGAACCTTTACCTCATCAAAACATTGATACGGGGATGGGCTTAGAACGAATGGTTTCGATCATCCAAGATGCACCAACAAACTTTGAAACAGATTTATTTTTACCAATTATCGGTAAAGTCGAAGAATTAAGTGGGAAAAAATATGGCGTAGACAAACAATTAGATGTTTCATTCAAAGTTATCGCTGACCACATCCGTTCATTAGCTTTCGCAATCGGGGATGGCGCCCTTCCTTCAAATGAAGGCCGGGGCTATGTTTTACGTCGTTTACTACGTCGTGCAGTTATGCATGGTAAAAAATTGGGCATCGATCAAGCCTTCTTATACAAATTAGTGCCAGTAGTAGGAAACATTATGGTGAGCTATTACCCAGAAGTTAATCAACAAGAAGCCTTTATTGAAAAAGTTGTTCGAACAGAAGAAGAACGGTTCCACGAAACGATCAATGATGGTTTAACGATGCTGAACAACGTATTAGCCGAATTGAAAACAAAAAATGAAACAACTTTAGATGGTAAAGTTATCTTTAAACTATATGATACATTTGGCTTCCCGGTAGAATTAACCGAAGAAGTTGCAGAAGACGAGGGACTTAAAGTCGACCATGAAGGTTTTGAAGTGGAGATGCAAGCACAAAAAGAACGCGCACGTGCCGCACGTTCAACGGAAAAATCAATGGGCGTCCAAACAGCATTACTTGGTGATATCAAGGTTAAAAGCCAATTTGTGGGCTACGATCACTTAGAAAGCGAAAGTGAACTACTAGTGATCTTGCAAAATGATCAGTTAGTTTCTACTGTCAATGAAGGCCAGGCTCGTTTGATTTTTGCGGAAACACCGTTCTATGCTGAAATGGGTGGACAAATTGCCGATCGAGGGATCATTGTTGACCAAGCAGGTAAAATCATTGCCAATGTCACTGATGTTCAAAAAGCACCAAACGGCCAAGCGATGCATACGGTCGAAGTTCTTTCAGCTTTAAATGAAGGTGAAACATACTTTTTACAAGTTAATGCAGCCTTCCGTAATAAAGTTATCAAAAACCATACGGCAACACATGTTTTGCATAAAGCCTTAAAAGAAATTTTAGGCGATCATGCAAACCAAGCGGGTTCATTAGTAACAGACAAACACTTACGTTTCGACTTTACTCATTTTGGCCAAGTCACTGCGGATGAACTAAAAGAAATGGAAAAAATCGTTAACCAAAAAATTTGGGAAGCTATTCCTGTTGTAACGATTGAAACAGACATCGATACGGCTAAAAATATGGGTGCGATGGCACTCTTTGGTGAAAAATACGGGCACGATGTTCGGGTCGTAAATATCGGCGATTGGTCCATTGAACTTTGTGGTGGTACCCATGTCGCTAATACCGAAGATATCGGTTTGTTCAAAATCATTTCTGAATCAGGTATCGGAGCTGGCGTACGCCGGATTGAAGCTTTAACGGGCAAAGAAGCGTACGAAGCTTTCCGAGAAGAAGAAGAACAATTAGTTCAAGTAGCTCAAATCGTGAAATCACCTCAAACTAAAGAGGTCGTAAGCAAAACAGAACAATTGCAACAACAATTGCGTGAATTACAAAAAGAAAATGAGCAATTAGCGACTAAATTAGCAAATCAACAAGCAGGCGATGTCTTTAAAGACGTGAAAGAAATCAACGGCACAACTGTGATCACTGCTCAAGTTAATGTGAAAGATATGAACCAACTTCGTCAATTAGCAGATCAATGGAAACAAAAATCTTTATCTGATGTCCTTGTACTAGGTACCGTTCAAGGTGAAAAAGTAAATCTATTGGCAGCAATGAGTCCAGAAGCAAATCAAAAAGGCTTAAAAGCTGGTGATTTGATCAAAGCAATCGCACCTAAAGTAGGAGGCGGAGGCGGAGGTCGTCCAGATATGGCTCAAGCCGGAGGGAAAAATCCAGCTGGTTTAACAGATGCATTAGCAGAAGTCACTAATTGGTTGGCCTAAATAAATCAAAAAAGTAGTCGCAACGTGCGGCTACTTTTTTTTACATGAAAAACTTCACATCTGTCACAGCATGTTTCTTTCAAAGCACAGAGACATTCTGTATAATTCTAAATGAAATCATTTTGAAAAGAGGAAATCATTTGGGAATTGTTGAGCAAATCATTTGGCTAGTTTTTTTTATTAATGCGATCAGTGCGATTGTGACTGTCTTTCGCAAACCAAGAAACATCACAACGGTCTGGGCATGGCTATTAACCCTGATTTTTTTACCGGTTTTAGGTTTTTTGATCTACGCTTTTTGTGGCCGTGGTATTGATGGGGAAACGATGTATCGTTTTGAACAAGAAGATGAAAAACGTGTTAAAGAAATCAATGAAATTATTCAACATGATAATCGTCATGTTGATTACAACGCACCGGATCAATTGTATCCAGCAGCAAATGCATTAGTAAAATTCTTTAAAAATTTAGATGAATCACCTTTAGCGATTCGAAATGAAGTAGCCTTCTTTTTAAATGGAACAGATAAATTCGAACATTTATTTGTTGATTTACGAGCAGCAAAAAGTACGATTCATGTCGAATATTATGCGTTCTTTGATGACCGAATTGGGAATCGTTTCATGCGGATCTTAGAAGAAAAAGCAGCGGAAGGCGTAGAAGTTCGGATGATCTATGATCCTTGGGGGGCACCAAAAACCGATAAGAAGTTTTATGAAACTTTGATCAAAAACGGGGGAAAAGTGACGGCTTTTATTACCTCAAGAAATATTTTAGCCAAAACACGTTTAAACTATCACTTGCACCGTAAAATTGTAGTCGTCGATGGACAGATCGGTTGGACCGGGGGGTTTAATGTAGGTGATCAATATTTGGGGGAATCCAAACGTTTTGGAAATTGGCGTGATACACATGGTCGGATCGAAGGAACGGCGAGTTTTACGTTGCAAGAAATCTTTATTCGTGACTGGAATGCGTCGGTAAAAGATAAGTCTCAACGGATGAGCTATCTGCCAGAATATTTTGTTTTACCAGAAAAAGAAATTACTAAAGGGGTTGGCATGCAAATCGTAGCGGATGGCCCAGATAATGATACACAAGTTATCAAAGATGGTTTTGTGCGCTTAATTATGTCAGCAGAAAAAAGCGTTTGGATTCAAACGCCGTACTTGGTCCCTGATGAAACAATGATTTCTGCGATTTTGATTGCCGTACGATCAGGAATCGATGTTCGGATCATGATTCCCAATATGCCGGATCATCCATTTATCTATCGAGCAACCCAATATTATGCAAATTATTTACATCAACGTGGAGTAAAGATTTATCACTACGCGGATGGGTTTATCCATTCGAAAACAATGGTTGTAGATGATGAATTAGCGACTTTTGGTTCAACAAATCAAGATATTCGTAGTTATGAATTGAATTTTGAAGTCAGCAGTTTTATTTATGATCCTGAGATTGCTCAGCTGTTCAGAAAAATATTTGAAGAGGACATGAACGATTGTATTTTATTGACAGACCAAATAATTGCTGATCAATCAAGATGGCTGACGTTCAAGCAACAGTTCTCACGCTTATTATCACCGGTCTTATAATTTTTTACGTAAACCTTGGCGGGCAAGATTGTCCGCCCCTTTATTTTTTGTCTCAGGGATCCATTGCAGGACAAGTAAAGGAAAATGAGGCGCTAATTCATTAAACTCTGATAAATATGGCAAAAATTGCTTGTTTTTTGTTTGTCCTTGGTCTAAAATTTTTATTGCAGTTTTACTATCTGAATACAGCAAAACAGACTGCTCATTTAATCGATGATCAATCAAGTAACGTAAGGCATGAATGATTACGGCCAGTTCCGCTTGATGATTATTGTCTTCTGGTAAGGGAAGAGAGAGTTGTTTTTGTTTGTCTGAAATAAGCAAGATGCCACCACCACTTCTTTGTGTATTGGTTGCTGCATCCGTATAAACTTTTAGCATAAGTATCATCCTTTAATTAGAGTAGGAGCAAGTAAATGAAAAAAAAGCGTTATTTTTGGCAACCCGAATTATCCATTAGTATTATCTATTGGTCATTAACATTCATCATTCTATTTTATGGTTTGATTTTAACGCTTGAGAAGACCCATCCGTACTTGCAAGGAAATATCTTCATTGGGATCTTCATCGTCTTTTTGATCATGGGTTTTCATCGGTATCTACTTTTAGATAAGTCAGGGGTCAAAGTCCGCTATATGCGTATGTGGAGATTAGAAACCATTTCCCATGAACACATAGATTATCTCATCGTATGTAAAGATGGAATCGTGATTCAAAGAAAGGGCCTTAGTGGCGCGACCTTTCATTTTGCCATGAAGAAAAAAACGAAGAATACCTTTGTAGAAACGTTTATCGAGTATTTTCCTGAAATCGAAGTCAAAGAAATAAACGAAAAGATCAGCCGAAACTGATCCTTTCGTTTATTTTTTTTTCACATGCGCCGCTTGCATTCCGCGAGCGCCTTCGACAATCACAAATTCAACTTCGTCACCAGGCTCTAAAGTTTTAAATCCATTTTCTTCAATAGCAGTAAAGTGAACAAAAACTTCTTGGGTTTCTTCATAGCTGATAAAGCCATAACCTTTTTTTTCATCAAACCATTTGACAACGCCATTATTCATTACAAACACTCCTTTGCAATTGCTGTTTTTATTATACGTGATGGAAACAAAAAATGCGAATCTATAAGTTTGCAATCTTGAGTAGTGTTTTTCTTTCGCGAATTCGTTATAATAAAGTGAACGAATAAAAAAGTATATTTTTCTGAGTAATGTTCGGGAAAGGGAGTTTTTATGAAAACTGATATTGAAATATCTCAAGCAACGAAATTAGCACCTATTACGGAGGTCGCTGAGAAAATTGATTTAACTTTTGATGATCTGGAATTACATGGCAAATACAAAGCAAAGATCGAATTTGCTGCCTTGGATCGAATGAAAGAAAATCCAGAAGGAAAATTGATACTTGTAACTTCTATCAATCCCACTCCGGCCGGCGAGGGTAAATCTACCGTTACAGTTGGTTTAGGCGATGCACTAAACAAAATTGGAAAAAAAGCCGTAATTGCATTACGCGAACCGTCTCTAGGTCCTGTCATGGGAATCAAAGGTGGCGCTACAGGTGGTGGCTATGCTCAAGTGTTGCCAATGGAAGATATCAATCTTCATTTTACAGGTGATATGCACGCTATTACAACAGCGAACAATGCTTTATCTGCTTTATTAGATAATCATATCCATCAAGGAAACGAATTGAACATCGATGCTCGTCGAGTAATCTGGAAGCGAGCAGTTGATTTAAATGATCGCGAATTACGTTTTATTACAGTCGGTTTAGGCGGCCCAATCAACGGTGTACCAAGAGAAGATGGGTTTGATATTACAGTGGCAAGTGAAATCATGGCGATTTTATGTTTAGCTACTGGAATCACGGATTTAAAACGTCGTTTATCAAATATCGTTATTGCCTATACGTTCGAACGTGAGCCAGTTACAGTGGGTGATTTACGAGTAGAAGGTGCATTAGCTTTAGTATTAAAAGATGCGCTCAAGCCAAACTTAGTTCAAACAATTTATCAAACGCCAGCCTTTGTCCATGGTGGACCGTTTGCGAATATCGCTCATGGCTGTAATAGTATTTTAGCGACGCGAGCAGCTTTGCACAGTGGTGATTATGTTGTGACGGAAGCTGGATTCGGTGCAGATTTAGGTGCGGAGAAGTTTTTAGACATCAAAGTCCCTAATTTAGAAAAGGCCCCAGATGCGATTGTGATTGTAGCGACGATCCGAGCTTTAAAAATGCATGGCGGCGTTCCTAAAACAGAATTGAGTGCTGAAAATATTGACGCTTTGACTGCTGGTTTTAGTAATTTGGCTAAACATATCAGCAATATGCGTAAATATGGTGTACCGGTAGTTGTAGCAATCAATGAATTTATCAGTGATACTGAAAAAGAGATCACTTTACTAAAAGAATTATGCGAACAAGAAAATGTCAAAGTTGAGTTAGCCAGTGTTTGGGAAAAAGGGCCTGACGGTGGGATCGACTTGGCTAAAACAGTAGTTGAAACAATCGATACTGAAGAAAGTAATTACCATTCGATTTTTACCCATGAAGATGATGATCTAACTGAAAAAATCGAAACAATCGTTCAAGAAATCTATGGTGGGAACGATGTGATTTATACTAAAAAAGCGCAACAGCAATTAGCAAGCTTCAAAAAATATGGTTGGGATCGTTTGCCTGTTTGCATGGCAAAATCACAATATTCATTGTCGGATGACCCAAGTAAATTAGGTGCGCCAAGTGATTTTGACGTAACGATTCGCGAACTTGTACCAAAATTGGGAGCGGGATTTATTGTAGCTTTGACGGGTGATGTTATGACCATGCCTGGATTACCAAAAAAACCAGCAGCTTTAAAAATGGATGTTGATGAACAAGGAAATGCGATTGGTTTGTTTTAAATACGTTATTTTTCAAAGGGGATCTCTAACGCAGAGATTCCTTTTTTGTAGATAAGTAGCTAAAATACTGTTGGAATTTTAGTCATTTATCAAACTGCATTCCACTAACAAAGAAAAAGGAACGGGAAAATTGAACAATTGATCTTGAGACTTGAATAAAGGACGATGAAGTATTGATCTACCGTTTTTAGTGTTTCAGGCTTTCCATTGACCTTTTTTTCACTTATACTGAAACTACTGGATTTGTTACCTATCTTATGAGTTAAAAAAACTATGCAGCAAAAAAGAGCGAATAAGTTTATCTTTAAACAAAGGAGCCGGCAGGATGGGAGAACGTGCAGATATATTTTTGGGAGCATTTAATCGAATTGAAAAAGAACTTAAGCGCCAATTAGGCAATCCAATCAATATGAGTTTCAGCGAAGCTGTTCGCCGTTTATCAAAACGTAAAGACAATTTAATTGGTGAGAATGAAAATGATCTATTACAATTGGCACAATTACGTAATGCGATTGTCCACGACCAAATTTCAGAAGATTTCGTGATCGCAGAACCTAACGAATGGGCAGTCCAACAAATTGAAACTATCGAAAACAAATTATTGCGGCCCGAAAGAGTCTTGCCGCGTTTTGGGAAAAAGGTAACTGGTTTTGAGCATGATCTACCTTTAGTCGAAATCATGAAAATCATTAACGAAAAACGGTTTTCGCAATTTCCAGTCTATGATTCAGGGAAATTTATGGGATTGATCACATTACGAACGATTGGCTTTTACTTTGCGCAGGAAAGTTTATCGGGTTCAGTCAGCCTAAAAGGTCGTGTTGCCGAAGATTTGATTTCGGCAAATGGCAAACGAGTCAATTTCAAATTTGTTTCAGCCGACACGAACGTTTCTGAAGTTGAAAAAATGTTTCGAACCGAGGGTGTTTTGGAGGCAATCTTAATCACGGAACACGGAAATTCTGACGGAAATCTATTAGGAATCATTCGTCCACGTGATATTTATAGTCAAGAAGGGGAGCAATAAGGTTGTTAATTATTTATTTATTATTAAGTGCGGGAATCATCGCCCTTGATCAATGGTTCAAATGGTGGATCGTTAGTCACTACGCTTTTGGTGATAGCCAAACGATCATTCCCAATGTTTTATCGTTGACCCATATTCGTAATACAGGAGGTGCTTTTAGTCTATTTGAAGGACAACAAGTCTTTTTTATCCTGATTACGGTTGTAGCAGTCGTTGCAGTAATGTATTATTTAGTCAAACACCTAAATGAGAGTAAGTGGCTAACATTGGGTTTGAGCTTTTTCTTAGCTGGAGCGATTGGAAACTTTATTGATCGTTTTCGTTTAGGTTATGTAGTAGATATGTTCCGATTGGATTTTATCAATTTTCCGATTTTCAATATTGCGGACATGTCATTGGTTGTAGGAGTAATCATGATTTTTATTTATATTTTATTAGATGAGAGAGACAAAAAAAATGGATAATCAAATTGAAGTAATCATTAAAAATGAAAAAGGCCGGATCGACAAAGTGTTAAATGAACGTTTGGCCAATCATTCGCGTTCACAAATCCAGCAATGGATCAAAGAGCAGTGCGTATCAATCGATCACAAAGTAATCAAAGCAAATTATAAAGTTAGTTCTGGCGATAAGATCATTATTGAGATCCCAGAACCAGAAGAATTGGATTTAGTTCCTGAGAATTTAGATTTAGAGATTGTTTATGAAGATGACGATGTTGCTGTAGTAAACAAACCGCAAGGCATGGTGGTTCATCCATCTGCTGGTCATCCAAATGGCACGTTGGTCAATGGCTTACTATACCAAGTCAAAAACCTATCCACGATCAATGATGTCGTACGTCCAGGAATTGTTCATCGAATCGATAAAGATACATCGGGTTTATTGATGGTTGCAAAAAACGACCATGCGCACGAATCTTTGGCGCAACAATTAAAAGACAAGACGTCATTACGTAAATATGTCGCATTAGTGCATGGGGAAATCCCACATGAAAAAGGGCGCATTGAAGCACCAATTGGACGTTCAAAAGTCAATCGTAAAATGCAGGCAGTGATCGAAGGTGGAAAACCCGCAGTCACTCATTTTGAAGTGTTGAAACGTTTTGAAGGTTTTACTTTAATTGAATTGCAACTGGAAACGGGGCGTACACATCAAATCCGGGTTCATATGCAATACATCGGTTATCCGGTAGCTGGAGATCCTTTATACGGTCCTAAAAAGACACTCAAAGGAAATGGTCAATTCTTGCATGCCAAGTTATTAGGCTTTGAACATCCGACAACGGATGCTTCAATGGTCTTTGAAGCACCATTGCCTGAAATTTTTGAAAAAACTTTGACAACTTTACAAGAAAAAGATTGATTTCTGTTTTCGAGAATAGTATAGTGTCTGTAAGCAAGAAATAAATAACTGAATATGATCCTTTAAGAGTAGTCCCGTGAGGCTAAGAAGGAAGCAGATAGATGTTTGGACTAGGTGCGCCTAGGTGAACACTATTCATTTGACGAAGTCGATAACTTTCCTCCTACCTAATTACGGGTAGGAGTTTTTTTATTGTCAAAAATAAGGAGGAATCAGGATGTATAAAAAAGAAGTTGTAGATGAAGTAACGATGAAGCGAGCACTGACTCGGATTACTTATGAAATCATTGAACGCAATAAGGGAGTTCAAGATATTGTATTGATTGGCATCAAAACACGAGGAATCTTTATTGCTCAAAGAATTGCTGAACGCTTAAAACAACTAGAACATATCGAAGTTCCTGTTGGTGAATTAGACATAACTTTGTATCGTGACGATAAAAAAGTAGAAGAAGATGAACCAGAATTGCATTCTTCAGACATTCCATTTTCAATCGAAGGAAAAGAAGTGATCTTAGTTGATGATGTTTTGTTCACCGGCAGAACAATTCGTGCAGCACTCGATGCAGTCATCGACTTAGGAAGACCTAATCGCATCTCTCTAGCAGTTTTAGTAGACCGAGGACATCGCGAATTACCGATTCGGGCTGATTATGTTGGCAAAAATATTCCAACAGCTTTAACAGAAGAAATCATTGTTGAAGTGGAAGAAAATGATGGGCAAGATCGCATCTTGATTCAAAAAGAAGACTAAAAACTGTTTAGGAACCGGAAAGAGGAAGTTTAATGGAAAAATTTCATAATGATGACGTTGTTTTAGATATTCATGACCGACCAAGCGCAGGACACTGGGTAGGTTTAAGTATCCAACATTTATTCACGATGTTTGGTGCAACGGTTTTAGTGCCAATCTTAGTAGGAATCAATCCTAGTATCGCGTTAGTTAGTTCGGGATTAGGAACGTTGGTTTATTTAACAGTAACAAAAGGAAAAATCCCAGCATACTTAGGAAGTAGCTTCGCTTTTATCGCAGCAATGAAATTATTGATGAAATCTGATGGTTATCCAGCAGTTGCTCAAGGAGCTGTGACTTGCGGACTGGTTTACTTGATCGTATCCTTTGTAATCCGCAAAATTGGCTCGGGTTGGTTAGATAAGATTTTACCGCCAATCGTGGTGGGTCCAGTAGTAATGGTCATCGGTTTAGGCTTAGCCGGGAACGCTGCTCAAAATGCGATGTACAGCAATGGCGAATACAGTTTTAAATACGTATTGGTTGCTTTGATCACACTAGCACTGACGATTTTCTTCAATATGTTTTTAACTGGCTTCATGGGTTTGATTCCAATCTTACTAGGAATCATCGGTGGCTACATCACTGCCATGCTTTTCGGAATCATTGATTATCAACCGATCATTGAAGCAAAATGGTTAGCGATGCCAGCATTTAGTGTACCTTTTGTCAGCTACCAACCAAAAATTTATATTAGTGCGATTACAACGATGGCACCAATCGCTTTCGTAACGATGACAGAACATATTGGTCACTTGATGGTTTTAAACAAATTAACGAAACGTAACTTTTTTGATGATCCAGGTTTGGATCGTACGTTGATGGGAGACGGGTTAGCGCAAATTGTTGCTGGTTTTGTCGGTGGTCCTCCAGTAACAAGTTATGGAGAAAACATCGGCGTACTTGCTATCACGAAAGTCCATAGTGTGTTCGTCATCGGCGGGGCAGCAGTATTGGCAGTTTGCTTAGGCTTTGTTGGGAAACTAAGCGCCTTGATCTTAAGTATTCCTGGGCCAGTTATTTCAGGAATCAGCTTTGTCTTATTCGGAGTTATCGCCGCAAGCGGACTTAAAATTTTGATCGAAAACAAAATCGACTTCGACCGTAAAAAGAATTTATTGATTGCTTCTACGATCTTAGTGATCGGAATCGGAGGATTAGTTTTTGAAGCAGGTACATTCACCTTATCATCAATGGCTTTAGCAACAGTACTAGGAATCATCTTAAACTTAGTTTTACCAGAGCAAGCACGGAGCGAAAAATAACCCCCGCAGCGAACTATGAATAGGAGGAAATTTCATGATCATCCAGTCTGAGGAAATTAGTCTGAAACATTTATTAACAGTTGAAGCACTAAACGACCAAGAGGTAATGGGGCTGATTCGACGAGGGCAGCAATTTAAGAACGGTGCTCGTTGGACACCACACAAAGATCAATATTTTGTTTCAAATCTTTTCTTTGAGAACAGTACTCGAACCCACAAAAGTTTTGAAGTTGCAGAAAAAAAGCTCGGACTAGATGTGATTGATTTTGATGCCAAAACAAGCTCGGTACAAAAAGGTGAAACGCTTTACGATACTGTCTTAACCATGTCTGCCTTGGGTGTAGATGTCGCAGTCATTCGACATGGCGATGAGCATTATTACGAAGAATTGATCCAAAGTAAAACGATTCAGTGCTCAATCGTCAACGGCGGCGATGGTAGTGGCCAGCACCCGACCCAATGTTTACTAGATCTAATGACCATTTATCAAGAATTTGGACACTTCAATGGATTGAAGGTCGCGATCGTCGGTGATATCACCCATTCACGTGTTGCTAAGTCAAACATGCAAATGTTGAAACGACTTGGTGCACAAGTATATTTTTCAGGCCCAGCAGAGTGGTACGATAAAAGCTTTGATGTTTACGGAACCTATCGATCATTGGATGAATTAGTTCCAGAAGTTGATGTCATGATGCTTTTACGTGTACAACATGAACGTCATGATGGACAGGAAAGTTTTTCAAAAATAGAGTATCACAATCAATATGGGCTGACGATTGAGCGAGGGCAACACTTAAAACCGCAAGCAATCATCATGCACCCAGCACCCGTTAACCGTGACGTCGAAATTGCAGACAGTTTAGTTGAAAGTCTGCAATCAAGAATCATCTCACAAATGACAAATGGTGTTTATATTCGCATGGCCATTTTAGAAGCAATATTAAGAGGAAAATCGTAAAGGGGCAGATAAAATGAAAACATTGATTAAAAATGGGAAAATCGTAACGAAAAATAATCAGACCACGACTTGTGATCTTTGGTTAGAAGATGGGATCATTGCCGGCATCGGAAAAGATTTTTCAACGATAACATTCGATCAAGAATACGATGCAAAAAATCAATTAATCACACCAGGCTTAGTTGATGTTCATGTTCATTTACGAGAACCAGGTTTTACTTATAAAGAAACAATCAAAGATGGAACAAAAGCGGCAGCACGTGGTGGTTATACAACTGTTTGTGCTATGCCAAATCTAAATCCAGTACCCGACACAGTCGAAAAATTTGAACAAGTAAAAGCAATTATTGAGCGTGATGCTGTAGTCAAAGTCCTCCAATATGCACCCATTACAGAAGAACTTCGTAGCGAAAGATTGACCGATCAAAAAGGATTAAAAGCAGTTGGAGCTTTTGCTTTTACGAATGATGGAGTCGGTGTCCAAAGCGCAGGAACCATGTATCTCGCTATGAAAGAAGCTGCCAAAAATAAGATGGCACTAGTAGCTCATACAGAAGATGAATCTCTGCTATTCGGTGGTGTCATGCATAAAGGTGAAATCAGTGAGAAGTTACAGCTTCCTGGTATTTTAAGCGCAACCGAATCATCACAAATCGCTAGAGATTTGATTTTAGCTGAAGAAACAGGTGTTCATTATCATGTTTGTCACGTTTCGACAAAAGAAAGCGTCCGCGTGATTCGTGAAGCAAAGCAAGCCGGAGTTCATGTCACCGCCGAGGTTTCCCCACATCATTTGATTTTGATCGATGAAAACATCACCGAAGATCATGGTTATTGGAAAATGAATCCGCCATTGCGAGCCAACGAAGATCGTCAAGCATTGATCGAGGGATTACTAGATGGCACGATTGATTGCATCGCAACTGACCATGCACCTCATGGATTTGAAGAAAAAAATCAAAGTTTTCTAAAATCACCATTTGGAATTGTCGGAAGTGAAACGGCCTTTCAATTGATTTATACCCACTTTGTTGAAACAGGAAAATTCACATTGGAACAAGTCATCAATTGGATGGCGGTAAAACCAGCAGAAATATTTGGAATCAAAGCTGGGACATTGATGATTGGACAACCAGCTGATGTCACGATATTTGATTTAGAAAATGAAGAAAAAATCGACGATGAAAAATTTGCTTCATTAGGGGTGAACACACCTTTTACGGGGTGGCCAGTCAAAGGTACAACATTGATGACTTTCGTAGATGGTCAATTGGTTTATAACAAGGAGGACTAAGAGCTTGAAAAGACTTTTGATTTTAGAAGATGGAACAATATTTGAAGGTGAAAGATTCGGTGCGGAAGCAAGTGTTGTAGGAGAAGTCGTCTTCACTACCAGCATGACTGGCTATCAAGAAACAATCACGGATCAAAGTTTTAATGGACAAATCATTACATTCACTTACCCAATGGTTGGAAATTATGGTATCAACCGTGATGATTATGAATCGATTGCTCCGACATGTAAGGGAGTGGTCGTCAAAGAGCATGCGCGTCTAGCCAGTAATTGGCGAAATCAAATGACTTTAGATGAGTTTTTAAAGCGTAAAGGAATTCCAGGAATCGCAGGGATCGATACCCGTGCATTGACCAAAAAATTACGAAGTGCTGGTACGATGAAAGGCAGCATCGTAGACCCCGCTGATCAGCTTGACCATTCTTTTGATCAATTAAAAGCAACTGTTCTACCAACAAATCAAGTGGCACAAGTCTCAACTGTTACACCGTATCCAAGCCCTGGAGTGGGAAGAAATGTGGTCGTGATCGATTTTGGGTTAAAACATAGTATTTTACGCGAATTATCGCGGCGTGAATGCAACTTGACCGTCATGCCCTATAACACAGATGCACAAACGATTTTAGATCTTTGTCCCGATGGGGTAATGCTGACGAATGGCCCCGGCGACCCCAAAGATGTCCCTGAAGCTATTGAGATGATCAAACAAATTCAAGGGAAAGTCCCAATCTTCGGTATTTGTTTAGGTCATCAATTATTCGCCCTAGCAAATGGCGCAGATACTTACAAAATGAAATTTGGGCATCGCGGTCTGAACCATCCGGTAAGAGAAATTGCGACGGGAAAAATTGATTTCACTTCTCAAAATCACGGCTTTGCAGTAGCTGAAAAAACGATTGACCCTCAAAAATTGATGATCACACATGTGGAAGTCAATGATGGAACGATCGAAGGAATACGTCATCGAGATTTTCCGGCCTTTAGTGTTCAGTATCATCCCGATGCTGCACCAGGGCCACATGATGGGGTTCATTTGTTTGATGATTTTATGGAAATGATGGATGCATGGAAGGAGCAAGCATAAATGCCAAAACGTACAGATATTAAAAAGATCCTAGTTATCGGATCAGGACCGATTGTGATCGGACAAGCCGCTGAGTTTGATTACGCCGGCACACAAGCTTGCTTAGCTCTAAAAGAAGAAGGATATGAAGTTGTTTTAGTTAATTCGAATCCTGCAACAATTATGACTGATCAAGAAATTGCTGATACAGTTTATATCGAACCGATTACTTTAGAATTTGTTTCACGAATTTTACGGAAAGAGTTGCCCGATGCGATCTTACCAACTTTAGGCGGACAAACCGGCTTGAATATGGCGATGGAATTAGCTGATTCAGGGATCTTAGCTGAATTAAATATTGAATTACTTGGAACAAAATTAGCTGCAATCGATCAAGCAGAAGATCGAGATTTATTCAAACAATTAATGGAAGAATTACATCAACCAATTCCAGAATCTGAAATCGTAACCACGATAGAAGCCGCAGTAGAGTTTGCGAATAAAATCGGTTATCCGATCATTGTTCGACCGGCCTTTACATTAGGTGGAACTGGCGGTGGTATGTGCGATAACGAAGAAGAGTTGCGTATGATTGCTGAGAATGGTTTGAAACTTTCGCCTGCAACGCAATGTTTGATTGAACGGTCCATTGCCGGCTTTAAAGAAATTGAATACGAAGTGATGCGTGATTCTGTTGACAATGCCATCGTTGTTTGCAACATGGAAAATTTCGATCCCGTCGGAGTGCACACTGGAGATTCAATCGTATTCGCACCGAGTCAAACATTATCTGATTACGAATATCAAATGCTTAGAGATGCCTCACTATCCATTATTCGGGCATTAAAAATCGAGGGTGGCTGTAATGTCCAGCTTGCGCTAGATCCGCACAGCTTCAATTACTATGTGATCGAAGTAAATCCGCGAGTATCACGTTCGTCTGCGCTAGCAAGTAAGGCAACGGGGTATCCAATCGCTAAATTAGCAGCAAAAATTGCGGTCGGATTAACATTGGATGAAATGAAAAATCCTGTCACTGAAACAACTTATGCCGAATTTGAACCGGCCTTGGATTATGTAGTCGCTAAAATACCCCGTTGGCCTTTTGATAAATTCGAAAGCGGCGAACGTGTATTAGGCACACAAATGAAAGCGACCGGTGAAGTCATGGCGATTGGTCGGAATATCGAAGAATCACTCTTAAAAGCCGTCCGCTCATTAGAGATTGGGACGTATCATGCGGAACTTCCAGAATTAGCTGCGGTGACCGATGAAGCATTGACTGAAAAAATGGTCAAAGCCCAAGATGATCGATTATTTTATCTAACAGAAGCAATTCGGCGAGGATATTCGATTGAAGAAATCAACGAGCTGACAAAAGTTGATCTGTTTTTCCTAGATAAATTATTGCATATCGTTGAATTTGAAACAGCGTTAGCAAAAAACATCAATAATACTGAGTTATTAAAACAAGCAAAACAAAATGGTTTTGCTGATATCAAAATTGCTCAATTGTGGAATCGAACAATGGATGAGATCCGAGCATTTAGAACAAAACACAATATTCTTCCAGTATATAAAATGGTTGATACGTGTGCGGCAGAATTCGAATCACAAACACCATACTTCTACAGCACGTATGAATTTGAAAATGAAAGTGTCCGCAGTGAAAAGAAATCGGTGCTTGTCTTAGGATCGGGGCCAATTCGGATCGGTCAAGGTGTCGAATTCGATTATGCGACGGTTCACTCAGTCAAAGCTATCCAAGCAGCTGGTTATGAAGCAATCATCATGAATAGCAATCCGGAAACAGTATCAACAGACTTTTCAGTATCCGATAAATTATACTTCGAACCACTAACAATCGAAGACGTTTTGAACGTTGTCGAGTTAGAACAGCCAATGGGTGTTATCGTCCAGTTTGGTGGTCAAACCGCAATCAATTTGGCTGAGCCCTTAGTAAAAAATGGTGTGAAAATCTTAGGAACAACGATTGAAGATTTAGATCGAGCAGAAGATCGAGATCAGTTTGAACAAGTATTAAACAGTTTAGATATTCCACAACCACCAGGTGATACCGCTACTAGTGCCAAAGAAGCAGTCAAAATTGCTGAAAGCATCGGTTATCCCGTCTTAGTTCGCCCAAGCTATGTGTTAGGTGGGCGTGCGATGGAAATTGTTGAAAATCAAGCAGATTTAGAAGATTACATGGCTCATGCTGTTAAAGCATCTCCAGAACATCCGGTCTTAGTCGATCGTTATTTGATTGGAAAAGAATGTGAAGTCGATGCTATTTGTGACGGTGAAACAGTCTTGATTCCTGGAATCATGGAACATATCGAGCGTGCGGGAGTCCATTCAGGAGATTCGATGGCCGTATATCCACCACAGACTTTTTCGGAAGAACTGAAAGCGACGATTGAAGATTATACTCGACGCTTAGCATTAGGGATGAATTGTATCGGTATGATGAATATCCAATTCGTCATCCATAATAACGAAGTTTTTGTAATTGAAGTCAATCCACGAGCTAGTCGAACAGTTCCTTTCTTAAGTAAAATCACTAATATACCGATGGCTCAAATCGCAACAAAAGCTATCTTAGGCCAAAGTTTGAAAGAACTAGGTTATCAAGATGGTCTATATCCTGAAAGTGATTTAGTCCATGTAAAAGCACCCGTTTTCAGTTTTACGAAATTACAAAAAGTCGATACTTATTTAGGGCCGGAAATGAAATCTACTGGTGAAGTGATGGGTACAGATCGGAATTTAGCGAAAGCCTTATACAAAGCTTTTGCTGCTGCGGGATTACACCTACCTGATTTTGGTGCAGTCTTGTTCACGGTCGCTGACGAGACTAAAGAGGAAGCTTTAGCGCTAGCAAAACGCTTTAAAGAAGTTGGCTATAGCTTGATCGCCACTGCGGGGACTGCAGAATTTTTAGCAGCAAATGGACTGAATGCTAAGCGAATCGCTAAAATTTCTGAATCCGATGAGGACAATGTAATTGATCTCATTCGCAGTGGGGAAGCCCAAGTTGTGATCAATACAATGGATAAAAATCGTCAAAATGCCTCAGAAGATGGTTTTATTATCCGACGGGAGGCGGTGGAACACGGAGTTCCGTTATTCACATCGCTGGATACCGCAGACGCTATCTTACAAGTGATGGAATCACGAGCATTTTCAATTCAAGAAATTTAATTTAGACAGAGTGAAGAGTGAAGAAACCCTTCACTCTGTTGATCTATAAGGAGGCCGTTATGAAGCAAGAAATGATGACGATCGTTCGTCAAAAAGAATTAGCACCAAGAATATATGAATTAGTATTGGCCGGTGAATTGGTGAAGGAAATGAAGATGCCTGGACAATTTTTGCATATTCGCGTTCCGAGAAACGATTTGTTATTAAGACGACCAATCAGTATCAACCAATATGATCGAGAAACAGGAACGTGCACGATCATTTATCGTGTAGAAGGTGAGGGAACAAAAGTGTTCTCAGAACTTTCTGCGGGTGATTTATTGGATGTGATGGGGCCTTTAGGTCATGGATTTGAAATCAATGAATTGAAATCTGGTGATACCGCCTTTATCGTAGGTGGTGGTATTGGTGTGCCTCCGTTATACCAATTATCAAAAGAATTGAAAAAAAAGGGGGTCAATGTGATCCATTTCTTAGGATTCGGAACGAGCGAAGTCGTTTATTATGCAGAGGAATTCGAAGCATTAGCAGAAACACGTTTTTCAACTGACGATGGAACATTTGGCTTACAAGGAAATGTTGGAAATTTATTATTGGCTGAAAAAAAACAGCCAACCGCTGTTTTTGCTTGTGGAAATAACGGTTTATTGAAAACAGTCGAACAATTATATGCTGAAATTGATAATGTTCAACTGTCGTTAGAAGCACGAATGGCTTGTGGGATGGGTGCTTGCTATGCATGTGTTTGTCACGTGCCCGAAGCTGAAAATCAAAGTGTCAAAGTATGTGAAGACGGTCCTGTTTTCCAAGCTGGGGAGGTTATCTTTTAATGAGTATTGCAGTGAAACTACCAGGTTTAGATTTAAAAAATCCGATCATGCCAGCGAGTGGGTGTTTTGGTTTTGGTAAAGAGTACGCTGATTATTATGATTTAAATAAATTAGGCTCGATCATGATCAAAGCGACGACGCCTAAAGAACGGTTTGGCAATCCTACACCGAGAATCGCAGAGACAACGAGTGGGATGTTAAATGCGATCGGACTCCAAAATCCCGGGATGAAAGTCGTACTAGAAGATATTTTGCCTAGTTTAGAAAAATACTCAGAGTTGCCGATCATTGCGAATGTAGCGGGCGCTTGCGAAGAAGACTATGCCGAAGTATGTGCCAAAATCGGCGATGCACCAAATGTAAAAGCGATAGAATTAAATATCTCTTGTCCAAATGTCAAGCATGGTGGGATTGCTTTTGGGACTGATCCAGAAGTAGCCTATCGGTTGACTAAAGAAGTAAAAGCAGTGGCGAAAGTTCCAGTATATGTAAAATTGAGTCCGAATGTGACCGATATCGTGCCAATTGCTCAAGCGATTGAAAAAGGAGGGGCGGATGGGTTTACCATGATCAATACCTTGTTAGGCATGCGGATTGATTTAAAAACCAGACAACCAATCTTAGCCAATCGTACGGGAGGGTTATCTGGTCCAGCAATCAAACCCATTGCGATTCGCTTGATCAATCAAGTCTCGGCAGTCAGTGACTTACCGATTATTGGAATGGGTGGTGTCCAAACCGTCGATGATGTTTTAGAAATGTTTATGGCCGGAGCTAGTGCAGTCGCAGTTGGGACAGCCAATTTTACCGATCCGTATATCTGTCCTAAATTAATCGATGAATTGCCGATTCGAATGGCCGAACTAGGAATCGAATCTTTAGAGCAATTAAGAAAAGAAGTACGGGAGGCGCGTTAATGGAAACAAGACCTATCATTGCATTTGATTTTTCGTCAAAGGAAGAGATCGAACATTTTTTACAACAATTTCCTATAGAAGAAAAACTATTTGTAAAAATCGGTATGGAATTATTCTATCAAGAAGGTCCGGCAATCGTTCGCTTTTTACGTGCCCAAGGACATGATGTTTTTCTCGATTTAAAATTACATGATATTCCGAATACCGTGAAAAAAGCAATGCGCGGTATTGCAAAATTAGACGTAACGATTACTAATGTCCACGCTGCCGGTGGTGTCGAAATGATGGAAGCAGCAAAACAAGGATTGATTGAAGGGACGAGTAAAAATCAAATCGTACCTAAATTGATTGCTGTGACGCAACTCACTTCTACCAGTGAAAAACAAATGCATCAGGATCAACTGATCGATGTTAGCTTAAAAGAAAGTGTTTTGCATTATGCAAAATGTACGGAAAAAGCCGGACTTGAAGGGGTCGTGTGTTCAGCGCATGAAGCACCAGATATCCATCAAGTAACAAATTCTAAATTTATTTGTCTGACCCCTGGTATTCGTCCCAAAGGTACTACACTAGGAGATCAAAAACGAGTGATGACACCGACAAAAGCGCGAGCAGTAGGCTCAAACTATATTGTTGTGGGCCGTCCGATAACGCAAGCAAACAAGCCTTACCAAAGCTATTTACAAATTAAAAAAGAATGGAACGGTGAATTATAAATGATTGCAGAACAAATCGCTAAAGACTTATTATCTATCCAAGCGGTTGCTTTAAGTCCAGAGGAACCTTTTACTTGGGCAAGTGGATTGAAATCACCTATTTATTGTGATAATCGCATAACGATGAGCTATCCGAAGGTGCGCCGTGAAATCGCGCAAGGTCTAGCTGAAAAAATAAAAGCAACTTTTCCTGAAGTCGAAGTAATTGCAGGAACAGCAACAGCTGGAATCCCTCATGCCGCATGGGTAGCTGAAATTTTAGATTTACCGATGGTCTATATTCGAAGTAAAGCAAAAGACCATGGAAAAGGGAATCAGATCGAAGGGCGAATCACAAACAATCAAAAAATGGTTGTGATCGAAGATTTGATTTCAACTGGCGGCAGTGTCTTGGAAGCTGCTGCTGCTGCCAAATACGAAGGGGCTGAAGTCTTAGGCGTAGCTGCAATCTTTACTTATGAGTTATCGCAAGGAGAGCTGAACTTCGAAAAGGCCCAAATGCCATTGATCACCTTGACTAATTACTCGACATTGATCGAAAGTGCCTTAGAAGAAAAATATATTGATCAGAACCAACTTGAATTATTGAAAAAATGGCGTCAAGATCCTCAAAACTGGTTAAATTAGTTGAAAAGCATCGCTGGATGCTTTTTTTATTCCTATTTTTAGGTATACTAAAGACTGAAAAAAGTAAATTAATGTTAGATTGTTTTTAGGAGTATATTGAAAAGAGGATAGGAAATGTACGAAAAGTTTGTAAGTAATTTACGATTACGAAGATTTATAGTATTGTTATTGATTATTTTTGTTTTATTTTTAGTAAAAGATTTTATGACGCCGATTTTGCTGACGTTCATTTTTACATTGATTTCTGTAAAAATTGTCCGATTTGTTCAACGCTATATTAAGGCACCAACATTTATTATTGCTACAGTTTTATATTTGATTGAACTTATATTGGTTTATTTACTGATATCAAAATATTCTACTATTTTGATTGATCAAGTTCTTTCAACCTATAATTCGATCGTACGTTTTTATCAACACAAAGATTTTAATTCTGATTTGGTCACGAATTTTATCTCCGATTACTTTAAAAATCATAATTGGCAAGATAAAGTAGAGAGCGGCGCGGGGATCATCTTAGAACAATTACAAAATGTCGGGCGTTTGGCGATTGCATTCGTGATGTCATTCATTTTGAGTTTTTTCTTTATGATCGAAAAGGAAAAAACGATTTTATTCTCACGTAATTTTCTGCACAGTACGTATAAGTGGTTTTTCCAAGATGTATATTATTACGCTAAAGTATTCGTAGAGACATTTGGCGTAGTCGTTGAAGTCCAGTTATTGATTGCAGTAGTAAATACTGTTGTAACGACAATTGGGTTAGGGTTGATTGGATTTACACAATTACCGA
Organism: Enterococcus hermanniensis; assembly: GCF_001885945.1. Taxonomy (GTDB): domain Bacteria; phylum Bacillota; class Bacilli; order Lactobacillales; family Enterococcaceae; genus Enterococcus_A; species Enterococcus_A hermanniensis. Next base: position 78,863 of record NZ_JXKQ01000002.1, on the reverse strand, counting down.
CTTTAGCTATCATGATTTTCTTTTTAAGCTTGATCCCAGTAGCAGGGGTGATTTTTTCATGTGTTCCGTTGACGTTGATTGCTTACTCAACGGGTGGTGTGCAGACCGTTGCTTACGTATTGATCTTGATCGTTGTCGTTCACTGTATTGAAGCGTATATTTTGAATCCTAAATTCATGTCTAGTCGAACAAAATTGCCGATTTTTTATACCTTTGTCATTTTACTATTCAGTGAAAAATTTTTAGGTGTTTGGGGCTTAATTGTAGGAATCCCCATCTTTAATTTCTTCTTGGAAATCTTAGGGGTTAAAATTACGACCGCAAAAACAAAAAAAGCTAAAAAAACGGAACAGCCAGATTAGGCTGTTCCGTTTTTTCGTAATTGTTCAATGAGGGTTTCTTCCGGTGTTACAAAAAGTGTTTTTTGATTTTCGTAAATGACGAAGCCCGGTTTAGCGCCATTAGGTTTATGGATATGTTTGACTGGTACATAATCGACCGGCACCTGAGCAGACTGTCTAAATTTTGAGAAGTAGGCAGCTAATTCAGCAGCTTCTAATAATGTTTCTTCGCTTGGTTGATCATTTTTAACAATCACGTGAGAACCTGGAATATTTTTAGCATGTAGCCAAATATCCGATTTACGTGCTTGTTTCAAGGTCAATTGATCATTCTGCAAATTATTTTTTCCTACTAAAATCTCAGTACCGTCACTTGCTACAAAACGTTCCGGTTTAGAAGGAGCGTGTTTTCGATTTTTCTTTGCTCTCTTTTGTTTTAAGTAGCCACTGGCAACAAGTTCCTCTTTGATCACTTCGATATCCATCGGCCCAGCAATCTCTAATTGAGCAAGAATCGATTCGAGATAAGCAATCTCATCTTTTGCTTCCGTAATTTGATCATAAATCAATTTGACCGCATTTTTTAGTTTTTGATATTTTTGAAAATACTTTTGTGCATTTTGATTCGGTGTCAATGCTGGATTCAAATTGATTGTAATGGGTGCATTTTCTTCATAGTAGTTTTGTAATTCAACACTTGTTGCACCTCGGGGAACTTGGGTCATAAAGGTCGTCAACAACTCCCCGTCACGACGGAAGTCTTCAGCGTTCTCAGAATCTTTTAGTGTTTTTTCACGTTTAGCTAGTTTTGTTTGATTTCGTTTGATTTCATTATCAACTTTGCGAATCAATTCATTACCTAATTGTTTGACGCGGTCTTTTTCTGCCTTTTCGCCATAAAAAGCATCTAACAACGTACTTAATGTCGCGTAGTTTTTTTTCTGTTCAAATGTTTCGAAAGCCAGTGGTGCAAAAAATTCTTTCTGCTTTTTAAGCCCGAGTGTCGGAGTTACTTGGTCTTTCAGGTCAGTGAAAAAATCAGACCAGACGGCCATTTTTTGATTAGGATGCTGAGCTAATCGAGTAGCCAGTTCATCAGCAGTATCTCTGCCAAAGCCTTGGAAATGTTGTTGAAGGTATCGACTATCTAAGACATCCGCGGTTGAGAGCAGCGTGAATAATTGCTCTTTTGATATGGTGAATGGATCAATTTGGGATTGCTTTGGTGGTTCGATATACTCGCTGCCAGGCAAAATCGAACGATACGTATTTTGCGAGTGGCCTACATGTTTAATTGCATCCAAAATTTTTCCAGTTTGTTTATTCAATAAAACAATCGTTGAATGGCGTCCCATTAATTCAACAATCAAAACGATATCTTGCAGATCACCTAATTCGTCACGTTTACTAAAAGTAAAATGAACGACCCGATCATTTTCGACTTGATGAATGTCTTCTAAAATTGCGCCTTCTAAGTGTTTGCGCAACATCATCACAAAATTTGGCGGGTTATCAGGATTTGTATAAGCAATTTCGGTTAATTGGATTCGGGCATAACTTGGGTGAGCAGATAGTAATAAACGCTGGTTTTTCCCACGAGCTCTAATAACCAAAACGACTTCATGATCGTAAGGTTGGTGGATCTTAGATATTCTTCCGGTAACAAGTTGAGCATTTAATTCTCGTACCATTGCATGGGTAAAAATTCCATCAAAGGACATTTTTTATCCCTCATTTCTATTCATAATAGGTCTATTATACCCAAAAAAAGACTAGCGACCAAGTAAGCCGCTAGTAAATAATCAGATATTCAAATTTTCTTTGTAATTATGCAGCTGATCTAAGAGCTGAAGCAATAATTGCTCCGCTTCGTTTGGCAAGCGATCGTAGCCGTCATTTTCACTTTTTCGTGATTGGACGAACGCTAAACGTGCTTCTAAGCGTGTCATAAGTAATAAAAGATAGTGATGACTATCGAAGTCTGGTTCATATCGATCAATTGGTAAATAACTGATTTGTTTTAAAGGTCCAAAAGGCTTGAACTCCGCTACTCCAGTAATTATTTTTTCAATACTAGTTAATGTTTCTTCAGGCGTGATATCTTGACCTTTGTATTCACCGGTATTTAAGATGTAGCAATCGGTTGTTTGTTTTTCAAATAAAGCTTTAAAATCCTGATAATCTTCTTGCAAAGGATAACAACGGAAAGGATTGGCAAATGGCTCGATCACTAACTGATTATTGACTTCACCGATCACATTTTCTGCAGTGGAACGTTTGGTTGCTAATGTGGCACCAAAAACCGCAGCTAGAGCAGGGTCGGTAATTTTTATCAAAGGAGGGAGGCTATCATCTTTCATGATCCAGAATAGTCCATCGATTTTTTCTGCAATATGATCCACTCGATTTGGTGTGGCATAACGACTTTTGATACTACGACCATTACCGTTTCGAATGTCTTCAGTCACTAAGACTTTTTTATTTTCTTCGTCTAAAGTTACACCGACATTTTGTGCCGTGACGATATACTTGATTGCTTCACTTGCCATAGGATAATCTTGGGTTTTATCAAAGTAAGCTGGTTCTAATGCTGTAGTTGAGCCGTTTTGTTTTGAAATAACAAATGCATCATCATGGAGTACCTGGACTTGTCCTTGGCCATTTTTAGGTTTTGCCAAGGTGATGGTTGATTTTCCAGAGCCGGATAAGCCAAATGCCGCCATAGTATAAGAACTGTCGCTCAATAAATAGCGTTTCATGCCGCCGTGACAAGCGATGAAACCGTTCCGATGAGCAGTGGCCCAAGCCAGTGTCAATGTCGCTTTTTTTAATTCTCCGAAGTAACGCAAGCCTAAAATCGCAGCGCAATTGTGTAGCGGGTCGATGATAACAAGCCCGTCTGGAAAATCAGGATGCTGCCAATCTGGATCAGCAAAAATAAAAATATCGCCAGTATCGATCATGTTCGATTGTTGATAAAATAATTGTTTAGCATCGCTGATTTGAAAATTCAGTAAATAGGAATAGAGGTTGGGACTATAATCTTCTGGGACCATCAAATGCGACTTAATCGTAAATGATTTATCTAAGCCAACGATCACTTCACCAGAATAAAAGGTCTTTTTTCTTGCTTGAAATATGGCTTCTCTAAGAAGCTCACTATAAAAATTTTGGTTATTGCCTTTTTGGCCGATAATTCTTCGAGCAGCAGCGGTACGACCGACAATCTTCCCATCATTCGTTACTAACACTTTAGCATCGGTAGGGAGTTGAAGTTCATTGGTAAAGGCCACGTCTAAATCGGTGGTGATTGTCCCTGGATTGGCTTTGGCTAAAGCATAAGCGTCGGTCAGATGTCGAATCTTGGTTACATTGTCTGCATAAAAAGCGGTCTCAATCACACTGCGAATGTTAGAGAATAATGGATTTTTTTGAGTGATATCGTTACGTGGGATACGTTCAATGCTGCTCATTTTTAGTCCTCCTTGAAATAGCATTTTTTATTATAATAACATTAAAATGAAACGCTAACAAATAAATAAAAAAAACACATTTATCAAAATGATAAAAAATAAAATGGATTATTTATTATATGGATAGCGCTTCTATATAAAAAATAATATAATGATAAAAAAGGAGGGCGGACTATGCAAAAACATTTACTAATACTAAAAGAAAATATGACTGAATTTTGGCATAAGACATTAGAGGCTTTGCTAGAATATAAACAACGAACAATTGTAATTTCAATTAGCTTAGTCTTTATCACCTTACTTTTTTCGGCTTCCGTTGTCTTTGCACAAAAAACGATTCGGCAAGATCAATTGAATGGCTTAGTATTTAATTCGGTGAAGTCAGACTATTTGTTGCCGCTGAATTATAATGAACTTGATAAGAAGATCCAATCAACAAAAGCCGTTTCGATCATGTTTAGTCAACCCCGCGGCACCTCCTATAAAAAAGTCCTTTCACTACTCGAAGATCCGAATCAAAAGTCAATGTTGAATCGCAAGTTTTATTTTTATCCAATCGTTTACGATGAAAAGCTGATTGCCCAAAAGTATAAAATCGATCCAGATAAAGTTACGTTTATTTTTTTTCAAAAAGGGAAAGAAAAAAATCGATTCGTCGTAGAGAGTCTCAATGATGTCAATCATGAATTTGTTCCTGAATTGAATCGCTTACCAATGTGGCAACTGAATCAGCCATCTAATTAATTAAAAATAAATAAACTTTCTTTAATAAAAAGTGTTGACACTTGATTTTTTTTCAGATAAAATTACCCCAACATCAAAAAAGGAGTGACATTCATGGGACATTTGAACTTATCTATCAATCAATTGAATAGCTGGCAAAACTGGCGTAGATAAGTTGTATTTATGAATTCACTCATAGATACAACGTTTAGACAACTTCTAAATTTTGTATCTATGCTGGGTATATTTTTTATGCTTATTCCCGCATAGAGATCATCTATGCGGTTTTTGTTTTTTAGACAACTACCGTGATACTTTAGGTAGTTGTCTTTTTGTATATAAAAAAACAAAAATTTGGGGGAAATTAAAATGAAAAACAAAGGAATTATTGGATCAATCATCGCTTTAGCAATTGTATTAATTGGGGTTTTTGCTTATCAAATGGGAACTCGTCAAACAACAGCTACCACAGATACAGAAAAAATAAAAACAGTCGGTATTTTACAATATGTCAGTCACTCATCATTGGATCAAATCAAAAAAGGGGTGATTGCTGGTTTGAAAGACAAAGGTTATACAGAAGGCGAAAATCTAAAAATCGAATTTTTAAATGGCCAGGCTGATCAAAGTAAATTAAACAGTATGAGCCAACAATTATTAGATAAAAAATCAGATGTTCTAGTTGGAATTGCGACACCAGCTGCGAAAGCTTTAGCAAATGCAACGACGGATACGCCAATTATCATGGGGGCTATCAGTGATCCAGTTGGTTCTGGTTTAGTCAAAGACTTAAAAAATCCCGGTGGGAATGTTACCGGTGTGAACAATTTGACTCCGGTCGGACAACAAATCGATATGGCAAAAGAATTGTTCCCAAATGCTAAAGCAATGGGGATTGTGTATTCGTCATCAGAAGAAAATTCAAAATCACAAGTCGAGACAGCCGAACAAAAAGCGAAAGAAGCAAGGTATGCAGTCAAAAAATTTGCGATTTCATCAAGTAATGATCTTGCAGCAGTTACCCAACAAGCTTGTCAAGAATCAGATTTCTTATATATCCCACAAGACAACACGATCGCAAGTGCTTTTCAAACATTGATCAGTGAATCTGACAAAACGAAAACACCAGTCTTTGTATCCGTTGATAATATGGTTAAAGAAGGTGGTATCGCAACAGTGGGTCAAAATCAATATAAGTTAGGTGTGGAAACAGGGAAAATGGCAGCAGATGTGTTAAGCGGAAAATCCAAGCCAGCGGATACACCAGTGAACGTCATTGATTATGGCGATATGATCATCAATGAAGAAAAAGCCAAAGAATTAGGGATCACGATTCCAGATTCAATTAAAGAAAAAGCAGAAGTAGTTAAAGGAGAGTAATCAGATGGTAATTTCAGCTATAGGACAAGGATTTTTATGGGGGATCTTAGGGTTAGGGATTTTCATGACGTACCGGATTCTAAATTTCCCAGATATGACAACAGAAGGATCGTTCCCGTTGGGCGGTGCAGTCTGTGTAACGGCGATCACGCATGGTATTTCACCTGTGCTAGCGACACTGTTAGGAATCGTTGCAGGAATGTGCGCAGGGTTTATTACAGGGATGCTTTACACTAAAGGTAAAATCCCAGTCATTTTAGCTGGAATTTTAGTTATGTCAGGATTGAATTCAGTGATGTTGTTTATCATGCAAACGCCAAACCTTTCATTATTGAAACAACCAAAGATCCAAGACTTTTTTACTAATTTAAATTTACCTGATTACTATGACGTTGTTTTACTAGGTCTCTTAGCAGTTGTGATCATCATTGCATTACTGTTGTTCTTCTTTTTTACCGACTTCGGTCAAGCGTATATCGCAACTGGAGATAACGAGAATATGGCTCGTTCAATCGGGATCAATACTGATCGAATGAAAGTCATCGGATTGACGTTATCAAATGGTGTGATTGCATTAGCAGGAGCTTTGATTGCACAAAATGATGGCTATGCAGATGTCGGCAAAGGTGTTGGGGTCATCGTGATTGGTTTAGCTTCAATCATTATTGGTGAAGTGCTTTATGGGGAAGTTACTTTCGCCGAACGATTGATCGCCATCGTCTTAGGAAGTATCATTTATCAATTATTGATTTTAGCTATTATCAAAGTCGGATTAGATACAACGTATTTAAAAATCTTCTCATCGATCATTTTAGCATTATGCTTGATGATCCCTCGATTGAAAGAAGCGTTACATTTAAAAACAGGATTAGAAAAGGAGTAACCACATGAATGCATTAGAAGTTAAAAAAGCGAATAAGACGATTCGTAATGGAATCAGTGATCAAAGAAAAATACTGAATAATGTTGATTTGACGATTGCTCCGGGAGAATTTGTAACAGTGCTGGGAGGAAACGGTGCTGGAAAAAGTACGCTGTTCAATAGTGTTTCCGGTAATCTCCAACTGGACAGCGGAACTGTTTCTGTGATGGGAAAAGATTTAACCAAACTTTCTGAAGAACAACGAGCTTCATCGATCGCTCGTGTCTTTCAAGACCCTAAGATGGGGACAGCACCACGGCTGACTGTCGCTGAAAATCTTGGGTTGGCTGAGAAAAGAGGACAAAAACGGCGTTTGAAACAACGCCAGTTGAATCAAAAAAAAGAGCTGTATCGTGCGCTTTGTCAGCAAGTTGGCAACGGTTTAGAAAATCATTTAGATACTCCAACCGGTTTTTTGTCTGGTGGACAGCGTCAAGCCTTGAGTTTATTGATGGCAACGATCACCAAACCAGATTTACTGTTATTAGATGAACACACTGCAGCTTTAGATCCAAAAACAGCGAAGCAATTGATGGAACTCACGAATCAACGAATCAAAGAAGAAAAGTTAACTAGTTTAATGGTCACGCATAAAATGGAGGATGCTCTTCATTATGGTGATCGAGTGATCGTGATGGAAAAAGGCGAAATCATTCGAGACATTCGTGGAGAAGAAAAACAGCGGATGACGCTAGCAGATTTATTCCTACTTTTTGAGACAAACGAGACCGCAGCTGAAGTGATATGAAATTTTTTTCAGAAAAATTCAAAAAATAGATTGACTTATAAAATAAAGAGTCCTATACTAAGTTCAATCTTAAAACAGTTTGGAGCGATTTTTTATGAATATGAAAAATAATACGCACACACAACTGAATAATTATTACTTTAGCTATTTTAGATAGGTTTGTATTCATGATTCATGGATGCAGACGACACGCGTTTGTATCTATGATGGCTAAGGATTTTAAGTATGACTTAATGCCACATAGATGAGAATCTATAGTGGCTTTTTTCTTTGGTATTTTTTGGGGAATGAGGTTCATTGTAGGTTTTCTACAATGGACCTTTTTTCGTATTTAAAAATGGCAACGAATATTTTACTTGAAGGAGTGAGACAAGATGGAAAATGAAATAACTGGAAAGACACGGTTAGCTGGACTTTATGCTTTGCCAGCGCGACATAGCTTTTCTCCGATGATGCATACGACATCATTTCAAGAAACGGGAGTCGATGCAGTGTATCTTAGTTTTGATGTTCCACCAGAAAAGTTAGGAACCAGTATTCAAGCAATTCGGGATTTAGAAATGTTAGGCGTTAATTTATCAATGCCGCATAAGATGGCAGCTGTGCAATATGTTGACGAACTGAGCCAAGCAGCAAGACTTATCGGAGCAATCAATACGATCGTTAACCAAGATGGAAAGTTAATCGGCCATACCACCGATGGCATTGGTTGTATGGAAAGTTTGAAACAAAATCAAATCAATGTTATCGGAAATAAAATCACGATCATCGGAGCTGGTGGTGCAGCGACTGCTATCATTACTCAAGCAGCAATTGATGGTGTTGCAGCAATCGATGTCTTTAACATCAAAGATGATTTTTATCAAAAGGTTGAACCTAAACTGACTGAGATCGCCAAGGAAACACAATGTAAGATCGAGTTACATGATTTAGCCAATGAACAACGATTAGCCGAATCCTTAGCTGCTAGTTGCCTACTGATTAATGCTACTAGCATTGGAATGGCACCAAACACCGATCAAATCCCATTACCCGATGTTAAATTATTACGAAAAGATTTAGCGGTTTTTGATGTGATTTATCACCCAGGTGAGACTCAATTGCTTCATGAAGCAAAAAAGGTTGGTGCGAAAGCTGTTAATGGCTTAGGTATGCTTTTATATCAAGGAGCTGCAGCTTTTGAATTATGGACAGGTAAAAAAATGCCAACTGAATTGATCCAGCCCTTATTAGAAAAAGAAATCAAAAAATAAAATATGAAGGAAGTTATTATTATGATCTTAATTATTAAAAAAGGCATCAAAGAAGCAGAATTAGCACCAATCTTAACCCGCATCGAAGAAGAAGGTTTAGGCGTACAAATCAATCATGGAAAAGATCGTTTAGTTTTAGGTTTGCTTGGTGATCCCGAAATCATCCAAAATGTGCCATTCCAACGGTACAGTGTGGTAGAACGAGCGGTCCCAATCTCAAATACTTACAAATTAACTTCAAGAGAATTCCACCCACAAGACACAGTCGTTGATGTCGATGGTGTAAAAATCGGTGACGGAAGTTTTGTAACGATGGCTGGACCATGTTCGGTTGAAGGCGAAGAACAAATCATGGAAACCGCTCGAATGGCGAAAGCTGGTGGAGCAACAATCTTACGTGGTGGGGCCTACAAACCTCGTACTTCACCATACGCTTTCCAAGGATTAGGTGAAGAAGGATTGAAAATCATGCGTAAGGCAGCTGATGCATACGGGTTGAAAGTAATCACTGAAGTAATGGATGAAGCGCATATTGACGTTGTTTGCGAATACGCGGATATTATCCAAATCGGTGCACGCAATATGCAAAATTTCCGCTTATTAGAAGCTGTCGGTAAAACAGGTAAACCAATTGGCTTGAAACGTGGGATTTCTGGAACAATCCAAGAATGGTTGAACGCAGCAGAATACATTGCTGTCCAAGGAAACTCAAAAATTATTTTCATCGAACGCGGTATTCGCACATACGAAACAGCAACCCGCAATACATTCGATTTGAGTGCCGTCCCATTGATCAAAAAATTAAGCCATTTCCCAATTATTGTTGACCCAAGTCATGGTACTGGTGTTTGGGATCTAGTAGGACCGATGGCTAGAGCAGGTGTGGCAAGTGGCGCTGATGGTATGATCGTTGAGATTCATCCAGATCCATTACATGCATGGTCTGATGGAGAACAATCATTAAATGAAAAGAATTACTTAAAAATGATGGAAGAAGTTAACATCCTTGTTGATGCGATGAAGAAAATCACTGCATTATCTGAAGAACCATCACTTGCATAAAACAGGAGGCGGGTTTCATGGAAATTGTTTTACCAGAAAAAAGTTATGAAATCATTGTAAAACGTCATGGATTAGATTTTGTCGGTAAATGGATTGCTTCACTTTGGCAAGATAAAAAAATCGCCATCATTAGTGATGAAAATGTGTATCCGATTTATGGCGAAAAAATCAAAAAACAATTGACTCAGTATGAAGTTTGTCATTTTTCTGTTCCAGCCGGTGAAAAAAGTAAATCCTTAGATATGGCTAGTAAACTTTATGAGTTTCTAGCCGATCAAGGCTTTACCCGTAGTGATGCGGTCATTGCATTAGGTGGTGGCGTAGTTGGAGATTTAGCAGCCTTTGTTGCTTCTACTTATATGCGTGGAATCGCATTCGTTCAAATACCAACTTCTCTATTAGCACAAGTTGATTCTAGCATCGGTGGCAAAACAGCTGTGAATTCAACAAAAGCGAAGAACATGATCGGAACTTTTGCGCAACCAGATGGTGTATTGATTGATCCAGAAACATTAAATTCTTTACCAGAAATACGTGTTCGTGAAGGCATCGCTGAAATCATTAAATGCGGAGCGATTGCTGATCAATCATTATGGCAAGACCTTGAGAAACTAACAGGAATCCAAGATCTATTAGATCATAGTGAAACGATCATTACAAAAGCGCTGAATGTAAAGAAAACCGTAGTTGAAGAAGATCAGTTTGATAACGGTTCACGTTTAGTATTGAATTTTGGACATACGATTGGCCACGCGATTGAAAATACGGCCGGTTATGGAAAAATCAGTCACGGAGAGGCTGTTGCGATCGGAATGGTAAAAATTTCTCATACAGCTGAAATAAAAGGTCTTTCACCAAAAGGAATTACTCAACAAATTATCAAGATGAATCAAAAGTATGGGTTACCAATTGTCTATACACCTTGGACGACAGAAACCTTTTACCAAGCAATCACGCATGATAAAAAAGCACGCGGTGATTTATTAAATATCATTTTATTGGAAAAAATCGGTAAAGCAAAAATCGAAAAAATAAAAATGACTGAATTTCGAGACTTTTTAGTAGGAGGGGAATAGCTATGCGCTACTTAACAGCTGGAGAATCACATGGACCAGAATTAACGGCAATCATCGAGGGCGTTCCAGCAGGATTAACACTTTCGATTGATGAAATCAACCAAGAATTAGCTCGGAGACAAGGCGGTTACGGCCGCGGCGGTCGAATGAAAATCGAAAAAGACCAAGTTCGCATTACGTCGGGTGTGCGCCACGGAAAAACAATTGGTGCACCGATCACTATGATCGTTCAAAACCGGGACTGGAAAAATTGGCAAAAAGTGATGTCAGTTGAAGCAGGTCCTGAAAAAGACCAGCAGTTGAGAAGAGTCTCAAAGCCGCGTCCAGGGCATGCTGATTTAGTTGGCGGGATGAAATACCATCATCGTGACTTACGAAATGTTTTAGAACGCTCTTCTGCAAGAGAGACAACGATGCGCGTGGCTATCGGAGCAATTGCTAAACAAATTTTAGCAGCTATCGACATTGATATTGCAAGTCATGTGGTGATTCTTGGCGGGCTAAAAGCTGAGATTCCGGAGCATCTGAGTGTCCAAGAAATTAAAACAAAGGTTCAACAATCAGAAGTAAATATGGTCGATCTAACGATTGAAGATTCAGTTAAGGAATTAATCGATCAAACCAAAAAAGCGGGCGATACTATCGGAGGTGTCGTAGAAGTTCGGACAGATAATGTACCTGCCGGATTAGGGAGTTATGTCCAATGGGATCGTAAACTAGATGGTAAAATTGCTCAAATCATGATGAGTATCAATGCGTTTAAAGGCGTCGAATTTGGAATTGGTTTTGAAGCGGCCCGTCAGCCGGGATCAAAAGTGATGGATGAAATCGTTTGGGAAGACGGCTACTCGAGAACGAGTAATCATCTAGGTGGATTTGAAGGTGGTATGACGAATGGAGAACAAATCATTGTTCGTGGTGTAATGAAACCTATCCCGACCTTATACAAGCCATTGATGAGTGTTGATATCGATACAAAAGAGCCTTACAAAGCGAGTGTTGAACGTTCGGATAGTACCGCAGTTCCAGCAGCATCCGTCGTAGCTGAACATGTCGTCGCGACCGTTTTGGCAGAAGAAATCTTAGATCAATTTCCAGCGGATACGATTGAAGATTTACAAAGAGCGATTCAACAATACCGTGAGGACATCAAAAACTTTTAGAACAGGAGTGTGCGTCTATGAAGAAAAAAGTATTTGTTTTAGGACTAGGATTAATAGGCGCCTCCCTTTGTCGAGCAATTAAAAATCCGTCAATCGAGTTATTTGGTTGGGATCATTCAGAAGAAACAAGAGCAATCGCGCTTGAGGTCGGGTTAGTTGATCAAATTACTTCAATAAGAGAAGCTAGCCAAATGGACGTTATCATTTTAGCAGTTCCTGTTTTAGCTAGTTTGAATTATTTACAAGAATTGGCTAAGTTACCGCTAAAATCTTCAGTAATCGTTACCGATACAGGTAGTACTAAAAATGAAGTGATGAAAATAGCAAAAAAGCTCCCTTTTACATTCGTTGGGGGGCATCCAATGGCAGGATCGCATAAATCTGGTGTGAAAGCAGGAAATCCCAATCTTTTTGAGGAGGCCTATTATATTTTGACGCCTCTGAAAGAGAGCGATGCTACACCATTGATCGAACTGCTTAATCCAACGAGAGCTAAATTTGTCGTGATCGAACCAGCAGCTCACGATGAAATCGTTGGTATGCTCAGTCATCTACCACACATCGTGGCAGCCGGTTTGGTACGGATGAGCGATCATCTATCAGAGAAACATCCACGTGCGACTCAATTAGCGGCAGGCGGTTTTCGTGATATCACAAGAATTGCTTCATCTGATCCGCAAATGTGGACCGATATCTTATTGACCAATCGCTCAACACTGCTAAATTTGATTGAAGAGTGGCAAAATCAAATGAATCAAATCAAAAGGAGCTTGCTCGCTGAAGACCAATCTGAGATCTATGCTTTTTTTGATCAAGCAAAACGATCAAGAGATCAATTACCAGTTAAAGACCGTGGAGCAATCCCGGCATTTTACGATCTATATGTAGACATTCCTGATATTGTCGGAGCGATAGCTAAGGTTATGACAATTTTAAGTGAGGCAAAGATCTCGATCATCAATTTAAAAATCCAAGAAACCCGGGAAGATATTTTCGGCGTGTTAGAGTTATCATTTAAAAACCAGATTGATTTAGAAAAAGGTCAGCAAATGATCGAAAACGCAGACTTTCATTGTCGGAGAAGGAGTTGAGCAAATGGAACTATTGAAAACGCAACAAGGATTACAGGGTGAATTGACTGTTCCGGCAGATAAATCAATCTCTCATCGAAGTATTATGTTTGGTGCAATCAGCCAAGGGACTACGACTGTTCATAATTTTTTACGAGCAGAGGATTGCTTGAGTACAGTTGCTGTTTTTAAAGCATTAGGTGTGGAAATCAAAGACGATGGGCAGACGATTACAGTAGAAGGAGCAGGCTTCTCTGGCCTAAAAGGTCCAACAGATAGGTTGGATGCCGGCAATTCTGGAACAACGATGCGCTTAGTTTTAGGTATTTTAGCGGGACGCCCATTCGATTCCCAAATCGCAGGCGATGTTTCATTGAATCGTCGGCCAATGGAACGCGTGATGGGACCGTTGCGAAAGATGGGTGCAGAACTACAAGGAACAAAAAATAGTGAATTTCCACCTATTACTATTAAAGGCCAGCCGCTTTCAGCGATTACTTATGAAATGCCGATTGCTAGTGCTCAAGTTAAATCAGCCATTATTTTTGCCGCGTTGCAAGCCAACGGTGAAACAACTATTATCGAAAAAGAAAAGTCACGCAATCATACAGAAGAAATGATCAAACAATTCGGCGGGGCTATTACAGTTGAAGATAAAAAAATCATTCTATCAGGAAATCAGCAGCTAGTAGGCCAAAGTGTTACTGTTCCGGGAGATATTTCATCAGCCGCTTTTTATTTGGTGGCCGCATCGATGATAAAAGGTAGTAAGTTGTTATTAAAACATGTGGGGATCAATCCAACACGTACGGGTATTCTAGATGTACTAGCTGAAATGGGGGCGAATATTAATGAACAATCACGGGACGAAAAAAATCAAGCCGCTGATTTATTAGTGCAAGCCGCTGATTTAACGGCTTGTGAGATTAGTGGAGCGATCATCCCTCGCTTGATTGATGAATTGCCAATCATTGCTCTAGCGGCAACACAAGCTAAGGGAACCACCATTATTCGGGATGCACAAGAACTGAAAGTCAAAGAAACCAATCGGATTGATGCTACTGCAGAAGAACTTAATAAATTAGGCGCAGCAATCGAACCAACGGAAGACGGATTGATCATTCATGGGCCAACACCTTTACATGGTGGAGTCGTTGATAGTCATGGAGATCATCGCATTGGGATGATGCTTCAGATCGCAGCACTCTTAACTTCGGAATCTGTCGAACTGACTAACCCAGAAGCAATCAATATCTCTTATCCTGACTTTTTCAACGATTTGAGTCAACTAGTAGAGGAGAATGTCTAATGGAATCAATTGTATTAATCGGATTTATGGGAGCCGGAAAAACAACTGTCAGCAGAGCATTAGCTGCTAGCACACACACAGAGGTTGTAGATATGGATGATGTATTAGTAAAGCGCATCGGCCAACCAATCAACGATTATTTTGAAGAACATGGCGAAGCCGCTTTTCGCGAGCATGAAACGGCACTATTAAAAGAAGCCTTGACCAATGATTCAATCATCGCTACCGGTGGTGGAGTGATTTTACAACCAGAAAATCAAAAAGTCTTAGCAGATAAATTAGTTGTTTACTTGAAAGCAGATGCAAATACATTGGTTCATCGTATCCGTGAAGATAAAGTGAATATGCGTCCATTAGCAATCAAAAATGATGATGGAGATTTAAAACGCTTATTCTTTTCAAGAGAAAAACTATATGAAAAATTAGCTAAGATTACAGTCGATACTTCGGAAAAGTCGCCTAAAGAGATTGTTGAAGAAATCATTCAGCAGGTAGCTTCCTAATGGGCGTAGGTTATCTAGGTCCTAAAGGCTCGTTCACCTATGCGGCGGCCCATCAATTTTTCTCGACTGAAATTTTGATACCTTATGAGTCTTTGACATCGTTACTTGAGGCACAGCGTCGCCAAGAAATCGATCATTGTGTCGTTCCGATTGAAAATGCGATCGAAGGATCGGTGTTACCGACGCTAGATCTGATTTTCAAGACATTACCGATTATTCAAGCAGAAATCGTTCTCCCAATTCAGCAGCAATTGATGGTCCACCCGGTTCATCAGGCTGATTGGGAAAAAACGAAATTGATTTGTAGCCATCAACAAGCATTGGCGCAATCACAAAATTTTATTTTGGAACATTTTCCAACTGTTGATATCGAACAGACTGGTTCGACAGCTTTGGGTGCGCAAAAAGTTGCTGAACATCCTGAAGAAAATTATGCAGCGATCGGCTCGCGAGAAGCGGCGGCGCAATTTGGCTTAGTAATCGTTCAAGAAGATATCCAATCGATCGAGACGAATGAAACGCGTTTTTGGGTTTTAGGGGATCAGCCGATTCAAAGTAATTTAATTTTAGAAAAACGCAAAGCAACAATTTTATTTGATCTGGCGCATGACCATCCAGGAGCCCTTTATAAAGGATTGGCTGTTTTTGCTGAAGAAAAAATCAATCTAACAAAGATCGAATCACGAACCCGTAAAACAAAATTGGGTGAATATTTCTTCATCATTGACTTAGAAGTTCCAACAGAGACTAAATTAGTTAGGGTATTGCAGCAGTTAAGCCAGCAAGATTTTACGGTAAAATTAATTGGTAATTATCCAACGTATTTACAAAGAAATTAGAGAATCTTAGTAATTAAGGTTTTCTAATTTTTTTTGATAAAAATAAGACAAAAACAGTAGGATTTGCTATTTTTATTACTATACATAGAGATGAAGGTAAAGAGGTGCATCATGAGTAGTCGGATGGACAAATATAAAAAGATTCATGAAGAAAGTCAAAAGGAAGAAAAACAGCCTTTTGGCTTTCGACGTGAAATAAAGAAAAAAGTGCAATCATCTAATAATACAACTAACAATCCCGAAGAATTATTAGACCATGAATCAGAATCGGTAGAGAATTTTTATTATGAAGATCAAGCTTCACAGACGAATAGTCCAAAGAAATCATTGAATATAAAGCGACCACGATTTCATTTTCCATTTAAGCGAAGAGCGAAAAATCCTTACGAACAAAAACCGAAGCGTAAGAGAAGCTGGAAAAGGATTATTCTTACTATTTTAGTTATTCTATTTGCGTATTCGATTGTAGCGTTCGGCGTGGGCAATTTTGCGGCGAAACACGATTCCAGTATGCCGGCGATCGAAACACAGGAATTTAGTGGTGTTACTTCGGAAGATGGTACAAAGAACATCTTACTTTTAGGAAGCGACACGCGTGACAATATCAGTGGGCGTTCGGACTCAATGATGGTTTTACAAGTAGATGGAAAAGGCAAACCTAAATTGGTTTCTTTTATGCGCGATATGTATGTCGATATTCCTGGGGTTGGACAAAATAAATTAAATGCTGCCTATGCCTATGGTGGAGCAGATTTGGTTCGGCAAACATTAAAAGAAAATTTTGGAATTGATTGTCGGTATTATGCGATGGTCGATTTCCAAACGTTTGAAAAAGGAGTCGATGCTCTTTTTCCTAATGGAGTGAAAATCGATGCTGAAAAAGACATGAGTTCTTACATCGATGAACCAATTTCTAAAGGTGTGCAACAGATGAATGGACACACATTACTAAATTATGCGCGTTTCAGGATGGATGAAGAAGGAGATTTTGGTCGTGTTCGCCGTCAGCAACAAGTCATGCAAGCTGTTTTCAGTCAATTGAAGAATCCATTAGTATTACTGCGCGGTCCGTATGCAGCTGGGAAAATATGGGGATACTTATCTAGTGATATGCCAAACACGTTTGTCTTGGGCAATCTCTTTAATTTTGCAAAAGCAGTCGGAGGAATTGAACGATTAACATTGCCGATTGATGGGTCTTGGTCATATATCGATACAGATAACGCGGGTAGTGCTTTAGCTATCGATACAAGCCAAAATGCTCAAGCAGTTAAAGAGTTTTTAGCAAAGTAATCGAGTTTTCATTTCCATGAAACTTGTAATATGCTATATTATACTTATTGTAAATTTGATTGAAACGAGGAACTAATTATGAAATTAGCGATCGTGACAGATAGCACCGCTTATCTGAATGAACGCACACGTAACCACAAAGATTTGTTTGTGATCCCAATTCCAGTCATCATCGATGGCGAGCCTTTTGAAGAAGGGTTGGATATTGGTTACGAAGAGTTTTATCACAAGCTAAAAGATAGTAAAAATTTCCCTAAGACATCTCAACCTGTTTTAGGCGAAGTCTATGAATTGTATCGCTCGATCAAGGAACAAGGGTATGATACTGTAATCAGTATTCATTTATCTGAAGGTATCTCAGGTTTTGTTCGTACATTAACGGCGATCAAAGAAGATATTGAAGGATTAAACGTAATTCCCTATGATTCAAAAATCACAAGTGTCCCAATGGGGTATATGGTTGAAAAAGCACTAGAGATGAGCGATCAAGGCGCAACCTTAGAAGAAGTATTGACCGCAGTCGACGAAATTCGTGATACAACACATGCATACATCATTGTTGATGATCTAGATAACCTTGTTCGTGGAGGACGTCTAACCAACGGTGCAGCAATTATTGGCGGCTTATTAAAAATCAAACCTATCTTAACCTTTGAGACTGGTAAAATTGTTTTATTTGAAAAGATTCGTTCATTAAAAAAAGCGTTGCAACGGACCGAAGATATCATTGAAGAACATCGTCAAGAAAACAATGAAGAATTACGAATTTACGTGATACATGGAAATAATCCGGAGTTAGCGCAACAAGAAGTCGAAAAATTAAGTCAAAAATATCCGAATGCAACGATTGACGTTGGCACATTTGGTCCAGTTATCGGGACACATTTAGGTGATAAAGCCATTGCTTTAGGTGTAGCGAAGTAATCCTCAACTCACTAAGTTTCTTAGTGAGTTTTTGTTTGCAAAAAAATAGAGAATTTCGTATCCTTGCTTCATTAGTAATTTAGTAAATGACTAAATTAGTAAAGGTGATTGATTAAATAAGTAAATATAGGTAGGGAGGAACTTATTATGAAGATTCCGACAAATTTAAAACATAAACCGGTATTTTTAGTAGAAGACTATGACAAAATTGATGGACATCATGCTTGGAATAGCGATGCAAAAGGATTGACCCTGGGACTTGCCCAATGGAATGACCGAGGACAAGTCGATATTTCAGGAAAAGTTTGGCGTCATACAGGAGAGAAATGGTCGCGTCAGTCAGAAGAATTGCCAATCACTCGTATCCTTGATTTAGCGATCTTAGTGGCTCAATCAAGCATTTATCTCCAAGACGCGTATCGTTATGAAAAATTTTATGATCCAGAAAATCCAACTGTTGAGATCCTTGGTTTACAAGGCGGACGAATGACAGTAGAAGTAGATACCGAAAATCCTAAAATCGATGAAGACATTATTTTATTTAATGATACGATGAATAAGGATGGCGATTTAATCGCACAACGTTATCGGACATTAAAACGTCTATTAGACGAATTAGGATATTAGACGAAAGAGGGGATTAAGATGGATAAACCCTTTGTAGTAACGGGGGGACGTAGATTTACTAAAATAGAAGAGCAGATGATTTGGCAAAAGCCAACGAGCCATAAAACAAGTAAAGAAGAATTGAGAATCGCTGCTGAAATAAAAATGAATTGGCTAGATCCTGAAATGAAGGTGATGAATGTATTACTGGAAGGAGATGCTGGATCGGGGAAGACGCAATTAGCACGGGCACTGTCGGCAGATCTACAACTTCCTTATACTAAAGTCACTTGTTTTGCTGATATGGATAAAACAGATATCTTTGGAGCGTTGCTTCCAATTGTCAAAACAGATAATGAGGAAGACCATGAATTATTAGAAGCTATTTACCAAGCAGATTCTTTGCAGGCAGTACTTGGAGTAATCGAAAATCATTTTCAAATCGATGCCAATCAAGCAAAGATTCGCTTCCAACAATTAATCAAACGGATTGATCAAGAAGATGAGGCAACCACTGTAGAGTATAAGTTCTATCCTTCAGAAATCGTTCGGGCGATGCAAAAAGGTTATTTATTGGAAATACAGGAACCCACGGTCATTCGTGATGCATCGGTTTTAGTAGCACTAAATTCGGCTTTAGAACCAAATGGGCTACTAAATATACCGACAGGAATCATTCGTCGTCATCCTGATTGTGTTGTAATCGTAACAACGAATCGAAATTATCAAGGGAACCGTCCGCTAAATGAATCTTTACGCGATCGCATGCAACATGCAGAAAAAATGGATCTACCATCGGTTGATGTAATGATTGAACGAGCAATTGCTAAAACAACTTATGAAGATCGTGACTATCTTGAAGTAATGGCATTGATCATTCGCTTACTAGATGAGACAGCAAAAGTTAATGCCATCAAAGGTGTAGCAGGAATGCGTTCTTATTTCTTTTGGGTCAATAGCTTAAAGCAGGGTCAAGATCCTCTAGAGACGATCTTCCCTAAAGTCCTATATAAATTGACCACAGATGAAAATGAATTAAAGATTTTACAAGATGCATTAGAAGAAAGTCGTTTATTAACGAAGTTACAGCAATTAAAGAATCAGCAAAAAATGCAGCAAGGTCGGAAAATTAGCCAAGCAGAGGCTGATGACCGTAATATTTTCGAAGAGTCCGAAGAAGCTACTTTAGTGAGTGAACCGAATCAATCGATTTCAGAAGACGTGTCTGAAACGAACGAGCAACTAGCAGAAGAAGACCCAGTGAAAGAAACTACAAGAGGAGAGAATACAGCAATCGATGAAGCTGCTGAGCGTGGAGATGCGGAGGCTCAAAGTACATCTGCATCAATGGATGAGCAAGAAAAAGTTGGTTCAGCGATGTCTCTGGATGAAATGACTGAAATGGATAAAACCAAACGTAAAGAATTAAACCGAGAAATCCGAGCGACATTAAAAGAAACAATCCATGCAAAAGAAGGAACGATCTTGCATCGACCAACAATTGATGAGTCAGCTATTGCAGATGGTAAAAAATTGACTCAAATCGTTCAGCCCGAAGTAGCTAGTTTAAGCCGTGTGATCAATGACTTATTAGCTAAGGAAGTTAGTACTGATTATGCTACAGGTAAATATTACGGAGCTAAATTTAATCCTAGCCGTGTAGCGTATGGGGATTTAAGAAATTTTGACAAGAAAAATCCACCGAATGAACAGCCATCTTTAGCATTAGCGGTCCGTGTTGATGAATCAGGCTCGATGTTGAAAGAGGACCGAATTCAAAATGCGAAATTAGCAGCAGTAGCCTTAAGTCTTTTTGCCGAACAGACAAAGATTCCGTTAATGTTATATGGAGATTCTGCAGATCTTAGCCAACGAGAGAAAACATCGATTTATTCCTATAAAGAATTCGAGGATGGTTATGATTTCTTAGCAGCTAAAATATCCACCATGAAACCGCGGCAAAATAATCGTGATGGCGTCCCATTAAAATTATTGGCTGAAAAATTAAGTCAGCAAACTGCGGATACAAAAGTATTATTATCTATCAGTGATGGACAACCAAAAGCATTACCAGATTATACGGGGAGCAAAGCGCAAGCAGACATCCAACAAGTACTGGACGACTACGAACGCAAAGGAATTCTTTTTATCGCATGTGCAATTGGTGATGATAAAGATCAATTACGCTCTCTATACGGAGAAGGGCACTTTGTCGATATTTCAGATATCTCAAAATTGTCTGAACAACTTTTACAATTAATTGCTCGCTTTGTTTAAAGAACGTGCAAAAAAAGCCAGGCTTCATTAGCCTGGCTTTTTTCTATTTAATAAGTAGCACGAGGACCACCAATGTATTTAGGGCGACTACGTAATGCAGTAACATGTGCAGCACCTAACTCTTTGATCGAAGGGCGTACAGGAACTTGCACATATTTGACATGCATACCAATCGAAGTATCACCGATATCGATTCCGGCTTGGGCAACGATATGTTCGACTTCGACAGGATCAGTAAATTGTTCAAAAGCAGCCACAGAACATGATCCACCCGCGTGAAGCGCCGGTTTAACGGAAACGATTTCCCAATCTTTTCGATCAGCTAAATCACGTTCAACGACCACTGCACGATTGATATGCTCACAACCTTGGACTGCTAAGAAGATTCCTTTAGGATCAAGAATTGATTTTAATGTAGCTATCACCCATTGCCCAACTTCTTGGCTAGAATTTTTACCAATTGTTCCGCCAACGATTTCACTAGTTGTACATCCTAAAACAAATACATCTCCTTTTTTTAGTTTGGCAGCATGTAATACATCTTCGACAATCGTTGTTAAGTCTTTTTGCAATACTTCTTTTTCCATTCTTATGACTTCTTTCTATGATTTATTTATATTGTGGATGACGAATAACTTTTTGTAATGCTTGAAATAGTGGAATCGTTACGGCAATTCCAAAAAGATTTTGGATTCCATTGCCTGGCAGCGAAGCCAACCCAGCCGGCCAACCGAATAATAAAGCAGTTGCTAGTGCATAGCCGATAATCATAAATAAACTTGCCCCAACAAAACCAAGTATAAGTCCTTTTTTGTTTGGTATTCGATTGTACAAGTAACCTAAAATAAAGCCTTGGAATCCATGAATCATGATCGAAAAAATTGCCCATTCTGGATAACCAGAAATCAAATCGATCAATCCGCCGCTCATTGCACCGACTAAGAACCCGCCTCCAGGTCCAAAAAGTAGGGCAGAAGTATATATACCAACTTCACACAATGTAACGAAGCCTTTCGTTGCAGGGACCGGAATAATAAATAGAAGCGACAAGCTAACAGTTAAAGCGACCATCATAGCCAGTTTAGTCATATCTTTTGTTTTCATACTGATTCCTCCATTTATAAATTTTTACCGAACCAGACATTTCCTTCACCATTTTTTAGTTCTAGCCCGTTTTCAATTGCTTGATAAACAAATTCTTTACTTTTTTCAACGGAAAGTAGCAAAGAATTTCCTAGAACTAAATTAGAAGCAATTGCTGAGGCAAAACTGCAACCCGCACCATTGATCGTATTAGCAGCTAATTTCGGCTTCGTAAAGTAAGTAAATCGATGGCCATCATAAAATAAATCTGTAGCAAGATCACCCGAAAGGCGTTCACCACCTTTGATAACGACGGTTTTCGCTCCTAGTTCGATTATTTTACGGGCTGCAAGCTCCATATCTTTTTTGTCATGGATAAAGTGCTCGCTTAAAAGTTCAGCTTCTTTTAAATTCGGTGTAATAATCGTTGTAAAAGGGAATAACTTAATTAATTTTTCTCGATAATCTTTACTATACACGGTATTGGTCTCTTTAAAGGCCATTACAGGATCCAAAACTACGGGGCCGTTAAATGACTTAATAAACGCTTCAACGAACGCTACAGATTCTACATGATGGATCAAACCGATTTTTATTCCATCTAACGACAGATTATCCGAGAGTGTTTGAAGTTGATCTGCTAGTAAAAGCGGGGGGATATCATTGATTTCAAATTGATCATCCTTACAAATTGCAATACAAGTGATTGCAGTAGTGCCAAATAAGTGATGATTTTCAAAAGTTTTTAAATCCGATTGTAATCCACCACCGGCTAAGGTATCCGAACCAGCAATGGTCAAAATAGTTTTTGTCATAGCAAAACTCCTCATTATTGATCATAAAAAATAAATCTCTTACAACGTCATGATAATACTTATTATAATAGGCTTTCAAAAAAACAAAACAGCCAATTGGCTGTTTTGATGCTCATCCAATTAAAAGTGAAAAAGTTTGTTTAAAGAACAAAAATGAGTTAGCATATTACAAGAGAGGGGTTTTTAAGATGAAAATATTTATTGCCGGAGCAACTGGAAGAGTAGGCGAAGAATTGATTAAAGACCTAACGGAAAAAGGTCATTTTATTTATGCAGGTGCAAGAAGAGACAACGAGATTGCAGCAAATGAACAGGTAATGCCAGTTCACTTAGATTTACATGCCACAGTAGATGAACTAGCAGAAAAATTATCTGATTCAGAAGTTGTTTATTTCGTTGCTGGGTCTAGAGGAAAAGATCTATTACAAACTGATTTATACGGTGCGGTAAAATTAATGCAGGCTGCAGAACAAAAAGGAATCCATCGGTATATCCAGTTGAGTTCGTTGTTTGCTTTACAACCAGAAAAATGGGGAGAATCATTAACTGAATACAATATTTCAAAATATTTTTCAGATAATTGGTTAGTCAATAATACCAAGCTAGATTATACGATCTTACAGCCTGGAAGCTTAAAAGAAACGCCTGGAGATGGCAAAGTGACGACTAATATAAAGAGGCCCTATGAAAATTCTATCGAAAATGTAGCCTCAGTTTTAGCTGAAATACTCGAACATGAAAATACGATCAAAAAAGTCATTCTAATGAGTGACGGGGATCAAACAGTTTCAGAAGCGTTGCAAACAGTTTAATTTAAACACGACTCAAATTTTTGAGTCGTGTTTTTAGCTTGACGCCATCAAATCGCAAAAAAATTAAATTATTCCTTAGTCTTTCAGGAGGCTTAATGATAGAATGAGTAATGTCAAATAAGGTTTTGTGAGTAAGGAGTATCCACATGAACCACATCAAGTTTCAGCTTTTTCATGATTTTAGAATCGTAGAGGGAGTTCAAATGATCAAAAAAAGAAATATTGAAAAATACTACATAAAAGACCAGCATTTTCTTAAAGAAGAAGCGCGTAAAACGGCTGATAAAACATTTCCTGAATTTAATGAAGCACGGGATATTTACTTAAAGTTATTTAACGAAACCAAGCCTTCGTTTGCTGATCGTAACGATCGTGAAAAAATACTAAAAGTATACCAAGTCTTTAGTGCAATCGCATTATTCTGTTATACAATTTGGCTATTTAACAACGGGTATTTACAAGGATCAAGTGTCACCAATAATTTTTTATTGATTGCAGTAGTTATTAATGTCGGAATTTCCAGTTATTTCAATGAAAAAGTAACTGAGCGTATCCATAATCAAAAGATCCATGAACTTTTTAAAAACGATCAACCATCTTTAGTTAAATTAGCAAGAGTCGAAGAAATCAAACGAAATATTTTTCGAGCAGAACATAGAGGACTTTCTTTGGTGGAAGAGCGTCGAGAAAAGGAAGCTACTACCGCTAACAATAAAAAGAATTTCAGGCTACAGTTCCAAGAATTAGCAAAAAAAAAGCATGATAAAAATAAAGAATAGCGGAATACTTGAATTTTGAGTAATTGGCTATTTTTTATTTAGCTACTATTAAAATATTAATATCGCATATAAAATAATTAACCAAATTAACTTGCTTATAAAGGGGATACTCCGAATGGACCATTTGCTCACTCTAAGAAAGATACAGACTACCGATTATGATTTTTTGAAATCTATTTTACAGAATCAACCCTTAATGCTTTTAGGCTGGGGTAAAATTTATACGGATATTGAAGTCGTTCGATGGTACAATCGAGTTCAAAAAGAATACAACAGCAATGGCTATAGTTACTATATAGTTGAAAAAAAGCATTTAAATCAACCTGTAGGAATTGCAGGACTACTGAAAACGACCATTAATGAGCGAGAATACACGGAAATCGCTTACATTATAAAAAAAGAATTTCAAGGACATGGTTACGCAACTTTGATTAGCAAGCAACTTATTGATCTAGCGTTTAATAAATTTAAATTAACGCAAGTAATCGCTCAAAGTAATCCGAAAAATTTAGCATCTCAAAAAATTATCCAGAATATTGGTATGACTTATGAATTTTCATATTTACGACAGCAAAATAAGCAATACGTAAAACATTGGGTTTATTCAATTAAAGCTAGTTCAAACGCATCTAAAGATTAAGTGAATGTCGGCTAAAATTCTTTAGACCAAGACAATTATGAATAATTCAAAAAATTTAAACCAAAACGATAAATCAGTCTAAAAAAGTTAATAAAGCAAGCAAAGTAATGCTTAATAAGTAAAAACAGTTAAGCAGAACTGAAAAGCCAACTGAACTAAATACAGGTATTCATAAGGACTAAATTCTACTAATCTACTTTTATTAATGTATATTATGTAAACTAAAATATTTTAAAATAAATATCTGGCTAAAAAAGTACTAATTATCTAACTTATCCTTCAAATAAGCTTTATTTTCGAAGTTCGCTAATTGTTCGTTCTAACGACCAATTTCAACAAAATATTTCTATTTTCTAGAACTATTTAATTTTTTTCCAGGAATGAACTTTATCAAACAGTATTTTTTAAGCGACTTAGACATTATTTCTTATCTAATCGGGAAAATTAAATGATTTTGAATTCACTATGTATGAAAAATGTTCAGCACATTTAATATACTCAACGCTTAGTATCGATATACTTTATATAAAAAAAGAAACTCTACGAATTATTCGTAGAGTTTCTTTAAGTTACGCTTTTTTAAATAATCAACAAAGACTTGATTGCTTCTCTTTGGTCCATTGCTTCATAAGCTACTTGAACATTATCCAAAGTGAATTGTTTATTAAATACTTTTCCTGGGTTGATTTCACCTTTTAAGACAGCATTTAATAGTATTGCTTTATCATGTGTCGTTACAGCTGCAATCCCTCCGCGTAAACCGATGTTACGCCAAAATAACGCATTCGTATCTAACTCATCAATATGTGGAACACCAACTCGTCCAACTATAGCGCCAGGACGTCCAACTTTAACTGCCGTTTCAATTGATTCTTTTGTGCCTACACATTCTAAAACAGCATCTGCACCAGCTTCAGTTAGATCCATTATTTTTTGCACTGCAGCTTCTCCACGTTCTGCTACAATATCAGTTGCGCCAAATTCGATTGCTAATTTTTGTCGATCTTCATGCCGACTCATGGCAATAATTCTTTTTGCTCCTAATAATTTTGCTCCAATCACGCCACACAATCCTACCGCTCCGTCACCCATGACAACGACTGTTTCTCCAGCTTTGACTTCTGCGGTTTTTGCTGCATGAAATCCAGTAGCCATAACATCTGCTAACGTTTGCAGCGATTTTAACATCTCATCTGAATAGTCTTCGGGACTTCCTGGAATTTTTACTAAACCCCAGCTCGCACTCACATAACGTAAATATTCGGCTTGAAAACTACTTGACCCAGAAGCGTGGTTCAGACAATCGCCATCAAATCCTGCTTTACACGCTGTACAATGACCACAACCGTGGGTAAACGGTACAATGACAAAATCTCCAGCTTTGATATTTTTAACGTCTTTACTTACTTCTTCTACTACGCCGATCGCTTCATGACCTGCGGTGCTACCTTTTTCTTTTTCCGAAATTCCTCGGTACCACCATAAGTCAGATCCGCAAACGCTTGACCGAACAACACGAATAATCGCTTGGTCTTCTCCATTAATTTCAGGCTTATCGATATTTTCGATTTTCATTTTTCCAGGTTCAACAAAAATTGTCGCTTTCATAGTTAGTTCTCTCCTATCTTTTTGAATTATATGATTTTTTTAACTTCTTTACTCAATAAAATCCGTAGAGGCAGCTAACTTTGTTTGACTTTTAAAGTTTTCTAACCGTTTTTCTAATGTATCGATTGTTGATTTTAAAGCAATACTTCCTAAAACCATCCGCAACGGTGCCGGTTCGATTGCGACACTTTCGATAATTTTTGCGGCCATCTTTTCCGGATCGCCCGGCGCTAGTCCATTTTTTTGATCTAACATTGTTAAGAATTCATGTGCCGGATTCTTATTATACTCAGGCATTAATTGAGCTACTTGAGCAGATCCATAACGAAATTCTGTTCGAGCTCCACCAGGTTCAACGATCGTCATCCCAATATTAAACGGTACCACTTCTTGAGCAACCGCTTCGATAAATCCCTCGATTCCCCATTTCGTTGCGTGATACATTGAATTCCCAGCAAAAGCTACTTGGCCTCCATATGAAGACATTTGGATGATCCGACCTCCGCCTTGTTTTCTCATGTGAGGTAAAATCGAACGGATCATTTCAATTGAACCCGTTAGGTTGGTTGCAATGATATGATTGACTTCTTCTGCAGATAATTCTTCCGCGGCGCCAAACAAACCATAACCAGCATTGTTGATCAATACATCTACTTTGTCGACATGTTGATAGATATCTGCCACTAATTCATTGATGGCTTTTGTGTCTGTCACGTCCAAAAATCTTCTAAAAAAAGTATTTGGGTATTCTTCAATTAAAGATTGTACTTTTTTGTCATTTCGTACGGTACCGACAACTGTCTCACCTTTTGCTAATAGTTGTTTGGTCATTTCGTACCCAAATCCACTACTTACACCTGTAATTAAATATGTTTTTGACATGTTATTCCCTCCATTTTATGCATTCATTTGTTCGACAGCTAAATTGACACAAGCTAAAGCATTAAGGCTTCTTGGATAACCGATAAACGGTAATACCTGAGAGATAATTTTGATCAAATATTCTTTATCATTTCCTATCTGCATATTTATTTTTGAATGTGCAGTAAGTTGATTTTCACAACCGCCTTGAGCTAGCAAAAAACAAAAAGTAATCATTTCTCTTTCTTGATGTGTTAATCCGTTACGAGTATAGTAATCACCAAAGCAATTTTCCGTTAACCATCTATTGATATGTTGTGATTCCTTTGGTCCACTTGTAGCAAAATTTTTCATTTGTGGACCAACAAGAGCAGTTAAGATAGCGTTCCCTTTTTCTAAACGATCTTTAGTAGTAGTGGTGGCTTGTTCTGGAAGTGGTAAAGAAATACCTAGTGTTTCAAAAATCTGATTGATGGCTTTTAAAAATGGAAAGACCCTACCGATCCCCAGGTAAGCTGTACTTTGGTAAATAATTTCTTTTAGTTCGACTGGGGTCACACCAAAATTCATTGCTGCCGGTACCATGGCACGAAACTCATCGATACTTTGAGATCCCAGCAAAGTGGCTAAAATTGCGATAAATCGTGTTTTATCTTCTAAATCAATCGTATTAATCACTTCATCAAATGCAAAATTATCAAACCGTTCAATAAATTCTGGATCTGTGATTAAAAAATCAGAAGTATATCCTGGAAACATTTTCTCATGAAAATTTTCTGCATTTTTAGTTATGTTCATCTTGATTCCCCGTTTCTTTAACTGCTCTTTATATTGCTTAGTATAGATGTCCGAATAATTAGAAACAATTCGCCTTACTTATGACATGCATAAGATTTTCTAATACAAAAAAACCTATGATTGGATCAACCACAGGTTTTATTACTTTTATTAGCTTAATTGAAGAATTTATGGAGAACACGCGCGAACTCTTCCATGTAATAATTTGTACGTTTCTTTTTCCAAAAGGCACAATAATTACGAATCAAAGCTTCATCATTCTTTAACAGCGGTAAACGTTTAACCGATACCGGAGGACCAGTCAAAGTTCCAGCGATTTCGATTGGTAAAAAACCACGATTGCCAATAACCATAAGCCGTGCTTCTTCCAAACTTTCAGCAAACAGAAATGTTCCATTAAATCCCAGTGTGTTCCGATAAAAATCTTCTTCTAAAGGCTGTTGTTCCGTACTTGCTACTAAAATACAGGGGATATTTTTTAATGCTTCGATTTCAACTTTTTCTTTCTTGCTAAATGGATTTCTACTAGCTATTTCAATATACACTTTAGGCTGTATCAATTCATAATTGATATATTCAGCAGAAAATGCCCGTCGTTGATCACTTAAAATGACGTCTACCGTATTTTGTCGAAGTTCTTGATAAAGCTCTTCGTGGGTCCCATTAATAATATTAATCGAAACTTCTGGGTACGTCTCTGAAAATTCAGCAATGGCTTGATGCAATTCTTGGCCACTATATACGCGGAGATAGCCTAAATTAAGTTGTGTTTCACTATCTCCCCCTACACGTTTGGTTTCAGTGATTACAGCATCGATATCTGCTAATAATCGCTTCGCTTCTCTATAAAAATAATCGCCCGCCGGCGTGACAAAAAATTTGCGGTGTTGACGGTGCAATAATTCAACGCCTAATTCTTCTTCTAATAATCGAATTTGCTGAGAGATCGCTGACTGAGAGACAAATGACTCTTCTGCGGCCTCAGTGAAGCTATTCTTTTCGATCACAGACACAAAATAGTTCATTTGTTTAAAAAGCATATGCTCACCACTTATCGTTTTATACAGTAAGTAAAACAAAAAAAGCGCTACTTATCAAGCCAAGTTAAAATATGTCGTCGATCATGTGCTAAATAAATACCACTGTTTCAGTGACTTGAATCGTTGGATCTAATGATTGCATGACAGGGCAATTAGCTGGAATCAGTTTCAAACATCGAAGGGCTCTTTTGTGGTCAATTTCTGGTATGCTAGCAATAAATTTTATGTGGATTTCACTGATAGGTTCTGCCTTTTTTTGTTCACTGCGGCGATAACTAACTTCGATTTTAGAAATGTTTGCTTCGATTTTAGAATTTTCTAAGATCGAACTATAAACATAGCCACCACAAGCCGCGACTGAACTTACTAACATTTGAACAGGAGAATACCCTTTTTCCTTGGTTAAGATCCACTCACCTTTTTTCGTGTGCATTTCAAACTTATTTTTGTCTAGTTGATAAATTTCTAACATCTCTACTGCCATGTTTTTCGCCCCTTACAGAATATTCTGCTTCAACTTTGGCTTATTTCACTAAATTAGTCAAAAAAAGTGCATTAAAAAACTCAAAAAGAATTTCTTTTTGAGTTTTTCTAAGTTATTCAGCGCTTAGTGCCGCCATCGTAATATAGTTATATGGTTGATTGAAATGTGGCAAGAAAAAGATATCTAATAGTTTCAATTTATCGATCGTTACTTTTTCCTCGATCGCCAACGAGAACATATGAATACCCATTGAGATATCTTCATAAGAGGCCATCTGCGCACCTAAAATACGTCGAGAGCTTTCTTCATAAACAATCCGAATTTTTACTTTATTATTTTCTTTCATAAATCCTGGTTTTTGCAAGTCTTCGAATTCTGTATATTTTACCTTAAAACCTGCTTTTTCTGCTGCTTGAACAGTTAAACCGGTAGAAACCATATGATAGCCAAAAATTGAAATCCCATTTGAACCTTGAACACCAATCGATTCTAATGGCGTACCACCGATATTATGTCCTGCTACGATTCCTGAACGAACAGCGTTAGTCGCCAATGCAATATAAGTTGTCTCTTGTAACGCATTAGAATAAATAGTTGAACAGTCACCCACTGCATAAACATCTGGATCACTCGTTTGTTGATGGAGATCTACTAGATAGGCACCATTATTAAACAAGTCTAAATGTTCTTTTCCTAAATTATTATTGGGAACAAAACCAATGGCATTGATAACCAAATCCACAGGATACTCTCCTTGGTCTGTGACAATCGCTGCAACTTTTTCTTGACCAAGATATTCTTTAGCCAATTCATTATAATGCAATTCGATCCCGTTTTCGCTTAACACACGATCCATGTCTTGAGTAAACCACGTATCATAGTAATTTGGTAGACAACGTTCCGCCGCATCGAATAGCAAAACATTTTTTCCTCGACGTTTTGCGGCTTCAGCTATTTCAACACCGATGTAACCAGCGCCGATAACAGCCACATTTTTAACATCCGCTTGTCCAATAACGTTATCAACCGCTTGTCCATCTTGAAATAATTTCAAAAATTCAACATTTTTTAAATCTTTTCCTGGAATATTTGGTGCAATCGGTTTCGAACCTGTTGCTAAAATCAATTTGTCATAGCTTTCATCGAACGTTCCTTCTGGATTTTCGCAGTGAATAATTTTTTGAGTAAAATCAATGGATTTGACAGTAGTCCCCATATAGATTTTGGCTCCTTTTTCTTCAAAGGCTTCTTTATTTGTATAGAATAAGTTTTCATAAGAATCAATTTGTCTTCCTACCCAAAGAGCGGTACCACAACCTAAATAACTTAAATTAGTATTTTTATCAATCATTACAATTTCTTGATCTGAATAATTATCTAATAAGGTATTTGCTGCGGCGATGCCTGCATGATTGGTACCGATAATAACTGTTTTGGTCATATAAAAAACTCCCTTGTGATTTATTTAACTTACGAATTCATTATACACAGTTGATAGATTATATTCATTATCTTTTGATAATTTTTTTTGTATTAAAATGATTTTTCTCTATCAAATTACTATCAAGTATAAGAAATACTCAAAATGTAACTTTGCAAACCTTTACAAAAATTACTTAAATAATAAAAAACTCTGCTAATAAGCAGAGTTTTTTTATTCTGGTTGTTTTCCGATAGAGGCTAAAATCCCGCCATCCACATAAAGAATTTGTCCATTTACAAAATCCGATGCTGACGATGCTAAAAATACTGCTGGTCCAGCTAAATCACTTGTCTCACCCCAACGACCAGCAGGTGTTTTTGAAACAATAAATTGATCAAAAGGATGCCTAGAACCGTCCTGTTGTCTTTCTCTTAACGGTGCAGTCTGTGGCGTTGCAATATATCCGGGACCAATACCGTTACATTG
Organism: Enterococcus hermanniensis; assembly: GCF_001885945.1. Lineage (GTDB taxonomy): Bacteria > Bacillota > Bacilli > Lactobacillales > Enterococcaceae > Enterococcus_A > Enterococcus_A hermanniensis. The sequence continues at coordinate 47,072 of NZ_JXKQ01000002.1, read as the reverse complement.
GATGTTAGCTGAACCAAATTCTGAACAAATATTTTTTGTTAGCATCTTCAAGCCGCCTTTTGCTGCAGCATAACTTGCGACGGTTTCCCTTCCCAATTCACTCATCATCGAACAAATATTGATGATTTTACCTTGACCTTTCTCAATCATGCTTGGTAAAACAGCTTTAGAAACAATGAAGGGCCCGGTCAAATCTACATCCACCACCTTTCTAAAATCCTCTGCAGACATATCTAACATTGGAATCCGCTTAATAATCCCGGCATTATTGACCAGTATATCGATCGTACCAACTTCTGACTCGATTTGATTGATCATTTTTTTGACCGCATTTTCATCTGTAACATCACAAACATAACCGTGTGTCTTTATTCCAGCTTTTTGATAGCTAGCAAGCCCTTGATCCACCGACGATTGCTTGGAACTATTAAATACAATTGTCGCACCAGCTTTCGCAAGTGCTTGCGCAATTTCAAAACCAATTCCATAAATCGCGCCCGTAATCAAAGCGACTTTACCATCTAATTGAAACATGTCCATCTTAAAATCCATTTTTATCGACTCCATTCCTTATCTAGTATAATCTATTTTAATTACTGGCACAGTTAAAACCAAATGATTGAGCGAGTTAATTTTAACGTTTTGATAGGATTATTTTTTGATTTTACATTATTTTATTTGCGATATTTTTAGTTCTTTGATTTATGGATGCCTCATTTACAAACTTTCATGCTTTTGGGTTAAGTTTTATTGATAAACTAATAAATATATCGTCATAATGCTGCTATATCAATTATTTTCCCCTGTTTAAGTTTGACCTTCCTTCTGAAAACCGATAAACTATTTAAGAAACATTAAAAAAAATATTAGGAGAATATACATGTCTCATTTACAAAGAATCACCGATTTTATTAAAACGAGGATGGGCTTTTTTAGCCTCCTGCTTGTCCTCCTATGGATAAAAAATATGTTTGCTTATCTAGTAGACTTTCATCTAAGCCTCCAAGGTCCGATGCAACTTTTTATTTTACTGATCAATCCAATTAGCGTTTCAATGCTTTTATTATCGATTGGCTTATTCATCCATAGACCAAAAGCTGCCTATACAACCCTTTTTATCCTCTATGCTACCTTGGCAATTTGGCTGTTTTCAAATGCTGTTTATTATCGTGAATTTACCGATTTCATCACGATCAATACTTTATTAGGCGCAGGCCAAGTTTCAACTGGTTTAGGAGAAAGTGCTGTACGCTTATTTCGTTGGTATGATATTTTTTATATTATCGATTTAATTGTCCTACCAGTCCTTTTAATAAAACGAGTCCTACCAATTGATCAAAGACAGCCACGTTTTCGACAAGCAACGGCTGTTACCGCCTTATCTTTGCTAATTGGTAGCGGCGATTTATTTTTAGCCGAAGTCGATCGCTCTGGTCTGTTGAGTCGGCAATTTTCACGTGAATTTTTAGTTAAATACTTAGGTGTCAATGCGTTTACTATCTATGATAGCTATCAAACGTATCAAAACAATCAAATCCGAGCTGAAGCAAGTCCAACAGATTTAAAAGAAGTCGAACATTATGTCAAAAATCATTACGCAGAACCGAATGATTCGATGTTTGGTATCGCCAAAGGAAAAAATGTTGTTTACATTCATTTAGAAAGCTTCCAACAATTTTTGATCGATTATCAGTTGACCGATGAGAATGGGGAAAAACATACGGTTACTCCGTTTTTAAATAGTTTGTATCATGGAGAAAGCACTTATAGTTTTGATAACTTTTTCCATCAAGTCAAAGCTGGTAAAACTTCCGATGCCGAAACCTTAATGGAGAATTCATTATTTGGTTTGAATCAAGGGGCTTTATTTACTCAAATGGGGGATAAAAATACTTTTGAAGCTGCACCAAATATCCTGCAGCAAAAAGCTGGTTACACGTCAGCTGTCTTTCATGGTCACTCTGCATCCTTCTGGAACCGAGAAAAAACCTATAAGCATTTAGGATTTGACTACTTTTTTGACTCTTCTTATTATGACGTCAATGATGAGAATTCATTCCAATATGGGATGCACGACAAGCCTTTCTTAAATCAATCGGTCCAATACTTAGAACATCTACAACAGCCTTTTTATGCAAAAATGATCACTGTATCCAATCACTATCCTTATTCACGCTTTAAAAACGATGAAGACGGATTTCCATTAGCGAATACAAAAGATGAAACAATCAACGGTTATTTTGCTACGGCTAATTATTTAGATACTGCATTAAAAGAGTTTTTTGATTATATGAAAGCTAGCGGTCTATATGATAATTCCATTTTTGTATTATACGGCGATCATTATGGTATCTCGAATACAAGAAATAAAGAATTGGCTCCGTTATTAGGCAAAGATTCTTCTAGTTGGACAGACTATGACAATGCTCAATTGCAACGAGTGCCGTTCATGATCCATATTCCTGGTGTAACGACTGGTGGAATCAATCATACCTATGGTGGGCAAGTCGATGCGCTTCCTACTCTGCTTCATCTGTTAGGAGTCGATTCTAAAAACTATCTGCAATTAGGACAAGATTTATTTTCTGATGAGCATAAACAAGTGGTCGCCTTTAGAGATGGGGATTTTGTGACTCCGGAATATACCTTCTACGGCGGCAAAATGTATAATAACCAAACGGGAACTGTGATCGCTGATCCTACTCCAGAACAAGAAAAATTATTTACGCAACTAAACCAAGATGTCGATGAGCAATTGATTACTTCCGATAAAATCAACAATGGTGATTTATTGCGTTTTTATCAAGACAGTGGATTAGCTCCCATCGACCCAGCGACCTTTGACTATCATAATCAGCTTGAACGTTTAGAAGCAATCGAAAAACAAAAAGGTTCTCATTCAACTAGTCTATATAGTGAAAATAATCAACAGTCGACTGTTGGATTGTATAAAACTAAGACTTATCAACAATATAACTAATGAATAATAGCAAAAATCCTCCAGTCGAAAAACTGGAGGATTTTTTTAATTTTGTTTCCTTAGCATAGCTTCTTTTCTCAATTTATGTTGCGCCTTTTTCGACCCTCGTTGCAAATCATGAAGTTCTTTTCGCGTTTCGAAAGTGACAAACAAGTTTTCCACTTCGTAATCAGTCGGATAAAGATCCGCTGCTCGATATTCTAATTTGATTCGTCGTTTCGATACTTCAATCAATTCATTATCCAGATAAACAGAAATGTTCTCCGTGAATGGCACTTCTTGATAAACAAGCGCCGACTTTTGCTGTTCTAATAAGAAAACCTTGTCTCCTTTGGAATAAGACTCTACTATACCAGAAACTTTATTCTGTATTGTTTTTGTTTTAAATGTTTTCTTCTCTAGTTGATAATTTCGATCAGAAAAATACATTTGGGCCTTTTCAATAATTTTATCCGAGATCGCCATCTTTTTAGCAATCCATAAAGCATTACTTTCTCCTGATTGACCGATTAGCAATCGGTATTTTGGTGTGAGCTGTTCTGCATCAAAATCCATTGCTGCCGTAATAAAATCAGGATGGTTTTCTGTAAAACGTTTAATCTCACCATAATGGGTCGTGGTAATTAAAATGCTCCCTTTTTGATAACATTCTTCCATGATGGCAATCGCTAGAGCGGCACCTTCATTTGGTTCTGTTCCACTTCCCAGTTCATCCAATAGGATTAAACTATTTTTACCTATTTGGCTCAAAATACGAGAAATATTATACATGTGACCAGAAAAAGTACTCAAAGCATTTTCAATACTTTGATCGTCGCCGATATCAACAAAGATTTGATCAAAAAGAGCAATCTCGGTTCCTACTTGCGCTGGGATTTGTAAGCCAATCATAGTCATTAAAGTCATTAAAGCGACTGTTTTTAAAACGACCGTCTTTCCACCGGCATTTAGACCAGTGATGGTTAATCCGCGATAATTTCCACCAATTGTTACATCTAGCGGTACCGCCTGTTCAATCAAAGGATGGGTCGCAGCGATCAAATGAAGGTAGCCGTCACAATTTATTTTCGGTGTGATTCCTTTTAATTCTCGGCTGAATTTTCCACGAGCAAAAATATAATCGAATTCAGCAATGATCTCAATATTTTGTTGAATGACTGGTAAAACTTCGGCCAATAATCCCGTCAAGGTTGCTAAAATTTGGTAAGCTTCCGCTTCTTCGACCATTTTAAGATAGGCTAATTGCTCATTTAAGCGACTAACATTACTAGGCTCCATATAAGCCGTAGTCCCTTTATTAGAAAGTTCAATAACGGTCCCTTTAACTTGTTTTTTATACGCCGATTTAATCGGAACCGTGAAAAGATTATTGCGCTTAGTAATGATTGCCTCTTGCATCTTTTCTTTATTTTGACGAATGAATTTTTTTAGCAACTCTTGAATTTTATCTTGTGTTTCAGCGATATCACGGCGCGCTCGGCGTAATTCTCGACTGGCACTGTCAACGATTCCTCCATTGCGTATAACTTGATAGATCTCTGTCTCAATCTCACTAAAGTCAGTTAGGCCTTGAGCATAGCGATGTAACACTGGAGCAACTGCTTGATTTTTTGCGAAAAATTGACGAATCAAGCGAAAACTGCGTAAAAAATCAGCATATTCAAGCAATTCCTGTGGTGTTAGGACAAATCCCTTGCCCAATTGATTCGTAAGATGTTCGATACTTTGTAAGCCCATAAAAGGGACATGAAGATTACTATCAAGTAGTTGTTTTGCTTCAGTCGTCTCAGTTAATCTTTTTTCGACAACTGAAATTTTTGACTGGGGCTGTGTATTTTCAATCCGCTGCTTTCCGAAACTACTGATAGCATAGCTACTTAATTGTCTTTTGATTTCATTAAATTGGGTTTTTGTAAATGTTTCGTTATTCATGGTCTCTTCCTTTCAAAATGAAAAGATTCCTATCGAGGCCTGGGAACTTAACAAGAAATAGATTGCTAAAAATAAATAGAAAAAAGCTGTGAAGACTCCTCTTCACAGCTTTTATTGCTTAGCTTTGATAGGTATCTAATTTGGCATGCGAAATAAGCCTGACTAAACAGTTCTTTTTCGCTATTAAGTTACTCCAAATTAAATACTTACACTCACAACGACACCTCATAATTTTTGTTAAGTTTCCTTATGAATAGTCTAACTTGACACAAAACATTTGTCAAATTTATTAAAAATATTACGCAATCGCGACCGGTGCCGGTTTACTACCATCATTGATGAAATACACTTGATACCAAGTCAAAAAAGTATAGATCGTCCAAATTTTACGACGACCGTCAGCTGTACCAGCATAGTTGTCATCTAATAATTTAACGATTTTTTCTTGGTCAAAGAATTCTGAGACAAAATCTTGTGTAAAGATGTCGCGAACGATTTGGTAATATTTTTCTTCGCGTAACCAGTCTTTGATCGGAACTGGGAAACCTAATTTTTCACGGTTATACCATTCTTCTGGCAAGTGACGGGCAGCCGCTTGACGGAAGGCATATTTGGTATTTTCAGCATTGATCAAATATTTTGTTGGAACAACTTCAGAAACTTTCATCAACTCTTTGTCTAAGAGAGGGACACGGACTTCCAACGAGCTTGCCATTGATAGTTTATCAGCTTTCAATAAAATATCTTTAGGCATCCATTGGTGCATATCTAAGTATTGCATTTTTTTGATTTCTGACATGTCTTGAACTTTATCGTAATGCTTTGTGACGATATCTTTGATTGATGGGCTTTGTTTGAATTCCGGTTGCAAGTAATCGACTGCTTCATCTTCTTCGAATACTTTAGCTTGTCCGATAAAGAATTCTTCTGCTGGTGCAACTGAAGTATACAAATGTAAAGCACCTTTAAAGGTTTTTCCTTTCAGTCCTTTAGCAATTGAATAACGCATACCTTTAGGTAATTTTTTTAGCCCTTCAGCAACTACTTTAACGGCTTTTGATTTTGTGTGCATCCCGTATTCAGAATAACCAGCAAATAACTCATCTGCACCTTCACCACTTAAAGCTACACGAACATCACGACTAGCAAGTTCAGCTAAGAAGTATAATGGTACACATGAAGGATTTGAATCTGGTTCATCCAAATGGTATTGGATCAATGGGAAATATTCAAATGCTTCGTCGCCTGTAACGACGCGTGAAGTATTATTCAAATCGATCAAATCAGCTAATTTTTTAGCTTCGATGGATTCATTATAAGACTTGTCGCCAAATCCGATCGAGTATGAATGTTCTGGCCGTAAAACAGCTGTCACATAACTTGAATCAACGCCTGACGATAAGAAAGAACCTACTTCAACATCTGCGATTCGATGTGCTTCAATGGATTCGACAACTGTTTTGTCGATCAAATCAACCGTTTCATCTAATGTCATCGTTGTTTCTTGTTCTTTGACATCCCAATACTGTTGGATATCTAATTGACCATCTTTATAAATGAAGTAATGGCCTTCTTTGATGCGATAAACATTTTTGAAGAATGTTTCGTCTAAAGCAGAATATTGGAAGGTCATATATGGTTTTAAAGCTTCCTTATTCAATTCTTTAACAAAGTTTGGATGTTGTAAGAAACTTTTGATTTCCGATCCATACATAAAGGTACCGTTCATCATAGCATAATATAACGGCTTGATTCCAAAGTGATCACGAGCACCGAACAATTCTTGTTTTTCAGTATCCCAAATTACGAAAGCAAACATTCCACGAATTTTTTGTAGCAATTCTACACCGTATTCTTCGTAACCATGTAGCAATACTTCTGTATCTGCATGAGTCGTAAAGATATGACCTTTAGCGATCAAATCTTCACGGATGCTTTGATAATTATAGATTTCACCGTTAAAAGTGATAATCTTTGTTTCATCTTCATTTTTAATTGGTTGTGTACCGCCTTCAAGGTCGATAATACTTAAACGACGAAAACCTAGTGCAGCACCTTCATCAATAAATTGTCCCGCGCTGTTTGGTCCACGGTGGACAATCGTATCCATCATATCTTTAACGATTTTTTCTTTTTGCGTTGTATTTGAACGATCAATAAATCCTACAATTCCACACACAATCTCTACCCTCTTTCAAACATGGTAATCTGATACTCTTTCATATCAACTTTCAAAGTATATCATAGGATTTACGGACTTTCACGAGTGAACGTAATTTCCTAGAAAAAAAGCCATAAAATTTAATTTTTCCTCAAATACCTAAAAAAAGCAAGAGCCAAGAAACGAAAAACATGTCTCTTGCTCTTGCTTTTAATCTGTGATTGTTAATGGGACTAAAAATGGATAGCTACCGAAGAACTCAATCAATGATTTGTTCTTTCGATCAGTATTCATAGTTAGCTTGCAAGTCTGACTTGCATCGTCTTGAGCGATCGTCACGGTTTGTTGACCATCTAACGCAACTAAATAATGTTCATCCCCGATTTTTTTGAAATCATATTTTTCATGATCCATTGTAGTAATAAATATTCGATCTAGTACATCGATAGGTACTTTATGCGGGATCGTTACAGACATATCCAACGGTTTGCTGTTATCCAATAGATTTTCATCGAATTCAAAGCCTAATGCTTTCATGTGGCTGATCACATCATTCATCTCACGACTGAACATTGAATTTTGGCCACTTGTATAAATATGATTACTGTAACAATCTTTTAATAAAGTCAAGACAGCATCATCAAAGACTTTTACCTTCATTGATTCAGGATAAACTTCCATCAATTTAATTTTTTCATTGCGGAATTTTCCATCAGATGTTGGCATCATAAAACTAAACCCGATTTCATTCTTATCCATCAAACGGTAAGAAAGATTGAAATACTTACTTTCCCATGTTGAAAAATCATTGGTTGACAACTGTAGTCCATGGCCTTCTAGCGGTTTAATTAATTCAAAGGTGAAGAATTCTAACAAGGCCCCTTTAGCAATAGCCGAGGCTTGCTTTTCTTTAGTAACAAAGATTTGATTGAAGTAGTCTAATAAAGCTAAGAAATCTGATTCCATCAGTAACTTGCGGAATTTAAGATCTGCGAGTTCTTTTTCCGCATCATCAATCAGTTCTAATAAATCTTGGTAGCTTTGTTGGCGGTTATCATAATAAGTCAGGGATGTTTCACTGACCGATTTTTCTTGATCGGAAGGTTTCACTTGATCACTCTTTTCTTCTAAAGCTGGATCTTCAGGATGTAGAGTTTCTTTTTCACGAATATGCAAGGCTGGATCTTCATCAGAATTGACTAATGTATCATAAATTTGATTGAATTTATTTTTTTCATCTGCCATCTATTTTGCCCCCTTATTCAAAAAATCCTCAATAAACCGATCAAGGGCAACATCCATTTCTACCAACCCACCAAAACGTTTATTGATCAACCGTAATTCTTTCAAAGCGATTGCTTGTTCTAATGCTAGTGCTGCAATTTTATTAGCTAGTTCGATTTTTTGTGATTTGCCAGACATTTGATCACCAACAAACGGCGTCCATTGACTTCGTTGTTGCTTCAAATCTTTGATGACTTGATCGATTTCTTCGATCTCATCTTCGATCTTCTTGCGATTCATAAAAGTCTTTGTTTCTTCTAATTCTGCTTTTTGTTTTTCTTGTTGCGAAATCTTTTCATTCAATCCACGGAGCTCCGATTGAGCAGCAATTGATTTTGCATCAAAGTCATCTTGCTGGTTTTGTAACTCAGCCATCTCTGCTTTGTATTTACCTGATGCTGCTTTTTCCCATTGCTCACGGATTAAGGGAAAGATTTTGATCGCAGGTTGTGTCGCGTCAACTTGAAGGACCGTCCGATCTCGATAATAACTACCGATTTGGTAATCCATTAAGACAGGTGAAATGACTTCACGCATGATCATAAATGGGAATGTCCGTTGAATTTCTTGATCTAATTTACTAGTCAAAAAATTATCGATCTCATGGTTCTCATTACTCGACTGTTGAATGGACATGGGCAATTCATTCCAATAAATTCGATAGACATCGCCCATTCGTTCCTCGTCCATTGCTTCTTCTAATCGTTTAAGTTGGCCCATCAAACCACCTAGCACACCTGAAGCAGATTCTTTTACAGAATTAAACGATGTATCGTTTTGAAGTTCTTCCTGTTTTTCTGGAGTCTCCATCTAAGACCCTCCTTTATTTTTTGATTGAATTCTATCATAAATATTACCATAATTATTATTTCTGCTAAATCGTACGATAACTGCATTTGAATTAAATTCACTCTTTCATTTTACCCTAGCAGCGCCTGATTGATAAGCAATAACTGCTAAAGATAATAAAAAAAGATTGTGTCCTTCGAAAAAATGACACAATCTTTTTAATTAGTTTGTTAATCCACTAAAGAATCCTTTGATTTGCTGCCATAAATTTGCGAAAAAACCTTGATTATTCTCAAGTGTTCCTTTAAGCGAGTCGCCAAAACTACCTAATTGATCGGATAATTTATTGACGGTACCTTTGAAATCATCGCTGATTTTGTCTAATTGAGCAATTGACTCTTTGTCTAATACGCCATCAGTTGTTTGATATTTCTCCGCTAAAGAGACCAGTTTGTTCACGTCGTCTGTCGTGACATAGTCAGAGAGATTATTTTTAGCTAATGCATCATTGACGATTTTTTCAACATCCGCCTTAGTAGCTAGTTCCCCTTGTTTTTCTTTTAAGTCAGCTAACTCTTTTTTGATATCGACTAAGGTTTGATTCAATTGTGCTTTATAAGCTTCATCGGCTTTTTCTTTTTCGCTATCAGTTAAATTTTGATTATCATTTTGTTCATTGGCTTTGTTCACTACTGATTGAGAAACATCCGAAGTCGTATCTAATTCTGTCTGTGCAAGCTGAGCACGTTCTGGATCGACTGTTTCACCGTTTGCTTCAAAAGCTTTATAAACACCTGTTAAAGCACTCTCACCTGTTACCTTGACAACACTCGCTACTTTGACTGTAGCATCGGTGATCCCTGCTGTCACTAACGGATTTTTATATTGATCTGCTGTGATTTGAGTAATATTTTCCGGTGTTAAGATTTTTACATTGATTCCTTTGCCTTGATCCTCGCGGTTCACAACGACTGAACTCAACATGACGCTATCATCGCCACTTCCATAACCTAAATACTTCACTAAATCTGCACCAGTCGCTTGCTCCGTTTTTACATTGTCTTGCGTCACACCTAATTTATTCATCGTTTCCGATAATTGTGTTTGGTTCAAGCCTGCTCCTGCCACAAATGTTGGTTTCCCCCAACGTTCATTGATCGCACCGTCATCAGAAGAAGAAGAAGCTGCATGGGCGATTGTTTGACTGATCAAGCCTGCTCCTAACGATAGGCCTAATCCTGCCAATAAAATATATTTATGAAGTTTCATTACTATTCCCTCCTGTTTTTCCATACCCTTATTTTAGCTCACTTCATGATTTTTATGCCTTTGAACCCTCTTTTTTATAAAAATATTTACGATGCTAAGAATCTCTTAATGAATTTTTCAGTCTTAAGATGGAGGTAAGTTCATGATAATTATGCATACTCTACTTTTAGACCTCCGCGCTAAAAAGGACTTCTCAACCAAAGTAAGCTGAGAAGTCCTTTTCATTATTTTTCTTTTGTAGTGAAATGAATCTTATCTTGGTCATCACGTTCCAAATAAGTCGTTTCTTTTAAATAGCTGAAGTGCAATTCTTTAATTGAAGCATCTTCTAACATTTTTTCATACCCTTCAAAAATTGCACGGATATATTGTTTGTATGCTTGTTTTTTTCGTTGTCGTTTGTTCATAAGACACCGTCCTTCTTGGATATCTTACCAAGCATTAGCTTCTCAGACAAGTATTTTATTGATAAGTCTGATGCAAATACGTCAATAAATCCTTTGAAAGCTCAGTAGCAGACGTTCCTTCTGCTTTGTTTTCTAAAAATTCAACGACTGAATAATTTTGTTTATCTGAATCAAAGGCATATAAGAAGCTATTCTCTTGTCCTTTTTCATCTTGTTTTTGTTTGATTTCTGCTGTCCCAGTTTTGGCAGCTAGCAGGATATTTAGGGCAGCTAAACTATGTGCAGTCCCATTCTCATCGCTTACGACTGCTTGCATATCGCTTGTGATGGTAGCTGCTGAACTCGCTTTGATCACATCTTTTTTCGTTTTCGTTTCTTTGTCTGCAATCAATTTTGGATAAACCAAGGTTCCATTATTAGGAAAAACGGAATAAGTCGTAATCTGTTGGATTGGATTTAATAATAATTGTCCTTGTCCATACCCAGTGTCGGCTAAAGAAATCTCCGAACTAAAACTGTCTTTACTTGATATTTGTGCAGTATCCATTGAGATCGGTAAATCTAAATCCTCACCAAAGATAAATTTATTCAATCCTGCGCGGAACGTTTTCTCACCCATCTTCAACGTTTCTTGTGCCATATAAATATTATCGGAATAAACTAAAGCCGTCTTTAAATTAACGGGACTAACGTCAGAAACACGCGTCACTTGATACGATCCCCAAGAAGTGTCTTTCTGCCATTTTAATCCATTAATCGTTAATTCTTCGTCTGGATTCAATGTTCCAGCATCAATTCCGATTGCAGCTGTTACTGGTTTAAAAGTTGACCCTGGTGCATAGCCTGTTGCAAAACGACTCATGAATGGTTGGTTCGCATCGTTACTATACGCATCATAATCGGTTTGGCTGATACCATTGGTCATTTTATTAGGATCAAAACTTGGTGAGCTAGCAGCTACTAATAATTCCCCTGTCTTAGGAGCCATGACGACACTTGAACCGGCTTTTCCACCTAGACTATTATAGGCGATTTGCTGGGCACGACTATCGATCGTCAATTTAACTGTTTCGCCATCTTTTTTCTCAATTTTTTGTAAAACTTTTTTCTCGTTTCCCTTACTGTCAGTGATCGCTAATGAGCCACCGCCTGTGCCTCGCAATTGTTTATCTAAAGCTCGTTCTAACCCACTACGACCAATCACACTATCCGTAGAAAGATCCGCATTCTTTTTAATATCATCAGCAGTTACTTTACCTACATACCCGATCAATTGAGCTGCTGCTTCTTTCAATGGGTAGGTCCGCCCAGTTGTTGTTTGGACTTCTAATCCTTCTGGCGTTTCCGTCGGCGCTTCAGCAGTTGTTTTTAGGGGAACAAAGAAATCTTCTTGAACCCAACTTTGGGATAACGCAGATTCAACGTCTGTATCTGCTAAAGCTAAACTTTTAGCAATAGCCGCAATTTTGGTCGTGCGATCCGTACCGCTACCCAAATTTTTAGGGATTACGCCTAATTGATAGACCGTACCATTCGTGGCTAGGCCTTCACCATTACGATCGACGATTTCACCTCGCGTTGCCGCATCGACTTGGTAATTGATTTTATCTTTTCCTGACATCCCGGGAAAGATCAAATTTGGTTTCCAATTGATTTGTTTACCGTCAGCGGACAATGTACCTGCATACTTCTGATTTTTTAATTGTCCAAAACCGGTATTGAACGATAACTCATAGGAAAAGTGATTCGCCCCATTTTTCTTTTCGACCTTTAGATTTTTCATTTTGATATTTGATGCACTAATGCCTGAAAAAATCGACTGGTACTTCTCAGCAACTTCCGCCTTCGTATAACCCACTTTTTTGACAGCATCGCTAGACAATTGTTTCTTTGTATCCGAATACTTCTTTTTTTGCAGATTTTTTACAAATGTCGTAACTGTTGCTTCACCGGTTTTTGCTAATTGGCGTGCTTGGTAATAACGAACACCAAAAAAGCCTACAATCAACAAGACGATGATTATTCCTATAATGATTGGCAGTTTCTTATTTTGTTTCTTTGTACGTGTACTTCTCTCCATGAGAGTTCCTCCCTAGCTTCCTTGGGCCTCTTTCTTTATAATAAAGAAAAGGACGTGTTATTGATGAATCATTGCTATTTATTCATGGGACCTAGCGGATCAGGCAAAACAAGCCTAGCTGAAAAAGCATTCCCACCTGAACAAAAAATTATTTCATATACGACCCGTGAACCACGTCACGGCGAAGTTCACGGACGTGACTACTTTTTTATAACTAAAAAGAGCTTCAAACAGATGATCATAGACAATCAATTTGCTGAATTTGATGTTTATGACGAACAGTTCTATGGCATCGCGATTGATACATTACAAACGGCTTTAGCTAAAGGTCATTGTTACGACCCGGTCACCGTAATCGGCTTTTTGAATCTACATCAACTATTCGGTGATCAAGTGATTCCTATCTGGATCAATATTTCCAAAAAGACATTACTTACGCGCTTAAATAAACGGTCAACTCCAGCGGAAGTAGAACGTCGGCTAGCTCGCTTTGAAAGTGATCAGCAAGAATATAAAAAACTAAAAAAATTTCCTACATTGATTGAAATTGATGGCGAAACGTCCTTAGAAGAAATGATGCATCAATTACACCGAGCGCTTGATTAGCTGGAAGGCTTTTCGTTCTCCATCTGCATAAGGAAAGTAAATCATTCCACAATAATTAAATCCCAATTTTCCAATCAATCCCAACATGGGTTGATTGGCTGGGTAAGTATCGATTCGAATATCTTTGAACCCTAGTTCTTCAGCTTTCTCGATTGCCGCTTTTAATGTTTTTTCACCGATCCCTGCACCACGGTATTTTTGGCTAACAGCGACGTGGTGCAATGCTACGTAAGGTCCTGCTTCTTGCCAAGCACCTTCAATTGCTTCGTAGACGGGATCGACTCCTGAAATCAAAGCCACCGTTCCAACAATTTCATCATCCATTGTCAGTACATAGCTGGCTTCTTTTTTAAGATCTTCTCGAATGATCGCTTCATGTGGTTCATGACCATTCTGCCACTGAGGGGAACCTTGCTCTGTCAAATAATTTTTTGCTTCATTGACAATTACCCCGATTGTGGTGATATCTGATTCATTGCTTGACCTAAACTCGAAATGCGGTTCATCTTCTTTAGGCTCCTCTGTTTGCGCTTCTTCACCAAAAGACAGTATCGCTTCTGTGTCTTTCTTACCTAGGAAACCACCCAAAAGTTCGCCCATTTGCTTGGCTTGTCTAACAATAAAATCTTCATCTTCATAACCCATTTATTCCCATCCTCTCTGCCAATGGTCATTTTGTTCTAAGTAAGCACCTACTAATTCCAAATGATGGGCTAACGACCATTTCTTTATACTTCCCAACCCAGGGAATTTTTTTGTTGCTTGATAGCCTAATAGTTCTTTTAAGCCTAATGTTAATAATAACTGATCTTGGTTGCGTTGGTACCACTCAGATAATTTAGCAAGGGCTTCAAAAAATTTTCCAGCTTGATCGCTAGCAGTCTCATTACTATCTGAGACAAAGTGTTTCACACGCAGATTAAGATAGGCATCAAAATAGCTGATATGCAAAGCAATCGCACGACTTGGCCCACCTTTATCAAAGTAACGTGAACCTTCAATCGTATAATCACTGAATCCCTCAAATGATTCATTTAAATAAAGATGTTCATCGCTATAAAAATCATCTACTTTTTCCGCATAATTTGCAACATGTTTTTGCACTTGAAAAGCATCCTTCAATAAAATTTTATTTGGTAAGGCTAAAACTCTGAAGCGGCCCTGATCGGGGATCACACATCGAGCTTCGGCCGAAATCATTTCTTGCTCCACTACCCTGGGAGATTTCGAATTAAAAAGATACAAATCGGCTAAAAAAGGATTCTCTAGAGTCACGATCTCCGCGGAGTGAACAGTCGTATCTGTTTTTAAAGACCATTCAAAACGTTTCTCTTCAAAGCGTTTGGCTGTACCTACTTGAGGATTAGTGATCAAATAGCAAACAAATTTTTTTTGATCAAATAATTCAATCGTTTTTTTCAATGTCGCCGAATCCCTAACTGGTTCGATGATCGGTAAAATTTTAGTCGACCAACGTTTTGCACTAATTAATGCGTTGATAGCTAGCAAATCAAATTGTTTACCGCGTATATAAGGATAATACATTTTAATCACTCCAATGGTTCAGTCGGGCGCCGCCGTACCTGACGTTGCTGACGTAAAAATTCATAGTCCTGTTCTAAGGCTCGCAATTCTTCAGTTAAACTTTCGATCCGCGCGTCGCGGACATCTTCAATAAAGCGTTGGTAATAATTATGTTCATGTAAACTGTCTTGGTCAACTAAACGCCGTCGCAACTCTTTATATAGCTGTTCGGTTGAAAAGAAACTTGTCCCATAATCCATTCGCTTGGCTTTTCTGACTTCGCGAAACAAAGAAGCCATAAAACGTTGGGTCAAGGCCTGTTCGTCTACTTTCAGTTCTTGCCGTAAAGGTTTCTTAGCTACAAAAAAAGTCCCTTCTGCTGGTAGTTCTTCAGCTTTTGTATAGGGTCGATAGACCAATACGCCGATTTCGTTAGGGATATCTTCTTTGACTTTTTCATATAACGCTTCTGTTAGTACAAAATAATTGTAATGCCCGACAAATGATAATTTGGCTTTAGAGTAAAAATCTGCTTTGGTTACTTTCAACTCGTAGCAACGCCATTCTGTAAAATCTGGCTTAAAAAAGCAAGCCAAGGTGTCAACAATTCCTTGATCTTCGGGCATCGTGACTTCTTCTACTACGATCGCACCGGTCTCAATACAATAATAATACAATGCTTTTTCTATTTCTTGCGTTAAAGTAGTTTTCATTTTCATCACCATGGGAACATATTTTCGTAAACTGTAGCATATCTAAAATAAAAAAAACAGAGGCTAGCCTCTGTTTTAGATAAAATATGAAAGATCGCTTGCAGGACTAGGATAAGCAAAAATAAATTTTTCTAATTCAGCATGCGTGATCTGCTTCGTCAAAAGAATGACTAAATAATTGATCAGCTCATCGGCTAATTGGCTTAAACAAGTAATTGCAACGATTTTATCTGCTTCGTCATAAACAAATTTGATTTTTGCGCCTTGATCATTAATTCGTTGGTAAGTATACCAACCAGCTAAATCGATGGTTTGCGTGTGATACTTCTCGGAATGTTCTGCTAACTCTTTTTCACTGACGCCAACGCGTGCTAGACGTTGGTCACCAAAAACGATCGTTGGGATCAACGGGTAATCAATCGCTGACACTTGTCCATTCATCGCCTCGACCACATAACTTGCTTCATATCCTGCAACAGGTGTTAATTTCGGCGTATTTTTTGCTAATACATCGCCGCAAGCAAAAATATGTGCTTGGCTTGTTTGCAATCGTTCATTCACCTTGATCCCTTTTTTATCATAATCAACATTAGCTTTTTCTAAAGCTAAATGATCGATATTGGGCTTACGTCCAGTCGCACCGATCACTAAGTCCGCCGTCAATTCAAAATCATTCGCTATAATCTGATATCCCTCGGCTTGCTTAGCAATCTTTTGCGTATCAATATTAAAATGAAAATTGATTCCAGCTGCTTCTAAATGTTCTACTAATTGATTGACCAATTCTCGATCAAAGCCCTTTAAAGGTTGATCATTATGATGAATAATATGGGTCTGAGCTCCAGCCGCATTGGCGATGATGGCTAATTCAAATGCTATATAGCCAGCACCAATAAAGGCGACTTTTTTTGGTAATTGTTCTAACGCTAAAAAATCCGTGCTATTTCTCAAATGTTCTTTTCCCTCAAGCGGCAAGACAGTGGGAGACTGTCCTGTCGCAATCAAGTATTGTTCGGCAGTTAATTTTTGATCGGCTACAGCGATCGTTTTTGAATCCACAAAGCTAGCTGTTCCATGATAGGTTGTGATTTTTGCTGAAGCTAACCCGTGTTGCGTGCTGTCTGGTACTGAATCCGTATAGCTTTTTTTGAAAGCCATCAATTCTTCCCAATTGATTTCAGGTGACGTTTCAAAACCTTTTCCTGTTAAACGCTCTACCCGCATTTTAGCCTCAACACCACTCATCAACATCTTTTTCGGATCGCACCCGCGATTCGGGCAAGTACCGCCCCAAAGATCGGCTTCGATTATCGCCACATTTTTACCTTGCTCTTTTAGTGCATAGGCTGCTGCATTCCCCGCAGGCCCACTACCGATTACAATTACATCATATTTAGGCATCTTAACCCTCCTGACTCAAGAAACGAAAGACATCACTACGATTGACTACTCCGATAATTTTTTCATGTTCTTTGATATAAAAGGCGTCTTTTTCTGCCAATAAATCAAATATTTCACTCATACTCGTTTCAAGTGCTAAAATCGGCAACGTGCGTTCTTTTTGTGTTGCCTCTTGATAAAAACCGCCATTATACAACACGTCCAAGGTTTGAGTGTAGACTTCATCCGTTGTTTCATCAAAGAACTCTTCGACAAATTGATTTGCTGGATTTTTACGAATTTCTTCAGGCGTATCACACTGGATTAATTTTCCTTCATGCATAACCGCAATTCGACTACCAATCTTCATTGCTTCTTTCATATTATGAGTAACAAAAATAATCGTATTGCCTAATTTTTGATGCAATTTAATCACTAAGTCTTGTAAACTAGCTCGCGAGATTGGATCTAAGGCACTGAAAGGTTCATCCATCAAAATAATATCCGGTTCTGCTGCTAAGGCCCTGACGATCCCAATTCGTTGTTGTTGCCCACCAGATAATTCGCTAGGCATCCGATCACGAAATAGTTCCGGGTCCATGTCTACTTCTTGCAATAATTCATCCACGCGTTCATTACGCCGGTCTTTTTTCCAACCAAGCATGTCTGGAATTACTTCAATATTCTCTTTCACACTCATTGTTGGAAAGAGTGCGATTTGTTGCAATACATATCCAATCTGCCAACGCAACTTTTGAATATTATAATCTTTGATCCGCTTTTCTTTGAAATACAGATTGCCATCTGTTGGTTCGATCAAGCCGTTGATCATTTTTAAGGATGTCGTTTTCCCACTTCCAGATGGTCCAACCAGTACAAAAATCTCGCCTTTTTTTACGGAGAAGTTCAAATCTTTTAATACGACATTGCCTTCAAATTCCTTACTGACATCTTTAAATTCAATAATTGATTCCATTTACTGCTCCTCCCCAATGATTTTTTCTTTCACTAAGAAGTCATGCGCCACTTTTGCTGGCTGTTCTTTCTTAACATTTACTAAATAGTTCATTTCAACCATTTGATCTTCCGTGATTTTTCCAGCTAAACGATTCAAAGCTTTTACCACTTTAGGATGTGCATCAGCGAATTCTTGTTTCATCAGAGGCGCGCCTTGATAAGGCGGGAAGAGATTCAAATCATCTTCAAGCGTCACTAAATCATATTGTTTGATTTCACTATCGGTAGAGTAAGCATCGATTACATCCACATCCCCATTGTTGATTGCTTGATAGCGCAGAGCAGGCTCCATACTTTGAACAGAACTCAAATTCACTCCATATTTGTCTTGAATACCACGATAGCCGTCTTTGCGATCGATAAATTCGAGAGTGAATCCAGCTTTTAATTGAGCTTGCTGAGCTTTAAGATCTGAAATTTTTGTGATTCCACGTTTTTGCGCTTCACTTTTCTTCATTGCAAGTGCATAGGTATTTTCGTATTTCATCGGTTTGATCAATTCCATTTCGAATTGGTCTTTCAACAATTTATTGGCTTCTTTATACGTTGCTGCTGGTGATAAATCATCTGCCGTACTTTTTGGTACTTTTACTAGACTTTCTAGCACAGTTCCCGTAAATTCAGGATAAATATCGATTTGATCACTTTTTACTGCGTTAAATAAGAAACTCGTCTTCCCAAAATTCGGTTTCAATTCGACATTGATCGAAGAATCTTCATCTTGAATGACTTCTTTGTACATATTAATCAAAATATCTGGTTCCGAACCTAACTTACCAGCAATCGTTACCGTTTCATTTCCAACTGGATTATGTTGAGCGAAGAAAATACCCCCGATTCCTAAACAAATCACACCTAAAGCAATCAGCGTTGCTTTTCCACTGCGATGCTGTAAAAAGCGAATCAAGCCGCTAAAAATGATGGCTAGTAGAGCGGCACTAATTGCTCCAATCAAGGTTAAACTAGGATCATTTCGGTCGATCCCTAACAAAATAAACGTCCCTAGACCACCAGCTCCGATCAACGCTGCCAATGTCGCTGTACCGATAATTAAGACTAATGCTGTCCGAATTCCTGAAATAATGACTGGCATCGCCATCGGCAATTCAACCCGTAACAGTTTACGCATCCGCGACATCCCAAAAGCATCAGCCGCTTCTTCGATTGAAGGATCAATCTCCGCTAAACCAATATATGTATTTTGAAAAATCGGCAATAAAGCATACACGACCAAGGCGATCAATGCCGGAACAGTTCCGATACCTACAAAGGGAATCAATAGTCCTAATAATGCCAATGAGGGTATTGTTTGCAGAATACTCGTTAGTTGCAAAACCACTTCCGCCAATTTTTTTCGCTGACTCAAAAGAATCGCCAGTGGTATAGCAATCACTACTGCGATTAATAACGCACTTAATGAAATCGCTAAATGTTCAAAAATCGCACTTAATAATTCTTCTTTTCGTTCATTAAATGTATTGATTAATTCATTCATGTGTTTTCCTTTCAATATTATGACTTATTCTCAGTATAACTTAATCAAAATCAGAGACAAAAGGATTGGCTTACACATAAAGTAGTATAATAACAAAAAACGAAAGTTGGAGAAAAATGAAAACAGAACAAGAACTCTCAACAATAACACTAAAAAAACATGGAAAAACTTATAGTTATTTAAATTCTCATCATTACAATTGGTTCAAAGCCATTGATTTGAATTTGTTAAATAGCGATGGCTTCACAAACTACTTTCTACGCATCAAAAAAAATGAACCAATAATTTTCGAAACCCTTCAAACCATGGTCCAACAAAGTTTAATCATCGCATTTCAACATGATTTATCCGATGCAGATACCTTTGTTTTACTAACTGTTGCATGGGCACATGGTTTTGTCCCTGAAAATTCAGCCGCTGCGGTTTATGATCTGGATCGTTTTTTAACCGATTATACGATCCAAAAAGATCCATTGTTCGGTCTCAATCAAATGAATACAGACTTTAATCAAGTCTTACTTCAGCACTTTCCCAAAGTGCGTCGCCAAGATTTACGATTGATCTACCGCTTACTAAGTTTAAAAGATGCTAAAGCTGCTAAAATTGATGAAGAACTAACTACATTAAATGAACCAACAAGAAAAAGAACCGAATTATTATTAAATCTGTGAGCTAGTGTTGGAACCTAAAAGAAAGCAACGTCCTCAATTAAGACGTTGCTTTCTTTTTAGTATAGTACATCCATATCATTGAAATCATTCGTATTTGTATCTTGATCGTTATCTTCAAATGGATCTTCTTCTCTGGATTTTTTACGATGGGTCACCAGTGCCATAATTAAGATTCTCACATCGGACCAATAAGTAAGCTTGATGTTTCGATTTAATGTATGGGGGCGGTCATATAAAATTTGGTAAAAAATACGTTTTTGATTTTCTTCTAAACAAGTAAAATCCACAGCTAAGCAATAAACCCCATCATTGGCCGTCTTCTTCGGAAGATTACTAAATCTGTATTCATAGTTATTCGCTTTGAGCGTAAAATCTATTAATTCATGCTCAGGTAATTCAATTTGTTCATGCAATTTGAAGGTTATATAATTTTCATTCATTCCAATTGTTGTTCCTTTAAAGGTACCCCTTTCTCCTTTACAAATGATGGCTGTTTTAATGTTATACAACTCACTATCACGAGCCAATTCACGACCATAATAATATACTACTGCATTTATGAGTGGTAACAGATTATAAAGCAGCCAATACAAGACAATTACCGAGCCTTCATGTCCTTGTATAAAAATTCGATACACACTTAAATATATTCCCCATAATGAAAGAATAAGCAAAATTATGAAGGGCCAAACTAAACGAAATTGTGAATTTCGACCTTTTATACTTTCTTTAGAAGTTACTTCAAAGTTTTTTTCTGGAATTTGCAAGGTGCCAAAAAAAATTGATCCAATCATGTACGGAAATTGAATCGTATCTTGAATCGAGCTTAGAATTGTATTTATCGTGTAGTCAGACATGATTTTCATAGAGTGGTTATAAAAGATATAACACGGTAACCACATTATCAGCAAACTCAGCAGACTAGTATCTGCCACCTTTATATCAAAAACACTAAATAAAATTGGACAAATAATAAATACGAATCTACGAAAGAAGGTCCACCAATACATATAAGCTGTAAAATAATTAAATTTACTTCTCAATGACAAATTGCTCTTAAAAAATTTTTGAGTAATAATGCTTTGAGCCGAGCCGCGACTCCATCTACGACGTTGCTTAATAAAAGAACTGGTATCGTCCGGGGACAACCCATGTGCTAATTCTTTGTCTAATGCCAACCCTTCATAACCATGACTCGCTATTTCAATACTTGTTGCCAAATCTTCAGTAATACTATGCGTCGCAAAACCCTTAATTTTATCCAATGCCTCCCGATCAAATACAACATTTGATCCCGCAAATGCTGCAGAACCAGAGGCAATACGAGAAGGATTTACTTCTCGATAAAAGTAATCTTGTTCATTGGTAATATGATCTTCTAAATAAAGATTTCGTTGAAAAGTGTCTAAGTTGTAGAAACTCTGCCGTGTCTGAACAAAGCCAATAGGTTTTCCCTCATAGATCTCCTTTTCAGTCCTTAACTGCCACTTATAACCAGATTTTTTCATTTTAGGTAGTAAGAAATAAGGAACTGTTTCCATTAAAAAATCATTTGTCGGGATCATATCTGCATCTAAAACAGCAACCAATTCTCCTGTGCAATTGCCACTTTTAAGTGCATGATTTAAATTACCTGCTTTAGCAAATTCATTCCCTTCAAAGCCGTGATAGTGTGCACCAAACTTAAGAGCTAGTTCTTTGATTTCTTCCCGATTTTTATCGTCACATAAATGAATTGCTACCTTTGTTTGATCGGGATAAGTCAAATGACTACAACCATTTAATGTTTTATAAAGCAATTCAACACTTTCATTATGCGTACAAATTAGGACATCAACTGTAGGGAATTGTTCGGATGAAATAATGGGCATTTCAGGTATTTTAACATGCGATGTATTAATAAAATGTGTGAACGTTTCGATAATGGTCAAGGCTTCACATAGTAGTAAGACCACTCCTACAGTAATCGATAAAGCTCCATAGGTTAAAGGTAAAGTAAAAAATAAGCGCCAAAGTATATAAATCACTGAAGTAATTAATGTTAGATAAAGTAAGCTTTTTTTTCGTTTTTTTTGATCTTTCGTGCTACGTTTTCTTTTCATTTTTTTCTCCTAATCATTTCGTAAAAAATTTTGAAATTTGATTTTTTTGATCAAAAATTAAATTGTATTGTAGTTTGGATTGATTTTTTATAATTGGGGTATTCTCTAACTTTGAATACTCTATCGAGCGATGTCGGCTATCCATCGTCTTAGAAATGCTTAGAACTGGATATTCTTTAGCGTTTTCTACTAAGTATTTCTGATAACCAGTCAAAGGTATATTTGCCGTAGCACAAAAATAAGCTCCTAAATAATTCGTGCTCAAAATAGAAGCGTTTACATTATCTACCGAGGCTAATTTATAATTAGACCAAATTTTATAGAATGTTTCATAATACCCAGTTTTCCCCTTTTTCTCAAAAGCTGCACTTAAAAATTCCGTCTCTACTTTAGGCGTATGATCACCAAACATCAGAACAGCTGTTGGTCTTTTACGCTGACTCAATTTCTCAAGAAAGGCATTAATCGATTGGTCACTGTCGTTCATTAATCCCAAGTATTGTTCGGCCAATGGGTAGGTCCCCTCAGGCTCATTAATTTTTATTTTCGAGTGATAATTACTACTGGAATAATCACCATGGGTCTGCATAGTAATACAAAATATGAATTGAGGATTTTCTGATTCATTTAAGATATTTAACGTTTCATCGTATAATACCGAATCGCTCATGAATGACCCTTTTCTAGCAGAGTTGGGTTGATTTTTGAAATAATCAACGTCTTTAAATTTTGTAAAACCAAAGTCTCCATACGCTGAATCTCGATTCCAATTCTCCTTACGCTCAGTATGTAATGCAGTAGTATCATACCCTTGGTCGCGAAAATTACTGACTAAGTTAGGAATGTGTTTATTTTGATACGATTGATAGGGAGACTCACTTAAGCGATAAAGCGCATTTGTTCCTGTGAACAACTCGAATTCAGAACGTGAGGTTCCACCTCCAAAACCATTGACTAGCAGCCTGCCCGAACGTGTCATATCAGTATTACCGATCGAATCCAAGTTGGGCAATACTGGCTGATTCGTCCTTATTTTTTTACTAGCTGTTAGATTCGACCAACTTTCGCCTAAGATAACTACTACATCCGGTTCTACTTGGCTCGAATCAATTGATTCAGAAGAATAATTTTTCGATAGTTTTTTTAATTGAGTTACAGAATAGCCAGAAGGTTTTTTCGCTCCACTCGTAGCAGCAACTGCCGCAAAATTAACTAAGCTACCATTTTGTTCCATACTTTTTTTCATATTAAAATGATTTATGCTTACTGGTACACCATGAACATTCCAACGCCCATAAATTGTCGTAGGTACTAATATAGCGAAAATAAAACAGATGATACGCGTTAACGATTTTACGCGAACATAAGTGAATTTGATGATTAAAAACTGTGAAAGTAAAGCAATACATAATAACAATAGAATGAATTCGTAAATATCATGATCTAAATAAAAATGATACTGCGCAATAATATTCTTTAAAGTACTTACACCGTTTATATCTTCAGGAAGTAACGGACGCTCACGCAACGCTAGTAAATAGTAATTAACAATGCCAAACACACATCCTATGACAGCTGTCCCCATGATACTAATAGGAATTGAACCACTAATAGCAAAAAACAATGCCGTTATTCCAATAATAAAATAGCAACCATATAGTACGGCTGTGTGATTTTCAAACAATAACGTCTTGGTTGAAACACTGGCAAGCTGCTCGATTCCTAAAAAAATAGTAATTACTGAAAATAAAATCCCACTTATTTTAAGAAATAAACTTATTTTTATAGGAATACTTTCAAACTTAAATACCAGTGAAACGCTAAGAAACATTAGTAATAGCAATAAAAATATATTTTTTTGTGCTGTTTCTTCAGCAATTTCAGCATTTGAAATCCAACCGATAACTAAAATAAGGACAACCATTCCGATTAGCGCTAATTTTTTTTTACTAAAATTAAATTTCAATAACTTACTCCTTTCTATAAAACTCATGTTTTTATTAACAAATAAGAAAATATTTTTTTAATTATCTGTTATTAAAATGCTATCAAATTGTGTTATTTTTCGCAATTGTTTAATTAAATCAAATTTTCTGATTTTTTAATTTTTTTTGATTTGACGTCTCAGATATTATCGCTTTTGGAATGTAGCTCTTATTACAATTTTTCCTTAATAAAATAAAAGAGCTGGTAAGGGGAAAATAACCCTACCAACTCTTGCGTTTTACTTCTCATAGCCAAATAAATTTAAACGTCCCGAGATATACTCACCTAAATAGACATCATGAATTCGCTCAAAACCTTGTTGAATCACTTGTTGTTCAAGCCAATCTACATCTTGATTGATCAATTCTAAAACATCCAAGTTTGCTTGTCCATCTACGATAATCGGATATTTGATATTTTCATCACCAAATTCGATCAACGTAAGTTGGCCATTTTGCTCTAACACAGCTCTTTTGATTTTTTCAACTTCATAAATACCGTTTGCTCTTAATTTGAACATCAATTCATTGGCAGATATCCCGTTTCTTAGACAGTCCCCTACATTTACCCGACCGTTTTGGATCAAAGTGATTGGTTTACCATCGACGATAAATTTGATATAACGATTGTGCTCTTTTGCAAATTTTAAAATCAAAACTAACAGTGTCCAAATGATCAGAACTAAAACAAATTGAACCACGGTGATCGATTCATTATAGATGACGCCACCAATAATTCCTCCTAAGACATAATTTTGGACTTGATCCATCGCAGATGAAGGTGCCAAATTTCCTTTTCCCATCAAATTGATCTGAAAAACTAGACAAATAATTCCTAAAGTCAGTTTAATAATAATTGGATTATACAATTGCATGTTCATCGCTCCTTATTTCGTATAATTTACGTTTTTGTCGATCAAATAGCTTTCAGTCAACGTATAGGAGCTTTGGTCATTGCTCAATGTTACTTTGAAATATTTCTTATCGATTTTGACAATGATGCCATCTGAAAATTGCGTCGCATTGACAAAAATTTCCTTTGAATCTACTTTTTCTTGGGCTGCTAATCGTTTAACAAAATTCACCATTTGTGATGATTGAGAATGTTTTGTTTGGTTTGATCGATAGTCTGTATACTGAACTCCCAACGCAAACATCAATATGAGAAAGAAAATGATACTCAAATCTCGGTATTTGGTTTGAATCCGATGGCGCATATACAACGAAAAAACTAAGATCAAAATCAATAATGAACCAAATATAATTAAATATTTTAAATAATCATTGATGTTCGATTGCCGTTCTAAATAATCGATGCCATAAAAAGTCATCTTACGTTCCTCCAATTTATCTTATTAAATTGTTTATAAAAACTTTTTTAATCATATAGCAAACAAATAGAAAAAGTAAGTGATTTATGCCGTTTAATAAAAAAGCATGATCACTATATTGATCATGCTTGCTGAATAGATACTTATTGTTTTATTGCTTAACGGGCTCAGAGAAACTTAGTGCTGTCGGTTTAGCCGCATAATCTGCCATGTTAGCAAACAATTGTTTCAATAATGGACTTTGATTATGACGTTCGATTGCGGCTTGATTTTCCCAATTTTCGATCATCACAAATTGATTTTTTGCTTCAACAGACTCATACAAATTGTAACTTAAGCAGCCTTCTTCCGAACGAGTTGCGGCAATCAATGCTGTCACTTCTGTTAAAAATTGCGCTCTTTTTTCTTCTTTGATATAAAATGTTGCTTGAATGATTTTCATAATTATTCTCCAAACTCTATTTAAAGTCAGTAATTTTTTCAGCTGCTAATCGTACAGAAGTATAACCCATTTCTTTTGCTTTACCGATTGAAAGGATCATAACTGGTACATAACGTTCTTTATCTAATCCAAATGCTTCAGCTAATTGATCTGCTTCAAAACCACCGATGGGATTTGTTTCATAGCCGTGTGCTCGAGCAACTAACATAAATTGCATAGCGATCAAACTTGAATCGATTTTTACCACATCATTCATTTGTGCTTTCGTTAATTTTTCATAATGAGGGATAATGGCAGCTAACTGTTGGTCTCTAACTTCTGCAGGCATCTTACCTTCTTCAACTGCTTGGTTATAGATTTCTTCCCCGTATTCATGACAATTCATATCCCCAAAAATCAAGACCATCGCAGAAGATGAATCATTTTGACGCGTATTGAAACGAATCAATGGTTTTAATTTCGCTTTTTCTTCATCGCTTTCAACCACGACAAAACGCCAAGGTTGCATGTTGACTGATGATGGAGCAGTGGCTGATTCTTGGATCATCTCTAACATTTCTTCATGTGAGATCTTATAATTTTCGTCGTAGACACGAACGGATTTTCTTCCAAAAGTGATATCTGAAAAATCATTGTTTACTAAGTTGTTTGACATATTCCATTCCTCTTTCATTTAACTAATTTTGTTAGTAGACGCAATAATACTTCTGCTTCTTCTGACTCTAACGGTAAATCGATTGCTTCCGGCTTTGTTGTATGGTTTTCTTCACAGGTCATTAGGTCATTCAAAGCGGTATCAGTGATCGTCACTAATACTTCTCGATTATTCTGTTTATTTCTTTCGCGTGTCACATAGTCTTTTTCTTCTAATATTTTTAAATGCCGAGTAACAGCCGCACTATCGATCAGTAATTCATTTTGCAAAATAGTCTGCGTACACTGCCCATGCTCTTTTAAAAACATCATCAACTCATAGCGAGTAAGACTAAAACCTGTTTCTTTCTCAAATTTAGTGGTCATCTCTTGATTCGCAAGTTTTAAGCGATAAAACAACTTACTGATTTCTCTAAGCTCCATGGGATTCTCCTCTCTAAATTTGATTCATCAACAATTGACTAGTCAACTATAAACGAAAAAAATAAAATTGCAAAGACTTTTTTGTAATTTTTTACAAAAAAGTCTGCAGTTTTATTTCGACTACTAAATTTTTTTTATTTAGCTACGCCCGCCTCTGCCACTCTGCCGGCATCGTCAAACTGTTCCGACATGTTTATACTAAATGAATGAACTTTCGGAATAGCTTTTGATAATAAATAAAATTTACCTGATGTTTATCTATCTCATTACGCAACTACGTATACAAAAAAAGCATCTATCTTACAAGAAGTGTAAAATAGATGTTCTGTATAATTTTTTTAATTAATTGGATAAAGTTTAGCGAATTCCCAATGCAATTCGTGCATAACGGCTCATTTTATCAGTTGTCCACGCTGGGTACCAAACTAATTTGACTTCGACATTCTTGACTTCTTCAATTTCGCCTAGTGCTGATTGGATATTTTCGGTTAAAATATCAGCTAATGGACAGCCCATAGTTGTCAATGTCATTTTTACGACTGTATTTCCTGTTTGTTCGAAATCCACTTCATAGATCAAACCTAGATTGACGATATCAATACCTAACTCAGGGTCGATAACAGACTCTAAAGCGGTCAAAATATTTTCTTTTATTTCTGCAACTTCTGCTTCAGTATACTTTTGTGTATTTTCTTCCATTCGTTCCACTCCCTTTTGAGTTTCATCAGTATTTTACTCTATCTATTAAGTTTTGTAAATGAGAATTAGTCCGCTTTGATTCTCATTTATAAATCTTTAGTTATTGGATTTTTAGACTTTTTCATTTGATTTTGTTGGTCTTCTGTTAAGAAAGCCCCTACTACTGAATCTGTCGCCATAATATTGGTAAACGAGGTTGGGTCCACATCTGAAACGACTTGTTTTAAGGTGTACAATTCATAACGCGTCAAAACAATCATGATGACTTCTCTTTCTACTGAGCTGAATCCGCCTCGCCCAGGAATAACCGTCATCCCTCTTAATAATTCATTACTCAGCGCGCTACACATTTCTTTGCTTTTACTCGTAGTGATAAACGCTGTCATTTTTTGGTGGCTTGTATGGATAAAATCAACCACACTACTCATAGTAAAAATCGTAATAATTGTATACAGTGCACTTTCCCACGTAAAGAAGAATCCAGCCACAACAACGATCATCCCGTTCAATAGCATCATATAATTTCCAACCGTCCGACCAGTTGTTTTTGACAACAACAATGAAACAATGTCTAATCCGCCGGTCGTAAAACCAAATTTTAAGGAAAAGCCAGCACCGATACCTAATAAAACACCACCAGTAATCGCATTCATTAAAACGTTATCAGTTACTTGTCCGACAGGAACCAGTGTCGTGAAAACAGACATCGAGATCACGTTGGCAAAACTTAAGATCATTGCTGATTTTCCTAATTTAATAAAACCTAAAATAAATACTGGAACATTCAAAAGAAAAATCAAGATCCCTGTATCAATTGAAAAACCAAAATTTAAAAATAAGTGTCCTAAAATCTGTGCGATCCCGGTCATACCTGCTGAAAATACATTGGCTGGAATTAAAAAATAATTCAATCCTACCGCACCGGTCAAACCGGTAAACAAAATGACGATGATTTTTTTCGCCATGTCCTTCGTTGTATAATTGATAACTCGTTGCATCCGCTAATCCCCCTTTAAATAGAAACCTCTAATAGAGTAACAGATTATTTTAATATTTAGCAATCATTCTCAAAAACTTATTTGAGAATAATCATGGCTTTCTTATCATTTTTTGATAAACTATAAGAAATAGCGTTGCATAACACTTCTACTGTCTAAAATTTCAGAATATTGTGTGATTGCATTGGTCTACCATAACAAAAATTTCATTCTAAAATTCATAATCAAGGAGGATTTCCATGGCAAAAGATGCAAGTTTTGATATCGTTTCTGAGTTAAATAAAGAAGAAGTTAAAAATGGGATTCAAATCGCTTTGAAAGAATTAAAAAATCGGTTCGATTTTAAAGGTAGCGTTTTTGATATTACGCTTGAAGGGAATCAATTAGTGATCAAGGCCGAAGATGACTACAAAATCGAACAAGTCAAAGATGTTTTGTTTAGTAAATTGATCAAACGTGGTGTGCCACTCAAGAATATCCAATTCTCTGACTCCGAACATGCGCTTGGGGGAAATGCCCGCCAAACAGCTGACTTAGTTAGCGGTATCGATAAAGACGTAGCTAAAAAAATCAATACTGCCATTAAAAACAGTAAGCTAAAAGTAAAAAGTCAGATTCAAGAAGACCAACTTAGAATCACTGGTAAGAATCGAGATGATTTACAAAAAGTTATCGCCTTAGTAAGGGATCTTGACTTACCTGTAGATATACAATTTACAAATTATCGCTAAAAAATAAGCTAAAACAAAAGGTAAAATTACTTTTGTTTTAGCTTATTTTTATTTGTTTTTAGAATTCCAAAACCGCTTAGCTGTTCGCTCTACTGCCGCTGGCCCATAGATCACCTTTCGATCTGCCCAACTGACGGGTAATAATTTTTGATAATGTGGATTTGTATAACGCTGGTCTAGCAGTAGAATGATTCCTTGATCCGACATTGTGCGGATAACACGTCCTGCTGCTTGAATGACTTTATTCATTCCAGGCAGTTGATAAGCATAACTAAATCCTTGACCTCTTTTTTCATCATAATATTCTTTGATCAGTTCTTGTTCATGGTTTACTTGCGGCAATCCTACACCAACAACGATTGTCCCAATCAAACGCTCGCCAACTAAATCGATTCCTTCAGAGAATATTCCACCTAAAACACAAAAACCAATCATTGTCTGTTCTGGCTGATCAACAAAAGCTGCTAAAAATTCTTCACGCTCTTGTTCATTCAGCTTAGACCCTTGAATCTGGATCGTATATTCTGGATAAGCCTCATGAAAATAAGCTACTACTTGATCTAAATATTGAAAAGAAGGGAAAAAAACCATATAATTACCTGTTTTTGTACTGGCCAATTTTTCGATTGAAGCAGCAATTTTGGGAATACTTTGTGTGCGATTTTGATAGGTAGTTTGGATACCTGCATCCACCATCACTAACCGATTATCACTGGGAAATGGACTCAGCAATCGATAGGTTAGACTCTCCTCGCCCCCACCTAAAACTTCTTGATAATAATCTAGCGGTGAGAAACTAGCTGAAAATAAAATGCTGCTCCCAACTTTATCCATCGTCTGTTCTAAAAACCAAGAAGGATCGATACAGTACTCCTTAACAATCAAATCATAATTCTTAAATTCAACAGTCGTTTGATAATGGTCATCATACAATTCACTCATTCTAGTAAAACGGATAATCTCAAAATAGACTGGCAACATTTTTTGTTGGATTGGATGATCTGGGTTTTCAGCCAACCATTCTTTGATTCGTTCTTGTAATTTGAATAAACTATTGATCAAACTTTCCGGTGCGGCCGCTTGGTGATGATACGCTTCTCCATCTAAAGATTGATAAATCAATTCAAATTCATTATCAACCTTTATAAAAGCTTTTTTAAGTTTTTTAAAAGTTTTATCCAAATCGTCGCTAATACTATCAAGATTCTTACGTGAAATACTTGCAGAGTACATTTCTTTTGAACGATTAACTAAATTATGCGCTTCGTCAACCAGCACTAAATTCGTTTTGTTTTCTTCTTCAAAAAAACGGCGGAGATAAACTGTTGGATCATACAAGTAATTATAATCTCCAATAACTAAATCACTGAAGCGACTAATATCTAATGATAATTCAAAAGGACACAATTCATGTTTACGCGCGTATTTTTCGATCACTGGTCGTGTATATTGATCGTCGTTATTCAACATATCCCATAAGCCATCATTGACTCGGTCATAATAGCCATTAGCAAATGGGCAATGTTCCGGTGTACAATTTCGTTCTGTCAAAAAACAAATTTTGTCCTTCGCAGTCAAGGTCACACTTTTAACTCGTGCTTCTTTTTGTGTAATTTTTTTAACAGTCTCTTCTGCAACTTGACGAGTAATTGTCTTTGCAGTCAAATAAAAAATTCGTTCCCCTAAGCCTTCGCCCATCGCTTTAAACGTTGGAAAAAGTGTCGACATCGTTTTTCCTGTCCCAGTCGGTGCCTCAACATACAGTTTTTGTTGCGCGTGAATAGTTTTATAAACTGCTGCAGCTAGTTCACGTTGTCCCGCACGATAAGCATCAAAAGGAAATACTAAATCCTTTAAAGAATCGTTACGTGTTTCTCGCCAATCCATTTGAAAGACTAACCAGTTTTCATACTTCTCAATTAAGTCTTCGAAAAAATTTTTCAGTTCAGCAAATGTAAAAATACGGATCTGATAAGTGATTTTTTCTTCGATTGTTTGATAATACGTTAAACGAGTTCCAATTTGAGTAAGTTCTTCTTGTTCACTATATATGTAGGCGTACACCATCGCTTGATTAAAATACAAGTTGATAATGCCTTCTTCTAATTCTTCAAAAGGTGTTTCAGAAGTCTTGATCTCATCGATATAAACTTGGTCATCTTCGATATAAATACCATCGGCACGCCCTTCGATTTGAACCGTTGCATTGGCAATTTCAAGTGGTTTTTTCAACCAAACTTCTTTTTGATAACCTTTGCCAGCTTCTTTTTGTAATTTGCGATGAATACGTGCACCTTCTTGTGGAGTATGATTACTATTTTCCCCCTCATCGATACTCCCACTGCGCAAAATAAATTCTACCAGTTCACGAATCGCAATCTTTCTGACTGTCACCTGTTCACCTTCTTGCACGTTAATTTACTAAAAGTAATTTCTTTAGCTGTTCAACCATAGAAGATTTTTGCTTTATCGTCAAGTTTTACTCTTCTTCATCTTTATTTGTAAAATAGGCTAAAAATTTCTGAAAAATAATTGTTTTGATACCCATTTTTTCGTAGTTTTCAAGAATCGAATGAAGCTCCAACATTAAAAATGACAAATAAAAAGCATATAAAAGTGCACTCCCAATCTGTAAAGGAATCAAACTAGACACTGGTAAGAAGAATAACAACAATAAAATACTAGCAATTTTACGTAACAAACCATTGATCCCGATTTTTGATGAGAGTTGTTTTAAAATTTTAGCGGCAATCAACCCAGTCAATAAATCTAGTAACATTGCTACAGATATCAAAGACAATACAAATAATAAACGTGGTTCTGCTTCGATCATTTTTACCCAATCATTCATGTGCTTCTCCTCCTCCATCAAACTAACGACTATTTCTATTTCATCGTTCAATAAGTGAATTGGAATCGTTTATCTTTTTAGCTTTTAAGGTATAATAGAAGAGAAATCATTACTATTTACAATAAAATAGTTAATGTCTATACGGACTTAGATGATTAGTAGTTATACTAGGAGGAAACTAATGATTCAAATTGAAGGTTTTGTAACTGGCAGTGTCCAAGAAAACTGCTATTTGATTTACAATGAACAACATTTATTGATTGTTGATCCAGGATCTGAAGGTGAACGGTTGATACAAGAAATAAAACGGATTGGTAGAACGCCTCGGGCGATTCTTTTGACACACACTCACTACGACCATATCGGTGCAGTGGAACAATTACGTCACCAATACTCGATTCCCGTATATGTGAGTCCACTTGAACAAACTTGGTTAAGTAACCCAATTTTAAATTTATCTGGCCTTGGTAGACATGATGATCTTCCCGATTTGATCGTACAGCCGGCAGAATATGAATTCGAGTTAAAAGAGTATACGATCGGCGATATGACTTTCCAAGTCGTTCCAACTCCAGGCCATTCTATTGGCAGTGTCAGCTTCATTTTCGATGACTTTGTTGTCGTAGGTGATGCTTTATTTAAAGGCAGTATTGGTCGGACGGACCTACATACTGGCGATCTTCAACAATTGTTATACAGCATCAAAACCTATCTTTTCACCCTTCCTCGTGAATTGCCAGTATATCCTGGTCACGGAGAAGCGACCACGATTGGTCAAGAAATCGATACAAACCCGTTCTTTAACTAATCAACTTTTTGGAGGTTATAAATATGACAGAAACAAATCTTTATATTGTGCGACATGGTAAAACAATGTTCAATACACTGGCTCGCGTTCAAGGCTGGTGCGATACCCCGCTAACTAAAAGTGGGCGTGCGGGTATTCAATACGTTGGGCTTGGTCTACAAGATACAAAGTTTGAAGAAGCATATTCTAGTGATTCCGGTCGTGCAATTGAAACGATGCGAATTTTACTAGGCGAACATCCCGAAGGCAAAGATATTCTTTACCACGTTGATCCACGTATTCGCGAATGGTGTTTTGGCTCCCTTGAAGGTGGCTATGATGCAGAAATGTGGGGCGTATTGCCGCGTGTATTGAACTTCCAAACAGAAGATGATTTGTTTGCTACAGATGTTACTTTTGAAGAAATTGCAAATGCGATTGAAGTAGCTGATACAGCTAATTGGGCAGAACCTTATGCACAATTACGTGATCGCGTTTGGAATGGTTTTGAAGATATTGCTCAAAATCGCGAAAAAAATGGCGGCGGAAATGTTTTGATTGTTTCTCACGGATTAACGATTGCGTTTCTATTAAGTTTGATTGATTCAAAACAACCTGTCCGTGCCAACCTTTTAAATGGAAGTATCAACCGCATCAAGTACGAAAATGGTGAATTCTCCATTCGTGCAATCAACGATATCAGCTATATGGAACGTGGGAAAACAATTTTAGATCAAACGAAAGAATAAATAGTACTTTATCAAACGACTAGCCTAGTACTAGTCGTTTTTTCTTATATAAAGCTTAGCGATTTTCCGATGGTTTTTTTTTTAGCAAAACGGTATACTGATTGTTGTTACTAATTTGAAAGGACGTATACTATGCTTATTGCCAATATTTTTAAAGCAATCATTCTCGGAATCATTGAAGGAATCACAGAATGGTTACCGATTTCATCTACGGGTCATTTGATCTTAGCAGACGAATTTATCAAAATGAACATGAGTTCAGCCTTCACTGAAATGTTCAATGTCGTGATTCAATTGGGTGCTATCTTAGCGGTAGTCGTTTTATATTTCAACAAACTAAACCCTTTTTCTTACAGTAAAAATAATCAAGAAAAACGCGATACATGGTCACTTTGGTTTAAAGTTATCATTGCTTGCCTCCCTGCAGCTGTTATTGGGATTCCAGCTGATGATTTTTTGGAAGCACATTTTCATAAGTTTTTACCGGTAGCAATTATGCTGATTGTTTACGGGATTGCCTTTATTATCGTTGAACGAAAACATAAAAATAAGCCCGCTAAATTTACAACATTAAATGATTTCACTTATAAAGCTGCTTTGCTTGTTGGGGCTTTCCAATTACTTTCGTTGATTCCTGGTACTTCTCGTTCAGGAGCAACCATTCTTGGAGCAATCATCATCGGCTGTTCACGTTATGTCGCTACTGAATTTTCTTTCTTCTTAGGTATTCCAGTGATGTTTGGTGCCAGTGGTTTGAAAATTGTTAAATTTTTAATGAATGGAAATACTTTTGGATTGTCAGAAACGATCGTTTTATTAGTTGGTATGGTTACTGCTTTTATCGTATCGATCGTCGCAATCAAGTTCTTATTGGACTATATCAAACGCAACGACTTCACTGTCTTTGGTTGGTATCGAATCATTTTGGGGATCATTTTAATCGCCTATTGGTTAATCGCTATGTAAGATCTGCATTTATGCAGATCTTTTTTTATTTATAACAATTATAATTTACATCCATACTCAACGATCCAATCAAAATCCCAAATATCCCCCTTAAATCCATCAAATGCTAATGATAATCATTATCGTTACTAACTGATAATCACTTTCGTTCTCATTTAGCATATTTTATTATCAATTGGATACCTATTCGTGCTAGGATAACTATTGAAAGGAGGAATCGGTATGAGCAAAGAAGAACGCATGGCTTTTCTCTCAACTCTATTGTGTCTCGGATTATTGATTCTTGGTAAGATATCAATGGTTTTTAGTCAACCAATCTATCCACTCTTTTTTGTTGTTGCAATTATCAGCGGCGGTTGGAAACAAACGTATGAAGGAATTAGTGAGTTAATCCATGATAAGACTTTAAACGTCGATTTATTGATGGCTTTAGCGGCCATTGGTGCTTGTTTGATTGGAAATTGGTTTGAAGGTGCGATGTTGACTTTCATTTTTTGTTTGAGTGGTGCTCTTGAAGAATACGCCACGAATAAGAGTACCAAAGAGATCTCTGCTTTACTCAATGCAGCACCTAATGAAGCGGTAAAGCTAATTGATAATCAACACGTCATTGTCCCTGTCGAAGAACTAGTTGTGGGTGATAACGTATTTGTTGCTAAGGGAGCCGCCATTCCGATCGATGGATTGATGCGTTCTGCCTCTTCAATCGACGAAGCAGCAATTTCTGGTGAATCGATTCCGGTCGAAAAAAAGATTGGCGATGAAGCCTTTGGTGGAACAATCAATCTTGGACAAGCATTTACCTTAGAAGTAACTAAGACTAGTGATGATACATTGTTTGCCCAAATTCTGCGTTTAGTTAAAAATGCACAAAATGAGCAAAGCATCACAGCGACATTCATTGAGCGAATTGAAAATGTTTATGTCAAAGTGGTTTTAATTGCTGTTCCTTTAATGATTCTGTTCACTCACTTAGCTTTGGGCTGGGCATTTACAGAAAGTTTTTA
Organism: Enterococcus hermanniensis; assembly: GCF_001885945.1. Lineage (GTDB taxonomy): Bacteria > Bacillota > Bacilli > Lactobacillales > Enterococcaceae > Enterococcus_A > Enterococcus_A hermanniensis. Next base: position 11,039 of record NZ_JXKQ01000002.1, on the reverse strand, counting down.
TCGCGGTATGGTTTTACTAGTCGTAGCTTCCCCGTGTGCCTTGGTGGCTTCTGCCACACCTGCTACATTAGCGGCGATTTCCAACGGAGCAAAAAAAGGGATTTTATTTAAATCCGGTAAAACATTAGAAAAATTAGCTGATTTACAAGCAGTATCGTTTGATAAAACCGGAACATTAACACAAGGAAAACCACGTGTTACTGACTATCAGACATTTACTGAAGATCCTTTAGTTCCAAAATTATTATTTTCAATGGAACGTCAGTCAAACCATCCGATTGCCAAAGCAATTACTCAATTTTTCAACCGCGAAGAAAGTGTCTCGGTTGAAATTACTGAAGTTGCTGGTGCTGGTTTAGAAGCAACCTATGACACTAAAATTTGGAAACTAGGTAAACCAGTCTCTTCGATGAACCATTCATTAGTCATAAAATGGCATGAAGAAGGCAAAACCGTCATTAGCTTAACTTGTAATGACAACCTCGTTGCTCTGCTTGCTTTGATGGACCTACCAAAACCTTATACAAAAGAAGTGATTGAATATTTTTCAGAACAAAATATTCAGACAACAATGTTAACTGGAGATAATGTTGGTGCTGCTGCTTTTGTTTCCCAACAGCTAGGACTGACTGACTATCATGGTGGCTGCTTGCCTGCTGATAAAACTGATTTAGTGAAACACCAACAAGAAACATTCACTGTGAACGCTATGGTTGGTGATGGTATCAATGATGCTCCTGCTCTAGCCACCGCGGATATCGGTATCGCCATGGGTGAAGGAACAGATGTTGCAATGGAAGTGTCAGATATGGTACTAATGAGAAATGATTTAACAAAATTTGTCTACAGTCATCGGTTAGCTAAAAAAATGAAGCGCATCGTTCGACAAAATATTGTATTTTCTTTGTTAGTCATCATTTTATTGATCAGTAGTAACTTCTTACAATTTTTAACTCTTCCGTTAGGTGTTGTCGGTCACGAAGGTAGTACGATTTTAGTGATCTTAAATGGCTTAAGAATGTTGATTCCGCTAAAAGATCCGATCCAGTCTCATGAGACAGAGTGTCAAGATTGTCCACTTCATCAAAATATACAGTAAGATAGGTAAATAATTTTAGTGAAAGTGCATTTTCTATTTTATTTTCTGTTAAGGAAAAAAACTTGTCACGATTTTATTGCATTGAAATGCTGCTTTATGTATAATGGGTAATGTTGAATTGTACGGCTATAACCGTATAAGTCTAAATCCGGAGGTGAAACCCATGCCAAACATTGAATCTGCAATCAAACGTGTTCGTACTAGCGAAGCTGCTAACGCAAAAAACTCATCACAAATGAGCGCAATGCGTACTACTGTTAAAAAATTCGAAGAAGCTGCTGCTGCTGGATCTGATAACTTAAACGATCTTTACAAAGAAGCATCTCGAGCAATCGATATGGTCGAATCAAAAGGTTTGATTCACAAAAATAAAGCAAACCGTGATAAAGCACGTCTTGCTAAAAAATTAGCTAAATAATAAAAACCGATCGTATGATCGGTTTTTTTGTATCTTTCATTTCGCTTAGCGAGTAACTTCACTCTCCTGCTTTTTCATTTGGATATAGTGATCGATTTGATTGGCAGCGATTTTACCAGCACCCATTGCTAAAATAACTGTTGCCGCTCCAGTAACAATATCTCCCCCAGCAAAAATACCTGGAATCGAAGTTGCACAAGTTTCTTCATCTGCATCGATGTATCCCCATTGATTAAGTGCTACTTTGGGAAAAGTATCTAATAATACCTTATTCGCACCTTGTCCGATCGCTTCAATCGCTGTGTTTGCTTCAATGATAAATTCACTATTTGGAACGCTGACTGGGCGTCGGCGGCCTGAATCGTCAGGATCTCCAAGCTCCATGCGAATGCATTTGACCGCTTTTAAATTTCCTTGATCATCGCCTAGATATTCGATTGGGTTAGACAGCCAATGATAGTCGATTCCCTCTTCAACAGAATGGTGATACTCTTCTACTCGGGCAGGTAATTCTTCTAACGAACGCCGATAAATAATGGATACATTTTCAGCACCTAAACGTCTTGCTGAACGCGCCGCATCCATCGCCACATTTCCTCCACCGATCACCACGACATTCTTTACTTTTTTTATCGGTGTATCATACGTCGGAAATTGATATCCATGCATTAAATTGACACGAGTCAAATATTCACTTGATGAATACACACCACTTAATGACGTCCCTTCAATGCCTTGAAATTTAGGTGCTCCTGCGCCAACAGAGAGATAGCAAGCATCATAGTTATCCATGATTTCTTCCATCGTGATTGTTTTTCCAACAACAACATTCGTTTCAATCTTTACACCTTGTCCCACAATTCGGTCGATTTCTTTTTTGACAATCTTTTTCGGCAAACGAAATTCGGGAATACCATACGTCAGTACCCCGCCCGGCTCATGTAATGCTTCGTATATCGTTACGTCATAACCCAACTTAGCCAAATCACCGGCAGTTGTTAATCCTGATGGCCCTGATCCGACTATCGCAACTCGACCTTTATCAGCGCTAGATCTATTAACTTCAAAAGGTTGTTCTAGCGCCCAGTCAGCGACCAATCGTTCCAATTTCCCGATGGCTACCGGTTCAAATTTTTTTGAACGACCTAATCGACAAGCTAGTTCGCATTGTTTTTCTTGGGGACAAACACGCCCGCAGATCGCCGGCAAATTCGTATATCTGCTCAAAATTTTTTGTGCTTGTCCCATTTCATTCTCTTCAATAGCTTTTATAAAACTAGGAATATCGATCATCACAGGACACTTAGTGATGCATGGTGCTTGTTTGCATTGCAAGCATCGCGCTGCCTCTTGTTGGCCTTCTTCCAATGAATACCCGAGTGCGACTTCTTCAAAATTATGAGAACGAATTTCAGCTGCTTGTTCTCTCATCAAAGTTTTCGTGTAACTGCGTTTAGCCATTTCTCATCACCTACTTTTGATATCTTTTGAACGCCGATACTTCTTCTTTTTGATATTGTTTCATTCGCTTACTAAATTCATCCCAATTAACTTCATTGCCTAAAAATTCTGGGCCATCTACACAAGCAAACTTGATCGTATCAGCGATCGTAACGCGACAACCTCCACACATTCCGGTACCATCGATCATGATTGGATTCAACGATACATATATGGGGACTTGATATTTTTGTGCAGTCAATGTACAGTATTTCATCATTTTACTTGGACCAATTGCCCAAGCCTTTACTATATTTTGCTGTTGAAAGATTTTTTCCATTGCATCAGTGACTATTCCAGCCGTTCCTAATGAGCCATCATCTGTCATGATAATTAGTTCATCAGAATAAGTTTGGCATTCTTTTGCTAAAAGAACCAACTCAGCCGTTTTCGCGCCTAAAATAGTCGTCACATGATTGCCTGCTTTTTTCATAGCCTTGATAATCGGAAATAATGCGGCGATGCCCACTCCTCCGCCTACTAATAAAACATTCCCATAATTATCTATTTCGGTTGCTTTTCCTAAAGGACCAACAAGATCTTTTATGTTCTCTCCTGCTCTGATCCTTGCTAATTGGGCTGTTGATTTCCCGATCACTTGAAAAATCAAACGGATCGAGCCCTTTTCTGAATTCGTATCTACAATCGTCAAAGGGATTCGTTCGCCGAATTCATCAATCCGTAAAATCACAAATTGTCCTGCCAAAGCTTTTGTAGCAATTCGAGGGGCTTCAATAATCATTTCTACTTCGGTAGGGGCTAATTCTGAGCGTTTAATCACTTTAAACATATTCTGTCACCTCATTTTCTAACCAACAGCTGCGACTAATGTTTTAACAAATTCAATCAGGGCTTCTTCATCTTCATCATCTGCTGCGTTTTCAATTTTTACGACTTCTGCTGCTTTTTTTGCCCCTGTTTGAGCGAAGGCTTCATCAAAATCAATTGCTGCTTGACAAAAGTAATCTGGATACAGTTCACTATCGCCGGTTCCTACCACACCATAAATTTTTCCTGATAAATCTTCATCTAGCAATTCTTCGTAAAAATCTTCTAAATCAAAAGGGCGCTCTCCGTCACCATCTGTATAAGTTGCCAGAACACAGATATCTGCCTCTTCATAACTAGCTGCTGTAGCATCGTCTGCTTCAATACGCTCTACTTCAACAGTTAATGCTTCAAACGCCTCTTCTAAAATTTCTGAGATTTCTTCAGTGTTGCCTGTATTTGTGGCATAAATAATTTTTGCTACTGCCATTTTGTTCATCCTTCCCAAAATATTTATCTATATACAAGCCGAATTGACTAATATATCGCATTTTTAAGCGCTTTCTTAAATGAATAATGTTATCATACCGCAAATTTGTGTATAAGTGAACAATCGAGGGTTTTTTACTAAAAAAAAAGAGCAACACAAAAGTATTTTCAACTCCTGTCTTGGTCTCTTCTTATAAATAAACGATCGCTAAATTCATGCTCTTTTTTGCTTAATCTGCTCAGTCGTTTTTAAAATAAACAATTGGAAATTTAATTCTTTTTCTGCTTGTCCGGTTTTAACTTCATAATCATTTTCAACTAATTCATCGTACATCGAAACAAGTAAATTTAAAGGAAACTTCGCTACTTGTTGCATCGCTAATTTCACTCGATAAGGATGGACACCTAATGTTTCAGCAATATTTGCTTGCTGATAGCCGATTTTTTGTAATATTTTTGTTTGTAGTAGCAAACGAATCTGCCCAATCAAGATTGCTGTCAATTTGATGGTTTCTTCTCCTTGCAGATGCAATTCTTCATACGTTTGATAAGCTTTACCTGTATCACCTTTTAAAATTTGTTCCGTTAATTCAAAAATATTATGCTCTAACGTTTTAGGAACTAAATCTTCGACTAATTGCAGAGTGATCGTTCCCCCTTCACCAGCTAAAAGTAATAATTTTTCAATTTCGTTCATTGCTTTTGACAAATCAAAATCAGTTAATCTTAAGAACAAGTCGAAGGCTTCTCGTGAAATTTTCACGTTCTCATTACTGATATAACGCTGTAAAAAGTTACGTAAATCTCGCTCTTGAAGTGGTGCGGCATCAATGATTGTCGTTTTTTTCAACGCTTTGGTAGCTTTCTTTCGCGCATCCAATTTAGGATAATTCGCCCAAAAGACCATCACAGAAGTCTCAACTGGCTGTTTCAAATAAGCTAGCAAGCTATCAATATCTTGTTCTTGGCTATTATTCTTTTTTTCTCCAGTTAAAAAACTAGGGTTTTCAGCAAAGATCAATCGATAATCTCCAAAAAAAGGCAATGTTTCCGCCTCATCGATCACGGCTCCCAAGTTAGACTCATCCATATCAAAAGACATAAAATTCAATTCTTCTAAATCATCTATTTTCATTCGATCCATAAATGCTTGGCGGATTTCTTGGACTAAATAATCTTCTGTTCCCGTAACCAAGTAAACTGGTGCTAACGGGGATTGCCTAATTTGTTGAACGGCTTCTTGTGTATTCATGCATTTACTCCTCGTGCGTTTCAATATGACTTATTTTCAGTCACAGCATCTTCTCTGTTTGATAATCAGTTGCTTATTTATGCTAACACGATTATTTCGGAAAATCTATTAAGAATTTCAGTTTTCCTCGCTTAGTTATTGGAGACCACTGATAATAGATCATTCCATTCTGATCTGTTCGTAAGATCTGAATTTGTTGACTAGTTAATTTATCTAATGTCTCTGCTGTCGGATGTCCATAGCGATTATTCCGGCCAACAGAGATAACGGCATATTTTGGGTCAATCGTTTTTAAAAACTGCTCTCCCGTGGAGGTATTGCTCCCATGGTGACCAACTTTTAGGATATCTACTTTTAAGTTTGGATAATGATTGATCAAATTTTCTTCTCCTGTAATTTCAAGATCTCCGGTGATTAAAAAACGTTGTTGATTGACTTCAAAATAAGTAACGAGAGAATCATTGTTCTCACCAGTACTTTTTTGAGGAGAAAGTATCTTTAATTTTAATTTCTGACCAATCTGATCGCCTTGTTTCACTAAATGAATCGTTGGACCGTTGAGTGGTTCCAACAACTTTCTTAATTCCATTTGTGAACCTGCAGCCAAGTATAGATTTCCGACACGTATCTTACTTAGAATATTTTCTAATTCTCCCATATGATCTTCATCATTATGGGTCACAATCAAATGATCGATTTTTTGACAACCGACAGATCGTAAAAACGGGAGTACATTGTAATCTGAGAGGGCTTTTGACTGTCGTCGTTTCCATGGTGCTTGTTTAAAATTCAAACGTCCACCCGTATCGATCAAAAAAGTTTCTTGATTAAACGGTAAACGAATAAACAAGCAATCTCCTTGACCTACATCAATAAAAGCAATCATTCCTCTATAAGAATAAGAAATAGAAAATAGCAAGATCACTGCAACCATGATCAAAAAGTGAAACGTTTGCTGATATTTCAGCCGATCTAGCAAAATGAATAGGATGATTGATAGACATAAAAATACAAGCATACTAGGTTTCCCAATTATCAAATTCGGGAGAGATAATTTTACTAAAAATCCTTCTAGAAATCGTAGAACTCCATCAAATAGCTGTTCTAAAGCGTGAATACCTGGCAGGAAGCACCCAACGAATAGTAGTAAGCAACTAGGCAAAATTACCCATTCAAACAAAGGGAATAGTAAAAGTGTCATCACACCGCCTAGGATCGACCACTCACTGAAGCTATATATTAAAATCGGGATCGCTAAAAAAGTAAACATAATTGCATGCTGCCATTGTTTTAATTCTAAATCAGCCAGGTACAAAAGGATCATCGAAAAGAATAAGCTTAACTGAGCACTCACCGACCATAATGCTAGTGGAAAACAGCTTACTAATAAAAATAGCATGACGCTCCATTGATCAAGCTTAGATAAAACAATATCAAACGTGAGACAACTAAAGGTAATCAAGAAACTAAAAACAGCCCGAATCGTACTATAGCTTCCGCCGGTCAAAGGAATCACGATCAAACTAACTACACAAAGAATAGCTAAACGTGATTCTCTAATTAACCTCAGCCGTTTTAAGAGTACATGCAGCCCACCTAAATAAAATTGGATATGCAATCCTGAAAGTGTAAAAAGATGGAGCAAGCCATTGGCTTTATAGCCATCCATATACTCATTAAATTGCGAATCTTTGTAGCCAATCACTAAGGCTTTGATATAACTTGCTAAATGATCGGAATATCGTTGAGTGATCCGACCAATCAGTCTGTGCCGCATACGGCTGAGACTGCCTTTTTTTGAATGAGTGGGGCTCAACGAATCTGCTTGTAGCGCTTGAGAAATCCCTATACTTTGATAATATTTTTGTTCATCGAAGCCATTTAAATTACGTGCCGCTGAAAAATTTTCGGTCTTTCCACTGATCAGTGCGTAATCAGGGGGCTTCTGACTCGACCAACTCAACTTTTCTTTTTCAGTAGCCAACGTGTAATAGATTAAATACGTTTTTCCATCGATCTGACCATAAAACTTCAATAGGTTTCCATCTATTTTAATGGTATCTACCTGAATGTTTATTCGTTCATTTGCCATTGCTAGGTGATCAGTTGAAAAAGTAGTGACATACAAGTAGGATCTAATTCCGATAAAAAAGCTGCATAAAAAGACCATGATTAAAAGTTTCGGTCTTTTCATACAGCAGATTCGTAGCACTAATACGATTAGTAAAAATAATAGCCAATAATTGAATTGATAGACAAGTGCGCCCAATAAAACGGCGCAAAAAATCGGCAAAATCAAATAATTTCGTAGTTCGTCTATTTTTCCGGCGATGTGGCAGCATCTTCTCCTAATTGCAATTTCGTGAAATATTTGCTTTCTAAATGAACTTGATGAACGCTGGCGCCTACTTGGCTGATTAATTCAATCGCATAAGGATCATTATGATAGTCTTTTAAATAATGGATTTTCTTAATGCCGGCTTGTAATAAAGCTTTTGTACATGCCAAACAAGGAAAATGCGTTACGTATATTTCCGCTTGATCGGTCGCAATGCCTAGTTTTGCACATTGTAATAAAGCATTCATCTCGGCATGGATCGTTCGTAAACAATGTCCGTCGACTACATAGCAGCCATCATCAACACAATGGACATCGCCACTAACAGACCCATTGTATCCTCCCGCGATGATGCGCTTGTCTCTAACGATTGTCGCACCCACTTCTAAGCGAGTACACGTACTTCTTAATGATAACAATACAGCTTGCGCCATAAAGTATTGGTCCCATGGAATTCTTTCTGTCTTCAAGGTGTTCATCCTCTCATTTAGATCTTTCCTATATTGTAATCGAGTCTTTCAAATTTTCAAGCGTCTTTTCCCCGATACCAGATACTTTCATTAAATCTTCAATCGCTTGGAAACTGCCATTTGCCTCGCGATATAGAACAACTATGCCATTGGTTTACAAAGACTGTCATATCAAGCTTTTAAGTCTTTAATTGGGAATAAATTTTGACAGCAAATGACACCCTTTGACAGTTTTTTGCCCCTTTTTTGCCCCTTTTTTTGTCGATTTAAAGATTTGTTCGCTTTACAAAACGGAACATTTGTTCGTATAATTATATTAATATAATTTGAGGAGCGGATAATATGAGAGAGTTTAAAGACATTATTAATACGGATAATATTACTTTTTTGAGCCCTTGGCCAGGTGGTGCGCGCTTTTATTGGAAATATAATGACTTAGATTTTTTGGTCCTTGCAACAGATAATGATGAAGATCACGTTTCAATCTCTCACTCAGATAGGTCTATTAAACCTACTTTAGAACAGATGATTGAATTAAAAAATATATTTTTCAAGCCTTACGAATGCGCCCATATTTACATGAAACAAGATGGAAAAAAACTTTTAGTTAGTAACTGCTATCATATTTATCGTAAACATAATGAAATTGCTTGAACTTTTATTTTGTATCCACAAAATTGAGGAGTGATCGCATGGAGTCAATTACAGGTCTGGTTAGCAAAGTCAAAATATTGAAGTTTTCTGAACGTCCCCTACTGTATTTTAAGTTAGATAATCAGTCGTGTTTGATTGCTGGTCACTCATTGAATTTTCTTGCTGACGTTGCCGACGGAATGAAGATCGTTGTTGGTGGACAATTTAATAGTAGAAAACAGTTTGTGGTGCAGAAATATGCAGTGGTTGGAAAGACAAAAATTATGATGGAATTCGAACAGACGGTGATATAAAATTATTAAATTATGATCTGTCGCTTGATACAAGTATTAGTGTAAGCTATACTTAACTTGACAAATAGCCCGGAATACTTTTTCTCATAAAGGAGTGATATTAATTATGTCAGATTTGAAAAAATTAGCTCAATACATGGTCTATAGTTATGAAATAAGATCAAATTCTCAATTCAATAACAGTGAGTTAAAACTTCAAAAATTGATGTACCTTGCTCAACGAGAAAGTTTAGCGTTAACAAACGAGCCTCTTTTTGACAACGATTTTGAAGGATGGAAATACGGACCAGTTCTTCCTCAATTGCGATTTTTCTTTGAAAACGACTATGCACCCTTTGATCCAGTTAAAGAAAAGTGTTTGTCAGATAAAGAACAATACGTAATTGATAACGTGATAGCTCAATACGGACAATTCGAAGCATGGGCTTTAGCTGATCTTACACATAAGGAAAATTCATGGCTAAAAAGCAGAAATGGTTTGTCTGATAGCGATCATGGTTATAGCCACATTAATGTGGACGACATAAGAGAAGATGCAAAAAAAGTTCGACTTTACGACCATGAATACGACATGTATATTGACGAATTCGAAGACTTTGACGATGAGGTATTAGCCCTATGAGCAGCAATTCCCAATTTATAGGCGAGCTTCGGACATCCCGGTTTAAATACTTTGATGTTAAAACAAATAAGCTGGCTTTTAAAAGCCGACCTGTGCTGATTGTCGGTTGCGAAAAAGAAGTTGGGCCTTGCGACTTTACTGTATTACCGGTTTCTACTATATCTAATCCGGCAAATATTATTCCAGATTTCGATATATTTATTTCTATGCAAGAGTTTCCGACCCTTAATTTATCTCGCGATAGTTATTGCCGAACTAGCAAAGTCTCTACTGTACATTCAAAAGATGTGGGGACTAAAAAAATCGCCACGTTAAAAGATATTTATCCTGAACTATATCACGAAATCCAAACTAAGTTTAACCTATTTTCAAATTCCCTATTTTAATGAGTTTAAAATTGCGTACCTTCTCATAAAGAGGAGGTATTTTTATGTACTTTAAAAATGAAGCTGGCAAAGTTTACTTTTTAGATACACACACTGTTGCTGTTGAAACAGATGAATAGACAGAAACATTTAAATCTTCAAATCCTTTACTTGTTCTGTGGGCGTACGATGACTTTATTTCTATTCTTGTTACGATTGAGAAAGCACAAAAATAAGCCCCCTACTAAAAAGTAGAGGGCTGTTTGTTAGTATTCTTTTATATAGGATTATTTTCATCTAGTTTGATAAGCAACTTGCCGTCATAACCTCTATAATATTTGTTTACTCTACAATAAATTCTCGGTTTATTTTTTTAAATTCATCATCAGAAAACAACTTAGTTATTACCATTTTAGTAAGTTCAATATCTGGATAGTAAACACTGTAGCCTTCATTTAATGAATATAAAATAATTTTCTTTAATTCTTGCAACTCAAGATTATTGAAAAGTATCCTTTCGTTGGTTTTATCCATGAAATCCCTCCCCAAAGTGTGGTATAATATTTATATACTTGAGACACAGGAAGAGCTTTCACTTTTGCGGGTGGGCTCTTTTTATTTTACCATAAATGCCTTCTAATTAAATTTAGAGGGCTGTTTATTTAATTTACTTAATATCGTGATACCAGCGTGTTTCATAAAAGTCTTGATGACCACCAGAAGTATTTCCGTTAGCATCATTGGTTGCACGTGTCATAACAATGACTGATT
>NZ_JXKQ01000019.1 GCF_001885945.1 Enterococcus hermanniensis | reverse complement strand
GTTAATCGTTGATTATTTGGTATAACCACAGCATCATAATCGCTTAGTATTTCCTCGATTAATTTCAGATAGTTCGCATTGCCAAAATTCTCTTGTTCGACCGTCAGAAACTTCTTGTTCGGATCCACAACTTCCCAGCTAAAACCACGATTACCAGCGTTAAATATGTGTGTTAGCAACTGATTAATTGACCTTGTACCAGTCACTGTGTCGTACTGTCGCCCGTCCTGAATCGTGTAATAAATATGAGTAGCAGTAACACTTTTACTCACTGCTTTACCTTCTGCAGACGTGGTCATTTGTTTAATAACGAACTCTTGACCGTCGAAAATTACCGAACTTTCATAATCAACTAAATCAAACACTGTACTGTTTAAATCTGTTTTAGTTGCATTAAAGCTGACTTCCCACGTTTCGTTTTCTTGCCAATTTTCAAAAAAAGAGTCCTTATCATATTCGACAAGGATCTCCCGTTTTGTTTTTTCGTAATTTTGAATGATGATATCTATTCGAATCACCTACTTATACAGATAACGGAAATCCCAAAGAGATTTCACATTAGCCACATTTTGTATTTCTATTTCATTAATGCCAGGAGCTAAAGTAATTAGCCCTAGATTTGTATCGATTCCACGATTTACACCATTTAACTTAGGATACACACGATCAATTGTAACTGTCTGTCCAAGATTTGTTGAAAATTCAGGATAGTAAATAAATCGATCACCCGTAGTTCGATTGAAAATTGTTGCGTTGCCTAACGACTCACCTTGAAGCGTGATGTTCAGTTCGCTTTCTCGTGGATCAATAGCAAAGTCTCCAGCGTTGAATACTTCGAAACGACTAACATCAAACTCATATTCATAATCAGCAGACTCTAAATTTTGAGAGAACTGCCATTCGTCAGCTAAGTCGAATTCTGAAAGTGTAGATGTTAGGGATTCGGAATGACCTCTAAATGCGTTGAAAGTGACTGAATAAGTAGCATATCTGATACCTAATTCTTCCAAACTGATTGAGCTAGGTCGAACTAAGTAACGTTTCCCCGGCTCACGATCAGTCACGATGTAGTAACTATTATCGTCAGAAAGGAAAGAGTACAATTCTGTCTCTTTTAATTGATAGTCGTACATAGTTTTGAATTCTAAATAGAGTTTTACTTCGATTTCAAAAGCTTTAAACGAACTATTAACCTCTCTTGAACCATTGGATCCTGAAAACTCTTGATATTCGACATTTAAAGTTGGTGATTTCCTCTGAAAATCGGTACATTCAACCCCTAAAATATCCTTTAAGGATAGGAATTGACCGTTTTTGAAGAATCGCAAATCAATAATATATCCGTTCAATTTATCTCCTCCTATCCCGCTGTATACAACGCTTGATCAAAACGTTTGCCTAAGTGATTATTTGTTGAGGCTGCTATCTCGCTACCATCTAAATTAACGCTTGTATCTTTTGCTAATAGTTTAGCAAGCAAATTGTTTTGTTGGATCATCAAAGCCACTAATGTTTCCATCGATGAACTTGAATTATTACTAGTTACAGAAGGTTTAGGCTGTACGCCTAATTTGTCCATTGCAACTCCAAGTAGTTGCATTGCTCTTGAACGTTTTGCAGAATCTAATGGAATGATAATCTCAGGTTTGTTGCCTTCGGCTATTTCCGCTATTTGATGTTGGTTAACAATCCCGCCGTTAGCATAGCCATGACCACGACCAATAACACCTAACATATTTGAGCCATAACGATTTTTAGCATATTTGATAGCGGCTAACATATTGTCAAAACCATTCATGATGTTCCCTTTCCCTGGGAAAGCATTAGCCGCAAAGGTACCTCGTTTGGTTTGTAACAATCCAATCGCTGGCCCCGAACCGTCACCGTCTGGATCTGCTCCCGGTTGGATTGCACTGGCGTTGCCGCCCGATTCACTTTGAATTTGTGCCAACCAAGCATTTATATATGCTTGCGAAGTGGGTAATGCGTTCATTTTTAAAGCTTTTTTTACATAAGAACGCCATCTTTCTACTGCTGATCCAGAAGGAGTTGGCAACCCTCCATCTGTATCAGTTCCTGCTTGAAAAATATCTCCTGATCCCATAGAACCATTTAAATGAATGTGATCGTAATGGTCATTATCTGGCCAAGGAACCCATTTACCCGATTCGCCTTGTCCTGAAAGCCCCATGCGGTCACGAACTTGACCATTAGTAATGACGTAAGCAATTTGTTTAGGAAACTTCTCAAAAGCATAATCAGCTACTTTTTTATTTTCAGGTGAGCCGTTCATTGAAGACGGATAAGCAATATCTAAAGCCTGATGTTTGCCGTGATAATAAGGATCACCTTCGCGGAAACCGGAAGTGATAGTTAGTCCTCTAAATTTAGCCATTACTTTTTGAGCGACATCCACTAAATACTGATAAACGCCATTCGCGTTCATAGCCCCATCAAAGCTACCAGCGCTCATTGAATCAAACATCTCTTTAACCTTAGATGTCAAAGCATCTTTCGCTTTTTTCAAGATACCTCCGCCAACATCAAGAGGCCATTTAGTCAATCCGCCGAGCAGATTAGAGCCTAAAAGTTTGGAAACTAATTTGCCGGGATCATCGATATAATCCATGACATCGCCAATAGCACTTTTAACTGAATCTAAAATGCCTGAACCAACATCCTTAACGTTAGACCACAAGTTCGAGAACATACCGCCAGTTCCTTTAGCGTAAGCGAATGTTGAGCGTGGTTTACCCATCAGCATTGCTGTATCGTGTGCAGGAATTACTTGCGTTCCTGGTTCGCCATACATAGTAATATTTTGCCCTTGCGGAATAAACGCTTGACCGTTTGGTCTTACGACCATTTCAGCTCCAGCGCCATCATTTACCATCATCATTCCGCCAGGATGTCCGTTTGTTCCTTGTGCATAGGCGGGTTTCCAGTGACTAATTTTGTCACCACCAAGTTTTTCAAGCACCCAACTCGCACCATCAATGATTAAATTGATTGGTTTTTTAACTGCATTCATGGCTGTTTTAAAGATTGACTCGAAAGCATCCTTGACAGCGCCAGCACCAGACCTGATCCCGCTAGCAATTTTACCCGGCAAAGCTTTCATCCAGTTAACGACTGTGGAAATACCACTTGAAAATGTGTTTTTGATCGTATTCCATAAAGATTTAATCACGTTGATTAAGTTATTCTTTAAATTGCCGACACTAGATAGCAAATTAGAAGCCCAACCTCTTATTGCGCTCCAAGTATTTGATATTCCGCCTGAAAATAGTGATTTAATGCTATTCCAAAGAGCTTTAATTGCGTTAACGAATGATGTTCTTAATCCACCAACTCGACCTAATGTAGTTGAAATCCAATTGACAACTGCTGAACCTACACCACTGATTCCTTTCGAAAATAGATTTCTAACGCTTGTCCATAGACCTTGGACAACTCCTTTGAATCCGGTGGCTAAGCCCTTAACTCCTGTAAGAAGCTGTTTGAAGAACATTATTTGAATGAAGTTCCAAATCGCTTGAATAGCTCCAGAGAATAGTTGTTTAACACCTTCCCACATCTTAGAAAAATCACCAGTAAAGATACCTGTGAAAATTTTGATTGCACCTTGAATTGCGTTTAATAGGCCTTTTACTAAACCGATGACATTATCAATGAAACTCATCATCAAAGTCATAACTATTTTTACGACCGGTTGAATGAACACAAAAAAGTTTTTAATTGCTTGAATTATCTGCTTCCCATTTTGTTCCCAGAAAACGGACATTGATTTTCCAATATCACCTAATGCTGACCCGATTTTACTGATGATCGGTAAAATATAAGGGCTTAGTGTATTAAATACACCCTTAGCTATTTCAATAGCAACTGTAAACATGTTCTTAAAGTTATCCGTAAAACCTTTGATATATTGTTGTATACTTCCAATTACTCTTTGTACAGTAGTTACTGTTTCAGGCGATAAGCCAAGCTTATAAATCACTGATTCATCTTTATTTTTAAATGCAGAGAAGAGCGTGCTGATTACATCTTTAATTCTATTAATTGTTGAAATCGCCGTTTGTGCTTGTTCTGCTGGCAATATCTTTCGGATAAAATCTAATCCGCCAGTCTGTTTTTTTGTGTCATTGCTAAATAAATTAAATAGATTTTTAAACCCATCGTAAAGCGGTTTGATTGCATCTGTCGCACCTTTGGTTGCTGGTGCAATTTTTTTTGTTAAATTATCTACACCTTTGCTAATGCCACTAATAAAACTGGTAATATTTCCTTTCCCGAAAGCTCCTATGATCTCGTTGATCATATTTACAACACTAGCTTTCAGATTGCCAACAGCACCCTCAATTGTTGCAGTAGAACCCGCCGCTTTTTTAGCGACATCTGTCATGCCAAGTTTCATAAAAGCTGTGTTTAATTCTTCAGCAGAGATTTCACCATCAGCCATTGCTTGACGAAAATCCCCTCCGGCATATGCACCCATTTCTTTTAGTGCTGCTTGAATCTTTCCGGAAGCTCCTGGTATCGCATCAGAAATTTGATTAAAATTTTCTGTTGTAAGCTTCCCAGTTCCAATGGTTTGCGTCATCGCCGTTGCGACAGACTTAAACGTTTCGGCATTGCCACCAGACACCGCATTGACATTCCCAATCGCTTGAGTTAAACCGTTGAAATCCTCCACACCATTAGCCGCTAATTGTGCTGTGGTGTTCATCACATCGCCTAAGTCATAAACAGTCTGGTCTGCGTATTCTTTCATGACTTTCTGCGATTCTTTGATTTTTGAATTGTCGATACCAGCAAATTGCATGGTTTGCGTAAATTTATCCAGTGAGTCAGAAGCAGCAAAGGCTTCGTCTTTTAAGTCTGCCACCCCATCGATCACACGACCAATTAAATTAGAAGCAATTCCTGCCGCTGATCCAAAAGAGAAAGCGCCTTTCAAAGACCCAATTTTGTCTTTAAAACCGTCCAATTTTCTGCTTGATCGTGAAGCATTATCACCAAAATCATCGATTTCCCGACCAGCACTGTCAGCAGAATTTTTAAGCCCCTCTAACTGCTTGTCTGACAATTTAGTTTGACGTTCTAACTTGTTTAACTCTTTTCGAGCGTCTTCTGTTTCATCTGCAGAATCACCAAACTCATCTGCCATCAAAGCGACAACTTTTCGTTGTTCATCCATTGCTCGTTCAGAAAGCTCAGCTTGCTTAGTTAAGCCTTTCTGTTTCGCTTCAAAGGCGCCTGCTTCGTCACCAGCCGATTTCAACGCTTTAACTTCGTTGTTCATCTGACGTTCGTTTTCTTTCAACTCGTCTGTTAAATCATTGACAGCCGTTTGAGAATACACCAGTTCTTTTTTTGTATCATTTAATTGCTTGCCATAAGCGTTGTACTTTGCTGTGGCGTTGTTGATTTGAGTATTTAGTTTAGCGACTTCTTTAGACTCTTCACCGTATTTTCCGACTGCCTCATCACGTCGTTTAGTTAACTCTTTGACTTTAGCGTTTTGACCGTCCATTACTGTGGATAAATCTTTAGTTTTTTGGCTTAACGCTTCATAAGACCGACCTGCTGAATCATAAGCCTTTAAATTAGCTTTCATGTTCGATTCAGCTTGTTTGACTTTACTGTTTATTTCATCAAGCGTGTTACCAAAATTAGTTCCGTCTAAACTAATACCTAATTTAATATTTCCAATTGGCTTTCCACTACCTGCCATTTTCTACCTCCTCTCTTCCAAAATTCGAAGGTCTTCAGCCGACAAGAATTGTTTGATGAAATCTGCACCGTCCATATATTCATCGTCTTTATCTACTTCACCGAATAAGTGCAACAAATAGTGATAGTCCGATTCGTCCACGTCTTTCATCGTCCAACCGGCATCAATCAAATCTTTGTAAATTTGATCAATAGCCTTTCTTGCTTCTGAAAAGCTTATTTCTTTTTCTTTGATGGTTGCTTTTTTTCGTCACTACCTAAATCATTCATTTGTTCAAAAACATTTTGAAGAACAGGTACTAACTCATTTCCACTTAATCCATCTAAAATAGAATCAAAAGTAACTGCTGGATCTTGGAAAATGTCTGCTACAATCGCAATCATTGCATCGATAGCGTCTAAGTCAGATAATTCTTCTTTTTCGGCTTTTTCGTAGAATTTGATACACTCACGCATAGCACGTGCTGAAACATCTTGCTGTTTGAATGTTTTTTTCTTGCCTTCAACTTTTAGTTCTAATTCAATCATTCAAAATTCCTCCTGTTTGTTAGAAAATAAAAAGGCTAGCCGATTGGCTAACCTTCTGTGTCTGTTTTTGGTTCTTCTGTTGCCCCTGTGTTTTCTGTCGTTGTTGTAGAAGTCGGGCTAACTACTTCCCCACGGTGTTATTCACCAATGATTTGAATTTAGCCAGAGTCATCGTTTCTGATTCAACGGCAGTCATAAATACATACCCACGACTATCTGAAATGAAATCACCTTCGATTGAATCGGGTTGTAATTCCACACCTTTGTCTTCTCCAGTCTTCATATCAATATCCGGGTGGCTGAATTTTCCTTTTGTCATCCCCATGAAAAGGCGTTTGCCTTCTTTATTGGATGTAATCATTACCAATGAAACATAAGGCGCTTCGGTTTCAGCACCGATCACATTCACGCCATCCACAGTTTCAGCCCCGATGACTTCTTGATAGATACCGCCGTCCATTAAGTCTGCTACGTCTAAAGTGACTTTC
Organism: Enterococcus hermanniensis; assembly: GCF_001885945.1. Classification (GTDB taxonomy): domain Bacteria; phylum Bacillota; class Bacilli; order Lactobacillales; family Enterococcaceae; genus Enterococcus_A; species Enterococcus_A hermanniensis. Next base: position 9,981 of record NZ_JXKQ01000019.1, on the reverse strand, counting down.
GGCGCTGACACACCTTTACTTGCAATAAAAAACGGCACGTTTGAAGCAAAAGTGGTATTAGATGTTGAGCCCAACCCTGTGATTTTTGCTTCAATCGCACCGCCTGCAGACTTATCTGCGACTAACTCTTTAAATGTACCGGTATCTCCCGGCTGAACGCCAAAAATGACGCTATCAAATCCTACTGTTGCCATATAATTATCTCTCCTTTTAAGTTAATAAAATGTTTGCGATATATCGCTTGATGATTCGTTTCGCGCCTTCTAAATCTTCATCATCTGTTTGTTCGGTGTATGTGCATTCCCATCCCTCGGCTCTCATGACTTCATCAAGAGCAAAATAAAAGGCATCAACCTCTTTTAAAGTTGACACCCATACATCGACTTGAACGTTCATTTGAATAATATTTGGTCTGTTGCTTGCGTAATCATCATAATTTCCATAAAGCTCAACGATTCTTCCAACGGGTAAGCTAGGGACTGTTTGAGCATTTTCAGGAACGCTGTTTGTAAAAAAGTTGATTTCTTTTATTTTTTCTTCGCCACTCAAAATAGAATAGACTTGCGATACTGCTGTTTTCATAGTCCTAACCCCCGTTTCAATTCGTTAGCAATGATGTTAGCTACTTCGTTTTCAATTTGTTTTTGTGTTTTTTGTACGGCCGCTTGTGGTTTTTGTTTGATCGTTCCGAATTCAGTAAAGTGCACTCGCCAAGATACTTCTTTGTCATAACCAACATCAATTGCGCCGTTCTTTACTGACCCAGTGACAATGTGGTCTGTAGCATGCTCTTGCATGTATGCACCACGTTTGCCATTAGATTTTTTGCCATTCCAATGAGGCGTATTTTGTTTGAGTTTATCTTGTGCGTAAGAAGCCGCTTTTCTAAGCGCTGGGTTCTCAACTCGTTTTATGTTCGTTTCAAGTTGGCGAAATGCTTTAAACACTTCTGACGTATCTACTTCTACACTCATTTTTGAACCTCTTTAGCAATCACTGTTGTAAAGTCTTTAGCAAACTCGCCTTTAGTGATTGTAATGATTTCAAACGTTTTGCCAGACCATAAAACTTTCATATCGTTCGTTAATTCAGCTGATTGCTGATAGCGAATAATAAACGTTAGTGTACCTTCTAACACGGTTCCGATTGAAGCTTTAACATCACTCAACCGTTGCGTTTGAACACTTGACCAACACGAAAAAACCGTTACAGGTGTTTTGATGGGCTGCCCATCTTCATCTTTAACGATTTGGTCCTTTATGAATTCTATTCGTTGAGTTAAATCACTCGTTTGTATTAGAGCCATGTTCTAACCCCCTCAATTGATGGATCAAAGCAGTAACTCCAAAAGGAATCTCTTGCAAAGCTTGAGTTGTTGTAGCGACTCTATTCTCATACCAACTAGACACTAAAAGCGTCACCGCATAATCAAATCTTTCATCGCTTGTTTTCTTCACTTCAATAGAGCTTAGAATGAATTTTTCGGCTACTTCTTGCAGCATGAGTAACAAATTATCGTCTAAATCATGATCGATGCGTAGATATTTTTTTAGCGAATTTAATTCCATTTAATCACCGCCTATTCAGCAGTTACGGTGATTTCACACACCGCGGTTTTTCCGTTTGCAGTCGTTGCAGTGATTGTTGCTGTACCAGCTGCAATACCTGTGATTTTGCCTTGAACCGGTGTTACCGTGGCGATTGCCTCATCGCTTGAACTGTATTTAACTGATTTGTCCGTTGCGTCAACTGGCGAGACAGTCGCTGACAGTGTTTCTGATGCTCCCACCGCTAGTGTAGCCGTAGTTTTATTTAACGTCACACTGGATGGGTCTACGCTTTTGGGCCAAGCGTCACGTAGAACCCAGCGGCGGTGTCAGCTACTTCAACGTCAAAACGAACAAATCCAGCAAGTAATTGTCCATAAACATCGTTATCAACCCAACGAACCGAAGCTTGTTGACGATCAAAGTATTTAGCGAATAGTGAAGGGTCACCGATAAACGCTACCTTATCGCCTACAGCAGTACCAATAACATCATCAGCCATTACAACTAATTCGCGACCTAGCAATTTGTAGCCAGATGCAACAGTTACGTCTTGTTGTAATAAGTAACGCCCGTCATTATCTTTCATCTTGTCTAATTCGTTAAAAAAGCTTTGAGAAGCAACGAATTTAATAGCATAAGCTGGGTCAATCTTCACGTTTACGATGTCTTTTAAATCATCAATACCTGTTACAGATACAGCAGTAGCAGTTTGTAATTTAGCAGCAATAGCAGCATTTGAAGTGTTCAAAGATTGACGTTGAATATGTTCAGCAACTAATCCAGCCAAATCAACATCGGAATCATCTAACGCTTCTTGTGATACTGGAATATATCCACGATACGTTTCGATTTCGTATTTTACTTTGGTAAATTCTGGATTTGCCAGAGCTGGGTTTTTAACTAATTCAGCTACAGCAATCATTTTGTTTTTATTTGCTTTCAAAATTGGATATGATCCAGTTCCAGTAGTTACTGGCACTCGTCCAACTTGTTGGCGTAAATCAACCACTGTTTCTGGTTGTTTTTCAGGTTTTGTAATGCGATCAATCGGAATAACTGCTTCTGCATCAACAGTAGTTAAGCCATCACGTTTTTCCCCTTTTGTTCGAATAAATTGATTAATTGAACGTGTTTCGTTCGTTTTTTTATCATCTAAGATTACTTCCATAGATCGATTCTCCTTTTCTTTCTTTTTTTCGTCCTTTTTAGGCGGAATAGGCGGTATTTCTTCCTTTTCTTCTGGTTCTTTATCCTTTTCAGGTTCAGTTGGTTCAGTTGGTTCTTCTGTTTCAGGCTCTGTTTTAGGTTCATCAGAAGCGCCTAGGCCTTTTAATTCGTCTTCTAGCTCTGTCTTGAGCTGTGCTTGCGTTTCTTCTTGCTCTTTATTCGCTCGAATTTGAGCTAACAAGCCTTTAGCTTTTTCCAAATCGCCTGCATCAAGCGCTTTTTGTGCTTCTGCTTTTAACTTTTCGTTATCCAAACTTCTTTCCTCCTTCGTTTTTTGGGTATAAAAAAAGAACCTCTAGTAATTTAGAAGTTCTAGCTCTATCTGTAGTTTTCGTTTTTCTTGCTCATCGATAGCTCGTTTTAGCGAACGCTGTGCAAGTGCTGCATCCGTTCCGTTATAAGCTGGAATTGATACGATTGATATCTCAAAGAGTTCATCAATACTGTTTAAATTCCGAATGTACATGCCGTTTTCTTGTGTCCATGTTTGTGAATCATCTCTAACGACAAATCCAAACGAGCACTCATTGATATCTCCTCTGTTAATTGATTCATACAAATCGTTTGCATAAGAGGTGTTCGGCAACTGACATCTAAAATGCAGTCCAACATCATCGACAGTTAGTTCTAATGTTTGCGAAGCTGTACGTCCTAAAACCATGCTGGAATCGTGATCCACAAAACATCGAACATCAGATAGATCAGTGTTTGCTAGTGCTTCAGGAGAAATAATCTCTTTGAAGCCACCCAAATCTTTGCTTAATGAATTAAATTTAAGGGCGTAACCTTCAATCGTCCGGTTCTCCCCTGATTGAACTTCCGCTAGGCTCCGAATTTCCATTTCCATTATTTACACCTCCCCTCGCTGTGGTTTTGGTGTAGATAACATTTCCACCAGGAATATCAGCTAATCCGTAATAATTCCTGATTTCGTTAACTAACAGATATCCGTCTCCACCGTTGCCACCATCCATAGCTTTGTTCATACGAGAAGCCATGTCTTGACCAGTCAAAGTTGAGAAATCCAATTCCACATTGATTCCCAACTTTATAAACAACTCATCTGTAATCATTCGAGCGAGTGCTCGAAGTGTGCTAGAAACATACACATCATTAGCGGCATCATCTTTGGTGTTCACTAGTTCCATGCCGAATCTAGAAAGTGGGATACCAAATGCTTTAGCAATCTGTTTCGTTGAGTACACATTGTTTTGAATCATCTTCAAAATGTCTGTATTAATCTCAAACTGTTTAAATTCTTGCGTGTCATCCAAAACGATCACACTATTTGCATTCGATGCACCGCTATTTACTTCTTCAAAATCCTGTTTAATCTGTTTCTTCGAAGAATTATTAAGCGTGCCTTTATTTAGTTTCAGCACACCGCCAGCTTGAATCCCTTTTTTGAAGAATGAACTCAACATTTTGTTGCCATTATCTAGCATTGAAAGCTCAGTTTTTAGAGCGTCTAATGGACTGATACCAGTTTTTCCGTTTACAGTCACATATTTAAAATGAAGCATTTCCGAACTATCAACTTTATAAGACGTTCCAGCTTTGTTGGTGTACTCATACCTCAGCAGACCTGTCTCTAAGTCCTCATAAACGACTATTTGAGACGGCTTAGCAAACTCTAGCCAATTATCGCGGATGATAGCAAAGGAGTTACCAGACAGTAGCATTTGAGCTATAGTCGCAAACATGAACGAATATGGAGTCATCGATGAATTAGGCTTAGCATTTAATAAATCTAATTTTTGAGGATTCGTATTCTTTTCGTCCACAAACTTGAACTTGCTTGCTGCAATATCACCAGATAAGATTTTAATTGCGGTGAAAACATCGGATTGTTCTAATGCTGTTTCGCCATCAAAATTAATCGTCACAGATCCATCTGCATTCGTTATAAAATCCAGCATCGATTCAGATCGGCTCGACAGGCTACGCTTTTCTGTTTTGAAGAATAATCCCATTTATTCACCTCCTTTCAGCTACATTCCAGACTCTCGAACCAAAATAAAAACAGTCAGTATCAAACAGATACCAACTGTTAAAAAACCAACTACCAAATTAAACAAAAAAGCCGCGACTACGAATGAAGCTAGTCCCAGCACATAAAGTAAAATTACTAATATTCGCAATAAGTTACCAACCAAATCCGTACTCTCCTTTTTCAATTAATTCGTTAATGTCTTCTTCGTCAAAATCATGATACATCGCTTGCGTGTAAGCATTGATTAACGCATCTAGTGGGTCAATCTTGTTCCGATTCATTGCTTTATCAATCATGATCGTATCGTTATTCTCTTTCGTGATTGCATTCCTTATCGCTCGATTGAGTAGAGGGTTGTTGGAATGAACTGTCTTGCCTTGAATAATGTCTGTACGCAATTGTTTCGTTGGTGCGTTCAAAGTAATTAATCCTTGACGTGTCTCAATCATTTCTTTTTCATAGAATTTTGATAAGTCAGTAATAACATTGCCAGCGTTATACGGATCATAAAAGATTCCTTTTAATTCAAAGCTATTACTTTCTATGAAATCAGTTATCCAATCAACTAAATCATGATAATCGATCAGACCGTCAGCGTTACTACTGATTGTGCAATAGCCTGCTTGTTCATACTGACGATAAGGTGTTTTATCTTCTTTTTCCTTCGCTTCAATCCCACCTCTATTAGCAACAAAAGAGTAACTATCAACAAAAAACTTACTTTCTTCTCTGATTGGAATGACCCACGAAATAGAAGTTAAGTCGTTCACACGGGATAAATCGACTCCAATATAAATCTCTCGACCTGTCAGATCAGTATTTTTAATATAATCCGGTGCGATAGCAGCAAGCCATTCTTCCTCGTTCATGTAGCTTTCTTGGGACGATTGAACCCACATGTTGAATTCCTTAGTAAGGACGTTAGAGATGTTTCCTTTTGCCTTGCCTTCGTTTAACAGGCTTTGTTTTTTCTCAGTCAGTTTTTCTTTTTGTTCTGGGATCTCCATTAGTGGATTCGATTTTATCCACGTTTCTTTATCGTTAATCTCTTTAACACTGTCTTGTTCCCAACATAACGCTAAATATTCATCACCCACAACTTCGCCTTTTAATAATTTCGCAACATACTGATACTCGACTGAGTACATTGGATAATTTAATTTGCTCGAAGCAGTGGAAATAATAATCGTCAACGGTTCGTCTTGCTGGCTCATTGATGTTTCGATAACGTCCATCATTTCCGTTGTTTTCGACAAGGCGTACTCGTCAAAACACGCGAAATAGCAATCGAGCCCGTCTAAAGTATCGGCATCTGATGATAAAGGCTTCATAAACGAATCATCAGTTGTCAATAATTCATTTTGCAGAACCTTAGTAAATTTCTTTATTGTTTTGCTTTTGCCACGCAATGCTTTTAGCTGTGATTTCACCATGTTAAATACAATTTTCGCTTGGTCCCTCTTATTGGCTGTCGCATATATCTGTCTTGCCTGATACGGATTGCGTTCATAGATTAAGCAATATAAACTCATTCCGGATACGATTAAAGACTTGCCTTGCTTTCTCGCCAATGATAGATAAGCTTTTCTAAACCTTCTTGTATCGTCATCTTTTCTACGCCAACCCCACAACATTCCTAAAATAAATTTTTGGAAAAGCGCTAGCTTGTTTGGTTTGCCACTCTTCGGGTCAGGTAGCATGGAAATAAACTTAACAATGTTTTTAGCGTATTTTGGATCGTAGTAAAATGGATAGTCATCTTTCTTGGATTTCTCAATATCTGATTTATGGCGATCGATAGCTTGCTGTATTTTCTCGCCAACTAAAATATCGCCTGACTCTACTGCATCGATGTATTTTTGAACGTGATCAATCATCGTTATCAGCTTCGTTCATCATTTCCGCAAACGGATCGTCAGGTTCTTTCTCAATTTCTTGTGGATTAACGATCTTCAACCGAGAGTTGATTGTCAGTCCTAAATCATTAGTTGCTGTTTTCAGTTCTTTAGAGAATGAATTGACAGTATCAATCAAAGGATTTTTTCGACCATCAATCAAAAAGCCTTGTTCGTCTAACTCTTTGCTTGCTTTGTCGTATAAGTATGAATAGTTGCAGTAGCGAATCATTGTTTGTTGGTCTAATTCAGATACAGGAAGCTCCTGTATGTAATTTGAGATTCTATCCCACTCAACTTGAGCCTGTTCCAAAAGTCCGACAGGGTAAATTGAAAAGTCCAATCTTGGATAGTTATAGAGTTTTTCTTCCTCTGCTTTCTTAATGGCTATTTCTTCTTTTGTGTAGTTCTTTTTGCTCGCATCGAGCAATTTTTTTGGTCTTCCTCGTCCCATGTCATGCCTCCTTTGCCCATGATGTTCTATTTTTATTCTGTTCAGATACAGTTGCATATTTCAAATTTGAAACTTTGTTATTGTGCCTATTTCTATCTTTGTGATCTACAGTGACATTTCCAGAAGGTTTAGTTAAAAAGGCTTCAGCAACTAGAATATGCACTCTTTTTCCAGATCGAGACCCATTTTTATATAGGTCCACGTACAAGTAGCCATTATCTTTCTCGTATGGTTTAATCTGTTTTGTGCCGCTTGTAGACTCAGCCGCCACCCGACCGTTCGACGATACTTTGTAGCTCGGAAACCCTTGAATATTTTTCCATCGTTCTGACATGCAATCACCTCTTTCAGTCTTTACAAAGTTTTTATAGGGAAATCTATACGCACAAGAGAGGGCTTCGATTCGTCACCTCTCACTTACGTAGGGGGGTATTAAATTTATTGCAATGATATTTAGGCATAATATATCAGAAATACCTACATACGCTTAAAACGCATTTTAGACGCCTTTAAATCGATTCTGTTTTGTGTGTTTTATTGTGGCAAGTCTGACATATGCTTTCTAAGGAGGCATAATCTAATCTCTTGCTCCAATCGTTTTTTATCTCTGTCTTGTGGTGAACGATAGTAGCTGCAGTTACTTTGTTATTACGTAGACATTCTTCACACAATGGTTGTTCAGCAAGTTTTCTAAGTCTTAGCTTCTTCCACTGGCTAGAGGCATAGAAGCGAGCATACCTTATGTTGTCTTTGTTGTATCTTACTTCTCTGTTGTATGTCTTATCTGCATTACCTTTATGTTTAGCGCAATATCTATTCGGCAACTCTACATACTCTCGACAGATTGAGACAGCACATTTTGTTTTAGGCATCTCTCTTATGCCCGATGATTTTCTTATCTAAGTATTTATCATCTGGCGTTGAGTAGTATTCGATATTGATATCGTTTGCTCCATTGTCATTCGTGCCGCCAGTGTTCCAGTGATATGAGATATCAACTAGACATTCAGGATACTCACCTAACCTCTCACCTTTGTACCAAACCTCTGGGGCTGAATCAGTATCCTTTAGTTTGATTTCTAAGAGATTAGGCTCTTGTTTTGCTTTTAAATTACTTGGTCGAGTGCAATATCTAATCTCATTATCAACTAGAACAGTTACGTTATAACCCGATTCTTCCAAACCATTGATAGAGGATGCAGCCCAATAATATGAGTCTTCACTAGATAATCGAATGGGAATTCTTATATCCTTGTCTCTAATAAACGAAAGGTCTGAACCTTCAAAGGTTGTGCTTTCTATGTGATCTGCCTTGTACAATATCATTCGAACGCTACATTGATCATGCTCATCTTCTTTGTTCCAAAACATTATCTCAACCACCTCTTCATGTTTGTTTGAATATGTTCGTCCTTATATGAACCAATACCAATGAACACTAACTTGCATACATCTATTTCCCACACAGTTGCTTCATCGGTTAGTTCAACAATCGTATAGCGTTTGGCAATCTGTACTGACATTGATTGTCGTGGATACTTGCCGCTTAATGAAATGTACCAGTAGTTTCTCAATCGGGTCAGTCCTTTCTTCGATATATCTTTCTTCCGTATCGCCTAGTGATTTCATTGTTTTCTTTACGTTTATATGTATTTCTTTTAATTGGTGTTCGAATAGTAAAATATGGAACAGTATTAGACCCAGCGTATATGTTAGTCACTTCATATCTTTGTTCTAAATATTGTGGTCGATACATTCGAATCACTCCTTGCGCAAAATAAAAAGACCACTCGTGATGAGTGATCTAATATGTAATAGCAACCTACACGATGCACAAAACGCGTACGAAATTGCGCACCCCTATATTTTTAAACCGCCGATGCCTCGGTTGCCAAAGTCACTGGCAAGGAATCGAACCTTGCACGATATAAGATAGGCGTGTGACGACGCCTCGTTTTACTTCCTGCTGAATCTATGGGAACTCATTCCATCCACCGTATCTCCGTCATAGAGGTAACACACGCTATGCGTGCCTGAAATTTCAGGGAGAGTCTCTCGCTATCTCGTTCAGCCTACCCGTTACGCGGTCTCACCGAGACGGTTCTCTTATATCTGATTAACTTTACCCTTTCCGCCACAGTGACATAAAGACGGCACGTCCTGTTGAGTAGAAATCATTATTCGTGCCGTCAATTGTTTGCCTTCTCTGTTTCCTCAGAGCGGCAGTGTAGTCAAAACGAAACAATCCACCAAGCTGAGACGTTGTATGTTAACTAATTTAGAAAGAAGGAACTTTCAATGACAGTAAGTTTGAATCGTCTGCTTGATGAATTATCTACTCTATCATTTTATAGCCTATTGACATGAGACAGCTACATACTTTTGTCTCAAATTAATTAATCTCGCCAATTTTCCTAGCAAAACCAAATAGTACCTTTTGTCGTATCCGGTAAATTGTCGGTTTGCTGTAACCGTGTTTTTTACCAAACGATGCCCAATCCATCCAACTATCTGTTCCCCAATATTTCAACTCCATTAGAACCTTCACTTCTTCATCCTGTTCTTCCAATGTTTCTTTGATGCCTTTCTTCCACAATTGACGATTAACGATGTATGGATCAGATAACTCTTTAATGACTTGTAGCTCAACTGGATTACTTCTGATATTACTCTTGCCACCACCGATATTCTCATCCGCTTCACGCATCTTGAGTTCTTCTTTACGAATAGCAATCTCTTTGTTGTAGTTATAGTAGTTAGCGAACTTTCTATCCAGTTCATTAATTAGATAATCATTTCTTCCCAAGCGCTTACCCTCCGTCGTTTAGTTAATTATTTACCGAAATATAGCCACCATTTAGC
>NZ_JXKQ01000018.1 GCF_001885945.1 Enterococcus hermanniensis | reverse complement strand
GTTAATCGTTGATTATTTGGTATTACAACAGCATCATAATCACTTAATATTTCTTCGATTAGTTTCAGATAATTCGCGTTGCCAAAATTCTCTTGTTCCACCGTTAAAAATTTCTTGTTCGGGTCCACAACTTCCCAAGTAAACCCACGAGCGCCAGCATTAAATATGTGTGTTAGCAGCTGACTAATTGACCTCGTCCCTGTCACTGTGTCGTACTGCCGACCGTCCTGAATCGTGTAATAAATATGAGTAGCAGTAACACTTTTACTCACTGCTTTACCTTCTGCAGACGTGGTCATTTGTTTGATAATGAATTCTTGACCGTTGAAAATTACCGAGCTTTCGTAATCAACTAAATCAAACGCTGTACTATTTAAATCTGTTTTAGTTACATTGAAACTAACTTCCCAAGTTTCGTTCTCCTGCCAATTTTCAAAAAAAGAGTCCTTATCATATTCGACAAGGATCTCTCGTTTTGTTTTTTCGTAGTTTTGAATAATGATATCTATTCGAATCACCTACTTGTATAAGTAACGGAAATCCCAAAGCGATTTCACGTTAGCCACATTTTGTATTTCAATTTCATTGATGCCCGGTGCTAAAGTAATCAGTCCTAAATTCGTATCAATGCCACGATTTACACCGTTCAGTTTTGGATACACACGATCTAAAGTGACCGTTTGCCCTAAATTCGTTGAAAATTCAGGGTAGTAAATAAACCGATCACCTGTTGTTCTATTGAATATCGTGGCATTGCCTAACGACTCACCTTGAAGCGTGATGTTCAGTTCGTTTTCTCGTGGATCAATAGCAAAGTCTCCTGCGTTAAACACTTGAAAGCGACTAACATCAAACTCATATCCATAATCAGCAGACTCTAAATTTTGAGAGAACTGCCATTCGTCAGCTAAGTCGAATTCTGACAGTGTAGATGTTAGAGATTCGGAGCAAGCATTAGGAGCACTAAATGTCACTTCAATAGTTGAATAATCATTCTCTTCTTCGATCAATTCAAAATTAGTCGGATTTACTTTGAACCTTTTACCTGGGCTCAATTCATGCGTCACATAATATTGAGCTCCAGGGAAAACAATTTGATATAGTTCAGTCAAAATTAATTCTTTGTCATACTCATTCTTGTAGAAAATATCGAATGTAAGAACTAATTCAAAAGGACGAAAAGAAGCATTCATTTCCCTGCTCCCGTTCACCCCTTCAAAATCTTCGTAACTCACATCGTAGATCGGTGCTTGCCTTTTTATTTCTTTGCAGATAATTTTTCCGGTTTGTTGAGGATCAAATAGTCTGCCATTTTGATTGAAAAGCAACTTGTAAAACAACTTAGAAGCCACCTCCTGTGTAACCTAATTTACTTAAATCTCCGCCTAAAAATTCGTTAGCGGCCTTGCCAACAGCATCAGAAGTGATGCCTGAATCTTTTGATAAGATAGCTTTTAATATCCTCATTAGATCACTATGTTGTCGTTGTTGTTGTTTAATCAATGTTACTAACTCATCAGTATTATCAGTTGAACTCGATTGTGTGTTAGATTGTTTATTGTCTCCTGACATGAATGCCAAAGCTTGCCCCATCAACTCAATCGCTCTAGTTTTTCGAGTGAGCGGAATAACCATTTCAGGTTTGTTTCCTTCTCCAGCTCTATATAGACCATCTTTGTTGATAAGTCCGCCATTAGCGTACCAGTGATTTCTTTGCCAGAAAGCCAGTGCACCATTCGCACCGCCATATCGCTCATTAACATAATCACGCATCCATCGTAACTGTGTAATTGGGTTAGTTCGCCAATCTGAACCAGCAGAAGCTAGTTTGCTCGCTGGCAACGATTGTGGCAATCCGTATGCTCCACTAGATGGGTTAGTAGCGGAAGGATTCCAACTTGATTCGTGGTTAACGATGTAATTAATTGCACTATATTCAGATGGTTTAAAACCAGCTAATCTCATCCAATTTTCGTGACTCCCTGTAGGTTTTGGACTCTTTCTAGGAGAATTAGACCCTCCTGTAAAAATGTCCCCGGCACCTTTCGAACCAGAAATGTGCACGTGGTCAAAATGGTCGCCATCTGGCCACGTTGCCCAACCGTCATGGACTCCCGTTCCTGAAAATCCTATGCGGTCACGAACACGTCCATTAGTAATTACATAACCAACATCACGTGGAAATTTTTCAAACGCATAATTAGCAGCTGCTGTATATCTAGGACTGCCAACCGGATAACCAGAAATATCAATCGCCTGATGTTTTCCGTGATGATAAACATCTCCAGGGCGATAACCAGATGTCGGTATTAAACCCGGGAATTTAGCCATCACCTTTTTAGCTACTTCTACTAAATATGCGTAAACTCCATTGAAGTTTCCTTCGCCTTGGAAAATAGAGCCATCAAATTCACCTGTAGAGAAGTTCTCCTCTATCTCCTTTTGAACAAACGGATAGGCAGAACTGGTCATTAATTTAACGCCAGCTTTTGTCATATTCTTCCACGGTTCTAAAATGCTATTATAATCAACTCGTCCATCTACAAGCTTTTTAAAAGCTCCCTCATCATCAATCAAATCAAAGATATCAAAGTCATCCGTTCCATTGGCATAATGCGGAATATCGAAACCTTTCTTTAATTTCTTAGTAAGACTTGCATTCAGTACTTGCGCCCCTTTAGGAAGGTTGACCAATAGATCCTTTCCTTTGGCAATGAAACCACGGCCATCAGGCATCTGAACATACTCTTCATGAACAGGCCCTTTTTGATCATTGATCATTGCTAATCCGCCAGGGTGTCCGTCGGTTCCTTTGGCATATTGTGGAACAGTCCAGTTTCCTAATTTCTTGTCGGATTCAACCTCTTTTAGAACATAGTTAACACCACCAATGACACCATTAACACCTTTTCCAATTCCACCAACCATTTTATTGGCTACGCCGTTCATAGTTGTAGAAAGCGAACCGCCCATAGAGTTTAATCCATTAATTAGAGATTGCATCAAATAGCTTCCAGCGCTATTAAATCCTCCATTTTTTGAACGGAGGTTATTGATGGAGTCGTTGCCTAATTGATTTACTCGTGCAATAAACGAACCATAAAGCGAGTTCCAACCATTTAAGTTATTCTGCTGCCAAGTTCGCCCGTTGTTGTACATCGGTGTGTTGTAATTGCGTAATGTAACCATCGTTTGATTACAGAATGCGTTGATCACATTAATGAATGTTCCTGTTAAACTGTTCCAACCATTCATGAGATTGCGATTCCATGTAATACCCTGCAAGTAATTTGGGTTGTTCTGGTTTTTCAATTGAGTTAAATAATTAGAAATAAATATTGTTTCACTCTTTAAATATGTCGGAACAATCGAGTTCCAACCATTCATGAGATTAGTTAGCCACATTGATCCAATCGGAGCATATTGATCACCTTGTTTAATTAATTGCTCTGGTGTAAAAGCAGTTAAATCGACATTCCGTTGTGTTCCAGGTATGACTGATTTTTCGGTCATAGTTCCCACAGCGTCGGCACTAGTAGACATGGCATTAAACGTTAGAATCAGATTATTGATTGCCTGAATCAACTCATCAGTTTTTGTGTCGGGCGTAATTACTTCTCCAATACCTGCTGCATAGCGAGGTATTAACTTAGCCGTTTGAGATGCTTTTAATACTGAAGAGCCACGAGGTAAATTAAGTAACGTGTTACGCTCTTGTGGAACAAATGCATTTCCATTTGGAAGTTTGACTAATTCTTTATACTTAGATCCTGTTTGGTCATTGACTAATGCTAGGCCACCTTTGTGGTAATTAGTACCCTGAGCATAATTACCAGTAATCAGATTTCCTTTTTCACCCATCTTTTCCTTGATTTTGTCCCAGGTACTATCAAGGAACGCAGTGAATTTGAAACTAATCGTTTTGTCCTGTAACGCTGAAACTTCTCGATAAGATCCTAAAGCTTTTTCTGCATTCGGAGTCACATCATCTTTAGCGGTCATTTTCTTTTCTGGGATTTGAACGCCGTTATAAACACCTAATTTTGTTCTAGCTGTTTCTTCTTTATTTAATAAATCAGCATTATTTGCAGTTAAAACTTTTTGTTCTGGATGATGGTTCTTGTTGTATTCATCAATTTCATTCTTAGCTTTTTCAGTTTTAGTGACAATCTCGTAGTTATCACCATACATTTTTTTAAGCAATGGAAGTATTTGGTTGTACTGTTCTATGCTTATAGTCCCATCGTCTAGTTTTGTTTTTAGATCGACGTTATCCGCGAGCATGTGTTTTACATTGTCTGGAAGTTGTGTCCAAGCCGTGTATGATTCTGTAGAAGCAAATATTTTAGTAGTTAAATCTGTGTTGTCTGCTAACAGTTTCTTCTGATCTATAGGCAACATATTCCACTGTTTTATTTGATTTTCTGTGGTAAATAGCTTGTATATTGCATCAGTATTATCAATACCTAATGTTTTACGATCTAAAACGTATTGATTCCAAGCTCCCATCGCGTTAATCGTTTCATAGAGTTCAAGTTTTGCTTCGTCACCGTTCACTAAAAGCATTTTTTCAGTGAGCCAAAGTTCATCCCACTTGCCAGCTTCACCCATAGCGATAGCTACTTCTTCTTTTGCATTAGAAGTTAGCTTAGCTTCTTTAGCCATAAAGCTTAATTGGTTCCAGCCATCATCAGTCTTAGCTATATCTACTAATACATCAGTCATATTAGTTTTCACTTCGCCAGTTTTAGGGTCTAAACTTAATGCGTTCCACTGCATATCAGCTTCAGAAGTGCCTTTAGCAAACAAACTCAAATCTTTCGATGTATCTTTTACACTACTAGAAACTAAAGCTGTGACTTCTTTTACGTTATAACCGTATTTTTCCCATTTGTACCAAACAGCGTCCAAACTATTACCAGATTTTTCGCTCAGATTACCTAAAGCTGTTATCATTTCACTAGTTTGCTCTTTGTAATTCTTTTTTAGATTCTTTAAAAGAGTTTCACGTACATTAGCGCTCAAAGATTCATTGTTTTCAATTTCTTTACGTTGCTTATCGTAAGATTTTTTCTCTTTGTCTAATGCCTTTTCTAGTGATTTAATTCTTGAAGAAACTTCTTTATCGTTTAATTTTGATAAATCATCTTGATAAGATGTTTCAATTGCAAGACGTTGAGCTTTAGAAAAACCGGCCGCTTTTAACTGTTCACTAGATAGATTTGTATAAGATGTTTTAATAAACTTCACTTCTGAATCAGTTAGTTCACGATTATTGTCAGAAGCGTTTTGATAAATTGAATTGATTTTTTCAATTTGACTTTTAACTGTCTTAGAAGTCTCGTTATCAATTTTCTTTTGTACAGAGATAATCTGCTCATACCATTTTTTAGTTTCGTCATCTAATAAGCTTAGCTCGCTGATTTTTTCTCGGCGTTCTTGCTCTTTTTTTAGCGTTCCTTCGATAGCTTTTTGAATGCCTTTATTTGCTTCTTTGACTTTTTCGGCATTTGCATTTACACCGTCTCGGTACTCATTCATGTATTGAATGCCTTTTTCTCTGAGTTCACTAGATTTATCAATTACTTTATCTTGAGATTCAGTAACCTTAGTTCCCCATTTTGCACCAGATAGTTGATATTCATCATAAGCTTTTTTACCTGCATAAAGTGCAAGACCGATTGCTCCAATAGCCCCTACACCGATTGCTGCTGGAGCTGCCAATGAAGCAAATGCCATACCTAACGCACCTACTCCACTCGCGCCGGCTGCACTAGCTGATGCAGTGCCAACCGAAGTAACTGTCGTAGTGAATCCAGCTATTGCCTTTTTCTCAGCAGATTTAGCAGCAAGTTCTACTAAACTGCCCGTTAAATTTCCGACCGCTGTTTTCGTTTTACCAAATACAGCGATACCGCCGCCCAATAATTTCAAAGCGGGTCCCGCAGCTGCAGCAATACCTAACCATTTTATAATGCTTTGTTGTTGTCCCTTGCTTAACTCTGAGAATCCTTTAGCTAAGTCACCTAACCCTTTTACTAAAGGTTTGGCAGCTTCCAGTCCAGACCGTAAAGCATCTACGAAAGGTCCACCCAAATCAATAGCAGCATCGATAGCTTCGTTTTTAAGCATTTTTAATTTTGATTCAGTCGTTTCGTACCGCTTGTTAGCTTCGGCTGTTAATGCAGAATTCTCTTTCCAAGCTGAATTCCCCGACTTGATTGCATCGCCAAACACGCCACTAGCATTTGCTGCACGTAATAAGCTATCACGTAGACGAACTTCTTTGATGTCCATGTCATCTAACATTTTAATTGCTGATGTGCCTTGTTTTTCTGCACCGGCCAAACCTTGAATAAATTTCATAATTGTTTGGGACGGATCCTTTTTGAACATCTTTTCGAATTCTTTACTTGTTAGACCAGCTACATTCGCAAAATTGTCTAATGATCCAGCGGATTTATTAGCTTCTTTGTACATTTTCTTCAGTTCAGAAGAAGTGAAGCCCATTTGACCTGCTACTGATTTTAAGCTTTTGCCACCGTCACGAATTGAATTAACAACGGTTTCCCACGCTACACCTTGATCGGCTGCATGACCTTTTAGCTCATCAAATGCATTCCCGCCTTTTTCAACTGCTAACTGCATCTGAATCATGACTTTAGATATTGCAGAACCACCTGCCTCAGCTTCAACACCGACAGAACTTAAAGCTGTAGCGAATCCAAGTATTTCACCCTGACTCATTCCTACTTGTTTACCCGCACCTGCAATCCGCAAGGACATTTCAGTGATTTCAGATTCAGTCGTGGCATAGTTATTACCAAGTTCAACAATAGCCGATCCGAGTTTCCCGAAATCCTTTTGACTCATTTGAGTGATGTTAGCAAATCGTGCTAATGAAGTAGCAGCAGTTTCTGCAGACATATTAGTAGATTCGCCTAAATCGATCATAGTTTTCGTAAATGATTTTACATTCTCAGTTTTAATACCTAGCTGTCCAGCAGCTTCAGCTACACTGGCAATTTGTTGGTGACTGGCTGGTAATTGTTTCGCTAAATCTCTAAGCCCAGCCTCTAAATCTGAGTATGAATAAGTGACTGTACCATTAGAGTCAACAACTTCATCATTCGTTTTCTTTACACCTGCAAATGCAGATTCCCATGAAATAGCTGCTTTAGCTACTGCGACCGAACCAGCTGCAATCGGAGCCGTGACTCCTACAGTTAAGGCAGTTCCAGTGCTCGAAACCTTTTTCCCAAAAGATTCAATCTTTTGTCCAGACTTAATCCACTGTTCTGACTGTGTTTTCAACTTCCCAGTTATACCTTCAGTCTCGACTTTCAAACGAGCCATTTGCCCTGCTGCAGTCTTCATTTGAGACTCAAAACTAGCCGAGCGAGCTTGTGCCTGATTCAATTGATTTGCATATTTGACGGTGGAGGCTGTTGCATTGCCATTTTCGTCAAAGCTGTTTTTATAAGCCTCAGTTAATTTCTGTACTTGTTTTTCATTTGCTTGAAGTACACCGCCGAGGCCTTCATACTTAGCGTTTAATGCACCAATTGAGTTCCCTGAAGAGTTCATAATTTGCATTTGACTCTTCATTGCCTTCATTTGATGATTTACCGCATTTTTTGCTCCAGTCAATCCTTTAGAAAAGGCAGAACTGTCGAGGTCCAACTTGATAATCATATTACCAAGCGGTTTTCCATTTGCCATATTTTTCCTCCTTTCCTAAATTGATTTAACGAAGTCTTTAAGCGATACTTCTTTTTGTTTTTCTTTTTTCGGTTCTGCACAAACGATTTGGATTAATGCTTCAAAATCCGCTTCTTCTATATCCTCTAAAGTCCAACCATTTTCTATAAGTTGTCTGCAAAGATTAAAATAGTTTTCCTCAGCTTCTTCCGGACTTACTTTTTTTCATCTGACGAATTATCTTCTTCAATTCCTAAGATATCCATATAGACTTTATTTAACGCATTGAATAACTCTTCGCTTTCCAATCCATCTAAGATAGTGTCTTCAGTAATTTTTTTATCATTAAATACTTCTACGGCAAGTTCGATCAACGCATCTAATTGAGTTCCCATATCAGCGCCTTCTGCATACATTTTGCGGCTGCATTGAATGGCTTTTCGAACTGCGCGGCCTTTAATTTTTGTTTTTTCATGAACGATTTTTTCGCCTTTTGAATTTTCTAATTCCAGTCTTACTTTTGCCATCTATAATTTCCTCCTAAGATTTTCAAAATAAAAAGAGGACCTGTTACAGTCCTCGATTAATTTATTCAGTTGGTACTAATGCTAATAAATCTGCTTTAATCGTTTTGCCAGTAAAATCAATGTTATGTGCAGTTAACCAAGCTTTGATTTCATCTACTGTATTTGACTCAGTTGGCTTTACGTCACCTTCCGCATCAAAAGAGATAGACAGTGATGCAGGAGCTTGGGCTGCAGTTATTTTAAATGCTGGAATATCAACTTTTGCTGATTCAATTCCATTCACAACATGCACTGCTTTGTAGTCACCTTTGGCTACTTGAGTATCAGCAGCAATGCCTATAATAGTTAACGGGCTTACACCTTCCACTACTTTTGTTCCATCTTTTTTATAAATTTTAAATGTTTCTGCCATGATCATTCTCCTAACTTAGTGCGATTGTTGCCCCGTTCGCCGTTGGGGTAACTGTTCCAACGACAGGGCTAACTACTCCCCCGCTGGAAAAGTCATAGTACGCAACGCTGTGATAGCCGCTTCTTCCTTACCGACATATTTAGCAACGGTTTGTCCTTTTGCATCGCCTTCTGCATCATTAGCGATAGCAGAGAATACATACTCTTCTGCTTCAGGTTCGAATGCTTCGTTAGTAGTTGTATTCAAATTAATTGATTCTCGACTGAATTTACCTTTAAAGATAGTTAACATAGCTGTTTCACCGCTTAAATCAGCAGATTCCATTAATACTGCGCAATACGGAGGTTCATTATCTTCGCCTAAGAAGCTAATTTTATTTTCATTCGTTTTATATCCTAAAATTTTATCGTTCAAATCTTCTGGCAAATCTAACAATCCAAATGTCGCTGAAACATCTCCAGTGCCTTTTTGTGAAATGTAGTATGCAATATCTGAACCATAAACTTTCGTAGGTTCTTTTGATAGGCCGCTAATTTCAGCTGATACAGTGGCCCCTTTATCTTGTTTATCTTCAATAACAAATTGATTAGCTGTTGGAATTTTACCGTCCTTATCAAAAATTCCGATTGTCATTTTTTTAAATCCAACCATTGTCATATTTATTTCCTCCTAATTTTGACAACAAAAAAAGACACGAACTGTCGTGTCTTGATTTCTGTTATTTTGTTTTTTAATATTGTGTATCGTAAATTCGTGTATTTCCGTCGTATCGACGAGCATCTACGTACCGTTTTGTTTCGGCGAAATATTCATCTAGGCCTTGACCTGAAACTTGACCGAAACCTAGTTTGTTCATTTCTTTTTTAATTTCAAACTGAATTTGTTTGCAAGTCGCTCTGTATTTAGATTCGACATCAATCTGTACTAAATGCTCGATAGCAAGCTCTTTATCGCTACCATGATAAGCTTCGTTTGGAACATCCACAGGCCTAATTGTGATAAACGCGCCCGATTTATCAGCTGTTTCTGGTTGCTCATAAAACTTAATTCGATATTCTTCTGAATCGCTGTTATAAGTCATTTCGCGGATGTAGGCATTCGAAATTAACACCTCGTAAATAATCATTAATATGTCTTTCATAGGCTTTTCTTAACCTCCATTTCCACGGTAGACAAATAAACTGGTTCAGAATTTTTCAATGATTTCGTGATAACCCCGAACCCACGTGGCTTAATCTGACGTCCGTTTCTTGTATAGCCCCATTCGTTTAAATGGATTAATCGATAACGTTGATGAGGCCCATTCCATCCTATCTCAGCCTCAGCTTTGTAGTTTTTGTACGTTGCGTTTTTACGGACAACTTCATCAATCGTGTAGCCAGTATCTTTGAAAACGAGCATGTCAGATTGTAGTCGTTTCTCGACTTTTTCAGCACCGGAATTGATAGCTTTTCGAGCTATTGACCTGACTTTCTTATCACCAAGACGATTTTCCATCGCTCGTAAGGTCTCATTGACGCCTTTAAAATCACCATTATTCATCGCCATACACCGCTAATAAAATCGTGATGAATCGGTTGTCAGTGAAATCATTTCGAACGTCAACGATATTCCAACGAATACCTGAATATCTCCTATCCATAACCTCTACATAATGCTTGTTTGAAACAATGTAGCCAGTTTGCGGATCTCTAATCGTGAGAGTTACTGCTTGTTTAGTCGTTTTTGAGTTCAAAATTTCCAAGTCTTTCATTGAGGGGTTATAGATCTCAGCGAAACAATTAAAAATAATTTGCTTCTCTTGCTCGCCTGGCTCAGGGCCTTTACGAGGTCGATATTGAAAAAATTCAACAGGTGTTCTCATAGCGCCGTTATTGACTTTGGGTTTCTGATATTCAAAAGTTGGTTTCGTCATCTTCAATCATCCCCTTCGTCATAATGTGACAAAGAAACAGCCATCAACTCAGATTGGAAATTCTCATTGAAAAATTCTAACGAATCATTGTAGACATATCGGCTGCGTTCAATCACGAGTTCGCGAATTTCAGGATTTGAAACATTGTCAGTCCCACACCATCGCTTAACAGCTACTTTTGAACTTTCCAAAATATTTTTTAAGTTGTCATCGTCAGCAGCATGAAAGATTCGCATCCGCGATTTGAAATCTTCTAGCAATTTCTCATCCAATAGAAACACCCCTTTCTATTGCAGCGCAATTGTTGCTCCGTCACTTGTCGGTTCAACATTAATAACTGCGGGGGACTCTATTTTCCCTCGGATACTTTTAATCCCCACACTGCAGCAGCCTTATCATCTTTAGCCTTGCCGTACGCAAATTGTTTAGCAGTATATAAATCTAAATCTTCGATAGCTAATGT
Organism: Enterococcus hermanniensis; assembly: GCF_001885945.1. Taxonomy (GTDB): domain Bacteria; phylum Bacillota; class Bacilli; order Lactobacillales; family Enterococcaceae; genus Enterococcus_A; species Enterococcus_A hermanniensis. Next base: position 8,377 of record NZ_JXKQ01000018.1, on the reverse strand, counting down.
TTGATCGTATTTACGTAAAGTAATGCCCCCGCCAATATATGCATCGTAGCGGCCGTTTACGAACGTTAAAACTTTTTCAGTTGCTTGCGCTAATGATTCAACAATTTTCAAATTGTAAGGTAACGCAGTTACATATACTCCTTGCGCATTTAATGAAGTATATTGACGTTTGACATCCCAAGAATCACTAGGATTAACTACCATGACAACTTTTCCATCTACAGCAACCGCGTGACCTTTTTCGTCAGTTGAATGATGTTTGTAAACATTCGTTAGTTCTTTAACAGTCGTTGCTGAATCTGCAAACGTTAAATCGCCCATTGAAGTTTTTTCTGGATAAACACCACCAGTAATGGCTACACCTTCTTGAACTTGACGATTTAAACCAATTGGCTTGTCATTTCCATCTCCTGATAAAAAAGCAGCCTCTAAAGCCACTGCAAAAGCTTCATCAATTTGAGTAGCCACAAATGATTCAATCCAAGCTGGTCCGAAGTCTTTCAAATCCTTAGGAACAACTACAAACGCCGTCAATTTGCTTTGAATTGCTTCTTCTTCGCTGAACGCTGCATCTAACTGACCTTTGATCTCGCCGAAGATTTTTCCCCATACAGCAACACCACTTGTTTCAGATTTCAAGAATTTCAATCGTAGCCCTGCGTTTACTAAACCGATTTCAGCTAATAGTGGATGGGCAGTAGTTAAGTTCTCAAAGATTCGATCAATGGTTTCTTGCGGCAACAATTTTTCTTCTTTATAACCGACGTCCGTGCTGATAGCATTAAAAAATTTACGCTCACGAGCAGATAGTTTCGCATCTGCCGGATTTTCAGCAATTAATCCTTCTGCCTCAGCACGCGCTTGTTTTTTTGCTTCGTTCAGCAATTCATCGAGCATTGCACCGTAAAGTTCATTTTGTTTTTCAGCTGGCTCGTTATTATTAACAGCAGCTAAAAAGTTGTCACGAATTGTTTTGAATTCGTTTGATAGTTTCATAGTCATTCAGTATGACCTCCTTATTTTTTTGTATTAAAAAAAGAACCGTTTCAAACCAGCATTTTCTGGTTCAATCGATTCTTGTTTTTTAGTATTTAGTTTTTCTGCTACTTTATTTGCCAATTCATCTAAATCAAACTGTGGTTTTAACTTTTCTGCCAATTTTGAAATCGCGTCTGGCGGAATAACCGGCGAGACACTTGCGACTAGTAAAGGTGCTTCATTGTTTTCAAACATGACTTTATCAGCAAAACCGTTTTCTACTGCTTGTTCAGCGGTAAGCCACGTTTCATGATTCATCAATTCCAGCAATTCAGCTTCTTCAATGCCCGTTTTTGCAATATAAGCATTCGCGATTGATGAGTTATAATTTTTCAATACTTCTGCTTCGTGAGCTAACGTTCGATGATCGCCAGCAGCAGCGCTTGAAACATTGTGAATCATAATTTGAGCAGTCGGGCTGATTTCAATTGTGTTTCCAGCCATTGCAATCACGCTTGCGGCGCTTGCAGCAATACCTACGATTTTCACAGTCACGTCACCTTGATAAGCTCGTAAAGCTGTATAAATCTCACTACCTGCATATACGTCACCACCTCCCGAATTAATCACGACCTCTAGTGGTTCGTTGTTCTCAGGCAATAAAATATCTTTCGGTGCTGTGCTATCCATTTCGAACAAATCGTAGATCCATTTTTGATTGTTCGAAATAATCGTTCCTTTAATTTCCAGTTTCGTCATCTACTTCCTCCCCTCCTTTCGCTGCCTTCTCATAGTTTTTGGTGATGTAAAACTCGTCACCACCATCAATACTTTCATAATCGACTTCTTTTCGAATCTCATTTCGATTGAATCCGCCACTTGAAATTAATTTATCTACCGCATCAGCCAGATCGAAAATATCTTTTTTATCCACGCCTACAACTTTGATTTCCGTCCCATTAACAAATTCGGTTTTATCAATGATTTTTGCGTTTAACTCATCTTCAATTTTTTTATTCAATGACTTCAAACAATATTTATTCAGTACTGTTTGCGCACTTTCTAAATCTGCTAATTCACCATGCAAGATTGTAGAAGGGATCCCTAAAATATCAGCGACTTCATCCACGAACTGTCGTTTTAGTTTTTTCAGTTCATCAATCGACTGATTCGTTTCTCCTACAGTATTTGTGAGTTCGTTATACTCAAGCCCAGCTTGCAAAGGTACAACAGCAATGGATTCCTTGTTAAACTTCTCGTACACCTTATCAATGTATGTTTGTGCTTTTTTCTGCAGTTTGTCATCAAAACCTCGCCCATCTTTGCCCGTTACCGTTGCTCGGATTTGATGGTTTCTCATCGCCACTTCGACCATGCGGTTGTAGAGAGAGGCATAATCGTCGTATAACCCTCTTACGTATCGGCTCAAATCGTTGTTATTATATTGAAGAAAAATAACTTCACTCATCGAAAACTTCCGCTTGAACTCGTAGCCTTTTAGCCAGACGCTTTCAAAAACATCGTCATACAGCGCATATTCCTTTCTAACGTAGCTTTCTGCAATTAGTAACTGATCATCATCAGAAAGGACTATCAACACCTCGTTTTCAGTGATTAATTTATAAACGACTTGTTGCCAAAAAGACGATGCCGATTGGTCCAAATTCGGGCGAACGTTAAACAAGTATGTCCATTCGTTCGTGATTGGTTGGCCGTTTTTTCGTATTCGAAACTCTGACCTGCCAAATACCCTAGCTAGAAATTCAGCACACGTGTCTATCGCTAGATGTTTCAAATACAGCGTGTGGTATTCGTCTACTAGATTTCCAAAGTCGTAACTTAATTCAATCTCTGAATTTTTTTTGAAAATATCAAAAAACGATTGAAATACTCCCAATATTTACACACCTCCCTTCGCTGCTTTAAAAATCCCAATCTTCCATCATGTCAAAAAAGCCTTCTAAATCAACATCTTGAATTTCTTCTCGTTTATATAAAGCCGCTAAGAAGGCATGAAAACCATCTGTCTTTCTACGGACTGGTTCTTTTTTCAAGAATGTTTTATTTCCTGATTTATCTACTTTTGCATAGCTGTTATTTGTGTACCATCGCATCGATGGATCATCGCCAAAAATAAATTTTTCGTTCGCAAAACCATCTTCAATAATTGGTGCCACTTTCGATTGCACGCCACGAATATTTCGAATGAATTCATAGTTATACCCTTCTTTTTCAAGTAACGGTTGTAGCAAATCCATTCGATAACCATCTGCACAAACCATCTCTATTTGATACAACTCACGTTTTTCATTCAACCAATCAATTAATAGTTGCGGAGATATGGACGGTGCATCCACAATTGTGAAAATTCCTTTGTCTGCCCATTCTTTAATCGGTGCTTTGATTTTGAACGCATCTAGAAATTCTTTTCTAGCAAAACTATGTTGCAACCAGATGAATTTTTCATCGTGTTTAAATAGCAGACCCACACTAGCAAAATCTCGGATTTCGGCATAGTCAAAACCAGCAACACATGATTTTCCTTTCAAATCGCCAATCGGTTGATCAGTTGCCATTAATTTATCATGTGTAGTGATATCCGTTTCCATGTCGCCTTCTGTAAAATTCATCCGTTTTACAACGAATTCACGGCGACCAGAGGGTTCTTCTTCTAATTTCAAGTATTCATCCATAACTGTTGAATACAGGCGTTTTGCGTAGGATGATTCTTCTTCAAACATCGGATTCGCTTTCGACCACAATTCTGGCTTGTCCATTTCTTCGATCGTGTCCAGTTTGCATATAAACGGGAATAAACGATCATTCTTGTTTTCACCAGTAAATATTTTTTGTGCTCGTTCTAATGTTCGGTCATAAAAACCTTCTCGAACATGCCCGTTTGTACCGTTGTAAAATGTGCGTGGATGTTTGATTTTCCCTAATCCACTTCGCTGGATATCAACAATATCCGAGTTTTCAAACATATGGATTTCATCAAATTCAAGACATCCATCACGGGCACTATCCATGGTTTTAGGATTATTCGTCCGATAACTAAAGATAGAATTCGTAACTCGGTTCGTGATTGCCATTTTTGTCAGGTAAAATTGCTGTTCTAAACGTTTCGCCTGAACAGTTTCATAGACTTCTTTAAAACTAACTTTCCCTTGTTTTTCCGAATTGGCAGTAATAGTCACATCGTAATTTCGCACACCATAGAGCGGGGAAATAAAGAACGAATCTCGTGCAGACATGAAACCATTCTTGCCACCCCCGCGCGCGATAGAGTTCAAAATTTCATTAAAAAACACCTCGTCATCTTCTTTTTTGTAAAGAAAAATGAAAGGTGTAATAAATTTCTGATATTTAGCTAACGGAAAAAAATTTTTCTCGGCATAACGAATAAATTTGTGAATCATCTCATCGTCAAAATACAAATCATCTCTCGGAAGGACTTCCTTTTTGAGATACTCGACAAGCTGGATACGCTCTTTGTTAAACGGAATTTTCCCCCGTTCATACAAATCCACATACTCATCAAAAAAGTAAGGTTGTAGCAACGTCATATGAGATCACTACCATCCAAAGCTGCAGTGGTAACAGTTTCTCGTTTTTCTTCTGGCAAATAGTCAGTTAACTGCTTGACAATCCGCTGATACGATTGATCTCGTGCATTATATTGTTTAGCAACTGGCCGCTCCCTTTCGTAAGGAATCTGATTTTCTGACTGTGAGAATAATTCATAATCTCCTTTTTCAGAAATATCAATCCACATTTCATCTAACAAAATTTTTAATCTAGCTGCTTGAGTTACTAATCCAGAAACGACTTTTTTCTTGTCATCTGCAAGATCGTAAAATAAGTCATTCAATCGTTTTTCCTCAGCGGCTACCTTTTCATTTCTGATTTTTAAATCCGCCATCCAATCACTTCCTTTCTTCTGGGGAGGGGGTTATACGCGTATCATCAATAGATCTGTGGAGTTGACCCATCCACCGGTTCCCCGCATCGTTCAAAACAGCAAATTATTTTAGGTGGGGGGTTACTTCATGATAGTCAATTATAACTTCTACTCTATGTTCTGTTATATATGGTAATCCTTGCCTGAAATCACCATCACTTGTTCTTGTGACAGTAATATTATCTAATGCTTTTAAATCGATATTAAACAACTCTAGTAGTTCTTGTGTTGTTACTGTTTCTATTTTCGATTTATCTACCATTTCTCATCATTCCATTTCTTTTCTTTTTGTTTTCCTCTATAGTTAAAACGATGATGCCCCAAGCAAGAATAGTTGAACAAGCGATTAAGGAATACCTAGAGAAGATGAAGTAATCTTCTCTTTTTTATGGACTTTAACGTGCCAATTCTCTACCACCACTCGTCGTCCCATTTCTTCTCTTTCTTGCTGGAACGATAATTAAATCTTTCATGTCGGCGATTGTGGCAGTCCTTACAAAACCCTTAGATTATCTATATCAGTTGCGAGTTCAGGATAATGTTCTAACTCTTTAATGTGATCGACCTCTAAGATAGTATCGCTAATACTAACTACCTTGCCTTCGTCCTTGCACCACTGACATTCATAGTGATCTCGCTCTAATACCTTTTGCCTTAGCTTACGCCACGTTGATGATCCGTAAAAGTTCGCACGATCCTGCCTCGTCGATACTTCAATCATCTATTTCATCTTTCAATAAGTTAAAGCTTCCGCGCTCTCCTTCTTCATCGATGTATACTTCTATCCTCTTGGCGTCTATATCAGTACCTTCGACATACTCAAGAATAGCCATTAACTTAGTTGGTTTATCCGCTTCGCATGTATGCCAGTGCATATATGCATCGACTAATCCGTTGGGCATCTCGTCCACCCTCTCACCTCGATACAAGACTTCAGGGACCGAATCAGTATCCTTCAGTTTGATTTCTAGTAGGTTAGGTTTGGTGTTCTTAGTTACCGTCTCGTATAACGTTTGCCCATCATGTGTTATCTTCATGTACCCATCGTTAGCCTCTACTTCTTTAATAGATACTTCGAACACAGTTCCTATTCTTTCTCTTGTTATCGGGTGTTCTCTTTCCGCATGAACTATAAACACCTTGCTTCTTTCATCTAAGTAATCGAAATCAACTTCTTCAATATAACCTTCTATATCTTTATGAGGCGTTTTGATAAGCACCTTCGGATAATTAAAGTCTCGTTCGTCAATGAAAGGTTCATCTTTCCTATTCCAAAACATTATCTCAACCACCTCTTCATGTTCTCTTGAATATGTTCGTCCTTATATGAACCAATACCAATGAACACTAACTTGCATACATCTATTTCCCACACAGTTGCTTCGTCAGTTAGTTCAACGATCGTATATCTTTTGGCAATCTGCACTGACATGGATCGTCGTGGATGCTTGCCGCTTAATGAAATGTACCAGTAGTTTCTCAATTGGATCAGTCCTTTCTTCGATGTATCTTTCTTCCGTATCGCCTAATGACTTCATTGTTTTCTTTACGTTTATATGTATTACTCTTTATTGGCTTTCGAATAGTAAAATATGGAACAGTATTAGACCCAGCGTATATGTTAGTCACCTCATACCTTTGTTCTAAATATTGCGGTCGATACATTCAAACCACTCCTTGTACAAATTAAAAAGACCGCCTAAGCGATCTCGATTATGTATTATCACCGATTAAAAACCAGTAAACTATCGGTCACCTCGTCAGGCGTTTTTCTTTTTCGAGTCAGACCTCTAACACGGATCCTTGAGTTATATTCTGAAACGACACGCCACCCGCGTAAGGCGACAGTGATTGGCTGTATTACGACCAAGGCGTATTGGCATTGTTAAGAGGCTCCCTTGGTTTTGTATTGGACAGACAGGGTTACCGATTCTATCCAAGCCATCGTGGAATTAGTCTATCGCTAACTCCGACCATCTAACCAAATATGTATTAAGCAACCTACACGACCTTTATACGTCCATTCCTCCACCTATTTCCTCGGTTGCTATTTGCGGGCGCTTATGTCCCAATGTTAAACACAGGATCAGACTAGCCCCTGACCGTGGCCTACTCATTGAACTGTAGATATTTTCTGGTCTAAAATCTACAGACCGCGTACAAAGCCAGCGTATGGCAACTTACCGTGTTCCTAGCAAGTCCAACTTAATGTTACTCCCCTAACCTACAACTGAGAGCGTCTCACGTCTGAGATAGTATTCTATGCCTTTTAACTGAGTCCCAGCACGCTGGTAAATGCAGCCAATCAATCGGCATCCGATAAGATTGATTGTTTCCGTAGGTTCTTTATTGACGTGATGAGGAGTCGAACCTCACGTTATCCTTTTCGCCGCCGTAATGCGACTACACGTCCACCGGAGGAGCTACCTCCTAACATATGCTTTCGGGTCAGATACTTAGCGTTGGCCAGTCTACTAAGTCCTCCCTAAGCCACTGGCAAGGATTCGAACCTTGCACAAAACAGGATAGGCGTGCTTCCCGACGCCTCGTTTTATGGTTAGCTGCACATGCGCTTCACATGTTTGCGGCGGAAGTCTTTGCCCGCAAACCTCTCCTTGTTTCTGATTAGCGTTACCCTTTCCGCCACAGTGACATAAAGACGGCACATCCTGTTGAGTAGAAATCATTATTCGTGCCGTCAAGTAAATAATCCGTTCCGCTAATTCGGTTGTTAGTTAAGTGTAGTCGAAACTATGACAGTAGTTTTAGTTGGTCGAATTGCGGAGCGAATTAATTACATTACTTCATGCTACTATTATATAACCTTTATTGTTGCAATGTGGTGCATGATTAGTGCATGGACTTACCAATAATTCAGCATATCTACACCAAATAGAATAACTGACAGGTCTTGAATAGCTTCTTTGCAGTTTCGATTGATCGTTGTTCTGTCTTTGTCAAAATAATCTGCTATCTGCTGATCCGACTCGCGTTTATCATTAATATACTTCCGCATAATAATCTGGTAATGTCTTCTCTCCTCTGCCGAATCGGAGTTTTTGCAGACCTTTTCGTATATTTCTAAAGCATAATCCACATGATTCATTAGCTTCACAGTCTTTGCTTTATTTTCCATGAGGATGCTCAGGTCTAAGCGTCTATGATCCCAAAAGGTATCTTGGTCAGCTTCTAGTTGCTCTTTCACACTATCAGTATGACCTTTAAGCTTGTGGTAATATCGGAGCAATAGTGCAGTATTATGTTCAGCATATTTTTTAAATTGTTTGCGTTCTTCTTCTCGATCCTTTCGAATTGAAAATACAATACGCTCTGCTAATTCATCTAATTGTTTTTCAGATAATTCATTAATTCTCGTCTCCAATAATTCGCCCTCCGATATTTAGTTAATTATTTGCCGAAATATAGCCACCATTTAGC
>NZ_JXKQ01000017.1 GCF_001885945.1 Enterococcus hermanniensis | reverse complement strand
GGTTTATTTGGTAATGCTGGATATGTTGTGATACCAACAATTTGAATAGTTGTATTGATATTTAAAGGTTCGTAGATGAACGGGACCTTGTCACCTTTATTAACTGTAGTGGACCACTTCATCGTTACGGATCCTGAAATGTCAGGATAGTCGTGTAGATCTTGCTTCAATCGAGCAGTCATATTTGATGCAATCGTATATCTTTCGTCTTCGACAGGATCTTGTATTCTTATTCCCCACCTCGATGATTCAGGAGAGGTGTAAGTTATCGGGTCAAACATATACTTATCGTTGTCATCTTTTTTACCAGATCCCCGAATTTGAGTTTTCAATGCGAATGTATCGATATCAAACTTCACATCATCAGTATTGTATTTGTATCTGATTTGCTGCTCGGTAATTTTTCCATAGGAATCTTTAGGGTAGAACCGCAAATATTTGTTGTCTGGAATAACGATTGCACCGTAATCGTCTAGCACCTCATTTATAAGATCTAGATAGTTCCCGTTACCAAAATTTTCTTGTTCCACAGATAAAAAAGTATTATCTGCATCGATGACTCCCCATGAAAAACCATTGTTTCCACTGCTAAAAATATGAGTCAGCAATTGTTTAATAGTTTTTGTTCCTGTTAAAACGTTATATTGCCAACAGTCCTGGATGGTGTAGTAAACATGTGTTGCTGTCACATCTTTATAAACCTGTTCTCCTGAAGCGTAGCTTGCCATTTGTTTAATCACGAAACGCTGACTGTTCCAAAGAACAAAGTTTTCGTAATCGATTAAATCGAACGTCATGCTATTTAAATCAGACTTGCATACAGTGAAACTGACTTCCCACGTCTCGTTCTCCTGCCAATTCTCAACAAAAGAATCCTTATCGTAATCGACAAGGATTTCTTCTTTATCTTCTTTTATATTTCTGATTAATATATCGGCCATAAACTCACCTACTTGTACAAGTAGTAGAAATCCCATGAGGTTTCTACATTAGCTACATTTTGTATTTCGATGTCATTCAGACCTTCAGCAAGAGTTATCAAACCATGATTCGTATCAATGCCATGATTCACACCGTTCAGCTTCGGATAGACACGATCTAAAGTGATTGTTTGTCCTAAGTTTGTTGAAAATTCAGGATAGTAAATAAATCGATCACCAGTTGTTCGATTGAAAATCGTAGCATTGCCTAACGACTCACCTTGTAAAGTGATTTTTAAATACACTTCTCTAGGATCTACAGGAAAACTCCCAGCGTTAAAGATAGTAAAACGACTAGTTTCATGAGTATATTTGTAATCTCCATCCACAAGTCCCTGACTGAATTGCCATTCATTATTCAGACTGAAATCAGATAGCGTTGAGGTAATCGATTCAGCGTACCCTTTAAACACATTAAAAGATACAGTGAAATGAGACATGAAAAACGCTTTTTTTGTAACCGATATACTGTCTAAAGACACCGGATAACGTTTTCCCGGCTCTTTCGAATAGATGAAATAGTATTCAGCTTCTCGAGAAAACAATTCTCTCAACTCAGTTTCTCTTAAAACGAGGTCGTCTAAAGTGCTGACCTTTAAATCAAAATCAAGCGTGATTGGAAATGAATCAAATGAATGATTAACTAATCTTTGGCCGACGGATCCTTGAAATGATGTAAATTCATTTTTTGGGACGGGCATTCCAATGACAATTGAAGCAACTTTAATATCATGATCATTCGTCAAACAGTAATCACAATCACTAAATCTTAATAAGACATCTGTTTTTACCATCTAAGCCCTCCTTGCCGTATATAGCTTACGTTTTAAAGTTCCCGCATTCGTTTGATCAACTGAATGACCAACTTGTTTTCCATCTAGATAACTATCGACTTTGACTGGCCGATTATTGATTTTATCAACCAAATCAGTTAGATCGCTTTTAGTAACATATCGATTAGATGAGCTAGATCCGCTTGAAGTTGGAGCTGCGGATGCCGGTCTATATTGTTCTCTAGCTAAAGTAGCTTTCTCGATTAAAGCGTCCGCTGTATCTTTTGCTGGATTAATAATGAATTCCTTCGCATAGCTAGGATCTTCACCAATCCATGCTAGGGTTGGTTTATCAATCTCACCGCCATTAGCGTACCAGTTATGAGCTTTCCAGAAACTTAAAGCTCCGTTAGCACCACCGTACCGTTCATTCACGTAATTACGCATCCATTTCAACTGTGTGATTGGATTTGTACGCCAATCTGAACCAGCAGTAGCCATTTTGCTACCAGGTAGTGATTGAGGTAATCCATAGGCCCCACTTGAAGCGTTGGTAGCAGAAGGGTTCCAACTCGATTCACGATTAACAATATAATCAATTGCCGCATATTCAGACGGACTGAATCCGGCCTGTTTCATCCAATTTTGATGACCACCGGTTGGTTTTACGTTTGTTCCTCCAGAATTCGAATTGCCATGATATATATCACCTGACCCCATCCGTCCAGAAATATGGACATGGTTGTCATGATCAGTTGATCCCCAAGGAACCCATTTACCAGAAGTGCCTCCGTGCGTGTATCCCATGCGGTCCCGAACCATTCCGTTAGTGATTACATAGCCAACTTCTTTAGGAAATTTTTCAAACGCATAGTTCGCCGCCTTGGTGTAAAGTGGATTCAATATAGCTCCTGGAATTGCGATATCAATAGCTTGATGTTGTCCATGATGGTATTGGTCTCCTGCTCGATATCCTGATGATACATAAAATCCATTGCCGAATTTCCCGATAACTTTTTGAGCTACCTTAACTAAGTAATCATACACGCCATTTGCATTCATTGCACCGTCAAAACTACCTGATGCGCCGAATTCTTCTTGATATTGATCGAATAACGATTGAGCATATTTGATTACGTTGTCCTTAACCGTACTCAAGCCACCTTTAGCAACCTTGAATTCTGCTGAGTCTCCTAATGAGTCCAAAAACTTGGATATACCAAGCTTATCCGTGACAGTGTTGTAAAGTTTGTCGGCTCCATCAAAGACGAATTCTTCAGCACTTTCTGCCTTTTCTTTGATCCAGTCAGCTATATTGTTGATTGTTCCCCAAACACCATTTGCATGGGCCGGCAATCCTCTAGTCATAGATAAGAACTGTTTAGAGGCTTCGTGTGGGAGAATCGATGTTCCGGCTTGTAAAGGTCGGATTTCAGGGCCTTGAGAACCAACTGCAAAAATACCTTTAGTGGGATGGTGAGCTAATTCAAATCCTTCTTCACCAACTAGCGCAATTTCATCTTCCGGTAATCCGCTAGTCCCTTTTGCATGGGCCCCGAACTTCCAGCTTCGTAAATCTTTACCCCAATCTTTATTTAATCCTCCAATTAAGTTACCAATTCCATGAGCGATTGCCTCTAATATGCTTGATAGATTTGTCTTCAAACCCTCCCAAGATCCCTGTACTGTACCAGTTTCATTTTGGGATGCTCCAATATGTTCTCGTGCCTGATCATTCGCTAATTTAACTACAGCTGTTTTTTGCTTTGTAATCTCGTCGCTGACTTTATCGTGCTGTTCTTTTGCTTTAGCAGTTACTTCTTTGTATTGATTTTTTGCAGCAGTATGAGTATCGTCGCGTTGCTTTCTAGCTTCTTTGACAACTTTTTCGTACTGTTCTTGAGAAAGAGTTCCCGTTTCGTCACGTTGACGCTTAGCTGCTTTTACAGTTTCTGTATACTTTTTATCAGCAGCACTAATGATATCGTCACGTGCTTTTTTAGCTGGTTTAACAGAGGCATTATAGAGCTTACCTGCCTCTTCTTGACTTGCTTCCAAATCTTTAGCGCTTAATTTACCTTTTTTATTACGAAGTTGTTTAAGCAAGTCCTCCTGCTCTTTGGCTCCGGTTTCGATTGCTTCGACAGCTTTCCCATTCATAGCAAATTGATCAGCAACATAATCCTTGACGAACTGTTTCCGTAATTTATTAAGTTCTTTATTTTTTTGCTTTTCACTTTTGCTAGCATCGTTCTGGATTTCTTCGGCGTTTTTATAGTATTCATTGACGGTGGTTTGCATTTTTACGAGAGCATCTTTTTTACTTTTCTTAGCAGCATCATTATTTTTTTGTTCGTTTTCTAAGATTTTATCGGCTTCTTCACGCGTCATAACACCTTGTTTAACAAGTAAATCTAAGTCCTTTTTTGACTTTTTTTGTTTTTTATCATAATAACCATCGATATCTTTACCCATCTCTTCAAAAAGTTTATCGGATTCTTTTTTCGCTTTCTGGGTACTTTTAGGATCGATCCCCATCTCAATAAGAAGTTCTTTATTAAGCTTTTTAATCTCAGGAGAAATCTTTTTGTTGATTTTTTTCTCATCAATTTCAATTTCGAGTTTAGCCTTAGTTTTTTTGACTTTAGGTTTCAATGGTTTCCCGTTTAGAGATTCTTGCAAACTACCAACAAACCCACTACCGAATTTCGAGCCGGCGAACTGGCCCGCCGCGCCACCTAGCACTGTGCCTATTGCTGTTCCAATTCCAGGAGCTATCATCGTTCCAATCGTTGCGCCTAGCTTAGCACCACCAAGCCCACCACCGATGCCACCAAGAAATCCTCCAGCTTTTTCACCAGCAGATCCTTCTTTAAAAAGCTCCGGCAAACTAGCAAGTACGCTAATAACTGGCGTCAGTTTAGCAAGACCTGTAACTAAAGAGCCTAGTTTCGCTGCAACGCCTGCTCCACCAACAGCGGCAGGCGCTACTGTAGCGGCAGTTTGAGTAACTGTTTGTGTTACTCCTGCTTTAGCAGTATTAGCAACTCCCCCACTTAAAAAGCTAGTGGCTTTCTCTACAGCGGTAAATTCAAGTAGTGAAGTTTTCGCTTTCTGCATCATTTCAATGAATTCAAAACCTTTTTTAACTGCAAACATAGTTACAATTGCTTTTCCTAAGAGTTCAACTTTATCTTTGTTGTCAGTCAGATTTTCAATAATTTTGTCCACTTGTTTTAAAGGATCTTTTATCTTTTTAGTATTATCATCAATCAACCCGAACATATTCGCTACGCCTAAGAGCATAGTTTTTCCTTGCTCCCAAACACCCGATAGCAATACTCCAGTTAGATCTTTTACATTACCTGTAATGTTACTAATGATAGTTTTATTTCGATCAATGTAATTAAATACATCAGAAACATGTTTAAATAATCCGACAACGGAATCAGAAGCGCCATTGACTATCCCTGTCAGTTTATCTTTCCCTAGATGCTTGATGATGTCGTTGATTCCACCGACGACATTCGCTTGCAAGTTACCAATTGCACCCTCAAAAGTTGATGTTGATTTAGCAGCTTCGATTGCGCCATCGTTCATTCCTAGTTTAGTAATTGCCTGATTGAATTCATCAGCAGAGATTTGCCCGTCTTCCATTGCATCACGGAAATTACCAGTAAATGCGCCATTCTTCTTCATAGCCTCTTGCAATACTCCAGAAGCTCCAGGAATAGCATCAGCAAGTTGGTTCCAGTTTTCAGTGGTCAACTTCCCTGCGCCTGCTGTTTGCGTTAACATCATAGCTACTGATTTAAAAGTCTCTGCATTACCGCCAGCTTGAGCATTTAAGTTACCAGCTGCTTGAGTTAATTCGGTATAATTTTTAATACCATTAGCTGCTAATTGAGCAGTTGTGTTAGAAACCGTAGAAAGGTCATATACAGTATCGTCCGCATACTTTTGAACGATTTTAGCCGCTTCACCGATTTCCTTTTCTCCAAATCCACCTAATTTCATTGTCGATTTGAATTTATCTATTGAGTCAGAAGCCTCTATAGATTCGCCAATAAGATCACTAAAGCTACCTGTGATTACTTGAACTGCACTTGAAGCAACTCCGGCAATCGCACCAATAGAAAGCTTATCTCTTAAGCTAATGAACTTTGATTCAGTCTTTTGAGCGGTGTCGCCTAGTTCTTTCGTTTCAGTCTTTGCTTTAGTGGCATCGGCATCTAAAATGGTTTCTTTTTTATTAGGTATCTCACTGATACCTTCTTTAGTAGCTTTGATCTTTAAGCTAGCGCCATCGTTATCTGCTTTGAGTTCAGTGATCTTGCTTTTCGGAATATCTTTCAAAAAAGCTTTTGTTTCTTTGACATCTTTTTCAGCTTCTGAGTTATCCGCTTTGATAGTGAACTTAACTGGATTATCAAAAGTATTGTCTACATCTTTTTTTGTAGACTTAGCAATTGTTTCTATCTTTGTCGTTTCATTTTTGAATGAATCATCCATCTTTGATCCAGTGTTCATTCCTAGCTTCGTCAGAACGTCATCAACGAAAGAGACGTCGTTTTTGAAATTCGGAAGGTTAGAGAGCATTACATCAATATTTATTGTTGCATCTGCTGCCATTCATTTCCCTCCTTTCTTAATTGTTTCATTCTGCTTGTGCAGCTAACATGTCGAACATGCTGCCAAGCTGATTATCTAAATTACTTACAGTCTTTTCAGAATCAAGCGCATAGTATTCTTGTAGTTCTAACAAAGCCGTTAATGCTTCCTCTTCTAAGCCAGCAACACTTCTTGAGCGAATAGATAAGATGCGTTGAAAGTGTGTTTTCTCACTCAATCCCGCCAGTAACGCTTTGAACGTTAAGTAGTGCATCTTTCCTCTTTGAGTCAGCAAATCGATTCCATAATCCGCAAAAAAAGACGCATAGATTGCACTAGCATCTTGTGAGTACGAATATAGTTTTTCTGGTTGTCCGTCAGTTTCGAATGATTCATCACTTTCAGAGTTGCCATAAGCATTTTTTTGAATGTAGTTGCTGATGCCTTCCACGAATTCACTTTTTTGATCAAAGGTAAATCGCTTAGCAAAATTGTCGTCACCGAAATAAAAGAGGTCGAAAGCTTTGTATATCTTTTCAAAAGATTTTAGATTCTTATCTTCTAACAACTCATAGAATTTAAGAACTGTATCAAAAGAAAGATCAATTGGTATTTCAATATCATCAATTAAAATGCTCGTCTCTAAATCATCAATTAAATCAAACAATCAGATCACTTCTTTTTATTATTTTTGTGGCGGTTACTGTAATGTTTATCTGCTGTTTTCTTTCGCTCGACCATTACCTTGTTTAACTCAGCTTGGATCAATCCAATAACTGTGTTCAGAACTTTTGTGCTTGAGCCATAAGCTTCATAAACTCGTTGACCTTCACCTTTGCCTAAAATAATGTCTAAGGTCGCCAAAGCGCTATCTCGCATTGTATCCGTTTCGCTTTGAACAAAATTTTTGAATTGATCGGCAGTAGTTGTTTCTGGCATTTTTTCTAATTCCGCTTCTATATCTCTTACTTGGAGAGATAATTCAATATTTGTATAGTTATTTATAGCTAGATCTACCTCATCTGAAACAACGACATCGTAGTCTTGACCAGCAATTCGTAATCGTTTAGTTAGTGATAACTTTTCATCTAAATTGATAACATTGTTAATAGCCATTCGTTTTCCTCCTAATAACCAGAGGCTTCATAGCCTCTAGTTATACATTCTCAATCTTTTTTTATGCAGCTTTAACGGTTACTGCGCATTTAGCAGTCTTGCCATTTGCAGTCGTTACAGTAATATCAGCTGTTCCAGCTTTCACACCAGTTACTTTCCCTTTTGAATCAACTCCTGCAATAGTTGCATCACTTGATTTGTAAGTCACTGTCTTATCAGTAGCATTTGTCGGCGCTACTGTTGCTGTTAATGTCTCATTCGCCCCAACCACAAGTGAAGTCGTCGTTTTATTCAACGTAACTCCAGCAGGGCTAATTACTCCCCCGCCGCTACCGATTTAGGCTTGCCATCGAATGCCATTGTGAAGCTGAAGGTTTGTTTAGCATTGGCTGCACCGCCAAAAGGCACGATAGAAGTCAATGTAACGACCGCTTGAACTTTATTCCCTTTAGCATCAGTCCATTGTGCTAACGTGCGTAATTCATCTCCGATTAACAAGAATTTAGACGCTACATAATCTTGAGCTGGATCTCCAAATACACGGTGTCCCGCAACTTGGAACGTGATATTTTTACCGGTTACTGTCGTATCCGTGAATCCTTCTCCATCGTAGTAAGGGGATGCATCTGTAGTGTCCGCTGCAGCCGGAGTAATAGTTGTAATCCCTGCTGCTAATGGTGCGAATTCAGCTGATGCGATTTGATCTAAATCTGTACTTCCTGAAGTATCGATTTCTAATTTATTTTTGAAGTTCAACAAAGACTCTTTTTTTGTTTCAGCAAAGGTTTGTAAATTCATTTTCATATGTGTTTCCTCCTAATTTTTGAATTGATGAATGGTGATTTTGATACCTAGCAAATAAGTTGAGTTCCCTTGCACGTCCTGTTCGCTAACAAAAGGAGTCTCACTTATTTCGATACCTAAAAAGACGAAGCTCCCATCTTCTGATTCCAAAGTTGAGAGTTCGTCCAAATGATTTGATATGAGCCAAAGAGTTTGATTGGCTTTTTCTTGGTCTGTCGTGTTAAATCCGACTTCATACAACATTTCTCGTTCTTTCGTACCGTCAAAGTATTCCTCGACTGTCCGACTTCCCGGCATTGAATAGACGCAAAGCGTGTCTTCGCCGTTTAAGAAACCCATTGAGCACGGCATTGGGAGACCTTGAATAGAATCTATTGAATCGGATAATCTTTCCCACAAATCCATTACAAGTTCCCCCCATCGATAAATGCCTTGCGCCAAGCGTCCATGTGATTCGCTTTTGCTCGCAAGTCCCATCGTCGGCTTGTACCAGGAGTAGTGTAGTTCTTAAACTCATTTCCTTTCGAACTTACACCACGAAATTGAGGGCCAGCATATGGCATTCGATAAGCAATACGATCGCCATTTGAAGTACCGCTCATTCGTAAGTGTCCGGTTCCAGGGCGCATCGGAACGTATTGGTCCATATCTGCTAAAGCTTGATTTGTTAATGCAAACTTAGCTCGTTTGATATTTGAAACCGAAGTCTTTTTATCAAAAACAGACTTGTTAATATTAATTACAAGCATTACAACACCTCCAACTCATACGAATAGACTTCATTGCTGTAAGGATTGCGATTATCTACAATCGTTGTAATCGTGTATATTTCACCCTCAAATTCAATCTCTGATCCAACATGGTTCTTATTGATCATTGGCATTGGATCAGAAACACCGCCAAATAAAAAAGCGATAGCGTTCGCTACCACTTGCCGATTGTTGTTACTTCCGCTGTAAACTGTTTGAGATTGAAAAATCATGTGATTAATCGTGATTGGTTCGGAAAAAATAGGCTTTTGCCATTTGTCTTTTCCTTGTATTAGACGCAGCTCAATAGATTGATTGCAGTACTCCTTTGGTATTAATGGAATCATCTATAATCAACTCCTTTGTAAAGAAGCCCTGTATACACCAGTTCGTTATAAGCTTCTGTAGCAACCATTGTTCTTCCAACAGTTGCCGCATTCGCACTTCCTGATTCAATTCGCATACGGCCAACACTGACGCTTGGAGTCGAAGCATTTAACAAATCTGATAGAGATGTAACGCCTACTGATTTTAAATATTCAATTTGAGTAGCCATCGCAATCTTAAATTTATCTACTCTGTACTGAACTTTATCTTCAGCCAATGAATGTTTCATATAGAAATCGCCGGTCACTCTGTTGAGTTGACGAGCGGCACACTTTTCTAGATCGTCAAACTCGGTAACTGATACTTTATTGAAGCCTAATTCTAGATATTCTTCATGTGTAAGATAGCTCATAGTTGCCTCCTTTCAATTAAAAAAGGATAGCTACTAAACTATCCTTCGCTTGGTGCAGTTACTGTGATTTTACAAGTAGCTGTTTTTCCATTTGTAGTCGTTGCCGTAATTGTGGCAGTGCCAGCTTTGACACCAGTAACTTTTCCTAGAACTGGCGTTACCGTTGCGATCGTTTCATCACTTGAAGTAAATTGAACCGATTTATCAGTAACATTCGCTGGCGCTACAGTAGCAGATAATGTTTCTGTTACTCCCACCGCTAGCGTAGCTGTTGTTTTATTCAAAGTTACGCCGGATGGGTCTACGCTTTTGGGACGTATGAAACGTAAATTGCTTTCTTAGCATTATCAAATACAATTGCATCGTAGTAGTCCAAACCTTTGATAGTGTCACGGTATCCGTTTCGGTCTTGTGAAGCTGGAACTGTGTCAACAGTACCAAATTTAACAATTGGAGCAATTGCAGTTAACGGAGTAATAATGAAGTTGATTGTATCTTTGATACCAATTCCGTTAATGCGGTTTTTGGCAACTTTTAGGATAGGTACTCCACCATCAATTTGAGCAACTGTACGATTGATTCCGTTGACTTGCATTTGGTTAGTAGAGAATGTTTTGCTTACGCCTTTTGCATTTTTCAGCAAGCGATATGTTGCTGCAGAAACAAACATCACATAACCGCCAGGCACTTCATTATCAGTCATATACTCTTCAGCAGCATCGTATGCAGCTAAGATATTGTCTTCTGTTAATGTTTCATTAACTTTATTACCAGCATTGTCAAACATTACTTGGACAGCGACTTTGTCCCGATGTGGTACCGTGATCAAGCGTTTGTGTTCTGTCACAACATTATTGATTGTCAATGCCGCACTTTCCGATTGATCTAACTGGTCAACATCATACCCAAACCAGTCTTCATGTGTTAATTTGATTGTTTCCTTAGCAATGCTAATCTTGTTACGAGCATTTTCACCATTACGAATATACTCAGTCGCTTCCATAAACCCAGACATTTTGTTGATACGTACTTCATTTGCTCCCACAAAATCAGCAGCAGTAATACTTTTTGCTCCTTGAGTTAAGACATCCCATACCTGAGAATCCGCGCGAAACTCTTTATCAATTGTTGCTAGATCTTTACTATCTAATACTAAAGCCATATTTATTCACCTAATCTTTCCTGAATTTTTTCTAAAATAGATTTATCCTCCTGACCATTCGGGTTAGGATTGTTTGGATTAACGAACTGAGGCGGTTTTGGCGCTCCTTGAAACAAGTAATCATTTTCTGATCGGACGGTTTCAAGCGCTTTATCCAACCCTTTCACTTCGCCGTTATCCGTAAGTTCTAAAGAACTCGAATCAAGCAAAGCTTTAACAGCTTTGACATTTCGTGCACCTGATTGCGTAATAGCTAAATCAATTGCTGATTGCTTTTGCAGTTCAGCAATTTTTGTGGCACTCTCAGCTTTCGACGTATCAAAAGCCGCTTGTAACTCAGTTAGTTGCTTAGTTAAATCTTCATTCCCTTGAGCTGACTCTTTTAATGAATCTAATTCTGTTTGGTTGTTTGCCAGTTGTGTTTTAAACTGCTCAACTTCTTGTTGCGCACCAGTAAGTTTGCCGTTTAATTCGTTAACTGTTTGACCATGAAGTGCCATGATCGAGCCAATTTTTTCATCATCGAGTCCTAAAGCTTTCAAATCTTCTCTTTTCATGCTGATTCTCTCCTTCGATTATTTTACGTGGCAACGACCACGAATGAGTTGAGTAGTTTAACGTCATACTTAGGACGAAAAAAAGCCTAACAACAATCGTTAGACTTCAATAGATTTTTTCCCGAGCGTAATCACGACCGAGAAAGTTATTGTCATTCACTATTTTTTTTACAGCTGACTGGTATTTTCTAACAGATAGCCTATATTTAAGGATTCCCTGTTCGTCATCCAATTCTTTGGCGAGTTCCAATTTTCGTTTTTCTTCACGCACACGACGCTCCAACGCTCGTTGTTTTTGTTGTATCTTGCCGTTAGAAACGGATTCTTGACGATCATATTGCGGTTGGTTATTTGTATTTACTCCTGGAATATACGGCCATTTGATATGAGTGCAATTTATACCAAACGTTCCACCTGGTGTTCCATATCCATGGTTATACAGACTTTCAAAATATTCGCCAGTTTCTTTATCGGTAAAGCTTTTTCTTCGATCGGTAACAAGTTTGCCTTGTATTGGAGCACACGCCTCACGGCTTGCCGGATGGCTACTCATTACAAATGTACGTATGCCGTTGTCATGAGCTGCAGTATCACGTACAGATTGAAAGGCTCGATTGGATGTCGTGCTTACTACCGTTCGAACATATCCTTCTAGTCCCCATTCATTACCACCTTTATCGACAAGCACTGGCTTAATACCTTTATCACGCCATTTGTAAATAGTGTCTGCTAGCGCTCGTTCTGGCGTTTTAGTACCCGCTATAACTGAACCTGTTGTTTCTTTGATGATTTGCTGATACATATCAGTAGTTATCGATTTTTCTCCATAGTTAGCGGAAACAAGCGTTTGGTTCACTGTATTTTTTATATCTAAAAATGTTTGTTTCGCATAACCGCTGAGGACTTGATCAATATCAGGCTTTATAACCGGATTAGCATTTCCTTTGCTAATATCTGCTATTGATTCATCATAAACTTTCAGACCTTGATCAATAAATAGTTTATTAATTGCCTCCTTTGCTAATCCAGTAGCCTCGGCAAGCAACTTAATAGTAGCCTCGTTAACTAAATGAAGCTCATTCAGCATTTTAATTTGCCAAGTCAATACGTTGTCAGAAGTTATTCCTTTCGTATCCAACCGGTTAGCAATCAATTTAAAGATTTCCTGCTCCAAACTCATGTAAATATCTTGGATTTGTGAACTAGTTATTGTTAATTGGTGTGGATTGGTCTTTAAATCAGCCATCTATATCACTCCAAAGGGTCCATTGGTTCTGAAGTTGTTCCAGTTATTACTTCACTATTGATTTCTTCAGCAAGTTTTTTAGCTTCTTCTTCTGTTAAACCATCTAATGCCATCAACGCTTGAACCTTAGTACCTAAGCCAGCAGCAATACGAGTAGCCCAATACGTAAGCAAACCACTCTTATCTGTAAAAATACCGTCATCAAAGTCCACAGCAATATCTTCGATGTCGGGTATAAATCCATTAAAAATACCATTCAATTTCGCTAACTCACAAATTGAAATTACTAACTCTTGAATAGCTCGTTCGATTTGTGCTGTTTGGCTGTTGCGTGTTTGATATGTCATGCTGTTTTCTGATACGATTTCTGTCGCTGTTTTAATTCCTTGGGCTTCACTAAAGCTAAATGTTCCAGCGGAAAATCCTGTTTGCATCTCATATTTTTTTATAAGATTATTGATTGATTTAATATAGTCATCAGCCCGAATTGACGTCGTTAAGTCTTGTACTCCTAAGCCATCTCCGAAATTATCAGTGAACTTTAAAAATACGTTTTGATCACTGTCGAAAAATGGTGTTGCTATCCCAGTCTCTGGATCAGGCATTGTTTTCGTGAGAGAATTCGACACCGCTACACGCCTTTGTCCCATTTTTATTTCCCAATAAAATTGATCGTTAGCGTCGTTTATCTGTTTGAGCGTTGAACGAGCATTAGAACCAAGCCCTAGGCCAAGAGGAGAGGTAATATCTTTATTATTAAATCCTGCTGGCTTCAAGTAAACGACTTGTGGGCGGCTAAATTCTTGTTGATAGAAAGTTGCTGAATCGGCCATATTAGCATAAAGCGTTTCAAGAGGGACTTTCACGCCAACTGTATTTATTTCTTCACTACGATACAGTTCATTTGTTACTACATATTCTTTTTCATTCCATTCGTGGAATTCTAGCAACGTGTAGTAGGCTGTTTTATCGCCTTCTGTGCGCCTTGATTTACTCGCAATAGCAAAGTTGCTGATATTATTGCTATTTGATTGTAGCGGGTAAATAGTCGGCGCTTGTGCCCACGATAGCTTAATTTGTTTGCTGATATCATCGTAGTAAGGTCGTATAGCCAAGCCGCCCATTGCGAACATTGATTCCAGATAGCTCTCAAAGTTCTTCATAAAGTCGTTATTCGCTAACGTTGTTCTTACGAATTCAGCTGTTTTTTCATCATTTACATTGATTTTGCACTGTTCATTAAAAACAATACTCGCCATTCGTTTAGCACTGACTTGTAGCATGTTTAGCGAGACGTACTCACGTTCTTGAGTGTGGCCGTCCGAATTCCTATATTTTACTTTTGGTAACTCTCCTGAAAAGTAACGTCTATCTATTCTAATGCGTTCATACTCATCTTCATTCATCGTAATTTTTGGATGATCTATAATTCTAGTTAAACTTTGTACCATACCTACCTTAGCCCCTCCTTTCCTAAATAAGTTCATGATTGTATCGAAAACACTCACAGCGTCACCCCCTACACTAGATACGTTCTAGTAAAGTAATTCACCCCATAGCGCAATTCATCTAGCGCATGGTTGTATTTATCAATTGGCAATCCGTTATCGTTTCTGACGTACATGCCGATTTCTTTTATTAAGTTGTAATGATCGTATTTATCCCCGTGGTCCAATAAAAAAAGAGATTGCTTAGATAGAACGTTTTGCACTCGTTCAATCCCAACTTCAATTTTCATTCCGTTACTGTTTACTTTGTCTCGACTGTTGTTATCCGCTTTGTCAGTCATAATACCAACTAAATGCAATTCTTCCCGTAAAGACTTACATGCAGGATCGACAAAGTAGTATTGCGGCCTTGGATAGTTTCTCCATTTATCAAAACACCATTCAACAAATATTTTGATTTCGCTAGCGTACACTGACATGGCCTTTGTCGTACCTGTTTCAGTCCCAGAGTGATAATAATTAGCTAAGCGGTAAAGACCATACTTTCCTTTGTTATACGCCACACACCAAAATGCACATGTAGTAGCATCCCCTTGACCACCATCAGCAGTGAAGAATGTTTCTATTACTCGTCCTTCGACTGTTTTAACCATATGTGTATCTTGGTCAAACATTGAATAGATAATTCCTTCTGGCATGACACGCTCGCCTAACCAGTCACGTTTAAACAAATAATCTGAATTAGATAGTTCTTCTTTTAGCTCTCTCTTACGATCGTCGGATAAAATCGGGTTGTCATCCGGCGTCCAATGTCTAAATAAAAAACGTCCCGATTTCTCGAAACGTTCTAATAGTTCTAGATTGGGATGGTTGGGAGCCGGCGGATTTTGTTCACCTAAGTGATAGCGCCACTCTGCAGCAAACGTCCGTCTAAAGCACTCATTAATAAAATCTTTATGCAGTAGGTTAAATTCAAGGAATGTCACTGAACCTAGCGACATACCTGTAATGGCTCCAACACTATTGACCTTTCCTCCGCCTTTATAGTAAATTTTCTTTTCACCATTTGGCGCATATAAAAGTAAATGATCGCCGTGTTCATCATGTCGAATATCAGAGCATCCATCAAATATATGTGCCAATCCAAGGCCGTCACCATCCATAAACATCCGATAGGCTTGTTCCTGATTATAAGCTGTGACCATATGGTTTTGGTCAGGAGAACGTAAATAGAAGTCTGCCATTTTAAAGATATCAGCAGTGGTTTTTCCTGATCTAGGAGTTAAGTTCCCTCGTTCAATTCGAACGTAATGTTATTAACATTTTGATTAATATTGCTCGTTTGCTTTTCACTGAATTTCAACAAGGGTAACCACCTCCTTATTTATTAAATGCAAGAGGACAAAAAAGTTACAAATACGTGACCTCGTAACCCAATCTTGATTTATTTCTATTTTTTAACGAATTTCTAAGAGTCTTCTCGTTGCAATCAACGTGTTTAGCAGCTCCTGCTATACTTTCAAATTCTCGATCCATTCCTATCTTTTCGTTTACTACTCTTATAGGTCTTCGTTTTGCTGCCGCAAACATTTTCAACCTTTCGATTTGTTCATCAGAAACTTCTTGAAGCCCTGTTTTGTAGGCGTGCAGCTGATTTTCCGATTGAGTAACCCACTCTAAATTAGAGACTTGATTATTATGAGTATCTCCATCTATGTGATTGACATATCTTTTTCCATCCACATGTTCTAAAAAATTTTTAGCTACTAATCTATGGACTAAGAAAAACTTTTGCTTAGCAGTGCCGTCTCGGAGTCCTATTTCTTTATAATTTCTACGAGTTATACGTTGTTTCATAATTCGTCCTCTGGAGTTTCTTACTTTTCCCATATTACTTATTTCATAATTCGGATAATCAATCAACGTTTTCCAAATTTCCATATAACCACCTCTAGTTATATTTTACCGATACTTCGGAAACCATTCAATATATTAGCCACTTCCATCACCTCCAGACTTAACGTCTAGAAGCGATTGTAACAACTCATTAACTTTTCCGCTTTGAGTTAATTTATCAGCTTTATTCTTAGCAAGTGCGGCTTCTGCTGTAGCCTTGTCTGCTTGAGCTTGTAATAATCGTTCTTTACCTTCACGATCAATTGGATAACGTTTAAGTATCTCTTTCAAAGCGTTGGTTCGCTGGTTTATGTCTGGCTTTTTATCTTCGATAGTAATCACACCATCAGAAGTGCCTATGTACATCGTCTCTTCCATTTCGCCACGAGCAATAGTAGTCAACAGTTCCATTGCCTCAGAAGCTTGCATAATTCGCTTTGATGCCATTTCTTCAAGAACACCGTCAATATAGGATTTAATGACAGGTTTTGACAAGTTTTCAGTTCCAGCTCTATTAGCTGTCTTAGCGCTATAACCCGCCAACCTCGCTGCTTCCGTTGCATTACCTAATCGAATATATTCATCTGCAAAACGACGTTGTTTTTCTGTTAGTTTAGCCATCCATATTCCACCACCTCGCTATCTGTGTTTGTTTTGTAAAAAAAGACTTCTAAGAAAAATTAAACTCTAATTGTTTTCGTTCTCTTTTCTAATGTATTGTAAGCGTTATTATGATATATTTTTTCTACGATTGGTAATTAAAATTTGTTTTATTAGGCCGCTGCGGAAACAGCGGTCTATTTTTGTGTTCTCTATTATCTAGTCACCAGCCCGTTACGCTTGCCAAATAAACGTTTAATCCGATCTAGCACTTGTCTCATTATCTATACCTCCAAGGGCAAAATAAAAAGACCACTCATGTGAGTGATCTCTCTTTTAGTTACGCAAGCTCATAAACCTTTCAAAGGCTTCTTCATCTTGCATCAATTTAAAATATTCTATATCTCTCTCGTAAGCAAGTTCATTTAGTCGTGTTTGATTTTCTTTGTTTTTTCCGCTTATTGTATTTCTAGTTAAACCTGTCAATTGACTTTCAAAAAATAGATTAGTTTTAGACCAACCATTATCAATCAGGGATACAAACATTTCTATTCCTCCTCAAAATAAAAAGACCACTCAATGAGTGATCCAAAAATATGTATCAGGCAGCACATGAACTTTAAAGGAAGAGGAGCTATTCACTTCCTTCTATATTTTGTGTGTGCCGTCAGATCGTTAAGAATAATCACGAGAAGAGGCTGTTCACCTCCTTCATATATTCTTTATTTGTTGCGGCCTGTGCAGCAGACCACGATTTATTTCAACAGCAAAACTGCTGTATCCATACTATTTCATAATATAATTCTAACACCTTTTTCCGAACAAAAAGGGCAGAAAAAGGGCAATTTATTTTGTCACGATTAATTTTCCATCTCTATATACATCAGCGAACTCTAATAATGCTTCTGCTTTTAGATCTTTAATGCTGCGTTCTGAGTATCCTAGTTCTGATCCGATTGCAAAAGCGGTCAGTTTTTCATTTTCACAAAAGGTCATCGAGATGATTTCTTTGCTTATTCGTGAAATACGGTTTAACGCTGCGTTTATTTCGTTCAATTCATTTTCTGCATCCACTCTGATGCACGTAGCGTCTTCTGATTTATTTGTATATGAACTCGGCGTTCTCGGCATATCGCTTATAATTGGTGATCGCAAATTAATCTCGTCCTGTCCTGCGATCCTACTCAAACGACGGTATGAAGCTAGTATTCGTTTTGCTTTGAATTTTGTTTCTCTTACATCTATCTCTTCGAACAGTTCCAAGGCGATCGCTCCTATGCTATAATATTATGGATGAGATAACATTTAGCACTGAGCGAAAGCTTGGTGCTTTTTTTATGAATATGTTAAATTCTAAGTAATCTAGCGGAAACTAGATATTGGTCAATGTTGGGTAGCCGGTGGTCGGCTACCTTTTTCTATACAATTGAATCGGTTAGTGGAACTAATATGCTAAATTAACTAAACTGCTTAACCGATCAATTTCTAACTGAATAACGATTCTTGTTTCAAGAGACTCATCACATTGATAAGCAGCAGCAATAATAGCTGATGCACGTTGTACCGCATCAATTGGATTATTTTGAACATCTGCCAAACTAACGCTAATAGTGCCTAACTCTGCTTTAACTCTCTTTTTTCTCTGTCTTTTGTTCATTCAGCCACCTCTTTTCTATTTGATAGGGTGAGTTAGCGTAGATCATCAACTTTTATTTCTAAAGCGTCTGCTAATTTGCAAGCTAACTCAAAACTTGGTTTCTTTATTCTTCCCATTTTTAAATCTGATATTGTTCCAGAATGAATTCCCATTTTCTTTGCAAGTTGTTCCTGATTCAAACCGATGATTTCCATATTTTCTTTTACTTTATTCCACATATTACATTCCTCCATAATCACAATATATAGTATCATTCGTATTGCGTTCCCCATATATGTCGTATATCATTGATAATGAATAATGCGGCTGCCAATGTATTATTCAAGTATCAGTGAGTGGTCCACTGAAATAATGATAAGGAGGTACCTCAATGAGCGAAGACGTTACATTAAACTCGTTTCCATCAAATAGAATCGAAGCACTTACTATGCTCTACTTACAACAACAAAACTTGAAAGATCTTTCTCCAGAAGAACTTACGAAAAAATATTTTGAAGTTTACAAAGAAGTGCGACAATCTATTATAAATAAGGGCTCTAGAGATAGTGATCACTACTTACAAATCAATCTTTAAGAATTGATGCTAATCGTGCTATAGAATTAGAGTACTCAACTAAAACTTCACTGGATTTCTCTACCTCTGACTTGTTGGACAACAAAATAATTTGTTGCTCGACAAGTTTTTTGATTTTTTCTTCTAACATTTTTGAATCATTCCTTTCTTCAATCTTTGATTCGGGTGGTTAACGTAGTTGCTTACGCTTGTTCCATCGAAAAATATCCAAGCAACGTTCCATTTTTTACTAACTGGAATTTTTGGTCTCTGCCATCTACATCGTTCATATATATTCCCTCTAGAAGCATTTTGAACTGATATTTAAGTCTCAGCTGCGTCGCTTGAGTTTCTGACACGTAAGATACTCTTTCAGGTTGGTCTAGTAGTGTTTCGGTTACTTTAATCATTTTATTTCCTCCAATAACTCTGAATTTTCGTAGATGTTGCCAAGGGCTTCATATTGATAAATTGAACTCCCTAATGAACTCATAAATTTTTGATGTCCGAAGCTCTTTTCGTCTAAATAAAACATGGTGTTTCTTTTTGAATATCTAACCAAGCCTTTTATTTCAAAAGGCGTACTCGAATCGGTAGTCAGATGTTGTTGTCCGACAACTACATCCCCCTCAAATATTTCCACGCCGTTCTTGTCTTTAAGGCCTGTTGATTGTCCTATTGTCTCAATATCAACGTACTGGGCTGTATGATTAAATATTTGTGCATATGAGCGTGTAGACGCTCCGCAAAACTCAGGCATGATGAAGCAGGTATTTTCATCGAACTTTACGCAGCTCCCTTGAATCCACCCACCATCAGGACATTTCCCTCTAAACTTCGGTATCATTCGC
>NZ_JXKQ01000016.1 GCF_001885945.1 Enterococcus hermanniensis | reverse complement strand
CTCATTAGCTCCCTCCTAATTCAATTGAAATATTTTTATTTCTTAAAACGGAAGATCATCGTCGCCGATGTCGATTGACGAGCTACCAAATGTATCATATTTTGGTTTACTATTACGATTATTGCTATATGAATTACCTGAAGAATTGCTTTGTGGGCTTTCTTTACTCTTTCCTCCAGGGAAACTAAAGTTACCCACAACAACCTCAGTAACATATTTTTTATTTCCTTGTTGGTCTTCATAATTTCTTACTTGGAGTCTTCCAACCACTAAAATCTCGTCGCCTTTTTTAAAGTAATTAGCAACTGTTTCAGCTGTTTTGCCCCAAAACACAAGGTTGATCCAATCGGTCTCTCTATTTCCATTGGCATCTTTAAAGTCTCTTGTGACTGCAATACTTACCGATCCCACCGCTTTCCCTGATTGCGTATATTTCAAGTCGATATCTTTACCTAATTTTCCTTGTAAAACTACATTGTTTATCATTTGAAGTCCTCCTTTAAATCTAATTCGTTTTCTAGCGTTGTAGTAATCGTTTCTAACGTTTCTTTATAATCTTTGATAGTTTCTACCATCACACCTTCTGATAGTACATAGTCTCGTTGTATCGCTACTAAAGCTTTACTTAAGTTGCCGTAGTATCCTACGAGCGACTGTGACTCTTTCTTGTTGCCTTCCTTGTCAATTAAAGTGGATATTTCCCCATCTTGATTTCTACGAGCCTTATTAACAATCACTTGACTACTGTCACTTGTGATTCGATAGTCTAAAACTTTCATATTCAACATTATTTACTCCCCCAAATTTTTTATTGATCTCTCACCATTCACTATTTCGATTGCTTGTTCTAAATTCCAAGCGACACCGTTCAATATCTTGTTATCCTGTGCAGCATTTAAAAATTTAATCTGATCCTCGGAAGGCTTACCTTTGCCAATTTTCACTTCTACAAAGAACAGCTTGCCATCCGTACTTCTTGCCCCAAATAAATCGGGGAATCCTTTTTCTAAGCCTTGTCCTCTTGTTTTATGAGTTAGTTTCTTGCCTGAGTCCACTTGCCAACATTTGTGACCTAAACGTCGCAGTTCCTGTTTAATCTGCTTTTGAAGTTCTAATTCACTCAAATCTCTATCACTCCATTTTCTTTCTCATATTCAGCTATATCTATCGCAAGCCACTTTGTTTCTTCTGCTAGATCCGTTAAGTCGTTCTCATATAAAATCGCAACTTGCTTTTCTAGCAGCTTCACCAACTTGCTTCTCTTTAATTCATTTTCTTTTAGAATTGCTAGGTAAGTTTCACCGTCCATTAGCCTCTCCATTCATCAAAATCAATGCTGAAATCCATGTGCTTTTTATCAAAAATGAAAGGTGCTATACCTGTCATGCCTTCTCTATTTTTAGCAACGTCGCAACGTATCTTTTGGCTATCTTTTTCATCAGCAGATAGTAACAAAGTCACGTTTGCATCTTGTTCCAGTGATCCTGACTCTTTCAAATCGCTTAGCATCGGGCGTTTGTCTTGCCGTTGTTCGACCGCACGACTCAACTGAGCTAATAAAATGATCGTAATGCCGTAATCAGTCGTGAGTTTTTTTAGTTCTCTAGTTACTTCATTCATTACTTGTCGTTCATTTTTGCGAGTATCATTCACTGTTATCAGTCCTGCATAATCAACAAAAGCTACATAGCGCTTATCTCCAATGCGCCTTTTGATTGCATACTTAATGTCATTCAAATTCGAATACTCTGAAGTGAACACTCGCATATCGAATGATCTCTTCATAGCCTCATATGCTTCTCTTGCTTTTACTTTGTTTTCTTGACTTAATTTGTCTTTTCCAACGAATAGTAACGAATTGATATTAGTCACTTTAGAAACTAAGCGTGTCATCAGTTCATTTTGACCCATTTCAAAAGTAAAGAAGTCACAAGCCACATCATTATTTTTAGTAAACAACTCATACATAATGTTTAAAGCGAAAGCTGTCTTCCCAGTAGCAGGCCTTCCAGCCAAGACAATCAACTTACCTCCTGTTATTCCACCACCCAAGAAATCGTCTAGTGGTTTATAAGTTGTCATTGCGTTGCTAGGTCTATCCAAGCTATCGCAAAATTCAGCAAAGGCTACGTCTAATCTGCCATCAGACTTGATATGATTGACCTCACGCTTTTCTTCTAGCAGTCGCTGTAACTTGTCCCCGTCTGTTTTAGAAAGCGTCTGAGCGTAATCTGTGGACGCTGTGTGTAATTTGCGGTCTAAGTAGGCATTGTGTATCTGTCTCGCTAACTCTCTTTCGATTCCTAGTTGAGGAGCTAAACCTTTTAACGTTTCGAGATCATCAACTGTGCCAGCGCTAAACAGATCAATACTTCTCATTTCTCGATAGACTTGTTCTGTTGTGTAGTTCATTCCTCTAAGTCGAGTCAGTGCTTCTACAATCATTTTTTGTTGAGGACTCTCAAACCATTCAGAATCAATATCAATGCTCGTAATGATCGATGGGTTGTTTAGCATTTCTGCAACTAGACTAAGTTCATTGTTCATATGCTTCAGCTATCTTTCTTTGTGATTCTGCTATTTCATCAGATATTGAAGAACTAATTTGTGGTCTGTATTCATTCAAGTAATCATCAAACTTGTTCCCAAAGAGCGTTGCTGGTCTTAGGTATTTGTTCATCTCTTGATTGTTTATCCACTGACCTGTTTTTACATCAATCACTTTTTTAAAATCATCAAGCCTTTGACCTTCATTCCATCTTGCTTTGATCAGGTCTTTCCATTTTTGAGTAACTTTAAATGATTTGCTTGTTTTGTTGTTCAAGTATTTGATGATCTCGCTATATGGTATTTTCTCTTTATCTATATCTTTTTCTTTATCTAATTCTTTATCTATATCTGTTGCGTTAGTCTCCGTTAGGTCTAACGTTAGATTAACGTTAGAATTTTTATTCTTATCGTAATGCTTTTTAGCTCGTATTCTGTTCTGTTCCCGAACCTTCTCCATGCCTTCTATATTCTGATGTTTGCTCCAATTAGTGATCGCTATACTACCGTCTGTATTTAAGTCGATCATATTGAATTTTTCCAATGTGACTAAGGCTAATCTAACAACGTTTACTGGTTTACCGAAAAGTGTCGATAACATTTCTTCTGAGTAAGGCATATTCCGTTGTATATAGATCAATCCATCATCATTAGTTTTACCAGCTAGCACTAGAAGTCGTATCCAAATGACTAAGATTGCATCGGATTCAGGCACCGCTTGGATAAGCCTTACTTTCTCATCATCAAACATTGTTGTTTTCAGTTTTATCCAACTTATTTCTGCCAACTTCTTACCCTCCAATCCTTAATTTTTTGATTTCTTCTTGACTTAGCTTAATGCCAATTACGTGATGTTTATTTTTAAATGCTGCAATTCCGATTTGATGCTTTTCTTGATGGTGGGTTCTACAAAGTGCTGCAAAATTAAATTCTGTGTGGTCTACCTCACTTCGCTTTCTTCTTCCCAAAGCTTTATCAAAATGGTCAATATCAGCATTCTTTTTACCGCAAATACAACAGGTTCTTGTCGTTACGCATTTATAAAAATAGTATTGTGTGTTTTGTGGTGGTATCTCATACCCTTCACGAAATGGAATATCGTTTTCAAAGATGAAATCTAATATCAATTCAGACAATGTAGATACTTCATCTACTGAACTTTCCGATTCATTCGATAAACTAATGTCTTTACCTGTGAAGTACCTAAATTGCCAATAAAACACGTCTTTCAGGCTTTCTAAAGGCTCTCCAGTATAAATGTATATATCTTGCATTAAAGCGAACACAAAGCGTCTCTGTTGCGGTGTAAAACCACGAGGATCTTTTATGAATAGTTCTGCTTGACGCTCGCCATCAAAACCGTTGAAAATCGTCTTTAATCGGTCGATATTCAATTCTTCTTTTAGTTCTAATACAATTTTATTACCTGATATTTTCACTATCTTTGTGAGATAAGTTAAGTTGTTCATTTACATCACTTCTTGTACTTTGATTGTTTTTCAAACTCTTGTTGAATCTTATTTGCTGCAATTTTAAAGAGTCCACTTTGGTCATAAGTCATGTCACTGATTTCTTTAATCTTTTTGCCTAAACGATTGTCTTGGTTCGTGTACTTGTTGACTGTGTTTATTAGTGTCTTTTTATTTTCGTTTCCTGTGATTTCATCTAATCCAGACAATATTTTTTCTAATTTCTCAATCTCTTTTACATCGATTTTAGGATGATCAGGAATATCTTCGCCTTCATATAGATACAGTGCTACTCCATGTTTTGCCAAAGCCTTAACGAAGGCTCGCTTCAAAGCTTTGTTTATGTCTGTTGAGGTTGGTTTTAATACCGGTTGGCCTCGAAAATTGATAATCGCGTAGTTTTCAGTCTCTTTTTTTCCAAATAAAATAACTGAAACTTTTACCATGTATCCGTCTCCTGTTTGACGATAAGGTTTTAATTCAGTAATAAGGAAATCTTGTTGTTGCCCGCTTAAAACATGATAATGCTCGAACTCATGCTCAATAATTTCGGCATCAGGATCAATAATTTTCATGACTTTATGAGCGGCAGCCCAACTTAGATATTTTAAATAAATCTTATCTCCGGTCTTTTTGTCGGTGCCGCCTTCTTTTGTTTTTATGTCATTTTCATAGTCTGTTTGAGAAATCTCTTTAAACGTTTTTTTCTCACTCACCGTATAATTCCTCCATTTCTTTTTTGAAGTCCTTACCGTTTTTATATCTCACAAGCTCCGCTCGCTTAATTTCTTCTTCAAAAAGATCAAGTGTCTCTTGCGCATTTTCAAAGAGTAGATAGAACTCTTTAGTTTTTATTTCAGTTTCAATTTTCAAGTGCCAAATAGCGTCGGTGTTCCAAATTGGCGATTCACTATCATCTTGATTACATTCAACATTCTGTTTTAACTCAGTATTTCTGAACCCATTTTTGATTGGCTTCATTTCTTCATCAGGAGCTTTTGTGATGCAGTCGTCTAGCTTCACTTTCTCTTTTTCTGATAGCATGTTATAATCACCTCAAATCATTCTTTGTTTGCTCACTAATTGCTTGCCGGCGTAGTGAGCTTTTTTTGTTCCCACAATTTTCTTCGTTCAATATTTTGTTGCGCTAGTATTGTTGATTGGTTGCGAACCCACCAACGATCAGCAATAATCTTTCCTATTTTTAGAGCTTCTACTCTATTCATCCACGATCACCGCCTTTCAATTTGATATAATGGTTTAAAAACTGGATGGTGAAAAAATTGGCTTTATCCGATTGGGTTTCTTTGCTATCGTTATTAGTTGCAATGTCGTCTATTTCTTTTGTTTTGTACGATCGATTCAAGGCGTTGCCAATTTAAAGGCCAAAACGTTTGAGTACGATACTTATAATCGAAAGTATGAATCCTAATATTCCTAGATATAATCCGATATCAGAAGCATTCTTAGGAATGAAATTGTTTTTTCTTAAGTCCTGAAAGAGCCATATAGAAAATTCTTTTATTTCTCTGATAGTAACTTTTACATTTAAAACTCTTCTCCACACTTTTAGTCAGCCCCCTCGGTTGGCTTTTTCTTTTCCCATCCAATCACTAAAAAGAAAAGTAGAATGTAGCCGTAGGCCAGCCAAATATTGACTAATGTAAAAACTGGTATTGCGATCATCGAAAGCAGTATCGTTTGAAAATTTAGTCGTTTCATGTTGCGTACCCCCTACTGGCCCAACTCATTTACTTTCTGTTGGCTCAAATTTGCTAACTCCGCCATGCGTGCGTCTTTTTGTGCTGAATCGTTTTGAGCGTTAGATAGTTCATTACGCAGCTTATCCGCCTCTTGCTGTTTCTGCGTGACTTCCTGTTGCTTAGATTCGACTTCACGTTGTTTAGCTTCGATTTCAGACTGCTTCGCATTGACCTCGTTTTGCTTGTTTGCCAATTGCTGTTTCAAACTGTCTAGTTGATCTTGCAGGTTCTTTTGTTGACTAGTCGTTTGATCAAGTTTGCTTTGAACGTCTGCTGCCTTCTGTTTGTTCTGCGTAGCAATGTTAGCTAGTTTGTAGATGTTCTGTTCTACAGTTGTTGCGTTATCGAAGAACCCAGCGCCTGCGGCGAATCCTACAGTTGATCCTAGAAACAATGCAGCGGTAACTCCTAGTGCAATTTTTTTATTTTTCATGTGGTACTTCCTTTCTGTTGTATAATTTTCTTATCAGCAAGTGGTCTGCTGAAATAACTGATAAGGTGGTGAAAATCTTCTGGGTAAAAATGTTAAAATTAAAGGTCTTAATAGTTTGAAGAAGAAATTAAGCGACACTGAAGGCCTAGCTAAAGAATTAATCGATAGTAAAGGTGGAATTGACGCTAAATGTCCAAAATGTCATAAAACTATTAAAGTCCCTACGTCTGGAGTAACTTGTTCTTGCGGTCAAAAGATTACTCTTGAATTAAATAAGTAAGATCAAGCTCTGTTGAAGCTAATTCGTCTGCCAACGTTTTGGCTTCTTTTAATAGTTCGACATATCGTTCTGCTTTAGCCGTAGCTTCTTCCACTCCAATTAGCTCGATTTTTACAGTTAATTTTTCTTCTTTCATCGTTATGCTCCTTTCTATAAATATTTATTCGCATCTTTCCATCTCAAAAACGCTTCAAATTTTTCAATCTCATACAATGGCAATCCACCGGTAGGATTAATATATCCGCTAGAAAATTTTGGATTTAACTTGAATTCTTCTGCGTAACGTTCAAAAGTTCGTTTACTTTTCTTTTGAAAACCGAAGTACAACATCGCTTGTTCTTTACATGCGAATTTTTGAGTGACTGTTGTAACTTGTATTGCTTCCATTTTTAAGCCTCCTCTAGTAAATCGATTTCTGGTAAATATCCTTCTGATTTCATCAACTCATAAATGAATAGCCGACCTTTTTGCGTCCACTTCGTATTCATCACGATTTTAGGCGTTCCATCAGCTTTGTAGATCTCGGTAGTGTGGGATTTCGTATATCCTTGATTCATATGTTTCTTGTACAGTAACCATTGATCGCCGACTTTTCGTTGTACAGCTAATCCATGCAACAGTTTATTAAGCTGACGTGCTGACATACCATAGTCTGCTGCAATCTGACTAGTCGTGACGGAATCTGTAGAGGAAAGAATACTATCTAAGTAAGTAATCTTTGGTTCGTATTCAGCCACTTTTTGTTCGAGGAACAATTTTTCTTCTTCAAGATCAGCGGCTAACCGTAATGCTTCAACAAACGATTGTGGCATATTGGAATAACTTCCTGTTTTTCGGATTGCTGGGAGAACATCCTCCATAACCCATTCTTCGAATTTTTCTGCATTCGGAAGTTTAGACTTGATTACTAGTCTATAGACGTCCGACTCCGGTATAATCTTGAACTCTTGACGGCGACCTAGCGAATCGCGACCCCATGTTTTAATTGCCTTTTTACAATGTTTATTCGTAGCGTCACTTGGATTTTTGTAACCTAGTGTTTTAGCAACGTCATTTGCAACAAGATAAGGTGTATCGTTAACTAACAATGTTCTGACTTCACTTTTTTCAAAATTAAAAATTTGCGGTGTATTCATTATTCTTGTTCCTTTCGTTCGTTATTTAATAAAAAAATAAAAAATGTTTCACAAAAATATTCTTTATTTATAGTGATTCATGAAATAGAATTTCATAGAGTGTTTTTGTAATGTTTCACAAACTTTTTAATTCTTTTTAAGTTTTTATCCCGTTGACTTATAGTCACAACGCAAAGAGACTTATAGTCACTTGATAATTGATATAAATTTATTTTAGTGCCTTTTAGTCACAATTGTCAGCAAAAAAAATATTTACATCTTTTGCTTTAAATCCCATAACATCAATCATTTTACAAAAATTTTCGATTGATAGGTTTCTTGATCCGTTCTCATATTTATAAATAATACTTGAACTTTTATTCAATTTTTTCCCCATCTCAGCTTCAGTAATACCGTTAGCAATACGTTCAGCTTTAAGTCGTTTTAAATTTATAACAACCACTAATTTCACCTCCTCG
The DNA here is from genome assembly GCF_001885945.1 of Enterococcus hermanniensis. Lineage (GTDB taxonomy): Bacteria > Bacillota > Bacilli > Lactobacillales > Enterococcaceae > Enterococcus_A > Enterococcus_A hermanniensis. The sequence goes on along the minus strand of NZ_JXKQ01000016.1, from coordinate 11,855 downwards.
TGTTTTTATAAGAGCTTATGGACAAATAATAACCTGTTTGTGACTTTACGTCAACACAATATTGCAATTAATTTTATTATTGTGACTATTTGTCCAAAATGTTATTATTTAGTTGACCAATTGGTACGGAGGAAAGTTATGAGAACTAATAAAGAAATAGTTGAATTAGTAAAAAAATATAGAACAGAAAAAAATATGAGCCAAACTGATCTCGCTAAATTTTTGCATATTGATAGAGCTAATATTGCTCGTTGGGAGTCCGGAGCAAGAGATATCCCATTCGACAGGTTGCCTCAAATAGCAGATGCATTAAATATAGATTATTGGCATTTAATAGGCGCCCAAGCGCCTTCTTTGGAAGGTAGAATTCCTATTAAAAAGTTTGGTAGTGTAAAGGCGGGACCTAATGGATTAGCTTTCCAAGAATTTTTAGGGTATGAATACTTTGATAATGTCTCTAATTCAGAAGATTTTTTCGTTTTAACTGTAGATGGAGATTCAATGAGCGGTGACGGAATTAATAATGGTGACGAGGCCCTAATAAGAGCAACAAATGAAATAGAATTCAATGGGCAGATTGCAGTCGTTATTATTAATGGAGATGAAGGAACTCTCAAACACGTTCATTTTAATGACGGTGTATTGATGTTAGTACCTAGCAATCCGTCATACAGCCCTCAAATTTTTGCTGGGTCTGAACTTGAAAATGTAAGGATTGCTGGTGTATTAAAAGAAATAAAAAGAAAATACTAAGGAGGAATAAAAAATGAAAAAAGTAGTGTTGGTATTATTGTTCTCTTCATTTTTAATTGCGGTCGCTGGATGTTCGACCACAAATGAAGCTGAGACAGAAGAAAGCTCGTCATCCTATAATATAGACGATGAGTTTGAAGAGGCAAAACAGCAAGTAGCTTCAGAAGAAGCGTACGAACCAGAATCTGAGGATGTCAGTGAAAGTAGTTCAAGTTCTAAAGTTTCTGCATCTATCGGACAAAGTCAGCCATTTACTAGCGAGTCTGGCGATATGATCGACGTTAAAATCGATTCTGTCGAGAAAGACATGGGTGATGGAGACTATTATGTCCCTGAAAATGGCTACTATGCAAAAGTTAATTTTACTGTTACGAACTTAGGGGACAATCCTTTCGAAGTTACTGCTCATCAATTGGATTTTTATGACGGTGACAACATGAAAGCAGAACTGAACTCTAGAGAGTTTTATTCTGATACAATCCAACCTGGCAAATCAGCTAACGGCGTTGCGTATTTTGATGTTAAAAATGATACGCCTGATTATGAAGTGTATTTTTCCGATGCTTCTTGGACTGGAAGTTATTAACCTTGCCCCACTTTCGGGGCTTTTTAATCATGCAAAAAAAGAACATACATTCGTTTAAGGAGTGACGACCATGTGGGTTGAGAAATTACCGAATGGGAAATTTAAATACATAGAGCGATATGTTGACCCCTACACCAGAAAAACAAAAAAAGTATCTAAGATATTAGCTAAGGATACAGCGCAAGCTCAAACACAAGCTCGTAAGATTTTAAATGAGAAAATCGATCAAAATCTCAAAAAAAGAATGTATGAAGGCGTCATTCCAAAAATCAAAGAGGAGTTCGAATATGTTGATGCTTTAATTGATTTAGCGGACCCTCCACTTTTTCAAAACTATTTTGATTCTATGGATCGATCGTATGGATACAAGAAGCATTTTAAGAGCGTATTCAATTTGTCTTATGAATATGCTATTTCTATGGGATATATCGATGACAGCCCTCTTGCTAGAGTGAAATTGATAAAACCTGTTGTCACAATTGACGATAAACAAGATATCTCACAAAAATATTTAGAATACGATGAAGCAATGTTGTTGATTAACGAAATTAGAAAAGATACCCGATGCAGGCAAACTGCAGATATTTATGAATTACTGCTGTTGACAGGTATGCGAATAGGTGAATTGTTAGCATTAAGGCATCGTGATTATCATAGTCAATCATCCACGCTAGATATACATGGAAATCTTCATTACCTTAGTGGGATTAAAAATTCATTTGTAGGGCCAACAAAAAATACTAGCTCATACAGAACAATTATTTTGTCTGATCGAGCTAAAGAGATAATTGAGACTAACATTGCCTTAAATGAAATTAAATGGGGCTTCGGAGAAGAAGGTTTTATATTCGTTGGAAACAGAGGGACACATAGAGTACCAAATAACTTAGTCGTAACCCTAAAAAAAGCAAATGAACGTCTAGGCGCTAAGAAGATAAATAAGAATCTTAATAATCATATTTTTCGGCACAGCTATATCTCTTTACTAGCTGAACTTGGAGTAGCACCAAAAGCAATTATGGAACAAGTTGGACATAGTGACTTGAAAATTACGATGCAAATATATACTCATGTAACAAAAAAAGCCCAACTCGATATCGCTAGCAAGTTGAACACTTTAAAATAGTTTGCCCCTTTTCTGCCCCTTTTGCCTTTTAAATAGTTTTATACACGCTATAAACGTTGGTATAAAAGGGATTATACAGTAAACTGCCATTTGCCTAGCGATAATTAATAATATCTGCTGCACGTTTTTCGCCGATTCCAGATAACTGCTGTAATTCAGTTGCATCTGCTGTATTGATATTAATTTTTTTATTCGTATGCTCCGTGTTGCTTTGTGTTGAATTTGTTTCTTCGTTAATAGACGGCATTTCCTCCCCTACTTTAGGTATATAGACAATTTCTTGATCTGTTAACAACTTTGAAAAATTGATTTGATTTTGATCCGCTTCGGCAGTAAACCCTCCGGCTAACTCAATAACATCCATCAAACGCATCCCTTCTTTGATCCGATACATGCCAGTGCTATTCACTGCTCCCTTAACGTCAACATACCATTCTTGGTTCACAATATTAGTGGTTTCTGATACTGATTGACTGTCTGTAGTTGAAAAAATCGTCGACTGAGGGATTGTTTCTTCTTCTTTTTGAAAGAATAAGAAAGAGAGACCACATAAAGTGATGGGAATGAGTAATAAGTATGGATATTTTTTTAAATAATCTTTCATCATAACCTCCTTTACAAAAAAGTACGCAAAGGAAATAACTAAATGAAGTCTTCCTTTGCGTATTTATAAACTTATCCTTACATTCCAAGTTCCCTGATTGAGTGAATACCGTTCCTTAACGATTGATCAAAATTTTTTTCAAATAATTTATTAAATGTATAATGTTCTTCTAATACAACGATATAATCGTATTGCTTGAGTAATTCAATGAATTCTTGTTCTTCAAGTACAAAGTCTTCCCTTCCTTCGACATTTTCACTAAACAGAAAATATTTTCCTACAAAATTAACTAAATAATTCTCAACGGCTGTCTTATCTGTAGTGACTACCAGAAAGGAATCGGAAGATTTTTCAATCGTATCTAACTTCATTTTTTTGAAACGACTGGGAATTGATTGATCAAATTGGGTAGCATTGAATAATAGTCCATTGCTTTCTGAGAAAATAAACAATGTCGAAACAAAAATCAAGATTGCCGTGGTGTACTGATAGTTCTTTTTGGTTTTCAAATTTTTAAATCCTTGATGGTTTCTCTTAACAATTCTTTGCTCATACATATTTTTATCGATTTCATTAATCAAGACAAAAACGGCTAATCCCAATGCAAATATGACAATACTAGAAGTATAACGTTCAAAACCGGCTAAATAGAGCGCTTCATCAGTCGGCATTGAAAATAAAAACATTGCCAGTATCGAAGCATAGTAACAAATGATCACGAGATTTATTCCTAACCAATACCATATAATATTCGTCTTACGTTTCAATCGGTAATGAATAACTAGCCCCGTTCCAATCAACAATAAATTGGTTAAAAGAATTCCTTGTGTAGATTGCGTTGAAAGATTTAAGACAGTCGAATAGAAATTTGACCAAATAGCGGCTACTTCAGAAGCCGTTTTATCAGCTAATAATTGCTGATACGCTGAAACAGACACTTCATGTTTTGAAACTGGGAACGTCTGCTTTACATGTAACATCCACACAAGTATGGGCAGTATTGCTCCTATTAGACCTGAAGTAATCATGCCAATTTTTTTAAAAATTGAATGTATCGAATGTTCAGTTGATAAAAAAATAGTCCCTGCATAAATAAAGAGGACTATGACCGAAAAGAATAGCCCACTATTTTTCACTAAATTTAAGACTGCTAATATCAATATCACATAGATCAAAGATAACTTTGGTCGGTCCCTCATCGTAACAACCCCTGCAATCGCTGCTAACGCTAACAAAGGCAACAGAAAATCCACCAATAAATTATTCATACGAATCGCAATGTTATAGTAATTGATAACCGCAAAATAAGAAAATAAGATTGCTGGAAACAATAGCCTTTGCTTATCTCTTAAAATTGAAAATGTCGCATAAATGGCCGAGAAGATAAATATTTGTTGTCCAATCAAAAGAACTTGATCCGAAAAACCAGCAATTTTAGTTACATAATATAAAAAGAGCGAACTCCCCAGTGGATATGAAGTGAATGAAATAATCGTATCTGAAGCAGTCGGAAAACGATTTTCTGTAAAAAGAAATTTAACGATCAGCGACCAATGAGAAAAATTGTCATAATGTTCTAACTTGTTAATCATCAACGCAGAAGCAATCAAGCCAAAATAAAGTCCTAGCCAAATGATGATCCAATTAATCCGTTTGAGATGAAAAGACTTCTGCCTAACTTTATTTATTCCTTCATATCCGCTGAATAAAAGACCTATGACAAACAAACTATAGGTACCAACTTCTAATAATTTAAAATAACCTAAAATTTGTAATATCAAAATGATCGATGCAATTGCTGACAGTCCACTTAATTCTTTAGCAACTCCTAGGCCATTTTTGAAAAATAAAGATAGACCATAGATCGATAGCAATACCAAGCTAAGCCGCAAAATTATCACTAACATTTTCTATCTCCTTTTCTTTAGCCCACTGTTTTACTTCTTCGATGAAAGTAGGGTGGTGAGCAACCTTGTGTAAATTTGTTACTTTCAATTTATATTTATTTCCTGCTAGTGCTTTTTCTGCTTCTAATTGCAAATGAATCTCCCCTAACTTCCAAGTGAAGTTTTCGCCAATTTGAAGAGTCTGATTCGTTTTCGCCGTTATATGCTGAAAATCAAATTCATGAAAAATAAATTCATGATTTTTAATCGCTATGTGTTTTTCCATTGTTATTATCGGTGCCTTTTTTACCTGGTCTGTCTTTAAGCGCTTGATAAATATTCTTTTTTCAATGTTAATCACAAATCGTTCGAATGGTGTGATCCAAACATCACGAAATTGTGGTAAACTTTGGTTGAAGCCATCATAAATAACCTGCAAATAATTTAAATAATCTTCTTCTGTATTAGGCTGAAGAGTTAACCCATAGAACCATTCCTCATGATATTGAAAGACTCTCGCTACCTTCCCAGTAAATGTCGCTTGATAACCATTTTTTTCGATCTCGACTTTAAGATCTTTTTCTGGAAAATAAAGAGGATTTTCCGATACAATCAGCATGCCTTTTTCTGAAATGTTTTTAGTTTTCAACATAAATGTTTGATCAAAAAAAGAAATAGTTACATCATTTTGACAGTCAAAACGCTCAGTTTCGCGATGGATGGGTCTTCCCAAAAAGAATAAGACCGAAAAAGTGAGGTTGAAGATATGTGTCAACAACCAAAAAGTAATAATACTGCTATAAAACAATTCTGAACCAAATTTTCCATAGTTAAAACTGATTAAACCATAGACAGCTAATCCCAACATTAATAAATGGGGAATGATATAAAAAAGATCTTTACGTGATTGTTTTAATGTTTTGTCAGTTACTTTAAACTTCTTTTCTTTAATCCCTAATGCTTGTAGTAGTACCGGTACCACCAAGTATGGGGCAATAATTGTTTCTTGAACTTCACCCCATCTTTGGGTCCGGATATCACTGGATAAATCTTGCATCGCTAAATGTAAAAAGTAATAACTGGGCAGCCAAAAAATAAGTAATTGCCAAAAATTAGCTTTTACGACCATCACATTAAAAACTGTAAATAAAATAGGCGCTGCAATATAAATCAACCGACGCAAAAACGACCACCAATAAAGATAACTATTAAAAAAGACCAGTTTTTGTTTGATTGTTAAATCTTTATTGGTGAGTAGCTGCAAATTCTTTACACTTTGAACCACTCCGCGCCCCCAACGTACCCGCTGTCTAATCACACTAGAGATATCTGTGGGTGTTAACCCACTTGCCATGGGCTCAGCCGTTGAGATACTCGTGTAACCCTTACTATTGATCAAGATACCCAGCTCGAAATCTTCCGTAATCGTCGCCGTTGGGAATCCTCCTGCATCGACAATTGCTTGTCTTGAAATTAGCGTATTTGACCCCGTATAAATAGCTGCTCCTTGTGCATTGTTTAAGACATTCACTTCTCTTGAAAAGAAGTCTTGTTCGTTAGGGATACTACTTTCTGAGAATAAATTATATTGAAAAAGATCTGCATTATAAAAACTCTGAGGGGTTTGAACTAAGCCTAATGGTTTTATTTCTGCATCTTCTTTTCGATCTGCTGCATTTTGAACATAATAAGGAACAGTTTCCAATAAAAAATTAGAATACGGAATCATGTCTGCATCAAATGTGGCTACCAACGGTGAACTACTATGATTTAAAGCATTATTCAAGTTTCCCGATTTTGCATGCTGATTATCTTCCAATCCGATATAACCAACCGAAAATTTAGCTGCTAATGCTGCAACCTCTGGTCGGTTTGAATCATCGCAAAGATAAATATGTACTAATTTTTTATCAGGATAGTTCATCCGTGTAGCAGCATTTACCGTTTTTAAAAGTAAATCTACTGTTTCATTATGAGTAGCGATAAAGACATCAATAGCAGGAAACGCTTGTTCTTCTACTTCCGGCTTTTTTATTTTCTTTGCATTTTTTTTATTCCAAATAAGAATCACGGCGGTAAAATAAGAAATAATTTTGCTAATCCATAATCCAATACCAAAGACAATTGCAAATAACGATTCTCCCCAAGGTAGAGTAAATATTCCACGCCAAGCTAGATAAATTACGGCAGTAATGAATGCAATTATATATATTAACCCTTTAGTTTTTTTTAGCCGAATAACCATATTTTTCCTTCCTAAAAATAAATTTTTTTTGTATTTGATAGCTTAATAGAAACAAACAACTATCAACGATCACTTTTATCATGACTGAATAATTTTCAAAACTGGTAGCAGATAATAAATACACCAGGATACTTGATACACTAATTTGAGCAAATACTAAACCAAAATATTTAAACAAACTAAAATCTGACTCTTTTTTGAATACTATACTTTTATTTAATAAATAATTGATAGTTGATGACATGATCCGAGCAGAAATTGCTACTATCACCACTGTTGATAGTGTAAAATTAGTAGCTAACGTTATCAGTAATCCGTATGCCAAAATATCTACAGTAAAGGATAATAATGCAGAGATCAAATATCTAAAAAATTGAAATCTTTCAGAATCAAATAAATATTTAATGAAAACAGAATAAATCGAAATAGAATCTGAAATGGCTCTAAAATGAGATGTTTCATTGTCATTGATATAGATTGTTTTGATAGGTTCGCAAATAATCGGCCAACAATGTTTTTTTGTCTCGATCAGCATACGCAATTCGTATTCAAACCGTTCACCTTCAACCGAGAGCAGTTCCTTCATATACTGACGAGGAATCACCCTTAGACCAGTTTGTGTATCCGTGATATTAATTCCAGTAGAAAGCTTCAATATCTTACGAGTAAGAACATTTCCGAATAGGCTTCTAAAAGGAACCTTTCCTTCAAAGGTACGAGTTCCCAAAATCAATCCTGTGTTTTCTTCTTGCGCACGATGGATGCATTTATTGATATCTGAAAATCTGTGTTGACCATCTGAATCTACTGTTACCATGTGTTTGATATGTGGCATATTAGCTAAGATGTATCGCATAGCCGTTTTTAGCGCTGCCCCTTTCCCGTAATTCTCAGAGTGCTCAAGAACTGTACATGAAAATTGGTTCTTTGCATTTTCAAATATATGTTGAAAATGGAGCGGGCTCCCATCATTGATAATAAGTATTTCCGTTGAAATTTGTTCCTTCAAATTAGTTAGTAGATCTAATAATTTTTTATCTGGTTCAAGACTAGGTATGACAATTACTGTACTATTCATAAAGATCTCCCCTCGCTTAAATCAACTTTTTTCTTCTAGAATCAAAAACAATAATTTGATTCCTACCATTACGTTTTGCCTGATATAAGGCCTTGTCAGCATTATCTAATGCATACATTAGATTGAATTCACACGATGAGCTAGTTTCAATACCAGATGAAAAAGTCATCATTCCAATTTGATAGTTCGGTAAATCAAAATCATAATTTTTCACAGTCTCACGAACTTCATCCATTAAGTTTTTAATTTCTTCTGTACTATTCGAATAGAAAATCAAACAAAACTCTTCGCCACCAAAGCGATAAAAAGTGAATGGGATAGTTGTTTTTTCCTTCAATAACTGGCGAGTCAGATTTGAAAACTCTTTTAATAGCACGTTACCCGCAATGTGTCCTAATGTGTCATTGACGTTTTTAAAATGATCCAAATCAATCATCACCACAGAGACATTTTCCTTTTGCTCATTTAACTTTAATAAATCTTCCGTAAAAGATGCATAATTGAATAATCCAGTCAATTCATCAAATTTTGATCTCTTTTCTCTTTCAATCCACTGCTTTTCTTCCATTCTGGTCTTTTTATATGAAAACATTGAGAAAAAATAAATTAGTGTACTACCCATTAGTATCATCAAATAGATCTCTGGAGTTAATGGCTCTTTTGTAATGATGTAATTACTCAATAAAACCGAAAGAATAATTGTTGGATAATAAATTAAGGCGAAAATATACGGTTTAGTAAAAATATTTAATCGAATCAAACATTTGACTAACAACGCTATACACGTACCAAATAACGGGATCATCCAAATATTTGGCAATTCGATTGCTGAATTATTGTTATAATACAAAACTTCTATCAGCGATGATAAAATTATCAAAAACGGTCCTATTTTCTTAGTAAACGTGACACTAGCAATCATTGAAAGACTATACAAATAACAAATAAATCCCACAAGATTATGAGAAAAAGTTAAAATAAAGTATTGATGCGTAAACAATATAAGAACAATAACCATACTTTGAAAAAACTTATTAGCGATGTTTTTTTCGATATTATGAATAAACAAATCGGCAGTAGCTAACAATCCAGCAATCATTAAAGGAAAAAGAAACGCTGTAATCAAAAAAGTGCTTATCATTTAATTTTCAACTCCTTATTTGACCATAGATATCCTTGCTGTAAAAAAATTTTAGCCTCAATCAATTGTTTGGACAGTTTTTTATTTTCAACTCCTTCAACAATAAAACGTTTATTTTTCCCCCTAGCAATGGCTGCCCATTTTTGCGCTTTTTGGATTTTATATGTTATTTCTTCACGTTCAAATGGCAATAACGAAAATTTTAGAATCTCAATTTGATTTATATTAAAATCAATAGATTCAAGAGTATTCAATCCTATCCCCACATCGTCAAATGCGATAAAGTACCCTAACAATTGGATGCGTTTAAGACTTTCTGGCAAAATTGTTTCATAATACCTTTGTGAATCAGATATATTGATATTATGTTCAGTTATTTCTATCAAGATATTTTTTTTAAAAATTTTCATTGTATTTAAGAATGTCCAAGTCCCTGCGTAAGATAGTTGAATTGGATGAAGATTGAACGTCAGTTTGATTTTTGAATACGTTGATAAAAAATTTGTAATTTTTTCTGCATACCAATTTAAAAAAAACGTATTACCTTGCTCATCATAAACTAACTGCGAAAATTCGATATTTGGAAATTCATCAGTAATTGACGAACGTAGCAATACCTCATACATTTCAATTTCCTCAGCCTCTTCACAAAAAGAAACAATTGGCTGAAGTGATAAATAAAAATTTGACAGCCCATGCTTCAGATAATTGTTTTTCATAAACTGTTCGTCCTCTTTGATTCTCATTTTCTAATCAGCCCACCAATCATAATAATATAATTAAATCTATAATATATAATATTAAAATAATGTTTTAATCCTATCTATGCTTATTTTTTTGTTTTTTATAAAAAAAATTAAGCCGAAAAAACATATAATAAATATTATCAAATAAAAAAACACAGAAAAAGATACAGTGATGAAACATGTATCTTTTTCTGTGTTTTTATTATTCTACTTTAAACTTTCTCTCTATTAGCCTGAAAAAATACTCTTAATGTGATTAAGATCAATTAGTAATGTTGTTGTATTCCCTTTGATCTAGACGTATTTTCCTTCACCTCATCATAAATATGTTTCCTTAATTCTTCATAATCTTTTGATTGTGGTATATATGGTATTCGGTAATTTAAAATAGCACAGTTTCTGATTGGATAGTTACTGATTATCATATCAGCTCTGTATCTCACCAATAGTTTATCTGTTATTTCATGAGTCGAAATAAAAATCAATTCTACTAAATCGCCAAGATAATCCGTTAATTTAGTCTCGAGTAAGTTTGATAACCCCGTTTCACCAGAAAAAGAGCACACAACTTTTTTATTTGTTCTGCTAAAGTAGACAAATCGGCTAGTTATTAAAGTTAAATGAGTAACTATACCATCTATAAATTTAATTTCAAATGACAATTGATCTTTATATTCAAGAATTTTTTGCTTCCACAATTCAAATATATCGATATTTTCTTGGAATGTATAGGAAACTAGCGCATCGGTAGCCAATTGATAAATTGGTGAAAGTTCAGTCAAATCACGAATATTTTTTAAATAGGAAAAAACGGAAAAGTGAAAGTCCCCATATCCGCTCATCTGTAGGGATTTAGCTGTTTCTTGGATCATCCGATAAAAAATTCCATCTGTTTCATCAAATGGACGATCACGATGCATCGAACGATTTTTACTTTCACCAGAATAATCAACAGTATCTAATATTGTTACATACGCCCAAACAATTTCTTCAAGCGGCAAAACAGTATTTTCGATTAAATTATTTTCAATCAAACGATACGTTTGTTCAAATTTTGCAAATTCTATTTCTTTGGAGATAGCTTCAACTTTATCCGCAGAAATTTGTACGTATTGTTGATTACTGATTCTAATCCGCGCAATAGACAACCATCTAGCCAATTTATAATACGTTGTACTTAGCAATTGTTTTTGCTTTTCAGATAATATTTTCCGCATTTCTTGTAATAATTTTTCATTTTCCTCGGTGTCAGGATCTAAATGTGCCATAAAAAATTGGCGAAACTCAGTGAATAAAATATTAAAAAAATAACGTTTATTACTTTCGTTTCCAATTAAATCTACTTCATAAAAACTTAATTTTAAATCAAAACGCGCTAGTATTTGATTATAATGTTCAATTCTACTTCTAATTGAGCCTTCTGAGACAAAATATATTTCTGCTATTTCAGTGAGTTTGAATTTTTTATTGTACAATATATTTTTAAATAAATTATACATGACATTATCTCTCGCCACTTCTAATAGAAAATCTTGAACCAAATATCCCGCATCACAGTTTAATTTTAATTCATGAGCATCATATTCAAGATGAATATAATCAGGAATTCGGTTAATTAAATTATCAATATCTGTATTAAGTGTTATTTTAGTAATTTCTAACATTTCATGTAAAGGGCCACGATAAAATG
>NZ_JXKQ01000015.1 GCF_001885945.1 Enterococcus hermanniensis | reverse complement strand
ATCTAATTATAGTGTCAGTTCCATTTTAAGCTTGATCTTCTTTTATTGCTGCTTCGATTGCCTGCCAAGCTTCTTCTTTTCCTTGCTTTGTTTCTGAAGAGAAAAGAATGAAAGTGTCATTTTGATCAAAGTTTAATTTCTTTTTAATTGCACTAGTGTGCTTGTTCCATTTACCACGAGGGATCTTATCGGCTTTTGTTGCCACCACAATGACCGGGATATCATAGTATTTAAGAAATTCATACATTTGGATATCTTCTTTACTTGGATCGTGACGAACATCGACTAGCGATACGACGGCTCTTAATTGCTGACGACTCGTAATATACGTTTCGATCATTTTTCCCCATTTTGCTCGTTCCGTTTTAGAAACTTTTGCATAACCATAACCGGGAACATCGACGAAATGCAACGCATTTTCAATCAGATAAAAGTTTAACGTTTGTGTCTTCCCGGGTTTTCCAGAAGTGCGCGCTAAGTTTTTACGATCGATCAAGGTATTGATAAAAGATGATTTCCCTACATTTGAACGTCCAGCTAAAGCAATTTCTGGTAAATCTGTCTCAGGATATTGTGCTGGAGAAACAGCACTGATTACGATATCCGCATTGTTGACTTTCATTTTTTCACGCCTTTCAAAAAGGGTCCACAAATTATTTTGTGAACCCTCCATTTGCTAACCTGCTTTTTTTTCGTCGTTTTGGTATTGGATCAACGGTTCACCTAGACCTTCGACAGAATCTTTTGTTACAGTAACTTTTTCGATTGTTTCGTCAGAAGGAATATCAAACATCACATCCATCATTACATCTTCAATGATCGAACGTAGACCACGCGCACCAGTATTGCGCTCGATCGCCTTATCTGCGATTGCGCGTAACGCATCCTCGTCAAAGACTAATTCTGTTTCATCATAAGATAGTAATTTTTGGTATTGTTTTACTAAAGCATTTTTAGGTTCTGTTAAAATCCGAACCAAATCTTCAGTCGTTAATTTTTCCAAAGCGGTCGTTACAGGTAAACGTCCGATAAATTCAGGAATCAAACCAAACTTCAATAAGTCTTCCGGAATGATTTGCTGCATGATACTTGCTTCTTCATCAATTTTTTTATTATTTGTACCAAAACCGATTGTTTTTTTACCTAAACGATTTTTAACGATCGTTTCGATGCCATCAAACGCTCCACCAACGATAAATAGGATATTCGTTGTATCGATTTGAATAAACTCTTGGTGTGGATGTTTACGTCCACCTTGTGGTGGCACACTAGCTACTGTTCCTTCAAGAATTTTAAGCAATGCTTGTTGGACCCCTTCACCAGAAACATCACGTGTGATCGATACATTTTCGCTCTTACGAGTGATTTTATCAATTTCATCGATATAAATGATACCTTTTTCAGCACGCTCGACATTGTAATCAGCAGATTGTAATAATTTCAAGAGAATATTTTCTACATCTTCCCCGACATAACCTGCTTCGGTCAAACTAGTCGCATCTGCAATCGCAAATGGTACATTCAACGTTCTCGCTAATGTTTGAGCCAAAAATGTTTTACCCGAACCGGTTGGCCCGATCAAGCAAATATTACTTTTTTGTAATTCGACATCATCGACATCTTCCGCTTCTGTATTCACTCGTTTGTAGTGATTATACACCGCAACTGACAAGGCTCTTTTAGCACGATCTTGTCCTATGACATATTGATTTAATACGTCTAGCAATTCTTTTGGCTTAGGTACATCGATAAACTCACGAATGGCTTCTTCGTGGAATTCTTCATCTATGATTTCTTTACAAAGGTCAATACATTCATTACAAATATACACTCCTGGACCTGCAACAACTTTTTTTACTTCCTCTTGGGTTTTGCCGCAAAATGAACAGCGAACTGTCTCCCCTGCGCCTGTGCTCTCATACATGGCTTTCACCTCTTGTTTCTTTCTCTACAAGTGTTTCCACGATTGCAGTCTTTATCTATAATACCACAAAGCCACTAAAAGACAAATAAACCATTTGGAATTAAAAGGATTCCTAAAGAAAAAAGTTCTCGTTGTACGAGAACTTTTTTCTTTATTTAGCATACCAGCCGATACCTTCGTAGCGCCAGCCTTTTTTAACTAAATTGTCACGTTCATTTGTATTCAATGTGTAATGATGTGTGCCTGTCTTAGCATTAGGATTATATAGGCGTAGTAATTTGTTTGCTCCACCAGAATACCAAGAGATCCCTTCATAGCGCCAGCCTTTTTTAACCAAATTATCGCGTTCATATGAATTCATCGTATAATGATGGTCTCCGGCATTTTTATTATATAACCGATAGACAGGGCTACCAGAACTTGGGGCGTTCCAGCCAATCCCTTCATAACGCCAACCTTTTGATACAAGATTGTTCTTCTCAGCAATATTTTGAGTGTAAAAATGTTCACCGCTATTCGGATTGTATACGCGATACATTTGAACACTATTTGAAGGTGTAGAATTTGGGTTACTAAATGTTGAAGTATAATCTGCATTAATATCGAAATTTCCGCTGATTCCAGGGAATGATAACATCGATGACCATTGCCATGCGCCGTACTGTGTATATAAGTTAGTGCTTGAGAGATTATATGGGTATGCTGCTACCCAGATGTTTTTATTTCCAATTACTGAAGCACTGATTTTATTAGACGTTATCCAACTTAAACCAATGTAATGACGAACATTACCATAACCCAATGATTTTAATTGATTTTCAAACGCGCGTGAATTATTTGTATGATTGCCTTGGCCTGCAATTTTTGGCTCTTCAATATCATTAACCATAACTGTATTACTACTTAAGCCAAAACTATTTGCTGCTTTTGCAAAGTAATTAGCTTCTGCGATAGCCTCAGCATCTGTTTTAAACCAACTATAGTGATATGCTGAAACTTTTAAACCAGCTGTCATGGCATTATTTATTTGACTTTGAGCATAAGGATTAATATAACTCGTTGCTTCGGTTAATTTAATCGCTACACCAGTTACACCATAACTTTTCATTTTTTGAAAGTCAGCAACAGAAATCGTTCCATTATGAGAAGAAATATCAATAAAACTTTTGGTAGGTATGTTTTTATCCGTAACAGAAACTGCGGGAATAGCGCTGTAATATTGAATCTATGGATACAAGTCTGAGCGACTCTTGTCCACTCGCATAATACCTTCGTCACCCGTGTATTCACCATTATCTTCAGTATTCTCACTACTGTTATTTGTGCTTTGTTCCATCTCTTGCTCATCTTCTGATACAGAAGATGAATCCGATGTCGATGTTTCTATTGACTCATCCGTTTGTACAATAGTTTCAGTAGAGCTAGCTACTGTCGTTTCACTAGTGAGCGTATCTTCTGCTTTAACTGTAGTAGCAAGTGTTAAACAAGCTACTGTCAAAAAACTTAACCCTAAAATTTTTTTCTTCATCTTTTCCTCCTAAAATAGTTTATAAATTTTTTCTTATAAAACTAATACAAGTTAATCTAACTTATCAAATCAATACTTTAATTGTATCAAATCAAGAAGGTAATTTGAATAGATTAGTTATTTTTAATTTTTTAAACGTAAAAAAAAAGCAGCTGAGCCAAAAATATCTTCTACTTTTGGTTCAACTGCTTTAAAAATTTAATTATTTTTCTACTGCTGTACCTGTTACTAATTCAACAGCTTTTTTCATTTTAATATCATGTTCTAACATATCTTCAGTTAGTACACGACGGATTTGTTCTTCTGGCATTTGGTACATGTCAGCTAATTCTTTGATTTCAGCAGCAACATCTTCGTCTGAAGCTTCGATTTTTTCAGCTTCAACGATTGCTTCCATTACTAAGTTGGTTTTAACACGGCTTTCAGCTTCGCCTTCAAATTGTGTATGAAGATCTTCTTCTGTAGAACCAGTTAATTGATAGTACATTTCAGGAGAGATCCCTTGACGTTGCATGTTGTTCAAGAATTCATCCATTGAACGGTGTACTTCGTCATGTACCATTGAATGTGGAAGTTCAACGATTTCAGCATTTTCAACTGCTTGTTTGATAGCAGCTTCGTCTTTTGCTTCCTTAGCAGCTTCAGCTTTTTGTTTTGTTAATTCATCACGGTATTTTGTTTTTAATTCGTCTAAAGAATTTACTTCTTCATCAACGTCTTTTGCAAAGTCATCATCTAATTCAGGTAATTCTTTTGCTTTTACTTCATGGATTGTTACTTTGAAGATTGCTTCTTTACCAGCTAAATCTTCTGCTTGGTAATCTTCAGGGAAAGTAACTGTTACATCTAAGCTTTCGCCAGCTTTATGACCGACTAATTGTTCTTCAAATCCTGGGATAAACGAACCAGAACCTAATTCAAGTGAATAGTTTTCACCTTTTCCGCCTTCGAAGGCTTCATCGCCGACGAAGCCTTCAAAGTCGATCACAGTTGTGTCGCCATTTTCAGCAGCAACATCTTCTTTGATAACTAATTCAGCTTGCGCTTCTTGTTCAGATTTCAAACGTGCTTCAACGTCTGCATCTGAAACTTCAAGTTCTTGTTTAGGAACTTCAAGTTCTTTGTATTCACCTAATTTAACTTCAGGTTTTACAGTAACTTCAGCTTTGATTACCCATGTTTCGCCTTTTTCCATGCTTTCAACATCGATTTTTGGTTGTGAAACCGGATCAATCCCAGCTTCTTTTACCGCAGCTTCATAAGCAACTGGCAATACGTCGTTCAAAGCATCTTCGTACAATGCTTCTTCGCCGTACATACGGTTAAATACTTGGCGAGACACTTTTCCTTTACGGAAACCAGGTACGTTAAGATTTTTTTTCACTTTGTTGAATGCACTTGTTAAGCCTTTTTGAATCTCAGTTTGTTCAATTGAGAAAGTTAACACACCATCATTGGTGCCTGTTTTTTCAAATTTTGCAGTCAAGTTTGTTCCCTCCGAATACTAATATACTTGCATTTTGCATACTATTAAATATTACACTACTGATTGTGAAAAGTAAATATAAAGCTTTTACTCTCAACGCTTTTTAATGATAATCCAACATCAGTTCTTTTATCTTTTGACGTAACGCTTCGATTTGTGGATTCAAATCAACTTCTCTTCCAACGTAATCGGCTAAATAGCTATTTACCCACGCTTGCGCGTTATTGTAAGAACTTTGTAAAGGGTAAAGAAAAGCCATTTCTAAATTGACTTGCTCCATCAAATTAGTTAATAGAACAGGATCTTCATCGATCAAAGCTTCTGTCAATAACTCAGCAATCATTTGTTGGAGTGTCTGATCAAATCCAGTTTCCACTGGGATTAATTCTACGATTTCTTCTTGCAACGTCAAATAACAAAATCTGTCAGCCACACCTAAGCGAGCTAAGCTCTCGAACAAATAACTGCGGACTAATGGTGATATCGACGAATTCATCATAAAATCTGTAGCCCAAAATTTTAATCGTTCGTTTGTTAAACCTCTAACTTTACGGATCAGCAATAATTGTTCCATATTGCTTAGTTTAGGCAACTCTTTTAACTCGTATTCGATTACTTTCATCGCTGCTTGTTGCTGTTTTTGATAAAAAAGCTCTTGATCATCGATACGAAACAGCCATAGATTTTTTTGTTCTTCTGTGATTGATTTTACTTTTTGCGCTTGCCACAAAAACTCACGTGCAGCAAAAAATCGATGGGCAAATAATTGTATTTGCAAATATAAATCAATTGATTCAGCACTTTCTAAATAGCTCTCTGCAGCTTCTTCTACATACTCCAGAGCAATACTGAACTCAGCCTGTTCAACGGCTAAACTAGCAATCAAGCGATTTAATTTTGGTGAAGGATTCTCTTGATAAGCTAATCTATAATTTTCTAACGCTATGTGGTCTTCCCCATTGGCAAAGGCTTCTTCTGCTAATGTTAAGTAATAGTGATCGTTATTCGGAAATTCGATCGGTTTCATTCTTATATAATTCCTCTCTAGCTGCTAACACATTTATCGTAACGACACTCGTATCTGAAAAATAGTCGCCAATATGTTGTTTATTCGGCGTAAAAATTGTCACTAAATATCCTAACATGAATAGTGATCCTCGTAAGATAAATCGACAAGCACCTTCTCGTACAAAGATCGTTTTCCAACTTAACGTTGCTTCATTAAAACAAACCACTTGGATTCCAAAAATCATTTTACCAATCGTTTGTCCCTGATTTATCTTTGTCATTACGATAAAGTACCCTAAATAGATCACTAATGCTAGTCCACCGTAAATAGTTGTTAGCTCTGAACTTTTGTCCCACCCAATAAAGTACGCTGGAAGACCTAGTATAATTGTTTGAATGGCTGTAATGCAAAGTAAATCAACCAAATAAGCAAATAGGCGAATCCAAAATCCCGCATAAAAATAATTGGGATAATGATGAAATTTATTTTTTTGTTGGTCTTTTTTTAATAATGCCTCAATCGGCCCAACAGCCGGACGATAGCTTGATTCTTCGCCCATGCTTATTCACCTCCATAAAGATACATCGCTTTAGGTGCCTGGGGCGTCCCCACACTCTCAACAATCTTTTTCACCAAATCTTCTTGCGAAGGCTTGATTCCTTGCAGTTCTGCCAAACTACTGCCCAACCAAGTATTGATAAAGTTCGTCGCACCTGTTGTATAGCTCACAACGGTTGCATCGCTCAATTTTTTATCTTTTTTCAATGCTTGTAACGCTTGATCCGGATAGCCAATTTCATCCACCAATCCATTATCGACAGCTTGAGCGCCATCATAGATTCGGCCATCTGCTAACTTGCGGACATCCGTTTCATTCATTTTTCGCCCTTGCGCGACTACTTTTACGAAACGCCCATACATACTGTCAACAAAAGCTTGTAATACTTCTTTGTCTTGTTCCGTTTGCGGTCGTGACGACGAACCAATATCTTTTAACGCCCCACTTTTGATGGTCGAATCAGCGATGCCTAATTTCTCCATCAAACCAGAATAGTTCATGCTGGACATAATCACACCGATCGACCCCGTCATCGTATCTTCAGTTGCAAAAATTTTGTCCGAACCGGCAGCAATATAATACCCACCACTAGCTGCTTGACTCTCCATCGTTGCATAAATCGGAATTTCTTTATCCTTTTGGAGCTCCTTTAGTGCCCGTGTTATTTCAGCTGTTTCATAAACGGATCCACCAGGTGAATTAATTTCTAACAAAATACCTTTTACTTGCGAATCTTCTTTTATAGTAGCTAATTGTTTCATAAATGATTCATGATTATATCCGCCTGAAGAAAACATCCCGCTCGTTCCATCATCCACGATTGTTCCTTCAACAACTAATCTAACAATTTTTTGATCACTTGTCCCGGCTGCTTCTACCTGTTCTTGGATGCCATCATTTCCATAAAACAACTCATTTATTTGTCCCAGCTGCTTTTCATCCGCTGATTTTTGCGTGATCGACGACGATACGATTGAAAACACCAACAATACAATTGCAATAATAATCGCTACCCAACGACGTTTATTCATTTCATTCCTCCTTAATATAAATTACGAATAACTACTACTTTTTCGATTGGACCATTGCCATTCATCTTTTCGGCTTTTTCTTTTAACGAGTACCCTCCAAAAGATTCATGTGTTAACGGATCTTCGATTTGAAAAGCTTGTGCTTCTTCCACACTCAAGGCATCAGGACTGATTTCTTGGATACTATCCCATCCAGTGTCTAAGAATATTTTTGTTGCATCACTGATTTCTGGCTTGGTTTCAAGTTGCGTCAAGAATTTTCGTAATTCTCCTACAGTCAAATTATCTGGTTGATTCATAAATTTTTCCTCCTTGATTTTGACCTTCATTATAAAATCCATATTAACTAGATCAAATACTTATTACACATCCAGTGTACCATATCATTTTAGCTTATTCTGTGAATAGAAGAAATGAAAAAATACCTTTCCTCTTAATGTGATAAAAATTTCAAAATCATATATACCAATTTGTTTAAAATAAAAAAATATTTGACTTGTTTGCGGATTTATATTATATTATTGTTTGTTTCCGGTATTAAAAAAATAAAATCTTAAATGTACCAATAAGATAGCGCCAGGCCTTATATAGGTGACGAGGATGAAGTTTATCGAAAGATTCGGCGGATGACTTCAGGGTCGCTGTGCTCTAAAGATTATTTTAAAAACTTGATAAAAGAACAAAAAAATAATCAGACAGCTCGGAAACATATAATGACAGGAAAGTAGGAAAACATTATGTGTGGAATCGTAGGGATTGTAGGCAACCAACAAGCAACTAGTATTTTAGTGAACGGATTGGAAAAACTTGAGTATCGTGGTTATGACTCAGCAGGTATTTTCGTAGCCGATCAAAATGAAGATTTCTTGATCAAATCGCAAGGAAGAATCAAAGAACTATCTGACAAAATCAGTGGAGATGTTCATGGGACCCTTGGCATTGGCCATACTCGTTGGGCGACCCATGGTGAGCCGAGCGAAGAAAATGCTCATCCACATACCTCACAAAGCAAGCGCTTCGTTCTAGTTCATAACGGCGTGATCGAAAATTACGATGACTTAAAAAATAACTTTTTATCAGAAGATATTTTCTATGGTGAAACAGATACTGAGATCGTCGTTCATTTAATTGAATATTTTGCCAACCAAGGATTCTCTACAAAAGAAGCCTTTCGTAAAGCCTTAGCAGAAATCCACGGGTCATACGCCTTTGGTTTGGTCGACAAAGAAGATCGTGAAACGATTTTTGTTGCTAAAAACAAAAGTCCTTTATTGATCGGACTTGGAGAAGGCTTCAATGTAGTATGTAGCGATGCAATGGCTATGTTGGAACAAACAAATCAATTTGTTGAAATCAATGATGGCGAAATGGTGATCGTTACAAAAGATCACGTTGAAATTGAAGATGCTGCGGGCAATGAAATCCAACGCGCCCCTTACGAAGCAAAAATTGACCTTTCTGATATGGAAAAAGGTACCTATCCTTACTACATGTTGAAAGAAATCGATGAACAACCCGCTACAATGCGTCGGATCATTAGTGAATATACTGATGAAACAGGAACCGTCGTTATTGAAAACGAGTTGTTAGAAAGTTTGCTGGGGAGTGACCGGATCTATATCGTGGCTTGCGGGACAAGTAATAATGCTGGCTGGGCAAGTAAACAAATTGTTGAACGCTTAGCCAACATTCCCGTGGAAATTCATTTATCAAGCGAATTTGGTTACAATATGCCGTTACTTTCAGAAAAACCGTTCTTTATCTATTTAACTCAAAGCGGCGAAACAGCAGATAGTCGTCAAGTATTAGTTAAAACGAATGAACTAGGTTACCCTTCACTTACAGTTACAAATGTACCTGGTTCTACATTATCCCGTGAAGCAAGTTATACGATGTTATTACATGCTGGACCAGAAATCGCTGTAGCTTCTACAAAAGCCTATACAGCACAAATTGCTGCTTTAACTGTTTTAGCAAAAGCTGTTGGCGAAGCTAAAGCGATCGCTGCAGCAAATGAGTTTGACTTAACAAAAGAATTAGGAATTGCAGCAAATGCAATGGATGCCATGATTGCTGAAAAAGCCCTGATCGAAGAAATTGCCGCAGAATATTTAGCAACTACCCGCAATGCGTTTTATATCGGACGTGCTGAAGATTATTATGTCTCAATGGAAGTTGCTCTAAAATTAAAAGAGATTTCATATATCCAAGCTGAAGGATTTGCAGCTGGCGAATTGAAACACGGAACAATCGCGTTGATCGAAGAAGGAACTCCGGTCATTGGTATTATTACTGAAGCCATGACTGCTCCACACACACGAGGCAACTTACGCGAGGTAGAAAGTCGCGGGGCACATACTCTAGTTATTGCATCAGAAGAATTAAGTAAGGACGGCGACCAAATTACGCTTCCTAGCGTTCATCAATTCTTACGGCCATTGGTATCTGTTATTCCTGGACAATTGATTGCTTATTACGCCACACTTCTTCGTGGCTACGACGTTGATAAACCTCGTAATCTAGCGAAATCTGTTACCGTTGAATAAACAAAAAGGTTGAGAAAATTTCTCAACCTTTTTTTATTGAAAAAATAGCCCCTCGATCATTTTGATCAAGGGGCTATCTCAATTAATCTAATCCGATTTCTGCTCGAACAACAGCGGCAATCTTTTCAACATAGTAATCAACTTTTTCATCCGTTGGTGCTTCAGCCATTACACGTAATAGTGGTTCCGTCCCTGAAGGGCGAACCAAAATACGGCCATCACCGTTCATTTCAGCTTCTGCTTCTTCGATAGCTTGTTTGATTGCCGGAACATCCATTGCACCATATTTATTACTCACACGGATATTCACAAGTTTTTGCGGATAAATCGTTACTTCACCCGCTAATTCAGATAATTTTTTCCCAGATTGTTTCATGATGTTTAACAATTGGATTCCCGTTAACATTCCATCACCTGTAGTATTGTAATCCAAGAACAAGACATGTCCAGATTGTTCTCCGCCTAAATTGTAGTCATTTTTACGCATTTCTTCAACAACGTAACGGTCGCCAACCTGCGTGATCACATCTTCTAAACCGATATCTTCAATCGCTTTATGGAAACCTAAATTACTCATGACTGTTGTGACAACCGTATTTTTCTTCAAACGTTTTCGACCGGCTAAATATTTGGCACAAATAAACATGATACGATCGCCATCAATAATATTCCCTAACTCATCGACTGCGATCACACGGTCGCCATCACCATCAAAAGCTAAACCAGCATCAGCACCTTTTTCAACCACCATTTTAGCTAATTCCTCTGGATGTGTCGAACCAACGCCTGCATTGATATTCAAACCATTCGGCGAAGTACCCATCGTATAAAAGTCTGTTTCTAAATCGGCAAATAGACGATTGACACTTGTAGCAGTTGCTCCGTTAGCTGCATCCACACAGACGGTTACACCTGATAAATCTCCCGAAATTGTTTGGACTAAAAATTGTGAATACTTCAAAAGTCCTTCATGGAACTCATCTAACGTTCCTAAACCATCTGCTGATGGACGAGGTAACGTATCTTCTTCCGCATCGATCAATGCTTCAATTTCTGCCTCTTGTTCATCAACTAGTTTGAAGCCATCACCACCAAAGAATTTGATTCCATTGTCTTCTGCTGGATTATGAGAAGCTGAGATCATGACTCCGGCTGATGCTTTTTGTAATCTTGTTAAATAAGCAACCCCCGGCGTTGAGATAACCCCTAATTGAAAGACTTCAATCCCAACTGATAATAAACCTGAAATTAAAGCTGTTTCTAATAATTCACCGGAAATACGTGTATCTCTTCCAACTAATACTCGTGGACGACCATCACTTTCATGATGTTGGCTTAAAACGTATCCTCCACAACGGCCTAGTTTAAAAGCTAGTTCTGGTGTTAATTCTTTGTTCGCGATTCCGCGTACCCCATCTGTTCCAAAATATTTACCCATTAAATTATAGTTCCCTTCTTCATCTAGTTAATTGGTTGATTGAATTGTTCGCTCTTGAGAGACACTGGTTGTTGTTGTCGTAGAACTCTCAACTGTAGCAGAGCTTGATTTTTCACTTGAAGATTCATTTCCAGCTGAGCGATTCACTTCACTCCTGGTAGAACTAGAATGATTAGCGCTACTTGATTCTGTCTCTTGCGTTTCTTTGAATGTTGGTGCAACTTGTGCACTGACTGTCTTAGGATCCACTTGGAAATCGCCGGATACAGGAACATCAATAAACTTTTTGACTGTTCCTTGGATCTGACTGACATCCACTGGAATACCGATCGAATCGATTTTATCAATTACTGATTGCGCCCCACTGATCGTCGCTTTAGTTCGATTCAAGTCGATTTGAACACTATCAATATTTGAAGGGAGATTCCCTTCTTGAATTGGATATAAAGATACTTCTTTACTTGGTGTTTCAATTTCAAAAGAAACGACTACATTTTGCGGATTTGATTGGATCGCCAAAGCCTCACCACTAGAGTTCAACGCTTGGACTTGTGCTTCAATATTATCCTGATCCGCTGTTAATTTACTACCGTCAACAGATGCGACTACTCGATCGATTTGTTTCATCGTATCTTCACCAGTAGTAATTTTAACTTTACTAGGTTTTACTGACATTTCACCGATTTTTAGTCCATCATTGCTTGTTGTGCTACTTAAAATTGGCGAAACACTAAACTCTTTTGTACTCTTTTTTTCAATGGTTACAGAAATAGTTTTTGGCTCGATTTGTGCATACAGTGAGCTCGATAAGTTTTTGGTTTTTAATTTAACTTCATGTGTTCCAGGACCAAGATTGGTCAAATCGGCAACGATTGTAAAATCACGCGTATCTGGATCCACTTCTTTATTTAATTGAATACGATTTGCTCCATTCAATTTAACCGAAACAGTGGACGAAAATCCATGAACAAAATATTTATCTGAATCATACTGCACATCGATCGGTACGTTATCGATTGATTTTTCATAGTTAGTGTCTGAAGAAAAAACTTGACTAACATTTTGACTGTTTACATTGAAAAATAAAATCAAACTAAATAATAAAGAAATCAACATATACGGTAAGTTGCTTTTTTTAAATTTAATTTTCATTTTTTGCCCCCTTTAGTCAATCCTTCCAAAAAGGTTTGCAAGAGACTTTTTTTATTCAGATTCTTTTCATCTGGCAGTAATTCCCGTCGCATCACAGCTAAATATTCTTCTTGCGATAAATCATGCATGAAATCATTATTTAATGTGATACTGACGCCACCAGTTTCTTCAGAAACAATAAAAGTCAAGGCATCACTGACTTCACTGATCCCAACTGCAGCACGGTGACGTGTTCCAAATTCTTTTGGAATCAGCATGCTATCTGATAATGGTAAATAGGCAGAAGCAACAGCGATTTTCCCGTTTTTAACAATGACGGCACCATCATGTAACGGCGTATTAGGAATAAAAATGTTGATCAGCAATTCGCCGGTGATATCCGCATCTAAATCAATCCCTGTTTCGATGTATTCTTCCAATCCAGTAAACCGTTGAATCGTTACTAAGGCACCGATTTTACGTTTTGACATGTATTGGATCGCTTTATCAAAAGCCAATATCATCCGTTCATCATCACGTTCTGCTTTTCGACTCGCTTTGAAAAATGAACTTCGACCTAAATGCTCTAAGCCCCGTCGGACTTCTGGTTGGAAAATAACGATTGCTGCAATCACTCCATAAGTGATGATTTGATTCATCAACCAAGAGAGCGTATGTAAACCAATTAATTCCGCTACGATTCGTATTCCGATAAAGATTGCGACACCTTTGATCAATTGGACAGCTTTTGTTCCACGAACGATTTCAAACAAGCGATAAATCAAATACCAAACGACAAAAATATCTAATAGGTTAACGATAATATCCCAAGTTGAAAGATTCTCAGAAAAAAGGCTTAGCCAATAATCAGCTTTGAATAATTCCATTAGATGATTAGGCATATATAACCTCTCTTTCTATCTAAAATTCTCTACAATTATACCACAGTGGCTTAAGTCTAGCATAAAATTTAAGTAGGAAAAGAGCCTTAGAAACCTAAGACTCTTCCTGATTAGCTATTATTATTTATTCCGTTTTTCTGCACGGGCAGCTCTGCGGGCTGCACGACGAGCCTCTGCCTCAGGATCAATATTCTTTTCCCGTTTTGGCTTTACTGCTACAGCTGTTTTTTCAACGGTTGCTGTTTCGCCTGATAATTTAGCCCGAATTTTTTCTTCTTGTCCAGCTAAACGTGCGTAATTATAAAAACGTGTTTCCGCATCATTGACTGTTTTTTGATATAAACGTTGGGCATCATCAGGTTGGATACGCTCTAAAGCGGAGAAACGATTTTGTTGTTTCATAAACCCGATCATTTCACTAAAATCTGGTTTCTTATAATCTAAAGTCATTGGATTCTTGCCTTTTTCTCGTTGTGCTGGATTGTAACGATACAGTGACCAATAACCAGATTCCACCGCTTCTTTAGCCTCACGTAATGTTTGGCTCATACCGCCGCGTAGCCCATGATTGATACATGGAGTATACGCAATGATCAATGAAGGTCCAGGGAATTTTTCCGCTTCTTCTAATGCTTTGATTGTTTGCATTTGGTTGGCGCCAGAAGCAATCTGGGCCACATAGACATTTCCATAAGTCATCGCCATCATACCTAAATCTTTTTTAGATTGGTATTTCCCACCAGCTGAGAATTTCGCGATGGCTGAAGCTGGTGTTGCTTTCGATGTTTGTCCGCCAGTATTAGAATAAACTTCATTATCCATTACTAAAATATTGACATCTGCTCCACTCGCTAAGATGTGATCAATACCGCCAAAGCCGATATCATAGGCCCAGCCATCACCACCAAACATCCATTGACTAGTTTTAACAAACAAATCACGATCCTCGTAAATAGCTGCCAGTTGAGGATTGGCCAAACTTTCTTCTAATGCTGCAGTTAATTTGGTTGCCCGTTGTTGCGTCCCTTCAGATTCGAACATATGATCCATCCAGTCTTCCATCAGTTCACGAAGTTCTTCAGAAACACTGTCTAATACATTGTTGATTTTATCAGCTAATTCTTTTCGTCTAGTTTGGTTGGCTAAAAACATCCCGTAACCAAACTCAGCGTTGTCTTCAAACAATGAATTAGACCATGCAGGACCTTGTCCTTGATCATTCGTTGTATACGGACTAACAGGTGCTGCCGCTCCCCAAATCGAAGAACAGCCTGTAGCATTTGCGATCATCATCCGATCACCAAACATTTGTGTCATCAATTTTACATACGGTGTTTCTCCGCAACCAGCGCAAGCACCCGAAAATTCCAACAACGGTTTATTAAATTGAGACCCTAATACTGAGTTAGTTTTTGCTGGGTTGGCTTTTTGTTTCAAAGTCATTGAGAACGCCCAGTTGATCGCTTGCTCTTTTTCTTCTTCATACGGCTTCATAACTAATGCTTTCTCTTTTGCCGGACAAGCTTCAACGCAAAGACCACAACCAGTACAGTCTTCAATCGAGACTTGGATCCGGTATTTCAAGCCATCTGCTCCCCGCATCTCACGAACGATATAACCTTCTGGTGCTTCGCCTAATTCTTCGTCATCAGCTAAGAACGGACGAATAGCTGCATGAGGACAAACGAATGAGCATTCATTACACATCGTACAACGGTCGCTGATCCAATGAGGTACTTCTAACGCTACTCCACGTTTTTCAAACGTTGTTGTTCCAGTAGGGATCGTTCCATCTGTCATCCCATTAACGACTAAATCATTGACCGTCAAATCATTTCCACGCATAGAATTGACTGGTTCAAGAATTTCTTCCACATATTGAGAAACCGGCGTTTGGCGTATTTTTTTAGGAATCTCAACGGTCCGCCAAGTTTTTGGAACTTGGACTTGATGTAATAATTCGACGGTTTGGTCAATGGCCGCTTGATTTTTTTCAACAATTTCTACTGATTTACGTCGATAACTCTTATCTGCTTCTTCTTTTAATATACCTAGAACTTCATCAAATGGAATGATACCTGTTAAACTGAAGAAAGCCGTTTCCATTACTGTGTTGATCCGTTGACCTAACCCAACTTCCATTGCCAACTTCGCTGCATTGATAGTATAAAATTTGATCTCATTTTCAGCAATATATCGTTTCATTTTTGCCGGCAATAATTTATCCATTTGCGTATCGTTCCACATCGTATTCATCAAGAAGATACCACCTGGTTTCAAGCCTTTTAATAAATCATACGTATGAATATAAGCCGGCGTATGACAGGCAATAAAATCGGCACTTTCAACTAAATAGGTCGAACGGATTGGTGTGTCACCAAAGCGTAAATGAGAAACCGTCAACCCACCAGATTTTTTTGAATCATAATAAAAATACCCTTGAGCATACTTATCGGTATGGTCACCGATAATCTTGATCGCTGATTTATTCGCGCCAACCGTCCCATCAGAACCAAAACCCCAAAACTTAGCTTGGAATGTCTTAGGATTCGTTAGATCGACGATTTCTTTACTTTCTAAAGACATATGTGTAACATCATCAACAATACCAATCGTAAAACGCTTCTTCGCTGATTGCTTGTCTTTTAATAATTCATCGTAAACAGCAATAATTTGATCCGGTGTCACATCTTTAGACCCCAGTCCAAAACGTCCACCAATAATTTTAGGACGTACATCTGATTCATACATGACACTTTGGATATCCAATAATAAAGGTTCACCATCCGCGCCAGGTTCTTTAGAACGATCCAAAACAGCAAGTGATTTGACCGAAGCTGGTAATTTTTCTAAAAAATTCTCCGTTGGAAACGGGCGGTAAAGATGGATATTTAAGAAACCAACTTTACGACCCTCTGCATTCAAATAATCAACTGTTTGTTCAATCGTTTGGGCTACTGAACCCATCGCAACAATGACTTCTTCTGCATCTTCCGCGCCATAATAAGTAACAAGATCGTAATTTGTTCCACGTAATTTATTGATTTCAAACATATATTTTTGCACAATTGCGGGTAAATCTTCATAATAACGATTGACTGTTTCTCTTTGTTGAAAATGGATATCAGGATTTTGATTCGTTCCACTGATAGTCGGATGATTGGGATTCATACTACGTTTGCGAAATGACTTTAGTTTCTCCTGGTCGATCAAAGGTGCTAATTCATCATATTCGATGACTTCGACTTTTTGAATTTCATGACTAGTTCTGAAACCATCGAAGAAATTCATGAATGGTATACTACCTTCAATGGCGGCTAAATGAGCGACAGCTGATAAGTCCATAACCTCTTGGACACTGCTTTCTTGCAGCATAGCAAAACCTGTTTGGCGGGCAGCCATTACATCTCCATGATCCCCAAAGATATTTAATGCATTGGTTGTTACTGCACGACTGGCAACATGAAAAACACCTGGCAACAATTCACCAGCGATTTTATACATATTGGGAATCATTAATAATAATCCTTGCGAAGCCGTATACGTCGTAGTCAACGCGCCCGTTTTTAATGCGCCATGTACAACACCCGCAGCTCCAGCCTCTGATTGCATTTCTGTGATCGATACAGGCTGACCAAAAATATTTTTCTTTCCTTGGGTTGCCCATTGATCAACTAATTCAGCCATTGTTGAACTAGGAGTGATTGGATAGATTGCTGCCAATTCAGTGAACGCATAGGAAATATATGCAGCCGCTGTATTGCCATCCATCGTTTTTTTCTTACGCATGATTTTCCTCCTTAAATATTTTACCTATGAATGGAACGAATGCTCTTTTAACAAACTGACAGTAAATAACATTCGTATAAACTTTATAATGACGCACTTATTATAAACCACAGGAACAAAATTTAAAATAATACTTTCGTTCTTTTAATTTGAATAGTTAAAAAAATTTTATTTTCTATTCGTTTTTTTGTACACTAGTAGTAGAAAGGACGTGTTTTTTGTGGATATTTCTGTAATCAAAGCATCACTTGTTAATGACTTCAACGGAATCAAGATTGGTTCGGATGATGCACCGAAAAAAATAATCGAATTTATGAATTTGCGCTGTCCTTACTGCAAACAGTGGTTTGAGGACTCACGTACAGTTCTGGACCAAGCAGTAGCTGATGGAAAAGTTCAACGAATCATTAAATTGTTAGACAAAGACAAAATCAGCTTACAACGCGGCAATGTCATGCACGAATACATTCGCCCGGACTCTGACCAAGCATTGATACAAATCCAACAAGCTTATGATACTCAAGACATTTGGGGTGACTTTGAGCTTGAAGATGTTGCGAACTATGCTGAAAATACTTTGCATTTTGAGCAACAAGCCAATCGCGAACTTCAACAAGAGATTCGTAATGAAGCAGAACAAGCCAATATTAAATTTGTTCCGACTGTCGTTATTGGTGAACATATCTTTGATGAATCGATCGACGAAGCTACCTTAACAAGTTACTTAACTGAATAAATGAAAAAAACCGTTTGTTGATCAAACGGTTTTTTTTCTTAGGTTATCCGCAAAATCATTGATTTTTCGAACGCGATGATTAATCCCTGATTTAGAAATCGAACCAGATGGAATCATCTCCCCTAACTCTTTCAAACTAATTTCCGGATTCTGCATTCGTAGCTCTGCAATTTCTTGCAATTTTTCAGGTAATGCTTGTAAACCGACCGTTGATTCGATAAAACGAATGTTATCGATTTGTTTTGAAGCCGCATCGATCGTTTTATTCATATTTGCCGTCTCACAGTTCACCAAGCGATTTACAGAATTGCGCATGTCCCGCACAATCCGAGCATCCTCAAATTTTAACATTGAATTAGTCGCACCAATCAAAGTCAAAAAGTCAGCAATTTTTTCAGCACCTTTCAAATAGGTAATAAAGCCATTGCGACGTTCCAGAGTCCGAGCATTCAAATCGAATTGATTCAATAAGTCACAAATATCTTGATTGTGCTCTTCATAGATCGAAGATATTTCTAAATGGTAACGACTAACTTCAGGGTTATTTACCGATCCCGAAGCTAAAAAGGCCCCCCGTAAATAAGCCCGTGTTTTTTCGTTGGAGTTTTTGATATCTGGAGCAATATTGGGTTGAAACATCAAACCATCCATAATATCCAAATCTAATAATATTCTTTGGGTCTCTTGTTTAAGTCGTACAATGTAAACATTGTTTTTCTTTAATTTCATTTTTCGGCGTACGAGTAGTTCACTTCGGACACCATAATGTTCCTTCATTAAAGTAAAAATTCGTCGAGCAATCGCTGCATTTTCTGTTTGGACGTTCAAAACAAATTGATGATTGCTCAAGCTAAGCGATCCGTTCATCCGAATCAAGGCAGATAACTCAGCTTGTGCGAGATTTTTTTTGACTTCAAGACCCGTTAGTTCTTTTTTAACTTCCGCTGCAAAAGACATGACGAGTCCTCCTTCTTAAATTTTTGCGCCAAAAACGATTCGGAACAATTCATCAACCACTTTGTCGCCATCATGAAAGACACCGCCATCGCGAAGTTCCAGAAAATCTGTCGAAACGACTCGACAGCCTTCTTCTCTCAAGCCATTGAAGTCATGAGTAACTTGTACTAAATACTCATCATAGACTTCTGGATCCATATAGCCATCAGGAACGATTTCTGTATTGACTAGAACTGTATCAATGAATTTACTTTGGAGGTGTTTGTGAAGCACTCGAATATGATCTGCATCACTAAAATGTTCCGTTTCCCCTTTTTGGGTCATAATATTACAAATATAAACAACTTCAGCAGCTGTCTTACGAACAGCATCGCCGATTTCTTCAATTACTAAGTTAGGTAAAATACTGGTAAATAATGATCCTGGACCTAATACTACCATATCTGCTGCTTCAATTGCCGCAACGACTTTTCGGGCAGCCCGAACAGCTCGCTCACCATTTTTTTCCGTTACATAAACATGATCAATCGTTTTACGGTCAAGTGCGATTTTAGATTCACCAACTGCACTCGTTCCATCCATAAATTCTGCGTGCAATACTAATGGTGATTCAGAAGATGGATAGATGTGTCCATCTACATGAAGCATTTTTGTTAACAATTGAATGGCTTCGTAGGTACTATTACGCATTTCAGATAATGCAGCGATCAAAAGATTTCCAATCGTATGATTTGCTAAAAAATTATCACTTGCTTTGAACCGATATTGAAAGAGATCTTCGTACAATTTAGGCATATCAGATAATGCGGCCAATACGTTTCGTAAATCTCCTGGCGGCGCCATGTCGATTGAGTTACGTAATTCACCGCTGCTCCCACCATCATCTGCTACGGTTACTACTGCTGTGATTTCAGCACTTTGATTCCGTAAACTTTTCAAAATAACCGGTAATCCAGTACCACCACCGATCACGACAATTTTCGGTTTACGAATACGGTAAGTTTTCATTTTCATGAGCGATTCACCGTCTCTTTCCGTTTGTCTTTATCACGGTGAGTAATATTCACTTTGTACTCGGCTTCTTTGATAGCTTTACCGATTCTTTCTGATAATGCAACTGAACGATGCTGACCACCAGTACAGCCGATAGCAATCGTTAAAGAACTTTTACCTTCTTTAATATAGCCCGGTAAAATATCCATGATCAAGCGTACAAAATTCGAATAGAACGCTTCTGTTTCTGGAAAAGACATAACATAGTCATAAACCGGTTGGTCTAAACCCGTTTGTGGACGCAACTCAGGAATATAATGTGGATTTGGCAAGAAGCGTACATCCATCACAATGTCTGCATCAATTGGCAATCCATATTTGAAACCAAAGGATAGCATCTCAATATGGAAACCAACATCATCTTTTTGTTTAAATGATTGATTGATTTGTTCTCGTAATTGACGAGGGGTCAAATCAGTCGTATCGATCATAACGGTCGCGCGCATTTTTAAATCTTCTAAAATAGCCCGTTCTTTGCGAATACCCTCAGTCACTAGTCCATCCATCGCTAATGGATGAGCCCGACGTGTTTCTTTGTAGCGAGAAACCAATTCTTCGTCGGAACAATCTAAAAATAAAATACTCGTGTCAATGAAACCAGTATTTTCGATTTCTACCAACATTTTTTGAATATCTTCAAAAAATGAACGAGAACGCAAATCAACTACTAAAGCGATCTTGGTTACTTTCCCTGATTCACGGATCAATTCCCAAAACTTAGGAATCAAACCTGGAGGCATATTATCCACGCAGAAATAGCCCATGTCTTCAAAGCTCTGAATCGCAACGGTTTTCCCGGCACCGCTCATACCTGTGATGACTACCAAATGTAAACTTTCAGTCATTTGTGTCACTCCTCTCTAATTTAAGCACTTTTTTCAGCAATAATGATATAAAAATCCATCTGCTTATACTTTATAAATCGATTCATTAAGTAAATCGATACGAATATCTTATTATTTAGCTATTTTACGTAAAAAAAAAGCAAACTTCTTTGCCTTTTAAAAATTATAACACTCCTGGCGTGTCTTTGCTACTTTTTTATCATTCTTTAGTCTTTTTAACGTTTTTAAGCAAAAAAAAACAGAACTTCTAGTTAGAAGATCTGTTTTTCAATGCCAATTCAATTGTGCGATCTGCTAAAATCGATTGCGCATCGATCACTGAGTAAGGGACATTTTCAGTTAATTCCTGAACCAACGATAATTCTGTACAACCTAAAATCGCATTTTGACAGCCATATTTTTCCATTACATCAGAAAGAATCTCTAGGTACAATTCACTGTTGATAAAATCATTTTCTTTCACATCATGGTAAATCAGATGATTGATTTTTGCTTGCAATTCATTGTCTGGCACTAAAACTTTGAAGCCTTTTGCTTCCAAAGCAGTTTGATAAACTTTAGCCGTCATTGTACCAGCAGTAGCTAAAACAGCTATCTTATCTCCTACTTGATGACGTTTAGCAACCTCGTTGACCGCTTCGCGCGGCATATGCACTAACGGAATTTTAGTCGCTGCTTGCAATTCATCAAAAAAATAATGTGCCGTATTACATGTCAATACAATAAATTCTGGCTTTAATAAATTTTGTTTTTCAATATCATCCATTAAAAACGGCAAGGGGTTATCTGCCGTATGATCTAAAATGTATGAAGTTCTATCAGGCACCGTTGCATGATTGAACATTACATAATTCAAATACTCTTGATCGTTATGAGCTTTCGTTCGTTGATTTAAAATTCGAACAAAGCTTTCTGTGGCCATCGTTCCCATGCCACCAAGGATACTAAAGAAATTCTCCATTTCTATCCTTCTTTCTCTTTAAAGAATAAATCAAAACGTCCTTTATATTTACTGAACATATATTTCATTAAGATCCAACGCATGATCGACATATCCTTTTTATAAAAAACAGTCGTGCCCCAATGATCTTTTTTGATCATTTCTAAGGCTTTTTCTTTATCTGCATTGTTGCGAGCAAATTTTTCAAAGACACCTTTTGGTACACCCATCCATAGCATTGACGTTTTAGGATCTGCTTTTCCATATATCGTTTCTGTAAATGGTTTTTCAAAGACCCGATCTTCTGTGACATATTGAGCCAAGTTGAAGCCATTCAAGGTCACAAAGAAACTACTACGGCCTTGTCGCAAGTTAATCTCGAACAATTTATACTCACCATCACGAGGATCGTATTTCATATCGAAGTTCGCAAAACCAGTATAGTCGATTTTTTCAAGGAATCCTTTGATTGTTTGATAGATTTTTTCGTTATAATCCGGCATGATCGCCACATAATTTCCGATGGCTTCAGGAGAAGGATCCTCTAATAGTGGATGTCCTAAGCACATCATACGAACTTTGTGATGTTGATCTACGTAAGCATTCAACACACGCATATTGCTATCATCGCCAGGGATAAAATCTTGCGCGATCATTTCACTCGTATAGCCAGCTTGATAAATCCGTTCGATAATGATATCGAATTCATCGCGAGTATCTAAGATGAACGCTTTCTTACGCCCTTCAAAATCAATCGATAACCATTCCACACTGTTCGCAGGTTTCAATGCTACTGGGAAATCAAAGGGTAAGTCTTGTTTTAATTTACCAGCTTCCAACATCTCTTCCGTAATAATAAAAGTATTAGGATAAGGCAAATCATAGGTTTCACAAATTTCATAGAAGCTCACTTTGCTGATCAAACGTTGCAAAAGATCAAAATTAATATAAGGGCAAATAAACCATTTAGAAAGCTCTTCTTTATGTTGCGAAACTAATTCTGCGTACCCGTCACCACAGGCAATTAAAAGATATTTCGTCTCAGGGTCATTGTAAGTACTTTCCCCTAGTTTACGCATTTGCTCTAGGAATACAGGGTCTTTATCAAAACCAGGCACCACATGAACATTGACAATTTTACTATACTTTGTCGGTGCTAATTGCAAACCAGCATAGGCTTCCGAAACAATGCCGTAAGCTTCATGAAAGGAACGAGCCATCCCATAAACATTGATGTCACTTCCTAACAAAATTGGTACAAATTTTTGTTTTTCAGTCATATTATTTTTACACCTTCTCATTCTAAATCCTTGATAATCATACCATAAAGAAAAATGCAAGCAAAGGAGAATCCTTTACTTGCACTAAGCTTTATCAGTTATTTATTTTTTAGCACGCGTTTTAAGTAATGACCGGTATAACTTTCTGGAACGGCTGCGATTTCTTCTGGTGTTCCTGTAGCTAAAATTGTACCGCCACCATCGCCACCTTCTGGACCTAAATCAATCACATAGTCTGCTGATTTAATCACATCAAGATTGTGTTCGATAACTAAAACAGTATTTCCAGCATCAACGAATCGCTCTAAAACTTTCAACAAGCGAGCAATATCATCTGTGTGCAATCCAGTCGTCGGTTCATCTAAAATATAGAAGTTTTTACCGTTAGAGTTTTTATGAAGCTCACTGGCTAATTTCATTCGTTGAGCTTCTCCTCCTGACAAGGTCGTAGCTGGTTGACCCATCGTTACATAGCCTAAACCAACATCAACGATCGTTTGCAACTTACGATGGATCTTTGGAATATGTTTAAAGAATTCCACCGCATCTTCAACCGTCATTTCTAAAATATCGGCAATATTTTTTCCTTTATAATGGACTTCCAATGTTTCTGAATTGTACCGTTTGCCATGACAGACTTCACACGGCACATAAACATCTGGTAAAAAGTGCATTTCAATCTTAATGATACCATCGCCACGACAAGCTTCGCAGCGTCCGCCTTTAACATTGAAGCTAAAGCGGCCTTTTTTATACCCACGAATTTTGGCTTCGTTAGTTTGAGCAAATAAATCACGAATATCATCAAACACACTCGTATATGTCGCAGGATTGCTTCGTGGAGTCCGTCCGATTGGGCTTTGGTCGATATCAACCAATTTTTCGATATTATTGTACCCAGTGATTTTTTTGAATTTACCCGGTTTATTCGAATTGCGATTCAATTTTTGAGCTAAGGATTTTTTCAAAATTTGATTCACTAGTGTCGATTTACCCGAACCCGAAACTCCGGTAACAGCGACAAATTTCCCTAATGGAAATTCTACATCGACATTTTTCAAGTTGTTTTCAGCTGCACCTGTAACTTTGATCTTCTTACCGCTGCCTTTACGTCGTTCTTTCGGCACAGCAATCTCTCGTTTACCTGATAAATACTGTCCAGTTAATGAGTTTGGATTAGCCTGGACTTCTTTCGGTGTTCCCGCAGCGACGATTTCACCGCCTTGATCTCCTGCGCCTGGACCAACATCGATCAAATAATCAGCTGCGCGCATCGTATCTTCGTCATGTTCAACGACGATTAACGTATTTCCTAAATCACGCATTTTTTTCAACGACTCGATTAAGCGATCGTTGTCTCGTTGATGCAGTCCAATCGAAGGTTCATCTAAGATGTATAAAACACCCGATAAATTGGAACCAATTTGAGTGGCCAAACGAATTCGCTGAGCTTCACCACCAGATAACGTACCTGCTGCTCGACTCAATGTCAGATAATCCAATCCAACATTGCGTAAGAAACTCAAACGATCCTTGATTTCTTTCAAGATTGGTTTTGCGATCACTTTTTCTTGTTCACTCAAAATGACTGTTTCAAAAAATTCTAAAGTACCGTTAATGGAGTCTTCACTGACTTGTCCAATATTAGTTTCATTGATTTGAACGGACAAAGCTTGTGGATTCAAACGATACCCGTGACACGTTTGACACGTTAATTCAGTCATGTATAAACGCATTTGATCCCGCGTAAAATCGCTATTTGTTTCTTTGTATCGACGATTGATATTATTGACGATCCCTTCAAATGGGACCTCGACATCTCGGACACCGCCAAAATCATTTTCATAATGAAAATGGAAATTTTCCCCATTTGAACCATTTAAAATAATTTCTTGCTGCTCTTTGGGTAATTCTTCAAATGGTGTATCCATATCGATATTAAAACTTTGACACGCTTGCTCCAACATCTGCGGATAATATTGCGAACTAATTGGATTCCATGGAATCAACGCACCTTCACGCAAGGTCTTGCTTTGATCCGGAATCACTAGATCCATATCAACTTCTAGTTTCACACCTAAACCATCACAGTCTGGGCACGCACCAAAAGGGGCATTAAATGAAAATAAACGTGGTTCTAACTCACCGACAGTAAAACCACAATAAGGACAAGCATAATGTTCACTGAACAACATTTCTTTTTCACCGATTACATCAACAATTGCATACCCTTCAGCTAAACGTAATGCAGCTTCAAATGAATCAAATAAGCGTGATCGTATCCCATCTTTTACGACGATTCGATCGACAATGATTTCGATATCATGTTTTTTATTTTTAGTTAATTCAGGTGCTTCAGTAACATCGTACAGTTCTCCATCTACACGCATCCGAACATAACCTTCACGTTGGATCATTTCAAATACCTTTTTGTGCTGACCTTTTTTCTTAGCCACAACTGGCGCTAAAATTTGGATTTTTGTACGCTCAGATAATTCCAACACTTTATCGACCATCTGTTCCACCGATTGAGAAGTAATCTCGATATGATCATTCGGACAGATTGGATGACCTACTCGTGCAAATAACAAACGCAAGTAATCATTGATCTCAGTCACTGTCCCTACAGTCGATCGAGGGTTCTTACTAGTTGTTTTTTGATCGATCGAAATTGCAGGACTCAGGCCATCGATACTATCAACATCCGGTTTATCCATTTGACCTAAAAATTGACGTGCATACGCTGATAAGCTTTCCACATAGCGACGTTGTCCTTCAGCATACAGCGTATCAAAGGCTAATGAACTTTTCCCAGAACCAGACAAACCAGTAACAACTACCATCTTGTCACGAGGAATTGTGACATCGACGTTTTTCAAATTATGCGCACGCGCTCCATGGATCACTATTTTATCATTTGCCATTTATTTCTCCCATTTCATTTCTGATTTCATTTTTTCTTCTATTATATAGATCTTTTAAATTAAGGTTTCTTAGTGTACCGAAAAACCACAAATAGTCAATAAACTGACCCCCAGCCGATAACTTATTCGGCTGCTTTCAGTTCTAAAATTGTATCTCTTAAGGTTGCAGCAGTTTCAAAGTCTAAAGCTTTCGCTGCTTCTCGCATTTCGTCTTCCATCTTCGCAAGTAATTCTTTACGCTCTTCTTTAGATAGGTCCTCATATGAGGTCGTATCAGAATCCGCTGACTTTTCAGCTACTTTACTGATTGAAATCAAATCTCGAATTTCTTTGATGATTGTTTTTGGTTCGATTCCATGCTCTGTATTATACGCTTCTTGAATACCCCGACGACGTGTCGTTTCATCCATCGCACGCTGCATTGAATCAGTAATCTTGTCTGCGTACATGATTACTTTTCCTTCAGAATTTCGGGCTGCCCGTCCAATCGTTTGGACAAGTGAGCGCTCGCTTCGTAAGAAACCTTCTTTATCTGCATCTAAAATAGCGACTAATGAAACTTCCGGAACATCGATTCCTTCACGTAATAAATTGATCCCGATCAAAACATCGAATTTCCCTAAACGTAGATCTCGAATAATTTCAGTTCGTTCTAACGTTTTGATATCACTATGCAGATATTTCACTTTGATTCCTAGTTCTTTAAAGTAATCCGTCAAATCTTCTGACATCTTTTTCGTCAATGTCGTGACAAAAACACGCTCATTTCGTTCTGCTCGTTCATTAATTTCGCCAACTAAGTCATCAATTTGTCCCATAATTGGTCGGACATCAATTACAGGATCTAGCAAGCCAGTCGGTCGAATAATTTGTTCAACGACCGTATCTGTCTCTTCATGTTCGTAAGGTCCTGGCGTGGCAGACACATAAACGATTTGATTGACCCGTTCTTCAAACTCTTCTAATCGCAACGGACGATTATCCAAAGCGGACGGTAAACGGAAACCATAATCCACCAACATTTGTTTGCGAGCTCGGTCACCATTATACATTCCTCGAACTTGTGGCATCGTCACATGTGACTCATCGATCACCATCAAGAAATCATCTGGAAAGAAATCGATCAACGTGTATGGTGGTTCCCCTTCTTTACGCCCATCCATATGACGTGAATAGTTTTCGATCCCGGAGGTATAGCCCATTTCCCGTAACATTTCGATATCGTAATTTGTTCGTTGTTCCAGTCGTTGAGCTTCTAGCAATTTATTTTCACTATTCAACACTTCTAATCGGTCAGTAAGTTCTGCTTGGATATTACTAATCGCATGTTCTAAATGATCTTCGTTTGTTAAGAAGTGAGTCGCTGGGAAAATCGCCACATGTTCAGTTTCACCAGTGATTTCACCGGTCAGCGCATCGACTTCTCGAATGCGTTCGATCTCATCACCAAAAAACTCTATTCGTAATGCCTGCTCATCCCGAGATGCGGGGAAAATCTCAACCACATCACCGCGTACACGAAAACGTCCCCGTTGAAAATCAATATCGTTTCGTTCGAATTGGATATCGATCAGTTTGCGCAGTAATTGATTTCGATCCATTTCCATCCCAACGCGTAATGAAACAACTTGTTCCATATATTCTTTGGGTGACCCTAAACCAAAAATACACGAAACCGAGGCAACTACGATCACATCATTTCGCTCAAGTAATGAACTAGTAGCTGAGTGACGCAGTTTATCGATTTCGTCATTGACGCTAGAATCTTTTTCTATATATGTATCGCTTGAAGGCACATAAGCCTCCGGTTGATAATAATCATAATAACTAACAAAATATTCTACAGCATTGTTGGGGAAAAATTCTTTGAATTCTCCGTACAGCTGGCCTGCTAATGTTTTATTGTGGGCAATGATCAAAGTTGGCTTATTGACTTCTTTGATCACATTTGAAATGGTGTATGTTTTCCCAGTACCCGTAGCACCTAAAAGTATTTGTGCTTTTTTTCCATTAACGACCCCTTCAGTCAATTGTGAAATAGCTTCCGGTTGATCGCCTGCAGGCTGATATTTTGAATGGAGGTCAAACGCATTATCTGTCACTCTTTCAATCACACAAAAACCCTCCTTTTAATAGTAAAATAAATAATCTCTCATCCAAAAATTATAGCATACCGAACATATTTTCGCTATTTATTATCCTTACGCTAAATGATTTCTTAAACTAGAGATGTCAGCTTTCCTTACATTTTGTGTCACTAAAATTCAGATTTTTTTCACATAGGCAGTCCAGCTACTTGTATTTTAGTATTAGGCTAACTTATAATAAACGAATGATAAGTATATAGGAGGATTATTATGAGAAAAAACAAATTAATTCCTTTCGTATTTTTCTTAGTGGCAAGTCTTTTAACACTTGGTTTCACTACGAAAACTCACGCGGCGGAAAAAACTTATAAAATCGGGACTGACTTGACGTTTGCTCCTTTTGAGTTTCAAAATTCTGACGGGGAATATATCGGGATCGATGTAGATTTACTTAAAGAGATCGCAAAGGATCAAGGTTTTAAAGTAGACCTGAATCCTTTAGGTTTTGATAGCTCGATCCAAGGGGTCCAATCAGATCAATTAGATGGTATGATCGCAGGTATGAGCATCACTGATGAACGTAAAAAAACTTTCGATTTTTCTGATTCTTACTTTGATAGCGGTATTCAAATGGCCGTTAAAAATGACAATACTGATATCAAAGACTATTCTGATTTAAAAGGCAAAACAGTTTCTGCAAAAATTGGGACTGAAAGTGCTACTTTCTTAGAAGACAACAAAGATAAATACGGC
This sequence comes from Enterococcus hermanniensis, assembly GCF_001885945.1. Taxonomy (GTDB): domain Bacteria; phylum Bacillota; class Bacilli; order Lactobacillales; family Enterococcaceae; genus Enterococcus_A; species Enterococcus_A hermanniensis. The sequence goes on along the minus strand of NZ_JXKQ01000015.1, from coordinate 4,939 downwards.
TACGAAGTTAAATTGTACGAAGCTGCCGATGCCATGTATAATGCTTTGAGCAATGGGAACTCAGAAGCAATTTTTGATGACTATCCTGTACTAGGCTACGCCGTTTCGAATGGTCAACCTTTCAAATTAGTTGGCGAACCTGAAGAAGGCAGTGCCTATGGTTTTGCCGTTAAAAAAGGCGAAAACCAAGAATTACTAAAAAAATTCAACGCTGGCTTGAAAGACCTAAAAGAAAATGGGACTTATGATAAAATCGTCAACAAATATATTTCAAGTGGCTCAAGCGACAGTACTTCTACGAGTCAAATGAAAAAAATTGAACCAAAAAAAGATGTTTATGTCATCGCCAGTGACTCAGCCTTCGCGCCTTTTGAATACAAAGACAGTGACGGTAAGTACAAAGGAATCGACGTAGATCTATTAACACGGATTGCTGAACTTCAAGGTTTCAAAATCGAATTCAAATTTATTGGTTTCTCCTCTGCGATGCAAGCTTTGGAATCTGGTCAAGCTGATGGCATGATTGCCGGTATGACGATGACCGATGAACGCAAAGCAAATTATGATTTTTCGGATCCGTATTTCCAAAGCGGAATCCAATTAGCAGTTGCTAAAGACAATAAAGATATTAAAGAATATAAAGATTTAAAAGGCAAAACCGTTGGTGCTAAAGTGGGAACGGAAAGTGCTGACTTTTTAGAAGCCCATAAAAAAGAATATGGCTACACGATCAAGAGTTTCGATGCAGCTGACCAACTATACGATGCTTTAAAAGTTGGTTCGATCGATGCCATGATGGATGATTACCCAGTTATCGGTTATGCAGTTCAACAAGGGCAAGATTTAAAAACACCCATCAAACGCGAAGTTGGCGGCGAATATGGTTTTGCTGTTAAAAAAGGTGAAAATCCTGAACTACGTGAAATGTTCACAGAAGGTTTGAAAGAATTAAAAAGAACTGGTGAATACGACAAGATCGTTGATAAATATATCGGTTCCGGCAGCGAAGAGAAAAAAGATACTGTCGATGAATCAACAATCACTGGTTTATTGAAAAATAACTATAAATCATTGTTAGAAGGTTTATGGAAAACAATTGTCTTAGCTTTAGTTTCATTTGCCTTAGCCTTGGTTGTAGGTGTGATTTTCGGCTTGTTCCGTGTCTCTCCTTCTCGTCCGTTACGATTATTAGCAGGTGTCTATATTGATATTATCCGAGGAATTCCAATGATGGTATTAGCCTTCTTCATTTTCTTCGGTTTACCCGGCATCACAGGCATCAAAATTCCAGACTTTGCAGCTGGGATTATCACATTAACTTTAAATGCTAGTGCCTATATCGCCGAAATCGTTCGTGGTGGTATTAACGCTGTACCAGTCGGTCAAATGGAAGCTTCGCGTAGTTTAGGCTTACCTTACAATCGAACGATGCAAAAAATTATTTTACCGCAAGCAGTAAAAATCATGATTCCTTCTTTCATCAATCAATTTGTTATCAGTTTGAAAGATACAACGATCATTTCTGCTATCGGTGTCGTAGAACTTCTACAAACTGGTAAAATCATCGTGGCTAGAACGACTCAAAGTTCATATGTCTACTTGATCATTGCAATCATGTACTTGATTTTGATTACGATTCTAACTAAATTAGCTAATCGTTTAGATAAGAAGGTGAAATAAATGGAAAACACAATGGATAAAAAAATCGTCGTGAATCATTTAGTCAAAAAATTTGGTGACAACACTGTCTTGAATGATTTAAATATCAGTATCAGCGAAGGTGAAGTTGTTTGTATCATTGGACCTTCTGGTTCAGGTAAAAGCACTTTCTTACGTTGTATGAATCGTTTAGAAGACCCCACTTCTGGTGAGATCATTATCGATGGACAAGATCTGACAGACAAACATACCGACATCAATTTAGTACGTCAACATATTGGCATGGTGTTCCAACATTTCAATCTATTCCCGCACCTTACAGTGTTGCAAAATATTACTTTAGCCCCTATCGATCGGAAAGGTGAAAAGAAAGATGCTGCTGAAAAGCGTGGCATCGAATTGTTAGGACAAGTTGGACTAGCTGAAAAAAAAGATGTCTATCCAGATAGCTTATCTGGCGGCCAAAAGCAACGGGTTGCGATTGCTCGAGCATTAGCAATGAATCCTGATATCATGCTGTTCGATGAACCTACATCTGCGCTTGATCCTGAAATGGTTGGCGATGTGCTAAAAGTTATGAAAGACTTGGCGCTTCAAGGAATGACAATGGTGATCGTTACTCATGAGATGGGCTTCGCTAAAGAAGTAGCAGACCGTGTCATCTTTACCGATGGCGGAAAGATCTTAGAAGACGGAACACCCGAACAAGTCTTCAGTAATCCACAAAGTCCAAGAACACAAGATTTCTTAAACAAAGTCTTGAATGTCTAATCCAAAAAAACTTGAAATCTAAATGATTTCAAGTTTTTTTGTTCATTTATCAATACATGAGAAATATCCTCTTGATTGATCTCAATTCAGCTTTAATTAATACCATGCTTACTTGAGAGTGATTTTTCAGCAACTACCTGTAATCTGGGTTAGTATCGAGAAATTCGATAGAGTGACATCGCTAATTGACCCCTAGCTTTCAAAAAAACACGTAACGCTTAATTGCGCTACGTGTTTTTTCTTTATTATGCTTCGATCTCTGTAACGATACCAGAACCGACAGTACGTCCGCCTTCACGAATAGAGAAAGTTGTTCCTTTTTCTACTGCGATTGGATGGATCAATTCAACATCGATCGTTACATTGTCGCCTGGCATAACCATTTCAGTACCTTCAGGTAACATAATATTTCCTGTTACGTCTGTTGTACGGAAATAAAATTGTGGGCGATAGTTATTGAAGAATGGTGTATGACGACCGCCTTCTTCTTTTGTTAATACATATACTTCAGCTTGGAACTTAGTGTGCGGCGTAATTGAACCTGGTTTAGCCAATACTTGTCCACGTTCGATTTCATCACGGGTAATTCCACGTAATAATACGCCGACATTATCCCCTGCTTCACCATAATCCAACGTTTTGCGGAACATTTCAAGCCCAGTAACGATTGCTTTTTGAACTTCAGGTTTAATCCCGATAATTTCAATTTCATCGCCGACTTTAACTTCTCCACGATCGATCCGTCCAGAAGCAACTGTTCCACGACCGGTAATTGAAAAGACATCTTCAACTGGTAACAAGAATGGTTTGTCTGTATCACGTTCAGGTGTTGGAATATATTCATCCACAGTATCCATTAAGTCTAAAATAACTTGTTCTTGTTCAGGATCGCCTTCTAAAGCTTTCAAAGCCGAACCTTTAAGGACTGGAATATCATCGCCTGGGAAACCATATTCAGAAAGCAATTCACGGACTTCCATTTCAACTAAGTCGATCAATTCTTCATCATCGACTATATCAACTTTATTTAAGAAAACAATCAAATGTTTTACTCCAACTTGACGTGATAATAAAATATGTTCACGCGTTTGCGGCATTGGGCCATCAGTTGCTGATACAACTAAGATTGCACCATCCATTTGAGCAGCACCAGTAATCATATTTTTTACATAGTCAGCGTGTCCTGGTGCATCGATATGCGCATAGTGACGTTTTTCTGTTTCATACTCTACGTGTGCAGTGTTGATTGTGATTCCACGTTCACGTTCTTCTGGTGCAGCATCGATACTAGCATAGTCTTGAGGGTTTGCTAGACCTTTCTTACCTAATACCGTTGTAATTGCTGCCGTCAATGTTGTTTTACCATGATCGACATGACCAATGGTACCAATATTAACGTGTGGTTTACTTCTATCATAATGTTCTTTTGCCATAATAAACAAACCTCCTAAAAAATAAAAACTTTTACGGATACAGTGTAAATCATTTTATGCTAAATGAAAAAGATTTAGACCTTTACTTTTTGTAAGTAATTAACTATCCGAGATCATCATACATCAGAATTGGTCAAACTCCAAATATTTTGTCTCTCAATTGCTAGACGCTAAAATTTTTTATTCATAATGACTTCAAAGACCTAGTTATTAAGCGATTAATCTTGTTGATTTCATTTTAAAAAGAGTCTCTCATGTACCTCAAAAAGTAAAATAAGCTTGAAATAGTTATTTATTTTAATGTATAAAGGCAAAAATTTTCAATATTTTCTTGCTTGTTAATGGACCAATAAGCAGATAAAAAATTACTTTTTAATTATTTTGATGCGTAAATAATAATGATTTCATATCCAGAACTGCAGCTTAAAGAATTAAAAATCCGCAATCATCTTGAATTATTAGTAATCATCCCGTACTAAATAAAAAAAAGCGAACGCTACAACGTTCACTTTCCCTAAAATTACTTTAATAAGAAACTTTTATATCAGTTTTGACAGCTTCAATTTGATATTAACATTAATCTGATTATTTAATAAATGTTCAGATTTATCTCAATCAACCTGATTTGAGATAAAAAAAAGACCCAACAAAATATGCTGAGTCTTTCGTTAGGGCGAGAGATGGGAATCGAACCCACGCGTGTCGGAACCACAATCCGATGCGTTAACCACTTCGCCACACTCGCCATGTCGCTATTAAATTTCAAATAAAAAACTAAGATGAAATAACAGCATCTTAGCTCTTTATACCGGCGGCCGGGGTCGAACCGGCACGCCCGTGAGGGCACTGGATTTTGAGTCCAGCGCGTCTGCCAATTCCGCCACGCCGGCATGTTTATAATATTAAATTAGTACTAAGGCGGTAACCGGATTTGAACCGGTGATGAAGGTTTTGCAGACCTCTGCCTTACCACTTGGCTATACCGCCATTATACTATTTTTCTCTTCTCAGAACAATAAATTTCAAGAAAATTCTTAAAATTTTTCTGAGAAAACTGGGGTAGCTGGATTCGAACC
>NZ_JXKQ01000014.1 GCF_001885945.1 Enterococcus hermanniensis | reverse complement strand
TTTAACTCCTTTGCTCATCGGCCCCCACCGATGAGCTCCTTTTTTTAATCAAGACAAAAAAAATAGGCCCTCATTGAGGGCCTATTTTTTATTTTTTATGTGTTTCAAATAAAGGACTAACTGGTTTGTTTTCATGGATCCGTTTGATCGCATCGCCCATTAATTCACCAACACTGATTTCATCGATTTTATCGATTTTACGTTCGTCTGATAAATAAATAGAGTCAGTAACGACTAAATGCTCAATTGCTGAATCTTGGATACGTTGCATTGCTGGACCAGATAAAACAGGGTGTGTACATGAAGCATATACTTTTTTCGCTCCCGCTTCTTTCAAGGCATTCGCAGCTAGCGTGATCGTACCTGCTGTATCAATCATATCATCAATGATCACACATGTTTTGCCGTCTACTTTACCGATAATATTCATAACTTCCGCAACGTTCGCTTTCGGACGACGTTTGTCGATAATCGCGATTGGCGCTTTTAAGAATTCTGCTAATTTACGAGCACGTGTCACACCGCCATGGTCTGGTGAAACAACGACAACGTCATCTCCGCAAATTTCTTTTTCTAAGAAATAATCTGCAATCAATGGTGCACCCATTAAATGGTCAACAGGAATATCAAAGAATCCTTGGATTTGAGATGCATGTAAATCTAGTGTTAATAGACGTGTTGCACCTGCTTTTTCGATCATATTGGCTACAAGTTTTGCAGTAATTGGTTCCCGTGCGCGCGCTTTACGGTCCTGACGGGCATAACCGTAATAAGGCATTACGACATTGATTGTTTTTGCACTCGCGCGTTTCAAGGCATCGATCATGATCAATAGTTCCATTAAGTTATCATTTACTGGACTACTTGTTGACTGAACGACATAGACATGGCAGCCGCGAATACTTTCTTCAATATTTACTTGAATTTCTCCATCGCTAAATTGGGTAACAGAACTTTTTCCTAGTTCTACACCTACTTCTTCAGCAATTTTTTCAGCTAAGGGACGATTAGAATTCAAAGCAAAAATCTTCAATCTTGGATCAAAATAATGTTTCGACATGGGGACCTCCACTTTCTTTTTAAGCATACGTACCGATTATATACCATTTCAAATAAAATACTAGTCATTTCCATTTAAGAAATCAAGAGATTTCCCTTAAAATGGCAAGTGATCCGCATAACCCGCTTTGTTTACTTGGCGAGCACGGGCAATTGCCAGATCACCTTCTTGGATATCAGAAGTGATCGTCGAGCCAGCAGCAGTCACACTGTTTGCTGCGATAGTAACTGGTGAAATAATATTGGTGCTTGAACCAATAAAGACATGATCCCCAACAGTGGTATGGTGTTTGTTTTTACCATCATAATTAACAAAAACAACCCCACAACCGACGTTAATATCTTTTCCAAGTGTCGCATCACCAACATATGTCAAATGACCAACTTTTGTATGTTCACCAATGGTCGCTTTTTTGATTTCTACATAATTCCCGATATGTGCGTGTTCCCCAATGTCTGTTTGCGGGCGTAAATGGGCATTTGGTCCTACATCAGCAGACTTGCGGACGATACATTCTTCTAAGACAGAAGATTTGATTTCTACCTTGTCTTCGATCGTACTATCTACGATTTTAGAATGGGCACCTATCACACAATCTGCACCTATCACTGTATTACCTTGGATTTGTACGCCTGGTTCAATCACTGTATCTGAACCGATTTCGATGCCTACATCGATATACGTAGTAGCAGGATCAATAAATGTTACACCGTTGACCATGTGTTGTTTATTGATTCGGCGACGCATGATTTCATTTGCATTGGCTAAAGCGATTCGGTCGTTCACGCCTAATGATTCTTCAAAATCTTCTGTTTGATACGCAGCAACCGTCTGCCCTTCATTTTTTAGGATTTCAACGATGTCTGTTAAATAATATTCTCCTTGAGCATTATCCGTCCCAATTTTCTCTAACGCAGCAAATAATTGTTCGTTATCAAAACAGTATGTTCCAGTATTAATTTCTTGAGTTCGTGCTTCTTCTGGTGTCGCATCTTTTTGCTCAACGATTTTTTCGACGATGCCTACATGATCACGAAGAATACGTCCATAACCAGTTGGATCTTCCGCATGCGCGGTTAAAATCGTGGCACTGGCTTTTTTACCTAAATGATAATCAAAAAGATTATTTAATGTGTGTGTCGTTAATAAGGGTGTATCACCACTGATGACTAACGTTGTTCCTTTTTTGCCTTTTAAGAATTCAGCGGCTTGCATCACTGCATGGCCTGTTCCTAATTGTTCTGCTTGCAATGCATATTGACTGCGTTCACCTAATTGTTCTTTGACCATTTCGGCACCGTGACCAACGATTGTGACGATATCGGTTGGTTCTGTTTCTACCACTCGTTCAATGATATGTTCTACCATTGGTTTTCCGGCTACCGGATGTAAAACTTTGTATAATTTTGATTTCATGCGCGTTCCCTTACCCGCTGCTAAAATAATCGCATAACGATTTTCCAAAAAAAGTCACTCCTATTTGTTTAATAGTATTTTTTAAAAGAAAAAATCTCATTTTTTTATGGCGATAAATGGACGAAGTCCTATAAATAAGCGTAGCTGTTTTCGACTATTTATCATAGATACTCTTACTATTTTACTAGCTAAATAAAAAAAAGGCTAGCTTCCAATTTTTGCTCTCCATAAAAATCATCAGAGCAGCTAATGGAAAACGAACCTTTTAGATGCGTTTATTCTTTATCAAAACAATTTCCCGGTACAACCGTGATGGTTTTTGTACTTGTATCCACATCTTGAACGAATAACAATGAATTATAATCGTCGATTGCACGTTCACCTTTGAATTTAGATTCCGCAAAAACAGTGATGCCGACTAATTCAGCTTCAAACTCTTCAATTAAACTCTTCATTCCGTTGACGGTCCCGCCGCCTTTCATGAAGTCATCCACGATCAAGACTCTTGAGCCGCGTTTCAAACTACGTTTAGATAATTCCATCTTTTCAATCCGTTCTGAAGAACCTGATACATAGTTGACGCTGACTGTAGAACCTTCGGTGATTTTCGAATCACGTCGCACGATCACAAATGGCGCATTCAAATAATAGGATACTGCTTGAGCGATTGGTACGCCTTTCGTTGCCACGGTCATCACAGCATCAACTTTTTTATCTAAGTATTGAGCAGCAATAATCCGACCAACTTTACGTAACAAGTCCGGTTGTCCTAACATATCAGATAAATAAACATATCCACCTGGTAATAGACGATCTTCTTCTGACAAACGTTCAGCTAAAGATTCAATATATTCTTTGGCTTCTTCATCAGTAATACTCGGTGTAAAAACAACACCTCCAGCAGCTCCAGGAATCGTTTCTAAAAGACCCGTTCCGCGTTCCTTAAAGGTTTTCTTTACGATCGCTAAATCTTCACTGATCGAAGATTTTGCTGAACCATAACGAGCAGCAAAAAAAGTCAATGGGATCAAATCATGTGGATGATCCAATAAATATTGTGTCATGTCGATTAAACGTTCACTTCGACGCACTTTCACGTAATCCACTCCTATTTTCATATTAAAGTAATTAATTTTTTGATGTTCAATTTATGTCCCTACTACTTTTTATTAAGTCGAGGCTAACCAAATCTGATTTATCGTTTTTCATTATAAGGGTTTAATCAATAAAATTCGAGTATTTTCTTGTTTCAAAGTGAAAAAGTTCGGAATTTATTAATTATTAAACAAAAAAAGAGGAAAAGCTTTCGCTTTCCTCTATTTTTGTAACTGTTTTCGCTGGAATAAAATTCTCAACTGGCGAACACCATTGACTAATAAGAATAATACGATAAAACCTAACGTAATCGTAGCGCCCGGCGGTGTATCTAAATAATACGAACCAGTCAACCCACCGATCATTCCGATAAAACCTACTAAAACACTAACGAAAATCACTACGTTGAAGCTTTTCCCTACTCGCATACCAACGGCTGCTGGTAATACCATGATGGCCGAGATTAGTAAAGCCCCAGCAATCGGGATCATGACCGCAATTGCTACACCGGTCACGATGTTAAAAATCATTGACATCATTCGAACCGGTAAGCCATCGACGGCCGCGATATCTTCATCAAAGGTCAATACATACATTGGGCGTTTAAATAATAGAAATAAAATACCTACTAGGACAAATAAAATGCCTAGAAAGACAACTTGTTGCCAAGTGATTGTAACAATCGAACCGAATAAATATGATTGGATACTGACTGCCGAATTCCCTGGAGCTAAACTCATCAATACTAGCGCTACTGCTAATCCGGCTGCCATCAAGATTGCAATCGAGATCTCTGAATAAGAACTGTACATATTTTGAAGATACTCCATAAGGATCGCAGCGATAACGACGACGAAGAGCGTCGTTCCTGTTGGATTCAAGTTTAAGAAAAAACCTAGAGCAACTCCGGCTAGGGAAACATGTGACAAAGTATCAGCCATCAACGATTGCCGCCGGATAACTAGAAAAACACCTAGCATCGGAGCGATTCCAGCAATAAAAATCGCGGCTAGAAAAGCCCGTCTCATGAATTCATATGAAAGCAACGCCATTGTGAATTCTCCTTTCGCACCAATCGAATATGACGATCGATATATTTTTTCGTATCTTCATGGTCATGAGTGATCATTAAAATACTTTTTCCATGAGCATGGGCACTATGTCGTAATAATTCATAAAAATCATTCCGTGATTTCTCATCCATCCCGGTGGTGGGTTCGTCTAGGATGAACAAATCCGGATCCTTTGCAAACAAACGAGCCAAGCTGATCCGTTGTTTTTGCCCACCAGAAAGTTCTCCAACTTTTTTATCACGCATCTTCCACATATCAACTGATTCTAATGCTTTTTTTACATGAGCATGGTCACGTGCCGCTAATTTTTTAAACCACTTTCCTTGAGGATAACGACCAGATTCAACTAACTCTAAAACTGTACTAGGAAATCCCGCATTGAACGAGGCTACTTGTTGAGGGATGTAGCCAATACTTAACTTTTTACCCTCTGCATTTTTTTTAGCGATTGTTACTTCGCCACTACTAGGCTTCAACAATCCCAGGGTTGCTTTAATTAGTGTTGATTTTGCGGCCCCATTTTCTCCTGTTAAAATGACAAATTCTCCTGGATCGACATGATATGAGACATCTTCTAATACCGGTTCATTGTCATAGTAAAACGAGAGATCTTTGACTTCAATATAGGACATTAAACTTCCTCTTTTCTACTAAATTGAACATTTTATAAATTAAAAATAAAGGCTACGCAACCGATTCTAACATCAAAATAGCTTGCGCAATGCTTCAATTATTGGATACTCTCTTTCAAAGCAGCTAGATTATCACGCATCACAGAGACATAATCTTCTCCTGCTTTAATTTGTTTATTCGTTAAACTTTCTAGCGGATTTAAAACCTTTAGTTTTACTCCGGTCTCACTCGAGAGCGTTTCAGCTACTTTTGATGAGGCATTTTCTTCAAAATAAATGACATTGACCTTATTTGTTTCCACATATTTTTTTAATTCCGTCAAACGGCTGGCCGATGGTTCTTGGTCTGGTGAGATGCCGGCAATCGCTTCTTGTGTCAAACCATACTGTTTAGCTAAATACCCAAAAGCAGCATGCTGTGTAACAAAGGTTTTGTTCGTTGCATTTTTAACAGTCGTTTGATAGTCCTGATCCAATTGTTTCAATTCATCGATATAGGTTGCAGCATTCTTTTCAAAGATCGTTTTGTCTTTAGGATATTTTTTGCTTAACTGGTCTCGAATGGTTTCCACTTCTTTGATGGCTAAGACTGGATCTAGCCAAACATGTGGATCTAAATCATGGTCATGATCACTGGCTGTTTCTGTACTCTCACTATCATGAGCATCTTCCACACTGTCCATTAATGAAATCCCTTTTGAAGCTTGAATAATTTTTGTTTTATCTGTATCGATTGTATCTGATAGTTTAGAGGCCCATTTTTCTAACTCCGGACTATTATAAACAAAGACATCTGAGTTTGAGATTTTTGCTAAGTCTTTAGCCGATGGTTCAAAATCATGAGGTTCTGTTCCTGCTGGGATGATCAAGTCGACATCCCCTTTATCTCCCACTACTTGTTTCGCAAATTCATACATCGGATAAAAAGTTGTCGTTACTTGGATTTTTCCATCATCCGATGACGCTCCTTTTTTATCTTGCCCGCTACAGGCTGTCAACACTACTGATAGTAATACCGTTCCTAATAAAAACAGTCCTGTTCTCATTTTCATCTTTCTAAGCACCTTCTCTTCGTTTTTAAGACAAGAATAAATCTAACAAATGTTTTTCTATCCGTCAATGCAAATCGTAAAATTTACGATTTAAAACGTTAAAGACTTCTCAAACCGTAATATGAATGACTCTCTGCTCATATGAATAAAATTAACTGTATCCGTTTCATTTCAAATATATTGTTATTTTATTTTTTAATGAATAGAAAAAAGTAGACCCACAGGACCTACTTTAATGTTCGAACTAAATACACTTCCTCGCAAAAACCTTTTAAAGCATTCATGACATGTTTAGCTCGTGAGTATTTATGACATAAAGCATAAACGGTTGGACCGCTTCCGCTCATCATCGCAGCATCTGCTCCGTACTTTAACATCCGATCTTTTAACTGTTGGATAACGGGGTGCTTTTTGATTGTCACTACTTCCATTGAATTGCCTAAATTTTGGGTCATTTTTTGATAATCGCCAGCTTCAATAGCTGAAACTAATGCCGGTATATCTGGATGATACAACTCTTCCATGACGATCTGTGCAAAAATCGAACGCGTCGAAACGCTCATTCGTGGTTTGACCACTACAACCCAGCATTGAGGCATTGGTTTGATTGGCGTAACTTTTTCGCCAAAACCTTCTACTAAAGAGGTTTGTCCATAAACACAGTACGGAACATCTGAACCAACTTCAGCACCTAGACGAGCAAGCTCTTCCATCGATAAACCTAAATTCCACAAACGATTTACTGCGCGCAACGCAGCCGCTGAATCAGTTGATCCACCACCTAAACCGGCCGCTACTGGAATTTCTTTATGGATCTTGACTTGTAAGCCTTGTTTTATCCCAAAGCGTTCTTTGACTAATTCCAGTGCTTCATAAACATGGTTTTTTTTATCCGTGGGTAAAAAAGCCTTATTCGTTTCAATAATGATTTTATCTTCAGGAATTTCTTCCAAATATAAGCGGTCTGCCAAATCAATGCTGGCCATCACCATTGCCAACTCATGTAACCCATCAGGCCTTTTTCCGAGAATATCAAGGCCTAAATTGATTTTAGCTGGGGCTTTTTCCATAATTTCCATTTTCTCACCCATTCAAATTTTTCACTAGAAGATTCTAACATAGCCATTATCAAAAGTATAGATACTTCATTTTAGCATAGCCCCGTTCGTTTCGTTGAACTTTTCGCTTTGAATAAATAAAGACAAAGAAGCTAATAAATTTATAAAGTAAAACAAAAATAGGTTAAGACAAAAGTTGGTTTTACTTTTGTCTTAACCTATTTAAACTTCGATCATTTCATCTGAAATGGTCGCGCCTTTATTTTTTCCGCGACCAATCAACAATAATAATTGCATAGCTGAGAATAAGAAACTACTACTCTTCATATACGCAAAATATCTTGGTTTCCACTGATCGACATAGAGGGTCTTTTCTTCCGTCACCTGCTGGAATGCATAGATAGAATTTCCGTATTTGTAAATCAGATTCATGATACGTTCACCTAGAAAAGCAAAGGATGTCTCACCAACTTTGGCAAATGGAGCCATCCCTTGAAAGACTTCTTTGTAGCCTTGATTTTTTAATTCATCCATCAAATGTAATTTCAAAAAAGTCGGTAATTCATTTGGAACATTATTTCTAAAACGCAAAAGATCAAAAGAAGCTTTTTCTTGATTCATTGGCTGTTCCGTGATGAACCCAACAATTTTATTTTCCGGATCTCGTGCGATTCCTACATGGCTCGTGCGTAAATACTCACGGTCAAAACGTCCAACGGAGAAATATTTTTCTTTCTCTCCATTTAACCATTCACGTGAGATCTCTTCTAATTCATCAAAAATCTCCGTAGGCAGTTGTTCGAAATAAGTAAATTGATAACCTTCATTGGCTAATCGCTTGAATTCAAAACGATCTGAGAAAACATCATTCTGATGTTTCATAAAATCAGTCACGCCCGTTTCACCGATTTTATCAAAGTGAAAACCTAAATCATGCAACAACAATACATAATCTTCAGAGATTTTATAAAAAGCTAACTGATAGCCTAGACGATCTGCTTGCTCCATAAATGCAAGCGTCGCTGTTTGCCACTTATCAGGGTTACCAATTGGATCACCCAAGATAAAACATTTATCCGCTTTGATTTGGAAGCCAAAAACGATTTGGTCATTCCCATTCTCTTTATAATAATAATAGTGATAGCCAGGGACTCTTAAATAATGACTCGCTGCAGATCCTCCATACCGCTGAATCAAATAATTGAATCTTTTTTCATCCCACTCAGTTCCAATTTGTTCATCACTTTGGGTTAAGTAATGATATAAAATTGCTAAACACAGAATCGATAGAATCAAACCGATCAACCCTGAAAACCAAATCTCTTCAGAAGGAAAGGCAAAATATCTACTACTCAAGCGCTCATTACTCCAAATTTGACCACGATGATATCCTGCAACCGCATAAAAGATAAATAAGAGACCGAATAACGTGCCATCAAATAAAATAGCGCCCCATGAATAAACTAGCTTTTGACGATAGAATTCTTTACGGGACATCCAAACAATCAGTAGAATCACTAGATATACAACAATCAAGCGAATTGACGCCGTACGGGCAACCGTGTTGATGATTCCAAAAATCAATAAGAGGATCGTTGGCCAAAAGGCGCGCTGTACTTTTTGGGAAATTCCCCGAGCAAAGCCTAGCAATAAAAATCCCACCAATAAATTTAGTGTTTGATCTAGAAAATTAAAAGAAAAAGGTAACAACACTTGAAACAAACGGCTGATATTCGAAAGATTGGTCAATGTCGATAATAAGATCATCATAATTGCTGCAAAATAAACAGCAGTCACTAATAAGCCATGAGCAAATTTTTGTGAAATCAAACGTGGTAAATTATCAAAATAACGATTCATTTTAACACTTGTATTCGTCAAAAAGATTACGATACCTGTAACAAAAGGGATCAAGTAATAGACGATCCGATAAAAGAGGATCCATACTACTGCGGTACTTTGATTCAAGCCAAGATGTCCTAGACCTAAAATCATCATCACATCAAATGTCCCAGCACCTCCAGGAACCATTGTCAACATTCCTAAGCCAGTAGCGATCACAAACATTGGATAGACATCGCCCAGATTTAATTTAGCCCCCATCAAATAACCAACCGCTAAAAATACGATCATTGCCCCCAGCCATTGCCCAATCGATGCTACAAATAATTCAACGATTTGCTTTAGCTGAAATTCTTTAAATAGTGTTCGCCGTCTAGCATAGACAAAGCCGAATAGTACTGGAGCAAAAAGTCCACCAATCAATAACCAAATACGATAGCGCACAAAAGAATTTTGAGTCCGGAAAAAAAACAAATCCAATGCGGTAAAGAACGCCATAATCGATAAACCCGCTAACATAAAAATAGCAATTTTTGAGATCACAGCTAAAACTTTCTTTTTCTCCATTCCTTTGCCATAAAAACTTGAACGAAGACTTACACCTACAATTCCACCAAAACCAGCTAAATTATTGATTGTATTTGTCGTCCAAGCAGAGATGAACCATTCTTTTCGATCCATTCGAGGTCGCCCTGCCTGTTCTAAGGTTGTAATCGCTACATGATCATACAACAACATAGGCAATACGCCGCACAGACCCACTCCAAACATTGCCAATAAAGACAGCTGATTTTGCTGCTGGATTGTTTTCCATACAGTTTGCCAACTCATTCCATGGGCAATATTTTTCACTTGGTTTGCAACAAAAAATAAAACAATCCCAAAGAATATAATTTTAAGCAGTGTCGCATGGCGTTTAAACCAGCCGATAATAGTCGTCATTCTTTCTCTCCACTCTTCCTTAATCCTTAAGGTCTATTTTAAATGAATTCTTACTTTGGCGCTATTCTTTTCCATTTACGTTCCCATTTAAAAAAATAAAAAAAGCCTCGTAAAAGAGGCTTTTTTTATTTTGCATAATCAGTTGCTCGTGTCTCACGAATAACGACGACCTTAATATGTCCTGGATAGTCTAGTTCATCTTCGATTTTACGACGAATATCGCGAACCAATCGAACAGAATCTAAATCTGAAATTTCTTCTGGTTTAACCATGACACGAACTTCGCGCCCAGCTTGAACAGCAAAACTTGATTCTACTCCATCAAAACTATTTGAAATATTTTCTAAGTTTTGTAGACGGCGAACATAGTTTTCTAATGATTCACTTCGAGCACCCGGTCTAGCAGCTGAAACTGCATCGGCAGCAGCAACTAAAACTGAGATGACAGAAGTCGCTTCAGTGTCTCCATGATGAGAAGCAATTGCATTGATAACGACGGGATTTTCACGATACTTAGCAGCTAGCTCAGCACCGATCTCAACGTGTGAACCTTCAATTTCATGATCTAACGCCTTACCAATATCATGCAATAAACCTGCACGTTGGGCCAATTGAACATCTTCGCCTAACTCTGCAGCTAGAACACCCGTCAATTTTGCCACTTCGATAGAGTGATTCAAAACATTTTGACCGTAACTGGTGCGGAAATGTAAACGGCCTAAAATCTTGATCAAATCTGGATGTAAGGTATGCGCACCAACTTCAAAAGCAGCTTGCTCTCCGTATTCACGAATTCTTTCATCCATTTCTTTGCGAGATTTTTCAACCATTTCTTCAATCCGAGCCGGATGAATCCGTCCGTCTTGAATCAGTTTTTCCAATGTCATGCGGGCGATTTCA
Organism: Enterococcus hermanniensis; assembly: GCF_001885945.1. Classification (GTDB taxonomy): domain Bacteria; phylum Bacillota; class Bacilli; order Lactobacillales; family Enterococcaceae; genus Enterococcus_A; species Enterococcus_A hermanniensis. The sequence continues at coordinate 28,442 of NZ_JXKQ01000014.1, read as the reverse complement.
CGTCTAATTGGATCAAAACCAGATAATACGACTGCTTCTGGTGTGTCATCGATGATCAAATCGATCCCTGTCAATGTTTCTAATGTTCGAATGTTTCGACCTTCACGACCAATGATCCGACCTTTCATCTCATCATTTGGTAGTGTAACGACTGAAACAGTCGTTTCGGAAACAGCGTCAGCACCACAACGTTGAATTGCCATCGCTAAAAGATTTTTCGCTTTGCGATCAGCTTCTTCTTTTGCACGTTGCTCAGATTCTTTAACCATGACAGTTAATTCATGGTTCAATTCCTCTTCCGTCGTTTTCATGATTATTTCTTTTGCTTCATCTTTCGTTAACGAAGCAACTTGTTCCAATTTCGTTTTTTGTTCTTCAATCAGTTGTTCTACATCTTTTTCTCGCTCGTCAATTAATTGTTGTCTAGCACTGATTTTTGTTTCTTTTTCTTCCAGTGAGTGCTCACGCTTCTCGAGAGAATCGTCTTTACGATCTAAAGTCTGTTCTCTTTGAAGCAAGCGATTTTCTTGTGATTTTAATTCTTGTTTGCTTTCTTTCAACTCACTTTCAACTTGTGCGCGATACTGCTGGTTTTCTTCTTTGGCTTCTAACAAAGCTTCTTTCTTTAAGGTCTCCGCTTCTTTATTTGCATGCGTGATGATCCCTCTAGCTGTGTTTTGTGCTCCATCAATTTCTTTTTCATGACGTGACTTCGCGACCATTAAACCTAAACCAAGACCGACAATTAAACCGATGATAGCGAGGAGAATAGGAACTAACATTAAATCCACCTCCGTACTATCTTATTTACTTATCTGTAGTTTTTTGATAAACGAATGCTAAATTATCAATATGCCTACTTGCATATGTGTGTCTGTCACACAACTTTATTCTAATGTTTGTCTGATAGCGTGTCAACTTTATTTCTCTTTTGTCAGACTAAGAAATAAAGCGCTTAGCATTGTTTTGAAATATGACAAAAAAAAGCGCTGATAATCGGGGCGATCGACTCGATTATCAGCACTTTTTTGTTTTTTATTCTTCGATCGGTAATTCTTCTTGTCCTGAATCTTCTGCTTCTGGAAGTTCATCACCGATACCATACGCTGCACGTACACGAGTTGCTACTTCAGCCATCATTTCAGGATGATCTGCTAAATATTTCTTCGCATTTTCGCGTCCTTGACCAATACGATCTTCTTTATAGCCATACCAAGCACCACTTTTATCAATGATGTCTTCTTCAACTGCCATATCTAATAGTTCGCCTTCTTGTGAGATACCAAGACCATACATGATATCGACTTCTGCGACTTTAAATGGTGGCGCTACTTTGTTTTTGACTACCTTAATTTTTGTACGGTTCCCTACGATATCCGTGCCATTTTTCAATTGTTCTGCCCGACGAACTTCTAAACGAATCGTTGCATAGAATTTCAACGCACGTCCACCTGGTGTTACTTCAGGGTTACCAAACATAACACCAACTTTTTCTCGAATTTGGTTGATAAAGACAGCGATGGTTTTTGTCTTGTTGATTGAACCAGATAATTTACGCAAAGCTTGCGACATCAAACGAGCTTGCAACCCTACATGGGCATCACCCATCTCGCCATCGATTTCAGCACGCGGAACCAATGCAGCTACTGAGTCAATCACAATAATATCTACTGCACCACTAGAAACAAGTGCGTCAGCAATTTCTAAGCCTTGTTCACCTGTGTCAGGTTGTGATAATAACAATTCATCAATATCAACGCCTAAACGTTGTGCATATTGAGGATCTAATGCATGTTCAGCATCGATAAACGCAGCTGTTCCGCCATGTTTTTGAACTTCCGCAATAGCATGTAAGGCAACAGTTGTTTTACCCGAACTTTCTGGTCCATAAACTTCAATGATCCGACCACGTGGGTATCCACCAACACCTAATGCAACGTCCAATGCTAACGAGCCACTTGGGATCGTAGAAATTTGTTGGTCGACCTTTTCTCCTAATTTCATGATCGAACCTTTTCCGTAGTTCTTTTCAATCTTCTTCATCGCAGCATCCAATGCTGCTTTACGATCATTAGCCAATAGCTGATCCTCCTAATTCTTATTGATGTATTCATCACAGTCTCAAGATGACAAGAAATAATGCTCCGTGTATTTCCTATAGTTTATCGATTGACGCATAAATATTGTCTACGTTTTTTTGATAAACATCTCTATACTAAATATGTTTTCACATCATTAATGCTTTTTCAATATCCTTAGTTTATCGGGTTGGAAACAAAAAAGCAAGTAAAAAACGAACAAACATTCGCGTTTTTAGATTTTGTTTAGAATTGATCGGCGTAACATATCCAAACCTTTCATTACTGAACTATGTCGAATATATGAACGATCCCGACTAAAATGATTTTCTGTAACTATGGTTGTTTTTCCTCTTTGAGCCAATCCGATAAACACTGTACCTCTAGCTTTTCCTTCTAGTTCATCAGGACCAGCAACACCTGTAAATGATAGGGCAAAATCCGTTTTTGCTAAAACTAAAGCAGATTCAGCCATTGCTTTGGCACAGGCTTCACTAACCACACCTTCACGCTCTAATAAGCCAGAATCAATGCCTAAGAAACTTGCTTTAGTTGCTTTAGAATATGTGACAAAACCTCCGGGAAAAACCTCTGACACACCTGCTATCTTACCTAAAGTCGCTTGAAATTCGCCTGCTGTCAGACTTTCGGCTGCTGTCAGGCTCAAGTTATTTTCTTTTAGCAAATCTACTACGACTTCCACCAAACTATTTTCTTCTCCATAGCCGTAGAAAAATTCCCCCACTTTAGCTAAAATTTCTGACTCTGCTTGATCTAGCAACGCTTTTGCAGAAGCTTCGTCTTCTGTTTTTGCAGTGATTCGTAGCGTTACCTCATTTGGCTTTGCATATGGAGCAATTGTTGGATTCGTTTGATTTTCGATCATATCAGCCAAGTCAGTTACTAATTTTGATTCCCCAATACCAAAGAAACGTAAAACTCTTGAAGTGAGCTTTTCAGTTGTTGGAAATTCTTTTTCTAATAATGGACGTGCTTGTTCAATGAACATTGGTTTTAATTCACTCGGTGGTCCAGGTAACAAAATATAATTGTTTTTTTTCCCTTTATACAAACAACCAATTGCCAGGCCTGTACGGTTAGGTAACGGAATCCCATCTTTCAATGTTTCTATTTGACGTAAATTATTGGGAGTCATCGTCGTTTGACGTTGTGCAAAAAAGGCCTTTAATGCTTCTAATCCTGCTGCATTTTGCACTAACGACACGCCAATATGATCCGCTAAAACATTTTTAGTCAGGTCATCATCCGTAGGCCCTAGTCCCCCACATAAAATGATCAGTTCACTGCGTTGATCGGCTAGTTGAAGCAATTCTTCTAACCGGGCTGGATTGTCCCCAACGACGGTATGAAAATAGACTTCAATCCCCATATCAGCTAATTTTTCTGATAGAAAAGTTGCATTAGTATTTACAACTTGTCCTAACAGTAATTCTGTTCCGACTGCAATAATTTCTGCTTTCATTGAATTCTCTTCTTTCTAAAGATACGCTATTTTTTCAACTATAACAGAAAACCATTGATTTAAGGAATAATTGACTGGCTTATCTTTAGGTAATCATTAAAATTTATCTTCTTAAAAACAAAAAAAGAACGATACTTTTCGTATCGTTCCAACTACTATTACATTGATCCTTTAAAGATCGATGTATTTTTAGCAAAGTAATCATACCCTGAATAAATAGTAAAGAATAAACAAACATACAACATGATTTGATCCATTGGAATACCAATATAATTGAATGGTACATTATTCAAATACAGCAAGATGATTCCAACCATTTGGGTAGCTGTTTTGATTTTTCCAGGCATTGCAGCGGCCATCACACCGCCACCTTGTTCCACAATCAATAAACGCAAGCCCGTCACGGCTAATTCACGACAAACGATAATGGCAATAACCCAAGAAGGTGCTTTTCCTTGTTCTACTAAAATAATAAATGCTGTCATAACCAACATTTTATCTGCTAATGGATCCGCAAATTTCCCAAAATTAGTGACTAGACCACGTGCACGAGCAATTTTCCCATCTAAGTGATCTGTGTAGCTAGCAATCGCAAAAATAAGCGCTCCAACTAATTGTGTTACGGCTAAACTAGTATTTCCTGCTTGGATCGTTCCCCAATCCCAAGGCACTAAGACAACGATCATAAACAATGGAATCATAAAGATTCGCAAGACCGTCAATTTGTTTGGTAAATTCATTGATGGTTCCCCCTATTTCTATTCCCTCGTCTCAAATCTTAAGACGCGTAAGCAATATTCAATGTAACATTTTTTTGTGTCAAAGAATCCGCAGGTTGAAAATCTAATGTTTGATCATTGACCTTCACCTCACCATATTTTGCAATCCCTAAAGTGATGACTGCTTGAGCAGTATCCGCCGGTAATTCAGTAGTCTGTGATTCATTTGCCTGTAAAGTATATTGATAAATCAGTGCATTATTGACTTGAACTCCTACCCAAACACGTTCTTTTCCAGTAAATGTCAACTTCACTGGTTTCTCAGCATGCTCGATTTTCATCGTAGCTGCACTAGTTGCGTTATTTTCCATTGTAATCGACATTTTAGGTTTTTCGGGTTCTTTAGAGGTTTCAGTCGTGGCTGCAGGTTGAGTAGACGATACCTTTTCAACCGATGAAGATGAAACCGCCGAACGTTCAACTTGGACAGAACTATTTTCTGAAATCATCGCTGATGACTGATGGTCCAACCACGTCATATAACCCACTACTGAAATAATCGCTAAAGCAACTAACCCTAAGACGACCATTGGTAAGGTTGCTCTAAATTGAATTTTTTTAGGATCTTCTGCATGTTTATTTTTGCGTAGTTCCCCGACAGTTTCTAATTCAGGATAGGTTTGCTTCGGTTGATCTTTGCCATCTAACACATCGATCAAATGATTCCCATCAAGATTTACCTCATCCGCGTATTGGCGAATAAACGTCCGCAAATAATAATCGCTCGGTAATTCTTGAAAGTCATTTTCTTCAATTGCTAGCAGATAACGCTTCTGAATTTTTGTGCGTTGTTGCAATTCGTCTAAACTGATTGTTTTATCGATACGAGCTTTACGCAACGTTTCTCCAATATTAATACTCGCCACTTGCTTCTCTACTCCTATTTCATTTAATGATCGTAATGTTATTACGTCTAGCTATCTATTTATTCAATCCCTTAACTATTTTCAAAGTAAAAATACGTGATTATTCTAACCAACCACCCGCTACAGGTAAGATAATTCCAGTCGTGTAGCTTGCTTCAGCGGAAAATAAATACGAACATGCTGCTGCAATTTCTGCAGGCTCGGCTAAGCGTCCCACTGGTATCTCAGCCTCTAATTCGGCTATTTCTTGATCAGACCATGTATCATTCATCTTTGTTTGGACAGCGCCCGGAGCGATAACATTTACTGTAATCCCTAATGTTGCCACTTCTTTTGCATAAGCTTTGGCAAAAGCCTCCTGCCCACCTTTGACTGCACTATAGATCGTTTCCATACTGCTTCCACGATGTCCATAAACAGAACCGATAAAGACAACTCGACCATTTTTACTTTGTGCTAATTTTCCTTGCAACCCTTGCAATAAAAGTAAGGGGGTTTTTAGATGGACTTGCCACAATGCATCCATTTGTCTAGATGTTGTTTCTGGCAATAATTCATAAAATGTAAAACCAGAGGCAAACACAATTCCATCTACTTGGAACAATTGGTCCAAAAAATCGGGAACAGTTGCTTCTTCCAACATGTCTAAGGATACCATAAAAAAATCTTGCTGGGGATAACGTTCCTGTAAGTCTGAAACGAAATTTAATACTTTTTGTTCTTGCTGATTATAGTGGCAATACAATGACCACCCTTGGTCCGCTAACTTTTCACAGATTGCCTGCCCAATATCACCACTGGCTCCCATCACTAAAGCATAGGGCATAGCAATTATGCCTCCTTCTCCATATAAAAACGTGTGAAAGCCTCTTCTTTAATCAACTGTCTACCAGCAACTAAAATATCGGTTAATTGGATTTCTTGAATTACTTCTGGCATATCGAATAACGTCCATTCCCCAAATAGCGACTGCGTAAATTGATTGGCAACATATTCTAATGAATTCAAGGATTGGAAATACTTTCCTAACATTTTTTTCTTTAACAAGACCAAATTTTGTTCATTGATCTCTGGATCTGTCTCGAAATTAAGTAAAATTTCAACTAAGCGATCAGCCAATTTTTCAGGTTCTTCGGTATCTCCGCCAAAATCAGCAAAGTAAAATCCGCGATCTAACGAAAAGTCATAGCCAAAACTATCATCCAACAATCCTTCATTATACAAACGCAGATAATTTTGTGAAGTTGAGCCTAACAGCATTTGGAATAATAGATCGGTTGAAAGTTTGAACACCAAGCGTTCTTTGTCCGCTTCTGGTAGTTCAGACACCCCTTTGATACCTACGATAGCTTTCGGAATCATAATCGGCATTTTAGACTCACTTTGTTTGATGATATCCTCCGCACGCTCTTGTGGAAAGCGGCGCTTAATAGGCGCTGGTTGTTCAAAATTCTTCGCTGCTTGATTTTTACGAATAAAAGTCATCAATTCTTCCGGTTGGAGATTTCCCACTACAAAGAATGTCATATTGCTTGGATGATAAAATGTGTTGTAACAGGTATATAGATCTTCAGCCGTAATTTCTGCGATGGATTCAACAGTTCCTGCAATATCGATGTGCAATGGATGGTTCGGATACATATTTTTCAAAATCGCAAAAAATTGTTGCCAACTAGGATCATCTTGATACATTTGAATTTCTTGTCCGATAATCCCTTGTTCTTTTTGAACAGACTCTTGTGTAAAATAAGGCGTTTGAACAAAATCCAATAATGTCGCTAGATTCAACTCTAGTTGATCCGTTGTTGAAAATAAATAACTAGTTCTAGTAAAACTAGTAAATGCATTGGCTGAAGCACCTTGTTCGCCAAATTTTTGAAAAACATCGCCGTCTTCTTTCTCAAACATCTTGTGTTCTAAAAAGTGGGCAATTCCATCTGGTACTTTGATAAATTCGTTCCCACCCCGCGGGATGAATTCATTATCGATTGAACCATAATTTGTACTAAACAAGCCATATGTTTTATGATAGCCGTCTTTAGGTAATAAATAGACGGTCAATCCATTTGGTAGGACTTCGGTATATAACGTTTCATTAATTTGTTGATAGACTAACTTATCCATTTTGTTGGCCTCCGTCTAAAAAGAAGATTGCTTGTAATTGAATATTTTGTGCGACTTTTTGAACCTCTTTCGGCGTCACTGCAGCTAAGCACGCCAGCCACTCATCATCAGTTAATTCACTTTGTGGCAGCCATTGCCCCAGATACGTAGTCTCGATCATATTTTGCATGCTATCTAAACCTAACAAATAATGGTTTTTCAACATGGCTTTTGTTTGTTGGAACGCTAAATCCGTAAAATCTCCGGCTTGTAATTCTTGTAGTTGTTCACGGACTAAACGCAGAACTTTTTCACGATCGCCACTATTGATCCCGGTTTGAACTTGCATGTACCCACGAAAAGTATCAAAAGAACTTGAAGCGTAATAAGCTAAGCTAGCCTTTTCTCTTACATTCATAAAGAGTTTCGAATGTGGAAATCCCCCAAATAATCCGTTAAAAACTAGCAAAGCAAAGCGTTCAACATCTTCATAATAAATATTCGTGGCATACGCTAGATTCAATTTCCCTTGGGTCACACTTTCTTGCATCTGTTGTTCACGAATTACATTGTCACTTGTTTGATGGTAATAAATGGATGGAAAACTAGCGTCACGATCAGTAAATGGTAATTGTTTAAACAACTCAACGATTACACTTTCTTCTACATCACCAATCACAAATAAATCGATTTGGTCTTGTGCCAACATTTCACGATAATACGTTGCTAGACTTTGACTCGTCAGTTGTTCAAGATCTGCTACTGTTCCAAAACTTGGGAGCTGTTGTGCTTCATCGGTAAAATAAGTCTCTTTGATTTTCAATGAAGCTAAGGTTTGCTTATCTTCGTTCAACGACTCAATATAACTTTTTAAATTTTCTTTTTCTAACTGGAAAGTCTGCTCGTCAAAGTGATTTTCTTTAATATTGGGATTGAATACCACTTCTTTAAAAAAATCTAGTGCTGTTGGCAATAGTGTTTCATCATCCACATACTTTCCATTTACTATTCCCAGTCCTACATTCAACCAATGTAAATTTCCCTTACGGCCAACATCGAACCCAAAGCTCGCGCCATACAGTTCTGCTAATTTCCCACTCAATTGACTTTGGTCGGGGTAACGGAAAGAATTTGTTTCCAATAAATTAGCTAACAATGCCCGTTTAGTCATAATTTCCTTGGTTAAACGTGTTGTAAATCGTCCATAAATTTGGATCGTTTTATATTTTTTTGTCGGAATAATATGCAAACGCACACCTGTTTTTAATTCGATCATTGCAAAGCTCCTTATGTTTATTTATATTTTTTCTTATCTCCTTAAAAAAAAAGAGATTCTTTCATGCCAGTATGGCTAATTATATCACAGGTAAGTAGTGAGAACGGGATTCAGAACTACGCTCTAGGCTGTTTTATTTTAAAATTTATTCTTCTTTGGTTATACTGAAAAATAAGAAGGAAAAGAAAGGGGTAATAAGATGATAAAAGAGTTCAAAGAGTTCTTAATGCGTGGTAACGTCATTGATCTTGCCGTTGGTGTAGTTATTGGTACTGCGTTTACTGCTATTGTTACAAATATTGTTAACGGTTTGATCACACCACTTATCGGATTGATCGTTTCTTTATTTACAAAAGGAAAAGATTTAAACGAAGCAATGTCAGTCTTAGATTGGACTCCGGTTAAAGGAGTAACTTTTGCTTTTGGTGATGTCATCAGTGCATTAATTACATTCGTCATTACCGGTTTTGTTCTATTCTTGATTGTTAAAGCCGCGAACAAAGCGAAAGATGCAACAAGTAAAACTGAAGAAGAACCAGAAGTTCCTGTGGCAACAGCTGAAGATTATTTAGCAGATATTCGTGATTTATTAGTTGAACAAAACAAAGCCACTAAAGACACATTCCCAAATGAAGAAAAATAAAAACCATGGAGCAGTTGCTCCATGGTTTTTAAATTACTTCTGATAAAAATTCGATCTCTACTGTACGCGTTAATACATCAGAATAGCTGTATGAAACACGTTCGAAAGAATTCTCTTCTTGGTCCAAATCAACTACAAATACAGAAGGGTATGTCTCGGTCAAGATCCCTTTACGTTGTGTTTGGCGCTTGCGTCCCGTTTGAGCTACAAGCATGATCGGAGTACCAATACGATCTTCCAAGTTTTTCTTGATAGTCGCTAAAGTTGTTGGCATACAGTTCACCTCAACATATATTATAGCACAAACACAAAATATTTTCAATGTATCATAAGATAAAAAAAAATGCAAATATCGAACAAACGCCTAACAAGAATCCGCTTTCATTTAGTTATTCGATTGATAAAGTATTCGTTTCAACTTGTTTTTCGTACGATTGATCGCATTACGGACTACTTTTTCAGATTCCGCTAAGCGAAGAGCAATATCTTTGGGTTCTTCACCTCGCAAATAATAATGTAATGCCAACGTTTCCAAAGTAGATAATGCCAGTGTATCGTTAGATAATAATTCACAAATATATAGATTTTCTTCTATTTGCTCCTGATATTGAAACTGTTCGCTAAAACTATCCTGTCCTACTTTTTCAATGGATACGGCGTGCTGCTGAGCTAATCTCTTTTGAGCTTGTTGGCGGCGTAGTAAGGAACGGATACGATTTTCGAAAATCATTTTATAATACAAACCAAATGTTGTACCTCGGCCTTTTTGATAGCTTTGCATTGCATCATTCAGGGCAATTCGTCCTTCTTGCAGCCAATCATCAAAATCATAATCACGAATCAAATAACGAGATTGCATCTTATAAACTACCGGCAAATACTTACTGAACATCGCTTCAAACTCATCATCAAATTTTTTTGAGCTTTCTGGTTTTTCCATTCAAAACACTCCCCTCAACAACTACAGCATACACGCTAATAGCATTGAGAGGAGCGACAAAAAACGACTTATTTTTTTCGGCTTAATTCGTCCATTTTTTGGGACAATTTTTGCAATTGCTCATTATCCCATGGAGAATTTCGACGAAAATTTTCAAATCGCGTATCTTCTGTATCCCCTGTAATTACTGCCTCTGTTTGTTGAACAGATTTGTATAATTCACGAGCAGAAGTGCGTAACGCTCCTTGAGAAAAAATCGTCCATTGTTCAGCAAGATCACTGGTAGCTACCGTTACTTGGGTCAAACGATCGGTCAACTCACGAGCGATCCGCTCAATATAACTGTCAGCCGTTTCGTCTTCTTTAGTAAAAACAACCGTCAACTGATATTTTTTATAACTTTGAGTAATACCAGGAACAAACTGAGCATCAAAAACAATGATTGTTTCCAATCCTTGATATTTAGCATAATTCGATAGACGAAACAATAAAGCTTCTCGTGCTTCTTCTAATCGGTCTTGATTTTTTAGTAAAGTGAGTTCTGGCCAAGCCCCGATCATATTGTATCCATCAACGATCAACAGCTGTTTTTTCATTACAACTCACTTCGCTTCCGAAAAACCTCATACATTAATAAACCAGCGGCTACTCCAGCATTTAAACTTTGAACATGTCCAGTCATCGGAACCGTCAACATTTCATCGACGTCCTTTTTAAGACCCGCACTCATACCTTTGCCTTCATTTCCAATGATTAAAGCGATCGGTCCAGAAACTTTCCATTGACGGTAATCAGTTCCTTCCATATCCGTTCCAAATACCCAATAGCCAGCTTCTTTTAATTGTTTAATACTTTGAGCTAAGTTCGTAACCCGAGCAATCGGTACATATTCTACAGCACCAGTTGATGCTTTCGTTACTACCGGTGTGATACCTACCGAGCGATGTTTTGGAATAATTACACCTGAAACACCACTAGCATCTGCTGTTCGTAAAATCGAACCAAAGTTATGTGGATCTTCTAGACTATCTAAAATTAATAAAAATGGGGCTTCAACTTCAGCAGTCTTTGTTAATAAATCATCCAATGTTAAATATTCATATGGTGTAATACCCAAAACGATTCCTTGGTGAACACCACCATCGCTTAGTGTATCTAATTTTTGTTTTGGCACCCATTTTACAGGAACAGCTTGTTCTTTAGCTAAATTTTTTAGTTGATCGATTTTGTCACCGTGTGCATCTTCTTGTAAAAATAATTTATTTCCCCGACTTGCTTGTAACGCTTCAACCGTTGCATGATGACCGAAGACAAAATTATTTTCTTCTGATTCAACTATTTCGACTTCTTCTTTTTTACGCCGATCTTTCGGTCGATCATTTTTTCTTTGATTACGACGATCATTTCCGCGCCATTGTTTTTTATCCCTCATTTGTTTCGCCTGCTTTCTCTAAACACCACACGATCAATTCTTCTAACCGTTCTTTTCGTTCCAATAAATGTAAATATCCCATCAAGGCTTCAAAACCTGTAGACATACGATAAGTCATGATATCGGTATTTTTAGCCGATGTATAACTTTTAGCATTACGTCCACGTCGATAGATCCCTTGTTCTTCTTCTGTCAGCATATCTTCTTCCAACATTTTTTGAATCAGCATTGCTTGCGCTTTAGCTGAAACATAATGTGTTGCCATATGATGTAATTTATTAGGGCGTGTTTGTCCTTCACGTACGAGATGGTCTCGGACATAGGTTTCATAGATTGCATCGCCAACGTAGGCTAATGCTAATGCATTTAATTGTTTATAATCTGCCATTATGCTCGTCTCCAACGGACACCCTGTGGGGTATCTTCTAATATAATTCCTTGCTCTTTCAATTGATCGCGAATCTCATCGCTACGCGCAAAATTTTTATCTTTTCTTGCTTGAATGCGTTCTTCAATCAATTGATCAACTTCTTCATCCAATAAACCGGCCGCTTGAAATTCAATACCAAATACAGTCAGCATCTTAGTAAATTCTGCGAGCGCTTCTGTTAAAACTGCTTCAGAGACTTGCACTTGTTCGTTATAGTGGTTCAACCATTTTGCTACTTCATAGACGACAGTGATCCCGTTAGCTGCATTAAAATCATCATCCATTTCTTCAATAAAGCGGTCTTTCAATTCACGTAATTCAATCAACTTCTCAGCATCATTCGCCAAACTTGCTTCCGCATTTGATTGACGGAAAAGCGCATTTTCAAATGCTGTACGTAATTTCTGAAGATTCGCTTGTGCATCTTTCATCGTCGCTTCACTATAGCGGATTGGGCGCCGGTATTGGGTCGTAGCCATAAAGAAACGCAAAATTTGCGGATCAATTTCTTTAACTATATCGTGAACTGTAACGAAATTACCTAGGGATTTACTCATCTTTACATCGTCTTCACCAATTGTTACATACCCATTATGCATCCAATAATTAGCAAAATGCTTCCCTGTCTTTGCTTCACTTTGAGCAATTTCATTTTCGTGATGTGGAAATTCTAAATCTTGTCCACCACCATGGATATCAATCGTTTCTCCCAAATGTTTTGTTGCCATTACAGAACATTCAATATGCCAACCTGGGCGTCCAGCACCCCAAGGGGATTTCCAAGAGATTTCTCCTGGTTTCGCACTTTTCCAAAGAGCAAAATCTAAGGGGTCTTCTTTGATTGCTTGTTCCGCCCCTGTTCGTTGGCTAGCACCGATTTCTAGCTCATCAACTGATTGATCACTCAATTCACCGTAATGTTCAAATTTTCGTGTACGATAATAGACATCGCCTTGTGCTTCATAGGCAAATTCTTTATCTATCAATACTTGGATAAATTCAATAATATCAGGAATATGATCCATGACACGCGGATGCAAGGTTGCTGGTTTTACATTTAATGCAGCAGTATCTTTTTCAAATGCTGCAATAAATCGATCGGCTACTTCAGGCGCCGTGACTGATAACTCTTTTGCTGCTTTAATAATCTTGTCATCAACATCAGTAAAATTCGAGACATAGTTGACTTCATAACCACGATATTCAAAATAGCGCCGGATCACATCAAACGCAATCGAACTACGCGCATTCCCGATATGGATATAATTATAAACAGTCGGACCACAAACATACATCCGGACTTTGTTTTCTTCAATTGGTGTGAAAGTTTCTTTTTCACGTGTCAAGGTATTGTGTATTTTAATCATGTTGGACCTTCTCTCCTTTTAATTTTACTATTTGTGCTGGAATCCCCACCGCTGTAGTATCCGCTGGAATATTATTCAAAACGACTGCACCTGCACCTATTTTTGCTCGTGCACCTATTTCGATCGGACCTAAAATCTGTACGTTCGCTGAGATAAAAGCTCCTTGCCGAACAGTCGGATGACGTTTACCAGTGTCTTTCCCGGTCCCGCCTAGAGTGACTCCATGAAACATCACCACATCACGTTCGATTTCTGCCGTTTCACCGATTACGACACCCATGCCATGATCAATAAAGACTCCTGAGGCAATCTTGGCTCCAGGATGAATTTCGATACCTGTCAAAAATCGCCAAAATTGGGCATGTATCCGTGCCAATACATATCGTTTATGTCGATAAAGAAAGTGCGAAACCTGATGGAAAAACAAGGCATGAACTCCCGGATAGGTCAATACTACTTCAACGCCTGAGCGAACGGCTGGATCATTTCGTTTTGCTGCGGTGATTGCTTCTCGCCACCATCCCATTTTCTCAACTCCTTCTATGTGGTCAATACAGTTTTCATTCTGTATTATGATTGATCTTTTGCAACATTTCTATGTAAAGCATAACTGACAGCTACTTCATTTCAAAACAATCCAAACATCAGCTTCTTGTTTATTACGTTTATAAACATAAAAAAGCGTCTTTTGAGTTTCCCCAAAAGACGCTTGAACGTGGTCCCACTTTTGTTTGCATTCCTGCCTTTGACATACAGGTAACGTCTGTGATCCGTCTTCAGCTACCTATCGCTAAAGCCACTCCGAGATGCATTTCGCAAGTTTTGATTTGACTGCTTTCACCAATGACAGCCTCTCTGTAAAATCTTTCCTTGTTACTTCTTCTCTTCTTTGTGTTTATTTTACTTGATCGATATGTGATAAAGCTTTTTCTTTTCCTAACAATTCAACTGTTTCTGGTAATTCAGGTCCGTGAGTCACACCACTTACGGCTACGCGAATCGGCATCCATAAGTTTTTCCCTTTAACGCCCGTTTCTTTTTGAACTACTTTGATTGCTGCTAAAACACTGGCTGCATCAACGGTCTCCATCGCTGCTAATTGAGCTTGGAAGGCTGCTAATACAGTCGGTACTGTTTTACCAGCTAAAACTTCTTTGGCTGCGTCATCAAGTTCTAATTTATCTTGGAAAAACAAGCTAGAAACTTCAGTGATTTCAGCGGCATAGCTCATTTGTGGTTGATATAAGCTGACAACACGTTTCAACCATTCTTTACGTTCAGGTGTTGGATTTTCTTCGACTTTACCAGCCTTGATTAAATAAGGCAAGCATAATTCAGTCAATTTATCTAAATCCATGGCTTTGATGTAATGATTGTTCACCCATTCTAATTTCTTTTGATCAAATGCAGCAGGTGACTTACTCAAACGATCTGTATCGAATATTTTAATCAATTCTTCTTGAGAAAAGATTTCTTCTTCTCCGACTGGAGACCAACCTAATAGTGTAATAAAGTTGAACATCGCTTCTGGTAAGTAACCCAATTCACGGTATTGCTCAATAAATTGTAGAATACTTTCATCACGTTTACTTAGTTTTTTACCTGTTTCACTGTTGATAATCAATGTCATATGACCAAACGTTGGACGTTTCCAACCAAATGCATCATAAATCATCAATTGTTTTGGTGTATTGGCGATATGATCATCGCCGCGTAATACATGCGTAATTTTCATCAAATGGTCATCTACGGCTACCGCAAAATTATATGTTGGCATACCATCACGTTTTTGAATGATATAATCACCACCGATGTTATCAGACTCAAAGCTGATTTCACCTTTGACCATATCATCAAACGCAAAACTTGTATTGCGTGGAACACGGAAACGAATCACAGGTTCTAAACCTTGCGCCTCTTTTTCAGCTTGTTGTTCTGGTGTTAAATGTGCACATTTACCAGAATAGTGTGGCATTTCCCCACGCGCGCGTTGGGCTTCGCGTTCAGCTTCTAGTTCTTCAGAAGTACAATAACATTTATAGGCCAAATTGCTAGCAAGTAATTGATCAATCAATGGTTGGTAGATTTCACGACGTTCTGATTGACGGTAAGGACCGTATTCACCAGGATTTTCTGGAGACTCATCCCAGTCAAGACCTAACCATGCCAAATTCTCTAACTGACTCTTTTCACCATCTTCAATGTTTCTTTTTAAATCCGTATCCTCGATTCGAATAATAAATTCTCCACCGTGATGACGGGCAAATAGATAGTTAAACAATGCAGTACGGGCATTCCCGATGTGTAAGTGTCCAGTTGGACTTGGTGCGTAACGCACACGAATTTTTGACATATTTAGCTCCTCTTTCAACTTTTTTTAGTTCAAGAATCAAGTTCTTTACAGACTAAAGTTTACATTCAAACCGCTATTTAGTAAAGCTGTAGTATTATTTAGTTTCTTTTGTTTGATCATAATCTAATTTTTTTTCTGGTGAATCATCTTTGATATTCCGACTTGAGTGTGCGGGTTTCGCAAAAATCATTCTTCCTGCCGCAGTTTGTAAAGCACTTGTCACTACAACTTCGATATGTTCATTCATATAATGTTGACCATCTTCTACTACGACCATCGTGCCATCGTCTAGATAAGCGACCCCTTGTTGCCGCTCAGTTCCGGCTTTTACTAATAAGACATTCATTGTTTCACCAGGGATAACCACGGGTTTCACCGCATTAGCCAAGGCATTGATATTTAACACTGCAACATTTTGAAATTCGGAAACTTTGTTTAAGTTGTAATCATTGGTCACGATCACACCATCTAGTAATTTCGCTAATTTGATCAATTTGCTGTCGACTTCACTGATATCTTCAAAATCGCCATCATACATTTCAACCGAGATGCCATCTTCTTTTTGTAGCGAATTTAAAATATCTAATCCCCGGCGGCCACGAACACGTTTTAGACTATCCCCAGAGTCTGCAATGTATTGCAATTCATACAAAACAAAATTCGGAATCATCAAGACACCCTCTAAAAAACCTGATTTGGCAATATCATAGATTCGTCCATCAATAATAACGCTCGTATCTAAAATTTTGTATTTGTGAAAATGATCATCGGCTTTACGTTCTAATACTTCGCCTTCATTCGTTTCAGCTTTCTTATTACGACCACCAAAGAATTTTTTTAATTCATCGATTCGGGTCGTACCCATTCGAAACCCTAAGTAGCCTAACAACGCCATAATCAATATCGGTAATCCACTATTGATGAATGGAACTGGTACGCGATATAACGGCGACGTCCCGATCAAACCTAGTGTTAATCCTAAGATTGCACCTACTACTCCAAAGACAATATACGTCAAACTAAATTCATTCAATTGTTTTTCAAGTTTTTTTACTCCAGCTGTGATTGGTCCCACGATCGCCAAAGAAATAATATAAAAAATAATTGCACCAATTAGGCCATCGGTAACTGAATTGTTCAACCACATGTTATCTGCATAACCAATTGCGAGCCATGCCATTGGTAAAAAGGTAATACCTAAACTAATACCAATTAATACTATGATTACTGTTAACACACGTTTTTGCATGCCATCCCTCCTCAAATTGAGCTTAATTAAAATAAAGGGGTGTCAGAATCACTCTGACACATCCGCTTACTAACGAAATACTTTTCTTAGTGTTTCTCCTAAAGTGGCCACAGGCACCAATTCAATTTCTTTTGGTGGGGTCCAATCGCCCATATTATTTTTAGGCAGATACACTTTTTTAAACCCTAATTTGCTCGCTTCTTTCACGCGCTGTTCAATACTACTGACTCGTCGAATTTCACCCGTCAAACCAATTTCACCAATAAAGCACTCGGTGGCTTCCGTGCCATTTTCTTTATAGCTTGAAGCAATCGCAACAGCCACTGCTAAGTCGATTGCTGGTTCATTTAGTTTTACACCACCCGCCGCTTTCAAATAGGCATCTTGGTTTTGCAAAAGTAGGCCAGCCCGTTTTTCTAGAACAGCCATGATCAATGATACGCGGTTAAAATCTAAACCAGTCGTTGTACGCTTAGCATTGCCGAAAGCAGTCGGTGTCACCAAAGCTTGGACTTCAACTAAAATGGGCCGACTTCCTTCCATTGCTACCACGATGGCAGATCCCGTTGCACCTTCTAAACGTTCTTCTAAAAAGACCTGTGATGGATTAGCGACTTCGACTAACCCACCTTCACGCATTTCAAAAATACCAAGTTCATTCGTTGATCCAAAACGATTCTTTACCGCCCGTAAAATACGGAAACTATGATGTTTTTCTCCTTCAAAATACAAAACGGTATCTACCATATGTTCCAACATCCTTGGTCCTGCGATATTTCCTTCTTTGGTGACGTGCCCTACAATAAAAATCGCGATACCATTCGTTTTTGCCAATTTTAGTAATTCAGCCGTCGTTTCTCTCACTTGACTGACTGAGCCAGCCACACTTGAGATATCTGGTTGGGTCATTGTTTGAATCGAATCGATAATTACGTAATCAGGTTTTAAATTTTCGATTGTTCGGCTGATTTCACCCATATCCGTCTCCGCATACAAATAAAAATCATTGTCACTAGAACCTAGGCGTTCTGCCCGTAATTTGATTTGTTGGGCACTTTCTTCTCCTGATACATACAGTACTTCTCCGCCAGTTGCTGCTAATTGGTGAGAAACTTGCAATAACAGCGTTGATTTTCCGATTCCAGGATCGCCCCCAATCAATACTAATGAGCCCGGGACGACACCACCGCCTAAAACACGATTCAATTCCGTCAGTTGAGTCTTGACACGTGTTTCTTTTTTAAAGACGACATCTTTCAACTTGGTCGGTTGTGCCCGCTCGCCCGTTAGACTGACGCGATTGCGTCGGTCTTCCGTATTTTGCTCGACCTCTTCCACCATCGTATTCCAATTACCACAATTAGGACAGCGCCCTAAATATTTAGGTGAAACGTAGCCGCACTCTTGACAGATAAATTGCGATTTGGTTTTTTTTGCCAAAATTTTCGCCTCACTCGTTGATTTAAATTATTGTTTTCCGGATGAACCAAAACCACCAGTACGTTCGGTATCTGCTTGGTCATTATCAGCTTTTAGGAA
The DNA here is from genome assembly GCF_001885945.1 of Enterococcus hermanniensis. Classification (GTDB taxonomy): domain Bacteria; phylum Bacillota; class Bacilli; order Lactobacillales; family Enterococcaceae; genus Enterococcus_A; species Enterococcus_A hermanniensis. Next base: position 9,904 of record NZ_JXKQ01000014.1, on the reverse strand, counting down.
CGGCAAGAAAATTCCTTGACCGATACGTTCACCCTTTTTAATCGTTACATCTGTTAAACCAAAATTTGAAAATTGAAACATGATGTGACCTTCGTTATCAGGATTATTGTAATAATCGCTGTCAATCACACCAATACCATTACTTAACGTGATAAAACGTTTCAAAGGATTGCTTGAGCGATTCGCTAATTGTAAATACTCATCTGCCGCCATGTATGCTTTGATTCCTGTTGGAACTAAAACAGGCTTCAAAACTTTCTCAGTCATTTCTTCACCTTTAGTAAAGTGTTGGATTACTTGTTTCCAAACAGCCGGGATAACAATATCTGCTGCTGCTTCAAAATCATATCCGGCTGCATTTTTGGTTGCTCGTCTAGGTAAATTGATCGCCTGTTCTTTATATGCTGCAACTACTTCAAAGCCTCTTCTTTTCATAACAAACTCCTTTAGGATCTTTTGTAAAACATATAGTTATTTTACCATAGAGCGATGGGCTATTTAAAAAGCTTTTGAGAAAACTCTAGGTAAATTTAATGAATTTTTCGAGGTTCGCTATTAATTTTCACTGCTTCTAGCGTTTAGTGTAGGCAAGCGGTTGATATAGATTTCGATTCGTTTCGCATAAGATGGTTTTTGTTCATAAATACTGATTTCTTCTTTCAGCATTTTCAAGTTGTCTGTTACGATTCCATTAACATTTAAAGCAATCATTCGATCCATCCCATCTTTACTATTGACTGTCCAGGCATAGACTCCTTTGTGCTCCCGGTGTGCCTGTTGAATAAAATCACTTGTCAATGTCGTCTCTTCCATCGTATAAGCATTCGCTGGCGTTTGTGGGAATACTAAATTATACGGCAATACATAACTAACATACAACTTAGGCGCCTTTTTCTTTAGTTCTTTTACGACATCATAATCCAATGAATGGATCTTATGATGATATTGTAAAATCATTGCTTGATATTTTTGGATGAAATTATCGATCATCTCTTTTGAATCCGCTGAGGTGACCTTAATTTCGATCAATAATTTTTGTTGATGGCGATTTGCAAAAGCCACATAATCATCAAAACTGGCGACAGAGGCAACGTGACCATTTTCAGTTGCATATAAATCTTGTAATTCAACTAAGGTCAAGTCATGCGTTGTCTTATTAACTCCCGTTAGTTTTTTCAAATTAATGTCATGCATTACCACAAACTGATGATCTTTTGTTTCTTGAATATCCATTTCGATATAATCAGGCTTTTCTTTAATCGTAGATGCCATTGCTGGAATTGTATTTTGGACCCCGTTCCCATTATCTACCCCACGATGGGAAATCGTTAATGGTTTTGAATCGCTGACACCAGCTAAATATAAAACATTGTTAAAAAGAAGTGAGCCGCCAAAAATAACACATATGATTCCTGCTACTAGTCTTGTCCAAAAACTAGGATGGATCATCTGTAAAGGACGCTCTCCACTAATAATCAATGGATGAAATTTTTGGACTAAAATACTAAAATAGAGGACTGTCGCCCAAGCCAACATTAACTGGCTAAAAAATTGGATACTTGTCAATGTGACCATTGCTCCAACCGCTGGAATCGGACGGGGAAACAGGTCTAAAATGGATTGAAAGATATAGCTAATACCATATCCGACATAGGAAACACCGGTTAAAATTAGCGTTAAGATAAAAATACGCCAAGCATAATGCCAAAAACGACGATGTGTTAATGCCAGACTTTTAGTGATTGCTTGTTTTGGCCGTTCATTTGAAAAAATCATCTGAGGTAAAACAAACAGCAAGCGAATCCCTACATACCAAACCAGCAGTGAGCCCACCGATAATAAAAGTGAAATCCACATATTTTCATTTAAGTAATCAATGATAAATACCGGAATTGTTACTTTACTCAAAAGCGGCGTTCGAAAAATAGCATTAGCAAACGGTAGAATCATCAAGAAGTAAAATAAAAAAAAGACAAATGTCATCGGACGCAATTTCCGCATTTGATAAATTGATTGTTTTAATATTTTCCACAAAGAGTCCTCACTTTTAGTTTGGATGCTTCGTATCCCAAACAATTGAAACGTGAATTGTAAAAATATCAAGGCAAAAATCAAGGCTAACAAAAATAGTAAGGCAATCAATACTGCTGGGTGTTTGGTTAAAATCGTTAAAATATTCGTATTAGAAACATAAGGAATATCTCCTCGCTGTAAGATGAAGGCGGTTAAAAATTGGAAAATCGGAATCACTATAATTTCTAATACAATATTGGTCCCAACAATTAACAAAATATAGCTTCCCCAATGACGTAAAAATTCCCGTGAATAAGTAAAGAAAAAGCGCAATGAAGACATCGCTAACACCTTCCTTCAAAAGTAGATGAATAAAAATCGGACACAAAAATTACGTGTCCGATTGGGTTTGTCGTTTTTTATCGTATTCTGGATCAAATTCGTCAGTTTCAATGTAAATATAGGCCTTTTTATCTGGTAGTGCTCTACGGATAACTCGCTCGATGTCATTGACTACATCATAGCTTACCCCTTCATAGGCGTCTACAATATCTATTTTAGCCGCAATCATGACCTCCGTTGGGCCTAAGTGGACCGTTTTGATATCGATCACTTTCTTAACTTCATTTCGTTTGAACGCATCTTTGATTTTTTCTAAATCGACTTTAGACACACTCTCACCAATAATCAAACTATAAAACTCACGTGCCAAAAAGATTGAAGCGAACAATAGCATCATCCCGATAAAGAGTCCACTTAAAGCGTCAAAGACCGGATTTCCAGTAACCATTGTTAAAATCGTTCCAATGATTGCCAAAACCAAACCGATGACAGCACAGAAATCTTCAGTAAAAATAATCAAAATTTCACTATGGCGACTTTCTTTCAAAAATTTGAACAATGGCAAGTTTTCTGTATTCAATTCGTGGATCTCTTTAATTGCGATCCGTAATGAACTGCCTTCAATCAAAATCCCAAAAACTAAAATCCCCAATACGATCAATGGGTTGGTAACTTCATGACTGGGATGAAATAACTTTTCGACTGCTTCCCAAATCCCCAAAGCACCACCACCAAAAAACAACATGGTCGCGACAATCGTACTGAAAAAATATTTTGCTCGGCCTTCACCAAATTGATGCAACTCACTCTGACCACGTGCTGCTTGACGGTCACCAAATAATAATAAAATTTGGTTGCTGCAATCTACCACACTATGAATACTCTCATTCATCATCGCGGCACTTCCGCTGACCATGAAACCGACAAACTTACTGACTGCAACTAATAAATTAGCAAAAAGGGCTGCTATTACTGCAGTTGATCCTTTTGTTTTTTTCTCTTCCATTCCATTTCACCTGCTTCCTAATCATCCTTATTATAAAACAGATTCTTTAAATCATGAAAGTAAATCTCTCAAGCAAATCATTCGTCAGCAGTTAACATTTATGAAAAAATTGATTAACTACAGATTGGAGGGTTCATCATGCGTCTTTGGCACGAAACATTGATTCCTTTGTTACCCCGTCAGCAATTATTGGGACAGCATCGCGAAGCTGCCGCCTTAAGAGGAAAGGGCTGGGGGAAAAAACACGCAACGGTCGATTATGTTTTTACTCACCCCTACTATAAATTATTTCAATTTCACTTGTTAGTCCTTGAGGAAATGACCCGTCGAGGTTATTCACCTAATCCCTTATGGTTTGATCCACTTTATCGTGGAAAGCGCCTCGACCCTTTAACCAAAATCACTGTTCAGCCCGTCACCACGCCACTTTATCCTGAACATAACGACGCTTATTTAGAAGAGTGTCTCTTGAATTTAGCCCAAAAAGGTATCATTCTATCGTTAGCTTAATAATAAATGATTTCTTTGGTTCAGCCCCAATCATCACAATGTCATGGGACAACAAAAAACATCTAAGGGATGATATCCAATATATGAATATCGATTCCGATGATTTTTTTATGTTGATAGAACCTATACAGGTGTTTTTCTAGGCTATTACTTGAACAAGAAACAGGTTTTGCTTAAAGCCCCATGTATCTTTCTAGCTTATCCTAAAACCCTATTCTTTTAGTTCAATAAAATAGCCTTCAGAGATACTTCTAAAGACGGATGACGGAGTAAATAAAACTGCTATAATTCAATCAATGACTGTTTTAAATGATTAAGGGGTGAAAAAATGGAAAGAAAACAATATGTTTGTGAAAAATGTGGGAACCAGCAATATGTCTCAGATCAATTTCAAGCAACTGGTGGAAATTTTGCCAAAATATTTGATGTCCAAAATAAAAAATTTACGACAATCAGCTGTACACGTTGCGGCTATACCGAACTTTATCGTAGCCAAAACTCTAATGGCTGGGATATCTTGGACTTCCTAATGGGTGGCGGATAAACGTGTTGGGACAAAAGTCGTGCAGGTTCTTTATAAAAATTGTCGAAGAACCTTGACTTGTCCCAATCGCTTGATTAATTAAATAGTTGACTAATACGACACTATTTCCTAAAGATGTTGGCCGCGGTCCTAGAGTTTTAAAAGTACTGGCTCTGATCTCCTAGTATCAGCTAGTAAGTGAACTTTACTGCTAATTAGTTAGATTATCTAACAATTACTTATTTTTCAAAATAGCCTGTCCAAGTAATACCATCAGGCTCGGCTCGGCCACCAACAAATTCTTTTTTTGTTATTTTGTGAACGAAGGGTAGCTCTTCTGTCAAGTCGTCTTTCATTTCAGCATAAGTTGCATATGTTACCGCATCCAATTCATTGAGATTTCTATTCGTAAAAAAGTCCGATCGATGCTCAACAGCTGATACTTTCGTAAAATCAGACGCTTCATTGTCTTCATCACTTCTTACTTGGACAAACAAAAAAGAGGCTAACACTATAGCTGTCAAGACAACGATTACTCCACTCTTGTTTCTCATGGCATCCTCCAAAAATTATTTTATTACTTTTAGTATGCCATATCCTAAAATATTTTCACATAAAAAGGTTAACAAGTTATTTTTTTTATTATTTAAAAAATAAAAACAACAAAAAAAGACTGGAAATCAAAATTGATTTCCAGTCTTTTTCTTAGTCAAACTCTTCATATTCGTTTGGATCTTGACCATCGATTCGTCCATCTGGTTTTTCTAATTGATTGATTGCGTCAATTTCAGCTTTTGTAAGTTCGAAATCGAAAATGGCCAAATTATCTCGTTGATGCTTTAAATTTCTTGATTTAGGAATTGGAATTATTTCCCGTTCGTAATGCCAACGTAAAATAATTTGAGCCGGGGTTTTATCATATTTTTCAGCCAATTCTATAATCGCTTTTTCTTTTAATGCATCACTGCCACGCCCCAAGGGACTCCACGCTTCAGTAATGATTCCGCGTTTTTTATTTTCTGCTAGCATTCGCTCTTGAACCCAGTAAGGGTGGATTTCGATTTGATTAACAGCTGGTGTAATTCCCGTCTCCTCAATGATCTTATCTAAATGTTCTGGTTCAAAATTCGATACACCGATCGAGCGAATCAAACCAAGATTTTTTGCAGTTACAAGTGCTTTCCAAGCCTCGACATATAATCCCCGTTTAGGTAGTGGCCAATGAATCAAATACAAATCAAAATAATCTAATCCCATTCGGAACAAAGATTCTTGAATCATCATCAAAGCGTCCTCGTAATGATGATACTTTCCGGGTAGTTTTGTCGTTACAAAAAATTCAGAACGAGGAATTCCCGAGCGACGAATCGCCTCTCCAACGATTCCTTCACTGTCATAGTTCGTCGATGTATCCAATAAACGATAGCCATCTTGGATTGCAGTTAACACTTGATCCACTCCTTGTCCTCCACGGATTTGGAACGTACCTAGACCAATCGTTGGGAACTGATGACCGTCATTCAATAGTATCAATGGTGCTTTCATCATTAAATTCCTCCTTCTTTTTTTCCTGTTTCGTTATCAACCATACCACCAAGCTCTTTGTCTTGTTAAATAGTCTGCTCAATCAATCCATAAATTATTTCTAAAATCGGCAGAAAAATCTTGCAGAAACAGGTATACTACCAATAGAAGCTAAACAGAGGAGAAGTTTATAATGGATTCAATTATTTGTCTTTTATTAGGAATGATTTTTGCAAATGGCATTCCTCATTTCACTAAAGGAATCACCGCTGAACATTGGGATGTTCCTTGGAAAAAACCAGCTTCGGCACCGACAAACGTTCTATGGGGCGTTGTCAATTGGTTGGTCGTTGTAATAATCTATGCCTTGATCAAACCTGAAATTAATAGTTTTGATGCCGCGTGTTTCTTCATTGGTATGGGAATCACAGGTTATTTTTTAGCCTTGCATTGGTCAGAAAAAGATTCCGTCAATTAATATCTATAATGTTAAATTGTTTTGTTTCGATAAGTGTTAGTAGTGATGCTGATCAATATTTTTTGGTTTTTAAATTTGTTCAGTAATCGCTGCAACTTTAGAATACAAAAAGTTAATTTTTCAATATTTTTAGATTTAGACGTTGTCGATGTGGCCGATGTGAAAAAGTTAAGTGAATTTACATTCCACTATTTTTAGATTTAGACATCATTTCTGTTGTAGACTTTTGTAGCGTCAGCTCGATTTACATTCCACTATTTTTAGATTTAGACCTTGCCGAAAGTTAAAACACCACGAGGTTCGATTGATTTACATTCCACTATTTTTAGATTTAGACCTAGAAGAACATCTATTAAAAGATGGTTCAACAGTATTTACATTCCACTATTTTTAGATTTAGACAATAACTTCTTTGATCAGTTCAATATTGATTTTGATATTTACATTCCACTATTTGTAGATTTAGACATCGCCGCACTTGGGTTCATGTTGGCCAAAATGCATTTACATTCCACTATTTTTAGATTTAGACATTTTGCAATGTGTATTCAAATGGATCAATTTGTTATTTACATTCCACTATTTTTAGATTTAGACCGAAAAAATCAGCGGATTCGTTGAACACTTCCGGAATTTACATTCCACTATTTTTAGATTTAGACGAAGATAAGAAGCTGCATAGTATAAAGTAGCTCCTATTTACATTCCACTATTTTTAGATTTAGACTTGAAGTGACACTAGGATTAAAACACAATTTTAGTAGATTTACATTCCACTATTTTTAGATTTAGACCTTATTTTGTATCCACGTACGGCCCATTTGATAATTATTTACATTCCACTATTTTTAGATTTAGACGTGGTCTTGAAACAATAGCTTCAATCATGAAAACGAATTTACATTCCACTATTTTTAGATTTAGACAGATGCAGCTCCTTGACTAGATACGCCGTTAGCGTTATTTACATTCCACTATTTTTAGATTTAGACTGTTCAAATGCCTATCAAACAAGAAGGCATTAATTAATTTACATTCCACTATTTTTAGATTTAGACTCCACAACTATTATACATTGAAACGATGGGCTTTTTTAACCCATTTCTGTCGAACTCAAAAGTTCGACTTCTTTTTCCAACTTAGATAACATCGCATACCAAAAATATTCCTTTAATCATCACTTTCTTTCTCATCTGTCGTAACCAAGGTTTTTGCTAGTTATCTCCTATCGACAGATGAAAAATTTAAAAGAAATTTGAAACTAGTTCTGTCCCATCGATTCCGATGTATTCTTTCTTCAACCATTTTTTATTTGAATTTTTGAAGATTAAGATTGAATCCAGATCTTCACGAACATATTCTTTTAACTCCTGTTCTAATTTAGCCAGTTTTGCAGGCGTGATTTCCCCTTCAAAAACAGACTTTTGAACATGGCTCAAATATTTTTTACAAATTTTGAATACTCGATTCAAGACTCGAGCGCCTTTGTCTTCTAAAGAAATGTCATAAACAAGAATCACATACACTATTCTCACCACCAAATTTTAAAAGGTTCATACTCTTTATCATCCATCAAATGTTTGATCAATTTGTAGCATTCTAAACGCATTAATTTTCGATAAGATACATTTCTTTTGAGCTCTCGATGACGAATCGTTTTATTTAATCGCTCATCAAATTGACGTAATACTTTTTGCTGTCCAGTCTGTTTCAAATAATTTCCATTTGATCCATTTTCAAAGTCTTTTTCAGTGATAATCTTTTTATTGATCAAAGAAAAAATCAATCGATCCACAATCAATGGTTTAAAAATCTCTGCGATATCCAAGGATAAAGAAAATCTTCGCTCAGAATTACTATGAAGATAACTGATTGTTGAATTGAGCTGACTAACATAAATTTCTGATAGACACGCGCTATAGGTCAACATATTTAAATAAGAAATCAACGTGTTCACTATATTATCTGGCGGTCGACGTACCCGCATCTTAAATTCTACTTCATCGTTAAAGATAGTTTCCCAAGCACTATAATAGATTTGATGAATATTCCCTTCTAATCCCATCAGTTCCTCTACTTCATTCGTGCGCGGAATTCGTTTTCTGACAGCCTCAATATCAGCGATTTGCTTTTCAATTTCTTTTCCTCTGCGACGATAGTATTGCAAATTGCGTAAACAATTCGCTGTTGCGCCATCCACAAATTTTCTTGCTAAAATGATTCGCTTTTCCTCGTCCATAGAATGGCAGACTTGTTGTACCAGCAACTTGCCAGAAACATTCTTCTCTCTAGGGTAAAAAGTTCCAGTGTAATAACCGTAATAGTTGAAAAAATGAACAGGAATTTTCATTTCGGAGAGATAGTTTAAACATTTCGTATTCGTCGTAACTTCACCGAACAAATAAATATCCCGTGTCATTTCGGTCTTTAAATCTTTTTTACGACCATCAGCTGTTTCCATGCGGATGACATTATCTTTTCGGCTCAATGTTCCGCTAGAATATAAATAGTAGCTTTCGATTTTTTCCACCTCCTAGATAAAACAATAGTCATAATAAGCACATTTCGGACAGATTTTCTTTTTTTCAACTTTTGGCGAATCATTTTGAGTAACAATCATTTTAATTGATTCGATAATTCGCTCTAATTCGTTGATTTCTTTCTCATCTAAGGTGACTTCTATTCGCTCTCTAAGTTTCGGATAATCTATATAGCCCTTTTCTACGGAAACACCCCTCTTTTGCAAATAGTACAAGTAATATCTCAATTGCCAGATTGCGGCGGGTTCAATGGCTCGTGTTTTTTTGACTTCATGCAGAACTTTCCAATCTTCAAGAAAATCAATATTGATCGTTCCATCCAACATGATCTGTTTGCGTTTACCCTTATAACTGCTAGTATCCAATAATTTACCTAGCTGGACATTCTCGTTTTCTTCTTCATATTGAAGACCATGAGAAAACAGCCAAAGCTTTCTTTGGCAGACAAAATAGTAATTGATCATATTTCCAGTAATCTTCATTATAGTCACCTAGAAGAATCTGTTTTCTTCCTTGCCTTTCAATACTTGGAAGCCTACGTTGCTCGAATACTCTCCTTCAACAAAAAAGACTTGATCATAACGACCGATTTGTTCGCAACGAATTTGATCTTGTTTGTAACATTTCATAAACAGCCATTCAGGAATCGACATCATATAATTTTCCAATTCTGACTTGATTTTACGTTTATACATTTGAGGATTATGGTGTCCACGCGCTTTTAACTCTTTATTCGTTAGAGGAATGATCTCCATATATTCATCGATTTGTTCTGAATTATTATTATAAACACTCTCTGGAATGATATTTCGACTTTGAATATTTCGGAAGAGTTCTCTGACTTTTTTAGAAGATATCCCGTCATCTTCAGTTGCTGAAAGCCACCGCAACATATCCACTATTTGGTTATAATATTTTGTTTCTTTCATATTTTCTGTTGTATACGTGTCAAGGGTCACAAAAAAATG
>NZ_JXKQ01000013.1 GCF_001885945.1 Enterococcus hermanniensis | reverse complement strand
TTCAAAGGTCTACATTGTTTGTCACTTTTTATTGTTTCAGCAACTTTTATATCATATCAGGTCTCTAGTTAAAAGTCAAGGGCTTTTATTTAAAAACTTTTTATAAAAAAACAAGTTAGCTTTTCTTTTTGTTCAAGCGACTTTATAAAAATACCACAAGTTTCAACATCCGTCAACAATTATTTTTAATTTTTTTCGAGATGTTTTTTCTCTTGGGAACAGATAATAATATAGCAATTTTAAAGCAATAATGCAACTATTTTTTGTATCTTTTTTATCTTTTTTTATTTTTCGAACGTTTAATTGTTTCTCTAAAATAACGTTCGATTTTAAAACAAAAATAACGCTACCTTCCCAAGATAAAAAATTTAATTTTCGTATAAAAAAACAGTTGAGAATTTACTCAACTGTTTTCTCTTCTAACATTGGGATAAAAATTCTGAAGATTGTCCCTTTCCCGACTGCACTTTCCACAGAAATATTTCCTTTATAGCTCTCTAAAAGTTTATGCGCAATTGATAAACCTAAACCATTTCCGCCTTTTGTCCGAGCACGTGCCTTATCTACACGATAAAATCGGTTGAAGACTTTATCAATATCTTCATCTGGTATCCCTTCACCAAAATCTTGAATCGCAATTTCAAATTTATTCAACGTTGAAGAAACAGAAATATGAACTTCTTTTCTATCTGTAGAATATTTTACTGCATTATCTAAAATAATGATCAAAATTTGTTCTAAGTGATTTCGATAGATTTTTAGTGTCTTTTCACTATCGAGGTCATCGTCCAAAGTGAAAGTAAACTCAGGATATAAAATTTTGAAATTATTGAATACTTGGTAGGTTACTTCCTTAGCCTTCGCAGTTTCATTACCATAATAAACATCTACCTGTTCTGCGCGCGATAAATCCAGCATTTCTTGTACTAAACTCTTCATTCGGACAAGCTCTTGTAAGCTCGCCTGGATCGATTCGTCTAAAATTTCTGGATCATCTTTCCCCCAACGGTTCAACATGTTTAAGTGCCCTTCTATGACTGCTACAGGAGTTCGTAACTCATGCGAAACATCTTCAACAAATTGTTCTTGCTGTTCAATATACATTCTTATACGGTCGATAACATCATTAAAAATGACTGCTAAATCTGATAACTCGTCATTCGTTGTAATTTCGGGTACATGAACTTCCGCCTGAGGATCTTTTCGGATGATTTCCATCGTATCTCGCAGTACTTTAACTGGTTTCAAAAAGTACGAAGACAAGATAAAGCCTAAAAAGCTACTTAACAACAGAGAAACAATTTCTAAAATGATTAATGTTAGCAATAACCTACTACGCATTTCATAAAAATCAGATAGTTCGTAAAAAATTTGAGCATACCCTATTTTTTCTCTCGTTTTTTTAGAATAGATTGGCTCAACTGATAAAAAACCACTTTTCTCATCTACAGTAACTATCGTAGGGCTTTTATGTTTCGTCTGGATCAAGGGTTGATATTCATTTTGGGTCTTAAATATCAATTTTTTATCCAAATTGTAAATATCTAGTGAAAGAGGACGTTGACCTAATTCTGAAATAAAATCGTCAATCCGCATCATATTCCCTTCGAGTGTCATATTTTGATCATACAATGCACTCTCCTGACCCGTAGACTCAGTCAATGTTCGATACGTATTCACTAATGTTAATTCTTCATCGGCATTCGACAAACGGGAAGTCACCTCAGAAATCGTCCGCTCAACATTTTTTCTTTCTTTCGTTACGATTAAATTCACTGAAGACTTATACGTAATAACTGCAAAGATAGTAAATACTACGAATATAAAGAAAGAACTTGTAAAGGCCCACTTAATGGTAAGCGAGGGCCCTTTCAGTTCTCTTTGTTTCTTTATGAATTTTCTCATGAGCGCATAACGTACCCAGTACCACGAACAGTTTGAATATAGCTGTCTTCGCCAGGCACATCGATTTTATTACGCAAGTAACGGATATATACATCTACTACGTTTGTTTCTACTTCAGTTTCATAACCCCATACTTTATTTAGTAAAACATCACGCGCTAACACGACGTTTACATTTTCCATAAGGGTCAATAGTAATTCATATTCACGTTTTGTTAATTCGATGATTTCATTGCCACGACGAACAACACGGTTTTCTTTTTCGATCGTTAAGTCGCGGTAAGTAATCGTTGTTTGTTTTGCAACGTTTTTATCGCCTTCAATATCAATTCGGCGAAGCAAGGCACGTAAACGAGCTAATAATTCTTCGATAGCAAATGGTTTGACGATATAATCATCAGCACCATGATCCAACCCTGAAACACGATCGATCACAGAATCACGTGCTGTCATCATGATAATTGGTGTATTTTTCACTTGACGAACACGACGACAAACTTCTAACCCGTTCAATTCAGGTAACATCAAGTCTAATAAGATGGCATCCCAATCGCTTTCAAGTGCTGCTTCAAGTCCGGTTCTGCCGTTATAATGAACTTCAGTATCATAGCCTTCATGTTTCAATTCTAATTCGACGAAACGAGCTAAGTTTTTCTCATCTTCAATGATCAGAATATTACTCATTTTTTTAGTTCCTTTCCTGGTTAAATTTCATTAAACCTATATTATTATAGGGCTAAAAACATTAAAAAGCTACATTTAATTGTATAGACCTATTATAATTAACATTTTTATTCTTCGTCATACCAGCTGTAATGATATGTTCCTTCTTTATCCGTGCGTTCATACGTATGTGCACCGAAGTAATCTCTTTGTGCTTGAATCAAGTTTGCTGGTAAACGTTCTGCACGATAAGAATCATAATAAGTAATAGCAGATGAGAATGTTGGTACAGGAACCCCTGCTTGAACAGCAATTGCTACTACTTCACGTACAGCTTGTTGATACTTAGCTGTCACTTCTTGGAAGTAGCTATCTAACATCAAGTTTGCTAAATCTGGATCTTTTTCGTATGCATCTGTAATCTTTTGTAAGAAACCTGCACGGATAATACAACCAGCTCGCCAAATTTTAGCAATTTCGCCAAATGGTAATGACCAACCAAATTCTTTTGAAGCAGCACGTAATTCAGAGAATCCTTGAGCATAACTCATGATTTTACTGAAATAAAGAGCTTCACGAATTTTTTCGATTAATTCTTTTTTGTCGCCATCATATTTATAAGGCGCTGGCCCTGTAAGTACTTTACTTGCTGCGACACGTTCTTCTTTATAAGCTGAGATAAAGCGGGCAAAAACTGATTCAGTAATCAATGGTAGTGGGACACCCAAATCTAATGCACTTTGAGAAGTCCATTTACCTGTTCCTTTATTACCAGCAGCATCTTTGATTACATCAACGATCGCATGATCCGTTCCTTCATCATCTTTACGCGTTAAAATATCTGCAGTGATTTCAATCAGGTAACTATCTAACTCGCCTTTATTCCACTCAGCAAATACTTCAGCCATTTCGTCGACAGAAAGGCCTAATAAACGATGCATTAAATCATAGGATTCAGCGATTAATTGCATATCTCCATATTCGATACCGTTATGGACCATTTTCACATAGTGTCCCGCTCCATTTGCTCCGATATAAGTTACACATGGTTCGCCATCTTCAGCTTTAGCAGCAATTTGTTCAAAAATTGGTGCAACTAGATCATAGGCTTCTTTTTGACCACCAGGCATCATTGAAGGACCTTCTAATGCGCCCTTTTCGCCACCTGAAACACCAGTCCCAATAAAGTTGATGCCTGAGTTAGCTAATTGCTCGTTACGACGGATCGTGTCTTTAAAGAATGTATTCCCACCATCGATTAAAACATCCCCTTTATCTAGATGAGGTAACAATGATTGGATCGTTGCATCAGTCGCTGGGCCAGCTTGGACCATCAACATAATACGACGAGGTGTTTCAATTGCTTGAACAAACTCTTCAATTGAAAAAGTTGCTTTCAAGTTACGTTCAGGATGTTCAGCGACTATTGCTTCTGTTTTTGAACCTGTTCTATTATACAAGGCTACAGAATATCCACAGCTTTCAATATTTAGGGCTAGATTTTTCCCCATTACTGCCATACCTACGACACCGAATTGTTGTTTTGACATAAGAATCCTCCTATTTCAAGTAAATAGCGATTGCCTTTTCGTCTAAAAGCAACCTCATCTACTTTACATGTACTATTCTATTATGCATATCTCTTCATCCAATAAATAGACAAAGAAACAATTTCTTGATCCGTCGCTGTTATGCAAAAGATCTTTAGAATGCATGATATATTTACCTTTCTCATTATATCCTAAGAAAGTAAGAATGGAAAATGAATTGTGTTTTTTCTAAGAAAAAAACCTCAAGACTCCATGGTTAGTCTTGAGGTTTTAGCTTCTCTATTAAAAAGTGCTTATGCTTCTTTAGACATAACATCTTTTCCATCGTAGTAGCCACAGTTGCCACATACGTGATGGCTCTTCTTCATTTCGCCACAGTTAGGACATTCGTTTAATCCTTTGATGGTTAATTTGTAGTGAGTACGACGTTTGTTCTTTTTAGCTTTTGATGTTTTTCTAGCTGGTACTGCCATTGGGTGTTACACCTCCTTATAAAATGAAGTATCATTACTGATACATTTTATTCCAATCTTACTCGTTATCCTCTGATTCATTGAACAATTCAGACAATTTTGCAAGACGAGGATCAATTGTTTCAGCAGATTCCTTTTTCTGCAAATATTCTTCTTCACTCACAACTACCCAATCGTTGCCTTTTGGTAAGTCTTTTGATTGAAGTTCTTCTTCAGAAAACACTTGCATCGGAATTGCTAATAATATGTTATCTTCGATAGAATCTGTTAAGTCGATCGTATCATTGTCTATGACAAGGATCTCTTCGTCTCGCTCATCTTCTAGAGAAGACCATTGCTCCCGTGTCATGAATACTTCATCTACTGATAGATCAAGTGGTAGATCAACTGGTTCCAAGGAACGTGCTGAAGGAACAGTTACAACAGTTTTCAAACGGTAATGTAAAATGTATTCATTTTTCCCAACGGACAAGATGCCTTCAACAGCAACAGGTGCTACTGCTAAAACTTCATTATCACGACGAGTTAACGTTTCATTTACATCAATCGTTTCTGAAAAATTTAATGCTTCTTCTTTATAGCGGCGTAATTCGCCAATCGACCATTTCATTATTCATCACCTCTAAGCAACAATCGCTATTATACAGGTGTAAAAAACCTTTGTCAATGAAATTTTCTTGACACCTATAAAAAACGCTCGTCTGCATTTATCTATTTTATTTAGCTTAAATACCCATAAAAAAAGCGAACCAATAAATTGGTCCGCTTCGCAACAGTCTATGATTTAGATAGCTGTTGTTTGTCCACGGTAAACAATGCCACGACGAGAGTCGACAGTCACTAATTCGCCATCAACAACAGTTGAAGTTGCGTCTTTTGCTCCAACGATTACTGGGATATCTTGAGCGATACCAACAACAGCAGCGTGTGAAGTTAATCCACCTTCTTCAACGATCAAAGCAGCAGCTTTTTCGATTGCAGGCATATATTCTTTGTCAGTTGTTGGAACAACTAGAACCATACCATCTTGAGCTTTTTTGATTGCTTCTTCAGCTGAGCTTGCAACAACTGCATGTGCAACGACTGAAGATTCGCCGATTCCTTGAGCTTCTAATAATTTAGAACCGATCATTTGAACTTTCATAACATTTGTAGTTCCACGTTCACCAACTGGTACACCAGCAGTGATTAGGATCAAGTCGCCTTCTTTAGCGAAACCTAATTCTACAGCTTTTTGAGCAGCTAAGTCGAACATTTCATCAGTTGTTGAAGGTTTTTCAGCAACTGTTGGGTATACGCCCCAGTTAACCATTAAGCTACGTTTTGTATGTTCGTCAAATGTTACAGCTAAGATATCAGCATCTGGACGGTATTTAGAGATCATACGTGCAGTGTGGCCTGATTCAGTAGCAGCAACGATTGTTTTAACACCTAAGTTTTTAGCAGCACGAGCTACAGATAAACCGATTGTTTCAGTTACATTTGTTTTGTCGAATTCGTTGATTTGGAATGAACCTAATTCGTTCAATGCAGCTTCAGCTTCCATATCAATACGAGCCATTGTGCCAACAGCTTCAACTGGGTATTTACCATTTGCAGATTCACCAGAAAGCATTGTAGCATCAGTGCCATCAAATACAGCATTGGCAACGTCAGATGCTTCTGCACGTGTTGGACGTGGATTTTCTTGCATTGATTCTAACATTTGAGTAGCTGTGATAACTGGTTTACCAGCAAAGTTACATTTTTTGATGATACGTTTTTGAACCATAGGTACTAGTTCAGGAGCGATTTCAACACCCATATCACCACGAGCAATCATGATACCATCAGAAACTTTGATGATTTCATCGATATTATCGATACCTTCTTGAGATTCGATTTTAGGGAAGATTTGAACATGAGTCATGTTCTTTTCTTCTAAGATTTCACGAATATCTAGAACGTCTTGTGCTTTACGTACAAAACTTGCAGCGATAAAGTTGATGTCGTTATCTAAACCAAAACGGATATCGTCAGCATCTTTTTCAGTGATACCAGGTAAGTTGATTGAGATACCAGGTGCATTAACACCTTTACGAGAACCTAACATACCAGCATTTTTAACTAACATGATCAATTCACGGTTAGCATCGTCTTTTTCAACGATTTCCATGTCGATAAGACCATCATCGAATAAGATGTGTCCGCCGATGTGCGCATCATCGAATAGACCTGGGTAAGTTACAGCGATTTTTTCTTTTGTTCCTTTATGTTCAGGATCCATTGAGATACGAGTTTTGTCGCCTACGTTGAATTCGATATATCCAGCACGACCGTAGTCAGCTTCAGTAGTATTTTGAACAGTAGTACGGATTTCAGCACCCTTTGTATCTAAAAGAATACCAACGTCTTTACCAGTTTTTTCTACTGCTTCACGAACCATTTGCATACGAGTTGATTGTTCTTCATGGTCTCCGTGAGAGAAGTTGAAACGGAAGACGTTAGCACCAGCTTCGATTAATTGAGAAATTGTTTCAACAGTATTACTGGCTGGTCCTAATGTACTAACGATCTTAGTTTTTTTCATTGCGTAAACGCTCCATTCTTGATTGTTTATAATATATAGTATTCACTATTATTAACGAGATTAAAATGAGATTTGGTTGTTTAAGTCATATAATGATAAATCAGGTTTGTGTTTGTTATTTTCTAACGTTTCAACGATATCTGAAGCAATAACTTCATTGTTTTCCATACCGATACACAATCCGCCTTTACCGTCTAACAATAAATCAACGGCATATGAACCGAATTTACTTGCTAATACACGGTCACGGGCACTTGGAGACCCACCACGAACAACGTGTCCTAGAACACTTACGCGTGTATGGAAATCGCCGTATTCAGCTAATTTATCAGCGAATTCATTTCCGCCCATAACACCTTCAGCTAAAATGATTAGGCAATGTTTTTTGCCACGATCACGGCCAGCTTGGATTTTTTTCGCGATTTTTTCAATATCAAAGTCGTGTTCAGGAATAACGATTTCGTCAGCCCCACCAGCAACACCAGACCATAAAGCGATATCGCCAGCATTACGACCCATTACTTCAATAACAAATGTACGGACATGTGAAGTTGCAGTATCACGGATACGGTCAACAGATTCAAGAACTGTGTTGATAGCAGTATCAAAACCTACAGTAAAATCAGTTCCTGGAATATCATTATCAATTGTTCCTGGGATACCTACAGCTGGATAGCCATGTTTAGTTAAGGCTAATGCACCATGATAAGAACCATCGCCACCGATAACAACTAAACCTTCAATACCGAATTTTTTTAATTGTTCGATCCCTTTTAATTGACCTTCTTCAGTAGCAAATTCTGGGTAACGAGCTGAATATAAGAAAGTTCCGCCTCGTTGGATTTTATCACCAACATCGGCAACATCTAAACGACGGATGTCTCCAGCAACTAGTCCGGCAAAACCATAATTAATACCATATACTTCCATGCCTTCAAAGATCGCTTTACGAACAACCGCACGAACAGCTGCGTTCATTCCTGGAGCGTCTCCTCCACTTGTTAAAATTCCAATGCGTTTCATTTTCTCACCTCATAAATATTATCAAAAACATACATTGCTTAATTCATGGTACATTCTACCAAAAAACATCCCAAAAGTCTTGGGATGTCCACGCTAAAAGCTTAGATTTTGAAAAAAGTTTTTGAAAGTTCCAAGAAATCATCTTATTACAACATTTTGTTCCCCTAATATGTCACGTAAAGCAGCTATTAAGGAGTCATTAACCCCTATCCAAAACTTTTTATCCAGCACAATCTTTCGCCGATCTTTTTCATAATAGATAATTACTGGTACATTTCCAGGTGATAATTGGATTCGATCGGCGATTTCACGTTCAGCAGTAGATGGATCCTTTTCAGCTTGAACACGTAAATACAATGTTTGAGCACTGATTGCTTCTTCTGCCGTTTGTGCCAACTGGATTTCTTCTACTAATAATTGGATTGTTTGATCATACCGACTGCGCTCGATTTTTCCTTGCACAACGTACACTTGTTCTATCGTTAATAAATTACGGACTCGGCGATATGTTTGAGGGAAGATCGTTAAAGAAATTTCACCACTTTGATCATTTCCCGTTAAGAAAGCCATCTGTTCGCCTTTTTTCGTCCGTATCTCGCGAATATCTTTTAAATAGAAGAGAATCTTTGCTTGGTTGCCTACAACTAATTCGGTAATTGCCTGAAGATCTTTTTGTTTCAATAATTTAGGATAATTTTCTGTCGGATGCCCCGATACATAAAGTCCTAAATACTGCTCTTCGTAATCGAGCCGTTCCGCCAATGAAAAATCAGCGCTCCCTCGCTCTTTGAGGCTCATGACATCTAGCAGTGACATACTTCCACCACTATATTGAACATTTTGAATCTTACCTTCCAAACCATCTGCTAATTCTCGACGGTTCGGATGCAATTCATCAAAGGCGCCTACCAAAATCAATGGTGCTAAATACTCATTTTTCAGCCACCGTGATTCAATGCGTAATAAAAATTGATCCAAAGACTGAAATAGGCCCTGTTCTTTGCGGACAGTAACAATATCATTGACAAAGTCTCTACGCATGCCTTTGATTGCATCTAAGCCAAAACGAATTACGTTTTTTTCTACTAATGTAAAGCTGTAGCCACTTCGATTGATGTCCGGAGCCAATAACTTGACTCCTGCTCGATTAGCTTCAGCAATATATTCTCTTAGTTTTTTAGGGTCATTGCGAACTGATTGCATCAATGCCGTGTATAAAGCGCCCGGATAGTGAACTTTCAAATAGGCCAATTGATAGGCTACAAACGTATACGCTACTGCATGTGATCGATTGAAACCATAGTTAGCAAAGCGCTCGATGTAGTCGTATACCTCTTCAGCACTTTTTTTACTATGTCCGCGAGCTAAGGCCCCTTCAACAAAATGTCTTCTTTCTTCATCTAAAAGTGCTTTTTTCTTTTTGCTAACTGCGCGGCGTAAAATATCGGCCTGGCCCAAACTAAAACCAGCCATCTCAGCCGCTACTTGCATAATCTGTTCTTGATACACAATAATACCGTAGGTTGGTGCTAAGATTGCCTCCACGGAAGAATCCGGATAAATCACTTTCTCTTTTCCGTTTCTTCGAGCAATAAAGTGATCGATATTTTGCATCGGGCCTGGACGGTAAAGTGCATTGACAGCAATGATATCTTCTATTGTTGTTGGATGAAGTTTTCGTAGGACATTTCGGATGCCCGCCGATTCAAATTGAAAGACCCCACTCGTTTCGCCTCTTTGAAATAACGCTAATGTTTCTGGATCATCTAATGGGATCTCTTTTAAGATCAGTTCTTCTTTATATACACGATGAATATTTTGTAACGTATTATCTATAATTGACAAATTTCTCAACCCAAGAAAATCCATCTTTAATAGTCCGATTGTTTCGACATCTGTCATTGTAAACTGGGTCAATAAAATATCTTCTGAACCATTTTGTAGTGGGACAATGGTCATCAAGTCAACATCACTGATTATGATTCCCCCGGCATGAGTCGAGACATGACGCGGCAGACCTTCTAAATTTAAAGCTGTTTCAAACAATAATTTGCTCCGTTCATCATAAGCCACTAGTTGTTTCAATGAGTCGGATTTTTCATAAGCTGCTTTCAATGTGATCTTTAACTGATTCGGAATCGCTTTTGACCAGCGATTGGCTTCACTTTGAGACAAGCCAAAGACTCGACCGACATCACGAAGCACCATTTTAGCGGCCATTGTTCCAAAGGTAGCAATTTGAGAAACATGAAAGTGTCCATATTTCTCATGCACATAATGTAAAACTTGATTACGACGATTATCGGGAATATCTAAATCAATATCGGGCATACTATTTCGTTCAGGGTTTAAAAAACGTTCAAACAATAAATTATAGGCGATGGGGTCTACATCAGTAATATTAAGCACATAAGCAACTAACGAGCCCGCTGCCGAACCTCGACCAGCGCCTGAAACTATTTTACTGCGGTGAACATAGTCCATCACATCCCAAACAATCAAAAAATAGTCATCGAATCCCATCTGATGGATAATTTCCAATTCCCGTTCCAATCGTTGACGATATAACGCTGTGACTTCAGATACACGCTCGGGTAATTTTTCCCAACAAAGTTCTTGTAAATAATCTTTAGCATCTTGTGGGGTTGGCACTGGATAATGTGGTAATAATTTTTGATGCAATGGTAGCTCAAAATAGCAGCTGTCAATAAATCTTTCGGCATTTTCTAAAGCTTCCTGATCGTCAAAACGTTCGATCAACGCTTGCATATCAATCAAATAATTTTCTCCGGATTGAGCTCTCAATTCTTCTCGTGGAATCTGTGTTCCAGCTTGAATATGATTCATCACACTGATTGAGAAAGCCTGCGATTTTTCTAAGTAAGCTACTTCATGCAAAGCGACTCTGGAAAAGCCTATTGGTAAATCACTTAGGTTCGTCGCCGGTGTGATGCCCAAATAAAAATTTTTGGGGAACAGTTCTTGAAATTCATTTATAAGAAGATCAAGCGATTCGCTTATCGAATCAACAGGTAAAACAATCATCAAGTCTTCTTGGTTGATTTGATAATCCCCAATTTTTCTTGGTTTTTCTGACATCATCCGAGTACTCGATAAGCGCATGAGTTCTTGATAACCCGCTAAATTTTTTGCATAAAGTAATACCGTTTCAGTCGATTCAGTTGAATAAAAATCTAATTCTAATCCGATGATCGCTGTTAGTTGATTTTTTTGACACGCCTGGAAAAATTCTACCGCACCGTATAATACATTTTTATCTGTAATAGCAATTGCTGAATATCCGCGAGCTTTAGCTGTTTCTACATAATCCTTAATTGTTAACGTGCTATTTAATAATGAATAGGAAGTTTTCGTATAAAGTTGTGGTAGTTGCATAGGGTCCTCCTACTTCGTCTATCTATCAATATTTTTTATTTAATACGCATTCCGTTCTGTCATTCATTTTACTTTCAGTTAATGTAAAGAGAACTTAGACTTTTCTTTACATTTTCAAAAAAAATGCTAAACTAAACCTAAATGTTACTGTGAAAAGAGGTGCTCTTGATGAAATATCTAGTCACACTATTTTGGGCTTTCGCAATTGGCCAAGTCGTTTGCTATCTAGGCGGTGCCTTGCAAAGTGGATCTTATAATTTTGAACTGTCTACTATCATTTCACTCGTTGTTGGCGTGATCGCAATTATTGCTGCGCGTTTCGTTTCACCCAAAAAAGTAAAAGCATAAATAAAACCAGTTACTTAATTGTAACTGGTTTTTTATATATTTCAAATTAATCGCAAAACTTTTATAATTTTCCGTCTAACCAGCATTTTTAATACCTAAATCAGCAAGCAAAAGGTGCTGAAAAATTTTTTCATGCCCTACTGCTGTTACTAAAAACACACTTTTTTCTTAGATCTTTGTTTTAGTCACAAGTAATTTACGGAAATTAAAGAAACTTAAAATGATGTTGCCGAGCACACAAAGGCTGGTCACCAAAAATACCGAGGGATAACCCATTGAATGCGCCACTGTTGAGCCAAGCATTGGCCCGATAACTTGTCCAAAATTATTGAACATTTGATTATAACTAAAAATACGGCTAACACCTTCTGGTGGACTGATTTTGCTGATCAACGTATTGATCGATGGCATCAATGCCCCAGTCGAAAAGCCGAGGAAGAAACGCAATACACCTAATTGAAAAGGTGTTCGAACAAATGCCATGGGGATAAAACAAAAGAAGGAAAGAATCAAACCGGCCAGTAAGACTTTATGATTTCCAATCCGATCCCCGATTTTTCCTAAGGCAGGAGAAGACATGATTGCGGATACTCCAGCTACCGAAACAATCAAGCCGCTGATAAATAAAGTATTGCTACTCGACCCGTTCAAATCTCGAATGTATAAAGTTAAAATAGGACTGATGCTGGTAGCTCCTAATTGTAAAATCAACGAACTAATAAACAATCCAATAAGGATCGGCATATGATCAATTCGCTGACGTAGTTCACTCATACTAACAATATCTGCTTTTTCAATCGGTTTAAAATCTTCTTTGACCATAAAAATAGTTAAAACTGTACAAATCAACAAAATAATACCTGTAATAATAAAGACATTTCGCAAGCCAAACCATTGCGCTAACATCCCACCGATCAATGGTCCAATCAAGTTTCCGGCCACTGCACCAGTAGCTAACGTCCCCAACGCCCAACCGCTTTTTTCTTTTGGGGCCTGTGAAGCAATCAATGCTGTTGCATTAGGAATATATCCTGATAATACTCCTGTCATAAAACGCATGATCAACAACCAATAAACATTGGGAACAAAGGCTAATGAACCCATCGTTATTGTCATCCCCGCGGCTGCGCGGACCATCATCAAGCGGCGACCTTTGCGATCCGCTAGATTCCCCCATAAAGGAGAGACAATCGCTGCAGCAAATGCCGTAACTGAGATCGCTAATCCTGAAAACAAATCAACCTGAGATTTCGCAGTTCCCAATTGCTCAATATACACAGGTAAAAATGGCATTACCAAACTAAAACTTGCCCCGGTAAAAAAACACCCAATCCAAGAAATAAATAAATTTCTACGCCAATGGATTTTCATCTTCTATTTTTCACTTCCTAGCCATTAATTAGTTCTATACTATAACAGAACGAAAAAAAAAGAAACGTATCTTCCTCTAGCTAGCGCTTAGATATTCATTAATATTCTTATTTATAAACGCTCTGCAGTTGCGTTTTTTGATGAGTATGCTAGACTTAAACAAATCGAAATGAGGATTTTGATCCATGTTTTTTACTGTGGAGCACTTTTTAGCATGATTATCCTATTCGAAATCGATTCCTTATTCACAGAAGGGAGATCCTATGAAAAAATTAATTGCACTTGATTTAGATGGGACAACATTAAATCCCGAATCAAAAATTACCGATAAAACGGCTAAAATATTGCAACGCGCGATCGCTGATGGCCACTCTGTTGTCATCGCTACTGGTCGTCCTTATCGAATGAGCAAGAATTTTTATGAACAATTACAATTAACGACACCTATGATCAATTTCAATGGCGCACTTGTCCACTTGCCGGAACAACACTGGATTGGCGAACAAGAGACTTCTTTCAATCGAAAAATCGTTTTTGACTTGATGGCTGAAAAGAAAAATTTAAAATTAGATTTTATCGCAGCTGAAAATCGCGAAACTTTTTTTATTGATGACTTGAACTTCTTTGACAAACACTTTTTCGCTAGCGATTTCGCTACTGCTGAAAATCTATTGACTATGAATACCTTACGAACAAATCCAACTTCCGTGTTACTTCGTAGCCAACCTGAAAATGTCGGCAGTGTTTCTGAAGAATTAAAACAACAATTCGGACATGAAGTAGAAGTCAATACTTGGGGCGGACCTAATCCTATCTTAGAAGTCGTGGCTAAAGGAATCCAAAAAGCACACGGTCTAAAGCGCGTGATTGACACACTTGACTTTCAACAAGATGATATCGTAGCCTTTGGTGATGAACACAATGATGTCGATATGCTAAAATTTGCCGGTTGGGGTGTGGCCATGGCGAATGGGACCGATCAATTAAAATCCGTAGCCAATGCGATTACTGAAAAAACAAATGCTGAAGATGGTATGGCCGATTATTTAGCCAAATATCTAGACTTATAAAAAGCTGAGACGCAGAATGAAGGATTCTGTATCCCAGCTTTTTTAGTTTACAACCGAATAGGCATCGATCGTTTTTCCCTCTGAGTCTTTTAATACTAACCACCCATTCGTTCCGGCGAAGTAAAGAAAGATTCCGACTTCATTTACACTTTTTAAAATGATATCTTCCACCGTCACATAATCTTTGATTTTATTCCCATGATCCGAACGTAACTTTTCAGTTAGCCGAGCACTAAAACCCACTGAGCCATCTTTGTTCAATGGGATTTCTTGAGCTAATATTGCTCCAGATTTAATTCGTAGTTCATTGCGTTTTTGCCAAATAACTTCTGCTCGTGCCCCTTTATAATCAATATAAAAAGGAATTTCACTAAGTGCTTTAGACCATCGGTGTTGGGCTTTTGTAGGTTTAGCTTTTATTTTTTCATTTTCATAACCAAAAGTCTTTAAAACCTCAAATAAGGTTGCTTGATATTTTTGGGCTATAGAAAATTGATTGCTAGCAACTTTCTGTACTTCAAATAATGGTGACACCTCGATGCCTTTTTCAATCCAAGCATCCAACATTAATTGAGCTAGATTCTTTAATTCTACCTCCCACCCTAGTTGAACTTCTGCTATACTATCGGCTATCTTTAAGCTTTGTTTATCGATTGCTTTATCAAAGGAGAGCGCCATTGGTTTCCGCCCACTATAATAGATCAAAAGGGCTTTCTTATCGGCTGAATCTATTTTATCTAATTGCTGATAAAGAATCACTGAGCCCTCATCTTCAAGTGAAATCACCGTTTTATTTCGAGTGATTTTCACAGTTAAATCGATCATGACTTTCACCTCTTTTGCTTGATTTATTGTTTCTTTATTATAGCAAAGCTTGTCCTCTTTTACGTGGTAGTTGTCCTAGCTGCTCTGATTAATCTAATACTTTCTTGAAGAAAAAATAATCGCAAGTTTCTACAGGTACATCTGTGATTTTGCCAAAAGTTTTAAAGCCATTCTTTTCATAAAATTTAGGTGCTTCAAAAGAAAAAGTTTCTAAATGAATCACTTTGCATTTTTCCCTTTTAGCAATAGTTTCCATTGCGTCTAACAAACGTTTTCCTTGCCCCCTTCCTCTCAATTGCTCATCGACCCAAAAGAAATCAATGTGCATGATGTTCCAAAAACAATGCGCAGTGATCCCTCCTAATAAAATGTCTTCTTCATCTAACAGATAGCACCCAAAAGTACTTTCAGGTAATGTATCAATCGTTGGGGGCAAACTGTTGTTTCCATAATCAATGATTTTTTCTTTGATTAATTCTTGCATCGCTATTGTATTATTTTCAATTAACTCCATAATATCCTCCTTGTTTCTTAGTCACTTCCTATTTTTAAGTATAACAAAAAGAACCTCATCCATGATGAGGTTCTTTTTTGAACTTAGGCGTTATCCAGCTGTTTGTTTTTTTGATACTTGGGAATAAATCAAGCCAACCACGAAACCAACAACGGCTGGCAAGATCCAACCCATTCCGATCGAGAAGAATGGTAAATAATTACCAACAAAAGTTAACAACGAAGCAATGACTGGAATATCTAAAATGCCTTGCGGACAAGCTGCCAATCCATCAAAAATCGCAGCAAGTAAGGTAAAGGCGGTCGTTGTTTGATAAACAATCTTACGGTGTTTAAACAATGGGCTTAAGATCGCTAATAAGATCAAGGTCATAGCCAATGGATAAACAAACATCAAAACAGGTAATGAGATCTCAATAATTTTAGTCAATCCAACATTTGCAAACAAACAAGGTAAAACACTTGCGATAATAATAAAGAACTGGTAGCTCCGACTTGGGAACAACTCAACAAATGTTTCTGAAAAGGCGGTAATTAAACCGATCGCAGTTTTTAAACACGCGGAGATAACGATCAATGCTAACAAAACACTTCCGACAGTTCCTAAATAGTAATTAGAAATTTGAGCCAAAGCAATCCCACCATTGTCACTGATACCAAATTTGCCTAAACTCATCACGCCTAGATACGCTAGTAACGTATAGATGATCCCCATTAATACGACACTGATCGCGCCAGACTTGATAGTATCCTTTGCAATTTGATTTGGTTTTTCTATCCCCATCGAACGGATCGTTGTAACGATAATAATCCCAAAAGCTAAAGAAGCCAGTGCATCTAACGTATTATAACCTTCCGTAAACCCTTTGATAAAAGCATGTGTTTGGTAGGCCGGCTGTACGGCTGCACTACTGATTGTCCCCATCGGACGAGTAAAACCAAGAAATAGAACAATCCCTAATAGGACTAAAAAGATTGGATTTAAAAATTTTCCTACATAATCTAAAATTTTCGTCGGTTTACGTGAAAATAAAAAAGCCACTAAGAAAAATAAAATACTAAAAATAGCTAAAACTAACGGCTGATTCTTTTCATTTAAAAACGGTGCGATTCCAACTTCAAAAGAAGTAGTTGCTAAACGCGGCAAAGCAAAAAATGGTCCAATAACCAAATAAATCAAAATCGTGAAAATATAGGCATACGTTCGATTGATTCTTTGCGCTAAGTCAAAGACTCCTTTACTTTGAGAAACACCGATAGCTACGACACCTAAAAATGGTAACCCAATCCCGGTAACTAAAAAACCTAAGTTGGCTAAGAAAACATGTCCACCTGCAAGTTGTCCCATATTGACAGGGAATATTAAGTTACCTGCTCCAAAAAATAATCCAAAGAGCATCGAACCTACATAGATGTACTGTTTCAATGAAAGCTTTTTTTCCATATAATCCCCTACTAACTATAAATTTATGATTTCCTGGTTAATTGTACATAAAAATCTAATCTTTGACAAAACTTTTTTTAACTTAGACATTAATAAAAGCACATTTATCCTGAAAAAATAGTTTTGTTAGACCTTCTCAACATTTTTTGCAGCATTTAGGATTTAAAACAAAAAAAGTTGATGATCTGCTACAAATGGTTTGTAACAAATCATCAACTTTTTTAGTTAAGATAAAAGGAAGGTACGGGACTTGAACCCGTGCACCACATTACTGCGGCTCGCCGGATTTCGAGAATAGAAGAAAAGACCGATTTTAAGCGTTTTCCACTTTCTTTCAGTTTTTTTTCTTGTCTACTTATGACTTATGGACGCTTCTAGCAACCTTAAAGGATATTCAAAAAGGTATTCATTTTTTTGATTTGATAAATTCTATTACTCGTCAATATGCTATACTTCATAATGGATTATTAAAGAAAGGAGAGTCTTATGATTACATTAATTATTCCCTGTTTTAACGAAGAAGAAACTATTCCTATCTATTTTGAGGAAATGGAGAAAGTTAAAATGGAAGTTAATCATGACTTCGAGTACATTTTTATTAATGATGGTTCAAAGGATAAAACATTGGATATCCTACGTAAATTAGCTGTAAAGCATCCTTTTGTTCGTTATATTTCTTTTTCACGTAACTTCGGAAAAGAAGCGGCTTTATATGCTGGACTCCAATCCTCTAAAGGAGAGTTAATCACAGTAATGGATGTAGACCTTCAAGATCCGCCTGAACTATTGCCACAAATGATCGAGATGATTGAAACATCTGATATTGACTGCGTTGGCACAAGGCGTGCTGATCGGAAAGGAGAACCCCCAATACGCAGCTTTTTCGCCAAAAAATTCTATCAATTAATCAATCGTATTAGCAATACTGAAATGGTTGATGGCGCTCGTGATTATCGTTTAATGACTCGCCAGATGGTAGATTCAATTCTTGAATTAACGGAGTATAATCGTTTTTCAAAGGGTTTGTTTAGTTGGGTTGGTTTTAAAACAGAGTATCTTTCATTTGAAAACCGTGAACGATCAGCTGGAGAAACGTCTTGGTCATTTTGGAAGCTTTTTAATTACTCAATTGACGGAATTGTTAATTTTTCTGATGCCCCATTGAATATTGCTTCATTTATCGGTGCCTTTTCATGTGTAGCTTCTGGAATTGCAATGATTTTTATTATTATTAGAGCGCTTATTTTTGGCGATCCTACTTCAGGCTGGCCATCACTAGTCACAATTATTCTTTTTATCGGTGGTGCGCAACTACTGGCATTAGGAATTATTGGGAAATATATTGGAAAGATATTTTTAGAAACAAAAAAACGTCCTATATATATAGTGAAAGAAACAGAACATAATAACATTTTTGGCGGAGGGAAAAATGAATAAAAGTAAATTATCCTTTTTTAAAAGACACGAAAAAATTATAGTTATCAGTATTGTGGGTTTTGCTTTTTTACTTTTTAATCTTTATATGCCTACAAATAGGTCTGATGATATAAATTATCTCACACGTGTTAATAGTATGGGGTATATCGGTGCTTCGATTGATCACTATAAAAATTGGAGTTCAAGAATTATTATCGAGGTCTTTTTAATGTTTTTTTCAAAACACTTTTTGCTATGGAAATTTGCAAATACTTTTATGATGCTAATAACACTTCTATTGTTATGTAAATATACTTTTAAAAAAATTAGTATCAAAAATTTTCTTATGGTATTTTCTATTTACTGTATGATTCCTCTTACAGTAATGGGGGAATCGGGTTGGCGCGCAACAACTTTAAATTATCAATGGCCCGTAACTTTTAGTTTGATTGCTTTTTACCCTTTTTACCAATTATTGAATAAACAAAAAATTGACATAAAAATTTATTATTTATGTATTCCCTTATTAATTTTCGGTGCAAATCAAGAACAAGTTAATATCTGCTATTTTGTTTTAACTACCTTACTCTCTTTTTATTTGGTATTAAATAATTGTTACAATATTAAAGTATTGCCCTTATCATTAATTAGCTTTATCGAACTAGTATTTTCTCTTACTACTCCTGGCAATTCAGTTAGAAGTGTACAAGAAGTAAGTCGTTGGTTTCCTCAGTATGAAAATTTTTCTTTAGTTAATAAAATTGATTTAGGAATTTCATCATTTGGGAAACCATTCTTTTTAGATATAAATATAGTCTTTTTACTTCTTTTTTTTCTAGTATCAATTATTGTATACTTTAAAATCCAAAATTACTATCTACGGTTGGTTTCATCGTTACCGCTATTTTTTAATTTAATTATTTACTTTGGGAATACTATGAAGCAAGGATTTTTGAATGTGTCGGGTAATTTTAGAGCAATGATTTGGAGCTCAAATAATATTGATAATGTTTTTACTAAAATGGGAACAAAATTATCATTTCTTTATCCTGGTACTTGGATAGCTACTTTACTAATTATTGGGCTTCTTATTTGTTTACTTGTAGGTATATACCTAGCCTTTGACAATAAGAAAAAAGCGATATTTACATGCCTTTTACTATTGATGGGAGCCTTTTCAAGGATAATTATGGGATTTTCTCCTACTATTTGGGCTTCTGGTATGCGAACTTACTATATACTTTTTGTAGTTTCGACAATTATTATATTGCTTCTTTTCGAAGAATGGATTAAAATTTTAGCGCCTAAAAAAATTGAATTTATTCAATTCTCCATGACTTTATTAGGTATATGTACTTTTATACTGACTATATTAAATAAATGATAAAAAATAAGCCCCTACTGCATAGTAGAGGGCTGTTTGTTACTTGATATCATGATATGCCAACGAGCCTCATAGAAGTCTTGATGGCCTCCACTAATATTACCTTTTGCATCATTTGTTGTACGTGTCATAACAATGACTGATTTTCCGCTAAATTGTTTAGCGTTGAAATCGACATCATAACCAACGTTGCCAGTTGCATTGTAAGCACCATTCACATCTGGCCGTGCTACGCCAGGTGCTTTTTGACGTGCTAATTCCTTGCCAGTTGTGCGATCAATAATAAATACATATTGATATTTGTAATTCGCTACATGACATCCACGAGCCTTCAACGTATTTCCAATTCGTCCCCATTGATCCACGTGACCATGATCGTTGCCACTATCCATTACAGAATAGCCAAAACCAGCCGTTGTTGGATCAACTGGCTTAGATGGAATTGGCATTGGGTTAGTAGTTGGATTGTCCGCTTCAGAACCGTCAATACCGTATTTCACATCATGAGAAAATTGTGCTTGGGATACGCCTTGGCTAGCTAAATAGACGTGCGGGTCGGTATGATCGCCCCACCAGTTTGTTGAGACATATTGATGACTGATTACACCTTTTCCATTTACAGGGCTATCCATCGTAAGCGGAATGTTGAAACGTTTTGCGCTGTCACGAATTAATTCGATATACAGTTTTGCTTAAACAAAACAGCGTTCGGCGTTGCTTGCAGTTGCTTGCAGTTCAATTTGGACGGGCGAATTAGCGTTAGCGTATGATCCTGCACCATATTGAACATAACCTGGTTCACCCACTTGATACACAATCCCATCACCGACAACATACGCTGTATATGCGTTCTGCCAGTTATTCCACATGTAAGTTGCTTCATTTCAACCTGTCGCTGAAGCGTTCGCTGTATCATACGCAACTATATAATTCGGGCTGACAAGTTGAGAGCTTACTTGATTAGCTCCTAAATTAAATTCGTTGTTGACTGTGTGCGCAAAAGCCTGTGTTGGTAACAAAAAAGAGCTGCAATAACTCCAATCAAAACTTTTTTCTTCATAAATTACCTCCTAATTTTTTATAAAAAAATAACCCTCAAGTTTGAGAGCTATCATCTACCGTTGTTAATTTGTTATACGTACGATTCGAAACGCCTAATAGTGATCTAATATAAACCTCAATCGCATTGGTTACTAAAACCGCTGTATCGGTGTAGTAACCAATTTAGTCCTTTACCAACGCTATTAATCATAACGTCCGTAGCTGGAATAAAGAAAACGGCGATCCATTTTAACTTGTCGAATGTTTCATTTTGCATCTTACAAATTCCTTTCTTTATAAAGAGTTTCAATTTGTTCTGAGTGCTCAATTAAACGAACATTGTGCTTATCTAATCGCTCATCATGAATGCTAGTACGATCTTCTTTACTAGCTTGTAAATCACGATTTAATAAATCTAAGCTATGAGTCATTTTAGTTAGATTTTCAGTAATCTTGGTAAAACTACTCATGATTGGCCGTATAACAGTCACAACAGCAACGCCAATAACCGTAAACCATTCAATCCATTTCACTAACACCCACACATTTAACACATATATTCCGCCTTCCCGTCAAAAAAAACATGCTTTCCAGCATGCTAATAAGCAAATTTTCTATTAGTTGATTGTTCAAATCCTCTAAAATTATTGTAAACCCGTATAAACTTCAATGGTTTTGAACTTCTTCATTCAATACATCCTAGTAAGTGTAAGTTAAATCATTCCCTCGACCAAAACCTAATCGGTTAACGGTTCGATTTTTAGTATCAAATTCTGGAATACAGCCTGTATCATCGGTAACTTTACCCACATTCTCAGCTACTCGAACATAAGCGCAGTCCATCACCGTAGAAGTATATCCTCCTAATTGATCAGAGAAATATAAATATTTCTTATGTCTGTGACCTCCAAACAGTCCAATAAAGTTACTCTGAGTTCTGCTTGAGTAGTTTACAGTAACTGAAGCATTGAAGTCTGTAGCATTAAAAGTAAAGGTTCCTGACGTCTTATTCAAGAATGCTTTAATGATAGACTTAAGTACCTCAATGTTGGTAATAGGATCGATCGGATTAGCATCTCCCACTAAGGGGACATGACTAAACATAGCCACATGATAATCATTTGTTAGAGTACCTAAAGCTTGTTTAGCAATCCAGTTTAGTTGCTGGTTCTGAATACCAAAGTTGAATTGATCAATATAAAGGTTATTCAATTAATGAAGCACTCAAAAAAACGGCACAAAAATAGCGTGGTAAAAACCACGCCTAGGCTTGATATGAAAGGAAGGTACGGGACTTGAACCCGTGCACCACATTACTGCGGCTCGCCGGATTTCGAGTCCGGTGCATTACCACTCTGCCAACCTTCCGCACCATTTATCTTACCTTTTTTGATCTAAATGTCAAGATTTTATAGTGAATCTAAAACAGAGGTGTCCTCTTCTTCTAACAGATCTTTAATTGAACGATTGATCAAATGCACGATTTCATCTTGTGTTGGTTCAATGATCCCTGAGGACATCAAGGTAGCAATTCCTGTCACAACGATCCAAGTACCAACATGTAACGCATTGATCCTTTTTTCAGGCAATTGACTGTACTTGTGATGCTCGGTTATCAACTGATGGAAATAGTTATAAGAGAAATCATGCATTTTTTTCCCGCCACCATATTCTTGAACGAATAGAGCATTGTATAAATTACTTTGTTCTTTCGCAAAGTAAATATAATTCAGGCCTAAATCAACAATTGAATCGCCGGTACGAACTTCTGGGAAAATATCATAATACAAGTGATTACAAATTTCATCTAGCAAGGTATTTTTTAGATCGCTCATGTTTTTAAATTCTAAATAAATCGGTTGGGTACTGATCCCCATTTTCTTAGCGATGTTGCGGGCGGTAAATCCAGAAAAACCTTCATTTTCAACAACTTCATACGCAGCTTTTAGAATCTGATCTTTTGTATATACTTTTCTTCTCATTTTTATTCCTCCCAGAATGTTATTATTTTTATCGTCATTTTATTTTAATCAAAAAAGGATTAGTTTTGCAACCCTTATGTGACATGTTATCTAAAAATGAGACAGTTTTTAAAAAAATTATGCATTCTGACAAAATATTCACGACTTTTATTGTATATTTTCGTTTAATTTTATTTTTTTACTTTCTCATAATTTAAACAATTTAACAATAGAGTCGTTATAATTTTATCTGACTTTTGTTTCTTTAAAATTATTGATTTTTATCAATGAGGAAAATTCTATGTTACTTTATTATACTTATTCTAAGTAATCCTGACAAACGTAATTGTTTTTCTTGTCTATTTTGTTTATTTTATCTACTATGAATAAGGAAACAAAAAAGGAGGTATTTTGATGGAGCAACAAAATTATTCACAACTTGTGCTGAATACTTGTTTAAAAGCCGGAAAAATCATGATGGAATCTGGCTCTGAAGTTTATCGCGTAGAAGATACTATGAAGCGGATCGCTTTGAATGCGGGACTAAACGATATTCAAACTTATGTCACTGCCACTGGCTTAGTCGTCGGCTTTCCTTCAGAGCATACGAGCCAAGTTGCGCAAGTAACTCAACAATCCATCAATTTAGAAAAAGTAACTGCTGTCAATTGGGGATCAAGACAATTTGCGGATGGTGAACTTTCATTACCTGACTTTTATGAATATTTGATTGAAGTAGACCAAGCCACTCCAGATTTTTCTTATTTATGGAAAATCATTTCTGCGGGCATCGTCAGCAGTACATTGATGATTATCTTGAACGGAACGTGGTTTGATTTCATACCGACCTTTATCATCGGAATGATTGGATTTTCTGTTCACACTTTTTTTGGCAAAAAATTAAAGATGAGTTTTTTGAATGATTTTATGGCCGCGCTGATCATCGGTATTTTAGCATTGCTTGCCGTTTCAAATTCCTTTGCCAATGATGTAAACAGTTTGATTATCGGTTCGATTATGCCCCTTGTTCCTGGATTAGCAATCACAAATGCGTTTCGCGATATTATGGCTGGTCACTTACTCAGTGGCGTTGCGCGAGGAACAGAAGCCTTATTTATTGCCGGAGCCATCGGTGGAGGCATCATCGTGGCTTTCAATTTCTTTTAGGAGGACCTTATGGCATTCATTGTAAATTTTTTATTTAGTATGTTTAGTACGATCGCCTTTAGTGTCATCACCAATATCCCTCGGCGAGCATTTTTAGCTTGTGGGTTGACCGGTGCTGCTGGATGGATGACTTTTTGGATCTTACATACACATTTTCATCAAAATATCGGTACAGCTAATTTCTTAGGTGCTTTAATGATTGGGCTGATCAGCATATTGTTCTCCCGAAAAATGCAAATGCCCGTAATTGTTTTTAACGTTCCTAGTCTTGTGCCTTTGGTTCCCGGAGGTCCTGCTTATATGGCCGTGCGCTATATGATGAACCAACAATTCACCGAATCAATGCAAAAAGTCGTAGTGGTTTTAATTACTTCCGGCGCCATTGCTCTAGGTTTTATGTTTACCAATTTGATTGAACGGGCGCTAAAACGGACTCGTTCAAGTTTCCAACCAAAATAATCTAAAAAATAGTTTAAGATTGATTTGAAAATAGAAAATTCCGTCTTTAGACCTATGCCTTTTTTTCTTTTATCCCTTATACTTCATTTTAGTAAGAAAAGGAGTTGACTGCGATGAGTGTCGTGCAATCTAGAAGGTTATTAAATATTATTTCTTTGATGGGTATCGCCTGTTCAATAAGTTTAACTATTTACTTTTACCATTTAGGTGTCTTTAAAGACGTGAATTCATTGCAACAGCTGGTCGGTAGTTCACCGATTGCCGGTCCTTTGATCTTTATCTTGATTCAAATCATCCAAGTCGTGATCCCAATCATTCCTGGTGGCATTAGTTTAGCAGCTGGAGTGCTAATCTTTGGACCTTATTGGGGCTTTGCTTATAATTATTTAGGTATCTGTATTGGTTCGCTGATTTTATTTTTATTAGGTCGCCATTATGGGAAGCCCTTGATTACTCACCTAGTTAGTGATAAGGTTTATCAAAAGTACAATCATTGGCTGGATGACCAATCTCGTTTTGAAAAAATGTTTGCCCTAGCGATCTTTTTACCAGTCGCACCAGATGACGCTCTGTGTTTAATGGCTAGTTTAACAAATATTTCTTTTAAAAAATATAGTGCTATCATCTTTTTAGCAAAACCAGCATCGATTTTTATGTATAGTTGGGCTTTGTTACAAGGCGGCAGCTTTTTATCTCACCTACTCGTCCACTAATTAGTGGACTTTTTTTATGGCTTTAATATAGTGATTGTATTTATTAATAGGAGGTCTCATGTCAACTGTACGAACTCGTTATTTTGCTTTTTTTCATTCACCTTTATTAGTCGTTTTTGCTTTTTTTACTTTTAGTTTGTCTTTTTTAAATCAAGGGCTTTATTGGTTTTATCAAAATGCTTTCAAACAGGGCCATTTTTCTTGGTTTTATTATTTAGGTTTGCTTGTTTTAATCAGTTTATACGCGCTTACTTTTAATTATTTACAGACTAAGCGCCAAATGCTGCACTGCTCTTTTTCATTAAAGGCATTCAGCTTACATTTATTCGTTATGATTTTTCTATCACCTATTTTTTTCTGGCGATTTTATCAGCTATTTTTAGCTTGGCGACCTTTACCAGCTAAATTTTTATCCTTTGTCTTTCTTTATCGGTGGAAAGTCCTTCCTGTTGTTGTGCTGATTTATCTTCTATTGCTCTATTTTATTTATCGCTTGATTTTATCCGCGTACTTTATCGAAACAAGTTGTACATTAAAAGAAGGGTTTGTACTCAGTTGGCAAAAAACAAAAAAATCAGTAGGACATCAATTAGTCGGATTTCTCTTTCTTCCAACCATTATTTTGTTGAGTCAGTTTTTATTGAAGTTGCTTTTTATCCATGGAACCTCTGTACTCCATGATACTGCTCTAGCTGTTTTGTTTTTAACTGCTTATTTTATTTTAAAAAATGGGTTGCAGCTATTGTTCTTATTTTATTTATCTTCTATTGGAAAAAGTGCTCCTTTCAAAGCTAATACAACATTCGTGCATTTTGGCACGATTTTTTCTGCTGTGCTGTGTATAGGAGTTTATTCTTTCTACTCGAATCATTTATTTAATCAATACAATGACACTCAAGCACTAACGATTTCTCATCGCGGTGTTACAGCTGATAATGCGCTCCAAAACTCATTGACAGCATTGAAAAAAACACACGCTAAGAAACAGCATGACTTAATTGAAATGGATATTCAAGAAACAGCTGATAATCAGCTAGTAGTGATGCATGATGAGAATCTAAAAAAATTAGCCAACAAAGATGTTCGAATTGATGAAACGACCTGGGAAGAGTTAAAACATTTAACACTAAAGGAAAACGGCTATCAAGAAGATATTCCTCTATTCTCTGACTACTTAAAAACGGCCAATGCGATTCATCAAAAATTATTGATTGAATTAAAGGTCTCTGCTAAAACTAAAAGTACGATTATAAAACAATTGCTTCCGTTGCGATCTCAACTTGCTCATCATCAATTTCAAAGCATGGATCTAGAGACTGCTGAAAAGATCAAGCAAGAATTTCCAACTCACCAAGTCGGCTATATTTTGCCTTTCGATTTATTAGGCAGTCCGCATAATACAGTAGATTTTGTCGCTATTGAGTCACGTACTGCCTCGAGCGCCCTCATTCAAGCACTCAAATATCGACAACAAAATATTTATAGTTGGCCTGTAAACTCAGCTAGAGCGGCTTCTGCGTTTCGCTTGTATAATCTCAATGGGTTGATCAGCGATGATTTGACTTCTTTAAATACAAAAAGTTCTACTCTTTCAAAGAAAACTGCATCGATTCTATTACTAAATTAAAAAGGTTGAGACAAAAGTAAAAAATTACTCTTGTCTCAACCTTTTTAGTAGATACCTATAATTAAAGAAATACTTCACATAGTTTTGTAAATTACTTATGCAGTACATTCTACTTCAATACAAGCTGAAATATCCTCATATTTTACTAGCAAACGATTTTGTAATTCAATAATAGCAGCACGATCCGTTTGTTCACAATCAACCACGTTGATCAATACCGTATTATTATAGAGCTGTTCAACCACTCCCGTTACCGCTTTTTCTATTCCAATCGCTTTGCATTCATATGTAAGTCCAATCTCGATATTATCCATAATAGATCCTCCTTAATTTCTTCGTTTTTATAATAACATATTAACAAAAAAATGAAAACGTTTTGTGCGAGTTTTTTTGCTTTAATATCAAGGATTTGTTATAAAATTTTCAGAAAATTTAGAAACGTTAAATAAACAAACGATTGTTATTTTTAATTATTTATTCATATTAAATTTATTAAAAACCAATTTTCTATCGATATTGTTTTTTTAGATTTACTATCATGATTTTTAGCGTATTTTTATTCAATAAAGCTTTCGATGATTAATTGTCATGTGAACTAAAAAACTAAGTATATTCTGATAATTTAACTTTTAGCTAGTTTTAAGGTTTTTTACTCAATAACTCCAGAATTAAAACTTCAAAATTAAATGATTAAACAAAAAAAAGCGCTCAAGTGAGCGCTTTTTAACAATAATTTATTCGATTATAAACGATCGTTTAATTCTTTAGCTAAATCTTCAAATCCTGGTTTACCAAGCAAAGCAAACATATTTTTCTTGTACGCTTCAACACCTGGTTGGTTGAAAGGATTTACGCCTAGTAAGTATCCTGAGATACCCACAGCGATTTCGAAGAAGTACATTGTATATCCTAGAGTATAAGCATCCATTGTAGGAATGTTTAATACGAAGTTAGGTACGCCTCCGTCAGTATGAGCTAGTAATGTACCTTGGTAAGCTTTAGAGTTTACGAAGTCTACATCTTTACCTTCTAAGTAGCCTAATCCATCTAAATCAGATGATTGAGCTGGAATTTTAACTGATTTACGAGGTTTTTCCACTTTTACGATAGTTTCAAAAATGTTGCGACGACCTTCTTGGATATATTGACCAAATGAATGTAAGTCAGTTGAGAAGTTTGCACTTGATGGGTAGATCCCTTTCAAGTCTTTCCCTTCTGATTCGCCGTATAATTGTTTCCACCATTCGTTGAAGTATTGCATACCTGGTTCATAGTTGACCAAAATTTCAGTCACTTTACCTTTACGGTATAAAATGTTACGAAGAGCAGCGTATTGATACGCTTCATTTTCATCCAAGTTATCGCTTGAATAAGCTTCGCGAGCATCTGCTGCACCTTTCATCAAGGCATCGATATCAGCTCCACTAACTGCGATAGGTAATAGACCAACTGCTGTAAGAACTGAGAAACGTCCGCCAATATCATCAGGAATCACGAATGTTTCCCAACCTGCTGCGTCTGCTTCAACTTTAACTGCTCCACGAGCTTTGTCAGTTGTGGCATAGATACGTTTGTTTGCTTCTTCTTCACCATATTTATTGATCAATAATTCTTTGAAGACACGGAATGCGATTGCTGGTTCTGTTGTTGTACCTGATTTAGAGATTACATTAACAGAGAAATCACGGTCACCGATAGCTTCGATCAAGTCAGCAATATATGTTGAGCTGATTGAATTTCCTGCAAAGAATACTTGTGGTGCTTTACGATCTTCTTTGTCTAATACATTGAAGAAACTTTGGTGTAAGAATTCGATTGCTGCACGAGCACCAAGGTATGAACCACCGATCCCGATAACTACTAATACTTCAGAATCAGATTGAATTTTTTCCGCTGTTTTTTTGATGCGAGCAAATTCATCTTTATCATAATCAACTGGTAGGTCGATCCATCCGCGGAAGTCGTTTCCTGCGCCAGTTCCTTCGTGTAATTCTTTGTGAGCTAGAGCTACTTCAGATTTGATGTAGTCCATTTCATGTTCGCTCACGAATGGTGCTACTTTCGAATAATCGAAATGAATGTGTGCCATTGTTTTTCCTCCTTGAAAGTCACTTCATACAACCTATACTTTACGTTTCTTTTACAATTTTTTCAAGTTAGAACATAAAAAAAATTAAACTAATCCTTGAGCAAGCATTGCTGCAGCAACTTTTTCGAACCCAGCAATGTTTGCGCCGGCTGCAAAATTATCTTTTTCAGCATATTTTTCAGCGGTATCACGACAAGTTTCATAGATATTTTTCATGATCTCGTCTAGTTTTCCGTCGACTTCTTCTTTCGTCCAAGACAAACGTTGAGAGTTTTGGCTCATTTCTAATGCCGATACAGCTACACCGCCAGCATTAGCTGCTTTACCCGATCCATACAATACACCTTTTTCATGATAAAGATGGATTGCTTCTTTTGTACTCGGCATGTTTGCACCTTCTGCTACAATTTTTACGCCATTATTGACTAAAATTTCTGCTTTATTTTGATCGATCTCATTTTGTGTTGCACATGGCAACGCAATATCAGCTACTTGTTCAAGTTCCCATACAGAACCTTCATGGTATTCTGCAGATGAACGTTCTTTCGCATATTCAGTTAAACGAGCGCGACGAACTTCTTTGATATCTTTTAATAAAGCTAAATCAATCCCCTCTTTATCATAGATATAACCATTTGAATCTGAACAAGTAATCGCTGTTGCGCCTAGTTCTTGAGCTTTTTCGATTGCATAGATTGCAACATTTCCGCTGCCAGATACTAAAACTTTTTTTCCTTCAAAAGAATCTTTACGATCTTCTAATAAATGTTTAACGAAATAGACAGTGCCGTATCCAGTTGCTTCTGTCCGGCCTAAGCTTCCATTGAAGCCAAGCGGTTTTCCGGTTAAAACACCAGCGTCATATTCACGCAACCGTTTGTATTGACCAAATAAAAAGCCGATTTCTCGACCACCCACACCAATATCACCCGCAGGTACATCTAGATTTGGACCGATATGTTTTGATAGTTCTGTCATGAAGCTTTGGCAAAAACGCATGATTTCTGAATCTGATTTTCCTTTAGGATCAAAATCAGAACCACCTTTACCCCCGCCAATCGGTAATCCCGTCAGACTATTTTTAAAAATTTGTTCAAAACCTAAAAATTTCAAAATGCTTAAATTCACGCTGGGGTGGAAACGTAATCCACCTTTATAAGGACCGATTGCCGAGTTGAATTGAACTCGATAACCGCGATTTACTTGCCAATTGCCACTGTCGTCTTGCCAAGGTACACGAAATTGGAATAATCGTTCAGGTTCGATCAGAATCCCTAAAATATTTTTTTCGACATACTCTGGGTGCTCTTCTAGAAAAGGAATGATTGTTGGTAAAAATTCATCCACCGCTTGTAAAAATTCTTCTTGATTAGGATCTTTAGTCACTAGCTCTTTTTGAATCTGTTCAACATATTTTTGTACTTCCATCAAATTCCTCCTCACATTTTGTACTCATAGTTTACATCATTTTCTAATAGAAGGGAAAAATTATTCATGCTAAACTGCACTTTGTAAGCTAATTGTTCGTAATTCCGCTTAAGATATTTAAAATGTAAGAAGAAATCTATTTATAAATGGGGTATTATTATGTCAAAAAAATTTGATGTCATCGTTGTTGGTGGCGGGCCTGCTGGTATGATGGCCGCTATTACAGCTGCAATGAATGGCGCTCAAGTCGCATTATTCGAAAAAAATAAACGCTTAGGAAAAAAATTATTGATGACCGGCGGCGGGCGTTGTAATGTCACGAACAATCGCTCGGTCGATGATTTGATTTTTCACATCCCGGGAAATGGTCGTTTTTTATATAGTACATTTTCACAATTTGATAATCAGGATGTGATGAATTTCTTCAGCGAACGCGGGGTCGCATTAAAAGAAGAAGATCATGGACGTATCTTTCCCGTTTCAGATAAATCAGCAACCATCGTTAATACATTGAAAACCGAACTTGAAACACTGAATGTGGCTGTGCATTATAAAGAACCGATTGAAAAGATTATTACAGATGGCACAACGATCCAAGGCGTACGTACCGCTGAAGGGGACTACGCGGCTAAAAGTGTCGTAATCACTACCGGAGGAATCACTTATCCTTCCACTGGATCGCAAGGAGATGGCTATCGCTTTGCAAAAAGTGTTGGACATCACGTAACACCGTTGTATCCTACTGAGTCACCGATTTTTTTAACAGATGATTTTGTCATGGATAAGACACTGCAAGGGCTTTCCTTACAAGATGTGACTCTAGCTGTCGTCGATGAAAAAAATAAAATCATCGCTAGTCATGAGATGGATCTATTGTTTACTCACTTCGGTGTTTCTGGCCCGGCTGCATTACGTTGCTCGAGTTTTGTTAATCAGTTATTACGAAAACAAGAGACAGTTACTTTGACATTGGATTGTTTTCCTGAGCAATCGAAACATGAACTACTGGAAACCATCAATGAACAGTTAAATGATTCTACAAAACAATTAAAAAATGCATTGAGTGGCTTGTTACCCGAACGATTGCTACTCTTCTTCTTAGAACAAGTCGGTATCAGCGATCAAACATATGCTCAAACATCCAAAGAACAATTCGCTACTTTTGTAGAGTACTGCAAACACTGGCAGATAACTGCTAACAAAACTTTCGGTTTAGAAAAATCATTTGTAACCGGCGGCGGGGTCGAACTAAAAGAAGTCAATCCAAAAGATTTGTCCAGCAAAAAAATCCCCGGCTTATTTTTTGCCGGGGAAGTGCTCGATGTCAATGGCTATACAGGCGGCTATAATATTACTACAGCCTTTTGTACCGGAAATGTCGCAGGAACCAACGCTGCGTACTACGCTTTTGCTTAATTCGTAAGCTCGACAAATTGTCCTCGTGTCAGTTCTACTATGGCAGCGGGGGCAATTTCCATTTGCAGTCCTCTTTTGCCGGCAGAAATAGCGATGCGTTCAAAGTTTTGAGCAGAGGCATCGACAAATGTTGGGAATAATTTTTTCATGCCGATGGGCGAACAACCGCCACGGATATAGCCAGTCGTTGTTTCTAAGTCCCTAAGATGCAGCATCTCTACCTTTTTATTGCCACTAGCCTTCGCTATTTTTTTTAAATCTAATTCATGATCACTAGGAATAACTGCCACGATTGGTCCCGTTTTATTTCCTACTGCCACCAATGTTTTAAAAATCCGTGCCGGTTCGATCATTACTTGTTCAGAGACATGTCTGGCACCTAAATCCTCTTCACTCCAAGCATACTCATGTTCTACATAAGGAATCTTTTTTTGTTCCACTAATCGAATCGCATTGGTCTTTTGAATTTTTTTCTTTGCCAAGCTGCTCCCTCACTTCTTTACTATTTTCTAAAGTCTAGCAAAAAAAAGCCTGTGAAACAAATGATCGTTTTGCTTGGTCTTTTAAATCAAAAAGCCTACACTAAAATCAGTAAAGAAAGGAAGTCACCATCATGAAAAGAATCTCAAGAGGAAAGTTCGAAAAAATGCAAAAATTGTCAAATGACCACGGGGTCATTGCAGCTTTGGCGATCGATCAAAGAGGCTCTATGAAAAAAATGATGCAAACAGCTGTTGGCGAAGACCGATTTTCAATGGATCAAGTCTATGAATTCAAAGAATTAGTTTCTCAAGAATTAACTAAACGCGTAAGTGCCATCTTGTTAGATGAACAATATGGTTTCAAAGGAATTGCCGCAAAAGATCCAAATTGCGGATTGATTTTATCTTATGAAAAAACAGGCTACGATGCTAATACACCTGGTCGGCTACCTGAACTACTGCCAAATGAATCACTCGATCGTTTGATTGCTAAAGATGCCGATGCAGCAAAAGTATTGGTCTATTATAATCCTAATGATCCAAAAGAAATTTTGGATATCAAGCATGCTTTCTTAGAACGCTTAGGAACCGAAGCACAAGCTGCAGATATTCCGGTTTTTGTGGAACCAATTGTATACGACAATGAAATCACAGATGATCATTCTCCAGAATTTGCTGCAATAAAACCACAAAAAGTCATCGATACAATCAAAGAGTTT
Organism: Enterococcus hermanniensis; assembly: GCF_001885945.1. Taxonomy (GTDB): domain Bacteria; phylum Bacillota; class Bacilli; order Lactobacillales; family Enterococcaceae; genus Enterococcus_A; species Enterococcus_A hermanniensis. The sequence goes on along the minus strand of NZ_JXKQ01000013.1, from coordinate 9,892 downwards.
ACGAAAGATAAATATCATATCGATGTATTAAAAGTTGAAGTTCCTGTCTTATTTAATTATGTAGAAGGCTATAACAAAGCAAATGATCCTGCCGTTTATACAGCAGAAGAAGCCGCTGCTTATTTTAAAGCTGCCAGTGAAGAAGCTACTCGACCATTTATCTATCTAAGTGCCGGTGTTCCAGCGGACATTTTCCGTGATGAGTTAAAATTTGCCGGTGAACACGGTGCTAATTATTGCGGGATTCTTGGTGGTCGTGCTACTTGGCGAGATGGTGTTCAAGTATATGCCGATCAAGGCAAAGCGGGATTGATTGACTGGTTAGATACACAAGGTCGTGAAAATATTGAAGAACTAAATACTATTTTAGATCAATATGCAAAACCTTGGTACGATATTTATGGCGGTCTAGATAATATTGATGTATTTGACATTGATGTGATGAAATAAAAAGAAAAGATGGAACAAAAGTTTAACTACTTTTGTTCCATCTTTTTTATCTTAATTCATTAATAATTAAATTTAATTTTTCAGCTTCAATCTGTGCATCCGGGTAGACATTGTCCTTTAGGCAGCCGTATGCCATACACGAACCATCTAACGATCCACAAACTTGTGAGAGCTTCCCGACTCTTCCTAAAGAAACTGAGATAACTGGTAATGTAACAAATGTCTGAGCCTTCATCACAATCCCCATTTGCCGTAAGACATCGGCTTCGTTTTCTGGATGCAAGACAATCTTAGCCATATCTGCACCTAAATGTTCGATTAGATTTAATCGGAATAAAATGATGGCATCTTCTGGTGTTTCATCAAAATTGTAATAGCTTAAAATGACCCGCACATCCAAAGCTTGTAACCATTTGATAAATGTTACAGATAACTGGTCAATGACTGATACTTCGACATCCGCGAGATCGATTGCTCGAGTTGAAACAGCAAACTCATTTATGTGTCGATATTGATTTAAATTAAGCTCGAGCTGTCCGCCAGATTCTTTTGTCCGTAAATTAAAAATCAAAGGAATATTCCTGATTTCATCACGCAATGCCAACAAAGTAGTATTTAACTTATCATCATCAAAAATATCGTCATAATAATCCGCACGCCATTCGATTACTTCGGCATATTTTTTTGCTTCGGTTGCCTGTTCGATGATCTCATCAAAAGTTCTGCCCGTTAGCGGGACACAAACTTTAGGTTTTCCTGCATCGAAGCGTGTCTCTCTCACTTGAATATCCATCATATACAGCCACTCATTTCCTTTATTTTTTTATCTCATAAAACAATACTTTCAAATAATTGCTTTCTTCAAAATCACTAGCTGGAAAATCTGCCGGTAAGCGATAGGTTTCAACTAAACGATAACGAACGTGTTTACTTTCTAATGCGGCTTCAATCGATTGTTGGAATTTTTTTACTGGAAGATTGGCGGCATTCGTTGACGCGATGATCATTCCCTCATTGGTTAAAATTTCAACACTGTCTTCGATCAAACGACCATAATCTTTTGCAACAGAGAACGTTTTTTTCTTATTCCGAGCAAAACTTGGTGGATCTAAAATAATCAAGTCGTACTTAAAACCTTTTCTTTTAGCATAACGGAAGTATTCAAAAGTATCCATAACAACGATTTTTTGCTGATCTAAAGGCAAACCATTCACTTGGAATTGTTCTTGTGTTTTTGGTAAACTGCGCTGCGCTAAATCCACACTTGTTGTTTCTACAGCACCGCCATATGCTGCAGCTACAGAAAATGCTCCGGTGTAGCTAAACATGTTCAAGACTGACTGGCCCGCTGCCAATCCCTCAGTCAATCTTCCACGAACTTCTTTTTGATCTAAGAAGATCCCAGTCATATAGCCTTCATCTAAGTATACAGCATACGAAACACCATTTTCTAGCACCAATAATGGTTCTTGCGGCTTTTCTCCAGCCAACCATTTGCTTTCTTTTTGGTCACTTTTAAAACGAATTTTTTCGACTGTCCCTTTAGCATTGGGAAAGGCCGCTAGCAAACTATTGACGATGCTGTCTTTTAAATGATAGATCGTTTCGTTATACCATGAAATCACTAAATAGTCTGCATAATAATCTACAGTCACTCCACCCAGTCCATCGCCTTCCCCATTAAATAGACGAAAAGCCGTCGTTGATTCATCAGCAAAAAAAGGTTGGCGTTTTTGAATAGCTTGAGCAAATTTTTCAACCAAAAATTCATCATCGATGGCACGTTTCGATTGATCGATCACCCATCCAAATCCTTTATTTTGTTTGCCTAAATAACCGGTCGCTACATACTGTTTTTTACTATCAATGAAAGTTACCCATTCCATCGGAACAATAGCTATTTTTTTCTTTAAGTCTTCTACTTGAATCAAAGGATTTCCTTGCCTTATTCGTTTGACTCCGTAGTTATTTAATTCTATCTTCACATTCATCCCTGCTTTCTTTTTTATTATAGCAAAAAATTATCTCAGTTTTCGCTTATAAAGTTTTCTTTAAGGCAGAAACAGCAACTTTTAATAAGAATTGACGGGGTTGCTTTAACCAGTTAAACTGTTATTAAGTGAACATCCGTATTTTTTACGGCAGAAAGGAAGTTACAATTGAAAAAACTAAAAGCTCCTGGATTTTTGAATAAGCGGCTTGGCTTTTATGCCTTACTGACATTCTTACTGTGGGCAAAGAGCATATTTGCTTATCTCTTTGAATTTAATTTGGGCATCGAAAGCCTGACACAGTATTTCATCCTATTCATCAACCCGATCGCATCGACAATGTTTTTACTGTCGATTGCTTTGTATGTACGTCGCACAAAAGCATCTTATCGAACGATGCTAGTCATTTATGGATTAGCCAGTATCCTGCTTTTCTCAAACGTCGTTTACTACCGAGAATTTACGGACTTTATCACAGTCAATACTTTCTTAGGGGCTGGTAAAGTTGCTAGTGGTTTAGGTGAAAGTGCCATTCGTCTATTCCGTCCTTACGATCTTTTATATGTGATTGATTTAGTGATCTTACCAATTTTATTATGGCGTAAAGGAATTAAAGAAGAAGAACGTCCTGTTCGTGCTCGGATGGCATTTGCCATGACAGCTCTTTCTGTCTTAGTTTTCTCAGGAAACCTATTTTTAGCAGAAGCAGATCGTCCCGAACTATTGACTCGTACCTTTTCACGCGACTACTTGATTAAATATCTTGGGGTCAATGCTTTTACTGTCTATGACGGAATCCAAACGTATAAAACCAATCAGGTTCGTGCTGAAGCTAGTCCCAACGACTTAAAAGAAGTAGAGTCTTACGTCAAAGAGCATTACGCTGCGCCAAACAGTGATTATTATGGCATTGCAAAAGGTCGCAATGTGATCACGATACATTTAGAAAGCTTGCAACAATTCGTAATCGACTACAAATTAAAGGATGAAAATGGGCAGGAACACGAAGTAACTCCGTTCTTGAACAGCATCTTCCATAGCAATAGTACCTTTTCATTCGATAACTTTTTCCATCAAGTAAAAGCAGGTAAAACTTCGGATGCAGAAACGTTAATGGAAAATTCATTGTTTGGTTTGAATCAAGGATCGTTGTTCTCACAATTAGGTGGCAAAAACACGTTCCAAGCTGCACCAGATATCTTGAAACAAACGGGCGGGTATACAAGTGCTGCCTTCCACGGAAACTCTGGAAATTTCTGGAATCGGACAGAAACCTATAAAAATCTTGGGTATGATTACTTCTTTGATTCTTCTTATTATGATGTCAATGATGAAAATTCATTCCAATATGGGTTGCACGACAAACCGTTCTTCCAGCAATCTGTTCAATATTTAGAACGTTTACAGCAACCATTCTATTCAAAATTTATTGCTGTTTCAAACCACTATCCATATAGTGAATTCAAAAATGATGAAGCTGGTTTCCCGCGCGCAACTACTAGCGATGAAACAATCAATGGATACTTTGCTACTGCTAATTATTTAGATAAAGCGGTGGAAGAATTCTTCAATTACTTAAAAGCTTCTGGTTTGTATGACAATTCCATCATCGTAATGTACGGTGACCATTATGGAATTTCAAATTCTAGAAATCCTGAACTTGCTACTTTGCTAGGTAAATCAAAAGATACGTGGTCAAATTATGACAACGCTCAAATGCAACGTGTTCCTTATATGGTTCACATCCCTGGCCAAGACAAAGGTGGCATCAACCATACTTATGGTGGTGAAGTCGATGCTTTACCAACGCTCTTACATTTACTGGGTGTTGATACTAGTAAGTATATCCAATTAGGTCAAGATTTATTATCGGAAGATCACGATCAAGTTGTTGCATTCCGAGATGGTGACTATGTTACACCAAATTATACGTACTACAGTAGCAACTTATATGATAATTCGACTGGGCTACCAGTAACTGATCCAAGTGAAGAACTACAAAAACAAGCAGATACTTGGAAACAAGCGGTCTCCACGCAATTGAGTACTTCTGACAATATCAACAATGGTGATTTACTGAGATTCTATTCTGCAAGTGGTTTGGAACCCGTTGATGCAACGCAATTTGATTACAAAGATGGCCTTAAGAAATTGCAACAAGCTGAAAATAAACTGGGAGATAAATCAACCAGCTTATATGATCAAAATGGTAAGAAAACGACACAAGGATTGTACAAGACTGAAACGTACAAACAATACCAAGAAAAAACGCAACAATAACTATCAAAAGCTCTTTTCTCATATTCGAGAAAAGAGCTTTTTTTCTTATATTTATTCCTATAGAATTCATATTTCTTTCAAACTAAGCTTTTATACTGTTTATAAGAGGTGGAATTTATGGGATTTTTATCAACTACTATGTCAACAATCAAACAGCACCGTGTCCGATTCTCAATTTCTTTAGGAATTTGTTTGCTCGCACTTTTTTCTTTGACTACCTTGGGTGTTTTGAAAGTAGCGATGGGTCATTTGAATACCTCTACTCCAATCAAACTATTTTCAAGTGCTGAAATCGATCAATTACAACAGTATTTTTCAAATGGGTTGATTGCTTGCAGTATCTTTTTAATTTTATCACTGCTCCTCTTTTTCGTCTTCCGTTTCAGACGTTGGAAAAACCAAGAATTTACGACGAACAGAATGATTTATGAAACAGGATTAGAATGTTTTTTAAGTTTACTACTGGCTACGATTTTTTTAATTTTATTGTTTGCTCTTTTTGAACCAACTTATGAAGCAATATTGCAAAATCTTTATCATAAAGGACTAGATCAAATCAGCAACCTCCCTAAGACTGTAATCAGTAATGGAAATAATGGAATCGTCTACTCCACTCGCTCCTCTCTTACTTTTGACTTTTCGTCTGCAACGTTATTAGATATGTTTTTCAAATCACTTATTAAATCGATTCTATACATTCTCTTAAACTTAGTACTTTTGACCTTGGGATTCAAAGCAATAAATTTACTAACCAAAAAGCACAAAGTTCGCTAAACACGAACAATGTGCTTTTTATTTTTGTTTTTGTCCTTTTTGCACTTGAAAGTCGATTATTTATTATATACAATCAATAAGTATTCGGTTTTTACCGATATAATGAACTTATTCTTAAGGAGCGTTTATAAAAAATGGAGAAATTCTTTAAATTAAAAGAACAAGGCACAACTGTTTCAACTGAAGTAATGGCAGGAATCACAACATTCTTTGCTATGAGTTATATTTTGTTCGTCAATCCAACGATTTTGTCTGCATCAGGGATGCCTTTTCAAGCGGTCTTTTTAGCAACGATCATCGCCTCGGTCATCGGAACCTTAGTCATGGGATTATTCGCTAATGTCCCTTATGCACAAGCTCCTGGTATGGGACTAAATGCTTTTTTCACTTATACAGTTGTTTTTGGTTTAGGTTATTCATGGCAAGAAGCACTTGCTATGGTCTTCATTTGCGGCATCATAAATATCTTAATCACAGTTACAAAAATTCGTAAATTAATTATTCATGCAATTCCAGAAAGCATGCAACATGCGATTGGCGGTGGGATCGGGATCTTCGTTGCCTACGTCGGGATCAAAAACGCAGGGCTACTTTCTTTCAGCGCTGACTCTTCAGCTATCACTAGTAGTGTTGTTGAAGGCGGAAAAGCAACTAGCGTTTCGATCAACAGCGGTATCGTTCCTGCTTTGGCCAATTTCAATAATGCACCCATCTTATTAGCTATTATCGGATTGGTTTTAACAACGATCTTAGTCGTCAAAAACGTTCGCGGAGCGATCTTAATTGGAATTCTCGTTACAACAGTATTAGGTATTCCTATGGGTGTTGTTCAATTGGGCGCGATAGACTGGCATGCTAATTCATTAGGCAGCTCAATCAATGAATTAGGAACTACTTTTGGTGCGGCTTTTGGTGCCCAAGGAATGGGTTCGCTGTTTTCTGATTCATCCAAACTTCCACAAGTTTTAATGACGATTCTAGCTTTTAGCTTATCAGATACTTTTGACACTATCGGAACATTTATCGGAACAGGTCGTCGCACGGGGATCTTCTCAAAAGAGGACGAAAAAGCATTAGATAATGACTCACGCGGGTTCAAGACAAAAATGGATAAGGCCTTGTTTGCAGATGCTATCGCTACATCGATTGGAGCGATCTTTGGTACATCAAATACAACTACTTATGTTGAATCAGCTGCTGGTATTGGTGCTGGTGGCCGTACTGGTTTAACTTCTGTTGTTGTCGCGCTTTTATTTGCACTAAGTAGCTTCTTTTCACCTTTGATCTCAATCGTCCCTGCTCAAGCAACTGCTCCAGCACTTATCTTAGTCGGAGTGATGATGTTGGCTTCATTCGCAGATATCAATTGGTTAGATTTAGAAGAAGCTGTTCCTACATTTTTCGCCAGTATCTTTATGGGGCTTTGCTACAGTATCTCTTATGGAATTGCTGCTGGCTTTATTTTCTACACAATCGTCAAAGTAATCAAAGGAAAAACCAAAGAGATCTCACCAATTTTATGGATCGTTGATCTTCTATTTATTCTCAATTTTATTATTCTTGCAATTTTATAAACAAACGAAAAAGCGTAAAACCAAAATGGTTTTACGCTTTTTCTATTTTTTCAGGTTTGTTAGGAAAAACAACCGTAAAAGTTGTTCCCTGTTCAAGTTCACTCGTTACATTGATGGTTCCTTTATGAAGTCGAATTAGTTCTTGAACAATTGAAAGTCCTAAACCAGATTCGCCATATTTTGTATTTTTACGCGAAGGATCTACTTTATAGTAACGATCCCAAATATTTTTGACTTGTTCCTCACTCATTCCAATCCCTGTATCTGAAATAGTGACTTGTGTCCCTTGATCAATTGTCGAGATTCCAATAGAAATCGTCCCATTTTGGGTAAATTGGATCGCATTTTGAATCAAGTTAACCATGACTTGAACAAAGCGATCATAATCCGCATACACATCAACTGCTTCTTCCGTTGTTAAAATCAATTGATTATTCGAGGCCTTAGCTTTCGCCTGTAGTTGAGAAACTAGCGTCGTTAATGCTTCTGTCGCATTAAATTTTTGAACGATGATACTGATTTGATTCGTTCGGATTTTTTCATAATCCAGGTTTTCATTAACTAAGCGAATCAAGCGAGACGTTTCATTCTGCATCAATTTGATAGCCTTAGCCTTTTGATTTTCTGGGATCGCATTGTATTCTAGCCCTTCTAACAGTCCATTAATTGTTGTTAGCGGCGTCCGCATCTCGTGTGAAGCATTTGCCATGAATTGTTTTCGTCGCTCTTCTTGCCGCTCAATTTCTTCTTGCGATTCTTTCAATGACACCGTCATTTGATTAAAATCATCTGCTAAATCATCAAATTCATCACGACTACGGTTGGGAACAATCACATCAAAATTACCCGCCGCTACTTCTTTCGTTGCCGAACGCATCCGATTGATCCGTTTTACCTGCTGTGTTGCAAAGAAATAGCTTACGATAATGGCTAGAATCGAAGCAATAATAAAGGCTTTAAACAAATCTGCTACAATCGAATTGACACTATTTTCTACATTAGTCGCAGGTTGACTGACTAAAAGAACGCCATAGAATTCATTGTTGGCCACAAATGGTACCATTGCATAAGAAGTTGTTTGATCTTCTCCATGGATATTTTTTGCCTTTGTTTCTTTTTGTCGTTGACCAGCCTTCAATGCGGCCCATTGTTTATTCGTTACTAGATGTTTGCTGATTTGTTGTCCATCATCCGTTGAAGGATAGGATACTTGCTTATCGCTATCAATGAATACAAACCGAACACTCTGCTGGTCCAAACTACGCTCGGTCACCAAAATTGAAAAACGAAATACATCTGTATACGAACTTCCTTCGAATTGCGGACTACCACTTAAAGCATTTTGATTTTTTTCCATTGCTTCCGCATAATCAAACAAGTTCTTATAATTATTATCTTCAAGAGTCTTGCGTGTGAATTGTGTAAATGAGATTCCTAATGTCAAAAGTATCAACAAAATCAATCCGCCAAAAGCTAACAATTGTTGATAAAGATATTTCATTGACCAACCTCATTGTCGTCAAATTTGTAGCCGACCCCCCAAACTGTTTGAATCACTTGTGGTCCGACTTTTTCAATCTTTTGACGAAGTTTCTTAATATGAGCATCAACAGTACGTTCATCACCAAAATATTGGTAATCCCACACCAATTCAAGTAATTGCTCCCGCGTAAATACTTGACGAGGTTTTTTAGCCATCGTATATAGCAAATCAAATTCTTTTGGTGTTAAACCATCGATCGGTTTTTCATTTAAATACGCTTCACGTGTTTTCAAGTTCATTTTGAAATGATCAGTATGAACATCAAAAGTTCCGTCCGCATCTTCTGAATCTTGTTGCACATCACTGGCTAATTCACTACGACGATGCAAGGCCTTGATTCGTGCAATCAACGTTAATGGTGAAAAGGGTTTTGTTACATAATCATCCGCACCCATTTCTAGACCGATTACTTGATCGCTCTCTGAATCTCTAGCCGTCAACATAATAATCGGTACAGTTTTAGAAATTTTACGGATTTCTCGGCCAACTTCCATGCCATCCATGTTTGGTAAATTTAGATCAAGTGTGATCATATCCCATTTTTCTGGAGCGGCTTTAAATGCCTCTAGCCCCTCTTTCCCATCATATTTAAATTCGGCTTCCCAACCTTCATTCAGGAAAAACATCTGCATCATTTCTGAAACAGATTCATTGTCTTCAATCATTAAAATATTCATTATTCAACCCCCTGGTATCATTTGCTGCTCTTTTCCAAGTATACTCTATTTTATTTTAATCAACCATTACCTTACCTGTATCTTCATTAACAATTTGTTTTTTCTTCAATTTTTGCAGTACAATCTGGTAGAATCTTCACGATTACATGTTTATTGGACGAGTAACTATGTCTAGCTTTGCTTTTTTCTTTTTTAAATGGTATACTTTTCTCTGCAACAAAATAATAAATAAGGGGCTGTTACGGATTCGACAGGCATAGTTTGAGCTTGAATTGCGCTTCGTAGGTTACGTCTACGTGAAAACGTTACAGTTAAATATAACTGCTAAAAACAACAATAACTCTTACGCTTTAGCTGCCTAAAAACAGTTAGCGTAGATCCTCTCGGTATCGCCCATGTGCTCGAGTAAGGGTCCTATTCTAAGTGGGATACGTTTCAACTTTCCGTCTGCAAGTTGAAAAAGAGCTTATCAGACTAGCAATGTTCGCGGCCAGTCATGCGGCAGAGAACAAAGCGAAACTTAAATAGTATGACTATGAGCGTAGATTTTTAGGTGGTCGATATGTTTGGACGCGGGTTCGACTCCCGCCAGCTCCATTAAAA
>NZ_JXKQ01000012.1 GCF_001885945.1 Enterococcus hermanniensis | reverse complement strand
GTGAGATTAGGACGTCGCCACGCAATTGTAACTATTCACTCTGTGGATAGTTTTTTTTTATTATATGATAAGAAATGGAGAGAGCCGATTTGCTTTATGTAGCTAGACACGGAGAAACTGAATGGAATGAAAAAGGAATTATTTCTGGTCGCAGCGATATTGATTTGTCCGCTATTGGATACCTACAAGCGAAATCATTAGCTGAGGAAGTAAAAAAAGTAGAAGTTCCAATTACTAAAATTATTCATTCTCCTTTGAAGCGTGCTAAAGAAACGGCTCGCTTAGTTGCTCAAAAAAATAGTTTGTCCATGGTAGTTGATGAACGTCTAATTGAATTAGATTATGGTAAATATGATGGTACTAGTGATAAACAAGAGGAATATCTTCAAAATAGAACACAGTTTGCTTTACGTTATCCTGAAGGAGAATCTTTGATGGATGTTTATGCTCGGGTTGTTCCTTTACTAAAGGAAATTGAAGAGGATCCGGAAAACATATATTTACTGGTATGTCATAATTCAGTTATTCGAGCTATTAAAAATTATTTTGAACCTCTGAAAAATGAAGAAGTTTTTGAATACCGTACTCCAAATGCTACACTGATAGAATTCAAATAAAAAGCCATCTGCAAAAATCAAATTTTTGCAGATGGCTTTTTATTTTTTTTGGGGTCAGATAGCAGAATACATTGAATGAATAGTTTTTATTGTATGGATCCATTTCTCTTTCTCTGATTTGGAAAGTTTAAGGGGATAGCTTTCATCAAGACCATATTTAGTTACTTTAGCTGGATCGCCAACATAGCACTTCTCATCTGGATGATAGTGAGTAATAGGGACGATCAAATGGTTATCATTCAAGATAGCTTGAGTAATTTTTGCGGCTTGGATCGCTATACCATAAGAGGTATAACCCTTGCCTTGGAAAGTGACCCAGCCACCGTTACGTGCAGCTATATCTAATTGGTTTAATGCCTGAGCAGTTAATAGATCAGTAATTGGACATCCAGCTACTCGAACAGTAGACCAAGCGACGAATTGACTTTCTCCATGTTCTCCGATGACGTAACCAGAAATTGCAGAAGGATGAACACCTAAATGTACGCTAACTGCATGTTTCATTCGGCTAGTATCTAAAGAGGTCCCCGTACCGATCACTCGCTCTTTGGGGAGTCCAGTTAATTCCTGTAAATACTGAGTGACAACATCACAAGGATTAGTAATATTTAAAATAATCCCCGAGAAATTGGTAGCTATGATTTTAGGTGCCCATTCTTCAACAATTTTTTTCGTTAAATTTAATTCTGCAAAACGATCAGGATTGCCTTTAACAAGAGAAATATCACCAGCAGAAAAGATAATAATGTCAGTATCAGCTAGTTCGGATAAATTAGAATCAATAATTTTGACTTGATGATTTTGTTCCATCTGCCCATCAAGCAAATCATTTATTTCAGCGTGAATTAAATCGACATTTGGGTCGAAAAGCACTAATTCATCAATAATATTTTTTGAAATCAAGGTATAAGCAGTTGTACTGCCAACATGACCTACACCAATAATTGCCACTTTCTTCATCTCAACACACCTTTCATTAGATGGAATAGTTTTTTAAAGGATGCACCTTAAATGATAGAAAGTCAATAAAATAATGAGAATAAATCTAATTTAACTTAATTTTTTCAGTTCTTGATATACTCTTTGACAATCAGCTTTGGTTCCTCGGAGTTCGTAATCGGCAATAAAAGGAAAGCCAAACGCCTCACTGTATTGTTTTGCTGTCAAGCAGTATTGATAATTAAAATTTTTATTACCGCTACCGACGACACCCAAACAATTTTTATAATTATCTTCATACTCCAAGTATTCTCGCATAACTTCAGTCAAAATTTCAGTGTCTCCGTTATCAATCCCGTTGCCGCCTTCAAGATAGGTAGGGACGAAAGTAAAGAAAAAATCCTTTTCAATTTCCAACGGACTATTATCAGAGATTTCTTTTAATGTTATCAAAGGATTGGTTGAATCCATGTTGTGCTGTTCTACAGCATAGCTAGCTAAATTTTTTGCAAAAGCGCGAGTATTACCTGAAATTGATATATATAAAATATTCATGAATAAATTGCCTCCTTTAATAAATGAATTATAGCATGAAAAATATTTGTGAAAACGTAAATAAAAAAAGACAGCCTTGAAGCTGTCTTTTTTTACTTATTATAGTAGCGAATAAAGCCTTTTGTTTTGTTGATAGCAAAAGGAGTAGCGTCGTCAAATTGATACTCTTTTTCTTCAAGTGGCAATTTTTCACTAAACATTTTTTCATATGCCTCAATCGTCAAAGCTGTACGAGTAGCTAGTAAGGCTTTATTTTTCTCAACAGTCAAATAGTCTAGGTAATTTTCCATCAAAGTCATTGAAAAGAATTCACTGACCGCGCCAGAACCATAGCTGAATAAACCAATCCGATCACCACTCGCTAATTTACTATTATCTAGTAATGAAATTAGACCTAAGTACAGCGAGCCGGTATAGAGATTTCCTACTTGGCGACTATACAAAATCGCTTCATCATAGCGTGCTTCAAGTCGCTGTTGTTCCACTTCATCCATTTCAGGAAAAATAGCGCGTAAAGCTTTTCGTCCCATTTTTGTATAAGGTAAGTGGAATGTTAACGCAGCATAGTCAGAACTTGTAGTATGATTGATGGCCTTATTCTGCTCCCAAATCCGAGTGAAAGAATCAATATAGATTTGATTTGATAAATGTCCATCGACTTCAGGATAATCATGACCGGCTGGACGCCAAAAATCATAGACATCTTCTGAATAGAAGACACTATCGTTATTAAAGGCTAAAATATGCGGTTCTTTTGTTACTAACATAGCGACTGCTCCACAACCTTGTGTGGGTTCGCCACCAGAATTTAACCCATATTTAGCAATATCTGCAGCAATAACTAAAACTTTTCTTTCAGGATGAAGGGCTACATAATCATGTGCTTGTTGTAATGCAGCGGTGCCTCCATAACACGCATGCTTGATTTCGAAAGAGCGAGCGTAAGGTTGAATATTTAATAAATCATGGATGATAGAGGCAGCTGATTTTGAAAAATCTGTACTCGACTCTGTGCCAACAATCACCATATCGATGCTTTGTTTGTCTTCATCAGTTAGTATTTTTGCAGCAGCACTTGCTCCTAGTGTGACGATATCTTGTGTGGCAGGAATGATCGCCATTTGATCTTGTCCTAAGCCTATGTGAAATTTGTTAGGATCTGTTTCACGTGCATTGGCCAAATCGGTCATATCTAAAAAATATTCTGGTACGTGAAAACCAATTTTATCAATCCCTATTTTCATATTGCTCCCCCTAAATTCTATTTTAAAATCCATTTTTAATGAACCTTCATTTTTATTCTATATAGTTCTTTCATTTGTACATTATGTAACCGAAAGATATTTTTATCCCAAAAGTAAATATATCATAGAAAGGGTATAATTAGGTAAGTTTGAATCTTAAGAAATTATAAAACTATCTATGCTATACTTATGCGTGATTTTTAATGAAAAATTGGAGGTGCCCCGTTGGAAGAAGTAGTCATTTTAAGTGCAGTGCGAACACCAATCGGTAGATATAAAGGTAAATTGGCAGACGTTTCAGCTGTAGAACTCGGTGCTATTGTAATAGAAGAAGCTCTTAAACGTTCAGAGTTAAAAGCTGAACAAGTAGAACAGGTATTTATGGGAAATGTTTTGCAAGCTGGTAATGGACAAAACGTTGCTCGTCAGTCGGCCATAAAAGCTGGTTTGTCATATGAGGTACCTGCAACTACAATCAATGAAGTCTGTGGATCAGGAATGAAATCAATTATTTTTGCGATGCAGCAAATTTTATTAGGTGATGCTAAGGTTGTAATTGCTGGTGGAACAGAGAGCATGTCACAAGCGCCAAAATTTACTCGTTTTGACTATACGACTCAAGAATGGCAGGAGCCTAAATCAAGTATGATTTATGATGGTTTGACAGATGCCTTTAGTGGCAAACACATGGGTTTAACCGCTGAAAAAGTAGCAGTCGAATATAAAGTTACGCGTGAAATGCAAGATCAGTATGCATTTGATTCTCAAATGAAAGCGGCAGCTGCCCGGAAAAATGGAAAATTTGATTCTGAAATCGTTGCAGTTCCACTTTCGGATGGTAGTTTATTTATAGAAGATGAGGGGATTCGAGCAGATACGACACTAGAAAAAATCAGTTCCTTGAAGCCAGTTTTCAAAGAAGATGGTGTCGTAACAGCGGCTAATGCGTCCACACTTAATGATGGAGCATCTGCGGTAATACTAGCTTCTAAGTCTTATGCAATTGAACAGGGATTAGATTATTTAGCAATTATTGAAGGCTATAGTGAAGTCGGGATTGATCCTAGTATCATGGGTGTAGCACCGATTTTTGCTATCAATAAATTGATGGCAAAAACGGCTCGTTCTATTGAGGATATTGATCTATTCCAAATCAATGAAGCTTTTGCATCAGCATCAGTCGCTGTTTTGAAGGAGCTACAGCTCCCAGCTGAAAAGGTAAATATTTATGGTGGTGCGATTGCTTTAGGTCATCCAATCGGCGCTAGCGGTACACGTATTGTAACGACTTTACTTTCTGAGCTATATCAAGAAGATAAACAACGTGGGATTGCTAGCTTATGTATCGGCGGAGGCCTAGGCCTAGCATTGCTGCTAAAAAAGTCTGAGTCTCAAGAAATAATAAAAAAAAAATTTTATCAAATGACGCAATCTGAACGTTTAGCAAAATTAGTTAAAGAAAAGCATCTTTCTGTTAAAGAAGCAGCACAACTAATTAATGAAACGACTTTGCCTGCAGGAGTAGCCACTAATCTGATTGAAAATCAGATTAGTGAGTACTCCATCCCGCTTGGCTTAGCGCAAAATTTTATCATTAATGGTAAAGAGAAACTTATCCCGATGGCTACAGAAGAGCCTTCGGTAATCGCAGCGGCAAGCAATGCTGGTAAAATTGTTGCAAATTCAGGTGGTTTCAAGACAACTGTCATCAATCAAGAAATGATTGGTCAAATCGTCTTACGTAATGTCGAAGATGCTGAAAATGATCGTAAAGTGATCTTAGCTAATGAAAAAGTATTATTTAAAGTGGCCGAGGAAAGCTATCCATCGATTTATCGTCGTGGCGGGGGATTGAGATCGATAACGATCCGAATTTTTGAAAAAGGTTATTTATCGATCGATTTAGCAGTTGAGACACTAGACGCAATGGGCGCAAATATTTTAAATACAATTTTGGAGGCTGTTGCAGGAGAAATCGAGAATATTTTACCTAATTCAGACGTATTATTTAGTATTTTAAGCAATTATGCCACGAAATCTCTAGTCGAAGCTCGGTGTGAGATCACACTAAAGAGTATCGGAGAAAAAGTAGCCGAGAAGATCGTTGCGGCTAGTGAATTCAGTAAATTAGATCCTTATCGAGCAACAACGCATAATAAAGGAATCATGAATGGTATTGATGCAGTAGTATTAGCAACCGGAAATGACACACGGGCAGTTGGGGCAGCAGTCCATGCTTATGCAGCGCGTAACGGTCGCTATGAAGGCTTAACTGATTGGTGGATAGATGGAGAAACACTTCATGGTAAGTTAGTTGTTCCCATGAAAGTCGGTATCGTAGGTGGGGCGACAAAAGTCTTACCTAAAGCCCAAACTAGTTTAAAGTTATTAGCTATAAATAGTGCGGCCGAGTTAAGTGAGGTCATTGTTGCAACTGGATTAGCGCAAAATTTAGCGGCAGTCCGAGCGTTAGTAACGGATGGGATTCAAAAAGGTCATATGGCGATGCAAAGTCGGTCATTAGCGATTACTGCAGGTGCAAGAGATGAAGAAATTATTAGAGTGTCAAAAGAATTACGTAATGCGAAACAAATGAATCTTGCTGAAGCTGAAGCGATCATAAAAAAAATTCGACAAGCTTAATAGATAACATCAAAGTAGAAGTGCTTGCTATTTTAGCAAGCACTTCTACTTTTTTTGTGCATAGTCAAATAAGCTATAAAAAATAAAAGAAATCTGTTTATAGTTTTCAGAACAATTAATATTAAAAGAAGGGGGATTTTTTATTTTAATATTATTATTGTTTATCTCTACTATTTGTTATCTTATTTATTTTTTATTTTCAATCAACAAATAATTTTTTGAAGTAAAAAAGCTTTATATCAATGTATTTCAATCTTTTACGAAAAATTAAAAAGATGAATTTATTAGGCTTTATAAAGATGGTATAATCCAAAGTGTTATTAAAAAGAAATTTATAAAATCGTTTTAGTTTTATTTTGTAGTGAAAATGATAGTTTTCAATTTTTGATGTGAACTTTTTGAAAAGAGTGAACATAAGTATTTTAGGAAGGTCATTTGACAATTGTTGGTTGGAGTCTAAAAAAAAGGAGAGATAAATTTTGAAAAAAAAGTTTTTTTTGCAATCGCTAGTAGTTTCAGCAACATTAAGTTCTATTGCAGCGGCACCATTGTCAAGTCAAGCAAAAGAGGTCACACCTATTAAAGTAACAGAAAAAGCGAAAACGCTTATTTACGTGTATGATGAAAAGAAATATATAGAACTAGAAAATGTGGCTATTGCAGCAATTCAACACGCAAAAGAAGAGTTAGCAGTAGCGAAAGAAAAATTAGTTGAATTAAAAAATAAAGAAAAACAAGCAATTATGGATGCAAAAGAAACTATTAGTAGTCTAAAAAGTGCATTAGCGGTGGCTAAAGAGCAAATAACTGAGCTTGAAGCCGAATTAGTAGGGGAAGAAAAAGCGTTAGTAGCAGCACAAAAGTCTCATGATGATGCGGTACTTACGGCAGAAAATGAACTGAAAACTATTGAAGAAAAAATTGCAGAAAAGCAAGTAGCTGTTGATGAAGCAAACGCAGCCTTAAAAGACGCACAAGTAGGATATGATAAGCAAAAAGGGTTGCATGACGAATTAGTCTCAGAAAAGCAAGTCGAGATTCAGAAAGCGGAGGCTAAAGTCCAAGCTGCAGAAGGAGCATATCAACAAGCGGTCACTGACTTTTATGATTCAGAAAGATTGATTCAAGAAGTAGAAATTAATTTGCAACAAGTTGTCCAAAATATCAACGCGCAAGATGGAATAATCGCTGAGGCGAATGCAGAAAAAGTAGCAGCTACAGAAGCAGTAGAAGCGGCCTTATCAGTTTTTGAAAATAAACAAGTAGCTCAAAGTAGTGCACAAGCAGCTGCTGAGCAAGTACAAAAAGTTTATGAAGCTGTATTAGCATATGCTGTACCACAAATCAATATGCTAGAAAATACTCGAGGGCAGGTATTGCAAGAAATCACAATTTTGACTGCTGAATTAGCAGAGCTGGATGCAAGCAATCCCGAATATACTTCCAAACAAGCGGAATTAAGGACGGTAGAAGCGGAATTAGTGCAGCTCAACAACCGATTGCTGACATTCAATACAGCAGTAGCCACTGAAAATGATCGAAACGAGGCGGCCAAAGCTGCTGTTGCTAATGCAATAGCTGAAAAAAATGATGCGGCAGCAGCGTACCAGCAGACATTGATTGATCAACAAACGACTGAACAAGTAATGAATGGAAAAATTACTGAGGCGCAAGCGATCAAAGATCAAGCGGCGCAGCTGATTACCGAGGCTGAAGAAGCTTGTCAATCAGCTTACCAAAATCAAGAAGTAAAGATCAGTGAAATGTACGATGCACAGGCTGAAAAGGATCAAGCAATCAAAGATCGAACAATTGTGGTAGCTGCTGCTGATGAGGCAATTAAAGAAAGTGCTACTGCTCTAGCTGACTCGCAAGATACGATTGATGCTATAAAATCTGAAGTAGCAGAAAAAAACATAGAATTAGAGGAAGCTAAAGACTATTGGCAGCCAGCTATTGATTTTGCGAATCAAACGATTGCTGATGCTAAAAAAGAATTAACAGCACAACAAGAAAAGTATGACCAAGCAAAACAAGCACTTGCGACAGCTAAGGCTGAAATGGAACGCCTTCAAAGTGAAATCACTGAAATTAAAGAAAATATAGCTGCATTAAAAGAAGAAATTAGTATTGCTAAAGCTGAAATAAAAGCAAAATCAGAGACTTTAGAGAAAGCTGTTGATTACTTAGCAGGCTTAAAAATTGGATTTAACGATCTTAAATTGAATAAACAAAAAGATCCAAATATTGGCAAAACTGAAAGTTATCAGCAAGGGTATGATGCGGGCTTTGCTCTAGTATTAACTGAGGAAAAACCAAAAGAAGAACCAAAAGAAGAACCAAAAGAAGAACCAAAAGAAGAACCCGTAACAGGTGATAAAGATCTGAACAATGGATCAACTACTGTGACACAGAATAATAATCAAAGCAATGATAAAGCTACTAGTAATGCTGGAGTAGGAAATGTAACAACTGCGGCGAAAAGTAGTTATATTAAAGAGTATAAAAAAGTAAACGCTGATTCAACGAAAGAATTGCCGCAAACTGGTGAAGCTGAAAGTTTAGCGCTAGCCTTGCTGGGCATGGGATTGATTGGTTTTTCAGGTGCTGCTTTATTAAAGAGAAAATATTCTATTTAGGATAAAAGCAATCACTGAGGCAAATTGCTTCAGTGATTGCTTTTTTACGAAAAAGGAAATAGGGCTAAGACGATATGAGCTCTTGAATAACTTAGAAGTGAAGGGCAGTCATTCATGAAGGAAATCAAAGAAAAAATTTATGTAAAAATAGCAGACTTGATCTATAGCACAGAAGAGACGAAAGAAATTTATCGTCAAAAAGTAGCTGAAAGTAAATCTTATTCAGAATTGGATGAATTGGTCAAAATCATTGATGATGGCGAGCATCATTTGAAGCTGATTCAACAAAAATTATTTAAACATTTGCGTTCTTATATCTGGAAAATTCAAAGATTAGATTATTTACCGTTAAAAGACAAAGTATTTTGGACGGAACAATTGATTAAAGCAGAATTAGAAGAAGAGATGGATGATCTTTTTCGCAGAGTTCTTAAAGCAGAAGAGAACGCTAAAAATAATCGCGATAATGGTTGGACGATCATTTGAAATAAAAAAGGACATTCAAAATGATTTGAATGTCCTTTTTATTATTGATTGAGACGAAAATCCAAATAAATTGGATTATGATCAGAATAGCGAAATGCCATATTTTTTACGTGGACGTCATCGACGGTGATATTGTCAGAAAGAATGAAGCCATCGATCAAGGTCGTCATCGTTTTATTTTTTTGATACGGTTCGTTCAAAGCTCGAGCTGAAGGGATCTTTTCTTCCGCTAAGTTTCCAACCGGAATTTGAAAGCCTTCCGGTAATTCATCTTTAGGGAAAGGATGCGTCCAAGTTTCTCTTTTTTTACTCGTGTGAAAGACATCTGGGCTATTGCCTAAAACATCATGATTATAGTCACCAGCAACCATCACATAATTGCCTTTTTTATATTCTGATTCCATCACAGTAAAAATTTTTTTCAACTGGGCTGTTTGGATAGACCGATCTTTTGTAAAGGCAGATAAGTGTGTGTTGATAGCAATAAATTCGCGATTGTTAGCAACAGGGATTCGACTTACTGTGAAAGCTCGGTCTAAATCAAAGAATTTATTGAAATTCGTTTCGATGGGCAAAGAATACCGTTTACTGCTAGTGATCTCAGCTTTACTGAGAGTAACAAGCCCGGAAGACGCTTTGCCGATTGGTTGATCAAAGGGATAGAATAAATAGGCAGAATCGTAGTTTTGTCCATATAAACTATTGTAACTATTTAAGTGTGTTTTTAACCATGCAACTTCATCAACGTGCTGTGAACGATCACCGTCTTGATCAACTTCTTGATAAAAAGCGAGTGTTGGTTCAAGTTCTTTGGTTGTTTTGACGATCCCTTGCATGTTTTCTTTCACCGTTTCTTGATTGTACGCGCGGGAATAGTCGCCGCCATCCATAAAGAAACTGTAACTTGGCGGATAGGAACCATAACCGATATTATGACTCATAGCCCGATATTTTTTTTGTGTTTTTAAGGTTGTTTGATTTTGATTGTCAGGTTTGAGGGTCAAATCGTCGGGTAAACGATCATAACTTATAAATAGATAAAATAAATAGCCACCCACGATTAAAACGAGTACCAATAAACAAGCAAGAATAATTTTTAGTCCTTTTTTCATTGTTTTTCCTCCCAAAGCCATCATAGCAAATCTTATATAAATTATATAGTCAGGTGACTTTCACAAAAATAATTCTCGTGTTACACTATAATAATAGAAATTAACGTTATTAAAAGAGAGGCTTTAAAATGATTCGATTTGCAAAAAAAGAAGACGGCACAGCTGTCGCTAAATTAGTTTTGGTTATTTTAAAAGATATGGAATTAGATTTTTTGGATGAGTTTGGAGAAGAAAAAGCATTAGAAATGATTGCTGCTTGTGTGGCTGATCCAACATATCGATATGGATATGCTCGTGGATTAGTGGCAGAAATAGATGGAGAAATAGCTGGCGCGGTATTTGGCTATCCCGCAACACAAGAACCAATCATTGATTTACCATTAGAAAAATATCTAGCTGCTCAAGGTCTAGATGAAAATATTAAAATGTTTATTGATCCGGAAGCTTTTCCGAATGAATGGTATTTGGATTCTATTGCGGTAGATGAAAAATTCCGTGGTCAAGGAATCGGTTCAAAATTATTGACCGCAGTTGATCGTTTAGCTACCCATGAAGGACAAGAAACGATTGGGTTAAACGTCGATCGTGGAAATCCCAATGCTAAACGTTTGTACCTGCGTGATGGATTTAAAGATGTGGGTGAGATTACGATTAGTGGACATTTGTACGACCACATGCAGCGTAAGGTAAAGCCTAGAGATAGAAGCTAAAAAAAACAGCAAAGCCAAATTGGCTTTGCTGTTTTAATTTTGAGAAAAAGTCACTTCGAAAATAGGATCAGGTTCTGCTTGCTTATTACGATTGTAAAGCCAGTAATCCATGACGGCTGCTACACAAATGGCAACTGGTGCATCGGATTGCTTTGCGATGTCTAAAACATAATAGTCACCAGTTAGAAGGGTCGCTTTATCCATTGTCATGACATTTTGATTGAAATGGTTGATTTTGTATTTATGATTATAAATGTCCCCATAAACAGCCCAATGAAGCTGCTTGATATAATAAAAATCTCCAGGCCAATGAAAAATTTTATGCAAAACACCTACTTTTGTTTGGTCATAATAGATTTCAAATTTCCGACCTAAAATGACACTTGCTTGCTTAATGTACGCAACTATCTGTCCATCCATTGCATAAAGCGATAAAACATTTCCTTTGCGTCCCCAGTGGCCGACCATCAGATATAAAGGTTTTCCTTTATTGTCTTTAACGATAGTTCGAGTTACTGAGCTTAGTTGTTTCTCTTGAATAAAAAATTCGGTCATTCTTGCTTCACACCTTCTAATTATAACTCTTCAGAAAGGACCCGTTCAATTGCCGTGGCTACACCATTTTCTTCGTTTGTATCAGTGACATGTTTTGCGACTTGTTTGATTTCATCAACTGCGTTGCCCATAGCGAAGCTTTCACCGGCATAACGCAGCATGGTTACATCATTAAAATTATCTCCAACTGCCATTACTTGATCTGCACTAAAACCACGTTGTTCAGCAAATTGTTTCAAAGCAATCCCTTTTTGGGCATCTTCATGATTGATTTCGATATTTGTTAATTCAGAAGCAGCAATCGCTAAGTTACCAATTTTTTCTAACTCTAAAGTGGCAGCTTTAAGTGTTTCAGGACCATGCTTATCGAAAGCAATGATTTTTAAAACTTCTTCATCCGTTTCTTGTAAGACTTGCCTGATATTGTCAACATAAGTTAATGGAGTTAATGCTAAATGTTCCGAAGAAACAGCAATCGCCATTTTTTTGGATAATCCGGGAACTTTTTTTAATAAGTGTCCGGAGATAAAATCAATTCGTTCAGGTTGGTTCTCAGAATATACATGGTCAGCAGTGAAAACTTCATAATAAAGATCCGCACGGTCTAAAGCATCTAAAACAGCACGGGTGCGTTCTTTACCGATGGGAATCGTGAAAATCGTTTCGCGTTTTGCGTTAACTACTTGAGCACCGTTCAAGAGAATCATCGGCACATGGATATTAGCACGATCCAAGGAAATGATCGCATGGCTGACACCGCGTCCTGTAGCGGTAATAAATTCGATTCCGTGTGTTTGAGCTTTTTGAATGGCTTCGATATTTTTATTCGAAACTTGTAATTGATCGTTTAACAGTGTACCGTCCATATCAGAGGCAATGAGTTTTATCAAAATTATTCACCTAGCTTTCTTATCAGTCATAGTTAGTGTACCATATTCTCAAAGCGGAAACCGACTTCGTTTTGATTCTTTATAAAGAATTAGTTGCCGGCTATTTTACATTTAAAATAACTGTGCTAATAATATTAAAAAGTAACATTATCTATCAAAAAGAATAGGAGTGTGCACGATGAAGGAAATCATCCACAATGATTGGCAAGACGTTTTGGCTGATCAATTTCAAGCACCATATTATTTGCAATTACGAGAATTTTTAAAACAAGAATATCAAACTCAAAAGATTCATCCAGATATGTATCACATTTTTGAAGCCCTGGAATTAACACCTTATAGTGAAGTGAAAGTAGTTATTTTGGGACAAGATCCTTATCATGGCATAAACCAAGCACACGGATTATCATTTTCAGTTCAACCAGGAGTGAAAATACCGCCATCATTAAGAAATATCTATAAAGAGTTAGAGAGTGATTTAGGAATAACACCGGTTCAACATGGGAATTTAATCAGCTGGGCAAAGCAAGGTGTATTGTTATTGAATACGGTTTTGACTGTGCGAGAAGGACAAGCATATTCCCATCGAGGAAAAGGCTGGGAGCAGCTGACGGATGTGATCATCCAACGCTTGAATGAACGAGATAAACCAATTGTTTTTATTTTGTGGGGGAAACCTGCACAAGAAAAAGTAAAAATGATCGATACGACTAAACATGCGATTATCAAGTCTGTCCATCCATCCCCATTGTCAGCGCATCGAGGTTTTTTTGGGACGAAACCTTTTTCACAAACAAACAAGCTTTTAACTGAATGGGATGAAAAGCCAATTGATTGGCAGTTACCTGAAACAGTTTAAAGTGACACCGGTTTCTGTTATATAGACATTTTATAAAAACATCTTTTATCTTTAGTTATTAGATTTTAATTAGTAGTACAGAGTTTTTATTCTGTCCTTTTCTTTTAGCTTGAATTGTTGTATGATTAATAAGAAATAAATATCTGGAGGGTTTTAATCGTGGAATTATTTGATAGTTTGAAATTTAAGATTATTCGTCGCAACATCAAAGTGGCATTTCCTGAAGCAACAGATGCTCGTATTTTAGGTGCCGCATCTCGCTTAAAAGCAGAAGAATTAGTTGAACCAGTTCTAATCGGCAATTTAGCTGAAATTGAAAAAGCTGCGGGTGCTCGTGGAATCGCTTTAGATAACTTCACGATCATTGACCCAGATCATTTTGATCGTTGGGATGAAATGGTAGAGGTATTTGTTGAACGCCGTAAAGGGAAAGTAAGCAAAGAGGATGCTGAAAAGATTCTTAAAGACGAAAATTATTTTGGCACGATGCTTACTTACATGGGAATCACAGAAGGCATGGTCTCTGGTGCGATTCATTCAACAGGAGATACCGTTCGTCCAGCATTACAAATCATTAAAACAAAACCAGGTGTTAGCCGTACAAGCGGAGCTTTCTTGATGGTGCGTGGCCGTGATCAAGAAAAATATTTATTCTCAGATTGTGCAATCAACGTGAATCCAAACGCACAAGAGTTAGCTGAAATTGCAGTAGAATCAGCAAAAACAGCTGAATTATTTGATATTGAACCAAAAGTGGCGATGATGAGTTTTTCAACGAAAGGTTCTGCGAAAGCGCCTGAAGTAGAAAAAGTCGCTGAAGCAACTAAAATTGCTCAAGACTTAGCACCTGAATACTTGATTGATGGTGAATTACAATTTGATGCTGCGTATATTCCAGGTGTTGCTCAATTAAAAGCACCGGAATCAAAAGTAGCCGGACAAGCAACTGTCTTTGTTTTTCCAGAATTACAATCAGGAAACATTGGCTACAAAATTGCGCAACGCTTTGGTGGATTCGAAGCTATCGGTCCAGTTTTGCAAGGATTGAATAAACCAGTTTCTGATCTTTCTCGTGGCTGTAACGAAGAAGATGTTTACAAATTATCAATTATTACTGCAGCTCAAACATTAATGAACTAATCATTGAAAAAAAGAGCTATCCTCTGGGTAGTTCTTTTTTTGTTTTAAACTCAAACCTAAAGTTACGCAAGGATTAAGATAGTTTTTTCTTTTCTCTGTTAAAACAAATCGTTATACTTAGTGGGTAATAGAAAAGAGGGGAAGACACGTGATAACGTTAGTCGATACGACAGCAACTGAAAAATTAGGAAAAATCATTGGCGTTGTCGCTAAGCCGAGTGATAATTTAGTTTTAACCGGCGATTTAGGTGCCGGAAAAACTACATTGACTAAAGGAATTGCCTTAGGAATGGGTATCGATCAAATGATCAAAAGTCCGACGTATACTATCATTCGTGAATATCAGCAAGGACGTTTACCGCTTTATCATATGGATGTTTATCGCATTGAGTCAGGTGCAGATGATTTAGGTTTAGATGATTATTTTGAAGGTGATGGTCTTTCGGTGATTGAATGGGGACAACAACTGGGAGAATTTTTACCGGAGGATTATCTTGAATTGGTTTTATCAAAAGATGAGCAAAATGAAACTCTACGAAGAGTGGAATTCTCAGCTCAAGGAAAGCAAGCCGAACGTTTTAAAGCGCGAATTTTGGCAGCGTGGGAAAACTAATGAGCGAAGTAGAGATCACTTTAAGAGAAGCAATTCCTGATGATGCAGTAGAAATACAAAAAGTCAGTCGTAAAATTGCAAAAGAAACTGATTTTTTGATCATGGATGAAAATGGATTAGGGTTGACAGAAGAATTATTACAGCTCCAATTAGCTGATTTATATGAGAGTGAAAATAATATTTTGCTTTTAGCGCTGATTGATGAGCAGATTGTCGGCATGGCCTCTGTCAAAGCTGGAACAGAAAAAATTATCGCTCATATTGGAGAAATTGGGATCAGCATATTAAAAGAATTTTGGGGAATCGGCTTGGGTTCTGCTTTATTAGATGAATTGATCTATTGGAGTGCGGAACAATCACCGTTGCGTCGGTTGGAATTAACGGTCCAAAAAAGAAATGAACGAGCCGTTCACTTGTATCAAAAATTTGGTTTTGAAACAGAAGCCGTGATGAAGCGCGGAGCTTGCGATCAGCAGGGAGCTTTTATCGACGTACTGTTAATGAGTAAATTGATCGATTAAAAAAGCGAAGCAATCTGCTTCGCTCAAGGGTAAAAGGGTTAGATGGGCAAGACTAATTTTTTTAATGGATCTACGCCGAAATGGTCTTCTTGATAAAGTAGAATTTTGGCACAAGCTCGACTATCTTCCAAAGCATCATGGTGGTTTTCTAAAGGAATCGCAAGCTCTTCACAGACTGTATTCAGCCGATGATTGACCATTTTAGGGAATAATCGTCTACTAGTTCGAACAGTACAAAGTGAAAGGTAAGAAGGCTGTTCCAACTGATAATAATCAAGACAGCCTGCTAATACTTTTGTATCAAAACTTGCGTTGTGAGCAACAATCAAGCGATTTTCTTGATAATATTGGTTGATTTCCTGCCAAACTTCAGGAAATTTTGGTGCGTCTGCCACGTCTTCTGGATGAATACCATGAATCTGAATGTTCTTCCAGAAAAAATCTGTTTCTGGTTTGATCAAAGAATAGTATTCACCAACGATTTGGCTATTTTTAACCATCACTAATGCTAAGGAACAAGCGCTGTGAGATTGATAGTTAGCTGTTTCAAAATCCATCGCAATAAAGTTCAATCGCTTCACCTCTTTGCCATTATTTTGGCACAATTTTTTTACTGGCAAAAGACTAGTCGGGAAAACTTGAGAAATTTTAAAGATTGATTGTTAGTTCTACCGGGCAATGGTCACTGCCAATGATCTCCGTATGAATTTTGGCATCTTGCAATCGAGCCTTCAGATTATCTGAAACAACGAAATAATCGATTCGCCAACCGGCATTGTTTTTCCGTGCGTTGAATCGATAGCTCCACCATGAGTAAATGCCTTCTTGCTCAGGGTAAAAGTAACGGAACGTATCAAGAAAGCCATTCTCTAATAAGATACTGAATTTTTCACGCTCCTGAGGTGTAAACCCCGCATTTTTTTGATTGGTTTTCCAATTTTTTAAATCGATCTTTTCATGGGCAACGTTCAAATCGCCACAGAAAATGACAGGTTTCTTTTCTTTTAGTTGATTGAGATAGCTCAGAAAAGCTTCTTCCCAAGTCATCCGATAATCCAAACGTTTCAATTCATTTTGAGAATTTGGTGTATAACAAGTAATGACATAATACTCGGGATATTCTAAAGTAATGATACGGCCTTCTTGATCGTGTTCTTCAATTCCTAGTCCATAATTTACGCTAATCGGTTCATACTTGGTAAAAATTGCCGTTCCAGAATAGCCTTTTTTTACAGCATAATTCCAATATTGGTAATAACCAGGCAAATCCATTTCGATTTGACCTGCTTGTAATTTCGTTTCTTGCAAGCAAAAGAAATCAGCATCTAATTCATTAAAAACTTCCATAAAATTTTTTTTCATGACGGCGCGTAAGCCGTTGACGTTCCAAGAAATTAATTTCAATCTTTTTTCCTCCATTTTTTAAATGAATATGTTTGATTGCTTCAATTGTAACGAAAAATAGTTAGAAAGCAAAGAAACATCGCTTCAGCCATTTAGAGATAAAATGAGTTTATGAAATAACTAAATAAAATGAGTAGAAGGAGTTTTAGAGATGAAAGTTGGAATTATTGGAATTGGTGGTATTGCTCAAAAAGCCTACTTACCGACCTATGCAAAATCAAGAGATAAAGCTAATTTTATTTTTGCGACCCGTAATGAAGCAGTGAGAAAAGACATTGCCCAAAAGTATCATTTTGAAGAAACCGTTTCAACGATCGATGAATTGCTCGCACAAAATATCGCTGCTTGTTTTATTCATGTGGCGACTAAAGTTCATTTTGAAGTTGCAAAAAAATGTTTAACAGCAGGAGTGGCAGTCTATATGGATAAGCCTGTCAGCGAAGATTTTGCAGAAGTTCGCCAATTATATGAATTAGCGAAGGAAAAAAAAGTATTATTTATGGTTGGGTTCAATCGTCGCTTTGCTCCAATGGTTGATCAATTAAAACAACTACCGCAAAAGCGAGTGATTCAGCTAGAAAAAAATGAACCCAATCATGCGATGGCTACGCAATACGGCATCTATGATTTGTTTATTCATTTAGTTGATACCGCCGTTTATTTGTTAGACGATGAAATCTTATCTGTCCAATCAAAGATTCGCGAAGAAGCGGGACAGATGACGTATGCTCAGATGCAGTTAGCAACTGCTACTAGTGAATGTCTGCTGTCGATGGATCTGATGAGTGGCGGAAAAATGGAGCGTTATCAAGTTAGTTCCGCTGAACAAACCATGATTTTAGACCAATTGACAGATCTAACAATCAAAAAAGATCAAGTAGTAGAAATCCAACGCTTCGGCGATTGGACGCCGACTTTAGAAAAACGTGGTTTTGAGCAATTAGTTACACAATTTTTAGCAGCGCTTAATGGAGCTGACAATGATTTACGACAAAAAAATATTTTATTGAGCCATGAATTGTGTGAAAAAATGTTAGAGCAGCATTTACGCCATGTATTATAAAGGGTGGTAAGTTTTTTTTGCGCATGCTAAAATAGCAAAGACGTTTGAAAATTTACCCGTATTGAACGAGAGAGGCTTATCAAAGTGAAAATAACTAAATTAACAGAAACATTACCTAATTTGAAAATCCTTTTGGATGAACCCTTAATGAATTATACTTTTACTAAAACTGGCGGACCAGTGGATGCTTTAGCTTTTCCAACAGATAACCAAGAAGTTAAAGAATTAGTTGATTTTTGCCGCGAAAATGATCTTCCTTGGATCGTACTAGGAAATTCAAGTAACTTGATCGTAAAAGATGGCGGTATCCGTGGTGTGGTCATCATGTTGACCGAAATGACAACGATCCGCGTTGATGAAACTAAAATCACGGCACAAGCGGGAGCGAAATTGATTGATACGACGTATGTTGCTTTGGATCATTCATTGACCGGCTTTGAATTTGCTTGTGGTATCCCAGGAAGCATTGGTGGAGCAGTCTTTATGAATGCTGGAGCTTATGACGGACAATTAGCAGATGTTTTTGAATCTGTGGATGTCTTATTAGCAAATGGAAATTTTGAAACTTGGACAAAAGAAAAAATGAATTTTGCTTACCGCCATTCAGCAATTCAAGAACAACCAGCGATCGTATTGAGTGCTACATTCAATTTAGCTCACGGCGAGCATTTGCAAATTGAAAAACGTATGACGGAGTTGACAGAATTAAGGGAATTGAAGCAACCACTAGAATACCCATCATGCGGTAGTGTCTTCAAACGCCCAGTCGGTCATTTTACTGGCAAATTGATTCAAGACGCTGGATTGCAAGGATTGGTTTGGGGCGGTGCTCAAATATCAGAAAAACATGCTGGCTTTATTGTGAATATCGATCATGCAACGGCTACTGATTATTTAGAATTGATTGCTCATATCCAAAAAACAATCAAAGAAAAATTTGATGTAACATTAGAAACGGAAGTCCGTATCTTAGGTGAAGAACCAAAATAAAAAAATGCTTGCTAGAAATCATTTGATTTCTAGCAAGCATTTTTTATTTTTTCATCAAACGAAGTAACACGGCACAAACGGCCATCGTTGCTATTCCAGCTACCGCAGCTTCTACTAAACCACTACCAAAAATAATTCCCAGAATAACTCCATAGACAGCATTGGCTGCTACTTGTAAGACATCTGCATAGCTATCTTTAAAGAAAAGAAAAATCAAATTCATGACTAAAATCGTATTGGTCAATGAGCCGGCAACACCAGCGATAAAAAGACTAACCGGAACAGCTTTGTTTTTTAATAATTTACGCAGTCCTTTATAAACGTAATAAGGAACGATGCCAATCAAGATCCTAGGAATGACCGCGATGATTACCGCCCGCCAATCCCCATGATTAGTCAATGGATTGGCGATAAAAGGTGAAAAAACAAAGGACATTGGTGTAATAATGATCGTAGAACGAATCAGACTGATCACACCAAAAATCGTTCCTAAACCGGCGCCGATACGAGGCCCCAAAATAATCGAGGCAATGATCACAGGAATATGCATCGTCGTCGCGTTGATCGGTCCAATCGGTATAAAACCAAGCGGTGTCGCAGCTAATAAAATCATAATTGCTAAAAACATCGCTGTTAAAGTAAAACTTCTAACGTTTGTCTGTTTCATAGTTTACTCCTTCAAGGCCGTGTGGATCAGATGAACGATCTCTGAAACATTGGCTAATGCGCCGCGACCATAATCACCACATGCTAATAAGGCTTCACGTGGTTCGATTTCTTGGTAGCCGACTTCTTTTAATGTTGTTAAGTTTTTTTGGACGATTGGATTTTGATACATATATGTATTCATTGCTGGAGCAATAAATTTTGGTGTTTCTGGTAATAACGCTAATGCAACCGTCGATAATAAATCATCAGCAATCCCGTTAGCCAATTTACCGATTGTATTTGCCGAAGCTGGAGCGACTAAAAATAAATCGGCTTCTTTCGCTAACGCAATATGATTGATCAATGCTGCATCGGGTTCAGCCATCACGTCTAAGTGGACGCGACGATGCGAAAGAGATTGAATCGTCAACGGGGTAATAAATTCCGTGCTACTCTTCGTCATAATGACATCTAATTGGTAACCCATTTTGGTCAATTCGTTTGTAATATCGGCTGCTTTATAGGCAGAGATACTTCCACTGACTCCTAATAGGATAGTTTTCATTTTGTTTCCTCCAATTTCATGACTTCATCTTTGATCAATTCAGCAATCTCTGTTTTAGTATGTGCTTCTTTGACTTTGTGCTGTTTATTGATCAAGTAGCCATGGTGTTTTTCACCGCTGATTTCTGATAAATCATTGGCTAAAATAAAATCGGCTTGATTTTTTTCCAAGCTTTTTTGGGCGACTGTTAATAATTCTACCAGTGGAACATCCACTAATAATTTAAAACCAACTAAAATCGTTTCGGGTTGTAACTGCTTGATCAACGCAATGATTTTTGGATTTTTCTTTAATATAATAACTAAACGGTCGGTGTCTGAAGAAATTTTTTTCTCAGTCCGATCGGCTTCGATCATTGCTAAAGCTTCAGGAAGATCACTGGGCTTAGAAGCAATTACTGTTTCTAAATCTTCCATCGTAACCGAACTTTCAGGTGTAAAATCACTGACGGCCATACTATGGATCACAACATCGTAAGAGTGTTCAGTCATCAATTTTTTTAAAGTTTGTTCAAGTTCTGCGGTTGTTTCAATATAATGCTGCTGAATCGTAGGGCCCACGGGTTGAATGGCTTGTTTTGTAGTAATCAAATCAATGATTACATCCTCTTTCGCAAAACTTTCTGCGATTGCTTTGCCTAGTTTTCCACTAGAATGGTTGGTAATGGCACGAACATCATCAATTTTTTCGGATGTACCACCTGAAGTAATCAGGATTCTCACTATTTTTTTCCTCCTAAGGCGACGATTGTACGTCCGACATGTTTACCTGCCAGTAAAGCATCGGCCGTTTCAAGAACTTGGTCAAGCTCAATAGTGTTTACTTGGAAATCTGTTGGTAAGAGCCATTCATTCGTCAGTTTTGTCCATAGTTTTTGGCGTTCTTCCATTGAAGCTTCGACAGAATCAATCCCTAATAGATTGACGCCGCGTAAAATAAAAGGGAGAACAGTTGTATTTAATTTGATACCGCCCGCATTTCCGCATAGGGCAACACTACCAGCATAATTAATAAAGGGTAAGATTTTAGCCAATGTATCTGCTCCTACAGTATCGATAGCAAAATCGAACAATTGTTTATTTAAAGGACGACTTTTTTCAGGGAATAGCTCATTGGGAGAGACAACTTTTGTGGCTCCTAATGTTTTTAAATAGTCCGTTTGATCTTCTTTTCGACTAAGAGCGATTACTTCTTGACAGCATAATTGTTTTAAAAAATGCAACGCGAAACCACCGACACCACCTGTAGCTCCGGTCACTAACACGCGACTCGTTTTATCTAATCCATGGGCTAAAAGTGCTTGGATGGCCAAAGCTGCTGTAAAACCAGCAGTGCCAAACATCATCGCTTGTGCAGCAGATAAATTTGTTGGACGCTTAACTACCCAGTCTCCTGGCACGGTCTGGACCTCACTGAGTCCGCCATCTTGTTTAACGCCTAAGCCATAACCAGTTACTAAAACCGTATCACCGCTTACAAAACGATCATCTTTTGATTCGAGGATTGTTCCGGCTAAATCAATTCCTGGTGTCATTGGATATTCTTGTAAGACCCCAGTGTTTGGACGTGTTGCTAAAGCATCTTTATAGTTGATACCAGAATAATCCACGGCAATCAATACTTCGTTATCAGCAATCTCAGGTTTAGGAAACTTTTCGATTGCAGCTTTAAAAGTATCTTTATTACTAATGCGTAAACGGCGGTAAGTCATGTAGGCGTTCCTCCTTAAATATAAAAAAATTCGTTACTATTATCTTAGCGGAAATGGAGGAAAAAGCAAATTTCTTTTCCTACATTAAAGTAAAATTTGAATAATAAAAATCTTTCAGAATGCTTGATTTTTAAATCAAAGTTCGTATACTTGAATGGTGCTATTAAACAAGAAGTTTACTATTAGCAAACTTACTGGAACCGATTAAATGAAACGCTCAACAGATAAAAGGATTGCGGGGTGAAAAGATGGAAATAGGTGACAAGTTACGAAATTTAAGAATTCAAAAAAATTTAACCCAAGAAGAGCTAGGCGAACGAACGGATCTTTCAAAAGGGTATATTTCACAACTAGAAAGAGACCTCAGTTCACCTTCAATGGAAACGTTTTTTGATATCTTAGAAGTTCTGGGCGTTACTCCGGAAGAATTTTTTAAACAAAAAAAGAGCGACCAGAAATTAGTTTATAAAGAAGAAGACACAACTTTTTACACAGATGAAGAACACGGTTATCATATTAAGTGGCTCATTCCTGAATCGAATGAAAAAGAAATGGAACCGATTTTGCTGACATTAGAAAAAAAGGGACAATACAAACAATTCACTCCCTCATTATCGGAAACCTTCATTTATGTCCTAGAAGGTAAGATCGCTTTACAATTTGGAGAACAACTTTATGAAGCAGAAAAAGGCGAGAGTATCTACTATGAAGCTAGTAAACCCCATCGCTTACAGAATCAAGCGAAAGGAATCAGTAAAGTACTGATCGTTGCAACTGAATCTTATTTATAAAACCATTTATTAGGAGGAAACCATGGCAAAAACAATTATTTCATTTAAAGATGTTGTTAAACAATACGACGATGACGATCCTGTGTTGAAAAAAATAAATTTTGATATTGAAGAAGGCCGCTTCTATACCTTATTAGGACCTTCAGGTTGTGGGAAAACAACCATTTTGCGCATTATCGCGGGATTTACAGATGCCAGTGAAGGCGATATTTATTTAGAAGGAAAGCGAATGAATGACGTTCCAGCGAACAAACGACAAGTAAATACCGTATTTCAAGATTACGCATTGTTTCCCCATATGAACGTGTTTGAGAACGTCGCTTTTGGATTGAAAATCAAAAAACTATCAAAAAAAGAAATTGAAAAGAAAGTATTAGAAGCTTTGAAATTGGTGCAATTACCTGGGTATGAAAATAGAGAAATCACTGAGATGTCAGGTGGTCAACGTCAACGGGTAGCAATTGCTCGAGCAATCGTGAACGAACCAAAGATTTTATTACTAGATGAACCTCTTTCAGCCTTAGATTTAAAGCTGCGAACAGATATGCAGTATGAATTACGTGCACTGCAAAAACGTTTAGGGATCACTTTTATTTTTGTAACACATGATCAAGAAGAAGCTTTGGCGATGAGTGATGAAATTTTTGTGATGAATAAAGGCAAGATCGTCCAAAGTGGCTCGCCAGTTGATATTTATGATGAACCAATCAATCATTTTGTGGCGGATTTTGTTGGTGAAAGCAATATCGTTTCAGGTGAAATGGTGGCCGATAATTTGGTCCGTTTTGTCGGGAAAGATTTTGAATGTGTGGATGGTGGGATGCGCCCGAATGAGCCTGTAGAGATCGTCTTGCGTCCAGAGGATTTAAGTTTAACGACGCCTGAAAAAGGCAAATTAGTTGTAACCGTTGATAGTCAATTATTTCGTGGTGTTCATTACGAAATGAATGGCATTGATGCAGATGGCAATGAGTGGATGGTCCATTCGACGAAAAAAGCAACGATCGGCAGTAAAGTCGGATTGTATTTCGAACCGGAAGATATCCATGTTATGCGCTTCAACGAAAGTGAAGAAGACTTTGAAGCACGTTTAGAAAGTTACGAGGACTGATAGAAAGGGGAAATACAAATGAAAAACATGCGTCGTCTGTATTCGATCCCGTATTATTTCTGGTTATTGTTCTTTGTGATCGCGCCAGTGATTTTGATCGTCTATCAATCCTTCTTTGATATGAACGGGCAGTTTACTTTAAGCAATTATCATACGTACCTAACATCAAAAACTTACTTAATGATGACTGTCAACTCGGTATTATTTGCCTCTTTGATCACCTTGATGACACTGTTGATCAGTTATCCAACTGCGTATTTTTTATCAAAATTAAAGCATCGGCAATTATTATTATTGTTGGTAGTCTTACCTACATGGATTAATTTATTACTGAAAGCATATGCTTTTATCGGAATCTTTAGTGCGAATGGTTCGGTCAATGATTTTCTCAGCTTTATTGGCATCGGGCAGAAGCAATTGCTGTTTACGGATTTCAGTTTTATGTTTGTTGCGGCTTACATCGAATTGCCTTTCATGATCATGCCGATTTTCAATGCCTTGGAAGAAATCAATCCCTCATTGATCAGTGCCAGTCGTGATTTAGGTGCAAATAATTTTGATACGTTCCGTCGGGTGATTTTTCCACTATCAATGAATGGTGTGAAAAGCGGAGTGCAAGCTGTCTTTATCCCATCGTTATCACTGTTTATGTTGACACGTTTGATCGGGGGGAATCGTGTGATTACTTTAGGGACTGCAATTGAAGAGCACTTCTTAGTGACACAAAACTGGGGTATGGGTTCTACGATCGGTGTGATTTTGATCGTGGCGATGTTTATCGTGATGATGTTGACAGGTGAACGACGTAAAGGGGGACGAGTGAAATGAAAAAAAGAACCTTCTCATGGGCCAATGTTTATCTAGTTTTTATCTTTGTCTTATTATACGTTCCAATTTTTTATTTGATTTTCTATTCTTTTAATGCTGGTGGAAACATGAGTACCTTTACCGGGTTTACTTGGGAACATTATCAAAATCTATTTTCAGATAGTCGTTTGATTAGTATCGTTGTTCAAACATTTATTCTGGCATTTCTATCGGCGTTGCTTGCAACTATGATCGGAACCTTTGGTGCGATGGCCATTTATTACACTAAAAAGAGAGGCTCAAGAAATGCATTATTAGGATTAAATAATATCTTGATGGTTTCACCAGATGTTATTATTGGTGCCAGTTTTTTGATTTTATTTACTTTACTTGGTGGCTATTTGAAAAGTTTCCAATTAGGTTTTGTCAGTGTGTTACTTTCCCATATTGCGTTTAGTATCCCGATCGTCGTATTGATGGTTTTACCTAAGTTAAAAGAAATGAATGACTCAATGATCGATGCGGCACGGGATCTAGGCGCAAATAATTTCCAAGTTTTAGCCAATATTATTTTACCGTTTCTAACACCGGGGATCATTGCTGGCTACTTTATGGCCTTCACGTATTCGTTGGATGACTTTGCAGTCACCTTCTTCGTGACCGGTAACGGCTTTACGACATTATCTGTAGAAATCTATTCACGCGCACGCCAAGGAATTAGCTTGGAAATCAATGCCTTATCAACTTTGGTCTTTATCTTCTCCTTGCTATTAGTAGGTGGGTATTACTTTATAAGTCGCGATACGTCGAAAAAAGCTCGCAAACGCAAACGTGAATTTGAGGAGGTGGCAGTACTGAAATGAGAAAACTTCGCTCACTTTTTATCGGGGTCATCGCGATCATTATTTTGCTGACCTTAGCGGTGCTCCATCTGAATCGCACCTCTAATGCGAGTTCGAATGTTTTGAATATTTACAATTGGGGCGATTATATTGATCCGGAATTGATCAAACAATTTGAAAAAGAATATGGGTACAAAGTCAATTATGAAACGTTTGATTCGAACGAAGCGATGGAAGCCAAAATCAAGCAAGGTGGAACGGCGTATGATATCGCTATTCCCAGTGAATATATGATCCAAAAAATGAAAAAAGAAAATTTGTTGTTGCCATTAGATCATTCAAAAATCAAAGGGTTAGAAAATATCGATTCGCGTTTTTTAGATTTGGATTTTGACCGCAACAATCAATATTCGATTCCATATTTTTGGGGGACGTTAGGAATTGTTTATAATGATAAATTTATTTCTAGTGATAAGATCAAACATTGGAATGATTTGTGGCGACCAGAATTAAAAAATAATATCATGTTGATCGATGGGGCACGTGAAGTGATGGGCCTGTCCTTGACTACTTTAGGCTATTCACTTAATAGTAAAAATGTAGATCAATTGAACCAAGCAGTCAATAAATTAAGCAGTTTGACACCAAATGTCAAAGCTATCGTTGCCGATGAAATCAAGATGTATATGGCGAATGAAGAAAGTGCTGTCGCTGTGACTTTCTCTGGTGAAGCTGCCGATATGATGGCTGAAAACAGCCATTTGCATTATGTCATCCCGCCTGAAGGCTCTAATCTTTGGTTTGATAATATTGTAATGCCCAAAACAGCTAAAAATCAAAAAGGGGCATATGATTTTATCAATTTTATGCTAAAACCAGAATCGGCGAAACAAAATGCGGAATACATTGGCTATTCGACCCCGAATAAAAAAGCGTTAGCTATGTTGCCTAAAAGCCTTTCTGAAGATAAACAGTTTTATCCAGACGATGAAACGATCAGCCACCTAGAAGTCTATCAAGACTTAGGCTCAAAATATTTAGGGATCTATAATGATCTGTATTTAGAATTTAAAATGTATCGGAAATAGATTATGAAAAACAAAGAGCGAGCAACTTTCATTAGTTGTCCGCTTTTTTTATTTCAGCCACTTTAGTGAATAAATAATGATGCTTTCACAATTTGAGCATACTTTTTTCTAACTTTAGTTGTAAAAGGTCATAGCTTTTTCATTTATTGATAGTAAGATGAATGCAACCCTAAAAATAATCTTTTTTCCCTGTAAAACAGGAACCCCATAAAAATAAAGCTGACGCTTGCGTCAGCTTTATTTTGTGTAGACCCAGGCATTGGCGATTTGAGGGACTAGTTGA
The DNA here is from genome assembly GCF_001885945.1 of Enterococcus hermanniensis. Taxonomy (GTDB): domain Bacteria; phylum Bacillota; class Bacilli; order Lactobacillales; family Enterococcaceae; genus Enterococcus_A; species Enterococcus_A hermanniensis. The sequence goes on along the minus strand of NZ_JXKQ01000012.1, from coordinate 20,480 downwards.
TCAAGAGAATAAAGTGTTGCGTAATGTTTTTTCTCAGCCGTATCGTTGGGATCATAAACGACGATTTGATTACTATGGACATCTTTTTTTATTACCATAATGTGACCAACTTCAGTAAATTCTCCTGGACGCACGGAAATCACTAATGGTTGATTTTGGGATAAATGTTGTTGGATGTTTGTTTGATTGGTGCCTAAATCTTCGACAGTTAAGCTATAATTTTGAGCAAAAGCTGAGAAAATTGACCAGGCAGTCCCTTGACCTGATTGGTAATAACGATTGCCGCTCCATTGGAGAATTTCCGTAGGTAAGACAGCACGATCGTCATAATAAGAAAGGATCATTGCCAGCGATGTAATCGCACAACCATTCGTTGCTAAATCATTTTTATCTGAGCCGCTCCCGTAAGCTGTATCTGCCCAACGAGAATCAGTTTGTAGTAATAAAGAGAAATCTTGTCCTTGCTCTTTTAAATAGTGATTGGCTTGAGTTGAGAAATCATCTTGACTACTTGCATGAAAATCAAAGGAACGCAATGCCAAGAGGCCCAAACTACCCAAAACTAAAAAGAATCCAAGTAAGATTGGAAACGTACGTGTTCGTTTGCGCATAAAAACACCTCCACATCTTAATTAAAACGAAAAAAGAGGGAGGTGTCATCGGGCAAAAGTTGTAGTTATTCAAATTCTTCTAATTCAAGGCTTAGTTCTTCCCAACTGGTCAGTTGTTCTTCTTGTTCAGCCTTTTTAGTCTCTAAGTCATTGGTTAAAGCCATTAATTCGACGTGGTCATTTAGCACTTTAGGTTGGCTCATCTGATTTTCTAAAGAGGCGATACTTTCATCTAAAGCAGTTAAATTTTCTTCGATTGTTTCGATTTTGCGACGTAAACTGCGGATCAATTTTTGTTGTTCTTTGTCTTGATAAAATTTCTTTTTAGGTGCTTCGATAGGCGTTTCTTCTTTAGCTTGAAGTTCAGCGATTTCTTCTTCTTCTTTTTTCTTTTCTAAATAATAATCATAATCACCTAAATATAATTTACTGCCTTCAGGAGATAGTTCAATCACTTTATTAGCGATACGATTGATAAAGTATCGGTCATGTGAGACGAATAGCAATGTTCCTTGATAATCAATCAAGGCATTTTCTAGCACTTCTTTATTATCGATATCCAAATGGTTGGTCGGTTCATCAAGAATTAAAAAGTTCTCTTTGTTCATAGACAGTTTGGCTAATGCGACCCGTGCCTTTTCACCACCACTCAATAGAGGAATGGTTTTTTCGACGTCGTTACCGCTGAATAAAAAGCCACCAAGAACATTACGGATATCTTTTTCTGGGGTAGTAGGATGTTCATCCCACAGTTCCGCTAAAATGGTTTTGTTTCCATGTAGATCTGCTTGGCCTTGGTCATAATAACCAATAGAGACATTCGTTCCAAAGTGGGCATCACCTTTGATAAACGGCAGTTTGCCAATCAACGATTTCAACAAGGTGGATTTACCAATCCCGTTTGGCCCAACTAAAGCAATCGCATCTTCCCGACGAACATCCATATTGATGGGATCGGATAATGCTTCTTCATAACCAATTGCCGCATCTTCGACTTGTAAGACGACATTTCCAGAAAGCTTATCGATATCGAACATAAAGTTAGCTGATTTTTCTTTGCCATCGGGTCGATCTAAGCGATCCATTTTTTCCAATGTTTTTCGACGACTTTGTGCCCGTTTAGTTGTCGAAGCACGGACGAGATTACGCGCAACAAAATCTTCTAGTTTGTCGATTTCCGCTTGTTGTTTCTCATACGCTTTCCAATCACTAGCAAGCTGAGCGGCTTTTAAATCAAGATACCGTGAATAGTTGCCGGTATAATGACGAATCTTATGTCGGGAAAGCTCGTAGATTTCATTGACAACACGATCTAAAAAGTATCGGTCATGTGAGACAATTAAAAGTGCACCTGAATAACCTTGCAGATAATCCTCTAGCCAAGCTAAAGTTTCAATATCTAAATGATTGGTTGGTTCATCTAAAATCAAGATATCGGGTCGTACAAGTAACATTCTAGCAAGGGCTAAACGCGTTCGTTGTCCTCCGGATAATGTGCTGATTTCTTTGGCATAAAAACTTTCATCAAATTTAAAGCCGTGTAAGACACTACGAATCTCATTTTCATAACCATAACCATTTTGTTCGTTGAAATCATGTTGCAGTTGATCGTACTCTTTTAATAAAGAAGCATAGCGTTTATCACTTTCCGGTGTTTCGCCGATGGCTACTTCCACTTCACGCATTCGACGTTCCATTTTACGAACCGTATCGAATGCCTTGAGCATTTCATTCCAAATAGTTTCGTTGGAATCTAAACCGGTATCTTGAGCTAAATAGCCCAATGTCGCTTGTTTATTTTTAACGACTTGTCCACCGTCTGGGGCTTCAATATTAGCGATTATTTTTAGTAAAGTTGATTTTCCAGCACCATTTCGTCCAACTAAGCCAATCCGGGCTTTGCTGGCGATTTCTAAGTGGATATTTTCAAATAAAATATCTGCACCAAAGTGGCGGGCAACTTGATTTGCTTGTAATAAAATCATTGAATATCTTCCTTAAATTTATTTTTTCGAATGGCTTCAGTCTATCATATTTTTAGCCTTGAAGCGATTAGAAGGAGATAAATTAGGAAATCGTGATTTTTTCACAAATTTTCGAGCAATAGCGTTGCATTTTTAGTATTATTCTTGCTATTATAGTTCAGTAGTCAACATTTACGAAAATTTTTAATAAAGGAGAGTTATTGTGAAAGAACAATCAATACCAAAAGCGACTGTTAAACGATTGCCGTTATACTATCGGTATTTACGTATATTAAATAATGCTGGAAAAACAAAAGTATCATCTACAGAACTAAGTGAGGCGATCCAAGTCGACAGCGCAACGATTCGCCGTGATTTTTCTTATTTTGGTGAGTTAGGGAAACGTGGATATGGTTATGATGTAGAAGACTTGATACATTTCTTTGGAAAGATTTTGAACGATGACCAATTAACGAACGTCGCACTAGTCGGTGTCGGTAATTTAGGAAGTGCATTGCTGAAATTTAAATTCCATCAAAGTAATAGTATCCGGGTCAGCTGTGCCTTTGATGTCAAAGAAGATATCGTAGGTCGAATCGTCGATGGTATCCCGGTCTATCCGTTAGACAATATGGTCGAACAAATCAAATTACAACAAATTGAAATTGCGATTTTGACTTTACCTGCGCCACAAGCACAAACAGTTGTTGATCAATTAGTAGATGCAGGAATCAAAGGGATTTTGAACTTTACGGCGGCACGATTGACTGCACCGAGTGATGTCATTATCCAAAGTGTTGACTTAACCAATGAATTACAAACATTGATTTATTTCTTACACCACAACCCAGATAAAGAAGCCAAATAAAAAAGTTGAGCAGTTGCTCAACTTTTTTTATTTGAATAATGCTTCATAGTCAGTTGGAAGATTATTTTTAGGTAATTCAATCAATAGTTTTTCCAAATTATTAAAATCAATAAAACGCGCTTGACGAGCGACTTCTTTTCCTTCGTGATAAATCAAGACAGCCGGTACAGTCAATACTTCAAAGAAACCAGCCAATTCAGGATCTTCGATAATACTTAAATGATAGAAGGGGATATGGTAGTCAGCAGCTAGTTGACGTACTTTGGGTTCATCGACGTGACAGATACTGCATGTCGGTGAAGAAATAAAAACAATCGTATTTATTTGATTGGTTAGATCACTTTGGACATTTGCTAAACGATCCATAGAACAATTCCTCCTACTTATAATAGTTCATTATTTATTGAACAATAATCAGTAAAGGTCAAATTGTCAACTGAATTGCTTCTATAAAATAGTTGCTGAATAAAATAAAAAGCGTTATACTTCAAAATGTATTGCGGGTGTAGTTTAGTGGTAAAACAGAAGCTTCCCAAGCTTCCGTCGCGAGTTCGATTCTCGTCACCCGCTTAAAAGGTACCAAATAGCTATGTTAATATAGTTATTTAGTATTTTTTTGTGGTTCAAAATGCTGTATTAATCCCTTTAAATGCTTCTTTAGAAAAATATAACTATATTAATTCAGCAAATAGGTAGCATTATGGAACTGACCATGCTATACTAATTAAGTAATCGATTTTGAAATGTGATTTGAGCTATATATTTAACAGTATTAAACTCCTTTTACTCTCAACAATTAATTGCAAAAATAAAGAACGTACTTTGATGCGTATCAGGAGGAAATATTTATGAATAACGGTACTGTAAAATGGTTTAACTCAGATAAAGGCTTTGGTTTCATCACTGGCGAAGACGGCAACGACGTATTTGCACACTTCTCAGCAATCCAAGGCGACGGATTCAAAACTTTAGAAGAAGGTCAAGCAGTGACTTTCGACGTTGAAGATGGCCAACGTGGTCCTCAAGCAACTAACATCGTTAAAGCTTAATTAAAACAACCATGTTACCGTCTCTTTATAGAGACGGTTTTTTTGTGTCTAATTATCATAAGTGGCCATCTTATTATTGCTAATCGTGTAATACAAGAGTTTATCTTTAGATTGTAGGCATGCCATCATGCTGATGAAACCGACGTTTGTGACTGAGCGTTGGTTTTTTTGTATAAAAAGATAAAGAGGATAAAAATATAATAGCTAAAATTCTGATATACTATCACAAAGGGCGAGAACCCCTTTGAAAGGAGTGGATTCAGTGGATTATCAGATGCAGAAAACAATGGGAAAATGTTTTCGCAGTAAAAGCGCCATTGAACTGGGGATTATTCGCATTTTTGGTAGTTGGTATGATTACAAAGTATTGAATGGTCCGCCGGAAGAGGGGGACATGTTGGAAGTCATCGACTTTACTAGTCGAGAATTGTTAGTGGTTGTCAATAATAGCCTAAAAGAAAGTGATGTGAATTATATTGTTAATTTTTAATATCGTTATCTTTATCTTATTAGTGATTGTTGTTTTGTTTGTGCTTAGTCAGTTGATCGTGATCGTTCAACAAGGGGAAGTCAAGGTAGTTGAAAGTTTTGGTAAATACGTGAAAACATTAGAACCAGGTCTACACTTTTTGATTCCAATTCTTTACGTGGTTCGTCGACGTGTTTCGTTAAAACAAACCCCTATTCAAATTGAACCTCAAAATGTTATTACAAGAGACAATGTCATCGTCGAAATTGATGAAGCAATCAAATATCATGTGACTGATGCTCGTGCGTTTGTTTATGATAATGAAGATTCGGTTACTTCGATGATTCAAGATTGCCAATCTAATTTGCGTGGCATCATTGGTAAAATGGAATTGAATGAAGTGTTAAATGGCACTGAAGAAATCAATGTTAATCTTTATGAAAGTGTCAAAGACATTACCGCGGGCTACGGATTATCGATCGACCGTATCAATATCGGTGAAATTTCGGTTTCAAATGAGATCGTTAATTCTATGAATAAATTGATCACTGCCAGTCGTGATAAAGAATCCTTGATCACGATTTCTGAAGGGAAGAAACAATCGGTTATTTTAGAATCAGAAGCAAAATCATCTGAAATGCAAATTGATGCTGAAGCACGAGCGCGCCAAACAAAAATTGATGCGGATGCACGTGCGGAACGTACGCGGATCGATGCTGCTGCTGAGGCAGATCGCATCGAAAAAATCACACAAGCAGAGACTGCACGAATTAAAGAAATCAACAAAGCGATCGCCGAAAGTCATCTAACGGACGAAATGATTGCTTATCTGGGTATTGAAGCATTCAAACATGTGGTTGAAAATAATGGCAATACGGTTATCATGCCAAGCAATTTGACAGAGCTAGGAAATGTCCCGGCCATTAAAGAGATTTGGCAACAAACCAATAAGTAGAAATTAGGAGTGGAACGACCATCGCAACAAAGAAAAAAAACTCTACGCTAATCTCGATCGTTGCTGTGATTATCGCAGCAGTCTATGGCGTCTATACACAAGTGAAACCAACGGAATCAGTAAATGAAACAAAACAAGTCACTGTGAGTAATGTTTCAGATATCCCTGATTACGATGGGAAAAATCAGACGATTGAATTAAACAAGAATCAGCCAGATTTTTCAAAAACAGATCGTTCATTAGCAAAAGGTTCATGGACAGAATTTTCAGATTTGGATTCATTGAACCGAGTCGGTCAAGCCAATGCTATGTTAGGTAAAGATTTGATGCCAAATAAAGAACGAGAAAGATTGTATGTGAAACCAACAGGGTGGCATCAGAAATTTTATCAAGATGAGCCGTTGTACAATCGGGCGCATTTGATTGCATTTCAATTTTCCGGAGAAAACAATAACCTAAAGAATTTGATGACCGGAACTGCGTCGCTAAATGACCCGGGAATGAATCAACATGAGATTGAAATCGGGAATTATATTCGTAAAACGAACCATCACGTACGTTATCGAGTGACGCCTTACTTCAAAGGTGATGAACTAGTCGCGCGAGGAGTACAGATGGAAGCACAAAGTATCGAGGATGATCAGGTTTCATTTAATATTTTTGTTTATAACATCCAAGATGGAATCACGATCGATTACAAAACTGGTTATTCGCAAAAAGGCTAAAACTTTTCTAAATCAGCAATTAAAAAATGGAACTACTTCATTTTTTTTATTGCTGATTTAGAAATTTTTTTTATTTTCCGGCCTAAAAAAATTGGTAAATAAAAAATCAGCTATTTTGGGTTGTTATTTTTTTATAAATACTTGAGAATGGAAATAGGAGAGCAAAGGAGCGTAGTATGATGAAGAATTATGTAAAAGATCGGTATGAACTAGCGGCACAAACGCTGAGTAAAAAGTTAGAACGAAGAAATTTTGAAGTGATCATTTGCCAAGATTTGGAAGCGGCAAAGAAAAGTGCCTTGAGGATGATTGCATCGGATAAAACAGTCGGATTTGGCGGTTCGATCACGGTTGAAAAATCTGGACTCATCGAAGCACTGTATCAGCGCGGTCAACAAATGATCGATCGTGAAAAGACAGAAACACCAGAGGAACGACATCGTGTAATGAAGCAAGCGCTGACTGCTGATTATTTTTTAACAAGTATCAATGGTATTTCAGAAGATGGGCAGTTGGTCAATGTAGATAGTGTGGGCAATCGAGTAGCTGCTTTGACCTATGGTCCGGATAAAGTTTTAGCTTTTGTCAGCATGCGTAAAGTATATGGGGACGTGGAGACGACATTAGAAATGGTTCGCAAAAATACAGCGCCTTTAAATGCGCATCGATTAGGACTTGAAAAAACACCGTGTATCAAAAAAGGCAATTGTGGAGATTGTCTTCAGCCAGAATGCATTTGTAATACGATCGTAATTACACGTCGTTCAATGGTAAAAAATCGCCTTGCTATTTTTTTGCTTTTAGAAGATGTTGGATTATAAATAAAAAAACCGAGGATTATCCTCGGTTTTTCTTGTTAGCTTAAAGAACTGCTATTTTCCATTACTTCATCAATCAGACCATAAGCTTTTGCTTCTTCAGCAGACATGAAGTTATCACGATCGGTATCACGTTCGATGACATCGATTGGTTGACCAGTACGTTCAGCTAAAATATTGTTTAAGCGTTCGCGTGTTTTTAAAATGTGGCGAGCGGCGATTTCGATTTCAGTCGCTTGACCTTGAGCACCACCAAGTGGTTGGTGGATCATGATTTCAGCATTTGGTAAGGCAAAGCGTTTGCCTTTAGCGCCAGCTGTTAATAGGAAGCTTCCCATTGAAGCGGCCATACCAAGTACGATTGTTTGCACATCTGCTTTAACGAAATTCATTGTATCAAAAATCGCTAAGCCAGCAGATACGCTACCACCAGGAGAGTTGATATAAAGATAAATATCTTTTTCTGAATCTTGTGCGTCCAAGAAAAGTAATTGGGCGATGATTGTATTTGCCATATCATCGTTTACTTCACCGCTTAACATAATGATACGGTCTTTTAATAAACGAGAGTAAATGTCGTAAGCACGTTCGCCACGAGATGATTGTTCGATAACTGTAGGAACTAAATTCATAGTTGAATCCTCCTTAAAATATTGTTCATAAATTATTTTAGCACAATCAAGGATAGAATGCTAAAACCTAAGACAAAGTATACAACTTTGGTCAGTGTTGGTCAAATGGATTGTTCGGCGGAATTAGATAAGCTAAACTATCCTATAAATAAGAAAATATGGTACTATTGATAACGATGAGAAGTGTTTATTCTAGCTATTTTGAAGGATTTTCAAATAACTTAGTCCGACTATAAATGAGATAAAATCATTTTCATTAATCAATTAAGAAGTACAAGGATAATAAAATTATATTAATTTAGCGAATAAACAATCAACTGTTTACTCAAAAAATGAGTATGATTGAATCAATATCAGGCTAAATTTTAAAAGTTAAACTATATTGGGGGAAAGTTGTGTGGAAGTTGCAATTATTGGATTGATAGGTGTGTTGTTGGGTGCGTTAATTACGGGACTCGCTGGGTTCTTGGTATATAGACAAATTGAATTACGCCAACGACGAGAAAGAGAATTGATGCATCAAGTCAAAGAGATTGAAACCATTAACCTATTGAACAAAAAAATCAACGAGATTCTTTCAAAACGTAATGTTTTGATGCAAGACTATGTGTCTTTTAATGCCTTTGATGACTGTTACATCACCATTGATGACTTTATTTACTTAAATTCTTTTGCAGCGCAAAACAGTTTTTATTTGCCAACGTATTTAATTGAAGAATTTTTCAAAAATATTTCTCATCGAAAAGTGATTTTATCACCAGAAGAAACGGTGAAAATTGGCGGCTATACATATAAAGGTGGTCGGATCGTTATGGAAACCTTCTCGGAACAGCTAATAGAGATTTTAAACGAGAAGAAACAAACGCTTTCGCGTGCGACTAAACAGCCGTTAAGTTATTTTAGCATCCAATAGGAATGCTAAAACGAAGAAAAATGGATGGGAGTGATAGATGATGACAGTAATTATTGCTCATCGTGGTAGTGCGGGCACGCATCCCGAAAATACACTGCCAGCATTTATGGAAGCTGTACGAACAGGAGCGGATGGTATTGAATTAGATGTCCATTTGACTGCTGACCAACAAATGATTGTGATACATGATGAAAGTGTTGATCGAACAACAGACGGTAAAGGTCTTGTGCGTGAATTAACGCTAGAACAAATCAAAAAATTAGACGCAGGTAGTTGGTTTGATAAAAAATATCAAGCAACAAAAATTTCAACCTTGAATGAGGTATTGAATTTGTTATTACAAATGCGTTTCCGAGGATTTCTATGTATCGAAATCAAAACCAATAAATTCCATTATCCAGGAATCGAAGAAAAACTTTCAGAAATCATGACTAGCCGAGAGTGGCCTTTTACTTATGGTTATTGTAGTTTTAATGCAGATTCATTAAAAATCATGCATGAGTATGAACCGGATGCTCAATATGATTTGATTCAAAAAAATGACCCTGATAAGTATCGATGGGTATTAGAAACTGATTATCTTGAAGGATTACATCCTAGTTATGATTGGGTCAAGAAAAATCCTGAAATCGTTGAGTCTTATTCTAAGTCACTTCGTCCGTGGACACCCAATCTATACGAAACGATGATGACTTGTTTTGAAAATAATCTAGCAGGGATCATCACCGATTTTCCTGAAAAAGCCATTCGTGCAAGAAGTAGGAATAAGCAATGAAAGTAATAGCAATCGTAGGACCAACTGCTGTAGGAAAAACAAGTCTCAGTATTGAATTAGCAAAAAAATTTAATGGCGAAATCATTAGCGGTGATTCAATGCAAGTCTATCGTGGACTTGATATCGGTACAGCGAAAGTAACACAAGTGGAAATGGAAGGTGTTCCACACTATCTGATTGATGTACGAGATATCGACCAACAGTATTCGGCTGCTGATTTTCAGCAAGCCGCACGAAAAGCGATTGAAGACATAACACAACGTGGAAAAGTACCAATCGTAGTTGGTGGAACAGGGCTATATATCCAATCGCTGTTGTGGGACTATAAATTAGGAAATGAAGGCGGCCCGGAAGATGGGGCCTTACGCGAGAAATACAATCTTTATGCTGAAGAAAAGGGCAATCAAGCATTATGGCAACAATTACAATCAGTCGATCCGTTAGCAGCAGAAAAAATTCATTACAATAATCGAAAAAAAATGATTCGAGCGTTAGAAGTATTTGAATTGACTGGTCATTCGATTTTAGCGCCAAAAGAACAACCCAAAGAACTGTATGATAGTTTTTTGATTGGATTGAATACGGACCGAACACTTTTGTATCAGCGAATCAATCAGCGAGTAGACATGATGGTCGAACAAGGATTAATCTCAGAGGCTAAGATATTAGCTGAGATTCCTGAGGCTCAGGCTGCCCAAGGAATTGGCTATAAAGAATTATTTCCTTATTTATCAGGGGAAATTTCTTTGACAGCAGCGATGGAAGAAATTAAGTTACGCTCACGACGCTATGCAAAACGCCAATTGACTTGGTTTAGAAACCGGATGACTGTTCAATGGTATGATTTAGTACAACATCCAGATGAAATGCAAGAGATCGAAACAACCATTGAAAAATGGTTACAGGAGGGATCGAATTGACAGAAAAAGTCATTTTAGTAGGGGTCGAAACCGACGAAAACAAAAATAACTATTTAGAATCAATGCATGAGTTAGCTGGACTTACGAAAACTGCTCATGGAGAAATCGTTCAGTCGTTGACTCAAAAAAGACCGCGCGTCGATCGTCAAACGATCATTGGAAAAGGAAAAGTAGAAGAACTGGCGCAATTAGTGGATGCACATGAAGCCGAGCTAGTTATTTTTAACCACGCATTAACGCCTCGTCAGAGTCAAACGATTGAAACAAAAGTTGGTGTACCAGTCATTGATCGTATCCAATTAATTTTAGATATCTTTGCGCAACGAGCACGTTCTAAAGAAGGAAAATTACAGGTCGAATTGGCTCAATTGGACTATTTATTGCCGCGTTTAGTCGGTCAAGGACAAAGCCTCTCTCGCTTAGGTGGGGGTATCGGGACTCGCGGACCAGGTGAAACAAAACTGGAAACGGATCGCCGACATATTCGTCAAAAAATTTCAGTAATAAAAAAAGAGTTAAAAGAAGTCGAGGCACACCGGGAAAGAAGTCGTCAAAAGCGTCAGCAAGCAAGTATCTTTCAAATGGGATTGATTGGGTATACGAATGCGGGGAAATCAACCATTTTAAATTTATTGACCAAGGCAGATACGTATTCGAAAGATCAATTATTTGCGACGCTGGATCCACTAACAAAGCGTTGGCATCTCCCACAAGGAATGGAAACAACAATCACGGATACAGTTGGATTTATTCAAGATCTGCCGACGCAATTAGTAAATGCCTTTCAATCAACACTAGAAGAAAGTAAAGGCATGGACCTGTTGCTACACGTTGTTGATGCGAGTGCAGAAGATCGTCAGCAACAAGAAAAAACGGTGTTGGCTTTATTAAAAGATTTAGAGATGGATGATATCCCGGTCTTAACAATTTACAACAAAGCTGATCGGATTGATGAGTTTTCTTTTACTCCAACTCTATTTCCCAATGTGCTGATTTCAGCCAAATCGACAAAAGGCAAAGAGGCACTTGCAGAAGCAATCAAATTAGAGATCATGGATCTATTAGAGCCTTATCTATTAACATTGAATGCGGATGAAGGACAGGCTTTAAATGAAATGAAGCGAGAAACGTTGGTTTTAAGTGAGACCTTTGATGAAGAAAAAGAAGCGTATATTGTACGAGGTTTTGCTAAGAAGCAATCGCTTTGGATTAGGAGAATGGAAGATGAATTGGACAACTAAATTGGCACCCGAATTAGTTGGAAAAATTGATAAAGTTGATCACAAAATTGCGGATCGATTACAAGAGATTCGAGAAGTTGCTTTGTCGAATCAAGCGAAAGTTTTGTCGGCTTTTCGAGAAAACCATGTTTCAGAAAGCCATTTTTTACCCTCGACAGGGTATGGAAATGACGATCAAGGAAGAGATGTGTTAGAGGCAGTTTATGCCCAAACATTAGGGGCCGAAGCGGCTCTTGTGAGGCCACAAATCGTTTCTGGAACGCATGCGATTGCTACATCATTATTTGGTATATTACGTCCAGGAGATGATTTGCTTTATATTACTGGTACGCCATATGATACGTTATTAGAAGTGATCGGTGTTCAAGGAAATGGCATAGGTTCATTCAAAGAATACAATATTGGCTACGACAAAGTTGAGCTACTTGAAAATGGCGATGTTGATTTTTCGGGTATCAAGAATAAATTGACTGAAAAGACCAAAGTTGTTGCGATCCAACGTTCACGGGGATATGCTGCGCGTCCATCATTTACGATTGAAAAAATCAAAGAAATGTGTGATTTCGTCAAAAGCATTGCTCCGAATGTAGTGATCTTTGTTGATAATTGTTATGGTGAATTTGCTGAATTACTTGAACCAGTTCAAGTGGGCGCTGATTTGATGGCTGGTTCATTAATCAAAAATCCTGGTGGGGGTATTGCAAAAACGGGCGGCTATATTGCAGGGAAAAGTGAATTAATCGAACGTTGTGCCTACCGTTTAACAACGCCAGGAGTTGGAGCTGAAGGGGGCGCAATGTTAGGGAGTGTCTTTGACATGTTACAAGGATTTTTCTTAGCACCCCATGTAGTAAGCCAAGCGATTCAAGGCGCTGTTTTTTCCGCAGCTCTGTTGGAAGAATATAATTTAGAATCAACACCTAAATGGAATCAACCACGAACTGATTTGATCCAATTGATCGATTTTCGTGATCGTGAAAAAATGATTCAATTTTGTCAGGCAATTCAAAAATATTCTCCAATCGACGCCTACGTAGCTCCGATACCGTCATACATGGCTGGTTATGAAGATGATATTATCATGGCTGCTGGAACATTTGTTCAAGGCGCAAGTATCGAATTGAGTGCAGATGGTCCATTAAGAGAACCATATTCTTTATATTTACAAGGCGGGTTAACTTTTGAACATGTAAAAGTAGCCGTAGCAAACGCCGTGAATGAAGTATATTATCATTAATAAAAGACCAAAGTCATCGTGACTTTGGTCTTTTATTTTTTTGTCAAAAAAATTTTTTAAAGTAAAAACGAACTTTTTTGAATTTGATGTAAGAAAATATAACATTAGCTCTTGACGATTGGTCTATCGGGTGGTATTCTTTTTTCAACATAAAAATAAATGTTGTGAAAGACAGTGTTTCTCTTTATAAAAAATCAAATGAATATTGATTTCTGAGACTGATGATTAGCTAATGACTGTTAATCAAAGGTATCGAGCAAGAGCATCAGATGTAGTTTTTTTATATCAAATTAACTACATCATCAACAGTGAGGAGGAAAATGTTATGCGGGAAAAAGAATTGCGTCGTTCACTTGCTGTTTTTCCAATTGGTACAGTTATGAAGTTGACTGATTTGACTGCACGGCAGATTCGGTACTATGAGGAGCAAGAATTGATCCATCCCGAACGAAGCGAGGGAAACCGTAGGATGTATTCTCTAAATGATATTGATGTTTTGCTGGAAATTAAGGACTATCTATCTGATGGGCTTAATATGGCAGGAATCAAACATGTCTATCAGATGCGTCAAGAAGAAGTAAAAGCTGCCAAAGAAAAACCCCCATTGACCGACAAAGATGTTCGTCGTATTTTTTATGATGAAATGTTGACACAAGGTGGGTTACAACAACAACATCCATATCAGTCACAAGGTCCAAAGCTGTAAGTGATTGTGGAATATAAAAAATGAAGTGCGAGGAAGGATTAGATAGTTATGCCGAAAAGAGATCTAAGCAAAGAAGATATTAAACGAATAGTCGAAGAAGAGAACGTCCGCTTTTTACGTTTGATGTTTACCGATATTATGGGAACAATCAAAAATGTTGAAGTACCAGTTAGTCAAATGCAAAAAGTATTAGACAACAAAATGATGTTTGACGGTTCTTCAATTGAAGGTTTTGTACGTATTGAAGAAAGCGATATGTACTTATATCCAGATTTAACAACTTGGATGGTTTTCCCTTGGGAAAGTGAACATGGAAAAGTTGGTCGTTTAATTTGTGATATTTATGGACCAGATGGAAAACCTTTTGCTGGCGATCCTCGCGGAAACTTAAAACGTGTCTTAAAAGGAATGGAAGAATTTGGTTTCAAATCATTCAACTTAGGACCAGAGCCAGAGTTCTTCTTATTCAAAATGGACGAAAATGGCAGTCCAACATTAGACTTGAACGACAAAGGCGGATATTTCGATTTTGCACCAACTGATTTAGGTGAAAATTGTCGTCGTGATATCGTTCTAGAATTAGAAAGTCTAGGCTTTGAAGTGGAAGCTTCTCACCATGAAGTAGCACCTGGACAACATGAAATCGACTTTAAATATGCAGATGCTATCGAAGCTTGTGATAATATCCAAACATTCAAATTAGTCGTTAAAACAATTGCTCGCAAACACGGTTTGCATGCGACATTTATGCCTAAACCACTTTATGGAATCAATGGTTCAGGGATGCACTGCAATATGTCTTTATTCAATGATGAAGGCAATGTATTCTACGATGAAGATGGCCCAATGAAATTAAGTAAAACTGCATATCAATTCTTAGCAGGTTTATTGAAACACGCACGCGCATACACGGCAGTATGTAATCCAATCGTTAACTCTTACAAACGTCTAGTTCCTGGTTTTGAAGCACCTGTTTATGTTGCTTGGAGTGGACGTAATCGTTCACCATTGATTCGTGTCCCTGAATCTCGTGGATTATCTACGCGTTTAGAATTACGCTCTGTTGACCCAGCTGCAAATCCATATTTAGTAATGGCTGTATTGATTGAAGCTGGTCTAGATGGTATCCGTAATGACTTAACACCTCCAGCAGCAGTTGACCGCAATATCTATGTGATGACAGAAGAAGAACGTAAAGAAGCAGAAATCTATGATTTACCTTCAACGATCCACAATGCGATCAAAGCATTACGTGAAGATCAAATCATGGTTGATGCTTTAGGCACACATATCTATACAAACTTCAACGAAGCAAAACGTATGGAATGGGCAGCCTTCCGTCAAACAGTTTCTGAGTGGGAACGAGATCAATATTTAGAATTATACTAATCTAATCGCAAAAACTCTTGAGGAAATCCTCAAGAGTTTTTTTATTAAAAAAGCCCTCAGAAAAATTCTGATGGCTTAAAGTTTAATTTAGAATGGCTAATCCAAAAGATAGGTACGTTGCAAAAGCAACCCATACAAGGTAAGGAATGAAACAAACCGCAGCCACTTTTGAGATCATGCGAAACTCACGGATACTGAACAAAATGGAAATAAGTAAAAAGAGACTGATGAATGAAGCAATCCAAAAGTGAGAAGCACCAAAGAAAATAATACTCCAAATAAAATTTAAAACTAGTTGAATCGCAAAAAGAAAATAAGCGAATGTTTTACTGCGTCTTTCCTTGCTATCGATCACTAAAAATAAGGCTAGCCCAATCAAAGCATACAGAATGATCCAAACAGTTCCAACCAAACTTCCTGGTGGCGAAAACAATGGTTTGTTTAGTTGTGCGTAGACTGCGGGAATATCACCGGCAAAAAAGCCAGAAATCGATCCAACTAACTCAACTCCGATTACACAGGCAAGCAGTGTAAAAAATCTTTTTAACATAATGCTGTCCTCCTTTTAGTTAAAGTATATCGAGCTTTTTGACTAAAAGAAAAAAAGATGCTTAATAAAAATACGAATTTAAGTGAAATCATGTTATAATAATTCGGAAGATTTTGTTAAGTCAACGATTTAAGAGCTTGCCAGATTTGTAAGTTTTGTTTTCTTTTAGTAAAATATAATTGTTGATACTTTCAAAGAGAGGTGTGAGAAAATGGGATACACAGATGAAACAGTCCGTTTTGATTTTGATGATAACCATAAAAGAGAGATCAGTGAGACATTGACGATCGTTTACAATGCATTAGCTGAAAAAGGCTACAACCCGATCAACCAAATCGTCGGCTATTTATTATCAGGCGATCCTGCCTATATTCCTCGTTATCAAGATGCCAGAAACTTGATCCGTCGTCACGAACGGGATGAAGTAATGGAAGTTTTAGTGAAATACTATCTTAAAGATCATGGTATTAACGTTTGATACGAGTGATGGGATTAGATGTGGGTTCAAAAACAGTAGGTATCGCAGTCAGTGATCCTTTTGGCTGGACCGCACAAGGAGTAGAAATCATTCGAATCGATGAGGCTAATGAAGAGTTTGGCTTTGATCGCTTAGGTGAATTGGTCAAAGAATACAAAGTTACTAAATTTGTAGTAGGCCTTCCTAAAAATATGAATAATACGATTGGCCCGCGTGCAGAAGCCTCAATGGCCTATGCGGAACAAATCAAAGAACTTTTTGGTTTGCCTGTTGAATTCCAAGACGAGCGTTTGACTACCGTTCAGGCAGAACGAATGTTAGTCGAACAGGCAGATGTTTCACGGTCAAAACGTAAAAAAGTAATAGACAAGCTTGCCGCAGTCATGATTTTGCAAAATTACCTTGACCGTACAAGCAGCAAATTTTAGAAAAGAGGAATGACAATATGGCACACGAACACACACATGATCATGACCATGATCACGAACATGAATTAATTACTTTAGTAGATGATGAAGGAAATGAAACCCTTTATGAAATTCTTTTGACGATCGATGGTCAAGAAGAATTCAACCGTAATTATGTTTTACTTTATCCAGCAGGAGCACCTGAAGATGAAGATGTAGAATTACAAGCTTATGCTTACGTTGAAAATGAAGACGGCAGTGAAGGCGAATTACAACAAATCGAAACAGATGCTGAATGGGATATGATTGAAGAAGTATTCAATACATTCATGACTGAAGAAGAAGAGTAATAATTTTGGAAGAAGCAGATAGAAAAGTAGCGATACTTTTTTATCTGCTTTTTTAGTCAAAATAATTAATTATTTAGATTGTTATTGCACAAATAGTATCCATAAACAAATCGTTTGTCTCAAAAGAACTGGTAGCGTAACATAATGTTGTAAACGTTATCAATTTGAAGGTAGGGATTTTAATGGAAAAAATATATCAAGCAAGTACAGCTGAAGGTATGATCGATTTTATCAATACGTATGATTTAGAAGAAGCAGCAAAAGAAGTCATACCTAGAGGTGGGTACGGATATATTAGTAGTGGGGCAGGAGATATTTTTACCTACAAAGAAAATGAAAGGGCTTTTAATCACAAGCTGATTATTCCACATGTATTACGAGAGGTTGAACTACCGGATACAACAACGGAGTTTTTTGGTGATTCTTTATCGGCACCGATCATTATGGCACCAGTTGCGGCTCATGGTTTAGCTAATATCGCAGCAGAGCGAGCATCAGCAAAAGGCGTGTCTCGCTTTGGAACAATTTATACAGCAAGTTCCTATGCTTCATGTACTCTAGAAGAAATTCGTGAAGCTGGCGGAGCGGAAGCACCTCAATGGTTTCAATTTTATATGAGTAAAGACAACGGGATCAATCGAGATATTTTAGCTTTGGCCAAACGAAACGGAGCGAAAGCCATCGTTTTGACAGCAGACGCAACTGTCGGTGGCAATCGTGAAACAGATCGACGCAATGGCTTCACGTTTCCATTAGCGATGCCGATTGTTCAAGCATATCAATCGGGTATTGGACAAACAATGGATGCTGTTTACGGTTCCTCAAAACAAAAATTAAGTCCCAAAGATGTTGAATTTATAGCTAAATATTCTGAACTTCCTGTATATGTTAAAGGCGTTCAATCAGAAGAAGACGTGGAACGTTCTCTTGGCTCTGGTGCTTCAGGAATTTGGGTCTCAAATCATGGTGGTCGTCAGTTGGATGGTGGACCGGCTGCCTTTGATTCTTTGCAATATGTAGCGCAAGCAGTTGCCGGGCGTGCACCGATTGTTTTCGATAGTGGTGTACGACGGGGACAACACGTATTCAAAGCTTTGGCTTCTGGTGCAGATTTAGTTGCGATTGGTCGCCCAGTTATTTATGGCTTGGCTTTAGGTGGAGCAACGGGGGTACAACAAGTCTTTGAGTTCTTCAAAAAAGAATTAGAAATGGTCATGCAATTAGCAGGAACTCAGACAATAGAAGATATTAAAAAAATCACTTTAAAAAATAATCAATATCTATAGCAAGAACGAAAAAACATGTCGAAAAATATTCGACGTGTTTTTTTATTTATAGTTTGTTCTATTACACTTGTTTAGGATTATCCTCTGTATTATTGACTGTTTTTCATAAGCAACTTTCTATCAGTAACCGTTTTTAATATGCTATAAAGAGCTAGTAACAAAGAAATTTTAGTCAATGAAAAGAGGAAGAACGATTGAAAAAATGGTGGGTATGCTTGGCATTGGTAACAGTGGGTCTGGTATTAACTGCTTGTGGGAACGCACAATCAACGAGTGATCACAGTTGGAACAAAGTAGAAGATAAAAAGGAATTGACAGTAGCAACGTCGGGAACATTGTTTCCATCTTCTTACTATAATGATAATAATAAATTAGTGGGTTATGATGTCGATGTAGCAAAAGCAGTTGCCAAAAAATTGGATTTAAACATCAAATTTAAAGAATACAATGTCGATGGTCAAGTGACCGCGGTAAATCGTGGAGAAGCCGATTTTGCAGCGAATGATTTTGGCATGTCAAAAGAACGGAGTAAGAAGTTTTCATTATCCTCACCGATCAAATATTCTTTTGATAGTATGATTGTTAGAAAAAGCGATGATTCTGGCATACGGTCATTAGAGGATTTAAAAGGTAAAAAAGCCGCGGGTGAACCGAATACGAGTTATATGAAGATTGCCGAAAAATATGGTGCTAAAGCAGTCACTTATGATAACGCAACCAATGATCAGTACCTAACAGACGTAGCAAATGGCCGGACAGATGTGATTTTGAATGATTACTATTTACAAAAAATGTCCATTGGTGCATTGCCAGATATTCCAGTCAAAATTTTGGAGGATGTTTATTTTAATGCGAATTCTACCGGTTTTTTATTCGATAAAAAGAATCAGGCATTAAAAGAAAAAATAGATGGTGCATTAGCTGAACTTAAAAAAGAGGGAACATTAAAAGAAATTTCAGAAAAATATTTTGGTACGAACGTCTCTGTCAAGCCGAAACAAGAAATCAGTGAGAAAGTTTCAGCAGACTAATGTATATACCAACGCTTGATTTTTCATTGATGATCGATTCTATTCCGTTTTTATTGAGTGGTTTAGGATATACGATCGGAATCAGTTTGCTAGCGTTCCTTTTGGGGAATTTCTTAGGAATAGTGATGACTATTTTAAATTATCTCCCAATACCGCCAGTTCAGTGGTTCGTCCGTTTTTACCTATCCTTTCTACGAGGCACACCAGCGCTGGTATTATTGTTTTTACTCTATTTTGGTCTACCTTATCAGTTGAATGCCGTTGTAGCAGCAGTCATTTGTTTTAGTTTGACTAGTAGTGCGTTTATTGGGGAAATTTACCGAGGATCAATCGCGGGTGTCAGTGTTGGTCAATGGGATGCTGCCTACGCATTAGGCAATCATTTTTTTCCAACGATGCGTTATATTATTTTACCGCAGGCCTTACGGATTTCAGTTCCTGCGTTAAGTAATGTAGCGATGGATTTAGTAAAAGGGACGTCGCTGGCGGCGATGATCACGGTGCCTGATATTTTTCAAAAGGCTAAAATTATTGGCGGCCGAACGTTTGACTATCTATCAATGTATATTTTAGTAGCATTGATTTATTGGCTGCTCTGTATTGGAATCGGGCATTTTCAAAGACGTTTAGAACACTATTTCCAGCAGAAGTATCGTTAATAAAAGGAAGGATTTATCTTAAAGCGATGAATCCTTTTTTCATATAACAAAAAAACATAAAAGTGATTCCTGATTGAATAACTAATAACTGTTCTTTTTACTTGATTTATTAACGCTTTAGAGTAGAATATAGAATTAATTCAACTTTCTACTGATTAAAAAAATAAGTTTAGATAGGATGTGTTTGCTATGGGATATATGCCACCTGCGAAATTTTCGTTAAATGATAATGTGCAATTTAAAGTTGCGAATGATATCTTAACGGGTGTGATCGAACTTGCTAATTTTGCTCATGCTTCCAATAATGGATATCATTCATATAATATTTTTGTGGAAGAACGCGAGTGTTCCTATACACACGTCCCAGAGCAAGACGTTTTAAAAAAGTTTAGTTAAAAGAAGATGGATAAGCAGATACAGGAACGGAAGTGCAACTACTTTTTGATA
>NZ_JXKQ01000011.1 GCF_001885945.1 Enterococcus hermanniensis | reverse complement strand
AAAACCACTCAATTGATGGATCATCGTTTGTTTCGGGATATAGCCGATTAAATTATTGGTTTCCATGGAGGCCCTCCTCTTGTCGGATGAACGCTGATACAAAACCTGTTGCATCTGTTAATCGATTATTTTTGGCTAAACGATACAAACTTGTTTCACGTAAACTAGCTGAGGCAACCAATTCGGATGAAGACAATACTGCCGCTGGTGTTTTGTCGGCAATGATTTCACCTTGTTTTAAAACTACCGTCCGCTCTGTGTGCTCTAACATCAAATGCATGTCATGCGTAATCAATAAAATCGTGATACCAGACTGATTTAATTTACGTAAAAACTGCATCATTTCATTGTAGTGATAATAGTCTTGACCAGCCGTTGGTTCATCTAAGATCAGCAACTCTGGTTCTAAAACTAAAATTGCTGCGATTGCTACGCGTCGTTTTTGACCATGACTTAACGCAGAAATCGGCCAATTTCGAAATTCGTACAGTCCGCATACTTTTAATGTTTCAAAAACTTTTTCCTGAATCACATCAGGATTGATGTTACGATTTTCCAATCCTAAAGCAACTTCTTCAAAAATCATATTTTTTGAAAGCATTTGACTACTATTTTGTAAAACATAGCCGATTTTATCGGCCCGTTCTTTAATGCTTTCAACTGCTAGCGATTGTTCTTTCCATAATAATTTTCCTGATTGCAACGGGTAAAAACCAGTGATTACATTTGACAATGTCGATTTACCTGCACCGTTATGCCCAACTAAACTAACCATTTCTCCCTGATACAAGGTTAAATCAATATTTTTTAAGACCTTATCTGTACGAAAACCAAACGAAACATTTTCTAACCTTAATAACGGTTCTTCTTTTGTTATTGGAGCATTAAATGCTGCCTGAGATCGAGCCAATGCCTCCGCTATTGTTGGTGACACCAGTTGATCAACTTTAGTCAGGTCAGAAAAGTCAGCTAAAGAAATTCCTGCCCGTTTCAAAGCAGTGATATACAAAGGTTCGCGAATCCCGTATTGCACCAACAAATCACTTTTCAATAATTCTGTTGGTGTCATATCCGCAATAATCGTTCCTTCATCCATCAAAATAACCCGGTCGATAGGTGCAGCCAAAACTTCTTCTAATCGATGTTCAATAATAATGGTTGTAAACTTTTGCGATTGATACAACTGATCGATCATTTGGATTGCTTCATAACCGGTCTGTGGATCTAAATTGGCTAATGGTTCATCAAATAAAAGAATCGGTGTCTCATCGATCAAGACTCCAGCCATCGTCACGCGTTGCTTTTGGCCACCAGAAAGATCTTGTGGACGTTTGGATAATTGTTCCAGTAAATCAGTTTTTTTAGCCCAATAATTGACGGCTTCACGCATCTCAACTTGTTTGACCATTTCATTTTCTAAAGAAAAGGCGATATCTTCCGCCACTGTTAGCCCCACAAATTGGCTATCTGTATCTTGCAACACCGTTCCCACATCTAGCGAAAGATCATAAATCGAAGTCTCACCAAAAACTTTATCGTTGATAATTAAACTTCCAGTAAAGTTGCCTTTTTCATTTTGTGGAATGATCCCGTTCAAACATTTGCCTAAGGTTGATTTTCCAGAACCGCTGGGCCCCATGATCAAGATTTTTTCTCCCTGATCAATCGTCAAATTGATTTCTTTTAATGTCGGCTCGGCTTGGCTATCATATTGAAATGTAAAATCATGAAACTTGATCATTATCTATCCTCACGTTCTATGCTTCTTTATTCAGACTACCTTTTTTGGTTTTTGTTTGTGCATATGCTTTTAGTAAAATAAAACCAATGATTCCTGTTACAATCGCATTAGTTATCCCTGCAACGACACCTTGAGTGAATACTTTACTAGGCGCTTCCGCATAAATCAAGATATCGCCCAACGGAGCAATGATGACCCAGGTTACTAAATTAGCAATTGTTTCTCCCACTAAAAAGGTCGTAACTTGTTTTTTACCAAAAATCCCTTGTTCGATTGGGATCCGTTTTGCTAATAATCCAAAGAATACACCTAAAATCCCTGTCGCAATGATCCATGACCACCATGCGCCATAAGTTGTTAAATCACCTAAGGCGTGACCAATGAAACCTGCCAAACCAGCAACGACTGGTCCGTAGACTACACCCAGTAAAGCTAAAAATGGATACGCTGTTGCGATATCTGTATTAGGAATTCCCGTTGGAATCGTCACGAATCGTTTCAAGATGAAGAAAACGGCAGCACCAATCCCGATTGCCACAATATGCTTAACTGTAAATTTTTTATTCATACTTTTTATCCCCTTTATTTTTTAGTGTCTTATCCGCTAAATCTTTGTTAGTTCCATCGTCCAATCATTACCAGTACCTATTTTATAAACTGCAGAAAATGAATCCAAGTTGATACCTAAACCTACATTTAATAATGAATTGATATAAAGAACAGCTTCTTTTGGAGCAACTTGAGCGAAAGAGCGACCAAAGACGACTTCGTCTTGATAACGAACCACACCTTGATAGTATATTTTTACCAATAAACTTTGTCCAGATTGAACTTGCCACTTTTTGAAAAAAGCTACCGGAATATTCGTCCATAACGAGCCAAAACGAATATCTGTGATATCAATAGTCCCACTAATTGAATCCTCTGTTTGTATTGGCGGATTCAAAGGAAATACGACTAGTTCATCCGGCTTGAGCACTGAACCTAATTCCGAAAATACTACTTTTCCGCTCGCCAATCGAGCACCATTATAGACATAAACATCTCTGCCATGAAATGTATGACTTTCAGAAGAACCCGGTAGTCGTTGCGTGTCCTCATCAATTTGTCTAACTTCTTTTATCCCGATATGATGGGCTAAATAAGTCAGAGTTCCGTTATCAGGCGTGAGCACATATTGACCGCCTTTAAGCTCTGCCACGACACTTCGCCGTGTAGAACCTACACCTGGATCGACTACAGAAACAAAGACTGTTCCTGCTGGCCAATAACTAACTGCTTGTAACAAACGATAACTCGCATCATGGATATTATACGGCTCAATTTCATGCGTTAGGTTATTGATAGTCAACGAAGGATCAACTTGATAGGCGACTCCGTACATCGCATTGACTGCTCCATCTTGTAATCCAAAGTCTGTTTGTAAAACTAAAAAACCTGCCATTTATTTTCCACCTTTCCTTTGTCCGATTTTCTACACTTTAAAAATTAACTATAAAAAAATGTCCTTAGCAAATATTGCTAAGGGCATTGGACATGCGTTACCACCTTTAAATGTAAAGACTTCACAGACTCTACCTCGATCAGTACCCAAATCATTGGAGACTGTGCCTAGTTAACGGGGGCAACCGTATTTCCTTAAACGTTTCGGGAAATCCACTCAAAAGCCATTTTCAAATAAGTTATTTGCATTCCCTCTCACCAGCCAGGAACTCTCTTTGGCGCATATCCTTACTTTACTTTCTTTTTCATCGCGTTATCATTGATTGCTAATAAAATAGCAGAGATTATTTGACTTGTCAATTATACTTCAAAATCAAAAAATTTTTTTCCTACCGTCTAATTATCTATAAAGCTCGTATTAATCGATGAATAAAAAATATTTCGTCTTAAAGCAATTTAACTAATTAGTTTTTTTCATTGTAGATAAGGTAGCTATAAATTCTTCGATAGTCTGATCTATTTCTATTTTAGACACCTGAACATCATCATAGATTTGCTTTGCTTTTGACATCATTAACATCAATTGTCCCCAGCTATGTCTTTCATAATCCGCTTCGACTAGTTCACAAGCTAGATTATAAAAGCGAACTAATTGTGTTTTGTCTCTCAGAAAAGAGCTAGATCCATAATCTAATAGGTCTTGACTGCAGACATACTCAAAGGTCATAGAAAACTCTCTATCTCCCTTTTTAATACAGATTCCCGTTGCTTGTTGGTTCGTTTGGCTTCCAACTAAAAATTTCGGACTACTATTAATCAGCATATCAAAAGCTGTTTTTGCTCCTTTATTTATTAAATATACAAGCGAGCTACTAGCTAATTGCCCAATAGCTTCACCTTCGATTTTGTTTTGTCTTGAATATCCATAGTTATAAGCTAATTGACTACCTTCTTCTCCATTCGGACGTGTATGATTCAGTCTTTCTTGTAATTCTTGTGCTCGTATATCTGCTGACTTTTGAAGGATATTATTGCCTACACATGGAGTAATATGAATTTTTTTCCGATAATCATTGATTAACATAAATAATTTTTCTGAAATCATTAATTCAACTAATTTCAGATCACTGCTTGATATTTTTAAGGTATCAAATTCATTCAGTTTATTCTTATTAGATTTGATCACATATTTTTTTAAAATAAAATCTTCCAATATTTTCTCCTTTAATTTTCTGTTTATGAAAATCATCTATAGAAAAAAAGGCGAAGAATGCTTAAAATAGTTTTACGTATTTTGAGCTTCATCGCCTTTTATGAGCGCTATTAGTAAATTACTTTTTAGACTAACTAGCCTAATAAACACTCTATTTTTTATCTATTTTAAGAACGGCGTTTACGTGATTCTGTTTCAAGAGCTAATCCTGTTAGCGCTCCTGCTACACTCACCATACCGATTGCAATCAATGCTGTATTTTCTTTACTACCAAATTTTGGAATTTCATTTTTCGCCGTTTCAGCAGCAGATGTAATACTTGCTGTTGCTACAGCAGGAGTGACTATTTCTGCTTTTTCATTTGTAGTAGCAATAACTTTTGCAGATATCGCTGGTTTGTATGAAGCAAAGCTTGTTGTTATTTTTTGATTTGTTGGATTCTTGGCTTCAGTAACAATACTTTTTACTGTTTTTGTAGCAGTATTATCTGCTGTAATGGTTACTTTATCAGCATTGGTTACTTTGCTGGTATTATCTAAATCAGCTATTTCATTGTTACTTGCTTTAGCATCCATTGCTAAAACTCGACGTGCAAAGGCTTGACCGATTGATGATGCTAATTGACCATCATGATAGCCATTACTCTTTTGTGCTTCTTGTGCGACAACAGCTGCGGCTGTTGCTTGGTTTGATGCTTCTGTTGATTTATTTGGTGTGTCAGCAATTGTTGTTGTTTGTGCTTCTTTTTTCGCAAAGGCTTGACCAATTGATGATGCTAATTGGCCATCATGATAACCATTACTCTTTTGTGCTTCTTGTGCAACAACAGCTGCGGCTGTTGCTTGGTTTGATACTTCTGTTGATGTTGTTTGCGCTTCTTGTGTTGCTTGATTAGCAATTGCTTGACCAATTGATGATGCTAATTGACCATCATGATAGCCATTACTCTTTTGTGCTTCTTGTGCAACAACAGCTGCTGCAACGCTACTATTATCAACTTCTGCTGCTCGAACATTCTCATTCGCTACAGAAAGCAAAACAGTCGAACTGAATAATACAACCGCGCCACAGACCCAATTTTTTTTGCTTTTCCACATTTTGATATGTTCTTTACGAGTGGTTTCCGTAATTTCTATTTTTTTGATTTTTTTCATCTTTAGCACTCCTTTGTATTCTTATACCTCCTAAATTGTAATAACTAGCCTCCATTATCTATGCTCAATTTTTCACGATAAAATTAAAAATGTGAACATAAAATTCGTTGATTTATTATTATTTTATTATTTATAGTATTTTTCAGTGTATAATACTGGAATATAGAATAAACAATGGGGTTGTTTATATGGGATTTAATATTTTTGAAAAAGATACTAAAATGAAATATGAAATTATTACGTTGCTCAGTCAGGCAAAGGGACCTATTTCACTAGAGAAAATAAAAAAAGAATTATCGGAACATTTATCTTATTCGACTATCAAGGACTATTGTCACACTCTCGATAAATTGATTGATAATATTTATTCAAATGATGAAGTTCACTTAGTTTTGACTAAGCAAACTGTTCATTTAGAAAAAAAATCTTCAAATTTACAATTTTTATTTGAAGCGTTGTTAAAAACAGATGTTAATGCTCAAATAATCAACACGTTAATACGTAAGAGAAAGTTTAAAACGGATGATTTTTGCTTTTATCATGGGATAAGTATGTCTACTCTACGACGTAAAAATCAGTTGCTAAATAAATTACTTGAATCATTTAATTTACATATCACGACTTCGGATCGGCTAACCATTTTGAATGGATCAGATTTTGATATTTATATTTTTTCTTTTTTATCTTACTTTTTTGTTTATCATGATACGACGCGAATTGCTAAAGCATCAAGAGCATTTGAACCAACTATCGATACAAGTAGAAAAGCATCTCAATACTTCTTGGAGCATCGCTCAAATTAGTAATGTTCGCTTACTGATTTATATCGTAAATAACGGGACTCAGTTTCACCAATTAGAAAGTTCAGCAACCTTTTCGATATCTTACATTGACTTTCCTGAAAAACCCTCTTTTTTAAGCCATTGGACAATCAACGATTGGAGAGGTTTTTTACTTATTATGAACTGTTTCGAGTTATTTGATTATTCTTTACCAGTTAATCTAAAGCAGCTACCCAAAGAGCTAACTGACAATATCAATACTTGGAAAAATGAGTTTGAAAATTATTTTATTGCTATAACAAGTACGCAAACGAACGAGCTGCATATCCATCTTGTTCAACAATATTTAATCAGATATTATTTTCCACATAACGCAACCGCTCTATATTGGTATTATTCGTTGAATTCAATCAAACATTTTGAAGAAGATAATCCGATTTACATGATCCGATTTACTAATTTTTGGAGAAGTGTTTGTCGAAAAATAGCTGAACCTTTACTAGCTGAACCTTTTTATTTATCTATCAATTTATTGCTTTGTCTATATATTTGTCCTTTAGAAACATTACGTGAGCGCCTCTCAATTTTTATCATTTCTAATTCTGGAATGCTCAGTTTGAATTATTTGAAAAATGAGTTGGTTGAACTATTCACGCCAAAGGTAATTCCAGTATTTGTCGATAAAATCGAAAATGCGGAGTTGATTTTATCCCTTTTACCAACAATCGATATCATACTGCCACATAACCAAGAAGAATTAGTGATTTCTTATCCATTAGAAGAAAATGATCGCATGAATCTTTTGCATGCAATGCGAAAATGTTTATTAAAAAAAATAACTGTCCCAATTGAAATTATTGATTTAGCTGCAACAAATGCTTCTTTGATTCTTGGATTGTGAAACGTTAAACTTTATCTACGATATGGAAAAACCACTCATAAAATGAGTGGCTTTTCCTTTTATTCTACTTCTATTACTCGACTATTTTTTTTGGGTATCTGCATTGACAAAATCCATGTGATCATCGTAATGATTGTTAAAATAATCAATAATTTCCAGCCATTTTGATAAGAACCCGTCTTGTCGTAAATGCTAGCTATAATCAATGACCCTAACGTTAAACCTATTTGGGAAATACTGCTAATGATTCCATACACTTCAGCATAATGTTTTCTACCATAGATTCTTGCTGTGATCAATGGTGGTGAGACCGTTCCAATCGGTGTGCCTAGTCCAAAACAGAAGGCCATTAAATAAATCATCACCAATTGATGGCCGTTCAATAATAAAATAAAGGCCAATGTCATAAAGCCGCACCCGAAAATCGTGCTTTTGACTGTTCCAAATCGATCATCAATCCAGCCTAAAATTAATTTACCAAAAATTCCGACTAATGAATATAAAGAGATGATCGACGATTTCACTACGACTCCATGCATTTCTTCTAATGCTGGTGGAAATTGTCCTAATGAACCGGAATTCAATAAGCCATTACAAAAAATGCCAAATACCAACATCAAGAAAACAGGCTGTTTGATCAACTGATTGATCGTTAAAACAGACGTGGCTTCTTCTTGGATCGTTGTCTGCTTTGTTTTTTTGCTTGCTCCATATGCTTGTAGCCCCATTTCTGCTGGACTCTTCTTTACCACAAATAAAGAAATCGGAATCGTGATAATTAAAAGCAATATAGCCATAATACGGTATGAAGCTCGCCAACCAAAAGTAGTCAATAAATAGCTTAAAATAGGGCTAAAAACAAAGCCACCCAGACCGATCCCGGCCATTGCAATACTCATTGCTAAGCCTCGTTTTTCTTCAAACCAATTGGTGATCATCATACTCACTGGAATCAATGTACTACTTGTATACGCAATACCTAATATGATAGCTAATAAATACAATTGCCAAACGGCTGTTGCAAATGAAAAACTAAAGTAGGTGCCCACAAAAGCGACTAAAGCAATTGTTTGGATTTTTTTTAAATCGCCGGTCGCTAGCTTTTTCGCTACGATCGGAGAAAAAATAATTCCCATCGACTGTGTGATCGTATTGACTAAAGTAAATGCGCTTCGAGATATCGCCATATCTTCTGTCACTGCTAAAAGATAGACATTTGCTAATGACATAACCATTGGTACTACAGTCGCAGTGATACAAACACAGCCAAAAACAACGATCCAACCATAAAATATTTTCTTTTCTTTCATATTATTTCTCCTGATTGAAGTACTCTGAAACAACGGTCGCCATCGTTTTGGCGGCAATTAAAATGGATGCTTCATCGATATCAAATTTTGGATGATGATGTGGATAGGCTACTTGTCCTTCCCCCGTTGCGCCAACATAAAAGAAGCAGCTAGGACGTTCTTGGCAATAATACGCGAAATCTTCTGAAGGAGCGATTGGTCCGCTATCTACTACTTCTTTTAATTCTGTAAATGGATGTTGCTCTATGATATTGACTACAAATTCTGTT
This sequence comes from Enterococcus hermanniensis, assembly GCF_001885945.1. Taxonomy (GTDB): domain Bacteria; phylum Bacillota; class Bacilli; order Lactobacillales; family Enterococcaceae; genus Enterococcus_A; species Enterococcus_A hermanniensis. The sequence continues at coordinate 56,997 of NZ_JXKQ01000011.1, read as the reverse complement.
AGCCTTTGATCGTTCATCAAGACTGGATAATCATCTACATAATCTAATTCATATGTCGCACCATAAACTTCACAAATACCTTTAACGGTATCTTCGAAAGCTTCTTTGACTAATGTACGACTTGCTTCATTCATCATTCGGATATCCCCTTCTAAAAAGACCGCATCCTTTAACACATTTGCAGAACCTTTTCCATCGAATGATCCTACAGTCAACGTCGTCATATCAAAGGGATTTACACGTCGACTGACAATACTTTGCAGATTTACGACGATTTGACTTCCAACGAGTACCGCGTCGATTCCGGCATTAGGCATTGAACCATGACTTCCCTTTCCTTGTACTTTCAATTTGAAAGTAGCTCGACCAGTTTGTGTTGCACCTGTATGATAATAGACTGTTCCTAAATCAAAGCCCGACATTACATGACAACCGACTACATGGTCTACACCGTCAAGGCAGCCATCTCTGATCATCTGGATCGCGCCACCTGGAGGTGTTTCTTCAGCAGGCTGATGGAGGATAGTAATTTTACCAGAGAACTGTTCTTTCAATTCAATTAAACATTCTGCTAAAATCAGCATGTACGCGGTGTGTGCATCATGCCCACAAGCATGCATAACTCCAGGATTTTCAGAAGCAAAAGGTAAGCCCGTTTCTTCTTGGATTGGCAGCGCATCAAAGTCCGCTCTTAAAGCAAGATTTTTCCCTGGTTTTCCACTATCAATCTCAACGACTATTCCATATCCACCGATATTCTTCTTAACTGTACATGCTAGATTTTGATAGAAGTCCGCGATATATTTAGCGGTTTCCTGTTCTTCAAAAGACAATTCAGGGTGTGCGTGTAAATAACGACGAATCTCGATCATACGTTCCTTTTTTGAATCAACTAAGCTCAATAGATTTTCCGCAAAATTATTCATAATATCTCCTTTATTTGAATATAATTTTCTGACAAATAAATAGTAGCATGAATCTTTCTGCAGAAACAAGCTGTTTTAAAGTCGATATAAAAAATGGATATTCTACTTTTTTTAGCATTTTAAATAATTTTACAAGAACGGATAGCATTTTATTATTTATTCAAGAAATAAAAATAATTATACTTCTAACAAAAATAAAGTTTCATTTTATAAATATCTTTTTTTATCGAATGTTCCAGCCGTTTAAAATTTTATTTTTCTTGATACTTAAAACTTATTAAAATTTCTATTTACACTTTTTTTAGTTGTTCCTTTATACTTAATAAAAAGATTGTTTATGAGGAGGAATCGTATGGATAATTATCGAGTCGCTTTTTTCGATATCGATGGAACACTCGCGGATAATCAACTACCTCGCGAATTAGCTTTTACTGAACGGGTTCCGGATTCTGCTAAAAAAGCCTTGAAGAAATTAAAAGAAAATAAAATTGAACCGGTTATTGCTTCTGGTCGCCATTATCGAACATTACTTGATTTAGCAAATAGCCTAGGTGTCGATAGTATTATTTCTTCGAATGGTAACTGCGTCCACTATCAAGGTGCATTGATTCATCAAAATGTGATTCCAACAAAGGTAGTGACTCAATTGATCCAACAGCTAAAACAAGCAACAATCGAATTCATGCTGGAAACACCCAACGGAATTTATTATTTAGAAGACAGCACCTACCGTGGTGAACATCCGACTGGAAAATTTGGACTAAACGAACAAGATCCTTTACCAAAAGATATCGTTCAATTGATTGTTCCCTTAAAAGATCTCAGCCATTTTAAATTGGCGGAAGACTCTCCTTTGATCATAGAAAAAGTAGCACCTTTTACTGCCAATATTCATTTAAAGACTGGAACGAAAGCGGAGGGAATCCAAAAAATTTGTTCTTCTATGGGGATCGATACAGCACAAGCTTTAGCCTTTGGTGACGAAGAAAATGATTTTACAATGTTTCATACTGTCGGATTTCCCGTTGCTATGGGCAATGCAACACCTTCTTTGAAAGAAAAAGCAGCTTACGTAACAGACAGTGTCTCCAATGACGGCATTTGGAAAGCTTGCTTACATTTAAATTTAATTTCAGAACAATAAAAAGGATGTGACTTTACCGGTCACATCCTTTTTAGATTATCATTCAATTGTTGATAGCTAGCATGCTCTGAAACTTCCATATAAGCTAGACGGATATTTTTGCGTTGATGCGTTCTTCAATTCGATAAGCTGATCATCTAACAATGCTTGCGATTGCAAAGATTGATGTATATAATTCTTGCGGCAATTCCAATATATGATAAACAACGCCGCTAACTATGTCGGCAATATAAAAACACTTAGAAAACCAAGAATGGTTTGCTAAGTGTTTTTGCTAACGTAGGTAACTATTATTTGTGACGATTCCAGCCACTTCATCATATGTGATTGCTACTTGTCCATTTTGAGCATCAATTTTATCAGCATCCAAGCCGCTAAAACGCTCAACATTTACTACACAACCAGCATCATCTTTATGAACAACTTCTCCAATGATTGGCCGAGCAAAATCAGTCTTACGGCATTCATAGTTTTCTCCTACAATAATCGCTTCTTTATTCATTCAACCACCTCATTAATGTTTTATATTACATTTATATAATAGCATTAAATGGGATAAAAAACTATAATAAAGGTGCTATTTATTAAATAACCCTCTTTTTTAAATTGCAATACGCTTTTTAAGCGAGATTATCTAACAATAATGAGACATATTGTTCCAAATAAAACTGATCGATTTGGTCGTACATTCCGATTTCTGAACTATCTAAATCTAATACACCAATTAATTGGTCTCCTTTTTTCATCGGAACAACAATTTCAGAGCGTGCCGCCGAATCGCAGGCAATATAATTTTTATGTTCTAAGACGTTTTCAACGATCACTGTTTGATTTTTTTCCGCAGATTCGCCACAAACACCTTTACCCATCGCAATATGAACACATGAAACATTTCCTTGGAAAGGTCCTAAAATCAATTCATCATTTTTAAATAGATAATATCCAGCAAAAACCGTTTCTTTTAATGTTTGATTCAATAATGCCGATGAATTCGCTAAATTTGCGATTAAATCAGTTTCTCCTTCAAGTAAGGCTTTTTGTTGTAATAATAATAATTGATAAGCAGCTTCTTTTGCTTCTTGATTTTCCCAACTCATATCTATTCCTCCACTTTGACTCGTCTAATTGATTAAAAATGTTGTTTTTTCAATTTTTTAAAATTGATGGCTTAATTTTAACGTAATTCAAACAAGAATACCATCGTTTCATTTCTTTCCTCTCAATAAAAAAACACAGCTAAATCATTTAGCTGTGTTTCCTATCATTCTGCTTCTGCAATATCTTTTGAAATTTCATCTAAGTTGATTTCATTCTTCAAATAATCTACATTATCAACGGGGAAGTGTTGCCGAAATTCAGCTAATTCCATCAACTCAATCATCCCTTCAGCCAATTCAAAATCTAAAACATGACCTCCAAAACGATGATCATCACTAATAAAGTGTAGATGAAATCCGGCCGCGGCCGCTCCATGAAACAATTTTGGAGTAAAGAATCCGACGATTGTTCCTGCGATATTCTCTGCCTGAAATTCAGGTTGATTCCGTGCAATCTCTACAAAACGAGGATAAGGTTTTTCTTGTTTAGGTGCTACACGAACATGCATTTTCTTGAAAGTTCCTTTTACTTGAACCGCTGAAAATAAATTTTTACTAATTTTAGCTAAAATCCTTTCCTTTAGTTCATCATCCGATTGTTTTTTTGCTGAGAACTGTTGAGTTGAAGTAAAAGAAGTCACAGCAGCATAAGGCGTTAATTCAGTTCCAACAAGTTGATGAATAGCTCCAGCTTCATCCGCATGATAAATGTTACCATCTAAAATAATGATTTCACCGTTAGATCCAGCTAACGTCCCTAAGCCAAAATCACCATTGTCCAGTAACTTACCGATTTCTTCTGTTCCATCCATTAATTCTTGCATCAATCCACCAAGCGTTCCATGTTGATAAATATAATTTTTTGTTTTCATTACCACGAAAAATCCTCTCTTAATAAAATTGATCCGGCAAAATCGTTTTACCTAGTTCTTTGTTATCAGAGTAATCAATTGGAATATCAATAATCACAGGACCATCGGTCGCAAAACCTTCATTGATTGCCGCTTCTAATTCATCTTTTGTCGTTGCTCTTAAACCTTTTGCTCCAAATGCTTCTGCATATTTAACAAAATCAACTGGGCCAAAGTGAACGCCAGAAGAACGATTGTATTTCATTTCCTCTTGGAACTCGACCATATTGTAACTACCATCATTCCAAATCAAATGAATAATTTTTTGTTTCAAACGCACGGCTGTTTCAAGTTCTTGAGCAGAAAATAAGAAACCACCATCACCAGAGATAGAAATGATTTGTGTATTTGGTCGAACTAATGCAGCTGAAATTGCCCATGGCAGTGCCACACCTAACGTTTGCATGCCATTACTAAATAGTAAGTGGCGAGGTTCATAACTTCTAAAATGACGAGCCATCCAAATGTAATGACTCCCTACATCAACTGTTACGGTCATTTCATCTGTCACATTTTTTTGTAACGAATCAATTACCTCTAATGGGTGAACACGTCCCGCTGCGGTTTCACTTATTTGTTTACCGTTCGTTAATTTTTCTTGCAATGTAGCTAAATAGTTTTCTGCATCTGAAGATAATTGATAACTAGTGACAACATGGCTTAATTTTTCAATTGTTTTGGCAATGCTTCCGATTAGTTCTACTTCTGGTTGCATATATTGATCGATTTCCATGGGTACTTCATCGATAACGACGATACGAGCGTCTTTTTCAGCATTCCAGTTTCGGGCTTCATATTCAATTGGATCATACCCTACAGCTAAAACTAAATCACTGCGTTTTAACAGCATATCGCCAGGCTGATTACGGAAAAGACCAACACGTCCAAAGAAATGATTTTCTAAATCGCGAGAAATGATCCCAGCTCCTTGGAAAGTTTCTACTACGGGTAATCCTGTTTTGGCAACCAGTTTGCGAATTGCTTCAGTTTCTTTTTTACCAGAGGCACGCATCCCCACCAACAATGTTGGTAGTTTTGCTTCACTTATTCGGCGAGCTAAATCTGCAATATCTTCATCCGAAGCCGTACCCAAGATAGGTGCTGACAACGGTTTTATTGCTTCACCTTTTACTTCTCCATCGGTTACATCTTGAGGAATTGAAAGAAAACTAGCGCCTTTTTTAGCTGTTTTTGCAATTCGAAAAGCATTCGCAATGTTTTCTGACAATGTTTCAGAATCTTGAATTTCTGTACTAAACTTTGTAATAGGAGCAAATAGTGCCGCATTGTCCATGCTTTGATGGGTTAGCTTTGAAAGATCTGAACGTTTAACTTGTCCTGCTAATGCGACAACTGGATCACCTTCAGCAGTTGCTGTTACTAATCCTGTTGCTAAATTACTGGCGCCCGGCCCACTCGTTGCAATGACTACACCTGGCTCACCAGTTAGACGGCCAATTGCTTGCGCCATAAAAGCCGCATTCTGTTCATGACGGGCTAAAATCAATTCTGGTCCATGATCTTCTAATGTATCAAATACTCCATCAATTTTTGCTCCAGGGATTCCAAAAATATAAGGAACATTATGATTTTCCAAACTGTTAACGATAATTTCTGCACCATTTTTACTCACTGTACTACATCTCCTCAAAATCTGTATTACTAACTGTTGATAATATAGCACTAATATACTTATTTATCAAAGATGAAACATTAAAAATAATTGTTTTATTAGAAAGGTAAAAAAGAATAGTCAATGGTTAAACGCTTTCTTTATTGCCACAAAAAGATTTTACTAATTTCTTATTAGATTAATAATTTTGATTGTTCCTTTAACCTTTCTATGCGATAATTTAAGCAAACGTTTGTTCGGAGGTGGCTACATGCATTTTAAAGAGTACAAAAGTATTCTGTCCGCTAAAAATAATTTGAATCTTTTTCGTGGCTGTACTCACGGTTGTATTTATTGTGATAGCCGCAGTGATTGCTACCAATTAAATCATGTCTTTGAGGATATTGAAGTCAAAGCACATGCATTAGAAATCTTCGAAAGCGAATTACAGCGCCGAAGAAAACCCGGCATGATCACTACCGGGGCAATGACTGATCCTTATATCCAATTAGAGCCTCGTTTAAAAATCACTCAAGGTGCATTGGAATTGATCGAAAAATATGAATTTGGGGTAGCGATCCAAACAAAATCCTCACGTATCCTTCGTGACTTGGACTTATTAACACGTATTAATCAAAAAACGAAAGCTATCGTAGAAATGACACTAACTACCTATGACGAAGACTTATGCAAAATTTTAGAGCCCTATGTTTCGACAACCCAGGAACGTTTTGAGACCTTAATGCAGTTTAAGGCAGCCGGCGTCCCAACTGTCGTTTGGTTGTCTCCAATTTTGCCTTTTATCAATGATAGTGAAGAGAATTTACAAGGAATTTTAGATTATTGTATTCAAGCTGGTGTCAAAGCAATCATGTGTTTTGGCTTTGGTGTGACATTACGCACAGGAAATCGCGAATATTTTTATCAACAATTAGACAAGCATTTTCCAGGTATGAAACAAAAGTATTTAGCGACTTTTGGCGACAACTATGTTTGTACTAGCCCAAAACACGATCAGTTGATGACGATCTTTATCGATACATGCAAAAAATATGGTATCTTGTGGAAAACAGAAGAAGTTTTTCAATACCTCCATACCTTTGAAGATAAACGAGAACAACTTTCTCTATTTTAGTAAAACAAAACGCTTGCTCTGAAACTCGTTTCATAAACTATACTTCGTTTGTAAAGAAAAAGGAGGAAGATTTATGAATACATATGTGAACATCCAGAGCAATACGACACAGGATCATTTTCAAGTTTCTCTACACTTTTCTACGAACCAGTTGGTTTTAACCCGACCACAAGGTTTCAAACGACCTATTACAACGACGTTGCGTCTGGCTGATATCAAGCATTTAGTGATCGATGAATCTTTTGGTAGTCCGATTATCAGTTTCTTCTACCGAGACCGCCGTTATACTTTTTATGAAACAGGACCGGCTGTCACTGAATATTTAAAAGACAATTTAGCAGCATAAATTATTTCTACGAGGTGTTCTATGGCTAATATTCGCGATATCGCAAAAATCACCGGCTACTCTGTTTCAACGGTCTCACGTGTTATCAACAACCATCCTTATGTTGATGAAAAGAAGCGTGAACAGATCCTAGCCGTGATGAAAGAATTGAATTATGTCCCCAATCGTTCAGCTCAAAATCTGAGTTATGGTAAAACCAAAAACATTGGAGTCATCTTACCTTTCATCAATCATGCCTATTATGATCAAATGCTCAACGGAATTATGGAAGCTGCTTTTGAGCATCAATATCGTGTGACTTTGTTGCCGACCGACTATGACCCACAGCGCGAAAAACGCTACCTCGAAGAATTTTCTACCAAAATGTATGATGGTTTGATCGTTACCACAAAATCAAACCCGATTGATGCTTTTAAAGAGTATCATCGCTACGGCCCGATTATTTTTTGTGAGAATATTCCGGATGCAGATGTTAGTTGTGTATACTACAATTTAGACAACTCGTTGCGTGAAGCTTTTATGTTTTTAAAAGATCATGGTATTAAACACGTTGGAATCACCTTAGGTCGGAGTAAAAACATCAGTCACAATTCAAAAGTAACTTTGCAAGTTGTAAAAGAGATTTTCCCCAAATTTGATGATCGCAATATTTTTTGGGATTGCTGTGTTCATGGCCAAGATGGAGAAAAAGCTGCCGCCTTCTTTAAAAAGCGAAACGTAGATGGCATTTTGACGAATGGTGATGAAGTTGCTGCGGTTATCTTAGAGCAATATGGTGCATCCGCTCCCTTAGTTGTCGGACGAGAAAATATTTTAGTCAGCCGTTTGATGCAATTTTCTAGCATCGATCATCACTTAACAGAGATTGGACACTATGCATTTGAAGCATTCATTGATAATAAAAAAGAAAAAATATGTATCCAACATGACTTTATTGAACGCTAAAAATAAATACGCCGATAAGCTAGACAATTGGTCTGCATTATCGGCGTATTTTTAATCATCTAAATCTGTTGCTAATACCTTACCTGATTGCGCATTGATTTTAACTTCGGCTTCTTTTTGCCCATCTTTTACTTTAACTTCCCAATAAGTAATAGCTAAATCTTTATCAAGTGACCATTCTGTTGCTTCTCCACTGCCGACTTCTTTAACCGCAATTTTAGATACTTCATCAATAGTCAATAAATCATTTAAATCTAACTTGTCTTCTTTACGTTTGACCCCATTTTGTTCGTCTGAATCTAAAGTTTCCTCTGATTTTTTCGATACTTTTTTACTTTCACTATCGATTTGTAGTTCATATTCTTTAGTATCATCTACACCTTCTATTTTATAAACGTATTTCCCTAAAGATTTTTCTAGATCAAGTGAGGTGATGTCTGTCTCAGGATAATTATCTTTGAATAATTTAGCAGCCTCATCTACACTAACCTTTCGTTCCGTACCACTACTCATAGTCTGACTATTCATTGTTTTGCTTTGACTAGCCGCTGAACTTGAATTTAGACTTGGACCATCCGTTGATGAAGAACTACACCCAGCTATGGCGCCCAATATAATTAAAAATAAACCCAAATGTATCATTTTCTTCATGATTTTGCCTCCTCATTTACCATTCATTATCTCAATCTTGATATAACTAGCTTCTCTTTAAAATAGTATCATCTATTTATCTTTGAACCAAGAAATCCGTTTACCACCTTGATTTTCAATAGCTGAATTATCAACTAGACCAATTTTCATTATAATTCGTTTGGATAAATAAAGTTATTCAAATTTTTTTGTCTTTTTTTATTATTAAGTCATCAATTTAATAATCTACTCTATCTACTTTATTTTTTTTGCTTTATACTGAAATTAATAACTGAATAGAGGCGATTTATAATGAGAAACGCTTTATCTTCCACCACCAACCGACAAATCGATATTATTGAAATTCTTCGTGATGCTGATAATTTCGTTCCAATAAAAAAAATCACCGAAAAAATCGATGCTGTACCAAAAACAATTTTAACCAATTGTCATGAGATCAATACCCAGTGGGGAGAGATCGTTCACATTGACAAAAATGATTTGTCCGAGCTTCGATTATCTGAAAAAGATAACCGCTCTGTCCAAGAAATTTTCTCAAAGATGATCAAAGAAAGTCCGAGTTTTCAATTGCTTGAATTACTTTTTTTCAAACCGGGGAAACTACGTACCGACCTAGAAAAAGAATTATTTCTTAGCTCATCCAGTCTATATCGTCGCATAGTCCAACTAAATAAAGGCTTAGCAAAACGAGGTTTGACCGTTGATCGCACTGATTTATGTATTTCAGGAACAGATGAATTATATGTCCGGCTATTTATGACAGGGTATTTTTTAGAAGTTTACGAACCGCTTGAATGGCCTTTTCAATTACAAAAAGAACCACTTTACAAAGTCGCACACTTGCTCAATACTACTTTAAAATTAGATTTAACTGTTTACGAATTGACCAAACTAGTCTTTTTAATCGCTGTTACCCTAACTCGGTTAAATCAGGGCTATAGAACAGTCGCAAAGCCCCAAACAAAGCATTCCCACAAGGTGTTCACCACTTATCAAAAAGCACTCCAAGATTCAGTTGATTTGGTCGGACTTTGTTTAACTGCTGAAAAATTTATGGATTTATTTTATACGCTGTTTTGGCAACCATTCTTCGGCTGGAAGTCTTTAGAAGAAGAGTCCCACCTTACTTCGCTATGCGATGAACTATTAGACTTACTCACTGGCGTTTTAAAATTAACTTTTTCCAAAAAAAGTCGAGCCGCGTGCTTGAATGTCTTAAAAACTGTTTATACTAATTATAAGGTTTATCCCCATGAAAATTATATCGCTTATAATCGTGAATACTATAATAGTTTGACGATCCAAAAAGACTTTGCCATTTTTTCAAAGGTCTTAGAAAAAGCATTGCACGACTTCGAAAGAACTAGTTCAATTCCTTGGTATTCCATGTATTTCAATCATATCCTATTCGAATTTTTTATTAATTGGCAGCATCTCCCTGCGCAACTTGATGCGATGCGTCAAGCGGTTGTGACTGAAGTTTGTAGTGATCTAGGCATCAAGCATATTGGCTTACTCGCGTTTTATTTAGAAAAACAATTTCATGAAAAAGTTTCCCTGGTAGTCCGCCCTCAATTAAACTGTAAAGATTTTCCTTCAGATACCTTTACATCAGACCTATACATCACTAGTTTTCCAACTTGTGCGGTTCCAATCGAAAAACTTTTTGTTATAGCTGATATTCCTTCTAAGAAAGATCTAACTGCACTTGGTAAAAAAATTGATAACATTCGAAGGAATAAATTGATCAATGAATTAGCCTATTTAAATTAAGTAGAACGGCTAGTTCAACAATCAAAAATTTTCGACTCGCTTTTATTTTTTAGCAACTTTCACTAAAGTATTCTTTGCGCTGCTTCTTGTTGTTCTAGTCAAGCAAAACCCGAACTAAACACTCGAACTAAAATACACGGAACTAAAACTTGATGTATCACTTGATCCACCTATTAAAAAAAAGAACCTCTTGATCTACATTCTTAAAACAGCTGCTTTTGAGAAAGATCAGTGAGATTCTTTTTTTAATTTCTAAGGTTTGATGTAGGCATAGCCCTTTTCCTGTAATTCAATTAAATCGATCACACCAGCTGGTACGACTTCTACCCCCTGAGGTAAATCTGCTTTTTCTAAATGAAAAGCTTTCATGGCATTTTGGCATGCATGAAAAGAAACCTTAGGATATTGCAAAATAAAGTCGCGGGCCGCGTTTAATTGATAGCTTTGAATGCCACTGCCATTAACTACTAAAATAATTTCAGCATCTGGTTTTAGCTTTAGTAAATTTTTGATATTTTTACTAGCCTCTGACCATTTTTCTAACTCATCTACGTGAAAAACTACCTTCATTAAAATCCTCCTCCTTCTAGCTCAACTTACTTTATTGTAGCAATAATTTTAAATTATTTAAGATATTATGTCTTTTTAGACAACCAATCATAACCTAATAAAGCAAAAAAACAGACTATCCGTAATAGATAGTCTGCTAAACCTTGAGTTAACAATGTTTTGATTATTCTGCAGCGTTTTCGTCTTTGAGACCGTATTTTTTGTTGAAACGATCCACACGTCCATCTGCTTGAGTGAATTTTTGACGACCAGTGTAGAATGGATGAGAGTCTGAAGTAACTTCGACACGGATTACTGGGTAAGTATTTCCGTCTTCCCATTCAACTGTTTCTTGTGAAGATTTAGTAGAACCTGACAAGAATTTGAAACCTGTAGTTGAGTCCATAAATACTACTGGGTGATATTCTGGATGAATTCCTTGTTTCATAGTTTTTTTCGCTCCTTTGCCCTGAATCATTTGCTGGTTCAGAGTTATTTTTGCATTTCGCAACATGAATATACTATCATGAATAATTCAACAATGCAATTATCTTTTTTGATTTCGGCGAGGAGTTTTTCCGCCAAAAGAAACATCTTTAAATGCTTTGAAGACTTCTTCGTTATTCTTTGACTTTTTCAAGAAATTAATGAATTGGGACGTGTATTCCAGTGAATCACCAACCATATTATTACGGATCTTCCAAATTTCTTCTAGACGATTGGCTGGCATCAATAATTCTTCTTTACGTGTTCCAGATTTTTTAATGTCGATAGCTGGGAAGATCCGACGTTCAGCTAAGTCACGTGAAAGTTGCAACTCTAGGTTTCCGGTTCCTTTAAATTCTTCATAGATAACATCATCCATTCGACTACCGGTATCCACTAATGCTGTCGCTAAAATCGTCAAGCTACCGCCTTCTTCGATATTTCTAGCTGCACCAAAGAATTTTTTAGGTTTGTACAAAGCAGCTGGATCAATCCCGCCACTTAATGTCCGACCACTTGGTGGAACCACTAAATTATATGCTCGAGCTAAACGCGTGATACTATCCATCAAAATAACAACATCCCGTTTATCTTCTACTAGACGCATGGCACGTTCCAAGACTAACTCAGAGACACGCGTATGATTTTGTGGTTGTTGATCAAAGGTTGAGTAGACGACTTCACCTTTTACGCTACGTTCTAAGTCGGTTACTTCTTCTGGACGCTCATCGATCAATAGCACGATCAATTCGACGTCTGGATAATTATCTGTGATCCCATTTGCGATTTCTTTTAAGATCGTCGTTTTTCCTGCTTTAGGCGGTGCCACAATCAATCCTCGTTGACCAAAGCCGACTGGAGAAAAGATATCGATCATCCGAGTCGATAATCGGCCGGAAGTCGTTTCTAAAACCAATTGTTTTTCAGGATATAGAGCTGTCAAGGCTGGAAAATGTGGCCGTGCTTTTGCTTCTTCTGGATCCTTGCCATTCACACTTTCAACATGCATCAACCCATAATAACGTTCAGATTCTTTGGGTGGCCGTGCTTTTCCTGCAACTAAATCACCATTCCGTAAGCCAAAACGGCGGATTTGAGAAGACGAAATATAGATATCTTCGGCACTTGAACCATAATTGATTGGACGTAAGAAACCATAGCCATCTTGTCCTACGATGTCTAAGACGCCTTCCATATAAAAGAATCCTTGTTTTTCTGCTTGAGCACGAATCACAGCCAATGACAATTCTTTTTTATTCATTTGACTGTAATAAGGAATTTTAAAATCTTTTGCATATGCGTAGATTTCTTTTAGCGTCTTGTTTTCAAGTTCCGCCATTGTTAAATAATCGCTCATTTACTCTGCCTCTTCCTCATCGATCATTTCGATAGTTGCACCAAGAGCTGTTAATTTTTCAATAATATGATCATACCCACGTAAAATATATTCTACGTTATAGATCGTTGTTTTTCCGTCTGCCATCAACCCAGCAATCACAAGGCACGCACCTGCACGTAAATCAGAGGCAACCACTTCTGCACCGTGTAATTTGTTTGGACCATTCAGCACGATCATATTTCCTTCTACTCGAGCATCAGCTCCCATACGAACCAATTCAGGAATATGATTGACCCGTTTTGAATAGATCGTATCGATGATTTCTGCCGATCCTTGTGCTTTTAATAATAAAGGCGTCAAAGGTTGTTGCAAATCAGTCGCAAAGCCAGGATATGGTGATGTCTTCACATCGACCATTTTTAAATTTTTTGAGGGCAAGACTTCGATGCTATCTTCAGAAATATTCATCTCAACGCCGATTTCTTCTAATTTAGCAATAAAGCTTTCGATGTGTTCGTAGATCACGTTGTTTACCTTCACACCTTCACCCATTGCTGCGGCTAGCGCTAAGTACGTTCCTGCTTCGATACGGTCAGGAATGATAGAATGCACGCAGCCGTGTAATTCTTCGACCCCTTCGATTCTGATTTCATCCGTACCCGCTCCACGAATTTTTGCTCCCATGTTATTCAATAAAGTTGCGACATCAATAATTTCTGGTTCTTTTGCAGCATTTTCGATAATTGTTTTCCCTTTTGCTTTAACTGCCGCTAACATGACATTAATTGTCGCACCAATAGAGACTACATCCATAAAAATGCGGTCGCCTTTCATACCTTCTTCTTCTGTCCGTAAATAAATCACACCTAATTCGTTCGATACATCAACACCTAAACTCTCAAATCCTTTGATGTGTAGATCAATTGGACGAGGACCTAAGAAACAGCCTCCTGGCAAGCCGACGACTGCCTCGCCAAACTTACCGACCAATGATCCCATAAAATAATATGAAGCGCGTAAAGAATTGATTTTGCCACTAGGCATAGGAATGGATTTTACATTGGTTGGATCAATGACCATTCGATTGTTTGCAAAGGTAACTTCTGCGCCCATGATTTCTAAGATTTCAATCAATGAATGGACATCTTGAATGTCGGGAACTCCTTCTAACGTAACGGGAGAATCTGCCATGATTGCTGCTGGGATTAATGCGACTGCACTATTTTTAGCGCCGCTAATTGTGATATTACCTGATAATGGCTTTCCGCCATGAATTTCAATTTTTTTCATTTATATTCACCTAATTAATTATTTTTAAGTTGATAGACCATGAATTATTTTAGCATATTATGAACCGCATAAAAAGGAAGCATTCTCAAAACTCAGAAGATTATTAAATGAAAGGCTTTACAAAAACCTTTAAAAGATGAATATTTGAAAAAATATTTTAAATAACTCTACAAATGTTTAAACCCTTAATTTTTTCCATACAAAAAAAGATACATACCAAAAAATTGGCATGCATCTTCTTGATTCAAACAAATTAAGCTTTGTTTGCTGAACCGAACCAGTCGATATGTTCTTCAGCATCTCTAACGATTGCAGCAGCACCTGGTGCTAACAATTTACGAGGGTCAAAGCCTTTTCCTTCTTTATCTTTGCCAGCTTCGATATATTCACGAGTTGCTTGAGCAAATGATAATTGGAATTCAGTATTAACGTTAACTTTTGAAATACCCATTGAGATAGCTTTTTCGATTTGTTCTTGAGGAATACCAGAACCACCATGTAATACTAAAGGTACTTCAGAACCTACAGCATCAGCAATAGCTTGTAAGTGATCGAATGCTAAACCTTTCCAGTTTTCAGGGTATACGCCGTGGATATTACCAATACCACATGCTAAGTAGTCTAAACCTGTAGCTACCATTTGTTTACATTCTTCAACGTCAGCTAATTCACCAGCGCCGATGATTCCATCTTCTTCTCCGCCGATTGAACCAACTTCACATTCAACAGAGATACCTTTAGCGTGAGCTTTTTCAACTACGTCTTTAGCTAATTTCAAGTTTTCTTCGAATGGTAAGTGAGAACCATCGAACATGATTGAAGTATAGCCAACTTCGATACATTCTAAAGCAGCTTCATAGTCACCATGGTCTAAGTGGATTGCAACTGGTACAGTGATACCCATTGAATCAACTAGATCAGTGATTAAATCTTTTGCAAGTTTGTAACCACCCATGTATTTTGCAGCGCCCATTGAAGTTTGGATTAGAACTGGTGCTTTTTTAGCTTCTGCAGCTTTTAAAATTGATTGCGTCCATTCTAAGTTGTTTGTGTTGAATCCACCTACTGCATATCCGCCTTGACGTGCAGCTTTTAGAAATTCTGCTCCTGATACTACTGGCATAAAAAATTCCTCCTAAGGTTTTTTACTATTTGGTTAAGCCTCGCTTAACTAACGTGTTAATTCTAACAAATATTTGCTCTCTTTGCTACTCCCAACTATCCGATAAAACCTTTACATTTCAACTTTTTTTCTTTTCTTACAAAAAAAAACTGAAAGGATTCAAATCCTTTCAGTCTTTTTTACTATTTTGCTTCTTTACTTTCTAATGATGCACCGACAAAAGCTTTAATTAATGGTTGAGGGCGGTTTGGACGAGAAATCAATTCTGGGTGGAATTGACAACCCACAAAGAATTTATTTTCAGGAATTTCAACGATCTCAACTAAACGGTTATCTGGTGATACACCAGAGAAGACCAAGCCTTTTTCTTCAAACATTTCACGGTATTGATTGTTAAATTCAAAACGGTGACGATGACGTTCTTGGATGACTTCTTCATTATTGTAGGCAGCGGCTGTTTTCGTACCTTTTTTCAATTTACATGGGTATAAACCTAAACGTAATGTTCCACCAAGATTTTCTACATTTTCTTGGTCAGCCATTAAATCGATGATATTGTTTTTTACGCCAGGAACAGTTTCTGCTGAATGAGCATCTTCAAGACCAGCAACGTTACGACCAAATTCGACACAGGCCATTTGCATACCTAGACAAATCCCTAAGAATGGCACATCGTTTTCACGAGCAAAACGAATGGCTTCGATTTTTCCTTCGATCCCGCGATCACCAAATCCACCTGGTACTAAGATACCATCCGCACTTGCTAATTTTTCTGCTACATTTTCACGCGTAACATCTTCTGATTTGACCCAATCGATTTCGATATCTGAATCAAAAGCAAAACCAGAATGTTTCAACGCTTCAACAACAGAGATATAAGCATCTGGCAATTCAACGTATTTACCAACTAAAGCAATCTTAACTTTCTTCTTAAGATTCAAGACTTTTTCTTCCAATGCACGCCATTCTGTCATATCTGCTTCTGGTGCATCGATTTTCAAATGCTCACAAACAATACGATCCATTCCTTGTGCTTGTAGTGCCAATGGAATAGAGTACAATGTTTCAACGTCGCGTGATTCAATCACTGCTTCTGGTTCAACATCACAAAATTGCGCTAATTTATTTTTTGTTCCTTGAGAAACAGGTTGCTCTGTACGAACAACTAAAATATTTGGTTGGATCCCTAAACCACGTAACTCTTTTACACTGTGTTGTGTTGGTTTAGTTTTCATTTCGCCAGCAGCTTTCAAGAATGGAATCAATGTTGTATGGATATACATCACATTGTCTGCTCCAACTTCTGCTTTCATTTGACGTAAAGCTTCTAAGAATGGTAGAGATTCGATATCCCCAACCGTACCACCAACTTCGGTAATGATCACATCTGAATCAGTCATCTTCGCTGCACGCATGATTTTTGATTTGATCTCGTTAGTAATATGAGGAATAACTTGAACTGTTGCTCCTAGGTATTCGCCTTTACGCTCTTTGCGAATAACTTCTGAATAGATTTTTCCTGTCGTTACGTTGGAGTATTGGTTTAAGTTGATATCGATAAAACGTTCATAGTGACCCAAGTCTAAGTCCGTTTCAGCACCATCATCTGTTACAAAAACTTCTCCATGTTGGTAAGGACTCATCGTACCTGGATCGACATTGATGTAAGGATCGAATTTTTGGATAGTAACTTTCAATCCTCTGTTTTTAAGCAAACGTCCAAGTGAAGCTGCCACGATCCCTTTCCCGATTGATGAAACTACGCCGCCAGTTACAAAAATATACTTTGTCATAAATGATAAAACTCCTTCATACTAATTTGCAGGAAACGTCTAGAAAAAACAAATAAAGCTCCCTATCCAATTTGAATAGGGAGCTATGAATTCACTAAACACTTGACCCTTACTAAAAGGGTGCCCAAGCAGTATAATACCCACACTTTCAGAAAATGTCAACAAAAATTATCTACAGCTTACTTTTATTTAATCAAATAATCGGCTAAAGAAGCTTTTTTTCTCTTTAGGTTTTTCCTCTGTCGTTGTTGTATCAGCTGGATATTTTTCTTCGATATCGATAATTTCTTCATTCACCGCATGATCAGTGACCAACAAGGCTCCGATGCTGTCTTCGTCTTCGACAGTAGCATCATTAACGATTGTAAAATCGACTGCGTTTTTAGAAGCTAGCTTGATAAACGCTTGTTGCACCTTTTCCGGTACTTCTCCATTGATCAATAACTTGCCTTCTGGATATTTTTTTATTTCCATTAACAAATGCTCGCAATCTGTTTGATTGCTCATTTCTCGTACCGTCATACTCACAAGACATCGTTCACGAAATGTGCCTAAATATTTTCTTTGCTCATCGGGATTGATTTTAGGAGAACCATATCTTCCTTTATCTAAATGCTGTTGCAATTCATCCTTTGCCAAACAATCACTTCCTTAAATTGAATTTATTGTTTTAAGTATATCAAAAGAAACCAAAAAATGCTGAATCCTTGCTGAATTACATGCGCACTTCTTAACAAACAAGAAAGAGTCTCCTAAGAATCCTAAAAAAACCATTGTGCTTTTATTTCTCCTATTTTATAGTTAAAAATGGTTTTTAAAAATTTGAAAATTAGTTCAAAGTCCGTTTTAGGCGGACTTTTGTCGTGTTTTCAACAAGGAGTGTATGATAATCAAACGTTACAAAAATTTGTTGCAACAAGAGTTTTCACATTATTCTCTAGACAAACTCAAGAAAGATCTATTAGCGGGGCTAACAGTTGCGGCTGTCGCTTTGCCACTAGCTTTGGCCTTCGGTGTTTCTAGCGGAGCGGATGCCGCAGCTGGAATGGTTACTGCAATCATTGCGGGAGTCGTGATTGGTAGTTTTTCTGGTGGTTTCTATCAGATATCTGGCCCAACCGGTGCCATGGCAGCCGTCTTAATGGGGATCATTGCTACTCAGGGCCTTGAGGGTGTTTTAGTCGCCACATTTATTGCGGGTATTTTTTTACTACTTGCAGGTATTTTTAAATTGGGTAGCCTAACCTCGTTTATTCCTTCACCAGTTATTACTGGTTTTACTTCAGGAATTGCCATTATTATTGCTTTAGGCCAAATTGATAACTTTTTTGGAACTACTTCGACTGGTGATTCAGCGATCAAAAAGCTGATCAGTTATTCTTCACTAGGTTTTTCACCTGATATTCCCACTGTTTTACTAGGTCTGATTGTTTTATTGATTTTGATTTTTTATCCTAAAAAATGGAATCAAGTCTTGCCAGGTTCATTAGTAGTGATCATCTTGGCTACATTTGTTACCGTCTTCTTCAAGTTACCCGTTGCAAAAATCGGAACGATCCCAACTTCACTATTAACCGGTACACACTTGAAACTTTCCCAATTAAATCTTCCGATGATTCGCTCATTAATTGTTCCCGCAATTAGCATTGCCATGCTAGGAATGATCGAAAGTTTACTCTGCGGCGCTTCGGCTGGAAGAATGACTGGAAAGGATTTGGACAGTAATCAAGAATTAGTTGCTCAAGGTATTGGAAACATCATCTTACCTTTCTTTGGCGGAATCCCTGCTACAGCTGCGATTGCTCGGACAAGTGTCGCGATCAAATCTGGTGCCCAAACACGTTTGACCGGAATCTTCCATGCATTGTTCTTATTCCTATCTATGTTGATCTTTGCACCGATTATGTCACAGATTCCAATGGCGGCTTTAGCTGGTGTTTTGATGATCACCAGTTGGCGGATGCATGAATGGACTACAATCAAAAATATGATTACTCAAAAGAAACGCACAGCCGTAATTTTATTTTTTGTAACGATGTTATGTACGATTATTTTTGATTTAAGTATTGCTATTGTTGTTGGTATCATCTGCGGATGTATTTTCTTTATTGCCAAAAGTGCACGGATTTCAATCACAACGGAAGAAATTGATTGGGAACGCATGGCCTTACCAAATTCGAATGCTGGTTCTGATTGGGCTGTCATGTATATTACCGGACCGCTGTTCTTCATGTCTGCGAGCCAGTTGAAAAAAGAATTAGATCAAGTCATCAATAAAGAAGGTTTGATTTTCTCTTTACGCGGCGTCCCTAGCATTGATTTAACGGCCTTAGATATCTTTGCTGACTATTTCTCTGTAGCAGCTTTGAATAACCAGCAATTAGTCTTTACTTCAATGCAACCAGAAGTAGCAAAACAATTCCAACAACTATGGGACAAACAAAAACACCAATCTCCAAAACAACACCCTACCGTGGCGCATGCCTTACAAGCGATGCACCAACTATAAAAATTAAGACCGTAAGAATAAATATTCTTACGGCTTTTTTATGTATAGAAAAAGAGCTATGAGGAATATCCTCACAGCTCTTTTTGTTTTGCTAATTATTTAGCGATGAATGGGTTGTTTTTTAAGTTGTAGAAAGATTTGATACCTTTGTATTCTGCAACATCACCCAATTGGTCTTCGATACGTAATAATTGATTGTATTTAGCAATACGGTCAGTACGTGAAAGAGAACCAGTTTTGATTTGACCAGCATTAGTTGCAACAGAGATGTCAGCGATTGTTGAATCTTCTGTTTCACCTGAACGGTGAGATACAACTGCAGTGTAGCCAGCTTCTTTAGCCATTTCAATAGCTTCAAAAGTTTCTGTTAAAGTACCGATTTGGTTAACTTTGATAAGGATTGAGTTATCAACGCCCATTTCAATACCTTTAGATAATTTTTGAGTGTTTGTAACGAATAAATCGTCACCAACTAATTGAACTTTATCACCTAAAGCTTCAGTTAATTTTTTAGTACCTTCCCAGTCGTTTTCGTCTAAGCCGTCTTCGATTGAGATGATTGGGTATTTAGCAACTAATTCTTCGTAGAATGCGATCATTTCTTCAGTTGTTTTTTCGCCTTCGCCTGAATCAGCTAAAA
Organism: Enterococcus hermanniensis; assembly: GCF_001885945.1. Taxonomy (GTDB): domain Bacteria; phylum Bacillota; class Bacilli; order Lactobacillales; family Enterococcaceae; genus Enterococcus_A; species Enterococcus_A hermanniensis. The sequence goes on along the minus strand of NZ_JXKQ01000011.1, from coordinate 36,728 downwards.
CGTAAACACCTTTTTCTTTGTCGTAGAATTCTGAAGAAGCAGCATCCATAGCAAGAACGATGTCTTTACCAGGTACATAGCCAGCTTTTTCGATAGCTTCGATGATTACTTCGAAACCTTCTTCGTTAGAACCAAGGTTAGGAGCGAATCCACCTTCGTCACCAACTGAAGTAGCTAAACCTTTTGATTTTAAGATTGAAGCTAAAGCGTGGAATACTTCTGCACCATAACGTAAAGCTTCTTTGAATGTAGGAGCGCCAACTGGCATGATCATAAATTCTTGGAAGTCGATTGAGTTATCAGCATGTGATCCACCGTTGATGATGTTCATCATAGGAGTAGGCAATACTTTAGTGTTGAATCCGCCAAGGTAGTTGTACAATGGGATTTCTAAGAAGTCAGCAGCTGCACGGGCAACGGCAATAGAAACACCAAGAATAGCGTTCGCACCTAATTTACCTTTGTTAGGAGTGCCATCTAATTCGATCATTGCAGAATCGATAGCAGCTTGGTCGCGTACATCGTAGCCAATGATTGCTTCTGCAATAACGTTATTTACGTTATCAACAGCTTTAGTAACACCTTTTCCACCGTAGCGAGCTTTGTCGCCATCACGTAATTCAACGGCTTCGTATTCACCAGTTGAAGCACCTGAAGGAACCATACCGCGGCCGAATGCGCCGTCTTCTGTATAAACTTCTACTTCGATTGTTGGGTTACCACGTGAGTCTAGGACTTCGCGAGCATAAACGTCTGAGATAATTGACATGTTTTGTCTCTCCTTTGAGTTTTGTTTTTTTATAGGGGATTAGCCCTTATAACCATATATTAGTGAAAATCACGAGTAGTTGCAAATAAAAACTGTAATTTTCTGAAAATTATTTAGCGCCTTCTAATAAAGCTAAGAATGAATCTGCTTTCAAGCTAGCTCCACCAACTAAAGCACCATCAACATTTTCTTTAGCCATGTATTCAGTGATGTTTTCTGGTTTAACAGAACCACCGTATTGGATACGAACAGCTTCAGAAACTTCTTTACCATAGATACCTTCAACTGTTGAACGAACAACGCCACAGATTTCGTCAGCGATTTGAGCGTCAGCAGATTTACCAGTACCAATAGCCCAGATTGGTTCATAAGCAATAACCATGCTTGAAACTTGTTCAGCAGAAAGATCAGCTAAACCAGCTTTGATTTGTCCTTCGATCCATTCAGCTGTTTTTCCAGCTTCATATGTTTCTAAAGATTCACCACAGCAAAGGATTGGTAACATACCATTTGCAAAGATAGCTTTGGCTTTTTTGTTGATTTCTTCGTCAGTTTCGTGGAAGTATTCACGGCGTTCTGAATGACCAATGATTACATATTCCACACCAAGATCAGCTAAAGCAGCAGGTGAAGTTTCACCAGTGAAAGCTCCAGCATTTTCCCAGTAACAGTTTTGAGCAGAGATTTTTAATTCTGTGCCTTTAGCTGCTTCAACTAATTCTTGCAAGAATAAAGCTGGTGATCCAATAACTGAATCCACTTTATCGTTTGCAGGAATGTTGTTTTTTACTGCTTCTGCAAAATCTTTTGCTTCTGAAGCAGTTAAGTTCATTTTCCAGTTACCAGCAATGATAGGTTTACGCATTTAAAAAAACTCCTTTTTTGGTAGTAAGGTTTTTATTTGTCGTTGATTGCTGCAAGACCAGGTAATTCTTTACCTTCTAATAATTCAAGACTTGCACCGCCACCAGTTGAAATGTGAGTGAATTTGTCAGCAAAGCCAAGTTGTTCAGCTGCAGCTGCAGAATCCCCACCACCGATGATAGTAGTTGCGCCTTCTAAGTTTGCGATTGCTTCACAAACACCAATTGTTCCACGAGCAAAGTTGCTCATTTCAAACACACCCATAGGTCCGTTCCATACAACTGTTTTAGCGCCTTTTAATGTTTCAGAGAATAAAGCGATTGATTCTGGTCCAATGTCAAGACCCATTTGTCCTGCTGGAACATCACCTGTATGTTCTTCAGTTGGAACATCGTTTGAGAATTCAGCCGCTGTGATTGAGTCAACTGGTAAAACTAATTTGTCGCCAGCTGCTTCGATCAATTCTTTTGCTAATTCGATTTTATCAGCTTCTACTAATGAGTTACCGATTTCCATGCCTTTAGCTTTGTAGAATGTATAAGTCATTCCGCCACCGATCAAGATTTTGTCAGCTTTAGGAATCAAGTTTTTAATTACGCCGATTTTGTCAGAAACTTTAGCGCCACCTAGGATTGCAACCATAGGGCGTTTAGGTTCTTCAACAGCTTCGCCGATGAATTTGATTTCTTTTTCCATTAAGAATCCAGCAACAGTTGGAATTCCAGTAGAAGCGATACCTACGTTTGAAGCGTGCGCACGGTGAGCAGTACCAAATGCATCATTGACGAACACGTCGCCTAATGAAGCCCAGTATTTACCAAGTTCAGCGTCATTGCCGCTTTCTTTTTTGCCGTCGATGTCTTCGAAACGAGTGTTTTCAAATACAACTACGTCGCCGTCTTTCATGTCTGCGATTGCTGCTTCTAATTCAGAGCCACGAGTTTCAGGTACAAATGTAACATTTTTACCTAATAATTCGCTTAAGCGAACAGCTACAGGTTTTAATGATTTACCGGCTTTATCTTCTTCTGTTTTTACACGACCAAGGTGAGAGAACAGAATAGCTTTGCCGCCTTGTTCTAAAATGTAGTTGATTGTTGGTAACGCCGCTTTAATACGCGTGTCATCAGTAATCACGCCATCTTTAACAGGAACGTTGAAGTCCACACGAACTAAAACTTTCTTGTCTTTCAAGTCAAGATCTTTAACTGTCATTTTTGCCATGAAAGAAAACCTCCAAGTATGATTTTTAAATCTTTTTTTATTATACAACTCTTTCTATTAAAAGAGCCAATGATAGACTTACGAAAAAAACGGAGAAGCGCGTCGCTCCCCCGCCTTTTTCAGACACTATCGTTCTATTTTAAAATAAATCTTAAAGTTTAGCGAAGTATTCTAAAGTACGAACTAATTGTGAAGTATAAGACATTTCGTTGTCGTACCAAGCAACAGTTTTAACTAATTGTTGGTCGCCGACTGTCATAACTTTTGTTAAAGTTTCGTCGAATAATGAACCATAGTTCATACCTACGATATCAGAAGAAACGATTTCGTCAGTATTGTAACCGAATGATTCGTTAGATGCAGCTTTCATAGCAGCATTTACTTCGTCAACAGTAACTTTTTTGTTAAGAACAGTAACTAATTCAGTTAATGAACCAGTTGCAACAGGAACACGTTGAGCAGCTCCGTCTAATTTACCGTTTAAGTCAGGGATAACTAGACCGATTGCTTTAGCAGCACCAGTTGAGTTAGGCACGATGTTTGCAGCAGCAGCACGCGCACGACGGAAGTCGCCTTTAGGGTGAGGTCCATCAAGAGTCATTTGGTCACCAGTGTAAGCGTGGATAGTTGTCATTAATCCTTCAACAACACCAAATTCGTCATTTAAAGTTTTAGCCATAGGAGCTAAACAGTTAGTAGTACATGAAGCACCAGAGATAACTGTTTCTTCACCAGTTAAAGTTTCATGGTTAGTGTTATAAACGATTGTTGGAACATCGTTACCACCAGGAGCTGAGATAACTACACGTTTCGCACCAGCTGTTAAATGTTTTTCAGCAGCTGTTTTAGAAGTAAAGAATCCAGTACATTCTAAAACGATATCTACTCCTAGGTCTCCCCAAGGTAATTCTTCAGGGTTGCGGTTAGCAAGAACTTTTACTTCTTTGCCGTTCACGTTGAATGAACCTTCGTGAACTTCAACAGTTCCGTTAAAGCGACCTTGAGTTGTATCATATTTTAACAAGTGAGCCAACATTTTAGCGTCTGTTAAGTCATTGATAGCTACAACTTCTAATCCTTCTACATCTTGGATACGGCGGAATGCTAAGCGTCCAATACGTCCAAATCCGTTAATTCCAACTTTTACTGTCATTTAAGATTTCCTCCTCATGGAATCAAAAAAATATTTATTTTAAAGGGGTATTCCCTTTTAAAATCTCATTTGCAGCAGCTTCATCTGTAATGAGCCACGTTTGTTTTGGAGCATTCTTCATATACGCGGTGATGGCTTTCACTTTACTTCTGCCACCTGCCACGGCTAGAATCATAGGCATCTTTTGGATATCTTCTAGAGATAGCCCGATACGTGGTACTTTATGAACGATTGCTCCATTTTCGTCAAAAAAGTAACCAAATGACTCAGCGACAGCATTTTTTTGTTTCAAACGAATAATCTCATCTTCTGACATTTTTCGTCTTGCTGCCATGTGTAATGCACGACCGATACTGTGAACAACACAGTTGGCTTCTTTAATCATTGCTAGAACACTTTTAATTGCAGGCTCTTTAAGCAATGTGTGGTACGCCTCTTCACTTAATTGTTCCGGTACATATAAAGCACGATGCTCACCATGAGCGTTTGCAGCCATCAATGCACTAACGGAATTAGCTTGGATCGCAACTGCTTCTCCAATACCGCCTCTTGCTGGAACGAAAAGATTATGACGTTTTGCTGTTTCTAATGGACTGACGTGTCTGGCGACTTCTGCCATCGTTGTACCGCCCATTACTGCGATAATGTTTCGGCCATCCGGTAATTCTCGTCGTAAAGCTTCCTCGACTAAAACACCAAATTCACTAATCACTTTCTCTTGTTCGTCGCTGTTACCAGAAACGATTAAACAACGATCAATCCCAAAAAGTGAGGCTAGTTGTTTTTCAAGCTGATCCATGCCGGTAAATTGCTCTAATACGACTTCAAGCCGTTGCAATAAACCTTCGCCTTTTTCAGTAAGTAACATACCACTCTTTGTTGTATCAATCAAATGTTGTTCTCTGAGAAAATCTGTTTCACTTCGCAAGACTCGTTCAGTTAGACCTAATGAATCTGCTAAGTTTCTGCGACCGATTGGCTGCATCCAAAAAATATTCTGCATAATGCGAAATCTTTTTTTTACAACCTCTAACACATCAGGGGCGATTGCTTCAAGTACTCTTAATTCACTTAACAAAGGAATTCCTCCGTTGGACTTAAGTAGTCCCTCATAGACTTTTAGCGACCCATGAACTTTAAAAAAATTGCAAGAAGCCCAAAACATTCATTTGAATTTCCGAATTTCTTACATGACAAAGTGTACCAGTTTTATTCATTTCTTGCAAGGAAAAAGCCAAGAAATATTCTTGGCCTAATCAAAACGTTTTCTTTTCGATGAACTTGGTATTTTCAAGGCATCACGATATTTTGCGACCGTTCTTCTTGAAATTTTTTGTTCTTTTTCGGCGAGCATTTCGACGATTTTTTGATCCGATAACGGTTTGTTTTTGTCTTCTTCTTCAACAAAAGTAGCAATCAATTTTTTTACTTCGTCTGCCGAAGTATCTTCATCATTGACCTTATTGACAAAAAAACGCCGTAATTCAAAGACACCGAAATCCGTTTCAATGTATTTGCCGTTAACAGCTCGACTGATTGTTGATTCATGAACCGATAATTGTTTCGCAATGTCTTTTAGCATCAAAGGTTTCAGTGCCCCTTGCTTTGTTTCAAAAAAATGAGCTTGTTGCTGAACAATGATTTTACCTACTTCTAAAATCGTATCTTTACGTTGCCCAATTGTTTTATTCAACCACTCAAACTGTTGCAGTTTTTCTTTCAAATAGACTTTCGTCTCTTCATCTGCTTGTTGTTTTAGCCGATTGAAATAATTTTCTTGAAAGTTCAATCGAAGCTGTCCACGTTTGTTGGATAAAACAACCAATTCACCCGCTCTACGAACCAATGTCAAATCAGGAATAATAAAATTAGAATCTTGGCTGCCAAAACCAGCCCCTGGAAAAGGATTCAAACTTTGGATATAATCCATGATTTGTTGGACTTGCGAGAGTGAGAGTTGATATTTTTTTGCGATGATTTCAAATTTTCTTTTGGCAATCTCATCAAAAGATTCTTCCAAAATAAGATAAGCTAAATTAGGTGCATAGTCATCTTGCTCCGTTTGAAGCATCAAACATTCCTGTAAATTCCTCGCCCCTACTCCCGGCGGATCCAATTGTTGTAAAAGGGTCAATGCATCTAAAAATTGAAGCGTTGTTGCATTGATTTCAGCTTTAAAATTTTCTTCGTCTACTTTTAGATATCCATTTATGTCGATATTTTCTACCAAAGCCAACATAATCTCACGAATAAACGTATCGCGATAGTTCAAATTTATTTGATGAATCAAGTGTTCAAAGAGAGAGACAGGATGATCGGCGATTTGGATAAATGATTCTTCTTTGATACCTCCGCTATGCATTTGCATCAAATCACTCTGCATTTTAGGCGCAACGATATCGAATAATGGATTCTCTAACGAAATCGTTTCAACATAGTCTTGCAATTCCTCAGTATTGAATTGAAGAATTTGAATAGCTTGTTGTAATTCTTGAGTCATCGCTAATTTCTGTGTTTGCTGCTGCTTTTGCGAGTATCCTTGCTGAAACTTCATATACTTTCCCCTTGTTTTTTTTTATTTATATGCTAAACTAATATTCGTGCTCGCGCCCTTAGTGTAGTGGATATCACGTAAGATTCCGGTTCTTGAGACGGGGGTTCGATTCCCTCAGGGCGCATATTTTAAACCATCTCTCAATTGAGAGATGGTTTTTTTGTGAGTTAACGAGTATCGCTACATTACTTATAGCATTCATTATACTTTTTTATGTATGACTTCGCAATTCTAGTAAAAACTAATTTAACCCCAAAATAGTTATTCTTTATAAAAAAAGCGTGCGCAAAAAATTGATGCGCACACTTTTTCTTTTTTTAATTAACTTTCGAGTAATCGCTGGATTTTCACTGCCAACTCTTTGCCTTGCTCATAACCTGCTTGAGCAATTTTGGCACAATTAGAAGCATCATAGATATTAGTTCCAATCTCGGAACGACTTCGTTCATCTGGGATGATCAATTCTGCGATTGCCTGTTGACACAATTGATCGACTTCTTCGGCTGGACTGGGAATTGCTCCATTTTTTTGGGGTAATGGAGCAAAAACTAATACTACGTCTACGCCTTGCATATGGTAGGCATTGGTCGACGAAACCATTCCGCCATCAATCCAATCATTATCTAAAAATTGTACATGAGGCCAAACACCAGGAACAGCTCCGCTAGCCGCGACCCCCTCAATCAATGACATGCCACTATGATCATCAAAGAAATGAATCTTTCCTGTATCGGCATTAATTGCACTGATTTCCAAATTTGATGCCCATTCAGTTGTGACTAATCTATTTTTGACTATTGATAAACGTTCTTCCATCCTAGTCAACGCTGGATAGTCTTCTATGATTTGACCGAATAATCTACCAACTGCCTGCCGATCCTTTCCGCCTAAACGAAATGCTTGAATCCATAAGTTCGCTACTTCAGGTCTCACTTTTGCAAACTCATTAAAAGCGGCAGGATTTTTAAATTTCTCCATATAATCGTTCATATTGAAACCACTTGCTAACGCAGCTCCTACAAACGATCCAGCGGAAGTGCCAAGAATTTTATCCGCATCTTTAAGATCAATGCCTTGACTGAATAAGCCACTGATAATCCCTGTTTCCCAAGCGATACCCGTAATCCCGCCACCGCCCAAAACAATACCTAAATTTTTACTCATATTTTTTTGCTCCTTTTCTTTTTTATTCCACGTAGTATAAACTATGAACTATAGTTCAAGGCAAATCAAAGAGGTGCTTTTTATGAAAATCAGTGACTTAGCAAAAAAGACTCAATTACCGATCTCGACCATTCGATTTTACGAGCGCAGAGGCTTACTCTCATCCGATTATTTTACGCGTGACAAAAACGGCTACCGAAATTATGACTCCTCCGCAGTCCAGCAGTTAAAATTTATTTCCCTTCTACTTAGCAATGGCTTTTCGATTACAGAGTTGCTAAAGATCAACGAAAAATTCGGTGACTCTCGAACGATCGAAGAAAATATTCAATTATTGGAAGGCAAGTTGATGGAAACCAAAGCGAAACAAAAAGAATTAGCAGAAACCGAAAAAATTTTAAACCAGATGCTTTCAAATAAAAAACAGCAGCTACATAAATAAAAAGAGCGGCAACAGATCGTTATTCTCATCTGCTGCCACTCCTTTTATTTCTTATAAAGTTTTGCTTTGCTGTTTGGATAAGTCGGGAATTGATTCATCGGGATCGTCCAATCTTGTTCTGGAACCGAAAATTCATACTTATTCACTAACTGGTCTGAAAAGACTCGTAAGGCATGCAAAGTGATCCATTCGCCAGCACAACGATGCATCGCTTCGAACTGCCCACCACCTTGTGCGATCATTTCATATTCTTCATCATAGGAAATCTGTTTTTCTTTTCCTACATACCGTGAGATGCGAAAAACGTCTGGCGTTTCAACCGTTCGCGCATCATGGTTTGTTCCATAAAGATCTAAAACGACCCAACTATCTTCAGGGATCAGGTACCCATCGATTGTGACATCTTTTTTAGCAAATGCTGGTATCATTGGGAAAAATGGGTAATACCGACGCATTTCTTGAATAAACGAATCTTGTAATGTATCAAATTCTGCCTGCAATCGTTGATAAATATCCGGACGGCTAAATAAGGCATGACCCATCAATGCGATCCAGACAGTCAGCGCGACTGTTGGTCGAATAATATTCAATAATTCGACTGCAGCAACCTCGATTGGCAACAGCTCCCCCTTAGTATCCTTCGCATTAGCAAACGCATAAAGGGCCACATTTTCTTTGCCAGCAACCGGATTGATTCGTGCTTCTTCAATCAATGATTGCGCCCATTTTTCTGATTTTTTACGATTTTCTATTCCTTTGATATGAGTTGTCGGATTAGTAACAGCAGAACTAATCATCGAAATTTGATATTCTGCTACTTGATTGGTCTCTCGTTCACTCATCTTAGTCAAATCAATACCCGACCACTCGCAAATCGAGCGGAACAACACATCTTTTGCTAGATCGAATAATTCAAATTCACCTTGCAGATGCGCCATTTTTTCTGTAAGTGTCCGGTCAACAATCCGATGATAGTCTTCCATCCGCTTCGGCGTCATTAGATCCATAAACACTTTTTTTCGTTGACTATGTTCCTTTTCATCTAATGTTTGAACGCCCTCTTCTCCAAATAGCGTTTTTAATACTAGCTTTGGCATCGCGCCTTTGCGTCTGAAATTTGCAGGATCATAAAATGTCTGTGCCGCATCTTTCCCGTAAACTGCAATGACTTCTTTGTTCAGTAAACGAGCTTTTACTACTGGTGCATCCGCTTCTTTACGTAATTCAGTTAAAAGTAGATATCCTTCATCCAAACGCTCACTGATATCTGTCAATTTGATTTTTATTTCAGGGACTTTTTCCATAATGACCACCTTTCATTCACTTCGCTTATTTTAATAGTATCGTTTTTTTAATAAAAGAACAAAAGGTAGCCCTTACAAAAAAAGTTAGAGCTACTCTTAAACACAAAAAAAAGAATAGATCAAATGATCTACTCTCCTTCGTCTTCTTCATCGTCGTCAAATTCATCATCGTCGTCGATCACGCTTAAGTCATCTTCGATTCCGCCAGGAACAACTTCTTCGTCATCCTCATTTGTATCGGCGCCAATTTCGTGAAGATCTGTATTGTATGCTGCGATTTCATCATCGTCATCATCATCATCATCGTCGATGTCATCGTCATCGTCGTCTGCCAATAGATCCGCATCTTCTGGATCGTCATCGTTGTAATCGATGGCATCGTCATCGCCATTGATAAAGGCATTGACTTTTTTACGTTTTTTACGACGTGGTTTGTCTTCTTCTTCATCTTCTAAGCCATGGTTTACTTCTTCATCGATTGAGTCAATTGCGTACCATGAACGTAATCCCCAGCGATTATCGCCTAGAGAAATAAAACTTCCATCAATATTCAAATCGGTATAAAACTGTGCTAATGCATCACGAATCTCACTGTCTGATTTGCCAAGATAGTTTTGGATTTGATTGACTAAATCAGAAAAATCCATTACATCTGCGCGTTCTTCCAGAATTGCGTGTGCCACTTCAATCATTGATAATTCATCCTTGTTTAAACCATCAAAAATACTAAGTTTCAAGTATGACACGTCCTTTCAAAGTCTACTCCTTATCATACAAAATCAAAAGCTAAAAAGCAAATCTTTATTCTACTTAAGTCGTAAATTCTAAAACTAACTGATAATCGCCGATTTTTTCTTCTTTCATATACAAGGCATAGTCGATGTTGATCACGCCTGAAAACGGCCGATCCTTCAGTGTCACATGAAGATTTTGTGCATACGTAGAAATGATAAACATTCCATACGGTGTTTTATAATTGGTCTCCATTTTTTCACGGTAAGCAAAGCGCATCCGCATTCTAGACTCACCTACACGAATCAATTGAACTTGTGAATCGGGGGTGACTTTAACTGTTACCGGTACTTCTTGACCATCAGGTTGAACTTCTTTGTAACGAATGTACAAGGTATCTCCCATTTGAACGACTTGACCAGGAAGATCAAACACGAAATTTTCAGTCTCATTATTTTGCGTGACTTTCGTTTGTACTTTAATTTTTGCCGGAATTCCATCTTTAATATTCACAGAGCTTCCACTCCTTCCAGTCTTTATTTTTCATACTTTTCATTCTTTTGTCAACTACTTCTGCTTTTTGAGCGGCTTAGTTATCTCATTGATCTTTTTTTGTTTATAATAGAAAGGAATTAGAAAGTGAGAGGGTGCTTGAATGAACACAGCTTTATTATTTGATCAGAAAATGATTGCTGAGCAGGACTTATATAATCCATTTGCCCTAACGGATGTTTTAACCGAATATAGCGGTGATCATAATCAACCTATTATTCATTTTTGGCAATTACCAGATACCTTGATTTTGGGAATGAAAGACAGCCGAGTAACTTATTTTGCCGAAGCTTTAGAGACTGTTCAACAACAAAACTATCGCTTATTATTAAGGAATGCCGGTGGTCTAGGTGTTATCAATGATAGTGGCATTCTGAACGTCTCATTGATTTTACCAAAAAATACAACCGCTGAACTATCCATTGATGATGGGTATCAAGCGATGGTAGACTGGTTGAAAAAAACAAGCTTTGGCCAATTCAACATCACAGTTGGGGAAATAGCTGATTCTTATTGTCCAGGCAAATTCGATCTTTCAATCAACGGTAAAAAAATTGCAGGCATTGCTCAACGACGGGTCAAAGAAGGTGTTGCGATCATGATGTATCTCAGTGTGACTGGGGATCAAAAAACACGTGGTGAGATCGTTCGTTCTTTTTATCAAAGTGGACTAAAAGAACGATTCGGGCAAGATTATCCACCCGTCCATCCTGACAGCATGACAACTCTGGCTGACGTAGCTTCCTTTTCAGTAACTATCGAATCCGTCAAAAAAGAATTATTACAAGTCATGCCTTACCAAGAAGAAACCGATTCATTATCTATATTTTATCAACTAGAAGAATACCAACGACGCATAGAAAACATGAAACAACGCAACTTGGCTATTCAGGAGGTGCTCCATGAGTTATAAATATCAAATGCTGCCATTGGAAAAGGTCTTTCGTGATCCTGTCCATAACTATATCCACGTTCAACATCAAGTCATTTTAGATTTGATTAATTCAAAAGAAGTCCAACGCCTACGTCGTGTTAAACAGTTAGGAACGACTTCTTACACGTTTCACGGAGCTGAGCATAGTCGCTTTTCTCATTCATTAGGTGTTTATGAGATCACCCGTAGAATTTGTGATATCTTCAAGCGAAATTATTCCCAAGAAAAATTAGGGAAAGACGGTTGGGATGACTCACATCGTTTGGTGGCATTGTGTGCCGCATTATTGCACGATGTCGGTCATGGCCCTTATTCACATACCTTTGAACATATTTTCCATACAGATCATGAGGCTTTGACTGTTGCGATCATTACCTCGCCAGAAACCGAAGTTTTTCAAATTTTAAACAATGTTGAAGAAGGTTTTCCCGAAAAAGTGGCCAGTGTTATCACCAAAACGTATCCAAATCCTCAAGTCGTTCAAATGATTTCTAGCCAGATCGATGCTGACCGGATGGATTATTTATTACGAGACGCGTATTTCACTGGAACTGAATATGGAACGTTTGATTTAACGCGTATCTTACGAGTCATTCGTCCTTATGAAGGTGGGATTGCGTTTGCGATGAACGGCATGCATGCTGTGGAAGATTACATCGTCAGTCGTTACCAAATGTATGTCCAAGTTTATTTCCATCCTGTGTCTCGCAGCATGGAAGTCCTTTTAGAACATCTTTTAGATCGTGCTCATGAATTATACCAAGAAGATACCGAGCTTTTCTCGCTCCATTCACAATTATTGATTCCTTTTTTGAAGGAAGACTTCTCATTAGGAGATTATTTAAAATTAGACGATGGTGTATTGAACACTTACTTCTCACAATGGATTGATGAACAAGATTTGATTTTAAGTGATTTAGCATCACGGTTCTTAAATCGTAAACCTTTGAAATCCATTCTTGTCGATTCTAGTGAGAATCCGTTGTTGATCAAATTAAAATCATTAGTTGAAAAAGCGGGATTCAATCCTCGTTATTATACAGCAATCAATTCAAGTTATGATTTACCTTATGACCTTTATCACCCTGAAAAAGGCAGCCATCGAACACAGATCGAGCTCATGCAAAAAGACGGTACATTGATTGAACTCTCCAAGGCAAGTCAATTGGTTGCTGCTTTAACTGGCCAAGGGCAAGGCGATATCCGCTTTTATTATCCAAAAGAAATGACACAGCAAAATGGTTTGAATTCCGATCTCTTTGAAGATTATTATCAAACTTTTGCTAAGCATGTCCGCAATGGTGAATTAATTGAATAAAATAAAAAACCTTTCTAATTTATTTAGAGAGGTTTTTGGCTGTCCATTCTTTTACGGCCCATCTATGACTACCGCGTTTTAATAATACAATTGCTTCTTCTGGAGATACCCAACTTCTTTGGTTTCCTTCTTCTAACGGTTCCGAAACTTTAGTCCAGCTTTTGGTCGCATAGAAATAGCCTGGATTATAAAAATACGTATCCCGATGGCGTGAATAAAAATATTCGTCCGCTTGCCCTAAGTACTCAGCTAATACCACTTCAAAACCTAATTCTTCAAGCATTTCTCGCTCAATGGCTTCTTCTTTCGTTTCTATTCCCTCGATCTCTCCTCCGGGTAAGAAATAGGCACCATTAGGAGCTTGTACTAATGCAATTTGCTGCGCATCGTTTATTAAAATTGCATAAGCGGCATAACGTGCTTGATAATTTTTTCCAGTTTCTTTTGTGCCAAATACTTGGATCATTGGTAACCTCCTACAAAATATATTTATACGTTAGTTTACATTAAAAAAAACTCATAAACAACCACTGAGCATAAAAGCTTAGAAATAATTTTTTTATGATATGATACCTATAGTACATTTAGGAAGGATGATTCAGAAATGAAAATGGCTCACACTTGTGTCCGAGTAAAAGATTTAGACACGTCAGTAAAATTTTATCAAGAAGCTTTTGATTTTGAAGAATCACGTCGTCGTGATTTCCCCGATTCAAAATTCACGTTAGTTTATTTAACCTTACCTGGTGATGGCTATGAATTAGAGCTTACTTATAATTATGATCATGCAGCTTACGATTTAGGTGATGGCTATGGTCATATTGCGATCAAAGCAGAAAATCTTGAAACCCTTCAGGAACAACACAAAGCAAAAGGTTTCACAGTAACTGACTTGAAAGGTCTACCAGGAACAGATCCTTCATATTACTTTATTACCGATCCAGATGGTTACAAAATCGAAGTTATCCGCTAAAAAAACATGGGGCTACTATAAAGTAGTTCCCATGTTTTTTACTTTGATCATTCGTATTACTTCTGCTCGCTCATTTTCTTCTAATTTCATTTGAATAAAATAAATCGTTTCTTCTAGTTGGGGAATCGTTAGATATTCTAAGGCATTGACTCTTCGGCGAGTTTTTTCGATTTCTTTTGCCATTAGCTGACACGTTTTTTCGATTTCCGTAAGTTTTAATAACTTTGGTAAAACTTCAGTAAACTTTTGGATGCTTTGATCTAACTCATCATTAGAATTCAGAAAACCATATTCTAATGGCCCATCAGCTAATGCGCGTTCGTAATTAAAATGCATGATGGGGACTTTTACACTTAGGATATCTTGTTCGACCACATCGAGAGTCACCCGTTCTTTCGGAACAGCAACCAATTCCTCGATATATTTATCACTTAATAATGCGTCCGCCATTGAAAAATTTTGCATTGCTTGCTGCAAAGCCCCTTCTACCTCAGTTCGCAGCTGATTATTTTTTTTGATCAGTTGAATAAAACGGCGCATAAGTTCATCTTGTTTATCTTTTAAGAGTTTATGACCTCGACTGGCTGTATTTAACTGCTTTTTTAGCCGGGTAAGCTCCATTCTCGTTGGATTAACATTCAATTTCACCATAGTTTAAATACCTTCTGTCAAATGCTCATCCAACATTTCGTCTTTGATTCGTTTCAATTCTGTGCGTGGCAACATCATCAATAACTTCCATCCAAGATCTAATGTTTCATCTATCGAGCGATTTTCATAGAATCCTTGATTGACATATTCTTCTTCAAAGCGTTCAGCAAATTTAGCATAGATTTTATCCGTATCAGACAGAGCAGATTCTCCTAATACTATCGCTAACTCTTTTGCTTGTTTTCCTTGAGCATAAGCCGCAAATAATTGATTCATCGTCGGTGCGTGATCTTTCCGTGTTTTGCCTTCACCGGTACCTTTATCTTTTAAGCGAGAAAGAGATGGTAACACGTCGATCGGCGGCTGAATCCCATTTTTATCCAATTCGCGAGATAAAATAATTTGACCTTCCGTAATATAACCCGTTAAATCAGGAATGGGATGTGTTTTATCATCTTCGGGCATCGTCAAAATCGGAATCTGTGTAACTGAACCTTTTAGTCCCCGAATCCGTCCGGCTCGTTCATACAAAGTTGCTAAATTAGTGTATAGGTAGCCCGGATAGCCCCGACGACCGGGAACTTCTCGACGTGCCGCTGAAATTTCTCGCAAGGCTTCACAATAATTTGTCATATCCGTCATAATAACTAAGACATGCATTCCTTTTTCGTACGCCAAATATTCAGCAGTTGTCAAGGCCATTCTGGGAGTGGCGATTCGTTCGATTGCCGGGTCATTCGCTAAATTCATAAAGACTACCGAACGATCGATGGCCCCAGTTTGACGAAAATCCTCCATAAAGAATTCCGCTTCTTCAAAAGTAATTCCGATGCCGGCAAATACCACCGCAAAATCATCTTCTTGATTCAATACAGTGGCTTGCCGAGCAATTTGAGCTGCTAACTCTTTATGTGGCAGTCCAAAACCAGAAAAGACAGGTAACTTCTGACCACGGACCAAGGTATTCAAATGATCGATTGCAGAAATGCCTGTTTGAATAAATTCATCCGGATAATCTCGTGAAACCGGATTGATAACTTCTCCATTAATATCGAGCTTTTTTTCAGCTAGAATTTCTGGCCCACCATCTTTTGGACGACCCAAACCATCAAATACCCGACCGACCATATCTTCAGAAACAGCTAGTTCCAAAGGATGACCTAGGAAACGGGCTGTCGATTCTTTCAAATTGATCCCACTGGTTCCTTCAAAAATTTGAACTAAGGCTTTATCTTCGTGAATTTCTAATACTTGCCCACGGCGTAATTCCCCGTTACTCAAACGAATCTCAAGTAATTCTTCGTATTTAATTCCCTCAACTCGATCAATTGCCATCAAAGGTCCGACTACTTCATTGATTGTTTTATATTCTTTAATCATTGGTCATTCCTCCTTCAGCAACAATTGCTCGAATCTCAGTCACAATATCCAAATTGATTTGATCTAATTTTTCTAATTCCGATTCCGGAACATATTTACTCCGAGCGATTCGATCACGTAAACTAACAGTACCTTCTATCAACTCTTTTAGATACGATCCTAACTCTAATGCTTGCTGGCATTCTCGATTGAACGTTAAGATATTAGTAATCATTTTGAATTGCTTTTCGCGAGAAGTAAACGTATCAACATCATCGAATGCATTTTGCTGTAAATAATCTTCTCGTAAAGATTTAGCGACTTCCAAAGTTAATCGATCTTTTTCTGATAAAGAATCGATTCCGACTAGACGGACAATTTCATTCAACTCGGATTCTTTTTGCAATATTTTCATGCCTTCACTAACCATTTTTGACCAGTTTGTTTGCAACTCATTATCCAAATATTTACCAATCTCAGAAGAATACAACGAATAGCTTTGTAACCAATCAATGGATGGAAAATGGCGTTGTTGCGCTAATGTAGCACTTAGTCCCCAAAATACTTTTACAACACGCAACGTATTTTGAGTCACTGGTTCAGAAGTATCTCCGCCTGATGGTGACACGGCACTGATAGCTGTAATGGATCCTTCCCGCCTATCGCGTCCTAAAGCAACTACTCGACCGGAACGCTCATAATATTCAGCTAAGCGACTACCTAAATAAGCTGGGTATCCTTCATCACCTGGCATTTCTTCCAAACGTCCACTCATTTCTCGTAAAGCTTCTGCCCAACGTGAAGTAGAATCTGCCATGATTGCGATATTATATCCCATGTCCCGAAAATATTCGGCAATCGTGATTCCCGTATAAATCGAGGCCTCTCGAGCTGCCACCGGCATATTAGAAGTATTGGCAATCAAGATTGTTCGCTCCATCAAAGACTCTCCCGTCTTTGGATCGATCAATTCAGGAAATTCATTCAATACATCAGTCATTTCATTTCCACGTTCTCCACATCCTACATAAACAACTAAATCCACATCCGCCCATTTCGCAATCTGATGTTGAACAACAGTTTTTCCAGCACCAAATGGGCCCGGAACAGCTGCTGCTCCACCTTTTACAACTGGAAAAAAAGTATCGATGACCCGTTGACCAGTAATCATAGGGGCTTCCGGATTTAATTTTTCAGCTACTGGACGTCCTCTTCGAACTGGCCATTTTTGAAGCATCGAAAATCCTTGTACCCCAGAATCAGTTTCAATGACATACACAATTTCATCGATTGTAAATTCTCCAGAAGTAACTTTTTTCAGTGTTCCTTTGATACCATTTGGCACCATGATTTTATGTGTAATAATCGTAGTTTCTTGGACCGTTCCCACAACATCGCCTGCTGATATAGAACTCCCCACTGCGATGATCGCTTCAAACCACCATTTTTTTTTATGGTCTAAAGCCGGGATCTGAACTCCTCGACTCAAAAAATTACTGTTTGTTTGTTCTTTAAACATATCTAACGGTCGTTGAATCCCATCAAACATTTGAGAAATGATTCCTGGTGCTAATTCAACCGAAAGAGCTTGACCAGTTGTTTTAACAGGTTCTCCTGGACCAATTCCAGCCGTTTCCTCATACACCTGAATTGACGCAACATCGCCACGCATTTCGATGATCTCGCCGATAACGCCCAGATCTCCTACATAACAAATATCTTGAATAGCTGCATGATCCATTTTTTCTGCCAATACTAAGGGACCAGAAACTTTTATTATTCTACCTTCTTGCAAGTCATTAACTCCTTTATAAAATATTCTGTCCGACTGCTCGTTCAACTTGTTTTTGAATCATTGATTTACCAATTCCCAAAGTTCCTTGGTGATTAGGAATAAGGATGATTGCAGGAATCATTTTCTCCTCATAACGCTTGATCGTGTCTGGAATAAGTTGAGCAAACTCTTCTGTAATATAAATAATTCCGTATTCTTTCTGAGCCATCTCTTCAATTTTTTGACGGATCAATTTTTTATCTTTCAGTGTAAATAGATCAAAAGCAAAAAGCTTGAAAGGCAAGACAGAGTCCTTATCACCAATTGCACCAATCCTATGTGCCATAGATCACACGCATCCTCTCTCTAATCTGTTTTGTTGATAGACCAACTTGTTTTCCCGTAATAATCAATCGTAAATTCTTCATTTCGATTGCTTTCGCATTTAACAAGGCTAATACAGGTAACGGACCAAATGCTTGGGTTTGAGCAGCTTCATAAAATTTGGTCAAATAATCATCACATACTCGTTCTAACTGTGTTAAATCTAAACTAGTTTCTTGAACAATCGTCACAATCATTTCACCATAGTCAGTTGAACGTAAATAGTCTGTTAGTTGTTCTAAACTAGTTTCTATATAAGACAATAATTCTACTTTGGGAATACTACCTTGACTAGATAAAACAGTCGACATAAAATTACGGGTTCTTTTTTGTTTGATTCCTCGTGCTGTCATTAAAATATTGGTAAAATCAATAAAACTGATGACTTCTGCTAACAATTCAGGTTCTCCGATTTGCTCTGCTAGTTCTCGTTGACAAGATAGATAATTACGATCCAAAATAATATCGATTCCTTGTAAACTATTGGACTCTTCAAAATGCTCCCGCACTTCCTGAATACTTTCAAGTAAACACTCAGGTAATCCAGTCGCCCGACCATTCCGAATCGCCGTTTTTATTTTTTCTAACGAGTAAAAGCCATCGAAAAGATAAAGTTCATCAAAATTTTGCTTTAATAATTCTGCTTTGATTAGGGCCTTAAGATTATGAAAAGTCGAACGCATGGTATAGATCCAAATTACATTTGGATCCGGAACCAATGGAACTAGCTCCGTAAATAAATCTGACTCTGCTTGTTCAAATATTTTTTCAAAATTATCAGGAAAATCTACTGTTAGATAGATTCCATAGCTTGTTCCACTAAGGATCCCTTCTACTGTTTTTAAATCAGCCGCTTCTAACATCTGTGACATTTGCTCAGATGTTAGTAATTCCATTTCTTTCAAACGTATTAACGGATTTAATTCATGGTACGTCATTTGCTTCATTCTATCCCCTCCTATTCAAAAAGCCTTTGAGCGAATTGGAAACTTTCTCTTAATTGAAGCTCTCTTATCAAACTTTGATAAAGGAAGTTATATTGTACACCTGCTTTGTCTAGCAAAAATCCCGCTTGACCTGAAATTTTAGCTCCCCTTACTAATCGGTAGGGAAGTACTTCATTTTGTTGGTCTAACCACTGTTCATTAAAAATACTTGTCGATTTTTCACCCACACTAAAAACCCATTCACCAGATAATTTCAGTCCCGATAAGGCGTTGTGCGCAAATTCATGTTGGTTTATCCTTGGAATTTTTTCCATTTCCAGGATTGTTTCATTAAAAATTCGTTCTAGAATTGCCTGTTTATGGTTAAGAATCACTTGTTTTTGCGAGACGTTAAGACGATTGCTGTTTTGCTTATAGCTATTTTTTAATTCCACTATTCTCTTTTCTAAGCGTTTTTGATGATCTTCTTCTATTTCCTGTAATTCTGCTTGATAAGTTTGGTCGATCCGAGTAATTTCTGCTTGTTTTAATTGCTGACGTTCTAACTCACCTTGTTGATTCAATTGCTCAACTATCTTCTCAATTGCTTCCATCAAAAAACTCCTTTTACCTCTTCGTTTTTCAAACTAAAAATAAAGTTGATCTTCAGTCGAAATTATTTGTTTAAACTTGTCCGACTAATAAGAATGAAATAACGAAACCTAAAATGGCATAAGTTTCAACCATCGCTGCATAGATAATCCCTTTTGTTGAATGTTCAGGTTTTTTCGCCAAAATTTGAATCCCTGCTGCAGCAACTCGCCCTTGAGCGATCCCTGAGAATAGTCCTGTAAAAGCGATCGGCAAGGCTGCTCCTAAATAACCTAAACCTTGAACAACAGAAAGATCATTTGATAAATTTGTAAAAATCAAGAAAGCAATAACGAACCCATAAAGTCCTTGAGTACCGGGTAATAACTGTAATATCAATGCTTGGCCAAATTTTTCTGGTTGACTAGTTGTCAGAGCTGCAGCAGCTTCACCAGTCATACCGACTCCCTTAGACGAACCAATTCCAGAAAAAATGGTTGCTGTTGCCATTCCTAAAATTGCAAAAATAATCCCACCACTGTTGTTAATCAAATACTCCGTCATTGTTTAAAATTCCTCCAATTATTTTTCTTGTTTGATATTTACATATTTTTCTTCCGTTTTTAATGGACGGAAAGCCCGACCGCCGCCTTCATAAAATTTACCGAAAAATTCCACGTACTGTAAGCGTGCACCATGAACGTAAGCTGACAATAAAGATAAAAAGATATTCAATCCATGTAGTAACACCATTAGTAAAATCCCCACACTAAATCGAGCAACTGGCGGCATATAGCTCACTAACATATTAAAAGCAGCAGCTATACTACCACCAGAAATTCCAAGCGCCATCAAACGAGTATAGCTAACCAAATCTCCAATGTACCCTGTGATTCCGTAAAGTTTATAGGCACCAGAAGCAAGTCCTTGAATCTTTGATTTTGCTTGAATCATCGGCGTAATCATGATCATCAATGCGCTGAATCCGGCGAGGATACCACCAAGCATAAAGAGGGAATGACTGTTCATAAACATTTTTCCTAGACCGCCAATAATGGCGCCGACCATGATTCCTTGCCACGCAAAGCCGTCTGAGATAGCTCCAAGATAATTTTTAGCTTTGATGTTTTCTCGAGCAGCTAAGCCTAACCCCATAAAAATTTGAATAACGCCAAAAATGATTGATAGGATCAAAATACTGATTACGTCATCGCTAGTAGAAAGGAGGGGCTGATAACTAAGTGAAAAACCAAAAAAAGAGTTATAAATCAAGCCCCATAAAATCGTTGGTACAGCTAAGATTTGGAAAAAGTGCATAAATCGTTCCGTTCCCCGTGGCAGTACCGCGCGTAATGCGATAGTAGTCGCAACTAACATCAATGCCCCGTAACCTGCATCAGCTACCATCATACCGAAAAACACAAAATAGAAAGGCATGAACCAAGGTGTTGGATCGACCTCGTGATATTTTGGCAAACTATACATTTCCGTCAACAACTCGAACGGACGGACAAATCGATTATTTTTTAACTTCGTTGGAACTTCTTCACTGATTTCAGTTTTTGTTGGTGCTTCAAATTCCAGATAGAAGTTCTCTTGACCCACTAATTCTCCTATAAAAATTTTTAAGGCTTCGAACGTTTCTGTTTCTACCCAACCTTGCAAAAGAAAGACGCGCTCATTTTTAATAAAACGATGATAAATTAGCCAACGATTTTTTTTAGCTAACAAAACTTCTTCTGCTAACTCTAATTTTTCAATCATGATTTTTTTCTGCCCAATCAACCGAACCAAAAGCTTCTGTTCATCAATTAATTCAAATAATGCTTTTTGGATTTCTGTCAATTTTTCTTTAGGTAATATAGGCAAGTCATAATGAAATCGATCGATGCTAAATTGCTGAATTAACTCCTGAACGGGTTCTTTTTTTTCTCGCAGATACAGCATTACAAAATGAACTCTTTGATCATCGCTATAAATCGCTTCATAATAAATTTGTTGCGTTTTAACTTGGCACTCGAATTGGCTCCATACTTCAGAATCGCTGCTACCTAAAAAAATCTCGATTGAACGGAGTGAATAGTTCTTTGGTACAAAATCTAAGGATTGCCATTTTTGTAAGAGATTCTCTTCTTCTTGTAAGGCTAGTCTTTTTGCTTCAATCCTAAAAAAATCTTTTTCTAAATTCTGAATGTTTGTTAGCTCAGCTAAAAAATTCGTCTCATCAAATGTTCCTTCCAACACTTGTAGTGTCGCTTGTCGACGTTTTAAATGGAGCCCTTTTTCCTTACTACTGCCATGATGTTCGATAAAGCGAATGGCCTCATCTATCTGCTTCAACTGATCTTCAATTTTTGCCAATTCAGTCTGACTAGTTAAAGGTTTTAGCTCATTAAAATAATCCGCTACCCATTCATTACTGACTGTTTGTTGAAAGAGATCTCGAATTTCCACCCCTTGAAATCCTTGGATTGCTGAAAGTATTTCTTCGCTATACCCTTGTTGGGCAATCAACGTCAGTTTACTCATTTTACTGACTGCCATATTCTATGATCACCCTTTCGATTATCATTTGAATCATCTGTGCTTGTTTTACTGAATAATTTTCCTCCATCTGGTTAATTTCTATATCGGCTGTCTCAGCAAATTTTTGTTTTTTTACTTCCAAAGATTGCGCTAAACTGTGTGTTTGAGTATTAACCATGCTAGAAAATTCTTCTTTCAATTGATTTTTTCTTACCTGTAACTCTTGTTTTTTATCTGTTTCATATGCGGCTAATTCTCTCTGCAAAGATTCTTTCTTTAATTCATTTTGTTCTTCTGCTATTTTTATTTTTTCCAAAGCTTCTAACACATAAACCCTCCCTTTTTGATACAAAAAGAGCGCAAGCTCTTAGACCGTTCTTCTCACCCCTTGAAGAACATGATCCTTGAAGCTTGCGCCCAACCATTGTAATTTATAAAAATCTCTTTTTCAGTGTAACAAATACGCTAACTAAAAAAAAGACCTAAAATTCAAAAGTGGTTAGATCTGAAAAGTGGATCTTTCGTTCTACATAAACAAATTTTGGTTTTATCTTATTTAAAAGTATAATTTTTTGACATCACACTAAACCTTCAAACAATTAAAATTCTTTCCTTCGATCATAAATTTTTCAGCTAGATAGGTTCTTGGTTTTAACGCGTAGCGCAATTCTTGCTATACTTTGGCAACTATGATAAGAAAGAAGTATGAAAGATTTTTAGTATTCATATTTAAGCCTAACAACGTAACGATTAAATCAAATAAAGAGGTGGCCTTTTTGACAAAAGCAATTATTGGTATCGCAGCAAGTCAGCATTATCAAAAGAATCAAGATTTTTTTGATCAACAGTTTACTTACAGCCCTCAAGGATTTATCGATGGAATCCATCAAGCTGGAGGGGTTCCGGTTCTATTACCCATCAGTGATCCAGAACTAGCTAGCACGTATATAGCAACTATCGATAAGTTATTATTAGCCGGTGGACAAGATGTCTCCCCGATTTTGTATGGTGAAGAACCTGATCCGAAATTGGGCGCAACAAGTATGGAACGTGATACTTTTGAAATGGCTTTGATCAAAGAAGCCATCAAACAAAACAAACCCATTTTTACAATTTGCCGTGGTACCCAGTTACTAAACGTGACTTTAGGTGGCACCCTATATCAAGATTTATCAGACTATGAAAATTGGACAGTCAAACACGATATGTTTCCGACTGTTCCCGATTTTGGCTTACACTCTGTTACAGTTAAGGGGGATTCAACCCTAGCTGGAATTTTAGGAGAAAAAAATCAGGTCAACTCTTATCATCACCAAGCATTGAAAGATTTGGCAGAAAGTCTAGTACCGATTGCTTGGTCAGCGGATGGAATCATCGAAGCGGTTGAAAGTCGCGATCGTAGCCACAAAATTCTCGGTGTCCAATGGCACCCCGAATTGACGCATAAGAACGATCCGAAAGAACAACGCCTATTTGATTATTTTGTACAAGACTTTGAATAGTATTAAATCAGTAAAAACTGTCATGAGCTTCTTCATGTCAGTTTTTTATTCTTTATCCAGAGTCGAAAGATCTTGTTTTTAACTGAGACCAGCTTCTTTTGAAAAAGTTCCTCAAGCAATTCCTTTTTATATATTACGATCAATACAATCACAACGAGTCCAGTGACTAGTATTCCAGTGATGATCAATGCCTAGGAATACTTATTGTTAGGCAAAGAAATCGCATACATTTCATTTGGATCGGAAATTTTTCTACTGCTAAAAGGATTCCGTTGATTTGAGCGAAAACCCCAATCCAAAATAAGCCAACGAAAGCGTTCTCCCAAACCATTTTCGCTGTAATAAAATGGTCCGCCTAATGCGTTCCCATGCTCATCAAACTTCGATATTTTACGGCTAATAAGCCTTCCGCATATTTTATAGCCCTCCCTTAAAAAGCCAGCGATCTCTAACCAAAATAATGTTCCCTGACCACTCACTACTATTGCTGTAGCTACGCCAACGATGTTTCCAGTTCCAATCCCTAAATCAATGGCGCACCCTAAACGAAAGAATGGATTTTTACCAACAAACTATTCAGTGGACTTTCTCCTTTTTCAAAAATATTAGCATAATTTTGTCACTACTCGCTTTTTTATAAACAACTAAAAAATCAAAAACATTCATTTTGTTAAAGATAAAAAATAAATAAAAAAGTACTTGTAGTGAATCAATCAGGGATTCACTACAAGTACTTTTAAATTTGCTAAAAATTAAAATTGTCTGGATCGCCTCCAAGGCGTTCATTGATATTCAATCCATCGATTTGTTTCATTTCTTCGGAGCTTAATTCAAAATCAAATACATCAAAATTTTCTTTGATCCGTTCTTCGTGGACGGATTTTGGAATAACAATGATGTCACTTTGTAAATGCCAACGAATGATTACTTGAGCAGCTGATTTGTTATGCTTTTGCCCAATTTCAACTAAAGTAGAATTCTCTAAAATCTTACCTTGGCCCAGTGGCGACCACGCTTCTACAGCAATTCCTTCTTGCGCTAGATATTCACGTAACGGTTCTTGCGTGAAGGTTGGATGCAATTCG
The DNA here is from genome assembly GCF_001885945.1 of Enterococcus hermanniensis. Classification (GTDB taxonomy): domain Bacteria; phylum Bacillota; class Bacilli; order Lactobacillales; family Enterococcaceae; genus Enterococcus_A; species Enterococcus_A hermanniensis. The sequence goes on along the minus strand of NZ_JXKQ01000011.1, from coordinate 11,947 downwards.
ATTTGATCGACCATGGGTTTGATTTTAGCCGTCGTCATTAATTTTTCGATATGATGTTGGTGGAAATTAGAGACACCTATAGCTTTAGCACGGCCACTTTCATAGATTTCTTCCATTGCACGCCAAGAATCATTGAATTTTCCTTCCACTGGCCAATGAATCAAGTAAAGATCCACATAATCCAAACCTAAGCGTTCTAAACTGGCATCAAAAGCTTTCAATGCTGATTCATATCCTTGATCCGCATTCCAAAGTTTGGTTGTGACAAATAGGTCTTCACGTTTGATACCTGATTGACGAATCCCTTCACCAACACCTTTTTCATTTTTGTATACTGCAGCGGTATCAATCAAATGATAACCATTTTCGATTGCCCATTTAACTGAATTTGTCGCATCATTTTCTTCTACTCGCCAAACACCTAAACCTAGTCGAGGCATTTCGATTCCATTTGCTAATTTTTTCGTTGTATCCATCAAAGTTCCTCCTCTTGCAGTTTGTGTTACAACTTCTATTGTGAGAGACATTCCTTCGTTGGTCAAATGATTTGTTTAGCCCTTTTTACGATCATTCCTCATGATAGAAATCGACTGCTTCAATGCACTGAACGTACCACCTTCGCTATAAACTAAAACATTTGATTTATAAAGCTGAGCAGAAAAAATAGTCAATAACACTGTAAAGACGATCAACACAACTAATGAGATCAATGCGCTAGAAGTTCCTGCAGTATTAGACGCTAGTCGTAACGGCATACTGTAAGAAGATAAAAATGGAATATAGGACGTGACTTTAATAATAATATTGGTTGGATCAGAAGCACCTAATATTAACCCTAACATATATCCGATCATTGAAAGATACATAACTGGCTGAATAGCTTTAGCTGTATCTTCCGGCTTACTAACTAACGAACCACAAAGCGCAGACAAGACCGCGTATAAAAAGATCCCAATCAACATAAAGGCCATAATAATAACTACATTGCTCCCTAATAAACTTTTGATTGACACGTTGTTCATGAACTCTTTGACCATCGGAAAATCTTTGAATTGCCGATAACCTATGACTAATGCCAGACCGTAAATTAGTAATTGGGTCAGTGCTACTAGTAAGACGGCTACTAATTTCCCATAATAATGGGTCTTAGCTTTCATACTGGACAGTAAAACTTCCATGATTCGGGTCCCTTTTTCTGAAGCAATCTCTTGAGCGATAATCGAAGAATAACTCATGATGAATACAAACATAATGATCGTTGTTAAAAAACTAAGAACAAATTGGATACTTGAATCTCCGCCGTCACTTTGCATCTTTCCATGTTCAAAAGTGACTTTATTCGATTCAAAAGTGGCCGGCTCCATGACTTTTTGAACTTGTGCGGTTGTTAGATTTAATTGACTCGCTCGCATAGATGCTTGCAAATTGTTTAGTATCTGCTGCAATTGCGTTTCGGTTGAAGTTCCTAAAGCAGCTTTACTATAAAGCTTTCCCGTAACTTTTTCTTGTCCCAGCTTTAACGTTAGATAAGCATCTACTTTTTTATCTTCTAATTGACTTTGGGCTACCTTCTCGCTCGAAATGACTGTAAAGGAATAATCTTTGTTTTTTGTTTTTACCAATTCTTCGGCTACGGATGATTGATTACTAACAATTCCGATGTTATTGATATCATTTGCATCGCCAAAGAAATGCTGCGATAGATAAAAAATACCCATGACTAAGAAAGGTGCTAAAATCATGATTAAAAAAGCAGCTGACTTGACATTTTTTTTGTAGACATCTTTAACAATAATTCCCATCTTATCCATGTGTGCCACCTACTTTCCATTTAAAAATTTCTTCGAGAGTCGGCGGCTGTTGATTGAACATCGGGATATAGCCATCTTTGGTTGCTTGTTCAAAAATTTCTTTGCCTGCAGATGGATCATTCAACGTGAGATCAAAACTGCCATCTTTTTTTTCCACTACTTTTTCAACCCCAGTAAAAGCTTCCAATTCTGATTTACTCAAAGAAGCATCCAAATATAATTTACTACGACCAAAGGATTCTCTGATAGCATGGACTTTTCCATTTAAGACAGTCTCACCATTACGTAGCATAATCAAGTGGTCACAAATTTTTTCAACATTGTCCATATTATGACTAGAGAAAATGACACAAGAACCTTTCTCTTTTAGTTCAATAATCCCATTTTTCAATAGTTCTGCATTGACTGGATCCAATCCACTAAAGGGTTCATCCAAAATCACTAATTTAGGCTCATGAATTAGTGTTGAGATCAATTGAACTTTCTGCTGATTCCCTTTTGAAAGAGATTTTACTTTGTCTGTTTTCTTCCCTTTGACTTGAAATTTATCCATCCATTCATCAATCTTTGGTTCAATTTCTTGTTTCTTTTTTCCTCTAAGTGAAGCAAAAAAGAGTAATTGATTCTCGATCGTCACTTTTGGATAAAGACCGCGTTCTTCGGGTAGATAACCAATCGTATTATAATCTTTACCTGACAGTGGATGTCCATTCCACAAAACACTGCCGGCATCCTTTGATAAAAAATCCAAAATCAGACGAAAAGTCGTTGTTTTCCCCGCACCATTTTGACCAATCAACCCTAATATTTTCCCATCTTCGATCGTAAAGTTCATATCATCTAATGCTTTATACGAACCAAAACTTTTACTTAAATGCTCTACCTGTAACATCCACTCACTCCTTTGATTGTTTATGACCTAAAAATTCCCCACTATACCAATAATACATTAAAGCCTTTTCTTAAAATAAAGATAACATAGTAAGTAGCTAATAAAAAATAGAGCTATCAATAAACTGGCCATTTGCATGATAGCTTCAGATAAAAAACTACCTATAACGCTCGTTAACACCAGTGTGATCATCATGAAATAACTTGTGAATTGCAATGATTTTTTCATGATTTCTACATTGCGTTCATCCGAATTTTTTATTCGCTCTCTTTTTATCAATTTAGGATCTTTGATCAACTTTCGATTACGAATCACGTAAATAAACAGGACTGCCGCAATGGCTAATAAAAAACCGCTTAAATAATCTGATGCGCGCTGATTGATTTTTAATTCATAATAACTTGTTCCTAAAAATAGTATTGCCAAACAAGCGACTAAAATAAGTGCTGCTATTAAATAATAATGATTTCGTCGTTTTAAACTTTTTAAATATTTCTGATCTTGTTTTGATAACTCTTGCATTAGTCATCCTCCCCTTCAAAAATAAAAATATCTTCAATTTTTAAATCAAATAATCGCGCAATCTTATACGCTAAAATCAAGGAAGCATTGTAGCGCCCATTTTCTAATGAAATAATCGTTTGACGAGTCACTTCTAATTTTTCTGCAAGTTCACTTTGAGTGAGTCTACGTTCTTTGCGTAATTTTTGAATTCTATTTTGCAATGGATCACTCCCTTATGTATAGTTAACTTTACATTTTAAGATAAAAAAAGTATAGCATCCTTTACTTTTATTGTAAAGGAAACTATACATTATTTCTGTTGCAACTGATTGTGCGTACTTTCAGCTACTGATTTTGGCAGTCCAACTTTTTGTAATTCTTCGATCGAAGCTTCTTGAATATTTTTTAGTGACTTGAATTCTTTCAACAACATTTTTTTACGTTTTGGTCCTAGCCCATCAATATTATCTAGTTTTGATGCAAAACTATTTTTGCTTCTTAGCTGCCGATGGAAAGTGATCGCAAAGCGATGGACTTCATCTTGGATTCGCTGTAGTAAAAAGAATTCTTGAGAATTACGTTCTAATGGTACGACACTTAGTTCTGGGCCATACAGTAATTCACTCGTTTTATGCTTATCATTTTTAGCTAACCCAGCAATTGGAATATCAATCCCTAGTTGATTGGCTAACACATCTTTTGCCACATCGACTTGGCCTTTCCCACCATCGATCACGATCAAATCAGGAAATGGTAATCCTTCTTTTAAGACTCTGGAGTACCGTCGATAAATGACTTCCCGCATCGACGCATAATCATCCGGACCCTTGACGGTTTTAATCTTATATTTTCGGTATTCTTTTTTTGCGGGTTTGCCATCGATGAATACGACCATTGCAGATACGGGATCTGTTCCCATGATATTGGAATTATCAAAAGCTTCGATACGAATCGGCGCTGGAATATTCATGGCATCACCCAATTTTTCAACCGCTCCGATCGTCCGTGCCTCACTGCGACCAATCAAATCAAATTTTTCATTTAACGCTACTTGAGCATTTTTGCCAGCAAGCTTCACTAATTTTCGCTTGTCGCCGCGCTGCGGTTGAATCACCTTTGTTTCTAACAAGGCTTCAACACTGGGTTTATCAATATTATCTGGTATCAACACTTCTCTAGGAATAAAGTGTTCATTTTCTTGATAGAATTGCCCAATATAAGTTAGAAAATCTTCTTCTGCATCATTATAAAATGGAAACATCGAGACATCCCGCTCGATTAATTTACCTTGGCGAACAAAGAAGACTTGAACACACATCCAACCTTTATCAGTTGCATATCCGAAAATATCACGGTCCACTAGATCGGTATTGGTCATTTTTTGTTTCGTCATAACCGTTTCGATGGCGCGGATTTGATCACGATATTCAGCCGCCTTTTCAAATTCCATGTCAGCTGCTGCTTGATTCATTTTTTCTTTAAGCTGATCTTGGATCTCTGTATGCCCACCATTTAAAAAAGATTTGATTTCTTCCACCATATCTTTATAGACTTGCGGATCGACATCAAACGCATAAGGACATAAACACTGACCTAAATGATAATACAAACAAGGCGTCTTTTGCGAAGGTTTGCATTTTCTCAACAGAAATAGCCGATCCAATAATTTCTTTGTTTCATTGGCTGCATTGACATCTGGATAGGGACCAAAATACAACGCTTTATCCTTCAATACTTTTCGTGTGATCATCAAACGTGGATACTTTTCATTCGTGATTTTTAAAAAAGGATAGGTCTTATCATCCTTTAACATAATATTATATTTAGGATCATTTTTTTTGATCAAATTTATTTCCAGTAATAACGCTTCGATATTTGATTCAGTGACAATGTATTCAAAATCCACGATTTCACTGACTAAACGCTCAGTCTTCGTATTGTGACTGCCTGTAAAGTAAGAACGAACTCGATTTTTTAAAATTTTGGCCTTCCCAACATAAATGATCGTTCCATTTTTATCCTTCATCAAATAACAGCCTGGCTGATCTGGCAGCAACGCTAACTTATTTTTAATCCGTTCGTTCATACCTTGCTTCCCTTCTGCTAAAAAGAGCGTTGAACGCATTCATTCGCTCTTTTTTATCTCTTTCAATTGCCTTAAAGTGATCAATCAACAAAAGATGGGTGTGACATCCGTCACACCCATCCGCCATTCTTACATGTGAGCTTGGATTAGCTCTTTTAATTGATCTTTTGTATGAACACCAATTACTTTGTCAACAACTTGTCCATCTTTCTTTAAAACAAGTGTTGGAATGCTCATGATACCAAATGAAGCAGGTGTTTCGGGATTTTCATCAACGTCCATTTTAACGACGCGGAATTCATCTTCATCGTATTCTTCAGATAATTGTTCTAAAATTGGTGCTTGCATGCGACAAGGGCCACACCAAGTTGCCCAAAAGTCAATCAATACAAGTCCGTTATCCGTTTCTTCGCTAAAAGTTTTATCAGTAACTACTTGTGACATGTGTATTCCTCCTATATTCACTTCAAAGGCTTGCTCCGAAGTCATCTAATTCTTACTAAAAGTAGTATAGCACGCTCTTTGTCTCAGCGCTACTCTTCTGCTTACACTTGTAAACTATTTGAAAGTCACGACTGTAGCACCGCTTCCGCCTTGATTTGCTGGTGCAAATTCAAAATTTTTCACATTGCGATTATTTTTTAGATACTCAGTAATACCACTTCTTAAAGCCCCTGTACCTTTGCCGTGGATGATTCGAACTTGCGCAAAGTTCGCCAATAAGGCCGCATCAATATATTGATCCACTTCTGCTAAGGCTTCTTCATAACGTTTGCCCCGCAGATCCAATTCTGGTTTTACTCGTGCGCTTGCACCTCTTTGAACACCCGTGACAACTCGTTGTTTTGGCTCTTCGATTGGTTTTGTTAACGTCATATCTTCTTCCGCAACCGTCATTTTTAAAATACCTAATTGAACTTGCCAGTCACTATCGCCGACTTTTTTGATCAATGTTCCACGTTGTCCATACGTTTCGACAATTACTTCATCATTTGGTTTGAATATTTTTTTAGCTTTTGCTTTTTGTAACACTTTGTTTTTCTTTAATTGTTCATCTTGTTTTAAATCCGCAAGTTGTGATTTCGCATCAATCAATTGATGTTCTTTGACTTGGCCTTGCCCATCTAATTGCATTTGGCGAATTTCTTTGATGATTTTCTCAGCATTTTCTTGCGCATCACTCACAAGCGTATTGGCTTCTTTACGTGCTTTTTCCATTTCTTTTTCACGCTCATCAAAGAAATAAGTATAAGCATTTTTCAAATCTCGATATAATTTTTCCGACTCATCAACATAATGACGAATTTCTAAATATTCCGTCTCGGTCGCTTTTCTTTGATTTTCTAAGTCAGAAATCATTTCATTCAGGTCTTGACTCTCTTCATCAATAATTTGTTTGGCACTTTCAATGATTAGCGAATCTAATCCCAAACGACGAGAGATCTCAAACGCATTGCTTCGACCAGGAACACCAATCAATAACCGATAGGTCGGGCTTAAGGTATCTACATCGAATTCCATACTAGCATTAATTGTATTTGAACGATTATAGCCATAGATTTTTAATTCAGGATAATGCGTTGTTGCCATAACATAAGCTGATTTAGCCCCGACTGCATCAAGGATCGCGATCGCTAAAGCTGCCCCTTCTTGCGGATCTGTTCCAGCACCAAGTTCATCAAAGAGCACTAAACTATGTTCATCGATTTTAGCTAAGATTGATACGATATTAGTCATATGTGAAGAAAATGTCGATAAACTTTGTTCGATTGATTGTTCATCACCGATATCCGCAAAGACTTCGTCAAAAATCCCCATTTCACTTTCTTCAGCCACTGGCAATGGAAAACCTGTTTGACCCATTAATTGTAAAAGCCCCAATGTTTTTAATGAAATCGTCTTACCCCCAGTATTAGGACCGGTGATAACGACCGCTTGAAACTCTTCTCCGATCATCAAATCATTCGCCACTGCTTTTTCTTGATCTAATAGTGGATGACGCGCTTGTTTGAAATACACATGATTTTCGGCATTGATTGTCGGAACCACTGCTTTTAGAGCTTTCGCAAAACGTGCTTTCGCATTCATCAAATCAAAACGACCTAACACATACGCATTATGCAAAATATCTTTTCGCGGTGCTACCAATTCGGCGGATAATTCTGCTAAGATTCGCTCGATTTCAGTTCGTTCAGCGATTTGTTGTTGACGTAGACGGTTGTTCAATTCAACGATTTGCTTGGGTTCCATAAATAAGGTTTGTCCTGAAGAACTTTGATCATGGACCACACCACCAAAGACTCCGCGATATTCTTGCTTAACTGGAATTACATAGCGATCATTACGCATGGTAATCAAACTATCGCTTAAATATTTTGCATTTTTTCCACGAATCAATCCATCTAATTGTTCCCGAATCGTTTGTTCACTACGACGAATTTGGCTTCGAATAGTCCGTAGTTCCACTGAAGCTTCATCTCGTACTCGGCCATCTTCTTCAATCGAACGACGGAGTTTTCCACTTAACTCAGGTAACGTTGTTAATTGCTCTTCCCAAAAATATAAACGTTGAAATTCTAATTCGCTATCTTTCAAATCTTCAATAAAACGAACCAATTCACTCGTGGTAGAAAGAACCCGTGAGACTTCCGCTAACTCTAAGCCGTTTAGGTTTGCCCCAATTTCGATTCGCTTCATGTGCGGTTTAATATTATTTAATTTAGGAATCGGTAAGCCGCCACGCAACCGTTGAACTTTGATCCCATCTTCGGTCTCTTCAAGCCAAGCTTGGACCGTTGCCTGATCCTTAGAAGGGACAAGTTGACGGATTTCTTCTTCGCCTTGTTCAGTTGTCAAATACTGTTGAATCATTTTCTTTACTTGTTCAAATTCCAATGTTTTTAGAATACGTTCATTCATTTTTTCACCTTCTATAAATAAATAAACCGAAACCTGTCAAACAGCGTCTCGGTTTTTGCTCTATCCAATAATTTTCGTTACCCATAAATTGTCAAACACTGGGCTCAAAATCAACGAATGCTCAATGATCATCCGAGCTAGCCAACTACCTTCTAGTTGATTTTGAATCAAGACCATCGGTACAAAACTAACCAATTTCAAAATCAAGAAAATCGCTACATAGCAGACGAATAGTTGAATCACACCTGCAACAATGCCGTCATATTGCGGTAGGATTGTTGCAAACAATAAATTTTTGAAAAAAATCGCAATAAAATGAGTGATCAACCAGCCAACTGCCAAAATCAAAACAAAAGCAACCCCAGCATAAAAGGCTTGATCCAAATTAAAAGCTTTTTCAACTGAATAGTAAATCATTTTTGATTCGCTGGTCACAGATGGATACGGAACAAACAAATCTAAGCCAGCTCCCAAACGTTGGTAAAATACCCACGCAACAATAAATGAAAGGACATACCCAACGGTAAATACCAATTGATAGGCCAGACCTCTACGGTATCCTAAATAAAAGGACAGCAATAATGCAAATAAAATTATCAATGTTAACATAGTTTCCCTCACTTATTTGTTTGCCGCTCTTTTTTGGATCTCACGTTTGCGGTTTTCGTTGACAATCTGTTGGGCTTCGACATGATTACGAATCGGTACATCCGCTTTTCCATTTTTACGCATAATTTCTTTTGCTTCTGCTTCAATCGCTTCAATTTTTTTAATACGATTTTCTAACTCTAAATTATGTGCAGCCTGCCCATCCAATGTCGTTTGTTGTTTCTCTAACTTCATTAATGCTTCTTGCTTCTTCAACTGGTCTGAAACAGCATTAATGGCTAATAATATCGCGGCTTTTTCTTCTGTGATTTCTGGCGATAGGGACATGATCTCATTTAACTGTTCATTGATCAAGGCAGTAACCATATCCATGTGTTGCTTGGATTCTTGTCCAATGATAGTATAAGTTTGACCGGCAACGATGGCCTTATAACGATTTTGCGCCATATTGATCAACCTTTCTAAAACATTTTTTACAAAATACGATGCGACTAAAAATACTAATATATTATATGCTAAAACCTAACGTATGTACAACTTTGATTAGCCAAAAGTAAATAACTTAAAGAAAAGAGAGAAACGATGAGTTCAGCTGTCTTAAAATTATCCAAAACTGAAATTCAAAAATTAAAAGCCTATTATACCGATTATCTGTCTAGTAAAAAAGTTCCATACAGTGAATTTTCTGCTAAAAAAAATGGAACAAATATCACTGCTTATACCTCAGGAAAAGTCTTGTTTCAAGGTAACAATGCGGAACAAGAAGCGGCTCGTTGGGGCAATCCAGCTGCTTCAAGTTCAAAGCAAGCCCCTACCAGTAGTTTGCCTAAAAATTTTGCTTCACTAGCTGTTTTAGGCAGCGATGAAGTCGGAAATGGCAGCTATTTTGGCCCGCTATGTGTATGTGCGGCTTTTGCTGATAAAGATCATTTAGCTACACTGAAACAATTAGGGATCAAAGATTCAAAAATGTTGACCGACCCGCAGATTCGACAAATGGCTGTAGCACTCAAAGACTTAATCCCTTATCGCTTACTCATTGTTAATCCTGAAAAATACAATGAGATCCAACCAAAATACAACGCCGTTCGAATGAAAGTTGCTTTACATAATCAAGCGATTCGCTTGTTATTAGCCGATATTGCTCCAACAAAACCCGAAGCAATCTTGATTGATCAATTTACTTCAGAAGCGAATTACATGAAATATGTCAAACAAGAAGCCAAAGCTGTAAATGAAAAAATTTATTTTATCACTAAAGGTGAGCAATATCATCTGTCAGTTGCTGCGGCTTCTATTATTTCTCGTGCCAGCTTCTTGGAAGAATTGGACCAAGCCTCTTTAGAATTAGGAGTAAAAGTCCCTTCTGGTGCAGGAAAACCTTCAGATGAATTAGCGGCCCAGCTTCTTCGTAAAGGCGGTATCGATTTATTGGCAAAATATGCAAAACTTCATTTTGCTAATACTGAAAAAGCCAAAAAACTAGTCTAATCTAGTTTTAAATAATAAAGATCGACAAGTCGTTTGTCGATCTTTTTTCTTTTTATGATTATCGATAATATTCCGGTAATTGAAACCCATATCCCTGTTCAAATAGCTGTCCAACTTGAAACAATAAATCTTCTCGACCTCTAGCAGCCATGAATTGGATTCCTAACGGCAAACCTTTTTTAGTAACATACGTAGGTAGAGAAATCGCTGGTTGCCCAGTTAAATTAGCTAACTGCGTATAAGGTGTGATCTGTAAACTTTTATCAAACATTCGATCGATTAGACTGGCTAATTCCTTTTCCGATAAATTAGTCGCTACTTCCAAACCATCACGAATCTCATCACTTTGCAAATCTTCTTTTATTTTTGGTGCCGTCGTTGCTGCTGTAGGCGTCAATAATAAATCATATTCTCGGAAAAGTTTTTCCATTTTTATTGTCACCGTATCCCAAAAATTCAAAGCGTCAATATAATGACTTGCTGGAATTTTTTTACCATACTGATAAATTCCCCACGTCATCAATTCCATATCATGTTTTTCGGCTGGTCGTGTAAGTCCTTTTTCAATTCCAGTAAACATTGCAGCGGTTTCAGCCCCGTTCATTAGATAATAACTATGGATTAACTGTTTGCCATCAAACGGATAAGAAATCAATTGAATCTCGTGACCTTGATTGACTAAAAAATCAGCCGCTTTTTCTACAGCATTGGCTGCTTCAGGAGAAACGCTTGAACCAATTGGCGATTCAATCAACATAGCTATTTTCAATTTACTTTGCTGAGCGGCTTTCCTATGTTGCCACTCATTAGGGGTAGATTGATACGGGGCACTGGAATCAATTCCACGCATCCCATAAAAAAGTTTCTCCGTATCACGCATTGAAACAGTCAACGCAAAATCGATTGCCGCCCCTTGCCATCCGCGCATTCCATTAGGACCGACAGGCATGGTTCCACGACTCGGTTTCAATCCAATCAAGCCGCAGAAGGAGGCTGGGATCCGAATCGATCCGCCGCCATCACTCGCACCTGCAATCGGAACAATTCCTGCCGCAACAGCACTCGCAGCACCACCACTTGAACCACCAGAAAAATAATCTAAATTCCATGGATTTCTAGCAGGCCCATAAATTTTTGCATCAGTGATATTCTTAAAACCAAATTCTGGCGCATTGGTTTGAGCAAAAGGAATCAAGCCATTTTTAATTAGCTGTTTCGTATAATCGCTCGTTTGATTCGCATGGTTTTCTAAAAAAAGCCGTGACCCTGAGGTACTCAACCAACCCTTTTTTTCTTGTCCCAACATTTTTAATGGAATCGGTAATCCAGCAAAGGGTTTTGTTAATAGTTCTTTTTGTTCTTGATATTCAACGAGTGCATCCCGTTCCATCGTAGAAACGAAGGCATTTAATACTGGATTTTGTTTCTGGGCCTTTTCTTCGATAGAAGACAGCAATTCGGGGAAACTAATTTCTCTATTCCTTAATTTTTCAGCCCAATATGTTCCATCTCTCAACCTCCACACCTCACTTTTTTATTTGTCTTATTATCACAAATTTTGCTAAAGAATCCTAGCAAAATAACTCCCAAAAAAAGAAGCTGGATAAACAGTTGGAACTGACACTATAATTAGAT
>NZ_JXKQ01000010.1 GCF_001885945.1 Enterococcus hermanniensis | reverse complement strand
ACATTTTATCGTGGCCCTTTACACCAGTTTCTCTTAAACGATTAGCTAATCCCATATTTGTTAGAAAATCAGTGTCTCCTTTGTAAGTTTCAAGGGAGATTGCATTGGATAAACGAACCTTAGCAGGACGTGTCACAGCATTACTTTCACTGATAGTTTTCATATATCCGAAAAGATCTACTTCAGAATATTTGTCAATAGTCGCATTGTGATCAAATTGAATCACCTTCTTTTCACCTCTCCCTTCGGCTTTTAAAGAAGCTAGTGGCTCTCCCATCTGCTCAACAATATTATAACGGATCGCTTGACGGGAAATGTAAGTATACTGTTCTCCGTTGTCACGAGTAATTTTTTTCAAAGTCGCCACATTTCCTAAAGATTCCCCATAATTCGCGCTTTCTGCTAGAAAAATCATTGTCATCGTTAACCCTTTACTCATTATCATTTCCCCCTTCATTTTTATAAGCTTCTCCGATCATACCCGTCACAAAACAATAACCAATCGTTTTAAACCGTTCGTCATCTAAAAAAATATCTGTAAAATATTTAGGAACTTGCTTGTTTAAATACATATAGCTATTTAACAACATATCCATGAAGGCATCTTTATTATTGGCCTTTAAAGCATTGAGCAATCGAAACCCAATTGAGTCTGCTTTGTTCTTGTTCGCGTATTCCTTTTTTAGGAAGTAGCCATCGCGTCGAACCTTCTCCAGCTCATCTTTTTCCAATCCTTTCATCTGAATCAGCTCCTCTAAAAAATTTTGATTAATCTCGATCATTTTCATTATGTGATAACTATTCGCATAAACTTGTCCGCCAGTACATTTTGTTCGTAACACTTGATGGATCAGTGAAAATAAATTAGTATTGTTCATTAATCGAATGACGATCTCACGATAAAGATTTTGATACTCACCATTTAAAACAAATCCCGCATTGAATAATTCTGTTAGTCGATCCTTCGATTTATCGATCGTCTTTAAAATATGATTGGGTAAAAGATTAAAGTAATAGCGCTTGTTTTCGTAACGAACAATTTGAATGTCTTGCAATTCACGATGACTTTGTCGATTCATCGAATCTTGCAAGGTGCGAATCAACGCCGCGTATGTGTCAATCGCCTTTACTTCTGTTTTATTCAAACTCAATACATTCAAACGAATCCCTGTATTTACATTAAGCAATGTCCTTACCGAGTGATTATCATTCACAAATAAACCTTGGCTATAAACATACGTGAAACCAGCGGAAATACAAGTATAGAGCAAACGGCAAACCGGACACATAAATAAATCATTCGTAAACGACCAAGCGTTACTTTGTTTTTTCCCCATATCATAACCAGCATTATTAATGAATGTATATGGGATTTCTCCTTTCCGTATAGATCTTTCACAATTTGTACAAGATAACTTGTCTTTATCGTGATTTTCCTCTAAATAAGATAGCATCGATTCTACAAAATAATCGTGGTACTTCTCAAAGAAATCCCCTTTGCTTTCTTGCCGGTTCAAAAAAGACACATCATTGTAGCCATTATTGATAACATTATAGATTTGTATCTTAGCTGGTAGGTAATGCTGAACATCTTCACGGTGATAGTAGGCGAAAATCTTCGTTAGTATCTGATAAATGTTTTTTACTCGTTCAACAACTTGTTCACGATTTTTTTCAAATTCACCCTTTTTCAGATTTTCTTTTTTTATTTGTTTGATTAACGCAACGATATCCACAGGAGAATCAATCAATGGATATACCGAAAGATAACTACCTCCTCTTACTCCGTATTGATTCAAAACATCAATATATTTTTGCAATCGATCATAAGCCTTTTCATCAAAATGAGCGAAATTTTCTTGCTGATGACGATTCATCTCATCTTCATAGGCCATCACTTTCGTCAACGAAGATAGTTTTTTATACTGTGTCGCAAAATAGAAGAAATACTTTTCTTCAAAATTTCGCAATTCTTCCAATGGCACTTCTACACTTTGATCTTTTATCTTAACCTTATCTTCACCCAGAATATTGACCAGTCCACAAATCGCAGCATTCTCCATCCATGAGTTTAAACGGAATTCTAGAACCTCGTCTTCTACTAGACTATCCATTCGTTTCACCACCTTGTTTTAGCTGATTCAAATATCCAAAATAAAGACCCGTTTTTGATCCTAAACCAACATCGCGAATCACATTTAATAGATAAGGCTCTCCAGTCACTTCAATCGTTCCAATAGCTCCTTGATAAAATTTTTCATAGGCTTTCGTTACAGTTTTTTTTCATATTCAGTGGTTTTATTTTTAAGTTGTCTATATCAAATTTTACGCCGCGGCCCATCTCTGGAACCAACCGATTGATTAAGTTCTGTTTCAAAACAGCCTCATATTTATCATCAGTAAAATCTAAGAACCAATCTTTTCTTATCTCACGATTATGATCTCTCGCTAAAATAGGAGATACAGCTTGAAAAACGACTTGTTTATCCGTTATGGGTTCTTGATAGATCATTGATATTGACTTAACTCTTATTTTTAGATCGCCAGCAAAAGAAACCGCTTTCATTTCCTTCAAAAAAATAAAAGCATTGTATACAGCCATCGCCAAATCAGCTTTAGGTGTCGAAAATAAATAAGTAATCGTAGGCGTCTGAAGTAATATTTTCTCTTTTTCAAATTTTGCACCTTTAAAAATTACCGCCTGTGAAAATAATTTTTCTTTGTTCTGTTCATATAATTCTTTATAAACTTCAGGCGAAGCATTTTCGAGCCCGCGTTTTAATAATGATAGAAAAATCGATTGATACTTGATCGATATTTTCTGATTGTTTTCTGAACTAACTTCTAAATTGATTTTGAAACGCATTTTCAAGCTCCTCTCATAAAAAGTAATCTTTATATTAATGTTAGCATATTCGGTTACAACATGCATATAAAAAAAATAGAACCCGTCAAACTGACAGGTTCTATTTTTTTATTGCATTGCAGGTAGTTCATCTTTATTGAGTTTGTTCAAATAAGGGATCATCATGACTGCTCCAGCAACAAAGGCGATACCTTCAGTGATAGTCATTGACCAAATTAAACCATCTAAGCCATAAAAATGGTGTAATAATAAAACAACTGGAATAAAGAAAGTTCCTTGAATCGTTGACATCACACCCGTTTGAGCTCCAAAACCTGAAGCTTGGAAGATTCCGGTAAATAAGCCTGAAAAACCATTGAAGACGGATGAAATCAATTGTGCAGCTAAAATTGTCAACCCAACTTGAATAACTTTTGGATCACTGGTAAACAGTCCTAAAACCGGTACCCGAAAAACATATACGAGTAGAGCAAAGAGAATAGAAATACCACCAATCCATAAGGAAACTTCTCTCAATGCTTCTTTTAATCGTTTGGTATTATGAGCAGAAAAGCTGTAAGCAAATAGGGGCATTGCGCCTAAAAATAAGCCCATAGTCAAAAATTCTGGTAATTGCGTGATCCGAACTGCGATCCCGAAACTAGCTACCACGTTGTCTCCATATTCAACAGAGAAATTATTTAACAATAATGTTGTAACGATCATAAAAGCTGATTTGAAGATTTCAGAGATACCGATTTTATAGACTTCTAATTGATCTTTGATCGAAATACGAAAATGTTTTAGGAAGCCTTTCAAAGATTCACTTTTTGTTTCTAAAAACCAAACATAATAAGCTGTAGCTGCTAAGTTGGCTAAAACCATCGAAATACCGGCACCAATGACATGTAAATTAAATACTAAAATCAACAATGCATCTAGGACAATGCTGACAGCAACGCTGATAAACATCCCGTACATTGATTCCTTTGAAGCTCCTTCTGAACGAACCAATTGTTCTAAACCGAAGTTCAAAATCATCCCAAATCCACCAGCAAATAGAATCGTTGAATATTGTTTTGTATAAACCAACGTTTGTCCATCCGCTCCTAGCAAATGTACAAAAGGTGTCATGAAGATCATTGCTAAGATCCCGATGATAATTCCAGCAATAATACTCATATAAAAGGAATAGCCTGCGACCTTTTTGCCTTTTTCAGTATCCCCACTCCCGAGTAAACGCGTAATAAATGTGCCACCACCAACACCAAAAACATTTCCGACAGCCATCAAAATAATCGTAATCGGCATTGCTAATGTAATAGCTGACATCATATTCGTGTCGTGAATCAACCCGATAAAATAAGCATTGATTAAATTGTAAATAGTTGTCGCTGAGATCCCTACCATCATCGGAATCGATAGATGTGCGATGGCCTTTCGGATAGGACTTTCTTTTAAGTAATAAATATTTGATTCGTTTGTTTCAAATTCTTCCATGATAATTCCTTCTTTTACTAGATTTATAATTATTAGAATTCTAACTATTTAGCCGCAAACAGACTACATTTGTCTGTTGCTTAGAGACTATCGTCGATTTTTTTTAACAAAGTGATGAGTTGTTGTTTTTCTTCCTCAGATAATGCATGCACCAATTCTTTTTCAGAATCATAAAATGCTTGATTGGTTTCATCGACTAAGGCTTTGCCTTTCGGAAGAGCATAAATATTTTTTTGACGTTCATTATCAGCAGGAATCCGACGTTCAATATATCCTTTTTTTTCTAACCCTTGTAGCATGCTCGTGATACTAGCACTTCGGCGTTGGAAAGCCTTCGCTAAATCATTTTGAATCAATCCTTTTTCTTCATATTGTGCAATATAGGAGATCATCCGTCCTTGTTGAGGACTGACATCCATATCTTTGACACGCTGACTCATTGATTCGCGCGATTTATACATGATCGAACGTAGTAAACTTGAAACAATCATTCTTTCCATAAAAATCTCTCCTCGCTAAACATTAGATATCTAACTGTTCGAATAGAATATACACGTAGATAAAAAGAATGTCAACAGAAAAATGATCATTCTCTAATATTTAGATACCTAACAATAAAGCTTTAAATTTTTATCTAACATAAAATAAATTTGTACTAGCAAAATTAGCTTTAGATTACACTATTTAAAAATTAAAATACGGTTATTTTCATCTTTTTTATTCTTTTTTTTACAATATTATAATTAATTTTGTAGTATCATTTAATTATAAAAGCGCTTTAAATGTTTATTAGGGTGATGATTAAAGTGCTAAAAATGCTTTAGGAGGGTATAAGATGAAAAAAATTATTAAGTTAGGGTTGGTACTTACTTTAGGATTATTTATTACTGGATGTAGTGATTCTAACGCATCTGAAACAATCAGCAGTCAATCTGAAACCATTGAAGCTCAAAAACTGACTAATGAAGAACAGAATGCCACCATCTCTTCGTTAGAAAAAACGATTGAGTCTCTTGAGAAAGACAAAAAGGCAGACGAAGTTACTAAGAAGAACGGAGAAGAAACGGCTCCCGCTGCTCTAAAGGACCAACAAGAAGAACAGAAAAAAGTGCAAGCAGAACAGCAGCGAAAGGAACAAGAAACTCAAGCAGCAGAAGAAAAAAGAATTGCTGAAGAAAAACAGGCAGAAGAGCAACGGCTTGCTCAAGAAGCAGATGCGGCAAAACAAGCAGCGGAAGTTCAAGCACAGCAAGATCAGCAACAAGCCGCTCAGGTAGTTGCTGAACCTACACAAGGTCAAACAGTTTATATCACAGCTACCGGAAGTAAGTACCATACACATAAGTGTGGAAATGGTGTCTATAACCCCGCCACTTTAGAAGAGGCTCAAGCACGTGGACTAACCCCTTGCTCAAAATGTTATTAAACTAAAAAAGGTATGCCATCAGGCATACCTTTTTTAGTTTCCTCCATCATCGAGCGTTTCAAAATTTTCTGCGCCACCAAGATTATCGATTTGAAATGTTGCCTTTGTTGGATCATAACGCAACAGCGCTTTTTTATAGCGAAACACTTGATTGACATCCGCCGTATCATCTGTATAAACGGTATCGTAATAGATCAAATATTGAACTTGATAAATGTTCTTACTTGTCATAGTAATTGATTCTACTTTCGTTTCAGCATCAACCCGTAATTTTTTTCCACTTGTTCGAATATCATTGATAAATTTTTCAAAATCTTTTTCATCTGTATTAGACAGTCCGTCAACAAAATAACCAGCCAAATCACTGGTTTGTGAAGCGCCAAAAATGCTGTATCTAGAAGTATAATCACTAACTTCTTCATATAAGCGATCTAGAAAATGTTGGACATCGCCGGAACTTTGGATACCTTCAAAATCTAAATTCATCTCTGATAAATAACTATTCGAATCATAATCATCTGCTAAAAATTCAGTTTCAGAAATTTTGTAGCTATCACTTGTTAACTGCTCATTTTCTGTTGGATAGATTGCTTTTACATTCATTCCTTGATGCCAAACCAGGTTTTTGATTTCCACTTTCCCATTTTTAATGGTTCCTACTTCTTTATTATCTACTAAAATTTTTGCTCCTTCAATGTTTGACGTTACTTTGAAGGCAACTTTGTGTAGATTAATCGCCAACTGACTATCAGATTTAAACTCTGAGTTTTGATATCTCACCAAATTTTGTGTCACAATTGATTTCTCTGTATCCAATTTCCCTTCAACTTGATAGTTTCCGGGTGTTAGCGGCCCCCATGTCGTTTGATAGTTCCTTCCTTTAGATGTTGCTAATTTTTTCCCATCTAAAAGTAATTCCATACCTGACTGATCGGTTGTTACCGTTACATAGACTGGAAGAATGGATAATTGGTATTTAGGAAATAATCCTAAATATTTTCCTTTTTGAACAATTGTAAAATCTTTTAATTGTTCCGGGTCATGACCGAGATCTGCTAAAAAACTAGTAAACGCTTTTTTATTTTCACTTTTTTGATAATAACTGACAAATTTTTTCATATTCGCTGTCGAAACATGATAATTAGGGTCATCGGATGTGACAATTTCTGCAATTTTTTGGGGATCTTGAGTTTTAAATGTTTGCTCCAAACGGCTTAACTGTTGCGGATAACTATAGTAATATTTTCCGCCCATAAATCCAATTAATAAAAGAATAACTATGCTCATTCCGACGATGATTCCTATTTTTTGTTTTTTCGTAAGCGCTGATTTTACTGGTAGAATGGATGATAGCTTATTTTTTTTCAATGAACTTCCGCAGTTCGGACAGTATTCTACTGCTTCAGTGGCTGCTTTCCCACAGTTCGAGCAATAAAAAGCAGTCGAGCTTTCATTGACATATCCTTCTTCCATTTTTCCGATCTCAAAAGCACACCCACACGCTTCACAAAAGTGTGCATCCAACAAATTTTCATGCCCACAACTTGGACAATTTTTCATCTTTTAGCCTCATCCCTTTACGATCTTTTGCCCAACACTTTATTGCTTAAATTCATTACAATTGTAACAAAAACAATAATAAAATAAACTATTTTTTATGATGTCTCACTAAAAACAAGCGCTGTATTTAACTATTTACATTCAATGCTGAATACAATGGTGCTAATTCTTGGATGGCAGTAGCAGCCACTTCTTCAATCGCTGGAATAGGTTCTGTTTTAAAAAGCAACTTGCCTATCTGAAAGCTCCGGCCTTCTAAGGAACATTTTAACTTTTTAGGTTGTTCAGGATCTGCTAAAAATTTCGTTAAGGGCAAATGATCCACTAATTCAGACTCAACTTGAGGCCAGATATAATACTCTTCACTCTTAACCGTTTTGCTCCACGCGCTGATTTGTTCAAGCAACTCATTATAACTAGTTAAACTACCTGATCGTCCTTCACTTTTATAATGTTGAAACATCAAATAAATTTGAAATTGTTTTTTGTTCAGTAGGACTGCTAAACATGCATTTTGATTTTTATGGGTAGGATCTCGATAAGCACTCCAAAAATGATTTCTTAAATTCCAACCATTCGTCCAACTCTCAATTTTTGGTTTTTTCATCTGCAGATTATTCGGCAGTAACGTAGCTACAGTTAATTGTAAAACTTTCCACTTTTGCCAATGCTCTTTATACGTTTGTTTTATTTGATCGATTTCCTCGTTTGAATACTGTTCTTTTAATTGTTTAAATGTATAAATCTCTCGATCAAGGACTTGAAAATCACTCTCTAACAATTCCATAATCAGCCTTCTTTCTATTCATCTATATTGTACGTATTCCTTGTCAGTGACACAAATAAAAATAAAAAAGCTTTGCTCAGTTCACTGAGCAAAGCTAGTACTCTAATTAAGTTTTAATCCGAATTTTCTACTTGTGAGAGTTGTTCTGAGAATTGCCACGTCTCACCATTGTCAGAAGACTGGTACAAACAAGCAAACATTTTTCCTTGATCAATTCCACTAGTTTTTACGAGGTAAAATTTAGTCTCCAATTGATTGGTACTGACTTGAGTGATTTCATTTGGTGATTGGAACAGGTCTAATCCACCTGTTGCATATTCTGCCGGAATCGTCACCACTGCCTCTTTAAATGAACTACCACTATTATTTGTATAATACAATTTTCCACGAGTAGAGACAAAACCTAACGCCGGATTAACAAAACTGACATTTTGAACTGCTTGATCGATCGTCGTTCCATTTCTTCGGGTCCATGTTTTTCCATAATCATTGGTTTGATAGATTTCCAGGCCCTCTGAAGAGACTTCCGGTGACATCGTTGAATACACCAGTATCCCGCTCCCATCTGCAAAAAACTGAGCTTTTCGATAACGAATCCGTTGGGCAGAATCAGAAACTAGTGCCTTTTCCCACGTCTTTCCATCATCTTTTGATGTTAAAAAGTATAAATTTTTGTCGTCATCTGAATAAATAAACCATGAAAATTCAGCAGAGACCTCATAGGACTTGTCCATCCAATAACCAATCGGTATTTCTCCAGCAGTCAATGTATAACTGCCTGTTCGTAACCAATCTGGTTTTAGTGGAATGAAACGCCATGAGCTTCCACTATCTGTCGTCATGTACAATTCGTTCGTTTGTTGATTTAATTTCAACTGACTGGTTTGATCCGTTTTCGTAGTAGGTGCTGTGCCGTGCTGTTCCAATAAATGAGCTGAGGTCGTTGTTTGCTGACTAGTAGAAGTTGTTGTACTCGTATTCTGATTAGTAGTTCCATACAAGTTACGATGCCGTTTTAATCCATCATCATGAATAAAAACACCTGAGGCACTAACAAAAACGACTGCCAATAGTACCAACAACCAATTTGAATTCAGCAGCTGTTGTTTAGGAAATGGCGTAGGCAGTTGTGCTGGTTCAGCAGTCAAAACAAATACCTGCATCGCGACAAAACCAAACCCTAACTGTCTTATCCCCATATAAATGACAGCTCCATCAAAGGTTGTCGTTAATTCAATGCAATCTGCTTTTACTAGTTGAATCTTAGAACGACCATTTTTTTCTGCTAAATAATAAGCGTCTTTATCTTGATAGATAACTGGATAAAGACTGGCTTTTTGTACCATTCGTTCTAAAACATGTTGGAAATTATGGCGAAAACGAACACCATGAAAAAGAATGACCAAAAAAAAGACCGTTATAATTGCTGTACTGAAGCTTCCTAATACAAACGAAAAATGATAAATCCCACGCAACCAATAGCCACTATCAATTGAATGTACACGGATCTGCAAATGCTGGTATACAAAGGTACCGATTCCGAAAAAAACTACGGTTGTCAAAATTAAAAATACGAAAGCCGTCAGCAAATTTTTATTGCGATTTTTTTTAGCTTGCTCGTAGATGAGCTTTTTCGCAGAAAGTAAATCGATAATCAGTAATTCTTGATCCATAAATTTCTCCTAGCAAATAAATGATTGTCGTTATTATCCTGCATAAAATGCTTGATAGCTAGCTTTATTATGAAGATTTAAAAAAAAGACCTAGAAAAATTCTAGGTCTTTGACTATTAACGTAACCCTTTACGAATATAAGTGACTCCTGAATAAATAACCACAACAATCACGATCCACGTCAAGACATTCATATCTAATCCGGTTACAAATTTCGTTGCGATAAACACCCCGATTACTCCACCGATTGTAATCGCCAAGCTGACTTTGCGTGCATAATCGCCCGACTTGATAAAATTTACCCCTGCAACAGGCATTAATCCTGCACATGAAGCCATCATAATTGGAAATGCTACTAAAGGACTTAGACCTAACATGTAAACCAGTGCCATACAAGGCGCATACAATCCAACACCAATCGTCATCAATGCTCCTAAAATAAAGTTTCCGATCACACCAATCACTAACTTGATTCCAGTTAAGCCAGTCATTGCATTGCCTGTCCCTAAAAGATCAAGCAATCCTAATTGACGTAAACACATCAATACCGCCGTCACGATCAGCGCAATCCCCATATAAAACTGGACTTTCTTTTCCGGTAACTTACTCACCGTCTTAGAACCTAAATAAGAGCCCGCGATTGCAGCAAAAACTAAAGCAAATAACGTTAAAGGTGCTACTTTGACTACTGTAATAAAAATAAAGGCCTCAATAATAACTGGGATCGTATGTGATACATTCAACGTACCAGGTAATTCACGGTCATTATCTAATTGTTTCGTTAATTCCAATAACATTGTAGTTGGAGCAAAACTTCCAATTCCCAATGTATCCATGGCGTCAGTCACAAAACCGATGATCCCTGAAACAAGAAAACTCCCGCCTCCCCAATTTCCTCGAGAAGCAACTAGATCGCGTACAAAATAAATCAAATAATACACGAGTAAAATTCCTAATAATCCTAACAATACTTGTACCATTTTTTTCTCCTTTTAATAACAATTGTATGAAAGCTCTTTTACCTTCCTAGATAATACAACTTTTCACAAGTTTTTTGACGGATTTAAAGTGACATTTTGATTATATTCATCTCATAAATAATTATATTTTAAGAAATACAAAATAAAAAAGAGCCAAAATACCTACTTTTTTGATAGACATTTTGACACTTTCATCTTTATTCCGCTATATTTATTCGTCTTCTTTGAGCAAATCTCTTAAAGAAAAACCATCAAATGTTTCACCATCATAATATTTCAATAATTGATCTGCCGTTAATAACGAAGAGGTCATTTCCTCTTCTTTTTCTTCTACTAAATTCAGAGCAGCATACTCTTGATATTGCGCTGCGAGTTGTCGATACATCGCTTTTTTTGAAGAGCCTTCTCCAGTAATAAAAGGTAATTCTTTAAGATGTCCCCGGTAAAAAGGCAAATTGCCTTTCCATTCGATAGGTTGTTCCACGACGGTCAGTTGGACGTCGGCAAAGATATCTTCGTACATATTTGATTATCCTCTCTCAGTTTACGATATTGTCGAGGTGTCACACCTTCGATTTGTTTAAATCTACGATAAAAAAAGGCTTTGTCTTTATAACCGAGACGTTCAATAATTGCTTGTACTGTCAAATCGGTTTGAGTTAAATAGTTTTTACACCGTTCAATACGTTGATTTAATACCCATTCCGTAAAAGTTTTTCCCGTTTTCTCTTTGAGTAAACTGGACAAGTAATTAGGATGAAAATGAAATTTATCTGCAAGTTCTTCCAATGTTACTTGTTCTAAACGTAAATCGATATATGCCACTAATTCTTTTGCTAACTGTTGATTTGAAATAAAGGAATCTTTATCAATCAAACTCTGATATTCTACTTGGCTCATCTCAACAATCAGTAAAACAAAGGCAGCTTTAGTCACTTTATTATTGAAATACGCCATCTTTACTACTTGTTTCAATAAGAGTAAGAGATAAAAATGAAGATCAATTTGGTTAGAAAAATCGTAGATCAAATAGCGACTGATTCCACTAAAATCCTGACTCAATGCCTCTACAAAAAAACGATACAGCAAAGGTTCTTCGACAAATTGTCCTAACAGTGACGCACTAAAATAGTTCGGTTTAAAATAAAGAATAACTACTTCTGCTGTGGCTGAACTGACATAAGAAAACATGGTCTCTGTATTTGTGACCATCATTCCTTGAGCTGATAATTCTTTTTTTTCACCATTGAGCTGATAAGTTAATTTCCCTTTGATCACATATAAAAGACGAATAAATCCTTTTCCAACTACGATTTTCTCAGTTGTTTTGCTTGTAATAAATGCGGCTATTTCGCGTTGTGGATTTTCAGAAAAACGTTGGACTTCATTGGTCAGCTGAGATTGATGGGTCAGATAACAATCCAGTGTATCTAAAAATTGATAAAAAGCAGCAGATTGATCAACAGTAATACTCATCCTTCCCCTCCTTAAAATCAAACACTTTTATCTTTAGCTAAACTATTTCAAAATATACTCGATAAAACTATAATTTATCTATTGATTGTATCATTACTTGCCTTTTATTACATTTGATTTAGACACTTTTAGGAGGAATTATTATGAAAATTGGTTTTATCGGTGCTGGCAATATGGCCAGTGCAATTATTGAAGGGATTCTTCAACAAAACTTTAGTCACCCACAAGATATTTATTTATACGATATTTCAATTGAAAAAGCTCAAGCTTTCGCTGAAAAGAAAAGCATTCAACCAGTGAATGACTTGCAAGTATTAATCCAAACAGTCGACGCTGTGGTTTTAGCAGTTAAGCCAAATGTTGTTCAAAAAGTATTATCACAAGCTAAAACCGCCCTCTTAGAAAATCATCCTTTGATTGTTTCGATCGCCGCAGGAATGAGTACGGAAATTCTATACGAGATGCTCCAAACTGATGAGGCAGTTCGAATTGTGCGCGTAATGCCAAATATGAATGCTATGGTAGGTTCTGGTGCCGCAGCTATCTGTAAAAACAAATATGCTACGAAAGAAGATTTAAATATTATTATTGATCTTTTTAATTCCGTCGGCAAAGCATGGCCACTAGAAGAAAAATATTTTTCGATCTTCACAGCTATTGCTGGGAGTTCCCCTGCGTATACCTTCCTATTTATTGATTCAATCGCTCGTGCAGCAGTAAAGAATGGGATGCCAAAAGACTTAGCACTGGAAATTGCGACTCAAGCAATCCTAGGTAGTGCTGAAACGTTAGAAGCTAGTCAAGAAAACCCATGGACTTTGATCGATCGGATCAGCTCCCCTGGCGGTACGACTGTGGCTGGGATCGTTGAACTAGAAGACAATGCTTTTATCTCCACAGTCATTAAAGGAATCGATGCCACGATTCAAAAAGATCAAGAGTTAGGTGAAAAAAACTAAGCTAAATAAAGAAACACCCTTCAAAACAGAACGATCTTATTCGCTCCGCATTGAAAGGGTGTCTTTTACATATTATTTTTTCCACGCATCGACTTCTTTTTGGTGGTCTTTGATCCAGTCTTTGGCAGCCTGTGAAGGATCTTTTCCTTCATTGATTGCTAGCATGACACTTTCCATATCTTTTTGGTTCCAATGGAAATTATCTATTACTTTATACGCTTCAGGTTGATCTTTTTCTAAGCCTTTACGAGCCATCGTGTGGATTGCTTCTTCAGAACCCATCGCTCCTTTTGGATCTTCTAAATATTTTAGTCCATATTTAGCAAACATCCAATGAGGAGACCAACCAGTGATCACGATCGGTTCTTTCTTTTTAATTGCCTGGCCTAGTGCGATAGTCATTGCACCAGATGAAGAAGTTGATACTTTCCAGTCCGCTAAGTTAGGATAAGCTTTAAGCGTATTTTCTGCCGCATTCACAACACCTGCCCCAGGCTCAATCCCTGTAATCGTTTTTTTCGCTTGATCTGATAACTCATCGATTGAGTTGACATTCATATAATCCGGCACGACAAGGCCAACTTTTGCTTCTTTTAAGTTGACACCTAAATCGTCGACTTGGTCTTTGTATTGCGCATATTGAGCTTGATGTGTGTTTGGTAGCCATGCAGATACCATCGCATCTGATTCGCCTTTAGCTACTGACTCCCACATAATCGCATTGTCTAATGGAGTCATATTGACTTTGTAGCCCATCTCTTTTAAAACTTCTCCTACTACATGTGTGGAAGCCACTTCTGTATCCCATTCAACATACGTAAGGTTGATCGTTCCTTTATTTTTTTCAGCTGCTCCACCAAAACCAAACGAAGCAACTAATACGATAGCAGCGACAACACCTGCGGCGATTCCTAATTTTTTCTTCTTCGCTTTTGACATTTTTTCACTTGCTTGTTGCTTAGGTTTATTTAAATTTTGTGTGAAACGGTCGATAATGATGGCTAGAATAACTAATGCTAAACCATTAACAAAGCCGTTTCCGACTTGTGCTCGTTGCAATGCGGAAAGCACGCCACGGCCCAATCCAGGTGCACCGATCATTGAAGCGATAACTACCATTGATAGTGCGAGCATCGTTGTTTGATTAATCCCTGCTAGAATCGTGCTCTTAGCCAATGGTAATTCTAATTTGAATAGTTTTTGCTTGCCTGTGCCACCAAACGAATCTGATGCTTCAACCAATTCTTTAGGAATTTGACGAATTCCCAAATTAGTAAAACGTACGGTTGGCGGTAGTGCAAAGATTACTGAGGCAAAAACCCCTGGTACCATTCCAATACCAAAGAACGCTACAGCCGGAATCAAATATACGAATCCTGGCATAGTTTGCATGAAGTCCAAAATTGGTGTAATGATTTTTTTCGCTGTTTCATTTTTGGCCATCAAAATTCCTAATGGTACGCCAATGATAATCGATAATAAACTTGATAAAACGACTAATGTAATGGTACTCATCAAATCAGTCCATAACCCTTGGTTATAAATAAACAGTAAACCAATCAACGTAAAGCTGGTTAGCCCCCATTTTTTATTTGAGATAAAAAAGGCGATAATTGTTAATACTAGAATAAATAGTAGCGGTGGAATCATCGTTAATAGGTTGGTCATCCCATCCATCAAAAATTGACCACTATGTTGTAAGACTGAAAATAGTCCTGAAAAAGTACTCGTTAACCATTCAGTAAAGCCTTCGACCCAATCGGCAACGGGTAAGGCATGTTGTAAAATATTAGACATTTGTATTCACCTCTTCTATTTCTGTGTCCGTATTTGCTAAAGCTTCCAGTACACTTCCGCGGATAACAACACCCACTAAACGATCGCCTTCAACTACAGCTAACGGAGCTGGTGAATCAAAAATCAAATTAAAAATGTCAGTTACCAACATATCTTTAGGGATCCGACGAACATTTTTATCGATAACATCTTTAAGTGTTAAATTATTTTTACGTGCTTCTAGAGCTTTTTCTGCAGTTAAACTACCTTTTAATTTACGCTTGCGATCGACAGCTAATAACATACTGACTTCTTCTTTACGCATCCGATTCAATGCGACATTAGGTCCATCAACTTCGATATTCGTAGTAAAGGCGGGGACCATGATATTTTGGGCCGTCAATACTTTCGATCGGTCAACATCTTCGACAAAATCACGAACATATTGATTAGCTGGATGAGTTAAAATTTCTTCTCCGGTCCCAATTTGCATAATTTGTCCGTCTTTCATTAATGCGATCCGATCACCGATTCTTAAAGCCTCATTTAAATCATGTGTGATAAAGATAATCGTTTTTTGAACATTGGATTGTAAGTCTAATAATTCATCTTGCATTTCGCGACGAATTAGTGGATCCAAGGCTGAAAAGGCTTCATCCATCAACAAGATCTCTGGATCGTTTGCTAACGCTCGCGCTAATCCCACGCGTTGTTGCATACCACCGGATAATTGATTTGGGTATTGATCCTTAAAGGTTAACAACCCTGAATTTTCCAAAGCGTGCTCTGCTTTTGCTTGGCGTTCTGCTTTGGGTACTCCTCGTACTTCAAGACCATATTCCGTATTTTCTAAAATCGTACGATGGGGAAATAAGCCAAAGTTTTGGAATACCATATTAATTTTATGACGGCGAACTTCACGCAAAGCTTCTTTATCCATTTTTGCGATATCCTCACCATCGATATAAATTTCACCAGACGTGGGATCAATTAAACGATTCAATAAACGAATCATGGTCGATTTCCCACTACCAGAAAGACCCATAACCACAAATATTTCGCCTTCATTGACTTCAAAACTCGCATCATAAACCCCAACAGTTGCTCCCGTTTTTTCTACAATTTCATTTTTACTACGATTCTCTTGAATCATTTCAAGGGCTTGTTGTTGCTTCTTCCCAAAAATTTTTGTTAAATGTTCTACCTTAACTTTACTCAAAAGATATCCTCCTTGTTTTCCTTCTTGTTTTCTATTATCCGTTTTGTTTTCGTTACTATGCATCACACGAAGCAAAACGGTTGTTTTTATAAAAGTGACCATACAACACTAACATCATGTGGTCACTTTGTCAAAAAAATAATGAAAATTTTCAGTAACAGTACTTTTATCTTCTTATCCAAATAAAAAAACAGACCCACAATGTGATCTGTTTTGCTTAATCATTTGGATAAAACAAATGTTGCATTCGTTGCAAACCTAATTCATTTCCGACAAAGAACAATGTATCCCCGGCACATATTTTTGCATAAGGTCCAGGTGACAGCAATAACTCTTCCTTCTGCTGGATCGCAACAATTGTCGCACCTGTTTCATGCCAGATATTTAGATCATTGATAGTATTTTCTAAATGAGCTGCTTCTTTCGTTAAAGTTAATTCATACGGAACAAAAGGAGCCGCATTATGTACACGTTTTGTTTGCGTCAGTAATTGATTCAATAATTTGCTCATAGTGTCCAATTCTTGGCGTTGATTATTGATATTTTCTTGGATATCATTTTTGATTTCTTGAACCGTCTGCACATCTTGATACTGTTCAAAGTATGCACGAGCCTTTTCCCTTGAAAGTACATATGCGCCACTACCATGCCGGACCTCCATAATTTCAAGATCAACTAAGACATTGATTGCTTTGCGCGCTGTTTCAGGAGAAACATTAAAATTGCTCGCTAAGGTTGAGCGTGCGTGAATTTTTTCGCCAACTTTATAGCGCTGATCTGCGATTCGCTCAGCTATTTCCACGGCCATCTGTTGGTACCGCGGGAGCAATACACGTTTTTTATTTTCTCCTTCCATTTTCAATCCTCTTTTCCTCAAATTTCCCTTTTAGCATAGCATATTTTTTTTAGAAAAGCTGTAGTCAGTCTGTAGAGATTTAAATGAAGTTGTTAGTGCTTTCGCTTTTAGAATTTATTCATAGAAGCATTTTTCTGAGAATTTTTTATCGCTTTTTCTTCAAAAAAAGGCTAGACTGATTCAGATTATTTTTTTGGCCAATCATATGAAAACTTTAATTCTTATTTCCATTCTCTGATAGGCCATTCTGAAAATAAAAAATAGGAGTGATTATTTGCATTTTTTAATTGGTATTATTGGTTTAGTTCTCGTCTTGGCGTTAGGTTTTTTGATTAGTAATGATCGTAAAAAGATTCGTTATATGCCACTTTTAGTGATGCTCGTACTGCAATTTTTATTAGGATTTATTTTATTACGCACCTCTATAGGAACCATAATCGTTGGCGGTTTGGCAAATGTCTTTGATGCATTACTGAGCTTTGCTGGTTCAGGGGTTGACTTTGTCTTCGGCGGCATTGCCAATAAAGGCAGCTTCCCATTCTTCTTAAATGTCTTGATGCCGATCGTATTTATTTCAGCAATTATTGGGATTTTGCGTTATATAAAAATCTTACCGCTCTTCATGAAAGGCGTTGGGATCGTATTAAGTAAAGTCAACGGAATGGGTAAACTAGAATCTTATAATGGGATTGCTTCCGCAATTTTAGGTCAATCCGAAGTCTTTATTTCTATCAAAAAAGAATTGCCGACTCTATCAGAGCAACGTTTAACCACAATGAGTATCTCAGCGATGTCGACAGTTTCAATGTCGATCGTTGGTTCTTATATGGCCTTGATCCAGCCGCGTTATGTTATTACAGCACTTGTTTTAAATTTATTTGGCGGATTCATCATTGCTTCGATCGTAAACCCATATCAATTGGAAAACGATGAATTAGTCATTGAGGAAGATAAAGATCAAACATTCTTCCAAATGTTAGGTGAATATATTCTAGACGGTTTCCAAGTCGCTATTACTGTGGCAGCGATGTTGATTGGTTTCGTAGCATTGATTGCTATGATCAACTTCATCTTTGCAAAAATCACAGGTCTGACATTCCAAGAAATCTTGGGGTATGTCTTTGCACCGCTAGCCTTTTTAACAGGGATTCCTTGGAAAGAAGCTGTCCATGCTGGCAGCTTGATGGCAACAAAGCTAGTCACAAATGAGTTTGTTGCCATGACTGAATTATCTAAAGGGACTTGGCATTTTTCAGCACGTACCACAGCAATTGTTTCTGTCTTCTTGGTTTCATTTGCTAACTTTTCTTCCATCGGAATCATTTCAGGTGCTATGAAAGGCTTGAATGAAGAAAAAGGCAATCTTGTGGCCAAACACGGATTAAAGATTCTTTTAAGTGCTAGTTTAGTCAGCTTTTTAAGCGCAATTATTACTGGCTTGATTTTTTAATAAAAAGACGTGAAAGAAAATTTCTTTCACGTCTTTTTTTATAATTGCTCATCCTCGTACATTTCGTATTCGTATGGCGAGCCTTCATAGAAATATTGTTTTGAAACAGTCGCTTCATTATCGGTAGCGATCAATTCTTTACGGAATGGGAAACGAACAGCATACCCTTTGGTTGTTTGGTCGCCAGGTAAAATATAATACAATTCGTCATTTGGTGTGGGCTGATTCAATTGATCCATCACTTCAGATATTACTTGTTGTTCATCAATCCTTTGATTCTTTGCGACTTTTTTGTAGTCTTCTAAAAAGGCCGCTTGTCCTTCAAAAAATATCATATCCATTTTTCATCACCCTTTCCATTTAACTTTACCATCTATCAAACATTTCCAACACTAACACGCTTACTCAGTCAAATCTAAATGACCTTCTTGCGTTTGATACAAAGGCCAACTACCTGCGAGTTCAACCCGAATCAATGATAATTCAGGATATTTTTTAATTGCTGCCACGATCGAATCAACAACTTGTCCTTGTTTCTTTAAATGATCTTGCGGTGTCAGTAACTTATCTTGATCCAACTCACTGCGATATACTTGATTCGCTTGCAGAATTTCATGGAAAGCTGCTTTAAATGAACGCTCAATTTTGCGTGCTAATTTCGCTTCATTGTCCGTCGTATAAGCGATTTGAGCTTTCTCGACTGCTAACGTTAGATAAACTAATGGTACGGCAGATACTGGTTTTGTAGGAGATACATAATAAAATGCTTCTTCTAAAAGATCTAATGAAATTGTTAATTTCATAAATTCGCCCCTTTTCTGATGCAATTATAGCATTCAACCGATGATTCTTTCGAATAAATCCTTTCAAAAAAAAAACGCCAACTGGCGTTTTTTTTATATCATAACAGTCATTGTTGCGGCGACTAATATCAAAATTAATCCAATAACCGTGATCGTCATTTCTTTCTTGGTTTTCTTTTGCCCTAAGAACCAGATTCCAGTCAACGTTGCTAGAACAACCGACGTTTGCGATAAGATAAACCCAGTAGCTAATCCATTCATGTCTGGTTGGGCTGAAATCAAATACGTCAATGCTGCAAAGGCAAAGAAGAAACCTGAGAAGATATGTTTATACGATACAGCTTCTGCAAAGGGTGATTTTTCTTTATCTTTCACGGTTACAATCACTGAATAAACAACAGCGACGATCACCATTCCAATTGCTTGTGGTAAAAAGGCATGCATGCCATCGATACTTGTTGCTTGAGGTGCGGCTGAGTAAGCCCAATAACCAATTTCACCAAAAGCTAATAAGATTACCGCTTTTTTCAGTACACTAGCTTTTTCTTGCGTCTTTTCTTCTGACCAAACAGTCATCCAAGCGCCTAAGATAATCAACACTAAAGCAAAGGCTCCAATCAATCTAGCGCTAGTGCCAGGCCAGTTACCTAATGCAAAAACGCCCCATAAAGATGCCCCTAATAACTGAAATGCTGTCGTAATCGGCATTGCACGTGATGAACCAACCAACGTAAATGATTGGAATGTGATGATTTGTGCGGTTGCCCAACCAATCCCTGAAAGAATCGAAAAGAATAAATCCATCCCGGTTGGAAAACTCATGCCGTTTGCTAACGCAAATACGATAGCAAAGATCAATGTTCCTAAAGTAGAACCTAAAATTTGATTGACTGGCCGTCCACCGATTTTTGACGCAATAGTTGGAAAAAGCCCCCAACCTAATAATGGACCTAATCCAATCAAAATTGCCGTTGCATTCATATGATACTTCCTCCTTGAGTTTTAAACATTAAAATACGACGCCACTTTCTAATAAGATATTCGCATACGGGGTCATTTCACCGGTACGAATAAATGCTTTGCTATCATGTAAAGCAACTTTCATATCTGCATGCGGGATAAACGTAATTGGCATCTCAGGTAAACGGTCTTTGATTTGTTTCAACATATCCGGATTTTCCGTTTTTATTTCCTCAGCTAAATAAATCCGTTGAACTTCTAATTCTTCTAATACATTGTTCAAGACAGCCATAAAACTAGGAGTTCCATTATCGACTGCTAAATCAATTTTTTCTGTTGTAGCAGGTACTGGCATACCAGCATCACCAATACTTAGTTGATCGAAGTGACCCATTTGAGCGATTACACGTGAAATATCTGAATTAATTACTTTACCTTTTTTCATTTTGCTACTTCCTTTCTTTAGTCCAATTCATTTTTATAAGGAATCGATGGTTGCGCGCCAAAACGTTGTACCGTAATAGATGAAGCTTTATTACCATATTTGATGGCTTCTTCTAAATTACTAAAATCTTTTTCTAACACACTACTCATTGCACCGATAAAAGTGTCCCCTGCAGCGGTTGTATCAACAGCATTTACTTTAAACGCGGGAATAATCCCATTCCGTCCGTTAACATCATAAAAAGCACCCTTGCTACCAATCGTTATGATTACTGCTTCAATACCTAATTGATGTAATGAATCTGCTGCAGCTTTCAAACTTGCTTCATCAGTCACTTTGATCCCTGTTAAAATTTCCGTTTCTGTTTCATTAGGAACAACCATATCGGTAACAGCTAATAATTCAGTTGGGACTTTTTCCAATGCTGGCGCAGGATTTAAAATGGTTTTTACTCCGGCTTCACGAGCAATTTTAAAAGCTTCAACCGTACTTGCTAAAGTGCTTTCGAACTGTGCTATTACGAAATCACTTGTTTTAATTACATCAGTATTTGCTTGTACTTGTTCAGGTGTAAAAGCATTATTAGCACCCGCATGGATCATGATACTATTTTCACCTTGATCATCGACTATGATATAAGCTTGGCCAGTGGCTTGTTTTTCAAGCGTTTGAACTCCTGAAAGATCGATTCCTTCTTCTGTTAAAAGTTGATGCATCATTTCGCCTGCTTCATCATTTCCAATCGCTCCAATAAAATTGGTTTTAGCTTCCGATCGTTTTGCAGCTACTGCTTGATTAGCACCTTTACCACCGCCGGCTGAAAAAATTTCTTTTGTGTGCATTGTTTCGCCAGGTTTAGGCATTTGTTTGACACGAATCGTGCGGTCTAAATTGATGCTACCAATAATTGTAATCGTATTCATTTTAGTCACTCCATTTCGTCTTCTTCAAAATTTAACTTTTAAATTTAACCATTCGCTTAGAATTAAAACGTTTTAGTAAAACGTTTTAATTCGACACCAAAAATATAGCACAGCTTGAAAGCTATTTCAAGTGTGCTGTTGAAAAACGTTTTTTTATTTGAACGGGTAACGTTGTTTCTTCCCAATCTTTCTTTGGATGATGGATTCTTTCCAACAATCGTTCTGCCGTTGTTTGGCCTAGTTCATAAATTGGTTGCGCCACAGTAGTTAGTTGGGGGGTCATATATTCACACATATCTACATTATCATAACCGATCACACTATAATCATTTGGGATTGTTTTCCCAACTTCAGCTAATCCTAGATATATACCAAAAGCAAGCTCATCATTAATGGCAAAAATAGCTGTGGCTTCGGAAGCTACGATTCTTTTGACTGCTTGACGACCACCCTCTTTTGAAAGTTCACTATGAATCAAAATAGGGTTTGAATAGATTGCTTTAAATCCTTGCAACCGATTTTGAATATTTTCAGTCGCATCTTCGGGCAATACAACAGCGACTTTGCGATGGCCTAATTCATAAAGATGTTTCCCAGCAAGGTCACCGCCTGCAAAATCATCGGTCAGCACAGCGTCACTGAAGCCTTCTGCTTTTTTTTGATCCAGTACAATAAAGGGTAAATTCTTTTTTCTTAAAGTCTGGTTGATTGCTTGATTGGAAATCGCAGAACTGGCAATAATATAACCGTCCACTCCACGGCGACTTAATTCTGCCAAATAATTGGTTTCTTTCTCCATATCTAAATCAGCATTACATAACATCGTTACAAAATTTTCACGATATAAAACACCTTCGATTCCACGGACTAACGTACTAAAAAATGGATTCGTGATATCCGGTACTAATACACCGATCGTCTTACTTTTTTTCATGATCATTCGTCGAGCAAAATAGTCAGGTTCGTAATTTAACTCCTCTTTGGCTGCTAGTACTTTCTCCACCGTTTTTGGACTAAATTTTTGTGCATTTCCATTTAGAATCTGGGAAACAGTCGCAATCGAGACTCCTGATTGTTTGGCTACATCTTTGATTGTAATTTTTTTATTTTCCATTTATTTCGCTCCTGCTTTAAATTCTGTTTCATTCTCTCACGAAAGGGCTTGCCTGTAAACCAACCAAATCGCACGCTTGCTATCACTCTAAAATTTAACTATACTGCTTATGATATATTTATAGGAGTGAAACGATGAATAAAAAAACAAAAATTATCCTAGGAATTATTTTTATTATCCTTGTTGCTTTAGCTTTTGCAGGCAATTATTTCTATTCGTATGCTGTTGTTCCATCAAAAAAAGATTTTTTGTCCAACGGGGCTACTAAAAAATCTCCCGAATTGATTGCAGCTGAAAGTTGGTTTAATGATAAAAATAATCGTACTACTTGGCAATTGACTTCTGAAGATGATCTCAAACTATCTGCCTATTATTTACCGGCAAAAAAAGATCGACACAAAACTGTCATTGTTGCTCATGGTTATATGGGACAGGCGACTGATATGACACAATACGCTAAGATCTATCATGATCTTGGCTACAATGTCCTGATGCCTGACGCTAGAGGCCATGGAAAAAGCGAGGGAGACTATATCGGATTTGGTTGGCACGAACGAAAAGACTATGTTCAATGGATCAAACGGATCGTTAAACAAGATTCAAAATCAGAAATTGTCCTTCATGGGGTAAGCATGGGGGCAGCCACGGTCATGATGACGAGTGGTGAACAGTTACCCAATAATGTTAAAGCAATTATAGAAGACTGCGGTTATAGCTCGGTCAATGGAGAATTAACCTATCAATTAAAACAACTTTTCAATTTGCCGGCATTTCCATTGATCCCTGTCACTAGCCTAGTGACAAAAATTCGGGCTGGTTATTTCTTTGGTGAAGCAGATACCGTGAAACAATTAAAGAAAAATCAGCTTCCCATGCTCTTTATCCATGGTGACAAAGATGATTTTGTTCCTTATTCGATGCTTGATGATGTCTATGCTGCGACAAAAGGACCTAAAGAAAAATACACTGTCCATGGAGCTGGACATGCAGAATCACTAAGTAAAGATCCAACTACTTATCAGAAAAAAGTTACCGAATTTCTAGCAAAATATGTAAACTAGGAAATATAATAAAAAGAGGCTGTGCCAGTTGGCACAGCCTCTTTTTACTTAAAATTCACCGGGATTCGATTCGATCATTACTTTGATTTCATTGCCTTCCATCACTTTATCGAAGGCTTCTCGCCAATCATCTAATGGGTACTTTTTCGTAATCATTTCATCGATATTGATCGCACCTTTTGCTAGTAAATGAATAGCAATCGGCCAGTCATATGGATTTTGTGAACGACTACCAATATATTCGATTTCACGTTGGATAATCGATTCTGTATCTAATTCAACCAGTTTATTAGCAAACAATCCTACTTGAACAAACTGCCCTTGCTTGCGAATCAACGGCAAGCTAGCATTGACCGCTGGAACGGCACCTGAGGCATCATAAACTTTGTCTACTCCATAGCCGTCTGTTAGTTGATTAACAATCGCTGCTAAGTCCTCTTTCATGGTATCAACGATTACGTCAGCCCCTAACTTTTCAGCTAATGCTAATCGATGAGCATCTTTCGTGATACCAGTCATGATGACGAAAGCCCCAATTTCTTTTGCAATCTGTAGTAAAAACAAACCGATTGGTCCAGGTCCCATAATAATGATGGTATCTCGCAATTCTAAATGACTCTTTTGATACATTGCATGGACACAACAAGCTAATGGCTCACTCATCGCTGCGCCTTCATAACTCAGCTGATCTGGTAAGATATGAATGCTCTCTTCACGCGCTAACACATAATTGGCCATGGACCCATTTTGCTGCGTACCGATCCCTTTTCGATGTGGACACAAGTTATATTGTTTATTTTGACAATAGTCACACTCACCACATACATAAAAAGTTGTTTCGCTGGTTACTCGGTCGCCCACTTTGATTGAGCTTACTTTCTCCCCTACTGCCACTACTTGACCAGAAAATTCGTGTCCTAGCACTACTGGGGTTGTTGGGTTTTTATATTCTCCTTTGAATGTATGGATATCTGATCCACAAATACCCGTATACGCTACTTTGATCAATACTTTATCTTCGGTTGCTTCTGGAACAGGTAAATCAATAAATGCCATTTGATCATAACCGGGTGCTTGTTTTGAAACACCCTTCATCATTTTACTACTCATTTTTATAAGCCCCCTACATTACTTGTGCAACTAATTCTGACAATTTTAAGAAGATCCATTTCAAGAAGTTACCACCAGTATCCAAGTTAGTGATCTGAGCTGCACCTTCAGGGAATTTAACAATTCCTTGGGCCATTTCAGTTAATACTGGCGCAAAGTTTGTCGCCATCAATAAAGCAAAGGCCATTACAATCGTTAATGAAATAACTGAAGTTAAAATGTTTCCTCTGCGGCTTGGAACAACTAAAGCTGCGAAAAATGGAATCGTTGCTAAATCTCCGAATGGTAACACATGATTTCCTGGTAAAATTACGGCTAAGAATAATGTGATCGGAACCATTAATAGACCTGTTGATAACGCTGCTGGTGACCCCGTTGCTAGTGCTGCATCCATTCCTAGATAAATTTCACGGTCGCCATACCGGCTTTGCAATAATTTTTGTGCCCCTTCTTGAATCGGAATCAAACCTTCCATCAAGATTTTTACCATCCGTGGCATCAAGAACATTACCGCTCCCATGTTCATACCGATCTGTAAAATACCGATTAAATCATAACCACCTAATAAGCCTAAAAACATACCAATGATAATCCCCATAATCATCGGTTCACCAAAGATACCAAAACGTTTTTGAATCGTTTCTGGTTTTACATCTAATTTATTTAATCCTGGAATTCGGTCTAATACCCAACCAACTGGTAATGCTAAGATGGCATAACCTTGGGCTGAACCGGTTGTAATACTGATACCTTCAAGTCCATAATATTCTTGGACTTTTGGTGCTGTTTTATCAGCAATCACTAAAATAATGATTGAGAATAAAATCCCACACAAGATGCCAAAGAAGAAACTTCCTGTTACAATATAACCAGTTGCTGCTACAGAACTAACATGCCAGTAGTTCCAGATATCGATATTCAGTGTTTTGGTGCGATTTAATGCCAACATAATTAAATTCACTACTAAAATAACTGGAATCATTACAGCCGCGATTGGTTGCGCCCATGTCCCGGCTGAAACTGCTGGCCATCCTGCATCGATGATTGTTAAATTCAAACCAAATCGTTCAACCATTGCTTGTGCGGCTGGACCAACATTCGTCGTTAATACATTAATGACTAGATTGATTCCGATCATTCCGATCCCTACAGTGATACCTGAAATAATTGCTTTTTTGACCGAGACTCTGAAAATAATACCAACAATGAAAATGATGATCGGCAACATGACACTTGGACCGGCGCCTAATATACTCTGTACTACGTCCGTTAATCCATCCATAAATTGATTCCTCCTGTTTTGCATTGATATATTTAAATTTTCTCTTGAAAAAATAAATCTGTCTTCAACACATATATCTTCCACTACTGATCACTAAAGCTAAGTGGCTTTTTCATATAAATAATTAGTGAAAGATATACATGTTAATCAAAATTATTGAACACTTTTAGCTGCTTCAATGATTTCATTCTCAACTTTTTCAGTACCGATCCCGGTTAAAAACGCCATCGCTTTGATTGCTGGAATTTTATACTCTGTTGGCAACATTGTTGTTGAAATCAACATGTCTGCCCCGTCTTGTTTTGAAGCCGCTTCCGAAATTTTAATTTGATTAATTTCTACTGGGATCTCATTTCTTGCAAATAAATCTTCTACTTTTTTCATTACCACCGTTGATGTTGCGATTCCGGCTCCACATGCGACTAATACTCGTACTTTTTTCATTCTAATTTGCTCCCTTTTATAAGTTATTTTGTTTGATGATTTCGATTAATTCTGATGGTGTTGTTGCTAACAGCAACTCTGCTAACAAGGATTCATTTTGTAACAAGCCCATCAGCGACTGTAGCATCTCTAATTGTGCGTGCGGTTGATTTAATCCTAATACAAAAACAATTTGTGCTTTAACCTCTTGATCATTGTCTTCCATACTCTGAAAAATTACTGGATCTTGTAAGGTAACGATTGCGACAAACTCTTCGTGCACACATTCAGCATCAGTATGAGGAATAGCAGCTCCATAATGGACTAGCTGAATACCTGTTGGAAATGTTGTCTCTCTTTTTTTGATTCTTTCCAAAAAATCGTCTCTGACCCAATCAAGATCTGCTGCTTTTTGAGTAACTTGTTCGAATAATTCATCTTGCGAAAAATAATTTTCTTGGGTAAAAACTAATGGCTCTTTTACATAAGCACTCAGTGTGGTTGCTTCTATCATTATTTTTGCCTCCAATACTGTTCGTTGAACTCAATCAACGCAGTTCGAATTTCATTTTGTGTAGTTGCTTGTTCCATTTTGATCAATTGTTCATCTCCAGCTAGGCTCATCATTTCAAAAATCAAGTCCAAATGTTCTTCTTTATCATTTGATGCTAGTAAAATGACGGTATGAACTTTTCGTCCATCTTCTGTTAAAATCCCATTTTTAACGATACCTAAACTAATCCCTACACCGATGGCTCCAGCTTCTGCTACTGTATGTGGTAAAGCAATTTTATGCCGTAAAATTGAGTAAACTGGTGGTTGCGGCATCTCCTTTTTCAATGCTTCAACGTACATAGGGGTAATCACTTGTTTTTGTTCTAAAGGCTTAGCTAGGTTCTCTAAAACTTCCGTCCAACTGATTGTTTCTTCAAAGATTTGAATCGTTTCTTCCTTCAGTAAATCAATCAAATGGGGACGTTTTTTCTCTAATATTTTTGATTCTTTTGGTGTGAATAAAGTCAGTAGTTCATCATAAAGATTTGCTTCATCTACATTGTCTGCATGTTTTTTGACGACCGCTAAGATTTTTTCCGGCGTTACGACTTCCGTTTGGATAATCACTGAAGATCGAATAACTCGTTCTCTTAGTTGTCTTTTTTCTCGTTCATTCAAGAAATTGTTGACGACAAAGACTTTTCGCTCCGTTTTTAGTGGGACTGCTGAAAAAATATAATCTACTTTATAGTCTGTTCGATAAAATTCACGTGCTGACATAGTAGTGATAAAATCGATTTCCGGTAATAAATTACGTAAGGTGTTTTCTAATAACGCTGCGATGGAAACACCATTTGGACAAACAATGATCGCTTTTTTTCGGTTTTCTGGATGGATAATTTCAGAACTTTCTACGATATGGCTACCGATAAACAAAGAAATAAAAAATAATTCTGCATCAGGAACGGACTGCTCAAAATACGTTTCTAAAGGACCCGCAGCCTCTTTGACTAAGTAAAAAAGTGAAAATAAATTCGCATCTTTGTTTTCTTGATAAAACCTCGTTTGTAGATTCAGATGATACTTAATTCGGTAATATGCTGGCCGCATATGAACTAATAAACGGTCTAATAGTTTTTCTTTGTCTTCTAAGTTAACGCCTGCGATTCGTTCGAAATTTGCAATAACTTGTTCCAGTGCTTCTTTCATTTTGTTAATAGCTTTTACTGATAGAATATCTCCACGTGAAAGATTTGTTGTTAACAAGAGCATCGTTAAGTAAACGCGTTCATTTTCACTCAAACCCTCAACATCCCAAATTACTCGATCGGCAGCTAGATATTCTTTTGTATCTGCCAGTTCACGATAATTAACTTTAAAACTATAAGAGATCAATTTTCCTTTTTGTGCTCGCCGGATCATTAAAAGAATCAATAAAGGCAATGTTTTTAGACGTTCATCTGTAAATTGAACTTCTAACTCTTCTTCCACTAATTCCACCCGTTTACGAAATGTTTCAACTTGCTGATGATCAATGTTAGCAAATTGAATAATCACATTGATTCCGTTATACATAAGTGCCAAGTTATTCAATACATCTGAAAGTAAATTGCGCTTGTTCCATTCATCACCTTGGATAAAGTAACCTTTTTGACGTGTATATTTTAGTTTTAAATCGTATTTTGCTAAACCTTGATCGACTTCTTTTAAATCTCGAAGTATTGTATTACGACTAACTTTCAATTCATCGATAAAATGATTCAATGATAGATAATCTTCTTTGCTAAATAACATCAATTCAATCACTGCCGCTCGTTCTTTACTTGAAAAAACATAATTTTCAGTTTTTTCTCCAAGCGTTTCACCACCACCTTTAAAATTTGAAAGAATTTCATTCGTAATGAGAAAGTGTCCATTTTTTGTACGTTTGATTTCGCTCATCTTTTCTTCTAGCAATGAATCATTGATTTTTTTCAGAGCATAATTTAATTGACCTCTCGTTAAATCAAATTTTTCGCATAGTGTTTTGCTAGTGATTCGCGGATTATTAACCAACTCAACAAAAATTTGATTGGTTCTTTCTTCTAAATTCATTGTCATCCCTCTTTACATCTTTAATTTAAATGAAAAACGCTTACATTTCTATCCTATTTGTTCCCAATTAATTCAGTGTTTTTTATGCAATATGGTACTTAAGTATATGAATTAATAAAAAAAATATCTACTCTTACTGAAAAACATCTAAATAAAAGCTTTTTTTGCTTGTTTAATCTCTAATATTTACTACTTATTATGCAATATGATACTCTAATAAAATTCATAGTTTAACATAAGTCCCATTTTTCGTCTGTTCTTTAATCACCTGATACTCTTTAATTTTTAGAACAAAAATCTCGATAAGCGCGCTTATCGAGGTTTTTTTGAGGTTAATTAGATTCTTTTTTAATCAGACCTTTTGTTCATTTATGCTGGTTTATTGATCATAAATTCTACTTTCTAACTATTTTGTTACTTCAGTATATATCTGAAGCAACTCTGGCTTATCCATTTGAGAAAAAGTTGTCGTCACTACATCTGCCGCTGTTAAATCTTGTACTGGAAATGCCGGATTAGCAAACCCAACACAAACCATCTCCGCATTTTTTACCGCGCCAATACCATTTTTAGTATCTTCGATGCCTAAACAATTTTGTGGTTCTACACCGATTCTCTTAGCTGCTGCTAAATAAACATCGGGCGCTGGTTTCGAAAATTTCACTTCTTCTGTACTCACAACAGCCGTAAAATATTCTGACAGACCTAATTCGACTAAATTCGTTTTGATTTCTATTAATGATGAAGACGACGCAACCGCCAATGTTAATCCCGAATCAAATAACCGTTTTACAAAGTCCTGTACATTTGGAATTGCTCGAATACCATCCTTTTGAATCATCACTTGACGTAACGAGGTCATTTGTTGGATATATTCTCCGACAGATTGCGGAAGTGAAAACTCTTGTTTCATTTGTTCCCACATATACTCACTAGTTGTTCCCATAAATTGATAATGATAATTTTCTTCTACTTCATGACCTGCTTCGCTTAAAATCTGCGACTTGCTTTGAAAGTATGTATATTCTGAATCAACGAGTACCCCGTCCATATCAAATATTACTGCTTCTAACATCTAACCCCTCCTCAAACTGATTGACTACACTCTACCATACAAACAAAGATCCTATAGCACTTTCTAGCTAGATAAATAAAAAGAACAGCTACTCGCTGTCCTTCATAAAGTTTTTTCAATTGATTTTTCCGGAATAAACCACATTAATAATATTAAAACATTAACAATTAAAACAGCAATTGGTGCAATCAATTTACCTAAAATCAAGGCAACAATAGCTAGGCCAATCGATAGATACAGTTTAGGATAATGTCTAAATAATCGTCCGATTTCAGAATCTGTTCCATTGGCACGAACTAAAGATCTGACTAATAAATAATATGCAAAATCTGTACCTAATATAACCGACCCGTATAATGCTTGCGGTGGCCAAGCAAATGGGTAATCGCCAACCCAAGCTGTGGCATATGGAAATAACGTCATCATTAAGATTAAAAAATTATTTGCCCAAAGTACCCATCCGTCGACTTTTTTGACAAGTTGAAATAAATGGTGGTGATTATTCCAATAGATGGCCAAGCTAATAAAACTGATCAAATAAACAATAAATTTATGTTCCATCTGTAAAAATGCTGACCATGTCGGTGCACCTGGTTCATGTAATTCTAAAACCAACAATGTCATAATAATTGCAATGACAGCATCAGTAAAAGCTTCAATTCGTGACTTAGGCATTTTAGTTTCTCCATTCAACACTTACTATAAATAAGTTTATTTTATTTACTTATTTAACCAAAAAAGTTCTTATTTTACCAATTAAATACATCTTAAGTTGGACGTAAATTAAAAATTCATTTGTTACACTTAATATAGCTTAAAAATTCATAGAAAGAAGGGATTTTAAATGTTAAAAACTTATCCTTTAATTGTACGTATATTAGCAGTCATCGGCTTTTTCTTAGTTGCTGGATTCATTTTAAGTATCGTCGGAGCGATCCTTTCAGGACTACTAGGATTATTCTTTAGATTGGTCATTCCATTAGCAATTGTTTATTTCTTCGTTAATTGGTTAACTAAACGTCGCCGTAGAACGTATTAAAACAAAAAAGGTCGCAAGTCATTATGCTTGCGACCTTTTTATTATCCTAATGCAACATCTAAAATCATCATAATCATGAAACCTAACATTGTACCAAAAACACCAAAGTGATGTTTACTATCTGTTGTTGCTTGAGCTTCAGGAATGAGTTCCTCGACAACAACATAAATCATCGCACCTGCGGCAAAAGACAATGCATATGGAAGCAAGGGCTCTACCCTAGTTACTAATAATGCTCCAATAACGGCAGCGATAGGTTCCACGATTCCAGAAGCTTGACCATAAAAAAAGGATTTTGTTCGGCTCAATCCTTCTTGACGCAGTGGAATAGACACTGCCGCTCCCTCGGGGAAATTTTGGATACCAATCCCTAGAGAAACTGAAATAGCTGCTAAAACAGCGACTGCGGGGTTAGCAGCTTCATTGGCGGCTCCAAAGGCAACTCCCACAGCTAAGCCTTCAGGAATATTATGCAAAGTAATCGAAAAAACCAATAAAATCGTTCGTTTTAAATGACTAGGTAGGCCTTCTTTTTCTTTATTGGGCCCAAAATGCATGTGAGGTAAGGTTTTATCTGCTATATATAGAAATAAACCACCTAAGCCAAACCCAATACTTACAACTAGCCATGGAATTGAACCATTTTCTGCTGCTGCTGCAATTGCTGGATCTAATAAGGACCAAAAACTTGCGGCGATCATAACTCCTGAAGCAAATCCCAACATCAAATTCAACACATTCCGATAGATGTTTTTAAAGAAAAAAACAAGTGCAGCTCCTAATGCAGTCATTCCCCATGTAAAAAGTGTTCCTACTAATGCTTGTTGCCAAGCATCCAGACTTAATAACCAGTCGATCATATATCCCTCCTGAAAGCGTTTGTCTATTTTAACTCTAACACAAGTCAGACAGGCCCGTAAACTTATTTTGAAGACACTTTCTTTGCTCCATTTTTTTTACCGCGTTATACTTTTTACATACGAAACTTACAAAAAGAAAGCGAGGGAATATTATGTCAACAATCAATGCTGGAATATCGATGGTCAATATTTTAGAAGCTTGGGGAATTGATCATATCTATGGGATACCTGGAGGTTCATTCAATTCGACTATGGATGCTTTGTACCACGAACGTGAATCTATCAAGTATATTCAAGTTCGACATGAAGAAGCTG
This sequence comes from Enterococcus hermanniensis, assembly GCF_001885945.1. Classification (GTDB taxonomy): domain Bacteria; phylum Bacillota; class Bacilli; order Lactobacillales; family Enterococcaceae; genus Enterococcus_A; species Enterococcus_A hermanniensis. The sequence goes on along the minus strand of NZ_JXKQ01000010.1, from coordinate 41,763 downwards.
GAGCTTTAGCTGCCGCTGCAGATGCTAAACTCACAGGAAAAATTGGTGCTGTCTTCGGCTCAGCTGGACCAGGTGCCAGTCATTTGATCAATGGTCTTTATGATGCACAGATGGACCATGTTCCTGTTTTAGCTCTATTAGGCCAAGTTGCTTCAACATCAATGAATTATGATGCCTTCCAAGAATTGAATGAAAATCCTATGTTTGCAGATGTCAGTGTTTATAACCGGACTGTTATGACACCAGAAAGTCTTCCTCACGTAGTTGATGAAGCAATTAAAGCCGCTTATAAATATCATGGTGTGGCAATCGTTACCATTCCAGTCGATTTTGGTTTTGCAGAAATCAAAGATGCCGAACAGGCAACAGCTAATGCCTATAAAACAAATCGCTTATTACCTGAAGATGCTGATATAAAAGCCGCTTTACCTTTAATCGAAAATGCCAAGCAACCTGTTCTTTATATCGGACAAGGTGTTCGTGGCGGTTTTGATGATATTAAAGCCTTTGCGGAACATTTCTCTATGCCAGTAGCTGCTGCCGTATTAGCCAAAGGAATCATTCCAGATCTGTATGAAAATTTCTTAGGGTTTGCTGCACGAGTAGCAACTAAACCAGCTAATGAAGCTTTGGCGGATGCTGATTTGATTGTTTTCGTCGGTAGCGATTTCCCATTTGGTCGCTCGTTTTTGAATCCTAAAGCCAAATTTATCCAAGTAGATATCGATGCAGCTAAATTTGGACGTCGACACACAGTTGATTATTCCATCTTAGGTGACGGTATCACAACATTACGCCGTTGGGTCGAAGTTGGGAAAGAACGTCCTGTCGATGATTGGTTAAGAGCAAACCAAGAAAATATTCAGAATTGGCATGCTTGGCGGAAAAGCTTCTATAATGATACAGCGACTCCGTTGCGTTCAGAACCGGTTTTTAAAGAAATCAATCGTATTGCTAAAAATGATGCTATTTTTGTATCCGATGTCGGAAACGTTACCTTAAATGCAATTCGTCATTTAGAAATGAATGGGGAACAACAATTCACGACTTCTGGTTGGTTTGCTACTATGGGAAATGGTGTGCCTGGTGGAATTGCTGCACAATTAAGTTATCCTGAAAAACAAGTCTTTACGCTAAGTGGTGATGGTGGTTTTGCTATGCAGATGCAAGATATTATTACCCAAGTGAAATATCAACTACCCGTTATCAATATTATTTTCTCAAATGATGCGTTTGGTTTTATTGAAGCAGAACAAGAAGATACGGAACAGCAAAAATTTGGTGTCTTTTTAGAGGGTGCTGATTTTGGTAAAGTTGGTGAAGCCCTTGGTGCAGATGGATTTACGATTACAGAATATAGCCAACTCGAACCAGCCTTTACCGCTGCGAAAGCTAGCAATCGCCCGGTTGTAATCGATATAAAAATCAAAGATGAACGTCCATTACCAGTTGAAGCATTAGAATTAGAACCTGATAAATTCTCACCAGAAAAAATCCAGAACTTCAAAGAAAAATATCAAGTTCATGACATGCCTACTTTACGTGAACTACTAAATAAAAAATAAAAAAGGTGTTCCGATAAATTCGGAACACCTTTTTATATTCTACGAATCGTTTGCTTTCCTTCTAACTCTAACAATTGGGCTAGTTTTTTAGCAGTAATTTCTCGATTAACTAATGCTTGAAGTAACATAGGTAAATTTACTCCAGTTACTAACGCTTGGCGCGGATCATCCATCATGCAATAACTAGCATAACGAAATGGTGTTCCACCAAACATATCGACTAACCAAATAAGTTCATCATTTTCCTTCAGTACTTGTTCAGCTACTTGTTCAACCTTTGCTTGAATGCCTGTGGCCCCTGGTTCAATATTTAATGTTTCCACACAGCTTTGATCGCCTAAAATGGCTTCAGCCGTTTTTAATAGACTCTCTGCTAAATGGTCGTGGGTCGCGATAATAATCCCGATCATTCTGACACATCCCTTCGCACTTAAGTTTATCCTATTTTAAATCCCAAGTAAATTCTTAAGGATGCTTGAAACTTAAGATGTTCCCCGATATAATGCAAAGAGGCCTTGTGCCAATACTGATAAAGTGAGGAAAATCATTGATTACAGTAAGTGACGTTAGTTTACAGTTTCCTGACCGTAAATTATTTGATGACGTAAATATTAAATTCACTCCCGGCAATTGTTATGGGTTGATTGGTGCAAATGGCGCCGGAAAATCAACGTTTCTTAAGATCTTAGCGGGCGATATCCAGCCTTCTACTGGCTCAGTTACTTTAGGCCCGAACGAACGAATGGCTGTTTTAAAACAAAATCATTTTGACTTTGAAGAATATACTGTTCTTGAAACAGTCATTATGGGACATGAACGCTTATACGAAGTGATGCAAGAAAAAGATGCTATCTATATGAAAGAAGATTTTTCTGATGAAGATGGAATTCGAGCAGCTGAATTAGAAGGTGAATTTGCTGAACTTGATGGCTGGGAAGCCGAACCAGAAGCAGCTGTTTTGCTTCAAGGGTTAAATATTTCGGAAGAGTTGCATCAACAAAAAATGAGCGAATTGACTGCTGGGCAAAAAGTAAAAGTGTTGTTAGCACAATCACTTTTTGGTAAACCAGATGTTCTGCTACTAGACGAACCAACCAATGGATTAGATATCCAATCAATCAACTGGTTAGAAGAATTTTTGATCAATTTCAATAATACCGTGATTGTTGTATCCCATGACCGACATTTCTTGAATAAGGTTTGTACCCATATGGCTGATTTAGATTTTGGAAAAATCAAATTATATGTTGGTAACTATGATTTCTGGTTAGAATCTAGTCAATTAGCTACTAAATTACAATCACAACAAAATACTAAAAAAGAAGAGCAAATCAAAGAATTGCAAGAGTTTATCGCGCGTTTTAGTGCTAACGCATCGAAATCAAAACAAGCAACCTCGCGGAAAAAAATGTTGGATAAAATTACTCTAGACGACATTCAGCCCTCTTCACGTCGATATCCTTTCGTTCAATTCAAACCTGAACGTGAAATCGGAAATGACTTGCTACAAGTCGATAGTGTTAGTGTGACGATCGACGGTAAAAAAGTTTTAGATAATATTTCTTTCACTTTAAATCGCGATGATAAAGTTGCTTTTGTTGCTGAAAACGACTTAGTAACAACAACTCTATTTAAAGTAATCATGGGTGATTTAAAGCCTGATACAGGTACTGTCCGCTGGGGTGTTACAACTAGCCAAGCATACTTGCCGAAAGATACAACAAAAGAATTTGATAGTTCAATGCCAATTCTTGATTGGTTACGTCAATATGCAAGTAAAGAAGAAGATGACAATACCTTCTTACGTAGTTTCTTAGGACGTATGTTGTTCTCAGGCGATGAAGTAATGAAATCTGTCAATGTTTTATCTGGTGGAGAAAAAGTTCGCTGCATGTTATCTAAATTGATGCTTTCTAAATCTAATGTTTTAGTCTTAGATGATCCAACCAATCATCTAGATTTAGAATCGATTTCGGCATTGAATGAAGGTCTGATTGCTTATAAAGGTTCAATCCTTTTCGCCTCTCATGACCACCAATTCATCCAAACGATTGCTAATCGTATCATCGCAGTTTCAAGTAATGGTGTAGTTGACCGTGCAGAAACAACTTACGATGAATTTTTAGAAAATCCAGAAGTACAAAAACAAATGAGTACTCTATATTAATAAAAAACTGTGCGAGTCTTTCGCGCAGTTTTTTATTTTTGCATATCTGTACTACTGCTGTACTATTCTCATCCTGAGTTGAGTTTATTAGCATAAATTTTATTTATATGATAATTTGAAAGGAACAAAGGAGCTCAAAATGAAGTTTAAAGACTTAGAATATTTTCAACGCTTAGTACGTGAAAAGAGTTTTACTAAAGTAGCAAACGCTTTTCGTGTTAGCCAACCCACCATTACTTATGCCGTCAAACGACTAGAAGAGGAACTTGGAACAGAACTTGTTTATCGCGACCAGTCGCATAAACAATTAGTCATTACGCAATCAGGACTAGTATTATCTCGCCATATTTCTAATATCCTAAAAGAACTGGCAGTCGCGGTAACTGAGATTGATCGTTTAAAGGATGAAACATTAGATTTTGGATTACCTCCGATTATTGGAAATTTTTATTTTCCTAAATTGTCTTCCTATCTTTTTCAAAATAACCTCATGCGTCATATTCACCTAGTAGATGGAGGTTCACATGATCTTTACCGCCTTTTGCGACATAGTAAAATCGATTTAGCATTATTGGGGACAATTGAACCCATTCATGATGACGAATTAACGAGCGAATTACTTGTAGAAAAAAACTTTGTGATCGTAGTGAGTCCCGAACACCACTTGGCAAAGCGTAAAGAACTCGCCTTCTCTGAGCTTAAAGAGGAACTTTTTGTCTTGTTAAATGAGCATTATGTTCATCCAGCAGCCTTTAAAATGATGACCCAGCAAGCCCACTTTGAACCACAGATCATTTATCAAAATAATAATTTGAATATTTTAAAAGGTATGATCCGAGAAAAAATAGGCATCGGATTCTTAGCAGAACTAGCAGTATCTTCAGAAGATAATCTAGTCACTATTCCTATCATCGATCAACCTCAACCAACCTTTATGATTTCATTAGTCCAGAGAGAACAAGTTTTAGATACAGTTGTTCGTGGCCAACTCATTGAGCTGATTCGCGAATTTAGCCAACAAAAAAATTAAAAAACGAGGAAATCTGAATAGATTTCCTCGTTTTTTAATTAAGTTCTTTTATTTCCTCGGGTAAATACAGCGATACATCCTAAACCAGTATGGCTAGAAATCGTCGTTCCTAATGGAAAGATTTTGATTTCCTTCGGATGGATGCTTTCTTCCAAATGACGTTTTACTTCTTCAGCACCCGTCTGGTCTGCACTCGTTGTAATAAAAATCGTTTGATTTTCAGGATCTGTTGTAGCTGCACTGATCTTATCAGCTACTAGCTGCAATGCCTTTTTACGTCCACGAATCTTTTCAACATTTTGTAATTTACCTGCTACATCTACGGTAATGATTGGTTTGATATTCATTAATCCACCAATCGCTGCGCTCGTTCTAGAGATACGTCCACCTCGTTGTAGATGATGTAAATCATCTACAGTCACCCAATGATGATAGGTTAACTTATTTTCTTCTAACCAGTTATATAAATCCTTCAGAGACATTCCTGCTTGCTGTTTCTGAGCAGCCTCATAAACCATTAATCCTTCGCCACCACTAGCTGCTAAAGAATCAACAATATATACTTCGGCATCTGGTAAATCTTCTTTTAAAATCTCAACAGCTTGTAGTGCACTTTGATACGAGCCACTCATACCTGATGAAAAACAAATATACAAAATGGGAACATTCTTTTCCGCATAACTACGGAAAAATTCCACATAACGTCCTACATTGACTTGTGAAGTCGTCGGCATTGCGCCCTCTTTAATTTTTTGATAAAAATCATCAATTTTAAAATTTCGACCTAAATCATCTGCGATCTCATTACCTTCGATGGTAACATACATCGAAATAAAATCGACATTATTTTCTTCTAGTAATGTATAAGGTACATCACAACAAGAATCTGTCAGAATTTGATACATATTGATATCCTCCAAACACCCACGTCATAGTATATCTATTTTACTAAATTATTAGGTGCTTGTCTCACGATATGTTAAATTTGTGCCCAAACACTTTCCATAATATTCGTTTGATTACGATCTGGTCCTACAGAGAAAGTAGAAATTCGTACACCGACTAGTTCAGAAATACGACGAACATAATTACGAGCATTTTCAGGCAGATCAGCCAAATCACGACAACCAGTGATATCTTCACTCCAACCAGGAAGTTCTTCATATACAGGTTTGCAGCGATTTAATTCTTTTAAGCTTGCTGGATAATGATAAATCAATTCTCCATCTAGCTCGTAAGCTGTACAAATTTTAACCGTTTCTAAACCACTTAATACGTCAATCGAATTCAAAGATAGGTTTGTGATTCCAGAGACACGTTTTGAATGACGCATTACAACTGTATCAAACCAGCCAACGCGTCGCGGACGTCCTGTTGTTGTCCCATATTCACGACCGACTTCACGAATTTGATCGCCGACTGCATCAGATAATTCTGTTGGAAACGGGCCATCACCAACACGAGAGGTATAAGCTTTACAAACACCTACAACTTTGTCAATTTTTGATGGACCTACCCCACTCCCGATAGTTACACCTCCAGCAACTGGATTTGATGATGTAACAAATGGATAGGTTCCTTGGTCGATATCTAACATTACACCTTGTGCGCCTTCAAAAAGTACTCGTTTCCCTTCATCCAGTGCATCATTTAAGATAACAGAAGTATCCGTTACATACTTCTTGATTTGTTGACCATATTCATAATATTCTTCAAAAATATCAGCAAAATCAATCGCTTCATCATCAAACATTTTGACAAATTGGCGATTTTTTTCTTCTAGATTAATTTTCAAGCGTTCTTCAAAAATTTCTTTATCTAATAAATCAGCAATTCGAATCCCAACACGAGCCGCTTTATCCATGTATGCCGGTCCAATACCTTTGATCGTTGTACCGATTTTATTTTCACCTTTTGCATCTTCCTGTAATTGATCCAATTTGATATGATACGGCAAAATGACATGTGCACGATCAGAAATACGTAAATTATCTGTTGCGACTCCTCGCTCATGTAAATAAGCTAACTCGGTTACTAATGATTTAGGATTGACTACGACTCCATTACCGATGACGCTTGTTTTTTCTTTATAAAAGATCCCTGAAGGAATCAAATGTAATTTATATGTTTCATTGTCAAACTTGATTGTATGACCTGCGTTATCTCCACCTTGGTAACGAGCAATAACTTCTGCATTCTCACTTAAAAAATCTGTGATTTTCCCTTTACCTTCATCGCCCCACTGCGTTCCTACAACTACTACAGATGACATCTGAACACCTCATTTAATTTTTTTAATCCTGAACTATTGTATCAAGAATACTGACATCTTTCAACTTAAATTCGAATATTAAATTTTAAAAAAGAGTTTTGATAGGCAAATCACGAACATTATTTTTATAAATCTATATTTGCATAGAAAAAAAGCGCTAGGATTAACCTTGCGCTAAAATTCTTCTCTAGGAGATAAGGAAGAAAACTTATTGTATTCTTTGATGAAAAGTAGCTCTACTGTTCCACGAGCTCCACTCCGATTCTTTTCAATGATAACTTCGATCACGTTCCGATTAGCAGAAGAATCTTCCTCTTCTTCTCCTTCACGTTCATAATAATCATCACGATACAAGAAAGCGACGATATCTGCATCCTGTTCAATAGAACCCGATTCTCGAATATCACTTAAAACTGGTCGTTTGTCTTGTCGTTGCTCAACACCACGAGAAAGTTGTGACAAAGCAATGATTGGGACCTTTAATTCTTTTGCCAATTTTTTTAATTGACGAGATATCTCAGAAACTTCTTGTTGACGGTTTTCTCGTCCAGTACCTTCGATCAATTGTAAGTAATCAATCAGGATCAAACCTAGATTGCCTTTTTCTTTTGCAAGTTTATGGCATTTTGCTCGAATCTCAGAAATTTTTATTCCTGGTGTATCATCGATATAGATATTTGAACGAGATAAGCTACCCATCGCTACAATCAAGTTTTGCCATTCTTCTTCAGACAACTGACCTGTTCGTAAATGACTAGCTTCTATAGAACCTTCTGCACAAAGCATTCGATTTACTAACGACTCTGCACCCATTTCTAAACTAAAGATCGCAACGGATTTATCTGTTTTAGTTCCGACATTTTGGGCGATATTTAAAGCAAAAGCTGTCTTACCGACCGCGGGACGAGCTGCTAAAATAATCAATTCCTCCGATTGCAGCCCCGCAGTCATTTTATCTAATGCGGCATACCCGGTAGGTAAACCTGTAATTTCTTCATCGTTTCGCGCAAGTTGATCAATATTTTCAATCGCTGTATTCAACACTTCGCTGATCGTCAAAAAACCACTCTTATTACGCCGTTCAGAGACTTCCATAATATTACGCTCAGCAGTGTCTAAAATCGTCTGAACGTCGTCTCCTTGCTCAAAACCTTGCGTTACAATGTTGGTTGCTGTTTGAATAAGATTTCGCAATAATGATTTTTCTTCAACAATTTTAGCGTAGTATCCTACATTCGCTGCTGTAGGAACACTTAGAGCTAATTCTGATAAATAACTTAATCCACCAGCGTCTTCTAATTGGTTCTGTTGTTCTAATAACTCCTTGATCGTTACCACATCGATAGCTTCATTTCGATCATTTAGCTGAATCATGCCTCGAAAAATTAATTGATGTCCACGACGATAAAAGTCCTCTGGAACTATGTATTCCATGGCCGTGATCAAAGCATCTGTATCTAAAAAAATGGAACCCAATGTAGCTTGTTCCGCTTCGACGCTTTGAGGTGGCACACGATCTTGTAACATTTCGCTCATGTCTATTTACGCTCCTCTTCGTCCATCTATTTTACAAAATCTATCTGATAAATACAATAAAAATAAGAGCATGAGTGTTAGTTGAAATCTCAAAAAACGCTCATACTCTTTTATTTATCAGATTAATTATTCTTCAACCACGTGTACATTGATTATTCCTTCTACTTCACTATGAAGTTTGACCGGAACTTTTGTATAGCCTAATGTCCGAATCGGATTTTCCAATTCAATTTTACGTTTATCAATTTTTAAATCATATTGTTTTTTCAAGCCTTCTGCGATTTGTTTTGAAGGGATCGAACCGAATAACCGACCATCTTCGCCGCCTTTAGCTTTGATTTCAACTACTGTATCTTCTTTTGCCAAGAATGCGGCTAGCTCTTTGGCTTCTGCTAAAACCTCTGCTGCTTTTTTGTCTTGAGCTTTTTTTTGTCCACTTAATTCAGAGATACTACTTCTAGTAGCTTCTTTTGCTAAATTATTTTTTAGTAAAAAGTTTTGTGCATATCCTGTTGGGACTTCTTTGACATCTCCCTTTTTACCTTTACCTTTGACATCTTGTAAGAAAATTACTTTCATTCTTCTGTCCCCTCCGTTAACTGTTTATTAATCGCACACAATAATTGTTCTTTTGCTTCTGCGATAGTACTATCTTTAAGCTGTGTGGCTGCATTCGTAAAATGTCCTCCACCGCCTAATGCTTCCATCACTATTTGGACATTTATCGTCCCAGAACTTCTTGCACTGATCGCAATAACTCCATCTGTTCTTTTAATAATGACGAATGCTGCGTTTATATCAACCATAGATAATAATGTATCTGCTGTTTTAGCTGCGGTTACACTATCATATCCTTGGTCATCTGTTCCTGTAGTAACAACGATATCATCTCTAACGTAATCACTAGCCCCTATTAACTTACTGATTTCTAAGTAAGATTGAATATCTGTACTTAGTAAATATTGTACTAAAGAAGCATCTGCACCACAAGTTTTTAAATAACTAGCGACATCAAATGTACGTGCAGTCGTTCGAACAGCAAAATTTTTAGTATCTACCGTAATACCAGCTAACAAAAGAGTCGCTTCCATTTTACTCATCTGCCGCCCTTCGCTGCTCTTAAATTGAATCAATTCTGTCACTAGCTCTGAAGTCGAAGATGCGGAAGATTCGATATATGTTAGTAATGATTGCTCAGGAAACTCTTCTCCTCTACGATGGTGATCAATAATAACAATATTTTCAAATTGTTCATATAATTCTTGATCAATTGATAATGATGGTCGATGATAATCTACCATTACTAATAAGTCGCCCGCTTTACGCTGTTTCTTAGCCACATCAGGTGAAATTACTAAATTCTCTAACTCGCTATTTTCATGAATTTCAGCTAAACAGCGATCTACATCAGGAATTGTTTCGTTTTCATTAATCACCACTTGAACATTTTTATCATAGTAACGCGCAAGACATGCGACTCCGAAAGCAGAACCAATAGCATCCATATCAGGAAAGCGATGGCCCATCACATAGACGTTTCCGGTTTGATTAAATACATTTTTTAATGCTGTGGACATTGCCCGTGATCGGACACGGGTTCGTTTAGCAGCGCTAGCGGAATTTCCACCATAAAAAATTGGTTTTTGATCTTTCGCAGCATTTTTTACAACAACCTGATCTCCACCACGAACTAATGCAATATCCAAATTATTTTGTGCTTCATCCCCGATTTTTTCTAATGATTCATCACCATAGCTAATACCCATACTAATCGTGATTAACATACCTTGTTTTTCAGCTGAAGCTCGAATATGTTCTAAAAGATCAAAATTATTTTCAATCATTTTCTCTAAGTCATTATACCGAGCAAAGATATAAAATCGTTCGGCATTCACTCGCTTATAAAATATTTGATACGAATCCATCCAATCAGAAATAATTGTTGTAATAAATGAATTCAGATTCGAAACTTCCTTGTCGTCCCGACGATCGATGACATCATCGTAGTTGTCTACGGAAAGAATTCCCACTACTGCTTGTTGCTGCTTCTCTCTATTTTCTAAAGCATACTCTTTTGTCACATCAATTAAATAGACAATTTTTTTCTCTATATCTATTTCAAAATGATAAAGAATACTATCAATTTTATAGACTGTTTTTCCCTTTTCAGCACGCTGAAGTAATTCATTTATCATGTCTTGTTGGTCAGCTTCAGACAAATCTTGGATTTTTTTACTTATAGCAGGATTCATCCAAGTAAACAAATGATTTTCATCCCATGCAATAATTCCAACAGGCATATCATTAGATACATATTCAAGTGCTTCTTGCGCTCTTCGTGATGCATACTGAATCCTTTGTTGATTATTTAACTCGATATGTTTCCGCAAAATTACGACATATATCCATAATATCAAATCAATTAATATAACAATTCCAGCAGTTAAATAATTGGCTGATAAAAAAAAGATTGCAACTATTTGAATGATCAATAATCCTACAAAAAATGCTGACCACTTTATCCATGAAGTCTTTTCCATTTAAAACCTCCTCACTCATTTTTATAAAACAGTGTATATAAAAAAGAATACATTGGTTAACAGATTAATTCTATCACAATCTCCTTTTGTAAGCGACTTTTCAAAAGTTTCACGTGAAACAAAAAAAAGACTTCATAAAATGAAGTCTTTTTTTACTTATATTTTACTCTTCAGAAACAAATGCTAGTAAGCCCATGATACGAGCGCGTTTAATAGCGATCGTTAATTTACGTTGGTTTTTAGCGCTTGTTCCAGTTACACGACGAGGTAAAATTTTACCACGTTCGCTGATGAAACGTTTTAATAATTCAATATCTTTATAATCGATGTATTCGATATGATTAGCAGCAATATAGTCTACTTTACGACGTTTGCGACCTCTTCTTTGTTGTGCCATTCCGTTTCCCTCCTATTCAATTGTTAGAATGGTAAATCATCATCTGAAATGTCGATTGAGGACCCACTAAATGGATCTGAATCTCGATCGAAGTCAGGCATAGTGTTCTTAGCTGACTGAGAGGATTGATTATAATTGTTGTTAAAATTATTTCCTCCGCTTTGGAAACTGTCATCATTAGAACTTGGGTTCTGTTGACGTTGTTCGTTTGCAGAACGAGATTCCAATAACTGGAAGTTTTCAGCAACAACTTCTGTCACATAGACACGTTGCCCTTGCTGATTTTCATAATTTCTGGTTTGGATACGGCCAGTTACACCTAAAAGAGTTCCCTTGCGCGCATAATTTGCTAAAGTTTCTGCCGATTTCCGCCAAATCACACAATTGATAAAGTCTGCTTCACGATTACCACTTTGATTCGTAAAATTACGATTCACCGCTAATGTAAACGTCGCTACTCCTGTACCATTTGCTGTATAACGTAAATCAGGATCCTTTGTTAAACGACCAACTAATACAACATTATTAATCAAAGTAAAGCCAGCTCCTTTCTCGTCAATTGTTTCACGTGAAACAATTATTCTTCAATCTTAACGATCATGTGACGGATAATACCGTCATTGATTTTTGCAAGACGATCGAATTCGTTAACTGCACTAGCTGTTGTTGGCGCAGTTACATTGACGATATGGTAGATGCCTTCACGGAATCCGTTCATTTCGTAAGCGAAACGGCGTTTTTCCCAATCTTTTGAATCGATAATTTCAGCGCCATTATCTTTCAAAATTGTATCGAAACGTTCTACTAAAGCAGTTTTTGCTTCTTCATCAATGTTCGGACGAATAATGTATGTGATTTCATACTTCGTATTTTGACTCATTGATTTTCACCTCCCTATGGACTATAAGGCTCTTAAATTTCTTAAGAGCAAGGAGAGCGATCTAAAATTTTTCTAGACTACTCACAAATACCAATTATACAGAATTGATTTTCAAAAATCAACTGTTTCTTTACTTAAATTACGAAAAAGAGTTGAGATTATACCCAACTCTTTTTGATTACTTTATTTTATTCTGATTCTGTTTCATTTTTTGTTTCTTCAACTACGATTGTTTCTTCCAATGCATTAACTTCTTCGTCTTCTTTGTCTACGATTGCCATAGTGACTACTTTCGTATTCTCTTCCATCTTCATTAGACGGACTCCCAATGTTGCTCGACCCGTTTGAGAAACCCCAGCAACATTAAAACGAATGATAACGCCTTTGTCCGTGATCAATAAGATATCTTCATCTCCGTTAACTGCAGATAAACCAGCTAACGGACCATTTTTTTCTTTAACGTTAGCTGTTTTAATACCTTTACCGCCACGTCCTTTGATTGGATATTCAGAGGCTTTCGTTCGTTTACCGTAGCCCTTTTCAGTAATAACCAATACTTCTTGATCCTCTTTCAAAACAGCTGAACCGATCACATAATCTTCCTCGCGTAAACGAATTCCGCGGACACCGCTAGCAGTACGGCCCATATCACGAACGGCTGCTTCTTTAAAGGTTACAGAATATCCAGCGTGTGTGCCGATAATGATTGTTTCAGCTCCCTCAGTGGACATAACATTCACTAGTTCATCGCCTTCGCGTAATCCAATCGCGATCAATCCATTGGCACGTATATTTGAAAAGGCTGTAACAGTTGTTCTTTTAACAGTACCTTTCTTCGTAACAAAAAATAGGAAATGCCCATCTTCTGCCTGACCATTTACTGCGATTACGGCTTGAACAGTCTCACTCGAATCGATTCCCAACAAGTTGATAATCGGTATTCCTTTAGCTGTCCGACCGTATTCAGGTATTTCATAGCCTTTTGCACGGTAAACTCGACCACTGTTAGTAAAGAACAATAGTGTATCATGTGTTGAACATGATACTAAATTCTTCACGAAGTCATCGTTGTGAATCCCCATTCCTTGAACACCACGACCACCGCGACGTTGTGAACGAAATTCAGTAGAAGCCAATCGTTTGATATAGCCATTATTCGTTAATGTGATCACAACATCTTCTTCTTCAATTAAATCTTCATCTTCCAGACTTAATACTTCACCGACAAGTAATTCTGTACGGCGATCATCACCAAATTTAACCGCAATTTCGGCTAATTCAGTCAGTATAATTTCTATTACACGCTCAGGACGCGCTAAAATGTCTTCTAAGTCACGAATCGTTTTTAATAACTCTTGGTATTCATTTTCGATTTTCTCACGCTCTAAGCCTGTTAAACGGCGTAGACGCATATCCAAGATAGCTTGTGCTTGACGATCTGACAATTCAAAACGCTCAATCAATGTAGCTTTGGCAATATCATCAGAAGCAGAACTACGAATCGTCGCAATAATTTCATCAATATGATCCAAAGCAATTCGCAAACCTTCAAGAATATGAGCACGTGCTTCAGCTTTTTTCTTATCAAAAATTGTTCGACGAGTAATAACGATTTTTTGATGTTCGACATAATTTTCTAAAATTTGTTTCAAATTAAGAATGCGTGGAACACCTTTTTCGATTGCTAACATATTAAAACTAAATGACGTTTGTAAAGAAGTCATTTTGTATAGATTATTTAAAATCACTGACGCACTAACATCTCGACGAACCTCAATAACAATCCGCATACCTTCACGAGAAGATTCATCCCGTAGATCTGTAATACCTTCCACTCGTTTATCGCGGTGTAATTCAGAGATACGTTCAATTAGTTTTGCTTTATTTACCATATAAGGTAATTCAGTTACAATAATTCGTTCTTTACCATTTTTTTGTTCTTCAATTTCAATTTTAGCCCGAACTGTGATTGAACCTTTTCCGGTTTCGTAAGCTCTACGAATCCCAGATTTCCCCATAACTAGACCACCCGTTGGAAAATCTGGTCCCGGAATTACTTCCATTAATTCTTGTGTTGTTACTTCAGGATTTTCCATTAATAATTCAATCCCGGCAATCACTTCTCTCAAGTTGTGCGGTGGGATATTTGTTGCCATCCCAACTGCAATACCTGTTGCACCATTGACTAATAGGTTAGGAAAACGAGCTGGTAGTACATCAGGTTCACGTTCACTATCATCATAATTTCCATGGAAGTCTACAGTATCTTTATTGATATCGCGCAACATTTCCATTGCAATCTTGCTTAAACGAGCTTCGGTATACCGCATCGCCGCAGCTCCATCACCATCTACAGAGCCAAAGTTACCATGACCATCCACCAACATATTACGGTAGCTAAAACTTTGTGCCATCCGTACCATAGATTCGTAGATTGCACTATCACCATGTGGATGATATTTACCCATAACATCCCCAACGATTCGGGCTGATTTTTTATGTGGTTTATCGGGGGTGACGCCTAATTCATTCATTCCATATAAAATACGACGGTGTACAGGTTTCAATCCATCTCTTACGTCAGGTAAGGCCCGTGCCACAATAACGCTCATTGCATAATCAATGAAGGATTCTCGCATTTCACTGCTTAGATTGACGTCATGTATATTTTCTCTTCGATCTTCCAAAATGATCCTCCTCACTAAATATCCAAATTCTTAACGTAATGCGCATTTTCTTCAATAAATGCACGGCGTGGTTCTACTCGGTCTCCCATCAACATTTCAAAAACTTGATCGGCTTCAATCGCGTCATCAGCACTCACTCGTAACATTAAACGATTTTCTGGATCCATCGTTGTTTCCCATAATTGATGATCATCCATCTCACCAAGACCTTTATACCGTTGAACATTTGGTTTTGGTGTCGCTGGTAATTCAGCAATTTTTTGAGCTAATTCTTCTTCTGCATTTTTCCCTGGTTGGATATACGTAATATTTTTTCCTTGTTTGATTCCGTATAGCGGTGGTTGAGCAATATAAACATAACCAGCTTCCACAATCGGTCTCATATAGCGATAGAACAAAGTCAATAATAATGTCCGAATATGTGCACCATCGACATCAGCATCCGTCATGATTACTAATTTGTGGTAACGAGCTTTTGAAACATCAAAATCAGCTCCAAAACCCGTTCCCATTGCAGTGAATAGTGAACGAATTTCTTCATTGGCTAAAATTTTATCCATCGAAGCTTTTTCCACATTCAAAATTTTTCCGCGGATCGGTAAAATTGCTTGGAATTCACGGCTACGACCTTGTTTAGCAGAACCTCCCGCAGAATCTCCTTCAACAATGAACAATTCGCATTTTTCAGGATCATTACTTGAGCAATCTGCTAATTTACCAGGTAAATTACTAATTTCTAGCGTTCCTTTACGGCGTGTAACTTCGCGCGCGCGCTTAGCAGCTAATCGTGCTTTTGAAGCTAAAATACCTTTTTCGACGATTCGACGGCCAACAGAAGGATTTTCCATTAGGAACTTTGATAAATTCTCTGAGAATAGACGATCAGTTACTGTCCGCACCTCAGAATTTCCCAATTTTGTTTTTGTTTGACCTTCAAACTGAGGTTCTGGATGTTTGATCGAAATAACTGCTGTCAAGCCTTCACGAACATCTTCTCCCGAAAGATTTTCATCATTATCTTTCATGATTTTTTGTTTACGGGCATAGTCATTGATTACGCGTGTTAATGCTGTTTTAAAACCAAATTCATGTGTCCCACCTTCATAGGTATGGATATTGTTTGCAAAACTTAAAATATTCGTATGATAACCATCGGTATACTGCATAGCTACTTCTACAGTGATATCTTGTTGTTCACCTTCTACATAAACAGGTTCTTCAAAAAGCACTGCTTTATTATGGTTCAAATGTTCTACGTAACTTTTGATACCACCCTCATAATAATATTCACGTAAAACAGGTGCTTCCTCCCGTTTATCTTCAATTGAGATTTTTAATCCACGGTTTAAGAAAGCTAATTCTCTAACACGAGTCGCTAGTTTATCAAAACTAAAAACCGTTGATTCTGTAAAAATCTCAGGATCAGGAATAAAGTGAACGGTTGTCCCATGTTGATCAGTGTCATCAATGATTTTTAAATCATCTACAACTGCGCCACGGCGATATTCTTGGAAATAAACTTTTCCATTTTTAAAAACACGTACATCTAAACTAGCAGATAGCGCATTTACAACAGATGCCCCAACGCCGTGAAGACCACCGGATACTTTGTATCCACCACCGCCAAATTTTCCGCCTGCATGTAAAATCGTATATACAGTTTCTAATGCTGGACGACCTGTTTTCGCTTGAATATCCACTGGAATTCCACGTCCATCATCACTAACAGTGATGCTATTATCTTGTTCAATCACTACATGGATATGCGTTGCAAAGCCTGCTAAAGCTTCGTCAATCGAGTTATCTACGATCTCCCATACAAGGTGATGTAATCCTTCCGTACTTGTTGACCCAATATACATACCCGGACGTTTACGAACAGCTTCTAAGCCTTCTAGTACCTGGATCTGACTGGCATCATACTCTTGAGCACGTTCTTGTAAACTCTTTTCCTCTTCTGTCATTCAGTTTCTTTCCTTTCTATCTGCCCTTGATGGACATAAAAAACATCCGGATGGACCGTCATTTTCCCTTTTACATGATTTAAGGTCGTCGTTGTTAAAAAAGTCTGGACCTTATTTTCAATCGCCTCTAATAAATGTATTTGACGATTGTCGTCAAGCTCACTCATGACATCATCTAAAAGTAAAATTGGATATTCTCCGGTTTCCTGTTTCATTAAATCAATTTCTGCTAATTTAACGCTCAAAGCAGTTGTTCGTTGTTGCCCTTGTGAACCATATGTTTGAACATTTTTTTGATTGATCTTAAAAATCAGGTCATCTCTATGTGGTCCTAAGAATGTATTTCCTTTAAAAATTTCACGTTTGCGATTTTTTTGTAATTCTGTTAAAAAAACCTCACGAATAGCTGTCACATCCTCATTTTTTAGAGGAAGACTTGCCTCATACTCAATCGTTAAATTTTCCATTTGATTTGTGATTTTACCGTGAAGCTCATTTGACCAATGCTCTAACTTTTTTACAAATTCTAAACGGTTTGCTAATACTTTACTGCCAAAATCAACAAGCTGTTCAGTCAAAATATCTAAATAAATCATATCTGTCTGTTTTTTTTCAGACAATTGTTTTAAGTAAAGATTTCGCTGTTTTAATGTTTGCTGGTATTGAGCCAAATCATACAAATAAACTGGATTAATTTGACCCAATTCCATATCAATAAAGCGGCGTCTTGTTTGAGGACTACCTTTGACTAAAGATAAATCCTCTGGAGCAAATAAAATGACATTTAATTGCCCTATATAACTGCTCAATTTTTTCTGTTCAATATGATTGACTTTGGATTTCCGTCCTTTTTTTGTTAACTGCAATGCTAGTTCTAATTCACTCGTTCCGCGTTCGATTCGACCCTTAACTAGGGCGAAATCATCATTCCAACCAATCAGCTCTTGCTCGCTGTTCGTTCGATGACTGCGCGTTAATGCTAAAACATAGATACTTTCCAATAGATTTGTCTTACCTTGGGCATTCTCACCCAGGAAAATATTTAATCGATTAGGAAATTCCAATAATAATTCATCGTAATTGCGATAATTTCTTAGTTCAAGCTTATTCAGCTTCATTATTTTCTGTCCTATTTTTGACCATAAAAAAAGTTCCTACCTCAGGAATCTCAATCATCATTCCTGGATAGAGCTTTCGGCCACGGCGATTTTCTAACTCACCATCTACAAAGACTGTTTCTTCCGCTAAAAACCATTTCGCTTGTCCTCCACTAGAAATCACATTGACTTCTTTAAGCAGCTGGCCTAGCGTCATGAACTCCGTTTCTAAAAAAACTTTCTGTTTCACATTCATCCCTCATTTTCATGCTAGAAACACTACTTTATTATACCTTTTTTTTACGGATAAAACAAATTAACTCGTTATATTTTACGATATAAGAAGTTTTAGCTTGTTTTATTTAAATTACTCAAAAAAAAGTAAAAGGCCTTAAAATCGATTTTAAGACCTTTTACAGCAAAATTAACTTTTACATAATTTTTTATTCTTTTCATGAAACTTATAATTTAGACAGTTTAATTTGTTCGAACCGGTGTGATCAATTGAATAAAGGAAACATCTCCCTCACTTGGTTCCAAAGTGAACGGACGAATTGAAGAAATAAATTGGATTTTGATATTCATATCGCCAAAAGCACGTAAAGCATCTTTCATATAATCTGGATTGAAAGAAATTTCTAACGGATCACCACTGACCTGTTCATAGACTAATTCTTCTTCTACTTTACCAATTTCAGGTGAATTACCATATAAAATAACAGAATTATCACTGATTGCTAAACGTACAATATTATTTCGACCTTCATGAGACAATAATGATGCTCGTTCAATTGCAGCTAAAAATGTTGGGACTGAGAATACCAATTCTGTATTAAAACTAGTTGGAATTAAACGATTTGTGTCAGGATAATTCCCTTCTAGCAGACGTGAGTAGAAATACATCGTGGGTGTTTTAAACAATACTTGGTTTTCCATGATACTAATCTCCACTTCAGCCTCCTCGTCAGACAACGAACGAGATAATTCGACCAAGCTTTTCCCTGGAATAACAATATCGAAGTCTTTATTGGCATTCTCTACTGGCACGATACGTTGACTTAGACGATGCGAATCGGTTGCAACAGCCAATAATTGGTCGTTGGTCATCGTAAAATGTACCCCTGTAAGAATTGGACGGCTTTCATGTTGAGATACAGAAAAAACAGTTTCACTAATCAATTTTGTCAACATGTGGACAGGTATTTTTAATTGATTTTGTTCTTCCACTACAGGCAAGTGTGGATAATTGTCCGCATCTAAACCATTAACTGTAAAATGTGCTGCTCCGGAAGTAATCAAAACTTGATGATTTTCTTGAACTTCTAAAGTAAATGTTGTTTCTGGTAAACGGCGAATAATTTCGCTAAAGAAGCGTGCTTGCAATACGATCGTTCCAATTTCAGCAATTCTTAATTCTGCTTTTTCATCTTCTGTAGCTAAAAATGTTTCGATCGAAATATCTGCATTACTCCCTGTTAAGTTTAATCCATCATTATTTAATTCAATCTTTACTCCAGTAAGGATTGGAATGGTTGTTTTCGTCGAAATAGCACGTTGAACTGTTTGTAATTCTTGAATGAAACGAGCACGGTTGATTGTAAATTTCATGGTGAAACTCCTTTTTATTTATTTAATAATATAAGTAATATAAGTAGTAGGTGCTGTTAATCTTGTGGAAAAGTCTATCTAAAGATTGTGCTGAAAGGTTTTCCACTTGTGGAAAGTGTGTGGATAAATCCATTCTTATTTTTAGTGTTTTCCACATACTATCCTAACAACAAATTTTTAATTTCTGAGATTTCTTGCTGCATACTGCTATCGGTTTTAACTAAATGACTAATTTTTTCATGAGCATGAATGACAGTAGTATGGTCTTTTCCGCCAAATTCAGCACCAATTTTTGGTAGTGAATTTTCGGTCATTTCACGCGAGAGATACATAGCGATTTGGCGTGGTACAACAATCGCTTTTACACGTTTCTTCCCTTTTAAGTCTTTTACTTGGATGTGATAAAATTTCGCAACTTCTTCTTGAATCGTAGTAATTGTTAGTTGTGAATTACTTGATCCCTTCAAGCTTTTCAATGCATCTGCAGCAATACTCGTAGTAATATCAGCATTATTCATAGTAGCAAAAGCTTGAACTCTAACAAGTGCTCCTTCTAATTCTCTGATATTAGAATCAATTTGGCCTGCAATGTAACTTAGCGTATCATCTGGAATCTCTAAATTTTCAGCTTGAGCCTTTTTTCGTAAAATGGCCGTTCTTGTTTCAAGGTCTGGAGGTGTAATATCTACCGATAATCCCCAAGCAAAACGTGAAACTAAACGTTCTTGCAGTTTAGGAATTTCATTTGGTAAACGATCGCTAGTTAAAACGATTTGTTTATTATCATTATATAGATTCTCAAAGGTATGGAAAAATTCCTCTTGCGTAGCTTCTTTATCTGCAAAAAATTGGATATCATCGACTAAAAGCAAATCAACTTTACGATATTCCTGACGAAATTCCTCAGAAGTTTTATTTTTGATCGAGTTAATAAAATCATTTGCAAAAGTTTCACTAGAAACGTATTTTACTTTAGCCTCAGGATTGATTTCTAACATTTGATGACCGATTGCATGCATCAAGTGAGTTTTCCCCAAACCAACTCCTCCATAAAAGAAAAGTGGATTGTAAATAGATCCTGGTTCTTCAGCGACCACTAAAGCAGCTGCGTGCGCCATTTGGTTACCTTTCCCGATAACAAATGTATCAAATGTGTATTTGGGATTGAGCATTGCTCGCTTAGTTACTTCAACTTTAGGTGGTTCTTCTTTTTCTGTAATGCTAACTGCGGGTGCCTCATCAGGTGTCACAAAGACAGGCATAATCTCATCCCCCGTGACTTTAAACCCTATTTCTACAATTTTAGCAGCTAAATGTTTTTCCCAATAGCGCTTATGTAAATCGCTTGTTACTTCAATTGTTAACTGATTATTTGTTAAAGCTAATGGTTTAGCTGTGCCTACCCAAGCATCATAACTGGCAGGATTAAGGTCCGCTTTGTAGCGTTCCTTTAATTCCTGCCAGAAATTGTCTAATGAGGTCAAATAATTCGCCTCCTAATTTAATAAAATTCAGATAGCTTTACTTTATCATTTTTTCAATAAGTTTTCCACAACCTAACTTAGAATAAAACAAATAAATTATTTTTCCACAGAATGTATAAAAATTCAAAATAATATACACACGGTGAAAAAGTCCCTTTTACAAACTTGTGCATAATTCTAAAAAGTGAAGTTTTTTTCTGGAATAGTCACAAAAAGCTTAAAAAATAGAGGTTGGTATGAAAAGGATAGTAAGAGTTTTGCACATAAGTTATCCACCCTGTTGATAACTTATGCAAAGGGCTTGTTTTTGTGGAAAACTGGCTAGAAAAACAGAATCTATTTTTTTGTGGAAAACTGTTGTACACAATCTAGCTTGTTTTATCCCCAAAAATTGTGGATAAAGAATTTTCTTTTTTATATTTGATGATTGACAAAATAGGGTGCTAGTCGTTATAATATTCAGGTATGTCTATGTAAAGTTAGTTATGGAGGTGTATTTTAAATGAAAAGAACTTATCAACCAAATAAACGTAAACGTCAAAAAGTTCATGGATTCCGTAAACGTATGAGCACTAAAAACGGCCGTCGCGTATTAGCAAGCCGTCGTCGTAAAGGAAGAAAAGTACTTGCTGCTTAAGCCACTGCTGGTCAGTGGTTTTTTTTGTATCCAATGATAGAGATTTTAAGAATTTTTCTACTAATAAGGATGATTCCTCATTTTGAAATATGGTATTATTGTCAGGTATAGATTGAAAAGAAACGAAGGAAACTAGATGAAGAAAAAATATCGGGTCAAAAAAGAACGAGAATTTCAAAAGGTGTTTCAAGAAGGTGTTTCTTTTGCGAATCGAAAATTCGTAGTTTATCGTCTAGAGCCTTCTGGTCAAAAACATTTTCGAGTAGGAATTTCTGTAGGGAAGAAAGTGGGCAACGCTGTGACACGTAATCACGTGAAACGTCAAATACGTGCAGTATTGCAAGAAATCAAAACAGAATTGCCACCAATTGATTTTATTGTGATTGCTCGTCCAACTACAAAAGACTTACCTCATGCTGAAATGCGTTCAAATCTACTACATGTTTTAAAATTAGCAAAAATACTGAGTTAGGAAGGAAACAGAAATACGTGAAGAAATACAAAAGAATATTATTAATGACAGGATTGCTAAGTCTAGTCTTCTTGTTGTCTGCTTGTGGAACAAGTCAAGTAAGTGCGCATAGCACGGGCTTGTGGGATCGGTATGTTGTTTATTACTTTGGTCAAGCAATCAAAGGATTATCTTTCGGTAATGTCGGAATAGGGATCATCTTATTCACGATCATTATTCGGGTGATTTTAATGCCTTTAATGCATTTTCAAACCAAAAGTATGCGCAAAACGCAAGAATTGCAACCTAAATTAAAGGCATTGCAACAACAATATAGTTCTCGGGATCAAGAAACACAGCAAAAGCTTCAAGCAGAAACGAAAAAGCTTTATGCGGAAAATAATGTGAACCCTTACGCGGGTTGTTTGCCGCTACTAGTACAAATGCCAGTAATGATGGCATTGTATCAAGCAATCTTACGAATTCCTGAATTACGTTCAGGACACTTCTTATGGCTGAATTTGAGTCAGTCGGATCCATACTTCATTTTACCAATCCTTGCAGCCGTCTTTACTTTTGCAAGTACGTATCTATCTAGTATGAGTCAAATCGAATCAAATGCTTCAATGAAAGTTATGAATTTTGCAATGCCGGTTATGATTTTTGTGATGGCTTTGAATTTGGCAAGTGGCTTATCGCTTTACTGGGTAGTCTCGAATGCTTTCCAAGTTGTTCAAACATTATTGATCAACAATCCGTTTAAGATTCGTCGCGAACGGGAAGAAGCAGCGCGCCAAATCCGTGATAGAGAACGAGCATTAGAAAAAGCCAAACGACCAAAGAAAAAACGTAAAAACTAAAAGGAATATATTTTAATAATAGGATTTATGTGATTTCAAAAAATCATTCATTACAGATAAGGAGGTTTAATAAATGCCTATTTACGAAGGGCCAACAATTGACGAAGCCATTTCTCAAGGTTTGCATGCTTTGGGATTGAAAAAAGAAGCCGTTACTATTGATATTTTAACCGATGCTAAAAAAGGATTTTTAGGCATGGGTAAGAAAGATGCGCGTGTTTCGATCGACCCCATTGCAATAGAAGAACCGATTGTTACTTCTGAATTGACAGAAGAGACTCCGGTAGAGCCAGAGCCGCTTGCTGAAGTATCAGAAACTACTGATTCAGCTGAATCGACGGATTTATTAGTCGATTTAGATGGAGATACAGCAGTGAAAGAGCTAGCACTTTATTTGACCAATGTTACGAATGAAATGGGAGTACCTGCACTAGTTAAAATTCGACATGAATCAAATGGCTTGATTATTATGGATTTAGAGACTAGCAAGCAAGGAATGTTAATTGGAAAACATGGGAAAATTTTAAATGCTTTACAATACTTGTCGCAAGTTTTTTTGCATCGAGTAGCTAAAGAAAAATTATCCGTTGTAGTAAATGTCGGAAATTACCGACAAAAACGAGAAGAAGTATTGGTCCGCTTAGCTAAACGAACTGCTGAAAAAGTGAAAGAAACCGGCCGTCCAGTCTTTTTAGAGCCGATGCCTGCCTTTGAGCGAAAAATGATTCATGCAGCTTTGAGTAAAGATGATTACATCAAAACTCATTCTGAAGGAGAAGATCCTTATCGCTATTTAGTTGTTGAACCAGCAAAAAAATATTTTTAATTAAAAGAACAGGGAGTCCGCATCTGCGGACTCTCTTTTTCTTTACCAAAATTTGAGAAATGCAAGGCTTTCAGCGTGTGTGCTTGAATTGTTAAGAAAAGTATGCTAATCTAACACCAGAATTTTGTAGAATAAGCAGTCAAAGTGCTCAATCTACTCCTTAAAACTAGGGGTGGAGTAGGCACTTTTTTTACGTTTAAAACCCATTTAGTAGGAGGAATAATAGTGGCAGAGATCACGTTAGAATTTGATACGATTGCAGCAATTTCAACACCGCCGGGTGAGGGTGCAATCAGTATTGTACGCTTGAGCGGTGATCAAGCAGTACAAATTGCAGATAGTATCTACCGCAGTGGCAAAAAAAGTTTAGTAGATGTTTCTTCACATACGATCCATTATGGACATATTATTGATCCTTCTGATCAACAAATTGTTGATGAAGTTATGGTCAGTGTAATGCGTGCCCCGAAGACATTCACTCGTGAAGATATCGTTGAGATAAATTGTCATGGTGGAATTGTAGTAGTTAATCAATTGTTACAATTGGTTTTACGTTCAGGAGCGCGTCTAGCCGAGCCAGGTGAATTTACCAAACGCGCATTTTTAAATGGTCGAGTAGACTTGTCTCAAGCGGAAGCAGTAATGGATTTAATTCGGGCAAAAACAGATAAGGCAATGAATATCGCTATCAATCAATTAGACGGAAATTTATCGCATTTGATTCGTAGTTTACGTCAAGAAATTCTACAAACATTGGCACAAGTTGAAGTGAATATCGATTATCCAGAATATGATGATGTCGAAGAACTAACTACACAATTATTATTGGAAAAATCTCAACAAGTTGGACAGCAGATCGATGCATTATTGTTGAATGCTAAACAAGGAAAGATTTTGCGCGAGGGTTTGAGCACGGCGATTATAGGTCGTCCTAATGTTGGTAAATCTAGTTTGTTGAATTATTTATTGCATGAAGAAAAAGCAATCGTTACCGAAATAGCTGGAACCACCCGTGACGTGATCGAGGAATATGTGAATGTTCGCGGTGTACCACTAAAATTAATCGACACAGCAGGGATCCGTGAAACGGACGATATCGTTGAAAGAATCGGCGTGGAGCGTAGTCGTAAAGCGCTGAGTGAAGCGGATTTGATTTTATTAGTATTAAATCAAAGTGAAGCATTAACTACAGAAGATAAAGCATTACTTGAGGCAACCAAGGGTTTGAAACGCATTGTTTTGCTTAATAAAACTGATTTGCCAAGTCAACTTCCTCAAAGCGAACTAGCTGTTTATTTAGGCAAAGATGAAGTTTTTGCAATCTCAGTATTAGAAAAAGCTGGGTTGGATCAACTAGAAGAAGCAATCGCGAAACTATTTTTTGGTGGTCAAACCGGCGAAAAAGATGCTACGTATGTTTCTAATACTCGTCATATTGCTTTACTCGAAAAAGCCGGCCAATCACTGAGCGAGGTACGAAATGGCATCATGGCAGGTATGCCTGTTGATTTAGTACAAATCGATATGACTCGTTGTTGGGATTACTTAGGGGAAATTGTTGGAGACAGCGTTCAAGATGAATTGATTACACAATTATTTAGTCAATTCTGTTTAGGGAAATAGAAGAAGAGGAGCAACAATATGGAATATAAAGCAGGAAATTATGACGTAATCGTCGTTGGTGCAGGACATGCTGGTTCAGAAGCGGCTCTTTCAGCTGCGCGAATGGGACAAAAAACGTTATTAATCACGATTAATTTAGATATGGTTGCCTTTATGCCATGTAATCCTTCAATCGGCGGCCCAGCCAAAGGTGTGGTCGTAAGAGAAATCGATGCACTGGGTGGTGAAATGGGACGGAATATTGATAAAACGTATATTCAAATGAGAATGTTGAATACAGGAAAAGGTCCGGCCGTCCGTGCGTTAAGAGCACAAGCAGACAAGCATGCGTATGCGGAAGAGATGAAACATACGATTGAAAAAGAAGAAAATTTAACCTTGAAACAAGGTGTAGTGGATCGTCTAGTAGTAGAGGATGGGATTTGTAAAGGAGTCATCACTTCAACGGGAGCCGTTTATTCTGCTCAAGCAGTAGTGATCACCGCAGGGACAGCTTTGCGTGGAGAGATTATCATTGGAGAATTGAAATATTCATCCGGACCCAATAATTCCCAACCTTCAATCAAATTAGCGGATCATCTTCGAGAATTAGGATTGGAAATTCATCGTTTCAAAACAGGGACGCCACCACGTGTTAAATCTGGAACAATTGATTATAGTAAAGCAGAAATTCAACCAGGTGATGAAAAACCCAATCATTTTAGTTATCAAACACCAGATAGTGACTATTTGAAAGATCAAATTCCTTGCTGGTTGACTTATACAAATCTAAAGAGTCATGAAATTATTCAAAATAATCTTCACCGTGCACCGATGTTTACAGGTATCGTTGATGGAGTAGGTGCTCGTTACTGCCCATCGATCGAAGATAAGATTGTTCGCTTTGCAGACAAAGAACGCCATCAATTATTTTTAGAACCTGAAGGACGTCATACGGAAGAAGTTTATGTTCAAGGCTTGTCTACGTCATTACCAGAAGATGTGCAAAACGATGTGCTGCACTCAATTGAAGGACTAGAGAATGCAGAGATGATGCGGACGGGTTATGCGATTGAATACGACATGGTTGCACCGCATCAATTACGTCCAACACTTGAAACAAAAGTGATTGAAAACTTGTATACTGCGGGACAAACAAATGGAACTAGTGGTTATGAAGAAGCTGCTGGTCAGGGATTGATGGCTGGAATCAATGCAGCCTTGAAAATTCAA
This sequence comes from Enterococcus hermanniensis, assembly GCF_001885945.1. Lineage (GTDB taxonomy): Bacteria > Bacillota > Bacilli > Lactobacillales > Enterococcaceae > Enterococcus_A > Enterococcus_A hermanniensis. The sequence continues at coordinate 14,927 of NZ_JXKQ01000010.1, read as the reverse complement.
GGGAAAGAACCATTTATTATGAAACGTAGTGATGGTTATATTGGCGTGATGATCGATGACTTAGTAACGAAAGGAACCAATGAACCTTACCGCCTGTTAACTTCCAGAGCTGAATACCGGTTGATTTTGCGTCATGACAATGCTGATTTACGTTTAACAGAAATTGGACATGAGATTGGGCTTGTTTCTGAAGAAGACTATCAAGCCTATTTAATCAAAAAAGGCCGTATAGAGGCTGAGATGGCTCGATTGCAAACAATTCGGATAAAACCTAACGAGGAAGTTCAAAGCTTTCTACGGGCTAAAAATAGCGCAGAATTAAAAGATGGTGTTTTAGCCAATGATTTCTTGAAGCGTCCTGAAATTTCTTATCAAGAATTACTGCAATTCATCCCTGAAAATAAGGAATTGGCTAATAAAGAAATTGAACAAGTAGAGATTCAAATCAAATATGAAGGTTATATCAAAAAAGCGATGGAAAAAGTAGAAAAATTGAAACGGATGGAAGCAAAACGTATTCCAGATCGAATCGATTATTCAGCTATCAATGGATTAGCAACAGAAGCAAAACAAAAATTACAAAAAATCCAACCCGAAACAATTGCTCAAGCCAGTCGAATTAGTGGAGTAAATCCAGCGGATATCAGTATTTTAATGGTTTATATTGAACAAGGGAAGATTGCTAAAGTAGGTAGTGAAAAAGTATAATTCTTAGTGAAAAAAAACAAAAAAAACGATCTGACTCTAAATTTAATTTAGAGTCAGATCGTTTTTTAACGAATTAATTTAAATTAATTGGTTGGATAAAATCTGCTTTCCAACGTTTGTCAGTAGCATCATAATTAAAGTACCAAGTTTGTAAGAAAGCTTGTTTTTTACGATGACTACCAGAAATGATCTGACCTGTGTCCACTACTTCTTCATAATCCAAACAAGTGAAATAAAGTTGGACGGAGAAACTATTTTCATGAATGATACGAAAATTCGATAGTTTCTTAAGTGAGATTTTTTCTGTTCGATTCTTAATACCTTGTGTTTGTTGCGCATTTAAAATACTTAAGTGATTTTGGTAAAGAGTAGGAGTATAGCAATCTTTTGCAATTGCTAAAGTACTTTGGTTCCAGGAAGTTTGAATAGTCAAAAAAATTTTTTTGATTTCTTGGATCAAATGCTTTTTATTTCGTTTATCACCGGGTAAAGCGGCTAAAAATTCTTTTCTTACAGCTTCAGATACTTGATAAGATTGAACTTTTTTTCTAATTAACGAGATACCAACAGTACTTATAAAAAGAAAATATAAAATAAATGTTCTGAATGGTGAAAGGAAACGAATACTGGTTGAATAATAGGTTGTTGACCGGCCAGTATTTCTAAAACTGGTGCTCCTACTGCTATGATAGCTAGATACGCGACTGGAACTCCCACCACCATGACCACCAGCAACAGCTGCTGAATGTGAAGGGAAAGCTGTTAAAAATAGAAAAATAAAAGCAATTAAAATAATAATTTTTTTCATGTGATACTCCTTGTTTTGCGTTGCATTTATTATAGCGAATAGAACCATATAAAGAGAATTAAATGGGAAAAAATTTAATCAAATAACTAAAAGTAGATGTTTCATGTGAAACATCCGTAGTTGGCATTTAATGTTGAAGCAATTAATACTTCTAAACAATTCAAAAAGCACTTTTATCACGTTTAGATTGATCAATAGTGATCAATCTAAACGCTTTCTCAATGAGCGAGATTGTTAAAAAATCACTAAATAATTTTTTTTAATATTTTTTTATTGTTTTAATAGCTTTTTAATTGATAAAAATATCACATGTGATATTTTCACTGGTGGTTAAAATACCGATTTAAGACAATAAGAGAATCTGAGAAGTATGTTATTCGGAGGTGGAACTCAATAATATCTCCTGATGAAAACGGATGCATTAGTTGGAACTTTAGTCTTAGAATTATTGCATTAATTCTTTCTTAATCCCTTTGTGAAACATGCGTAAGCCATTGCATGAAATGTTAATTTGCGTTAAAGTAGAGGATAGTCTGTGAAACATTTTTCTGTTTCACAAAATGAAAGGATTTCTTATGATACCAGAAGAATTTCAAGTTGAATTAGAGAAGCTGGGACTGTCGCTTTCGGCGTTTCAGATGCAACAATTTGCAACTTATTTTGAATTATTAGTTGAATGGAACCAAAAAATGAATCTTACAGCAATCACTGAACTGAAAGAAGTTTATTTGAAGCATTTCTATGATTCGATTACTCTGGCTTTTTCAGATACATTTGAGCCTCAAGGCAAACTATGCGATGTCGGTTCTGGCGCAGGTTTTCCTAGTATTCCATTAAAAATTGTTTTTCCAGATCTGGAGATCACGATTGTGGATTCTTTGAATAAGCGTATTACGTTTTTAACGACATTGGTTGAAGCGTTAGAATTAAAAGGTGTTTCCCTGTATCATGATCGTGCGGAAACGTTTGGACAAAACAAGAAATATCGCGAGTCATTTGATTTTGTGACAGCTCGTGCTGTGGCTCGTTTGAATGTTCTAACAGAACTTTGTGTTCCGTTAGTTAAAAAAGGCGGTTATTTCTTTGCGTTAAAAGCCGCAAAGAGTGATGAAGAATTAGTAGAAGCTAAGACAGCAATTGCGTTGTTAGGTGGTAAATTGATTCAAGCTGAAGACGTCTCATTGCCAAATGGTGACACGCGTCATGTCATTACCATTCAGAAGAAGAAAGAAACACCTAAAAAATACCCGCGTAAACCAGGATTGCCTAACAAGCAACCGTTGAAATAATAGTAAAAATGCTAGTCTTGATTAAACAATCAAGTAAAAGTAGGAGGAAATCAGATGGCACGGATCATATCTGTTGCAAACCAAAAAGGTGGCGTAGGTAAAACAACGACTACCGTCAACCTAGGTGCTTGTTTAGCTTACGTTGGTAAGAAAGTCTTACTGATCGATAGTGATGCACAGGGGAACGCTACTAGCGGACTTGGCGTACGTAAGCCAGACGTGAAACAAGATATTTATGATGTTTTAGTCAATGAAGTTCCTATTAAAGAAACAATCATTGAAACTTCAAGAGAAAATTTATCGATTGTACCAGCTACGTTACAATTAGCAGGGGCAGAAATTGAATTAACATCGATGATGGCAAGAGAATCACGCTTAAAGAGTGCATTGGAAGATGTGGATGATGACTATGATTTCATCTTGATCGATTGTCCGCCATCGTTAGGGCATTTAACCATCAATGCTTTTACGGCCAGTGATGCTATTTTGATTCCTGTTCAGTGTGAGTATTATGCGTTAGAAGGATTGAGCCAACTGCTTAATACCGTTCGATTGGTTCAAAAACATTTTAATCCAGAATTAGAAATTGAAGGCGTATTGTTGACCATGTTCGATGCGCGTACCAATCTTGGCGCAGAAGTAGTAGAAGAAGTTCGACGTTATTTCCAAGAAAAAGTTTATGACACCATTATTCCTAGAAATGTTCGTTTATCTGAAGCGCCTAGTCATGGCAAGCCGATCATAGATTATGATCCTCGCTCTAAAGGTGCTGAAGTATATCAAGCTTTAGCAAAGGAAGTGTTAGTTCGTGAGCAAAAATAAAGGTTTAGGTCGTGGAATTGATGCTTTATTTCAAGATCTTTCTGAGATTGAAGAGGTCGATGTAAAACGCGATCAAGTAGTTGAGCTTCCTTTGAGTGATTTACGTCCTAACCCGTACCAACCACGTAAATCTTTTGATGAAAATAGCTTACAGGAATTAGCGAATTCGATTGAACAATCGGGTGTTTTCCAGCCAATCATTGTTAGAAAATCAGCAGTAAAAGGCTATGAGCTCATCGCGGGTGAACGCCGCTTTAGGGCTTCTAAATTAGCGGGTAAAGAAACCGTTCCGGCTATTATCCGTGAATTCGATGAAGAAGCGATGATGCAAATCGCCGTACTAGAAAACTTACAGAGGGAAGATTTAAATCCTTTAGAAGAAGCAGAAGCCTATGAGATGCTGATGAAAAATCTGAAATTGACTCAGGCAGATGTTGCCAATCGCTTAGGTAAAAGTCGGCCATACATCGCTAATTATCTGCGCTTATTAACATTGCCTAAATTGGTAAAAGAAATGGTCCAAGATGAACGTTTATCGATGGGACAAGCTCGTACTTTGTTAGGATTAAAGAAAAAAGATCAAATTCTAAAATTAGCGAATCGGGCAGTAAAAGAAAATCTAACCGTCCGTCAATTAGAACAAATCGTTAGTGAGTATAACGAAGGAAAAGCTAAAGATAAGAAAAAAGGTCCACGCTTGACTAAAGAAAAGCCTTATTATCTAAGGGAAAGTGAAGATCGTTTAATGGATAAGTTTGGAACCGGAGTTGAAATCGTTGAAAAAGACGGCAAAGGAAAAATTGCAATTGAATACCTATCGCCCTCTGACTTGACGCGTATTTTAGATATCTTAAATATCCATTTTGATGAATCATAAAACAATTAATCAAATACAATCCAATGTTATAATTCGCTTGCTGTGGTCTTATAACGAACTAGAGGAGGATTTACCAGATGTATGATTTAGGTGATATTGTAGAAATGAAAAAGCCACATGCCTGTCAGACAAATCGCTGGGAAATTATTCGCATGGGTGCGGACATAAAAATTAAATGTGTTAATTGTGGACATATTGTGATGATGACACGTCGTGACTTTGATAAAAAAATGAAAAAAATCCTTGTCAAAAAAGAGGATTAGGCATAAGAATAAGCTAAATTAATAGAGAAAGAGTGAAGTAAATTATGGCCTTAACAGCCGGAATCGTAGGATTACCAAACGTTGGTAAGTCAACTTTATTTAATGCAATTACTAAAGCGGGAGCGGAAGCTGCCAACTATCCCTTTGCTACGATCGATCCCAATGTAGGAATGGTAGAAGTTCCAGATTGGCGTTTAGAGCGTTTGACAGAGTTAGTTCAACCTAAAAAAACTGTTCCAACAACTTTTGAATTTACTGATATTGCAGGTATCGTTAAAGGTGCTAGTAAAGGTGAAGGATTAGGAAATCAATTTTTGAGCCATATTCGTCAAGTTGATGCTATTTGCCACGTAGTCCGTTGTTTTGATGATGAAAACATCACACACGTAGAAGGTCGTGTAGATCCGTTAGAAGATATCGAGACAATCAATTTAGAATTAGTTTTAGCTGATTTAGATTCTGTAAATAAACGCTACACACGCGTAGCAAAAGTCGCAAGAACGAAAGAAAAAAATGCAGTTGCTGAACTAGCAGTTCTAGATAAGCTAAAGCCTGTGCTAGAAGAAGGGCAATCTGCTCGTACGATCGAATTTACGGAAGATGAACAACAAATTGTAAAAGGTCTATTTCTTTTAACAAGCAAACCTGTTTTATATGTAGCCAATGTAGATGAAGATACGGTTGCAGATCCAGATAGCAACGGCTATGTTCAAACTGTCCGTAATTTTGCAGCAAGCGAACATTCAGAAGTGATTGTTGTGTGTGCAGAAGCTGAAGAAGAAATTGCTGAATTAGAAGAAGAAGATAAAGCTGAATTCTTAGAAGCAATGGGGATTGAAGAATCTGGATTAGATCAGTTGATCCGCACAGCTTATGATCTTTTAGGGTTAGCAACTTATTTCACTGCAGGTGAACAAGAAGTTCGTGCGTGGACATTCCGTAAAGGGATGAAAGCCCCTCAAGCAGCGGGAATCATCCATACCGATTTTGAGCGGGGATTCATTCGTGCAGAGACTGTTTCTTTCGAAGACTTAAATAAATATGGCAGTATGCACGCAGCAAAAGAAGTTGGCCGTGTTAGATTGGAAGGAAAAGATTATATTGTTCAAGATGGCGATGTAATGTTATTCCGTTTCAACGTTTAGGGAGGAAATAAGATGGAGTTAGAGAAGTTACAAGCTTTGAGTTTAGAGAATGATCAATTTGAAGAAAAATTAACTAAACGAAATGAACAATATATTTTTGACTTAAAAAAAGCTTTGAGGGCCGCTAATTTGTCCGATGAACAAATGACAGTAGCATTGAATGAAATGCTTCCGACATTAGTTGAAGAACAAAAAACAGGGAAGACTGCGCGCCAATTATTTGGTACAGTTTCAGAGCGATTAGACGTTATCGTAGATAGACCTGTAGAAAAGAAAAAATCATCTACTGCTTCATTGATGTGGTTAGATAATTTCTTATTACTATTTGGTTTGTTAGGGATTGTTTCCGGAATCATGGGGTTATTTGTTCCACGTGGAACACAAGCGGTAACTTATGGATTAACAGCTTTAATCATAGCTTCAGCCGTTGGTGGACTTGTCTTTTATATGATGTATTTGTTTGTTTATCAGTATGAACAGCCAGGTGCAGATAAATCAAAGAAACCAAAAACATGGAAAACTATCGTTATGCTAGGCTCAGTGACACTTGTTTGGTTCTTAGTCTTTAATGGCGCGGCATTATTACCGCAGTCATTAAATCCGATTCTTGATCCGATGGTTTTAGTAGTCTTATCAGCATTGGCATTAGCCGCTCGTTATTACTTGAAGAAACGTTTTGGGATCATCAGCAGTTTAGCTACTGCGCCACGCAAATAAAAAATAAGGCCCTCCTCGTAATGAGGAGGGCCTTATTTTTTATTTTTTTGCTTCGGCAATCATCTTAGCCATTGCTTGTTGTTGATACTCAGCAGTAGCTTGTTTGATTACTTTTTGTTGTTCAGTTTGGTTCATTTTAGGATTTTTTATCATAGCCGCTTTGACTTGTTCTTGAACATAAGCTTTAGCTTCTGTTTCCATCGTAGCTTTTTGATCTTTTGCTAATTTAGCAAGTTTTTTTGCTTGTGTTGTACTTAAAACGACCCAATTTTTTTCAACGCTAAAAGTATTTTTTTCGTTAACTAGTTGACGGTTTTTGCTAGAAAGACTAAACCATAATTTAGCAGTATCATTTTTATAAACCCAATAAGTCTTTTTAGTTTCTATTTGTGATTTTGTTTGATTTTCTTTGACAACATTTGTTACATGCTCAGTTCCAGTTGTTTTAGCTTTCTTCTGAGCTTCATTTGTTTTATAGATATAAACTTTTTCAGAACCATTACCTAGTGGTTGATAAAGCAACATATTCATGTTTTTATTATCAGCACTTGAGGTTAGAGCTTGTGTAGTTGTATCTGTTACTTTTTTCATACCATAATGATAATGATCATTAACAGTAATTAAACATAAACTGATGATAAAAAGCAGAGCAAAGATAATTGAAAGAGCAGTATGCCACATTTTTTTTGCGAATATATTAGTTAAAGCAAATGCTAAAACACTGATGATTGTTACGGCAAAAATCATTTTGCAACGCCTCCTTCAACTTTTTTATTTGCTTTTAAGAAGAAAGTGATAAAGAAACCAACAATACTAAAGATAACAGCTACATAAAAGGCTGCATGGTAACCAGATAAAGTAGCATTGATTGCTTGATCTTTATAGGTTAAAGGCAATTCTTTTAATAAACTTGCCTTTGGCAGATTATCTTTTGTAACATTAGTTAATACGCTAATTAAAATGGCTGTACCAATAGAACTAGCGACTTGACGGAAGGTATTGTTTACAGCAGTACCATGACTAATTAAGTTCATTGGTAAAGCGTTCATACCGGAAGTCGTAACAGGCATCATGACCATTGAAATACCGAACATACGAATAGCATACAAGATAACGATCATTGCTACTGGTGTATCTTTTGTTAAGAAGGCAAAAGGTAGAGTAGCAGCCGCTAAAATAAACATACCGCCGATGGCTAAACGTTTTGCTCCATGCTTATCAAAAATTGCCCCAGTTATCGGCATCATAAGCCCCATAACTAACGCCCCTGGTAATAACATTAAACCAGAATGGAAAGCTGATTCACCGCGAATATTTTGGATATATAGAGGTAGCACCATTTCGGCTCCAACCATGGCCATGTTTACAACACCACTTAAGATTGCGGCAATTGTAAATACGGGTGATTTAAATACGCGTAATTCTAAGAAAGGATGTTCCAAATGTAATTGACGCCATACAAACAAGCCAATCACGATTACTCCGACGACAAGGAAGCTAATGACTTTCACGCTGCCCCAACCATCATTACCAACTGAAGAGAAGCCATAAAGTAAGCTACCAAAACCAGCAGTGGACAAGAAGGCAGACAGTATATCAATACTTGGATTAGATAATTGTATAACGCTTTTCATTAAGAAAGTAGCTAAAACTAATACCAAGATAACGATAGGTATAACCATACCGAAAAGATCACGCCAAGTATAATTATCGATGATCCAGCCTGAAAGAGTAGGTCCTAAGGCTGGAGCTAATCCAATAACTACCCCTGCCATACCCATGGCTGCTCCACGTTTTTCAGGTGGGAAGATAGAAAGCATAATGTTTTGTAGTAGTGGCATTGAAATACCAACACCGGCTGCTTGTATTAGACGTCCAATTAATAATGTAGAAAAGTTTGGTGCTACGAAACAAGTGATTGTACCGATTAAAAAGATGATCATAGCAGTAATATAGAGATGTTTTGAACTGAATTTATTGATTAACCAGGCACTGATAGGAATCATGATCCCATTTACCAATAAAAATCCAGTAGTTAGCCATTGAACGCTAGAAGCAGATATATCAAAAGCTTTCATTAGAGTTGGAAATGCTGTTGTTAATAGTGTTTGGTTAAGCACTGTACAGAAGGTTCCGATTAATAGTACAGCGACTAGTAAGGAACGGTTGTAAGGCTTACCGTAAATATCGACCGTTTGTTTATTACTCACGATCTAACGCCTTCTTTCTTTTTTTGAAATTTTCTGAAACAACGAATGTCCGATAGTTACTTTACTGCTGTTTTTATTTTTTGTCAACTTGCTTGACATAAATGTCAACGAAAGTATAATTATTTGATGAAGAGAGGGATATATCTTGAAGAAAAGCAAAGTCCAGCATCTCATAGAAAGCGATGAATTTGTCGTAGGAATTAGTGAATTAAGTAAAATGACCGGTGTTTCTCCACGTCAGATTCGCTATTGGGAACAAAAGGGATACATTCATTCAACTGGTGAAAAAAGTGGAAATCGTAAATTTAAGTTACCAATGGTTGTTAAAGTAGAAATGATCAAACTTTTTTTAGATGAAGGTTATACATTGACTGTAGCAGTTACAAAAGCGTGTGAACGTCAAGAAAATATCCATCAAGCTAAACTTATTTTACGAGATACATTCAAAAGTATTGAAAAAATTGCCGATCGCTATCTTGTTATTCACTTAGACGATTTTAAAAATAAAGCAGGATTTTATTTGATTCGGGATATAGAGTCTGAGGAAGTCACTTATCAAATTATTGAGAACGAAGCAGAGATATCTGAATCAATCATCAAAACGTGGTTTCTTAATAGTTAAATAAGGGTTAGATGAGGATTTAAATGCAAGTTATTGACTTAAATCAGCCATTCTGTTAAGTTTTTTATTAAAAATAATTCTGAGGAGTGGTAACGAATAATGTCTAATTGGGAAACGAAATTTGCGAAAAAAGGTTTGACGTTTGATGATGTATTGTTAATCCCAGCTGAGAGTCATGTATTGCCAAATGATGTGGATATGAGTGTACAACTGGCTAAAAATATCAAATTGAACATTCCGTTGATGAGTGCAAGTATGGATACTGTAACTGACAGTAAAATGGCGATTGCAATGGCCCGTCAAGGTGGTCTTGGAGTTATCCATAAAAATATGAGTATCGCTGCCCAAGCAGATGAGGTTCGTAAAGTAAAACGTTCAGAAAGTGGCGTTATCATTGATCCGTTTTTCTTAACTCCAGAACATAAAGTCCAAGATGCAGAAAAATTGATGGCTCGCTATCGTATCAGCGGCGTTCCAATCGTTGAAACATTAGAAAACCGTAAATTAGTTGGAATCATTACAAACCGTGATATGCGTTTTGTAACAGACTATGACATGGCGATTGATGAAGTGATGACTAAAGAAGGTTTAGTGACAGCTCCTGTAGGAACTAAATTGAAAGATGCAGAAAAAATCCTTCAAAAACATAAAATTGAAAAATTACCCATCGTAGATGAAGAAGGTCGCTTGAGTGGCTTAATTACGATTAAAGATATTGAAAAAGTGATTGAATTTCCGAATGCTGCAAAAGATGAACATGGTCGTTTATTAGTTGCAGCAGCAGTGGGTGTGACAAGTGACACTTTTGAACGTTCAGAAGCTTTATTAGAAGCAGGTGCTGATGCTATCATAATCGATACTGCTCATGGACATAGTGCGGGTGTCTTAAGAAAAATTCGCGAAATTCGCGAAACCTTCCCAGAAGCGACTTTGATTGCTGGAAATATCGCAACTGCTGAGGGAGCTAAAGCTTTATACGATGCAGGTGTTGATGTAGTCAAAGTGGGTATTGGACCAGGATCTATTTGTACAACACGGGTAGTTGCAGGGGTAGGTGTTCCTCAATTAACAGCGATTTATGATGCTGCATCTGTTGCTCGTCAATATGGAAAAGCAATTATTGCTGATGGTGGAATCAAGTACTCTGGTGATATCGTTAAAGCTTTAGCAGCAGGTGGACATGCAGTTATGTTAGGTTCAATGCTAGCTGGAACTGATGAATCTCCAGGTGAATTTGAAATCTATCAAGGTCGTCGTTTCAAAACATACCGAGGCATGGGCTCATTAGGCGCGATGGAAAAAGGATCGAGTGATCGTTATTTCCAAAGTGGTGTAAATGAAGCCAATAAGTTAGTTCCTGAAGGAATTGAAGGTCGTGTAGCATATAAAGGGACTGCGGCAGATATCATTTTCCAAATGATCGGTGGATTAAAAGCGGGTATGGGTTATGTTGGAGCAGCAAACTTAGAAAGCTTACGTGAGAATGCACAATTTGTCCAAATGAGTGGTAACGGGTTGAAAGAATCACATCCACATGATGTTCAAATTACAAAAGAAGCACCAAACTATTCAGTAGAACAATAAAAATACAAAAAAGACGGTCATTTGACCGTCTTTTTTCTTTGCCCGTACATTAATAGAAGTAAAGACAGTGATTCTTAGTTATTCTTTTTAATTACTTTTTCATTACCCATATAAGGAACTAAGACATCTGGAATTGTAACAGTTCCATCTTCGTTTTGATAGTTCTCTAGAATAGCAGTGACGGTACGACCAACAGCTAAGCCAGAACCATTTAATGTATGTGCATATTGAACTTTTCCATCTTCATCGCGGTAACGGATCATTGCTCGGCGAGCTTGGAAATCTTCACAGTTAGAGCATGAACTAATTTCACGATAGGTGTTTTGTGCAGGCACCCAAACTTCAATATCATATGTTTTAGCAGCTGAGAAGCCCATGTCTCCAGTGCATAAAGTGATCACGCGATATGGCAAGTTCAACTTTTGTAAAATTGTTTCAGCATTGTTCGTCATTTTTTCTAATTCATCATAAGAATTTTCTTTGTTGCTAAATTTTACCATTTCTACTTTATGAAATTGATGTAAACGAATCAAACCACGAGTATCACGGCCGGCACTTCCAGCTTCAGAACGGAAAGAAGGTGAAAGAGCAGTGAAATAAATCGGTAGATCTTTGCCTTCTAAGATTTCATCAGCATAATAATTGGTTAACGGAACTTCTGCAGTTGGGATTAGTGTTAAATCACGACCTTCTACTTGAAAGACATCTTCTTTAAATTTAGGAAATTGTCCTGTTCCAAACATTGACTTGCTGTTGACCAAGTAAGGAGTGATCATTTCTGTATAACCTTGCTCGTAGATATGCTCATCCAGCATAAAGTTATAAACAGCACGTTCTAAGCGAGCACCTAAACCTTTGTAATAAACAAAACGGCTACCAGAAACTTTCGCACCACGCTCAAAGTCTAGAATATCTAAGTCTTCGGCCACTTCCCAATGCGGACGCGGTTCAAAATCAAATTGACGGGGAGTGCTCCAACGACGTACTTCTACGTTATCATCTTCATCTGCACCGACAGGAACAGAATCATGGGGAAGGTTTGGTAAAGTTGTAGCAATTTCAGTTAATTGCGCATCAATCTCAGTCACTTGCGCATCGAAGTCTTTGATTTTTGTACCGACTTCTTTCATTTCAGCAATCTTATCGGCAGCATCATTTTTATCGCGTTTTAATTGTGCAATTTCATTTGATACGTCATTTCGATATTTTTTCAATTCTTCTGTTTTTACTAATAATTGACGACGTTGTTCATCTAATTCTAAGAAGTGTTTTAAAACTTCTTCTTTTACACCACGTGTTACCAATTTGTCTTTTACTTCGGTAAAATTATTACGAATCATTTTTACATCTAGCATATATTTTCCTCCTTTAAAATAAAAAACACCGTCTCATCCCGTAAATAGGGACGAAACGGTGTTGAATTTCGCGGTACCACCCAAATTCAGCATAGCAGCTGCACTTGAAAGACGAGTATCGACGTCACCCGGTTCTTCTTTCGAAAAACGCAGATTTTGAAACTGGATTTCCTTAAGTTGTTCTGTTGATTCTCACCGACCATCAACTCTCTAAAAAAACAAACATAAGTACTTGGTTTCCTGCATTTCTTATTAAGGTTAGTATAAGCAATCAAAAAATTAAAGTCAATGATTATCTGGAAGGGTCTTCACTTGGTTTTTATAAAGAGGCAAGTGAATAATAAAAGAGGTCCACTCTTCGTTTGATTGGGCATAAATATAACCACCATGTAAATTGATGATATTTTGAGCAATGGCCAAGCCTAATCCGGTACCACTGATTTCTTGAGAACGAGATTCGTCAACTCGGTAGAAACGATCAAATAATTGATCCAAGGCTTCGCGAGGGATCTCTTTACCATTATTTTTGACAGTTACAATAGCTTCATTCTTACTTTTTTCGATTCCAATCAAGATTTTATCTGCATCAGTCCCGTATTTGAAGGCATTCGTAATTAAATTGTTGAAGACCCGGACTAATTTTTCTGTATCACCATCCATTATTAATTGTGGCTCTTGCGTCTCAACCAATACTTGGATGTTCTTTTTTCTGGCTTCTAGCTCAAAATCAGCAGCTAATTGTTCTAACAATTGAACCATATCAAAGGAAATGGTGTTGACGGGAACCGAAGGCTGCCGGACTTTTGAATATTCAAATAGATCTTCAACTAAAGATTTCATCTGTTTAGCTTTGTTGTAGGCAATGCTAGTATATTTGAGTATTTCATCAGGACTCTGATATTGACCGTCTTCGATCAATCCAAGATAACCAATAATAGAAGTTAGAGGGGTACGAATATCATGACTGACATTGGTAATTAGTTCATCTTTGGATTTTTCAATCGCCCGTTCATCTTCAATGGCGGCAACAGTACTATCGACTAATCCATTGATACTATCGACCACCTTGCTGAGATCGCCCCGTAGCTCAAAAGGAATTCGATAATCGTAGTTACCATTAGCAATATAATGCAATTCATTAATAATATGCCGCAACTGCATTTGGCGATAACGACGAATTAGTCGCCAACAGATGATCAAGACATCAATAATAAGAAAAAAGGGGATTACAAAATTACGTCCACTCCAAAAAATATCACTACCTAAATTATTAGCAAAAATGTTCTTTGATCGATAGATGGCATCTGATAGGTCTGGAGAGTTATTTAGCATTTGGCTAAACAAAACCATAATTGCGACATTTAATAGAAGTAACAAGATAATAGTGACAATTCCTTCGGCAATTAATTCACTGACTTCTTTTGATGTAAGAGTAATCCTTTTTTTCTTTTCGACTTTATTTTGCATCGATCTTATAACCAACACCCCAAACCGTTTGGATCACTTTTTCTCCGTCGGTTGCTTCTTCAATTTTATCTCGTAAGTGACTTACGTGGACCATAACAGTTTTTGCAGAGACAATGCTTTCTTGTTTCCAAACGCGTTCAAAAATCTCGTCAGCACTGAAAACACGGTTAGGGTGGCTAGCTAATAAATACAAAATTCCAAATTCCAAAGCCGTTAATTGAATTTCTTTTCCGTCTATCGTTTTTACTTCATGAGAATCTTTATTAATAATCAATGATTGGATTTCTAAAATATCCGGTTGATCTTCGGCTACTTGCATTTTTGTCCGTCGAAGTAATGACTTTACTCGAGCCATTACTTCTAAAGGATTAAAAGGTTTTGTAACATAATCATCAGCACCAGCAACTAACCCTTTGATTTTATCCATATCAGTGGTCTTTGCGGTTAGCATAATAATTGGAATTTGAGATTCTTTTCTAAGTTCTTTAACTACTTGCATTCCATCCATTACAGGCATCATAATATCTAATAGAAGCAAGTCGATATCATTTGCTGTCCTAAGTTTACTTAACGCTTCTTTTCCATCATAGGCTTTAACCACCTCATAGCCTTCATTATGTAAATAAATACTCAATAGCTCGACGATTTCTTTATCGTCATCTGCAACTAATACTTTCATATGGGGTTCCTCCGTCCGTATAAATAAGTGGTACTACGACTCATTTTACCAAAGAAATCAATAGAAGGCGAAAAACAACGCTACGAGTTAAAGAAAAATCAAAAATAAAATACCGAAAGTTTAGATTTTAAAACTAATTGATATAATGAATTTAAGAATAAAAAGCGAACAAAAAAACATTAATTATATTTATTCATCGTGTTTTTGAAAAATGAATAAAATTGCGGTTTTTTTGTTGACCTAACGCTATAAAACTGATATATTATTATATGTTCTGAAGCGGAGAATCAATAATAGGATTCATATTTCGGGGCACCTAAAATAATTGTTGACAAATAATTATTTTTGAGTTAATATAACAAAGTTGTCAGTTGAGTTTCA
>NZ_JXKQ01000001.1:0-470000 GCF_001885945.1 Enterococcus hermanniensis | reverse complement strand
AGTTCCCGATAGGTTCTGGAAAAACCCAGAGATTCCTTGTAACCGAATAAAATTAGGGGGAATATTTATAATGGAAGAACGTCGTTTATTTACATCAGAATCAGTTTCAGAAGGACATCCAGATAAAGTTGCTGATCAAATCAGTGATGCTATCTTAGATGCGATTTTAGAAAAGGATCCGAAAGCTCGTGTTGCATGCGAAACATCGGTAACAACTGGGCTTGTTTTAGTTTTTGGAGAAATCTCTACTACGGCTTATGTAGACATCCAAAAAGTTGTTCGTGAAACAATCAAACGCATTGGTTATACAGAATCAAAATTTGGTTTTGATGGAGACAATGTAGCTGTTTTAGTAGCAATTGATGAACAATCTCCAGATATCGCTCAAGGTGTGGATGATGCTTTAGAAACACGCGATAAAGAAGAAGCAATTGAAGATATCGGTGCCGGGGACCAAGGCTTGATGTTTGGATTTGCAGTAAACGAAACACCTGAATTAATGCCTTTACCTATTTCATTGAGTCATCATTTAGTCAAACGTCTAGCGGATTTACGTAAATCTGGTGAAGTTGCTTATTTTGGACCAGATGCAAAATCTCAAGTAACAGTTGAATATGATGAAAATGGTAAACCACAACGTGTTGATGCAGTAGTAATCAGTACACAACATAGTGATAAAGTTGATAATGAAACAATTCGTAAAGATGTGATGGAAAAAGTAATCAAGCATGAAATTCCAGCTGAATTACTAGATGAAAAAACCAAATACTATATTAATCCAACTGGCCGCTTTGTTATTGGTGGGCCTCAAGGGGATGCCGGTTTAACTGGACGCAAAATCATCGTGGATACATATGGTGGTTATTCTCGTCATGGTGGTGGTGCTTTCTCTGGGAAAGATGCGACTAAAGTAGACCGTTCTGCTTCTTACGCTGCTCGTTACATTGCTAAAAATATTGTAGCGGCTGGTTTAGCAGAAAAAGTAGAAGTTCAATTGGCTTATGCTATTGGAGTAGCTCAACCGGTTTCTATTTCAGTAAATACATTTGGTACAGCAAAGGTTTCAGAAGAAGCGCTAATTGGCGCGATTCGCGAAAACTTTGATTTACGTCCTGCAGGTATTATTGAAATGCTAGATTTATTACGTCCTATCTATAGCGATACAGCTGCCTATGGTCATTTCGGTCGTACAGATGTTGATCTACCTTGGGAACATACAGATAAAGTAGCTGCGTTGAAAGCTAGTTTGGATTTAAAATAAATCGTACAGACATAAATTATTTATGGAGTTCACGAGGCGGTTTCTATTGATTTTTAAATCAATAGAGCCGTCTTTTTTTGTCAAATTTTGAATAGCACTGTTAAAAAAAGAAACACTCTGTTGACTTAAGTAATGATATGCTACAAAAGAAGAAGTAATTTTTGGAGGGTAAAATGAAGCGAACAACAAATGTGAAGGTTGTAACGGTAGGAATTTTTATTGCGACATTTATGTCAGCGATTGAGGGAACAATCGTAACGACGGCAATGCCAACAATCGTAGGAAGTTTACAAGGAATCGAAATTATGAATTGGGTCTTTTCAATTTATTTATTGACGAGTGCAATGATCACGCCAATCTATGGAAAATTAGCTGATAAGATTGGGCGGAAACCGATTTTTTTCATCGGTATTCTGCTTTTCGTGCTAGGATCAACCTTATGTGGCTTTTCAAACGAGATGTTGACGTTGATCATTGCTAGGGGAATTCAAGGTTTAGGTGCCGGTGCGATCATGCCGGTGTCCTTAACAATCATAGCAGATCTTTATGACATCGATAAACGAGCTAAAGTTTTAGGCTTGACGAGCGCTGCTTGGGGCATTGCTAGTGTCTTTGGTCCATTGGCTGGAGGATTGATTGTTGATACTGTAGGTTGGCACTGGATTTTCTTTATCAATGTTCCGATTGGGTTAGGATTGATTGGTTTGTTACAGTACTTTTTTATTGAAGAGAAAAGGGACTATCAAGCTAAAAAAATGGATGTTTTAGGTAGCTTGTTTTTGATGCTGACATTATTGAGTTTACTATTAGGTTTTCAACTTTTAGGAGATGAAGGATTATCAATATCTGTAGTTGGCTTGTTTATTTTTAGTCTTGTGGCTTTGTTCTTATTTGTTCAGACAGAAAAGAGAGCGGACGATCCAGTAATTGATTTGAATCTTTTTAGTAATCAAACATTTGCTAGTGTGAATATCGTGGCAGCATTGATCAGTGGTTTCTTGATGAGTTTAGATGTTTATATTCCGATGTGGATGCAAGGGGTACTAGAAAAATCTGCTGGACTGGGTGGACTAGTCTTAGCACCACTATCGATCGTGTGGATGTATGGTTCTTTCTTATCGGGACGATTGTTATTAAAGTATTCAGCGAAACGAATTATTGTACTTGGATTATTTATTATTTTAATCGGTGGGGGTTCCTTATTATTCTTACCGCAAGCTAGTCCTTTTTGGTTGTTTTTTGTTATCATGGGAATTCTTGGAGTTGGTTATGGGTTGGCGGTAACTACAACGACTGTCGAGGCTCAGGCGAGTGTTTCGCAAACGGAAATCGGTGTAGCCACTTCGTTCAACACCTTGTCTCGTACGATTGGGCAAACAATCATGGTTTCAGTTTTTGGAATTATCTTGAATATTTCGAACGGCCGTCAATTAGCTCAAGCGGGGATTGAGGATACCACACTCATGAATCGCTTGATCAATCCGCATACGGCTCTACAAATTGAGCAAACTTTAAGAAATGAATTACGCACTATTTTATTCAATAGTCTACATTGGATTTATTTAGCTGGTTTGCTACTGATCATCATTGCATTATTGTTTAGCGTTTTATTTGGTAAACAATCAAAACGTGTTAAACTAAACAAACAATAAGAAAACTGGAGGATCAAAATAGATGGCTTTTTTACAAGTAAATGTCTATTCGAATGTGTTACAAATGGAAGTGGCAATGAACGTGATCTTACCACAGACAACGCATAAAAAAATTGGAACTGAAACAGTCGGTATAACTGATGATATTCCAGTACTTTATTTATTGCATGGGATGGGTGGAAACCATAGTGTTTGGGAACGGCGCACGTCGATTGAACGCTATGTCGCAGAATATCAAATGGCAGTGGTTATGCCTTCAACAGATTTAGCTTTCTATACTGACACCACATATGATATGAATTATTGGACTTTTGTGGCAGAAGAGTTACCGGAATTGGTTCATGAATTATTCCCGCAAATCACGCAAAAACGTGAAAAAACATTCGCGGCTGGATTATCGATGGGCGGCTATGGCGCCTTGAAATTAGGTCTAGCAAAATCAGAAAATTTCGCAGCGGTGGCCTCGCTATCTGGTGCGGTAGTTTTAGCAGATATCAAGAGTTTGTTATTAGTGCGAAACGAAGCCTACTGGCAAGGAATTTTTGGGCCGTTGGATCAATTGCAAGGATCTGAAAATGATCCGCTGTATTTATTAGAAGAATTAGTCAAAAGTGGAAAGGAAACGCCTCGCTTTTTTCTAGCCTGTGGAACAGAGGATGATCTATATCCAGCCAGTCAATACATGGCACATAAACTAGAACAAAATAAATTAGATGTCACCTTTGAAGAAGGCCCTGGAAAACATGATTGGATTTTTTGGGATGCATGGATTCAACGTGTGTTGGAATGGCTTAATGAAAAGCACAGCTGACCTTCAGGTCAGCTGTGCTTTTTCTCTACGCATAATAAAATCGGCGGATTATTCTTTTGATTGATAAATTGATAGCTCAAAACATTGTACGTTTCTTGTGGCAATGCTTGACAAAAATCGAGCACTTCATTTTTCTCAGTCTCACCACCAAGATGACCATAGTAAATCACAACAATCATTCGTCCACCAATGGTCAACCGTTTTAAAATTGCACTCATAGCTTGTTTGGTTGTTTCCGGTAAAGTGATAATTTGTTTATCACTTTTAGGGAGATAACCTAAATTAAAAATCGCCGCTTTGATTGGTTGGTCAATCGGAATATTATTGTCAATTGTCTCATGACCCGCTAGAAAAAGCATCGCTTGCTGATGTGCAGCGGTTAGTCGGGCTTGTGTATTTTTCAACGCTTGTTCTTGAATATCAAAGGCGTAGACTTGACCATTTTTTCCGACTAATTCTGTTAGGAAAAGTGTATCGTTTCCGTTTCCCATAGTAGCATCGATTACATGGTCACCTTCACTAACAATTTCTTTTAAAAGTTGATGACTAAAGCGTAAGGAGGTGAGCAGCATGGTCAGTTTCCTTTCTGATGTCAAACTTTCCTTGATAGGAATCTCGTCGAATCAATTCTTGATCGATCGCATTCAAGACTTCCCATTTTTTCAAGCTCCACATTGGTCCAACTAGGGAATCCCAAGGTGCATCCCCCGTTAAGCGATGGATAATGATTTCTTGAGGTATCATTTCTAACTGGTCACAGATCACAGAGACGTAATCCTCTTTGCTCATCAGTTGCAATCGTCCTTCAGCATAATCACGCAACATTTTAGTATTGCGCATCAAGTGCATCAAATGAAGTTTGATTCCTTGAATGTCAGAATCTAAAATCGTTCGGCGAACATTTTCTCGCATCATCTCTAGCGATTCTCCGGGCAAACCATTAATTAAATGAGTGCAGACATTGATATTATGCTTGCGCAAGCGAGCGACCGCATCGACGTAGGTCGGATAATCATGGGCCCGATTGATCGAATCACTTGTTTCTTCATAGGTTGTCTGCAAACCTAATTCGACCCACAGATACAAGCGTTGATTCAATTCTGCTAGATAATCGACCACTTCGGGTGGTAAACAGTCTGGACGCGTACCGACGGAGAGCCCAACAACGCCTGGAAGATTGACGACTTGTTCGAAACGCTCCCGAATCACTTCAACAGGGGCATGAGTATTGGTGAAATTTTGGAAATAGACGATATATTGTTCAACATGCGGCCATTTTTGATGCATCATATCGATTTCTTTATGAAATTGCTGTGGAAGAGGGTCGCTGGGAGCAACGATCATATCACCTGAACCTGAAACACTGCAGAAAGTACAGCCACCGTGAGCAACGGTACCGTCCCGGTTTGGACAGTCGAAGCCACCATCTACTGGAACTTTAAAGATTTTCCCGCCGAATTCTTGGCGTAAAGCATAGTTCCAAGAATGGTAACGTTTGTTTTCATCATCACTATAATTAAAGGTCATTTGTTTCTCCTAATTGCTTTTAAATCATAAGCTAATTTTTTTTGTTGGTAATAAGGGAAGGTAAAAAATAGCCAGCTGCTTCCTAAGAGCATCCCTGCTAAAACATCGCTAGGGTAATGGACACCCAAATAGATGCGACTGACCATGATACTAAAAATCAACGCTCCTAAGACGATCTGTACAATCAAACGAAGGGTCTTGTCTTTAATAACTAAAGGCAACACAAAGATCAACGTTCCATAAAGCAAGGTACTGGCAGTCGAGTGACCACTAGGGAAACTAAAGCTATGTTCCGTGACCATATGCGTAAGGACCGTCGGCCGTTCACGATGGAAAAAGACCTTTAATAAATGATTAAGTCCGCCACTGATTAAAACCATTCCTAAAGTCAGCCACAGCGCGGTGATTTTTTGTTTATTGAAATAGAATAAACCAACAAAAACGACTGATAATAAGACGATCGTAATCGGATTGGCAAATTTTGTCACCCATAAAAAGTAGCCGTTCATCTGCGGATATAAACGATGGACCCCATGAATGATCGAGTGGTCAAAACCAGCTAACGTATTGGGATAAAATCGGACGATGTAACAGAGTACTGCAAAAAATAGTAAAGTGAAACTCCCGATTAGGTGATAGAGCGATTTATTTTTCATGGTTCTACTAAACTCATCCTTTCTATAATCGGAACCATTATATCATGTTTACTTAACAGTACAATTCTCTGTCAAGATTCTTAAAGGGAATTCAATTGAATTCTAGATAGTAATCTGCTAAGATAAACTTACTTTAATATTATTCGCCTAGAAGAGGAGTAGTAGAAACGAACGCATTTCAGAGAGCCCACGGTGCTGAGAGTGGACATGCGAGAACTTCGAACTTACCTTGGAGCATGATCGAATGATCGATCCGGTTAGAGACCGTTATTTCTGTTGAGGTCTGCCATAGAGCAGATAAAGATAGGTGGTACCACGTTGATAACGTCCTATAAAAGTTTTTTAGAACTTTTGTAGGGCTTTTTTTGTTTCATTTAAGAAAATCAGCTCTGGGACTGTAATAAATTTGTTAAACGCATCATTCTTTTGAGAATGAGTAAAAAAATAAAAGAGTAGGCTATAGGAGGCGCAACATGAGTTACGATCACAAAGCGATTGAGAAAAAGTGGCAAAAATATTGGGCAGGCCATAATACATTCAATACCCAAGACGACCCAGGAAAACCAAAATTCTATGCATTAGATATGTTTCCTTATCCATCTGGTCAAGGATTACATGTGGGACATCCTGAAGGCTATACAGCGACAGATGTAATCTCACGGATGAAACGAGCACAGGGCTACAATGTTTTACACCCAATGGGGTGGGATGCATTTGGTTTACCAGCAGAACAGTATGCTTTAGATACAGGTAATGATCCTGCTGAATTCACTCAAAAAAATATTGAAACATTTAAACGTCAAATCAATTCATTAGGTTTTAGCTATGATTGGAATCGTGAATTAAATACGACGGATCCGGAATACTATAAATGGACGCAATGGATCTTTGAACAAATGTATGAAAAAGGCCTAGCGTATGAAGCTGAAGTTCCGGTTAACTGGGTACCAGAGTTAGGAACAGTCATTTCAAATGAAGAAGTCATCGATGGCAAGAGCGAACGTGGCGGTTACGATGTTATCCGCAAGCCCATGCGTCAATGGATGCTAAAAATCACTGCTTATGCGGATCGTTTATTAGATGATTTAGAGACGGTTGATTGGCCTGAAAGTATCAAAGAAATGCAACGCAACTGGATTGGCCGTTCAATCGGTGCGAACGTCAGCTTCAAGATTGAGGGTAGCGAAGAAAGTTTTACAGTCTTCACTACACGTCCTGATACATTATTTGGTGCAACCTATGCAGTATTGGCACCAGAATTGGATTTGGTCCAACAAATTACAACGCCGGAACAAAAAGCAGCAGTCGATGCTTATATCGAAGAAGCTTCTAAAAAATCTGATTTAAACCGAACTGATTTAGCAAAAGAAAAAACGGGTGTCTTTACGGGCGCGTATGCGATCAATCCAGCCAATGGGAATCAAATGCCGATTTGGATCGGTGATTATGTATTAGCATCTTACGGTACTGGTGCAATCATGGCAGTACCTGCACACGATGAACGTGACTATGAATTTGCTAGAACCTTCGACTTACCGATCGTGCCCGTTGTAGAAGGCGGCGATATCGAAAAAGAAGCTTTCACAGGTGACGGTCCCCACATCAATTCAGAATTTTTAGACGGTTTGGGTAAACAAGAAGCCATTGATAAAATGGTTCCTTGGTTAGAAGAACATCAATGCGGTAAAAAAGAAGTTAGTTATCGCTTGAGAGACTGGTTGTTCTCTCGTCAACGTTATTGGGGGGAACCAATCCCTGTGATCCATTGGGAAGATGGTACGACTGGTTTAGTTCCTGATTATGAACTGCCGTTAGAATTACCAAAAACAAAGGATATCAAACCAAGTGGAACCGGTGAATCACCATTAGCAAATATCGAAGATTGGGTAAATGTAGTCGACCCAATCACCGGCAAAAAAGGTCGTCGTGAAACCAATACGATGCCACAATGGGCCGGAAGTTCATGGTATTATTTACGCTTCATCGATCCGCATAACAAAGAAGCTTTAGCAGATTACGAAAAATTAAAACGCTGGTTACCAGTTGATCTTTATATTGGTGGAGCGGAACATGCCGTACTTCATTTACTATATGTTCGTTTTTGGCACAAATTCTTGTATGATATCGGTGTTGTTCCAACAAATGAACCATTCCAAAAATTATATAATCAAGGTATGATCTTAGGCCAAAGTTTCCGTGATAACCGTGGCGCACTTGTGCCAACTAACAAAGTTGAAAAACGCGATGGTAAATGGTACAGCATCGAAACAGGCGAAGAGTTAGAAGAAGCGCCAGCCAAGATGAGTAAATCATTGAAAAATGTAGTGAATCCGGATGATGTGGTTGAAGAATATGGTGCTGACACATTACGGATGTATGAAATGTTCATGGGCCCATTGGATGCATCAATCGCATGGAGCGAAAATGGCTTAGAAGGTTCACGTAAATTCTTAGATCGCGTATGGCGTCTAATCGTAGATGAAAACGGAAAAATGCGGGATCACATTACAAACATCAATGATGGTTCATTGACGAAAGTTTATAATCAAACCGTTAAAAAAGTAACAGAAGATATGGAACAACTACATTTGAATACCGCCATTTCACAATTGATGGTCTTCGTAAATGAAGCTTATAAAGCTGAAGCATTGACGTATGAATATGTTGAAGGTTTTGTTCAATTATTGGCACCAATTGCTCCGCATATTTCAGAAGAATTATGGGCGATTTTAGGTCATGATGAAGATATCTCGTATATTGCATGGCCAACATACGATGAAGAGGCATTGGTTGAAAATGAAATCGAAGTAATATTGCAAGTCAATGGTAAGGTACGCTCGAAAGTAATGGTCGCGATTGATTTAGCAAAAACTGAATTAGAAAAAATTGCGATGGCAGATGAACATATCCAACGCAATATCGATGGAAAAACGATTCGTAAAGTGATCGTCGTTCCGAATAAATTAGTTAACATCGTAGCTAATTAATAAAAGAAAAGAGCTTGAGACAAAAGTAGTTACTACTTTTGTCTCAAGCTCTTTTTATTCGTCTTTAATAAACAATTCTGCTAAATGATAATCCCCTTCGTAAGGGAGGTGTTCACCATTTACGGTCATGTATTTATCGGTTCCCTTACCAGCTAAAATAATCGCATCATTTGGGCCGGCTGATTGAATCGCTTGTTGGATTGCTTGTTTACGATCTATTTCGAAGTGAACCTGAACATGCTCGTTTTGAATCCCTTGCTGGATTTCAGCAGCAATTTTTTGGGGATCTTCATAATTGGGATCATCACTCGTTAAGACGGCAACGTCTGCATACTCACCGATGGCTTGTCCGAGGCCTGCTCGACGGGACTCAGCTTTGTTTCCAGTTGACCCTGTAATGACCAAAATTTCACCAGCAGGATGTTGTTCTTTAGCAAAGGCGAGCAATGATTTCATACTTAAATAGTTATGGGCATAATCGACATAGATGTGTGCGCCATTTGATTTCAATAATAGATTCATGCGACCAGGAACTAATGCTTCAGCTAAACCTTGTTGACCAGCTGTCCGGTTGGCACCGACTAAGGCACTAGCGATTAAGGCCGCCGCCGCATTTTCTTTATTAAAATCACCAGCTAACAAAATCTGATATTGACCATTGAGCGCCAAATCGTCTTTAGCGCCGGTTAGTGAAAAGGTTAATGGATGCTCTAGTGGTTCCACTTGATAATCTGCTTCGGTATTGTTGCCATAAGTGATCACTGGGATTTTTTTAGCTTCAGCTAATTCATTTAATAAATCGAAGTGATCGATCTCATGGTGTAAAATCATTTGCCGTGAATTAGCTACCAACTGACGTTTACAATAAAAATAATCTTCAAATGTTGGATGTTCGATCGGTCCAATATGATCGGGTGAGATATTCAGAAAGATGCCTACGTCAAAAGTCAGGCCATAAACACGTGCAACTTTGTACGCTTGCGAAGAAACTTCCATCACTAAATGCGTCATACCGTTGGCAACAGCTTGCGCCATCATACGATACAAGTCTAAAGACTCAGGAGTCGTTAATTTAGATTTGAAAAAAGTGACGCCATCTAAAGTCGTGTTCAAAGTAGAAAACAAGGCTGTTTTTTGTTGGGTCGTAATATCTAAGATTTTTTTAATGAAATAAGCAACGGTCGTTTTTCCTTTTGTTCCTGTGATACCAATGAGTTTTAGTTTATTTTGTGGATAATCATAAAAAGCCATACTTAAAACAGCTAAAGCTTTGCGGATATCTGTTACGATAATGGCTAATGCCGCATCTACTTCGTAAGGCTGTTCTGCAATGTAACAAGTCAGACCTGCTTGTAGTGCTTGCTCCAAGTAACTTGTTTGAAAGTTATTTCCTTTGCAGAAAAAAAGTGTTTCTGCATCAGCTTCACGAGAATCATAGGATAGTTTGTGGAATTCTTGTGCAAAAGGAGCAGATAGACTCCAGCGCTCAGGCGTGATAAACTCACGCAATAAGTTTTCTTTTTCAAGGATTTGTTGAATTTGGGTAAGTGTCAGCATATGATAGAAACCTCCATAATATTGTCTAGGCTATTATAGCATAGCTTTAGAAATGGTAGAAAAAGTAAGAAAAGAGTGATTGTCAGAAAACGTTTTTAGTTTTACTATTAGTGTAGTACTTTTGTAGGAGGAGATCATGAAAGAGACACGACCAAGTGACCTGAGTTACCAGGAAAAAATGATCCAAGGTTCAGCCTGGCTGACTGTAGGAAATATCTTTTCACGCTTACTAGGAGCTGTTTATATCATCCCTTGGTATGCTTGGATGGGAGAAAATGCTCGAGCAGCTAATGGGTTGTTTAATATGGGCTATACGTTTTATGCATTGTTCATGATGATTTCCACCGCAGGGTTGCCTGGAGCAATCGCCAAACAGATCGCTCGATATAATTCAAAAGGTGAATATCAGACAAGTCGACGTTTATTTATCAAAGCATTACAGGCGACGGCTTTGCTAGGTATTTTTTTTGGAGGCGTGATGTTTTTAACTGCACCTTTCTTAGCTAGTTTATCCGGTGGCGGTCAACAACTAATTCCAGTAATCCGAGCATTGAGCATTGCCGTCATTGCATTTCCATGTATGAGTGTTTTGCGAGGCTACTTTCAAGGCCAACAAGATATGCGCCCTTCTGCAATTTCTCAAGTGGTTGAACAGGCAATTCGCGTATTTTATATGTTATTGAGTGTCTTTATTATTATGAAAGTTCAGCATGGCGATTATCTGGAAGCTGTGATCCAATCGACATTTGCTGCAGCTGTAGGAATGATCGGATCATATGGTGTCTTGCTTTTTTATTGGTTTAAAGACAAGAAACGCAGCGATCTACAATTGACTTATAGTTTGAATAAAGTAACGATCGATACTAAAAAATTATTATTAGAAACAATCAGGCAAGCAATTCCGTTTATATTGTTAGGCGGCGGGATCACTTTTTATAAATTGATCGACCAAGTAACCTTCATTCGGACAATGGCGGCAAACACCAATTATAGTCACCGCCAATTAGTCGATCTCTATGCGTTATTCAGTGCGAATCCAGACAAATTGACAATGGTAGTCGTGGCGTTAGGAACATCGTTAGCACTCACTAGCTTACCGATGCTAACAGAATTATTTACCTTAAGACGTCGCTTTGAGTTGGGTAAGTTAGTAAATACCAATATTCAATTATTTGCGTTTATCATGTTTCCAGCAGTCGCGGGAATGATTTTACTGGCTTACCCACTAAACACACTTTTTTATACACCAGACGTATTAGGCAGCCGTATCTTAGTGGTAGCTTGTTGGGCGGGATTTGTCTCAGCGTTGTTTATGACGCTGTCGACTACACTGCAAGGTATCTCACACAGCCGCATTGCAGTAAGATATTGGCTGATCGGGTTAGCGTTTAAAGCTGTGATCCAACTGCCGTTGATCAAATTATTTGAAGTTTATGGACCGTTGATTGCGACATTTATGGGCTTAGCTTTGACCTGTGGCTTGTGTTTATGGAAACTTCGAAGAGTTGTTCAAGCAAATTATCAATTGGCCTTTAGGCGGTGTCTTTTAATCGCGTTGCTTACGATAATCATGTTGTTAGTGGCATGGATCGTTCGTCAAGTAAGCTATGTCGTATTGGACCCTACTTCTAGGTTTCAAGCAATGCTGATTTGTATGCTAACAGCAGGGACCGGGGGCTTTGTTTATCTTAGTCTGAGTTTGAAGCTAAGATTAGCAGATAAGTTGATTGGCCCGCAAGCAATGAAGTGGCGCCGACGCTTGCGAATTAAATAAAAAAAGAAACTTCTGCCTTTTTTGGCGGAAGTTTCTTTTTTTATTTAATTTAGTGATAGCCACAATTATTTAGGCAAAATTCTTCAGAAAGACCATAGAAAGTTTAGCGACTTTCTTTACAAAAAGATTTCAATGTTTCTAAAGTTAATTTTTGTAACACAAATATAAAACAGTTACATTTTATTTAAGCCCTGATACATATAGGTTTTTAAAATTATGGATTAATAGTATATATTTCAAAGTAACACACAAATACCATTTTTGTTACATTGTTTCATATTATTGTAATGAATTGTCACAGTAATATTACCCATGAAATACAAAAGGATGGTAAAGTAACTCTCGTAGTCGAAACGACAGAAGAAAAAGAGATAAAACAATCGGAGGAATTTATATAATGAAATTAGGGAAAACACTTCTTTTTAGTACAGTATTAGTGGCAGGTGCAGGTCTAGCGATGGGAGCTACGGATGCACATGCATCAGAAACGTATACTGTTCAATCAGGAGATACTTTATCAAAGATTTCTCATAAATTGGTTGGTAATGATAGTTTAGTAAGTTCAATTGCGAAAGCAAATAAAATTTCTAACGTAAACATGATTTTTGCAGGTCAAGAATTGACCATCAATGGTGATACAAAAACTGCCACAACTTCGACTGAAGCAGCAGCTCCAGCTCAAGAAACTGCAGCACAAACAACAACAGTTCAAGCAGCAGCTCCAACAGTTGCAGCAACAACTACTACTGAAACAACGACACCAGCAGTAGAAACAACGACAACTGCCACAACTTCTTCAGCTAAAGAATGGATTGCTCAAAAAGAATCTGGTGGTTCTTACTCTGCATCAAACGGCCAATATGTTGGACGTTACCAATTATCAGCATCATACTTGAATGGTGACTATTCTGAAGCAAATCAAGAACGTGTAGCAGATCAATACGTAACTTCTCGTTATGGTTCATGGGAAGGCGCTCAAGCTTTCTGGCAAGCAAACGGTTGGTACTAAGAAAATAACTGACTAATCGAAAGTCAAGATCATTAGATCTTGGCTTTTTTTGTAGTAAAAAACCACTTTATTAAAATAAGATAAAAAAAAGTGTTGACAAGAGGAGTAAATAGTGTGATTATAGTGAACAAATAATAAAGCTTTGAAGAGAAGAGTAGCTGATACGTCATAAACACAGAGACCCCGGTCGGTGAAAAAGGGGATTATAAACGTCAGTGAAGATGAGCTCTGAGCTATTTGGCTTGTTCACGCGGACCAAACGGGAAGTGACCGATATATCACCGGGTATCAACAGGTACCGATGAGGCATTATTCGCAAGAGTAATGTAAATGAGGGTGGTAGCGCGAAAACATTCGTCCCTTTATCTATTGCAAGAGCAGTAGGTAAAGGGATGGATGTTTTTTTTGTTTCATCGGCTTTTCTTTAAAGTTAAAAATGGAGGAAATTTATTATGACAAAACGTACAACATCACCATTCACATACGATATCGTAGGGAGCTTTTTACGGCCTGAGAAATTAAAAGCAGCGCGGACAGCTTTTGAAGTTGGTGAAGTAGACCGCGAATACCTAACAAAAATTGAAGATGAAGCAATTATTGATTTAATCAAAAAAGAAGAAGCCGCGGGTTTAAAAGCAGTGACTGATGGAGAATTCCGCCGTAGCTGGTGGCACTTAGATTTTTTCTGGGGGCTTCAAGGCATCGAATTTTATATTCCTGAACATGGTTATTTCTTCCATGGAGAAGAAACACGTCCCGGAACGGTAATCGTCACTGGAAAGATTTCTGGTGAAAACCATCCTTTTGTTGAACATTTCAAATTTACTCAGGCGCATGTCAGTGAAGGAACCGAGGTGAAACAAACGATTCCCGCACCTGCTCAGATTCTGGTTGAATTATTACGACCAGATGTGATCGAAAAGGTTCGCACAATTTATCCAACGAATGAAGAATTAATTGGTGATATCGTTCAAGCATATCGACAAGTGATCACAGATCTATATGCAGCTGGTGCTCGGACGATTCAATTAGATGATTGTACTTGGGGCGTATTGGTGGCACCGTTGCCGGAAGGCTTTATTGTTGAAGAAGGCAAAAAGGAACAAGAGGTACGTAAAGAGTTAGCGCAATTATATCTAACTATCAATAATGCTGTTTTAGCAGATCAACCGGCTGATCTAACCTTGAATACCCATGTCTGTCGAGGCAACTATCACTCGACATGGGCAGCAGCCGGTGGATACGATGATGTGGCCGATCCGCTATTCACTTCAGAAAATGTCACTGCTTATTATTTAGAATATGATACGGATCGTTCTGGTGGGTTTGAACCATTAGCCAAAGTCAGTGGTGACAAAAAAGTTGTCCTAGGATTGATCACTTCAAAAGATGGTGAATTAGAAGATCGGCAACGAGTGATCGACAGAATTCATGAAGCAGCTCAGTACGTTCCATTAGAGCGCTTGTCTTTAAGTCCCCAATGTGGCTTTGCTTCAACTGAAGAGGGGAATATTTTAACTGAAGAGCAACAATGGAAAAAAATTGCGTTGATCAAAAACATCGCCGAAGAGGTTTGGCCAGAAAAGTAGGGATAGAACAATGGTGGAAAACAAACAACCTGTGATCGAATTACAAGAGGCCGTTGTAACGTTTGAGCGTAATAAAAGCGAAATTACGGCTGTCGATCATGTTTCGCTAACAATTGATCGCGGAGAAATCTATGGCATCATTGGTTATTCTGGTGCTGGAAAAAGTACACTGATTCGTTTGATCAATCATCTGCAAGTGCCCTCTGCTGGAAAGGTGATTGTGAATCAACAAGACCTAGCTGATTTAGATAAACAGCAGTTCCAACAAGCACGGAAAAAAATTGGGATGATTTTTCAGCATTTCAATTTGATGAATTCACGCACGATTTTAAATAATGTCGAATTCCCATTATTAGGAGAAAAGTTAAGTAAGACGGAACGACGAGAGAAAGCATTAGCGTTGTTGAAACTTGTTGAATTAGAAGAGTTGGCAGATGCGTTTCCAGATCAACTTTCCGGTGGTCAGAAGCAACGAGTCGCGATTGCACGAGCATTAGCCAATAATCCAGATATTTTAGTCAGCGATGAAGCAACGAGTGCTTTGGATCCGAAAACAACCTTATCGATTTTAAAATTATTGCAGCGGTTGAATCAACAGTTAGGTTTGACGATTGTTTTGATCACGCATGAGATCCAAGTGATTCAAACGATTTGTCATCGTGTTGGGGTGATGGAAGCGGGAAAAATTATTGAACAAGGCAAAGTATCAGAAGTCTTTAGACATCCTAAAGAGCGTCTGACCGAAGAATTTATCGATACATCGATCAACGTTCAAGATGCATTAAGTCGGATCCAGCAAAAACGATTAGACAATTTGTTTTTATTAAAATTTATTGGCGAAACGACCAATCAAGCAGTGGTGACTGAGATGGCGCAAAAATATGCACTTTCAGCTAATATCCTTTTTGCTAATGTCGATCAATTCGATGATCTGACGGTTGGGGTGATGATTCTGGCGTTGAATGGCCCCGAGGTTACTGCTGGGGTCAATTACTTACGGCAACAAGGAGTGAGAGTAGAAGAAATCGCGAAGAGGGTGACACAATCATGAGTCAACTATTTCCCAATGTGAGTGCGATGCAAGCAGATATTTGGCAAGCGACATGGGAAACAATCTATATGACGATTGTTTCTGCAGTGATTGCCGGGATACTAGGTCTGTTGACTGGATTGGTTTTAGTCGTGACGCAACCGGGTGGGATTGCTGAAGATCGTCCTTTTTATAGCATCTTAGATAAGATCGTCAATCTTTTGCGTAGTATCCCCTTTATTATTCTTTTAGCGGTGATTTCTCCTTTGACTAGTTTTTTAGTCGGAACGACTGTGGGAACAACGGCAGCCTTGGTTCCATTAGTTATCGGGATCTTTCCCTTTTATGCGCGCCAAGTCCAATTAGCTTTACAAGAAGTAGGTCCAGGAGTGATCGAAGCTGCTCAATCAATGGGGTTGAGTAATCAAGAAATTATTTTTCGAGTATATTTACGTGAAGGTCTAGCCGATATTATTCGCGTCTCAACACTGACGATCATTAGTTTGATTGGTTTGACTACGATGGCTGGTGCTGTCGGTGCGGGTGGATTAGGAAATGTGGCGATTAGCATAGGCTACGCCCGTTTTCAAAATGATGTGACCTTTGTCTGTATGATCATCTTATTAGTATTTGTATTCATCGTTCAATTTATTGGCGATCGCTTAGCAGATCGATTTATCAAATTTTAAAGCTAGAAAACAAAGGAGATGTACTATGAAAAAAATAATTGCTTTATTGGGTGTGATTGTTGTATTAGGTGTTGTAGGATTCGGGGTACACAGTGTCAGCCACTCACAAAAAAAAGAATCAAATACGATCGTCATCGGATCACAAGGTTCAGATTTTCAAATCTGGCAGTATATCGCTAAAAGTGAGGAAGCTAAAAAAGCTGGTTTAACCATAGAAGTAAAACAAATCACGGACGGTGTTCAGCTAAACAAAGCCACCGCAGATGGCAGTGTCGATGTTAATGCATTTCAATCGTACGCCTATTTCAGTGCCTACAATCAGCAAAATAGTGAGAAGAAGCTAGCAGCTTTAGGAACTACGTATTTAGAACCATTAGGAATCTACTCAGATAAATATGATTCGATCGAAGCTATTCCAGATGGCGCAACAATCGCGATCGCGAATAATCCTGCAAATACTGCACGTGGGTTACTTTTGTTACAAAAAGCGGGACTGATCACATTGAGTGATGATTTTGACGCGTTGAGTGGGGTAGAAGAAATCACTAAAAATCCTAAAAATTTAGTCTTTAAGCAAATTGATGATACAACTGGTCCCCGCGTCTTAAAATCGGTTGATGCTGTGTTGATTTCAAATACGGTAGCACTGGATGGAGACTTGAATGTATTAAAGGATTCTTTATTCCATGAAGAGGTTAATCAAACAACTAAAAATAATATCAATATTCTCGCAACAGCAGAAGAGAATAAAGATAATGCCAGTTTTAAAAAATTGGTGAAGTTGTATCACAATAAAACGATCCAAAAATATATCAGTAAAGAATTTGGCGGAACAAAAATCGAAGTCGATAAACCGCTAAGTTATTTAGAAAAATAAAGAGGAGTGTTTCAACAATGGCAGAAGTAGAAAGTTTCACATTAGATCACACAAAAGTAAAGGCACCATATGTACGTTTGATTGCAAAAGAAGCTGGTCCTAAAGGCGATACAATCACAAATTTTGATTTACGGTTCGTTCAGCCCAATGAAAATGCAATTCCAACAGCCGGACTGCATACGATCGAACATTTATTAGCAGATCTTTTACGCGATCGTTTAGCTGGTGTGATCGATTGTTCACCTTTTGGTTGTCGAACAGGGTTTCATTTGATCGTCTGGGGCGAACCAACTACTCATCAAGTAGCGGTTGCTTTGAAAGAATCGCTAGCAGAAATCGCTGAAAAAATAGAGTGGGAAGATGTTCAAGGAACCGATATCATTAGCTGCGGAAATTATCGCGATCATTCGTTGTTTTCTGCTAAAGAATGGTCGAAAAAAGTTGTGGCTGAAGGCATCAGTGATGATGCGTTTGAACGTCATTTAGTTTAGGTGATGACGATGTTTCCAGAGTTAAATCAAAAAGTTGTTATAGTAATCGGTAGCAGTCAAGGAATTGGTAAAGCTGTGGTGGATACTTTTTTAGCAAATCATGCAATAGTGGTCGCGGCCGATATTTCTTACACGACTCCTCAGCTTCAGCTAGTAGAGAATCAACAGTATTATCAAATTAAATTAGATATCAGCCAAGAATCAGAGATTGCAGCGGTGAACCAACAGTTGATTGAAAATCAGCTGATTCCCGATGTGTTAGTTGATGTTGCGGGAATTTCGACGATGGATTTTTTAGTCCAAAGTCAGACAAAAGATTTTGATAGGACCTTTCAAGTCAATACACGCGGAGCTTACTTGGCGTTAAAATATTTTACTAAAACTATGATTGAGCATCAAAAGCAAGGTCGAGTGATCGTGATTGCTTCTCAAGCAGGTAAAAATGGGTATCGTGGAATGGCTGCATATGTTGCTTCTAAACATGCGGTTTTAGGATTAGTCAAGACGTTAGCAATTGAAACGGCGGCCAATCAAATCTTAGTGAATGCGGTATGTCCGGGCATTATCGAGACAGAAATGAAACAGCGGGAACGAGTGGAAGGCGGATCTTTGCGGGGAATGAGTGCAGAAGCGGTGCAGCAAGAAGACATCAGCCAAGTTCCCTTAGGTCGAACGGGATTGCCGCAAGATGTAGCCAATGTTGTTTTATTTTTAGCGAGTCCTTTAGCTAGCTATATGACGGGCCAAGCAATCAATGTTACAGGTGGGATGACGATGCATTAAAAAAACAGTACAGCAAAATTTGCTGTACTGTTTTTTTACCATAATCCAGGAAGTGCTTGAACTGAGATCGTTTGTCCCGTAAAAGGATGATCGAGAGTTAGTTCATAAGCATGAAGCATCAAGCGCCCTTTAGGATGTTTACTATATAATGGATCTCCAATTAGCGAATGTCCAATGCTCGCAAGGTGCACACGGATTTGATGCGTCCGACCCGTTTCAAGTTGACAGAAAATGGCGCTTTGATTGGCTTTAGTCGATATATTTTTAGCTATGGTTACATGAGTGATTGCTGGTTTGCCATTCTTTTGATCAATGCGGCGTTTTTGTCGCTCATGTCGATCACGGCCAATTTTTTTACGGATTGTCAATTCTTGGGTTAATGAACCGTGAACGAGTGCTTGGTAGCGGCGATAGATTTTCTTTTGTTCCAATAAATGGCCCAAGATTGGTAAAACAAAAGGATTTTTAGCAAATAAAATCGCCCCACTCGTGTCTTGATCTAAACGATGAACAACATGTGGCTGTGTCTCTGGAGCCAGATAAGCTGCTAAATGATTCAATAAGGTGTCTTGCTCTTCTGGTTGATTCGGATGGGTTTTCATTCCGTATGGCTTATTGACGATAATCAAATGTTCATCTTCATATAAGGCATCGATTCTTGAAGCCTTTCCTAAACGAATCTCTCGTTTAGGGTAGTCACTCGTTTCCAGCATAATAGTGATAGTATCGCCGGCTTTGATAAGAGAGTGAAAAGGACGGGCTTCGCCATTAACTAAGATTCCTTTTCGTGTTCGGATAAAGTGCCGGATTTTTCTAGGAACAAACCATTTATTTTCTAGTAGATCTTGGATACTCAGCTCAGAAAAATTGGGTGGTAAAGTGATCGTGAATTTCATATAGCAACTCCTAGATTGATTTTATTAAAGGCTCATCGAAAAATTTTATCGGGTTTATTGTATCACTTTTAACGGATATTTAAGAAAAAAATTAGTCTTTCCTTGAGAAGCCATGCTAGAATACTACCATATGTGTATCGGTCTCTAGACCCACGCAGCAGCATTGTGTTTTATGGTACACTGTGTCTGAATTTTTTTATAGAATGGAGACCAGAAAATGGATTTTCAGGAAATTTGGCGCAAGGTAAAAAACGGAGCGAAAGCGTTTTGGTTGTGGATCAAACCTTATTTACTTCGTTTTCATCAATGGCGCAAACGGATTTGGAAAAAGTATCATGTGAATAAAATCGTGCTACTATTAGCACTTGTCGGTATTTTAGTAATGAGTGTTTACTTATTTATCTTAGCAAAATCAGTTGATGTAGAAACCTTGCAATCTAGTTTGAAGCAATCAACGGTGATCTACGATGAAAAAAATGAACAAGCCGGGACGCTTTATGGTCAAAAAGGCACTTACACGGAAAGTGATCAAATTTCACAAAACCTAAAAGATGCGGTTGTTTCGACAGAAGATCGAAATTTCTACAATCACCATGGATTCGATATCAAAGGAATCGGGCGTGCTGCCCTGGGCCTAGTGACCTCGGGACACATCACAGGTGGCGGAAGTACGATCACACAACAATTAGCTAAAAATGCGTATTTAAGTTTAGACCAAACGTTAGAACGTAAGGCCAAAGAAATTTTTATGGCAATCGAAATCGAAAAGAAATATGACAAAGATCAGATTTTGACAATGTATCTAAATAATGCCTATTTTGGCAATGGTGTCTGGGGCGTGCAAGATGCGGCACACAAATATTTTGGAGTGGATGCGAGCCAAGTAACGGTCGGTGAAGCAGCTACGATTGCGGGAATGTTGAAAGGTCCTGGAATCTACAATCCGATCGATCATTTAGACAATGCGATCGATCGTCGCAATACTGTTTTATCTGTCATGGTAGAAAATGGCAAATTGACTAAAGAACAAGAAGCACAAGAAAAGGCGGTTGATCTAGGTTCACAGTTGAACGACACGTATTCATCGGCTGATTCGGGCTATCGTTATCCATCTTATTTCGATGCTGTCATCGATGAGGCTGTGGAACGGTATGGTTTATCGGAAAAAGATTTACTGAGTAAGGGGTATAAAATCTATACTGCCCTTGATCAAGATTATCAACAACAAATGGAAGCTGTCTATGAGAATAATTATAATTTCCCAGCAAACGCAGAAGATGGTGCGATGCCGCAATCGGCTTCGGTTGCGATGAATCCTAAAAATGGTGGGGTACAAGCATTAGTTGGTCGTCGCGGAGAGCATGTTTTTCGTAGTTATAATTTTGCGACTCAGATGCAACGTTCACCGGGATCGACAATGAAGCCACTGAGTGTGTATTCACCAGCTTTAGAAGCTGGCTATAAACCAGACAGTGTGTTGAAAGATGAACCGCAATCTTATTACACAGCTAAAAATTATGATGGAACTTATCAGGGAGAAGTCCCAATGTATCAGGCAGTTGCCCAAAGTTTGAATTTACCAGCAGTTTGGTTACTACATGAAATCGGATTGAACAAAGGCTATGCTAAAGCCGAAGAATTTGGGATTCCTTTAAGTAAATCTGACAAGTATTATGGTTTAGCTTTAGGGGGATTAGAAAAAGGAACATCTCCACTGCAAATGGCTGCGGCTTATGGTGCGTTTGCGAATGAAGGAAAAGTTTATCAACCGTATTTGATCACCAAGATCATTGATTCAACGGGTGCGGTCGTGGTAGATAATAATAAGCCTAAGTATGAACAAGTGATTTCAAAACAAGTGGCGAATGAGATGACATCGATGTTGTTAGGGACTTTCTCAAACGGAACAGCTGCTCAAGCGAATCCAGCTGGCTATACAGTTGCAGGAAAAACCGGAACAACGGAGACCAATTTTGATGCAAATAAAGTCAATGATCAATGGATTATCGGGTACACACCGAATATCGTGATCTCTACTTGGTTAGGTTTTGAAAAAGTAAGTGAGACTCATTACTTGAGTGGAACGAGTGGTTCAGAAGTTGGACAAGTCTTCAAAGCAGAAGCCGAATCGATCTTGCCGTATGTGAAACAATCGGCCTTTAATGTGGCGGATGCTTATGCTACTGGTGGACAAGTTGTAGCGGCTGATCAAGTCAATAATCAAGAAGACAGTAGTTCGGACTCTAGCAAATGGAAAGAGGATTTAAAAGATATTGGTGGAAAAGCTAGTGAAGGGGTAGCAAGTTTCTTTGAAAAAGCCAAAGCCGGGGCTGATAAGCTGAAAGAAAAAGGCCAAGAACTATGGCAACAGTACCAACCAGGAAATTAGGGTATGAACCCGTTTCCATTCATGTTACAATAAAAAAGTAACTTTGATAGAAAATGAGGGATACGAAATGGCAAATATTTATGATACAGCAAACGGATTAGAACGTGAAATTCGTGAGTTACCAGAATTCAAATCTTTAGAAGAAGCTTTTGCACAATTAAAAGCAAATGAAACAGCTTATGTTGCATTTAAGGATTTCCAAGCTTTCCAACAAGGCTTACAAGAAAAACAAATGCGCGGTGAAGATTTTAGCGATGCAGATGCTGAACAAGCACAAGCATTAGCTGAAAAAGTTCAACAAGAAGAATTGATCAATGAATTGATGATGAAAGAACAAGCTTTCAGCGTTATCATCAACGATCTAAATCGTGTAATTATGACACCAATTCGTGAATTATACGAAGGTTAATTAAAAGAATAAAAGAGGTTGAGTCAAAAGTATTCGCTACTTTTGACTCAACCTCTTTTTTTACGACTGTTTGATCAAAAAAATTTTTTGAATTGTTTTTTTAAGCCCTCAACTTTTTCTGAATTCAACAGGACCTTAGCCTTGTCATAATATTCGCCTAATTCATCTTTGTGCTCTTCAACAAATAGCTTGGCTTTTTCAACATTACCTTCATTTAATAACTCTTTGATTTTTTTGATCAGCTGATCATTCGTCATAGTCATCACTCCTTTTTGATCTTCTTATTTTAACGAATCCGTCGCATTCTTTCGAGAATTTAACTTTTTAAAATCTTCACTTAAATACGAACAGACTTTCGCTTTTTTATGTTAAAATAAGTGCAGATTGGATAAAATACTTAGCAATGCAGGCTTTTAGGCTAAAAAAATAAGTGCATTGTTATAGGTGAGGAGGAGAAAAATGAAATTTTTACATGCAGCGGATCTCCATTTGGATCGCTCCTTTGAAGGTCTGACCA
Organism: Enterococcus hermanniensis; assembly: GCF_001885945.1. Lineage (GTDB taxonomy): Bacteria > Bacillota > Bacilli > Lactobacillales > Enterococcaceae > Enterococcus_A > Enterococcus_A hermanniensis. The sequence goes on along the minus strand of NZ_JXKQ01000001.1, from coordinate 447,096 downwards.
CTGTACCCGAATATTTCGAAAAACAATTGATGACAGCTAATCAAACCATGCTACAAAATATCGTTGATGTTGCTATCAATAATAATGTCGATTTTGTTTTATTAGCTGGCGATACATTTCATCAAAATCGACCAACTTTAAAGACTCAACGTTTCTTTTTCCAAGAAATGGCTCGCCTCGAGGAAGCAAGTATTCCAGTCTTTATGAACTTTGGTAACCATGATTTTTATCAAGCAGAACGTTATTGGTTCGCTTTTCCAAATAATATTCAATTATTTTCTGATGAGCAGGTTGAAACAAAACAATTACTGACTAGAACAGGTGAACAAGTCGCTATTACTAGCTTTAGTTATCAGCATCCAACGATTGAAACAGCGATGGCCGAAACCTTTCCTTATAAGAGTTCAGTTGATTTTCACATTGGGATGTATCATGGAGGACAGATGCCCTATGCACCTTTTCAATTGGGTGAATTATTAACAAAAGGATACGATTACTGGGCACTCGGACATATTCATGTACCACAAGTATTGTCAGAAAATCCTTTTATCATCTACCCAGGAACACCACAAGGACATACGCAAAAGGAAGTTGATCTTTCTGGAGTGACATTGGTAGAATCGAACGGCAATCAATTACTGCGTCAAACGGTTCCGGTCGAAGTGATTCGTTGGGAAAAACGAACACTTTCATTAAAAGGTGTTCGCCAACCAAGAGACGTGTTTCCTTTGATTCGTAAAATTGAAGCCACGTTACCGACGATCTTACAATTAGAGTTTTGTGATGTTGAGGGTTTGGGCGACGAATTAAGCTACCAAATTGCTTCAGGGGAGTTATTAGAAGCCGTACAAGAAGAAGTTGCTGATACTATCTTTTTATGGCAATTGACGGTAGCTGAGCAGCCAAAAGAGCGACCGTATCTAGCAGTGGATGAAGCACTGGTAGAACAATTGATCACAACTTATCAAGAACCCGAGATCTTCAATGAATTATTAAGTGAGTTGAATCAAAATCCTCAATTACATCAAGTGATGAATCAATCATTTAGAGAAACGATCGTTGCAACCGTAAAAGACAAAATGGAGCAACGCTATCAGTTTAGGAGGGACGCCGATGTGGATTAAAAAAGCTGAAATCACGAGTTTTGGCAAGTGGCGTCAGCAAAATTTTATATTTGAATCTGCTAATCAATTAGTTTATGGCTTGAATGAAGCTGGGAAATCGACTTTATATCAATTTATTCAAGCAATTTTATTTGGCTTTCCGGCAAAACGTAAAAAAGGTAAAGACTATACACCAAACGACGGCAGTGGTTTTGGAGGCCGATTACAACTTGTCCATCCAACGTATGGAAATGTAACGATCGAACGTTATAAAACAAAAAATAAAGGCAAAGCAAAAGTTTGGCTAGAAGATGGTCAACAAGGGGAAGAGGATCTGTTAGAGCGAATCCTCTATCCCTTAACCTTACAATTGTTTCGTGAAGTATTTACTTTCCAGCAAGAGCAACTCCAACAAATGGATACTCTAAGTGAAGAAAATTTACATGATGCATTGATTTCATTAGGCTTATCAGGTAGCAATGAATTGTTTGAGCAACGCTTGCGATTAAAAAATAATTACGAGCGGATCTATCGTCCGCGAGGAAAAAAACAGCCATTGAATCAAGCTGTTCAAACATACCAGCGTTTGCAACAACGTATCAAAGAAAAAGAATCGCAAGAAGCTTCTTTTCAGCAACTAGTAGGTCAAGCGGACATTGAAAATGAGCAAGTAGCCAAACAAACGCGTAAAAATCGCCAATTGCAAGAGCAACAATTGAAATTAGAACAGCAACGAATGAACTGGTCGGCCTATGCTGAATATTTGACTCTACGTAAAATGGATCTTAAGCGGATAGCAAGTGATACTGAACAACAAACACTCCAAGCTTTTTATCAAGAGTATCAGCAATTATCGAAGGAACGCGAGAAATTACATGCGGCATTGCAACAGCATAGTGGGAATCAAGAGTCAGCCCGGTATTATTTCTATTTAGAATATGAAAATAAAATCCAGCAATTATTAGGAGAAAAAGTAGCGATCAGCCGAATGTTGGATGAGGAACAGCGCATTGCTAATCAATTAGCTGAGATGAATCACGGTCAAATTGCAGGCTGGCAAGATCATCCACCGCGACCATTTGCCGATGAGCAAGCGATCCAGCAGCTGTTTCTTCCATTACAAAATCAGCAAAAAACAGAAGAAGAATTGAAGATTCGCTTGCATCTCATTACTGAACAGCGAAATCAAGCAGAGAAAAATCTAAATGACTATGAACAAAAGCATCCAGAATTATTTGAACAAAAGAAAACAGTGCCATGGGTATTCATCGCAGCAGGAATCGTAGCGATCCTTTCACTATTTTTACCAGCGCCTCTGCGCTATGGCGGGTTAGTAGTAGCCGGTGTTTGTGCGTTTGGTGGCTTTATTAAACGCAATCAACCGGTTGATAAAAGTAATTGGCAGGAAAAATTAGGTCAATTAGATATTTACGAAGGTCAATTGGCTGAATTGAAAGAACAGGCCTTACAGAGTCAGAAAAGTTTGCTTGCTCTGATCAATCAGTTAGAACATGAATTGGCGCAAAGAAATTTAACTAGTGAAATCAATGAATTTGCTGTAATTAAGATAAACCAACAAGCGCAAACTTTTTTAGCGCAGTTAAAGACGAATCGAGAATTGCAGCATCGTCAAGCTGATTTGCGACAAAATTTGATGCAACAAGAACAACGCTTCGATTTTTTAGCGGAATGGTTGCCGTTGCGTGAGAAAAATCTTTCTGAAAAATTACCGATCGTGGAGCAATTCGCAAAAGAAATGGAGCAAATTCGCTTTGCGCAAACTTATCAAGAAAATACGGTCTTGCAGCAACGTATCCACGAGGCTCAGCGTCAGCAGCAACAACTTCTTGATCAACATCAAGTATTGATGGAAAATCTACGGTTGGCTTATCCAGCTGAGATTCCAGCATTCTTGCAACGAGAAGCCGATGTTGCCAAAAATCAAGTACGTCTAAAAGAACTGACTGAGCGAGTAGCGCCATTATTTGATCAAGAAACAACGCAAGCAGAAATCGAAGAAACTTTGCGTACGTTACGACAAACGATTCAAAGCGGGGAACAGCAATTACATCAATTACAAGAACAAGAACAGCGCTCACGTCTTCAGATTCAACAAATGCAAGCAGATGGGACTTTAGATAGTTTATATCAGCAGGCAAGTCAACAACGAGCCCATGTCGAACAGTTGACGAAAGATTATGCAATCACTAAATTGGAAAATCAATTGTTGCAAGATATCGCGACAGAATTGTCTGAGCAGCAATTACCGGAATTACTCGCACAAGCGACAACCTATTTCCGTTTGTTGACGAATCGAGAACAGACCAAACTAGATTTTCATGAAGGAATTTTAACGGTTGATCGGATGAGTGTCTATAATTTGTCGACTGGAACAAAGGATCAGTTGATGATGGCTTTCCGCTTTGCCTATTTAGCCTTGCAACAAAAGCACCCCTTATGCCCGGTTATCATCGATGACGGCTGGTTACACTACGATTATCAACGGAAATATCAATTTGCAAAATTATTACAGCAATTTAGTAAAAATTATCAAGTCATTTGTTTGTCATCTGACCAAGAAATGGTAAGCTATTACCAAGAGCTTCACCAGTCTGTCTGGGAGTTGAAGGGAGTCTAATGATGAAAAAAATTAAAGAATTAACGGTCGATGAGCAATTCGAGATGTATGTATTGATTAAGAATGCCGATGTCCGTTTAGCCAAAAATGGGAAAAAATTTATTGCGTTTACGTTCCAAGATACTTCGGGAACAGTAGATGGAAAATTCTGGGATGCTTCAGAAGAAGAAATCAAACGCTACAAAGCTGGACAAGTTGTACTGTTAAATGGAAAACGCGAAGTTTATCAAGGCAATCCGCAAGTTAAAATCATGCATTTACGTACAACCAAACCAGAAGAACCAAATGATCCTTCTTTATATATGGAACGTGCACCAATCAAGCGTGAAGATATGGAAGAAGAAATCAACCAAACCTTGTTTGAAATTACCAATCCGCATTGGAATCGGATCGTACGTTTCTTGTTAAACAAATACCAAAAAGAATTCTTTGAATTTCCGGCGGCTAAACGCAATCACCATGCATTTGCGGGCGGCTTAGCATTCCATACATTGACGATGTTGCGACTAGGAAAAGCGATTGCGCATGAATATCCGCAATTAAATGCGTCATTACTTTATGCAGGTATCATTATTCATGATCTAGGCAAAGTGATTGAGTTGACGGGTCCTTCTGCGACAGAATACACGGTCGTAGGAAATTTAGTTGGCCATTTAGTTTTAGTCGATGAAGAAATCACAAAAGCGTGTATCGAGTTGAAAATTAATGATGCAGACGAAGATGTCGTGATCTTAAGACATATGGTCCTTTCGCATCATGGATTATTAGAATATGGCTCACCCGTTCGTCCACGGATCATGGAAGCTGAGATTTTGCATCAAATCGATAATATCGATGCATCAATGCAAATGCTATCCGGTGCAGTTAAAAATACGGAGCCTGGAACATATACAGAACGGATTTTTGGGATGGATAATCGTAGCTTTTATGTGCCAAAAGACATTTAATAAAAGTATGTCGTAGCGATGTTACGACATACTTTTTTCTTTTCATTAGTTGGAGTAAGCGTAGAAAATAAGTTAAGAAACAATCTGTAATAATGTTCATCCCCGACTTAAAGTCCAAGTAGTGTTAAGATAAATGTAAACAAAGACATTGATTGCTGAACAGCAGCATTGGTTACAAATGGAGTGAGAGGTACGGTATGAAAAAAAAAAAAGAAACGATCCAAGTAGTGAAAGAAACGTTCGATGATGTATTGATTCCGGAAGAATTAAAAGGCTTGAGCACAGCGGCGGTCCAACAAAAAACAGCGGAAGGACAAGTGAATCAGATTGAAGAGAACCTGCTGAAATCGGATAAAGAAATCATCAAAGAAAATACGCTCAATATCTTTAACTTGTTAAACTTAGTGTTAGCTATATTGGTTTTATTAGTTGGTTCACCTAAAAATACACTCTTTTTTGGTGTCGTTATTATCAATACGTTGATCGGGATCATTCAAGAATTGCGGGCAAAACACACGATCGATAAGTTATCGGTGTTAGCTAAAACGAAAGCAGTCGTCCTACGCGACGGTCAGTTACAGCAAATTGATCAAGAAGAAATTGTTTTGAGCGATATTCTTTATTTAAGAAACGGTGATCAAGTGCCAGTCGATGGAAAATTGATTTCCGGGGCGGGCATAGAAGTCGATGAATCATTATTGACGGGTGAATCTGACCGCGTTCAAAAAAAGGAACACGATGAATTATATAGTGGAAGTTTTGTGACGGCAGGCGAGGGTTTCTATCAAGGTACAGCGGTAGGTAAAGATAATTTTGCAGAACAACTAACCAGCGAAGCGAAAACAAAAAAAACAGGCAATTCAGAACTAACAAAAGTTTTGGATCGTATGATCGCAGTATTGACGATTATTATCATCCCGGTTGGACTAGGTTTGTTTTACAGTCAATACCAAACGTCATCTTCTATCAAACAAGCTGTTTTAGGAACAGTGGCTGCGTTAGTCAGCATGATTCCGGAAGGCTTGATGCTATTAACGAGTGTGGCCTTTGCAGTCGGTGCAGCTAACTTAGCCCGCAAGAAAGTCTTGGTCCAAGCACTGCCGTCAATCGAAACCTTGGCCCGAGTAGATGTGATTTGTTTAGATAAAACTGGCACCATCACAGATGGCACGTTGAAATTTGAAGAGGCACTTTTGGAAAACCTTTCCGAGACACGTTTAAATACGATCATGGGTGCTCTGATGTACCAATTAAAAGATCAAAATGCAACAGCTAAAGCCTTGCGTAATGCGTTTCCTTTGATTGAAGATTGGTCTGTTGAAACAGTCGTTCCATTTTCATCGGCAAGAAAATGGAGTGGGGTGTCTTTCAAAGCAGAAGGGAATTTTGCGGTCGGTGCGCCGGAATTTATTTTTCATGAACGACCAGAAGAATTAGAAACTAAAATTCGACCATATTTAGAAGCTGGTCAACGCGTACTGACATTAGTGGAATATCCAACAATATTAACTGAAGAAATGGCTGCTGAACCTACATTACTAGCCATTTTGATTATTTCGGATAATCTACGCGAAAATGCTCGAGCAACATTTGGATATTTTGCTAAACAAGATGTTCAATTGAAAGTTATCTCTGGCGATCATCCATTGACTGTCTCAAAAATTGCACAAAAAGCTGGAATCAAAGATGCAGAAACATTTGTCGATATGTCGAGTTTGAAAGAACCAATCGATTACTCACAGTTAGTTGAGCATACGACTGTTTTTGGGCGCGTAACACCGAAACAAAAACAATTATTGATCCAAGCCTTGAAAAAGCAACATACTGTTTGCATGACTGGTGATGGCGTAAATGATGTATTAGCTTTACGCGAGGCCGATATCGGAGTGGCAATGGCAAATGGTAGTAGTGCCGCCCGTGCGGCAGCAGATGTCATCTTATTAGATTCGGATTTTGCGCGAATGCAAAACGTTTTGAATGAAGGGCGTCGGGTAATCAATAATATTGAACGGGTCGCTTCGATGTATTTAGTAAAAACAATTTATTCATTGATTTTAGCCGTGATCTTTATGTTCATTGCGAATCCATACCCCTTCGAACCTGTTCAGTTAACTCCGATCAATGCATTGACAGTAGGGATTCCTTCGTTTTTCTTAGCGTTGAAACCAAGTTATGAACGGATAAAAGGTGATTTCTTGAATAATATCTTACGTGTATCGTTACCTGGGGCACTTACGGTTGTAGGCGCAGTCATGATCATCCAACTGGCAGATGTTTTGTTCGATTTAGACTTTATTGCCTCTTCTACGATGTCAGTCTTTCTGACCGGTTGTGTCGGATTATTGGTTTTGTATAAAGTTTCGTTTCCATTGGATAAGAAAAAAATTGCATTGATTGCAGTATTAAGTAGCGCTTATTTTAGCTGTTACTTATTCTTTAGAGAATTTTTTGATTTTGATAAATTGTGGAACCGTAATTTGTTCTTTGTCATTCCGTTGACAATCGGAATTTATTGGTTATTTAAAGGTTTGACCATCGTAATGGATAAAATTGTTTCTTGGCGTATTCAGTGGCAGAAAAAAAGACAAGCTAAAAAAAATCCAACGTCACGCGTCATTTAAAAAAATAAAATTCCAGTAATTTAATAAAACTTCCCGGAAAAGGCTTTCTTTTTCGGGATTTTTGGTATAATAAACTAAAAGTAGAGTTGAAAGGGGCCCATTCATGGAATTAACAAAATTGCAAAATGGTTCAGACATTCGTGGAATCGCTATCACAGATGGAGAAAAAATTAAAAATTTGGGAACAGAAGAGATACGATTGATTGCACAAGGAATTCTTAATTGGCTAGAAAATAAAGGTGTAAAGCGTCCGTTTAAAATTGGTATTGGTCATGATAGTCGCTTGACTGGACCGGCATTAAAGAATGTGCTGATCGAAGTGTTTGAAAAAGCGGGTTGCGAGGTTTTAGATTTTGGCTTAGCAACAACCCCAGCTTTATTTATGGCAACTCAATTTGACGAATTCAAGTGTGATGCAGGGATTATGCTAACAGCAAGCCACTTGCCCTATTATTTCAATGGCATCAAGATTTTTAGCCAAAGTGGTGGGGCAGAAAAAAGTGATATTGCTTTTATTTTAGCTCATACAACAGCAAGCGAAGTAGCAACAGGTGCAGGGACTGTAAAAAAAGCTGATTTATTGTCTCGTTATGCCAAAGATTTAGTTGAAAAAATCCAACAAGGCAGTGGAGCTGAGCAACCGCTCAAAGGATTGAAAATCGTTGTTGATGCTGGGAATGGTGCAGGCGGATATTTTGCAGCAAACGTGTTAGCTGTTTTAGGCGCTGATACGACCGGCTCTCAATTCTTAGAACCAGATGGTCATTTTCCAAATCATATTCCAAATCCAGATAATAAAGAAGCCATGGCTAGTATTAAAAAAGCTGTTTTAACAAATCAAGCCGATCTTGGTGTGATCTTTGATACGGACGTGGACCGTTCTGCGATTGTTTCAAAAGATGGGCAAATGATTAATCGAAATAATTTGATTGCTGTATTATCGGCGATCGTCTTACAAGAGCATCCAGGCAGCACGATCGTAACGAACTCTCCGACATCTGATCATCTGAAAAAGTTTATTGAAGAAAAAGGTGGAAAGCAGTACCGTTATATTTCGGGTTATCGTAACGTCATCAATAAAGCAATTGAATTAAATAATGAAGGCATCGATTGTCAATTAGCGATTGAAACTAGTTCCCATGCAGCTTTCAAAGAAAATTACTTCTTGGATGATGGTGCCTATGTGATTGCTAAAGTATTGATGCTACTGCCAAAATTACAACAAGAAAATCGTGAATTGACTGATTTGATGGCAGAACTAGCACAGCCGAAAGAAACATTAGAGCTTCGCTATCCAATCAGCGGTGAGAACTACCAAGAAACCGGTCAAAAAATGATTGAACGTTTCCAAGTAGAGCTGGCACAACAAGCAGGTTTTACCGTCAATCCGGAGAATCAAGAAGGAATTCGTTTTTCCGTGGAAGAACCTTTTGGCGTAGGTTGGCTGTTATTGCGTTTGAGTCTACATGAACCGCTGTTAGTGATGCAAGTAGAAAACGATCAAGTAGGCCAAATCCAAAAACAATTACCGATTTTTAGAGCTATCTTAGCGCAAGATCCACAAATCGATAGTACAAAATTAGCGCAACAAATAAATTAATAACTAAGCGTCTTGATTTGAACACACCGTCAAATCAAGACGCTTTTTTGGTCGTTAAAATCCAAAAAGAAAACAAGGTTTTACAAAATAATTAATCCGTTTAGCTGCTTTGAGTCACCGAGGAATAGCTGGATCATTTTTGCTAAAGATTACATTAAATGAAGAATAGTTAGCCTTTCATTTCTTGAGCATTCTTTGATATGATGAAGACAGAAAGTGGTGAATGACATGGCAAAAATCATGATCGTAGAGGATGAAGTAGTTATCAGTCAATTGATCAGCGAAGAGCTGACCAAGTGGAAATTTGATGTATTTCAAACCAAGGATTTCAATCAAGTATTTGAAGAATTCGAACAAATCGTCCCGCAATTAGTGCTATTGGATATTAACTTACCAGCGTACGATGGCTATTATTGGTGTCAAAAAATTCGCGAGGTTTCTAAAGTACCGATTATCTTTATTTCTTCTCGCAATACGAATATGGATCAAATCATGGCGATGAATATGGGGGCAGACGACTATATCACAAAACCATTTCAAATCGATATTTTGGTTGCAAAGATTAATGCATTGTTACGCCGTTCATATAACTATGCCGAAAGTGGTGAAGCATTAGAACATAACGGGATCACGTTGAATATCGATAATAGCAGTATGACAATTGATGAAGAAGTCGTTGATTTAAGTAAAAATGAATACCGCTTATTGTTTATTTTGATGAAACAACACGGAAAAATTTTGAGCCGAGACAAATTACTGCGCGCCTTATGGGATGATGAACGTTTTGTCGATGATAATACCTTGACGGTAAATATCAATCGTTTGCGCCGAAAAATCGAACAAGCGGGCATTGAGGATTATATCCAAACCAAAGTTGGCCAGGGATATATTGTGCCATAGACAATTCAATCAATTTTGAATAGCATCCCGCTAAAAAGGAGCAATTATGACATTTATTAAGTATTTAAAAGATCGTTTGTTGATAGTGATTGGCTGGCTCATACTCAGTTTGCTAATGGTTTTTATGGTTTGGCTGACCCCAGGACTCAATCATTTTTGGGACAATATCAGTTACTTGCTTGTCTTGCAGTTATTTTTGATTTTTGTATTTTTTGTGATCGATTACTCTCGGCGTCAAAAATGGTATAAAGCATTGGCTCACCAAACCGATTCACATTTGCAACATTTTGTTGAAGTTGCCAGTACTAACGAAGAACAACTGGTGCAAGAATATATCAACCAACAGGTTCGAGAACATCATTTGATGTTAGAGCAGTTATTAGACAGTCAAAAAGATCAGAAAGATTACATGGATTCTTGGATTCATGAAATCAAAGTTCCTTTAGCCGCGGTTGATTTGATTTTGAATGCGATTGAATTTGATATCCCAGATGAAAAGTTTGTCTCATTACAAAATGAAATCCAAAAAATCGATGAGTATGTTGAGCAGGTCTTGTATTATTCTCGTTCGGATGAATTCGTCAATGATTATTTGATCCAAGAGTATTCTCTGAAAAAAATTATTCAACCGATCATTCGTAGTCAAGCCAATTACTTTATTCAGAAAAATCTACAATTGTCATTGTCTGAAGAGGATGCAAAGGTGTTGACGGATGCAAAATGGATCGAATTTATTTTCCGTCAGTTATTGAGTAATGCAATCAAATATACACCAAATCAGGGAAATATCGATATAAAAATCGTGACTAAAAGTTCAGGAACCTCTCTGATCTTGGAAGATAATGGTATCGGTATTCCAGCGGAAGATTTAGGGCGGATTTTTGATAAGGGTTTTACGGGGGAGAATGGCCGGAAGGCACAACAACATTCTACAGGCATTGGCTTATACTTGGCAAAGACATTAGCAAATAAATTAGGCGTGATGTTGACGGCCGAATCACAGGCAGGAATGGGGACTAAAATGACTTTATTTTTCCCACGGTTAGATTTTTATCACGAAGAACGTTAAATTTTCTATTTTTATATTGCAAAAAAGCCTTTTTTTCGCTAAACTGTTTCAGTTGTGAATTGAAGGGAGTAAGTTTATGAGTATTTTAATTGCCCTAATACCGATGGTGGCATGGGGAAGCATTGGTTTGGTGAGCGGGAAATTAGGCGGAGACGCCAATCAACAAACCTTAGGAATGACAATTGGTGCTTTTGTTTTTGCATTAGTCACTTATTTTGTTGTTCAACCAGCTATGAGTGGCTGGATTTTGTTAATCGGTTTCTTGTCAGGTCTTTTTTGGTCAGTAGGTCAAAATGGTCAGTTTCACGGGATGAAATTCATGGGTGTATCGGTTGGTTTACCGATCTCAACCGGCTTTCAATTAATTTTGAATACCGTCGCCGGCGCAGTCTTTTTCCATGAATGGACAAAAACAAAAGATTTCGTTTTAGGTTTTATTGCATTGGCCTTGTTAGTTTTGGGAGCGTATTTAACCGCTCGCAAAGATGACCAAAGTGGTGTGAAAACAGATAATGGGATGCTGGATTTCGGAAAAGGATTCCGTGCATTGATTTATTCAACCATTGGGTATGGTGTCTATACGATCATTATTACTTGGGCTGGGTTAGATCCATTAGCAATTATTTTACCTCAAAGTATCGGGATGCTAGTTGGCGCAAGCTTCTTTGCTTTCCGTAAAGCCAAAGTTGATCGTTACGTATGGCGTAATACGATTTCTGGTCTATTATGGGGTATCGGGAATATCTGTATGTTGCTAAGTGTTCAAAATATTGGTTTAGCCGTTGGTTTTTCATTGTCACAAATGGGAATTATCATCTCAACTTTAGGTGGTATCTTCTTACTAGGCGAACGCAAAACCAAAAAAGAAATGTACTATGTTATTATCGGCTGTCTGTTGATTATCGTCGGCGGCGTCGTGTTAGGATATATGAAAGCATAATAAAAGAAACTGGGACACCATTGTGAGTAGTCTTAGACAATAAAAGATCGACGCCAAAACTTGAAGAAAGTGGGCGTCGATCTTTTTGTGTAAATAAGGCAACGATAGAAACCTTTTGGCAAACGTGCTATAAAAACATGAATAACAGTGGCAAAAGGATTTGAGCTGGATTATAACTTTTAAACATCACTAAGCTCCTTCAGCGAGCTGTTTTTGACGAAGGGCATTACCGGCTCTTGTAATATTTTGCATACTAAAAAGGAGTTTACAACGCATTTAATGCGAATATTTGTACGCTCTTTTTTTAGTGATCGAATGCTCATAGGTTGTCTATCGTCAGTACAAACTAACCACTAGCAAGCAAAAATGATTTTTATACTTCTTCCTCCCAAGAAATCCCATCCAAAATCCGCATCAATTTCTGTAAATCTTGATTCAATACAGCACTCTTTAAGTAGGCATACTGAATATAAAAAATCTCCTTATCTTCAGGGATTAGTGGGACCTTGACCAAACCATCCATTTCTTGAAACACTGGAAAATCGGTCATCAATGTGATGCCAATATTCGAACTCACCAATTGGCCGATCGTTTGAACGTCCGAAAAATAAAATTGTACTTCAGGTTTTTTTGTTGTTTTTTCACTCAAATTTTGAAAAGCGCGCATGTGAGTATAGCCTTTTTCCAACAGGATAAATGGATATTCCGTAGCTTGTCTAAATGAAATTTCCTTTTTGTTTGCTAAAGGATTGTCTTTTGAGACAAAAATAAAAAATTCCTGTTGAAATAATAATTTGACATTTAAATGAGGATGGACGATCGGGGTAACACTACCAAGTAAACTAAAATCAATTTTTCCTGATAAAAGTTTTGAAAATAACTCATTCGACCCGCCAGAAACCAAATCAAAATTAGAAATAAAGCGAATGATTTCTTTTTCGTCTAAGAGTTTTGAAAAAACTTTAGACCGAATAATTGGTGGGAATCCAATATGCATCCGATTGTTTTTGGCATGTTCGATTGCTCGATCTAATGTTACAAATTCATCCAATATATAGCGCACATGGGCTTTCAAAATTTCTCCTTCGTTGGTTAATGCAATTGATCGATGAGAGGCCTCGCGAACAATTAAATCACAGCCATAATGCTGTTCCAAACGTTTGATAGCATAGCTAATCGTGGGTTGACTGACGGCAAATTTGTGTGCCACTTGCGTAAATGAGAGCATCTCGGCTAAAGCACTGAAGTATTCTAAATCACGTATATTCATGGACTGATTTCTCCTTTGGCTCATTCTAACATAGAAGCCGGTTTGTTATAAATGTTTTTTATGGTATCACTGTTAGTTGACTATAATTCTGAGCAAGGATTACAGTAGCAAATGGAAATGAGCACATGACCAAAATAAATAATTCGGAGGAACATGATGAAAGCACATGAAATTTTAAATAACCCATTTTTGAATAAAGGAACAGCTTTTACGTTGGCAGAACGTAAAGAATTAGGTTTGATTGGTTTATTACCACCGCATGTTCAAACCATCGAAGAACAATCAGAACAAGCCTATTTACAATATGTAACCAAAGATTCTGACTTAGAAAAACGTCATTTCTTAATGGAAATCTTTAATACTAACCGGACATTATTCTATTATTTGTTCAACCAACATATCGTTGAATTTAACCCTATCGTATATGATCCAACAATTGCAGATACTATCGAAAACTACAGCCGTTTATTCGTTGATCCTCAATATGCTGCTTACTTAGATATCAATCATCCAGAAAATATTGAAGAAACATTAAAAAATGCTGCTGGCGATCGCGATATTCGTTTGATCGTAGCTACAGATGCAGAAGGAATTCTTGGTATTGGTGACTGGGGCGTTCAAGGGGTTGATATTTCAGTCGGTAAATTAATGATTTACACAGCAGCAGCTGGTATTGATCCTGCTTCTGTCTTACCGATTGTAATCGATGCTGGTACTAACCGAAAAGAATTGTTAGAGGATCATTTGTACCTTGGAAACCGTCAAGAACGTATCTATGGTGAAGATTACTATCAATTTATCGATCAATTTGTCCAAACAGCAGAAGACATGTTCCCTAAACTTTACTTACATTGGGAAGATTTTGGCCGCTCAAATGCTGCAACGATTTTAGATAAATACAAACAAACAATTCCAACATTCAATGATGATATCCAAGGAACTGGGATCGTTGTTCTTGGCGGTATCTTCGGTGCGTTAGATATCACAGGAGAAAAATTAACCGATCAAGTATACTTATGCTATGGTGGTGGTTCTGCCGGTGCCGGTATCGCAAGCCGTGTCCACGCCGAAATGGTCAGTGAAGGCCTTTCAGCAGAAGAAGCTTATAACCACTTCTTTATGGTAGACCAACAAGGTCTGTTGTTCGATGATATGACAGATTTAACACCAGCTCAGAAACCATTTGCCAAAAAACGTGCAGACTTTGCAAATGCTGGCGATATGACTCAATTGGTCAATGTCATTAAAACAGTAAAACCAACAATTTTAGTGGGTACTTCTACTAATGCTGGTGCATTTACTAAAGAAGTTGTGGAAGCGATGTGTGAAAATACTACTCGTCCAGTAATTTTCCCTATCTCTAACCCAACCAAAAAATTAGAAGCAACTGCTGAACAAGTGATTGAATGGTCTGACGGTAAAGCCTTTGTTGCAACTGGTGTGCCTTCAGGAACAATCCAATACAAAGGTGTCGACTATCAAATTGGTCAAGCGAACAACGCTTTGATTTATCCAGGTTTAGGTTTAGGTATGTTGGCTTCAGAAGCTTCATTATTAACCGATGAAATGATTGGTGCCGCTGCACATTCATTGAGTGGTTTAGTTGATTTGAACCAACCAGGTGCGCCTGTGCTACCTCCATTCGAATATGTGGCTGATGTATCGATCAAAGTGGCTGAAGCAGTTGCAAATAAAGCAAAAGAACAAGGTTTAGCCCAAGCTGAAGAAACAGATATGGCCAAAGCAGTTCAAAATCTTAAATGGTATCCAAAATACTAGGAAGGTCTCTAAAAAATGAATAAATTAAAAACGATGAAGATTTCGGGAATTAGTCTTCCCTTGTATGTATTTTTCATGGTTGTCATATTTGGTGCGATCGCGTTAGACAAGTTGCCGTTAAATATGGTTGGTATCACTCTCTTACTGGTGGCTCTCGGTCACTTGTTGTACTTCATTGGTGAAAAGCTGCCAATCATGAATTCTTATCTTGGCGGAGGGTCAGTCTTCACCTTACTTGGTGCGACTCTTTTAGCTTCATTCAATATAGTACCTACAAAAGTTATTGACGCTGTCAGTAGCTTTATGGGAGGCGGCTTTGGATTTCTTGATTTCTATATTGCTGCTTTGATCTGTGGCTCGATTTTGGGCATGAACCGCAACTTATTGGTAAAAGCATCTACTAAATTTATTCCAGTTGCTTTGATCACTATGGTAGTTGGCTTCTTTGCAGTTGGTTTAGTGGGTATGCTTCTAGGTAACGGTTTTGCTGATTCCGTGATGTATGTATCATTACCAATGATGTCAGGCGGAATGGGTGCTGGGATTACACCACTTTCACAAATTTATGCCGATGGTTTAGCGCACGGCAATCAAGCCGCAATCTTTTCTCAGTTAGCGCCTGCGGTTACTTTCGGAAATATTCTTGCCATTATTGGAGCCTTATTTATCGCTAAAGTTTTTGCGAAAACTAAGTACAATGGTCATGGTACATTGATCAATGCTACCAAAGAAGAATTAGAAAAACCAAAAATTACTCTTGATGCACAACAAATCGGAGTTGGGATGCTGTTTTCATTCTCATTATTGATTGTTGGAGCGATTTTAAACAACTTTTTCCCTAAAATTCACGAGTATGCCTTTATGATCGTGATTGTCTTTATTTTGAAAGCCTTGAATGTTGTACCGAAAAAACTAGAAGACTCTGTTGTGATGTTCAACAATGTTATTATGACCAATTTAACTCACGCGGTCTTAGCTGGGATTGGTTTGGCATTGATTGATTTATCGACGTTAGCTTCGGCCTTTACTTGGCAATTTGTAGTGCTATGTCTAACAAGTGTTGTGTCAATGGGCGCTGCAAGTTGGTTCTTCGGTAAGTTATTAGGCATGTACCCAGTCGAAACATCGATTGGTGCAGGGATGATCAATAACTCAATGGGTGGAACTGGGAATATTGCTGTGTTATCCGCATCTGAAAGAATGGAAATGATTGCTTTCGCACAAATGGCCAATCGTTTATGTGGTGCAATCGTACTGATTTTAGGCGGGATTTTGATTCGTTTCTTTTATGCTTAACCTCACTGAAGGTCTTAGTGAGCTATTCAAGCAATGAATTGAAAAAAATTGTTGAATACTAAAAAAGGAGTTCAAAAACATTCGTATTGGATGTTTTTGAACTCCTTTTTCTTTACAAGAACAAGCGAACTTAATACTCCTAATAAAACCAAAAGTTTGCTTCTAGCGGTAACATGAATTAATTCAGCTATAATTATGTCTATTGTGATCATTTAGATTGGTGTTGTATGTTTTCTAAAAGAAGCATACTGGAATATCTACAAAAAAATATCGACTCTAACATTTTAAGTTTTAGAGTCGATATTTTTGCTGATCTGCGAGTATGCGCAAGTATCCGTCTGGTAATTATTTATTTCCCAGAATTTAATTCCATCAATTTTTCTTTTAAATCATTTTCCATATGACCAATTTCGATTTCAGCCGCTTGACGTCGTTCACGGCCTTCTTTTTGAATCCGCAATGTTTCTTCTAACGTTTCAACTAAATCATTTTGAGTTTGTTGCAGTGTCTCTAAATCAACGATGCCACGTTCATTTTCTTTGGCAGTTTCGATCGTAGAGATTTTCAACATTTCAGAATTTTTCTTCAATAAGTCATTGGTTGTTTCAGAGACTTGACGTTGGGCAGTAGCCGCATCCTTTTGACGCAATAGAGTCAACGCAATTGCTACTTGGTTTTTCCACAAAGGAATCGCCGTGTTGATTGATGCTTGGATTTTTTCGGCCAAGGCTTGGTTAGTATTTTGAATCAATCGAATCTGAGGCGCTTGTTGGATCGTGATTTGACGCGCTAATTTTAAGTCATATGTCCGTTTGTCTAAGCGATCCAAGAATTGTGTATAGTCATTCACGACTTGGACATCCATCTGATCACCAGAGGCTTGGGCTTTTTGAGTTGCTTCGGGAATCGTTTGGAATTTTAGTTCTTCCATTTTTAATTCGGCAGCTGCAATATAGATGTTCAAAGCATCGAAGTAATCTTTATTTTTATTGTAAAGTGTCTCTAACATCTGGTTGTCTTTTAATAGACCATCTTTTTCGACATTCAACTTCGTCGCAATTTTATCGATTTGAGCACCGATTTTTTGATATTTAGTGGTAATTTCATAAATAGACTGTTTTACTTTACCAAACATTTTTTGGAAAATATTGCCTTCGCCGACACGTAATTCATCAGGGTTGGCTTCGTTTAAACGATACATCAATTGATTCAATGAATCACCGATCGGACCGATATCTTGAGAAGATACAGTGTTAAGCATTGATTGGGAAAATTCACTTAATTTGGTTTGCGCAGTTGCGCCATAGCCAATGACAGCTTGAGAATCGTTCACATCGATTTTTTTTGCTAATTCGCGGGCTTGTGCTTGACGTTCCTCAGGTAATTTATCGACTAAACGATCTGCTCGTTCTTGAGTTTGCAAGTTCGAGATTTCTTCTTGCTGAACGGGGGTCAAGGCATCAGTTCCAAACGGATTGCTAAGTAAATCATCTAACGTGTTATCAACTGACTGCGTTTGCGGTTTATTTTCTGGTTCCACTACGGTTCCTCCTGTTCGAAAAAAATCTAGCTAAAGCTAGATTTTTTGTTTCGCTATTTTATTTTGTAGACAAATCAGGATCTTGTTTCAGATTCTTTTTGGCAATTGAAATCTCGATATCCATATCTTCTAGATCGTCTGCAACGAATTGTTGATAGTCTTTGACGATCAAATCGGCCATCTGATCAATGATTTGTGCACTTTCTTCTAGTTTACCATAAACTTCTTTTGACTTGACCTCATGGTCATTGATTTCGACGTAATTATCAGTCAAATCAACAATATTTGGTAAGTGGGTGTATAAAAATTGGCTTGCTTCTGGTAAGCGAGTGGGTTCTTTGACCAATTCTTTGAATAAAGCTTTCGAAGCTTTCAAGGTATCATGACGTAAATCGATCGCTTTTAATTTGGCATTTTTTTGGATGTTTTGTTGCAGTTGTAAAATTTGTTGTTTTGAGAGATTCATTGTTTCGCGGAATAATTCGATTTCACGTTCGCTCATTCCAACTTGTTTATAGTACGCTTCTTTTTCCTTTGTCAAAAATGGTAGCTCCTCTTTGTGTGGTTGGCTTTTTCGACCTTTGAAGCCACGGTAAATTAACCAAAACCCGACTACCAACATTAAAAAGACGAGAAAATCGCCAAAATCGCCTTCGAAAAAGCAAAGAACGCCCAACGCTGCGATGACAATAGGGAATATTTTCCTTCGCATAATAATCCTCCTAATCTAGTAAGAACCCTTCACATTATCTATTCAAACTACTTGATTTCTTTACATGCTAATAATAGCATGAATTTCTATAGATTTAGTATGGGACTAAAGATGGATTTTTCAGATTTAGAAAAAACGTAAGAATTATCTGTGATACAATAAAGCAGAACTAGCGAACGACTGGTCTGAGAAGAAGATACGACTTGATGTAGTGTAAACGCAGTAGTAGGCAGCATCAAGTATGATTTTTTCATGTAAAAAAGGAGGTTAGCAATCATATGTTAGAATATAAAGATTTTGAAGAAAAGACGATCGAACGCACAGAGATTTTCAAAGGAAAAATCATTGATGTTTATTTGGACGATGTGGCATTGCCGATGGGGGGCACTGCCAAACGGGAATTAGTTTTCCATCATGGTGGGGTTGGAATTATCCCGATTACTTCAGAAAATAAAATGATCATGGTCAAACAATTTCGTAAACCATTAGAAAAAGTCGTCTTAGAGATTCCGGCGGGAAAAATCGATCCTGGTGAAGGCCAACAACCAGAAAAAACAGCTAGCCGTGAGTTAGAAGAAGAAACGGGTTATCGTAGCGATAATTTGAAGTACATAAATGAGATGTATCTGTCGCCAGGATTTTCAAATGAAAAATTGTATGTTTATTTAGCAACGGATTTAGTAAAAGTAGAGCATCCCCGTCCGCAAGACGAGGACGAAGTATTGGAATTGTATGAATTAACTTTAACAGAAGCCCAACAAGCGATCCAAGATGGTTCAATTTGTGATGCAAAAACGATTTTTGCGGTTAATTATTGGGAATTGCTTCAGTATAAACAAGGCTAAAACAGTGAATAAGAATTAAGGAGAGGATATGCATGGGCCAATCCCCCCTGGTGACACGCAGTGAATTGCGTAAACGCAAGGAAGCGCAAGAACGCTTGGCAGAAGAGCAACGACAAGCTGCTGAACGAGCATACGAAAAAAGAGAAAAAGAAATCAGTTCTGTTTATCGTAAAGAGTTGAAGAAAAATAAACCAGTGACAAAAAGTCGTAGTAGTGAACGCGCGAAGCAAAAAGAACGCGGCAGTTTTTTAAACAAAGCTATTATTATCGTTTTGTTATTGTTGATCGCAGTCATGCTAGCAGTTTTTTTCCTTTAAACTGCTTCGCTTAGGATGGTAAATAGATATAACAATAATTGATAAAAAGAGTAGGAGAATTTAGATGAAAATTGGAATTATCGGCGCAATGGAACCAGAAGTAAAGGCATTAAGAGAACAATTAGAACACCCCCTTTCTTGGGAACAATCAGGAGCATTATTTATTTCTGGTAGTTTAGGAAAACATGAAGTGATTGTTGTTCAATCTGGTATCGGAAAAGTATTGGCATCGATCACGACTTCAGTCTTGATCCAACAATACAAAGTAAATATGGTCATCAATACCGGTACCGCTGGTGGTATTGGTACCGGTCTTTCTGTAGGCGATTTGGTAATTGCTGATAAAGTGGCTTATTTTGATGTTGATGCGACAACATTCGGCTATAAAATCGGACAAGTTCCAGGAATGCCCCTATACTTTGATGGTTCTACCTATTTAAAAGGTGAGATGATCAAAGCCAGCGAAAAAATGAATCAAACGACGCATGTTGGTTTAGTTGTTTCAGGGGATACTTTTGTCAGCAGTGCTGACAAAATCAATCAAATCAAATCAGCTTTTCCGGAAGCTTTAGCAGTTGAAATGGAAGGCGCCGCTATCGGCCATACTGCCGCTCAATTTGGAATTCCTTTCTTGATCGTACGTGCGGTAAGTGATACTGCCGACGGTGAAGCCACAGAGACACATGAAGAATTTGTTGAACGGACAGGTACGTTGTCTGCGCAATTAGTGATTGAATTTGTGACTCACTTAAAATAAAAAAACTATTACGAGTAGAGGAGGAAGTTAGATGCGCGCGCTGCTTTCAATTGATTACACGTATGATTTTATTGCAACCAATGGGAAATTAACAACCGGTGAAGCCGGACAAGCGATTGAAGAAGCACTAGTTGCTGTAACGAAAGATTATTTTGCTTCCGGTGATTTAGTAGTTTTTGCAATCGATGGTCATGATCCCACTGATCGTTATCATCCAGAAAATAAGTTGTTTCCACCGCACAATGTTGTGGGTACCGGCGGACGAGCGCTTTACGGCTCATTAGCTACGTTTTATCAAACCAATCAAACAGCAGAAAATGTTTATTGGATCGATAAACGACATTATTCTGCATTTAGTGGCACGGATTTGGATGTTCGATTACGCGAGCGGGGAATTACTGAATTATGTCTTACAGGTGTTTGTACAGATATTTGTGTTCTCCATACGGCTGTGGATGCGTATAACTTAGGGTACCAATTAGTGATACCGAAAAATGCGGTCGCCAGTTTTGATCCGGTGGGTCATGAGTGGGCTTTGAATCACTTCCAAAATACTTTAGGGGCAAAAATCATTTAAAAAAAACCGCAGCGAAATACTTCGCTGTGGTTTTTCTTTACTTTAGATAGGTTGAGCTAAAAGTTGAAAAATCATCAATTACGCCATCTGGGGCAAGTTTTTCTGCTTGGAAAATAGCGCGATTTTGATGGAAGGGATCAATTGCGACAATCGTGCCGATTGCAGCATTGCGTGCGGCTTGTAAGCCTGAATAAGAGTCTTCAATTACTAAACAATCTTCAGGTGAGACATTGATTTTTTTAGCAGCAATCAAGAAGATATCTGGTGCTGGTTTACCAGGAAATGAGCCATCATGATAGACAATTTTTTCTTCATAGAACCACTTACCCAAGTTTAAATAATCAAAATAAAAATCCATATTCACTTTAGGCGAAGCTGAAGCAATCGTCATTGGGATATTTTGGATTTTCAATTCAGCTAGTACATCTGTCAAACCAGTCGTAAATGTATTGTGCTCTGGACTTTCAACAACTAACTTCCGATAATACGCTTCTTTTTCGTCCGATAGTTGTTGAATGTCCTCAGTGGATAGATCAGCTGAAAGAAAATGACGTAAAATTACGTCGTTGGTTTTACCGTGGATATTTTTAAGAATATCTTCTTCAGTCATTGTTCTATTTGAGTATTTTTGAATCAGATACAGCCAAGCGGCTTCATGCAAATCAGAATCTAAAAACATGGTGCCGTTAAAATCAAAAATGACGCCTTTCATATAAAACCCTCACTTTTTATTAAGCTAGTTTCAGTGTAGCACTTTCTATTTCGAGTGGCACGAATTTATTAAAGAATAAAATAAACCGGTCCTCAGGAAATCTGAGGACCGGTTTTAGTATTTCGAAAAGCAGTCGGAAGGTCACCGTAAGTTGCTTTGAATTCTTTATAAAAATGACTTCGATTTTTTAAGCCAATCAATTCAACGATATTGCTGATTGATAAAGTCGTACTTTCTATCAAAAACTTGGCTTGTTTCATACGTTGTTTGATCAGTAATTCAGAAAAAGTCGCATTTGTTTTTTTCTTGATGATATTACTTAAATAATTTTTATTATAGCCTAATCGTTGAGCAGCGGTTTCAAGCGAGAGGCTTGCATACTCCTTTTCGATCAGCTTCAACGTATCAATGACTACTTGATTATTGGTTTTATCTTTTTGCTCTTCATGAAAATCATAGGAACAATTGCCAATCAATTCGGTGAATAAAATGGGGATATATAAAGAAATAATTTCATTAGCAAAGACCGGTTCAGAAAAATACTTATCGATCATTTGATCTAAGATCATTTGAACGTGTTCATTTTGGCCACAACGGAAAATTAAGTATTCTTTTCTTGAACGTGTAGCGATCGTTTGTGCTAAAAAATTAAATAGCACACTATTTTTATCATTTAAACTAGACAACCAATCAATATCGACGCGATCATTTGGAAAAATAATATTGATTAAAATATCTTCTTCTCCGTGCTCACCAAGTGAATGGGAGGAACCACGATCGAGCAATAGAATTTCACCACGTTGGATCACTTCACGTTTTCCATTGATATACTGAATGGATTTTCCAGAATAAACATAGTTTAGTTCTAAAAAATGATGACTATGCTTAGGGTAAGGAGCAAAACGGGGGTGCTTGCTAATGTAAATAGAGTTATTTTTTAGGAAGTATTCTCTTAATAAAATCATATCACTCTCATCTGTTTGAAAAGATTTTGCTGGAATATCCATTATAAATTCTTTCTTTTGAAACTGTTCTTTTTCGATCTGATTATGATGTTTTAGGTACTCTTTGACGATTGTATGCATGTCAACACATCCCTGTAAATTCGTTACACTTATTCTATATCCTCGTCATTGAAAGCGCAACCAAAAAATTTAATAATATGCATGTAAATAAATTTAAGGAGCGAGAAAAACATGAGTGGACAAAGCAGTGGAGGAAAGAAAGAAACGATTGCTGTTTCCTTGACCAATTACCTAGATTCAGGTTGTATCGTAGCAGGCGCGAGTGGTTTGACATTGTGGGCGGAACATTTTGGTTTGAGTAGTTTTTCTGTCGGATTGTTGGGGGCCTTGAGTGCGAATGCTTTTGGAGCTGCTGTAGGTGCGTTGGTCGGTGGACATTTATCGGATAAATATGGGCGTAAATTCATCTATACCTATAACCTATTGATTTACATGTTTGGGGCATTATTTATTATTTTCGCCATGAATTTCCCGATGTTATTGGCTGGTTTTTTAATTATGGGACTTTCAGTTGGCGCAGGCGTACCAGCTTCATGGTCATATATCGCTGAAATGGCACACCCTGATTCTAGGGCACACAATATTGGCATTTCACAATTGGCTTGGTCACTAGGTCCAGCAATTATTTTCACATTAGGTGTGATCTTAGCACCATTAGGTTTACTAGGAAATCGTTTGTTATTTGTATCGTTAGTCGTTGTTGCATTGGTTGCTTGGATCTTGCAACGTCAATTAGAAGAATCGAAAGATTGGGCAGAAGAAAATGCTCGTCAAGCGACATTGCAAGAGTCTGAAAAAGCACATCCTTATCGAGATTTATTTTCAAGTGTGGTCAATAGAAAATCGATTGCTTTCTTAGTAGGTGTTTACTTATTCTGGAATTTAGTTGCTGGGGCGATGGGATTCTTTATGCCTTTTGTATATGAAACGGTCGGGGGATTAACAAATTCCCAAGCGAATATGTTGCAAGCGGCATTGTGGGTCTTAACTTCATTGGGTTCATATTTTGGTTTTGCCAAATTAGGTGATAAAGTCGACCATCGTAAATTCTATTTTGTAGGCGCTTTATTAGCTGTAGCTTCTTGGGTCGTGTTGACTTATGTAGGAATGTCTTGGGTTGGACTATGGGTATTTGTTATTCTTTGGGGAATTTCTGCTGGTATTGGTGCGCAGGCTTTCTATGCATTATGGGCATCGGAATTATTTCCAACGAAATATCGCGGTGGCGCACAAGGAGTCATGTTCTTCTTAGTCCGCGGAAGTTGTGGTGTGTGGTCAATCATCTTCCCGATTATTTTAGCCAATTTAGGTTTTACAGTTGCCGGAACAGTCATGATTGGGTTATTACTTGTCTCTTTAGTGATCGGAACCGTTTGGGCACCGAAAACAAGGGGGAAAACATTGGAACAAATCACGCAAGAACGTTATGGCAAGAGTGAAGAAATTGTGACTGAAATGGATCTTCCTCGTGGACAAGAGGTATCAAAATGACAAAAACATACGTAGCGATTGATATTGGGGCATCTAGTGGTCGCTTGATGCTCTCAAAAAAGGATCCGTTTGATAAAATTTCTTTGGAAGAAGTCCATCGTTTTAAGAATGGATTTTCAACGATCGAAGGAACCGATTGTTGGGATACCGATCATTTGATCAAAGAAATTTTACTTGGTTTAGAAAAAATCAAAAAACAAGGAATTGATACTTGTTATGTAGGGATCGATACTTGGGGCGTTGATTATTGTCTATTAGATAGTGAAAGTCAAGCATTGAAACGACCTGTAAGTTATCGAGACAAACGAACGAATAAGGCAATGGAGGAATTTGATTCGGAATTTTCATTACGTCAACTTTATGAGAAAACGGGGATTCAACTGCAACCCTTTAATACTGTTTTTCAATTACTAAAAGAAGAGACTGAAAAATTAGCGCAAACAAATAAATTATTGTTGATGCCAGATTATCTAGGTTATGTCTTAACAGGAAAAGCTGTTTTAGAAAAAACCAATGCCTCGACAATGCAGCTGATGAATCTACAAACTCGAAAATTAGATGAGACTATTTTAGAAGCAATCAAAGTAGATCAAGCAATATTCCCTAAAATGGTTGAACCAGGCTCGATCTTAGGATCAATTTTAAAAGAAAAATTTCCTGAATATGAGTTGCCCGATGCGACATTTATCTCGATTGCCTCGCATGATACAGCCTCTGCTGTGGTGGGAACTCCCGGTAAAGGAGAGAACTGGGCGTATATCAGTTCAGGCACATGGTCGTTGATGGGTGTTGAGATGGAGCAAGGTATTTCCACTCCGGCCGCGTTTGATGCCAACTTTACAAATGAGTGGGGTGTCCAAGGCACGATCCGCTTCTTGAAAAATATTATGGGGATGTGGTTGATCCAAGAAGTCGCTCGAATCCAAGAATATCAATATTCTTATCCCGAATTGGCTGAGTTGGCAAGCAAGGAAGAGGCGTTTGTTAGTTTGATCGATGTGAATGACGCTCGCTTCATGAATCCTAAGAATATGATTGAAGCAATCCAAAGTTACTGCCAAGAATTCAATCAAAAAGTTCCACAAACAGCAGGAGAATTGGCGCGTTGTATCTATGATAGTTTGGCGCTGTGTTATGCCGTTGAATTAGAAAACCTAGAAGCAATCACAGGTAAAACGATCACGCAACTGCATATTGTTGGCGGTGGTTCAAATAATGATTTTTTGAATCAATTAACAGCAGATGCTTGCGGTATCAACGTATTAGCTGGACCTGGAGAAGCAACGGCCATCGGAAATATTATTGTTCAAATGGTCGCGACAAATGGATTCGGTACATTAGCAGCAGGCCGTGAAGGGATCAAAAAATCATTTCCATTAAAGGAATTTGTACCACAAAAAGATAATCATCAAGCAATTGAAAACTACCAAGCATTAACTAAATCATTTGTATAAATCGTATAAAAAAAAGGAGATCTTAACATGACAAAAACAGTAGAAGAACGTTATCAAGAAGCGAAAACTCGTTATGCCGAAATCGGTGTTGATACTGAAGCCGCTTTAAAAAAATTACAAGAGGTAAAAATATCGATGCATTGCTGGCAAGGTGATGATGTTAAAGGTTTTTTAAACCCAGAGGGAGAATTAACAGGCGGAATCATGGCAACGGGTGATTACCCTGGGGCAGCTCATACACCAGATCAATTGCGTCAAGATATGGAAAAAGCGTTAGCATTGATTCCCGGAAAACATAAAATCAATCTACATGCAATTTATTTAGATACGGATGAAGCCATCGATTTAGATGAAATTGAACCAAAACATTTTGAAAAATGGGCCAAATGGGCGAACGAACAAGGTGTTGGCTTAGACTTTAATCCTACTTTCTTCTCTCATCCAATGATGAAAGACGGAATGACTCTGGCACATCCAGATAAAGCAGTCCGAGACTATTGGATTGAACATGGAAAACGTAGCCGTAAAATTGCTGAATATTTAGGAAAAGAAACAGGTCAAACTTGTATCAATAATTTTTGGATGCCAGACGGAATGAAAGACAATCCGATTGATCGTTATACACCGCGTAAACGCATGATGGAATCCCTAGATGAAATTTTCGAAGAAGATCTAAATGAAACATACACGCAAGAAGCCGTAGAAAGTAAATTATTCGGCCTAGGTGCAGAAGCCTATACAGTAGGCTCGCATGAATTCTATATGGGATATGGTTTAACTCGTGATAAATTAATTTGTTTGGATGCAGGACACTTCCACCCAACAGAAGTCATTTCAAATAAATTATCCTCACTAGCATTATTTTCTAAAGGAATTATGCTTCACGTTTCACGTCCCGTTCGTTGGGATTCTGACCATGTAGTTATTATGGATGATGAATTACAAGAAATCGGTAAAGAAATCGTTCGGAATGATTTATTGGATAAAACGAATATTGGGTTGGATTTCTTCGATGCAACAATCAATCGAATCGCTGCGTGGGTCGTCGGTACACGCAACACTCAAAAGGCATTATTAAAAGCAATGCTTGAGCCAACCAATGAATTGAAACAAATCGAATTGGAAAATGATTATACAAAACGCATGGCGCTGACTGAAGAATTGAAAGATTTCCCCTATGCCGATGTTTGGAACTATTTCTGTGAACAAAACGATGCACCGGTTGGTATGAATTGGTATGAGGAAGTTATGAACTATGAACGTGATATTTTATCTACCCGGGATAAAGAATTAGCAACAGCAAAATAAATTATGGATCGTGTTAGCAAGTCTTCATATTGAAGGCTTCTTTCACGAATCTGCAAAGAAAATTTTGGAGGAATCAATCGTGAAGAATATCGTAGAAGCACCATTTGTAAAAGAAATGGTGGAGGTGACAAGCAATTTATATCGCTTAGGTTGGGACGAAAGAAATGGAGGCAATGTTTCGTATTTATTAGATGAGGAGGTTGTTCAAGAGTATCTTGATACTACGAATGTTTTACGTACGATCTCAATGGATTTTGATGGGACAGCACTGTCAGGAAAGTATTTTATCGTTACTGGCTCAGGTAAATATTTTAAAAATGTCATCCAAGATCCTGCAAATAATTTAGGTGTGATTCGTGTTTCAGAAGATGGTCATGGCGTGGAGTTGTTATGGGGATATACAGACGGGGGTGTACCAACTAGTGAATTGCCGGCCCATTTGATGAGCCATATTGCGCGGCTAGAAGTAGACCCAGAAAATCGGATCGTGATGCATTGTCATGCTAGCCATCTATTAGCAATGACTTTTACCCATGAATTAACCGCTAAAGCAATGACTCGAACGCTTTGGGAGATGTGTACGGAATGTATGGTCGTTTTTCCAGAAGGGATTCAAGTATTGCCTTGGCTGATTCCGGGTTCAAATGAGATTGGGCAAGCAACAGCGGAAAAAATGAAAGCAGCTCGGTTGGTATTATGGTCATTCCACGGTGTTTACGGAGCTGGTCGTACAATGGACGAAACATTCGGTCTGATCGAAACAGCAGAAAAAGCTGCACAAATCTACACATATGTTCAAGCTCAAGGCGGTGTTCGGCAAACGATTACGGATGAAAACTTTATTGATTTAGCAAAACAATTTGGTATTACTCCTAATCCAGAGTTTTTTGAAGCGCAGGTGACAAGTATATGATTAAAAAAGCAGTTCGGATGAAATTATATCCTGACTTAAAAGCAGAATATGCAAAACGACACAATGAATTATGGCCTGAGATGCGTGAAATGCTAAAAGATCATGGGGCTATTAGTTACTCTATTTTCTTTGATCCAGAAACAGATTATCTTTTTGGCTATTTAGAAATAAAAGATGACGCAAAATGGTCCAAGACAGCAGATACAGAAATCAATCGTAAATGGTGGGATTACATGGCAGATATGATGGAGACAAATCCGGATAATTCTCCAGTAACCGTGGATTTAGAACAAGTATTTGAATTATAAAAAGAAACTATTCGTAGTTTCTTTTATCAATTTTTGTGAATATAAACACAATTGGAAAGAGGATAAAATAATGACAGTAAATAGAATGCTACTAAATGAAACTTCTTATTTTGGTAAAGGAGCGATCGACGAAGTAGCTAATGAAGCTAAAAAACGGGGATTCAAAAAAGCATTAGTTGTCACGGACAAAGATTTACTTAAATTTGAAGTAGCTACCAAAGTTATTGATGTTTTGAAAGCAGCAGGTTTGGCTTATGAAATTTATGATGGAATCGTACCAAATCCTTCTATCCAAGCTGTTCAGTCTGGTGTAGAAGCTTGCAAAAAGGCCGAAGCTGATTATATCGTCGCTATTGGCGGGGGTTCTCCGATCGATACAGCAAAAGCAATTGGGATTATCATAGAAAATCCGGAGTTTTCGGATGTCATTAGTTTAGAAGGGGTCGCTGAAACCAAAAAAACAGCATTACCGATTTTAGCCGTGCCAACGACTTCTGGAACAGCCGCGGAAGTAACGATTAATTATGTTATCACTGATACTGAAAATCACCGTAAATTTGTCTGTGTAGATCCGCATGATATTCCAGTCGTAGCATTTATCGATAGTGATATGATGATGGGAATGCCTAAAGGATTATGTGCATCGACTGGAATGGACGCTTTGACCCATGCGATTGAAGGATTTATTACTAAAGGTGCTTGGGAAATGAGTGACATGTTACACATCAAGGCAATCGAAATCATTAGTCATTCATTGCGTGATTCAGTCGCTGGTGATCAAAGAGGGCGCGAAGAAATGGCTCTAGGTCAATATATTGCTGGTATGGGATTTTCGAATGTTGGATTAGGCTTGGTCCATGGGATGGCGCATCCGTTGTCTGCTTGGTACAACACGCCACATGGTGTGGCGTGTGCTACATTATTGCCATTGATCATGGATTTCAATAAAGAAAACACTGGCGAAAAATATCGAGAAATCGCAATTGCTATGGGCATCGATGGCGCTGCCGACATGCCATTATCAGCTGTTCGTGTCGCAGCTGTGAATGCCGTCAAACAATTGGGCATCGATGTAGGTATTCCGCAAAATTTAACTGAGCTTGGGATGAAAGAAGAAGATGTCGAACAAGTTGCTAAAGATGCTTTTCGTGATGTGTGTACCCCAGGAAATCCAAGAGACGTTTCTTTAGAAGAAATTATCGCATTGTATAAATCGATGTTGTAGTATTGGGGAGCAGCGCGGCTTTTATTATAAGGAGAAGAAGATGAAAAAGGTAGTTTATCAAGTCTTAACTGAAACAATAAAAGGGGATAAAAAAGAAAAACAATTTAAAAGTTATCGTGAGGCACTGTGCTATGCAACGGATCATGTTCACGTGAAAGTAAGCCAAATTATTCGACAAGGAGAAGTAATCAATACGTTTAAATTTTAAGTGTTTTATTTTATTAGACGGTAGAGGTAGTGCTGATTTCAGCAGACTTTTACCGTTTTTTATTTTTTTAGAAAATAAGTTGATAATTAACTATCAGATAAAATATATCAACCTTAGATTATTTATGCTTGTTCAACAGCATTCAAATAGCTTTTAAAAAAAGATTCAGGTACACTACATTAGAATAATATTAATGTACTATAAAAGAATTGAAAGAAAAAGATAGGAAACCCGATAGTATATGTGTTATATTATTCGAATTTATTGAGTAAGAAAAAATGGGCTAAGAGCATTTATTAAATAGATGAATTATTCTTTTAGAAGAGAGGAATGGAATTGGTCACTAGCAATACTTCTTTTTATGATAGTCAGTTACTGTTTAATGAACAACAAGAAAAAAGATTTACGGAAGAAACGACAGGTTGTCCTACCCTTGAGATTGGGCGAGTGCGATTTTACGAGCCGGATAGTATTTACTTAGAAGGTCGAAACCCAGTGTCAGAAGTTGGAACTCTTTTTGTGGCGGGAAAAGCCGCCTGGATTGTTTTTGATAATTTACTTGAAGATGTAAGAGTCATTCATGAAGAAGCGATGGAATTAAAAATTTTAACGTTTGTAGAATCAAATAGTGCTCAAATCACCTATAATGGGATTGTTTTAGAGCTGACAGATATGAAGCAGTGGGAACGTTTGTCCAATCATGTCCAAAGCATTGAAAAGGAAGCGATTCAGGCAGATATTTCAGAGTATCAAAAAAAATATCATGAGTTGTTAAAAGAGCACCGCATATTATTTATTCGATATACAGATAATTTTATTACGAAATTTGTTCCTCAATCCTTTTTTTATGATTTAGAATTTTTATATTTGGTAGATGAGTGTCTATTAAAAGCAGATCAGAAACTCAAAGCAGTTCGCATCATTGATTATTTGACGGCGACCCGAATGACTTATGCAAAAGAACATGGGTATGAAGGGCATGAACTTCATTTTAAAGATCGGTATCACGAAACGATCAAAAACTTTGAATTATTGAAAAGCCTATTTAAGAAAAAAATGGCGCTTGATGAAGCAACTGCAGCTTTTGTCACGCACCAAATATTTTGGAGTCGCTTAAAACATCATGGTGCTAATGAATGGCATAAAAGTCATGGGGCCTCCTTTAGAGAGTCTGCTAAAAATTTAGCTGCATATATCGAAGTTTATTCGGTCATGCCTGAAATTATTCCCGAAGATATGCGTAATATCACATTGTTTACTTTATACTTGATGGAAATGACCTCCTTTTTAGAAAAAGAAGACTACGTTTTTAGTTTGAGAAAAGTAGAAAGATCAGTTGGGAAAATATTACACGATCGTCAATTAGAAAAATTTGAACAACTTTTATTAAGCAAAGTATCAAAACCAAAAACAACAATCGAAGACATCGATCAAATGAGTAATGAAGATTTTAAAGTATTTATTGCAGGTATTTTTAGAAGTTTGGGATATGGCATCGAATTCATAACCGATGTTCCCGCAGTAGACTTAATTGCTACAATCAAAACGAATTCATTAGGAATCCAAGTGAAACAAATCTGTTTTCCACTAGGTGACACTGCAATTCAAGAAGTAATTGATGGCGTAGCGAAACTATCTTTACATGAAGGACTAGTAGTGACTAATGCAACTTTTACAAAATCAGCAACCGAACTAGCGAAAGATCATAAAATCGTTTTATGGGATCGCAAAAAGCTAATCAGGGAACTTGAAAATACTTTGATTATTAACTGACAATCAAGCAATTATAAAAAGCAAAAGGAACACAACTACTTGATAGTTGTGTTCCTTTTTTAGTATGAATACGTTCAGTACTTCAGTATTCTGATAAACTTATTTTTTTTCTTCAACTGGTACGTTATTGTCTAAGTCCGTCCGTACGATCAATACATCACAAGAAGCATTACGAATAACGTATTCTGAGACAGAACCAATGAACAGACGTTCAACGGCATTTAATCCCGTCGCGCCCAACATGATCAAATCAATTTGATTGTCTTCGGGAATTTGTTTCGCGATCATAATTTTTGGTGAACCATATTCAATGACTTTAGAGATTGTTGAAACACCAGCTTTTTTTGCTTCAGCTTCATAATCATCTAATGTTTGTTTTGCCATATCGGTTGCTTGTTCTGCCAAAACATTATCAAAAGAAGAAACTGTTTGAAACGCACGTGTATCAATAACATGAGCAAGTAATAATTCCGCTTGGTTCCGTTTTGCCACGTTTACTGCTTTTTTGAATGCTAACTCAGCTTCGTTAGATCCATCTACTGCTACCATGATTTTACTGTATTCTTGTTCCATCGTTTCCAACTCCTTTTCACACCTTTATTTTAAAACAAAACGTTAAAAAATGGTACTATTAACCTTTTTTCGTTTTTGCCCCCATCATCAAAGCAAAAATCGCTGCTATCACTAACAAAGCAACCAGATACATCATTGAATAAGCCCGATGATCGATCACACCGATAACGATTCCGATGGTTCCAAGTAAAGCATAGAGATAACCGAATTGTTTTAAAAAACTACGGGCGTCTTCTTGTTCATCTTGGCTGAACAAAACTAAAAAACCAGTGGGCTTTTTGATTAAATAATAGCTACAGAATAATACAATCAAAGCTAATAGAAATAATAAAATACGAACCATGTTCTTCCTCCAATACAATAAAAAGCAATTTGCACGAAGCAAATTGCTTTTATTCCATAAAAAATGGAAATTCCGTCGATGCCGTTATAAACCCGGTAGTATTGATCCCGCAAAGTCTAGCAGGTGGGTTCCATGGTCTAAATATTGAACTACCAAATGAAAAGGCTTGTTACCAACTTTGACACAAGACAGATCCCAAGATATCAATAAAAATGTTCGGTCAACACTGTAATGGGTAATGCGCACATCACAGAACTTCCATCTCAATCATAGCACAGAGATTATTGTGACGCAACGAAGTGGCTTGTTACTACAAATTATAGAAACCAAAAACGTTCTCGTCTTCTATACGTATATTGTATAAAAAAGGAGGGCAATATGTCAAAAAAAAGTGTTTATTTGTTGCCAATTATATATATTTTATTATTTTTAGCTGTTCCACAAGAGGCACAAAGTCAATCGTTAGAACTGATACCTGCTGTGAATCAAGGAGCGCGATATCCAGTGACCGTCGAGGGTTTCAAACAATTATTATTGGATATCGATAAAGCCGGAACAGCCGAAGAATACGATATTTTACTAGACGGTGAATTAGATTTAAGCCAAGCTTCTATTGGAAGAGACTTTGTTGTGGAAGATCCGTCGCTTGATACGATTACCTTGATGAGCATTGAAAGTAAGTTGACTATTAAAGGGAAAACGAAAGATGCCATTCTTAGATTGCCGGATCAATGTTTTCTGGGGCAAGCTATCAGCTTTAGCAATTTGACACTACAAGTTGCGCAACTATTCGGAAATGGCCATTCCTTATTATTTGAAAATATTCAACATTTAGGGAAAACGTGTTTATATGGTGGCGGTAACCGAGATTTAACAGGAGATCCAGTACTTTTGTTTGATCAAGTTGCTGGTGGTACTTGGGAAATTTATGGGGGAAATGAAAAAGGGGCATTAACAGGGGATATTCAAATAAAAATTCTTTCTATGATCGGTGAGATTGATCGCTTATGCGGTGGTTCAGCGACTGGGGAAATTACCGGCAATATCACGACAGAAATCTGTTCTTTAGATGGACGATTACTGGAGTATTACGGTGGAGGTTTAGGTACAGAATTGAATGCAGTCACTGTGAACGGCATAATTAAAAATAGACTCTCTTCTGACAACACAAATTTTACTTTAGGTAATTTTATTGGAGGTGTGGCGAGGAGCACCACAGGAATGATTACTAATAAAATTGAAGGTAAAGGAAGTTTTTCTGACAATGGATGCTTCGTAGGTGGATCTCAAATTGGTGAGATCTATGGAGGAATCACTACGTCAATTGATTCTAGAGCGTTTCATCAAGGAGAAAGAAGTTTTATTGGTGGAAATCAGAGACTTGGTGCAATTTATGGCTCTATCACGAATAAAATCTATGCAGGAAAAGCCAACGCAGGCTCGTTTAAACGAATCGATGGCGCAGGAGGGTTAGATATTTCCAAAGTCAGTCTGACCAACTCCGAAAATTTACTTCCAGCTGTTGATTTGAATGATCCACAAAAACGTACAGCAGAAGAGATTGAGTATGATCAATTAACAGCAGAATCACGTTTAGCTTTGGCTAAAAGCAAAACTAATTTTTTAGTTGTAGGCAATGTGACGACACAAGTGCTAGGTGGTTGTGTGAGCGATGTTTTAGGAATGGATAATACAATCAATGGTGCTGGCTCGATGGGTGTAATCAAAGGCGATGTTCACTTGAGTTTAGGTGAAGCTAGTCTGGCATATAGTAAAAGCTGGGGACTTCATATGCAAAAAGTAGGAAAAGATCCGGATATATTAACAACCGAAAATTATTTAGGTGCTCTCTACGGTTTTAGCGTTGCAGCAGGTGGTGGGAGTGCTCAGGAAACGTTAGAAACTTCGTTGTATATTCAAGGGAAAACAACTTTAGACATTTATGAAGCATTGGTCCAAAATGCCTATGGTGGTAGTTTTAGTGGCATTATCGAAGGTGAGTGCCAAGTAACTTGTAGAGGAGGACAAGTTACGAGTATTTTTGGTGCTGGCAGCGGTTGCTATCGAATTTATGGAGATAGTTTGTTTGAAATGACGGGCGGGAAACTAGAGAACGTTGGCGCTGCAGGGAGTGAAAAGGACCGACGAATGATTGGAACTGCCCAGACAAAAATAGTTGGGGGTGACTTTTTAGGTACGATCGTGGGAACCTATGGAAGAGTTTCGAATCATATGATTGATGGGGATGTCAAAACACATATTAGTGGTGGACGTTTCTTTAAAAGCAATGATCCAACAAAGATAATTGGAAGTGTTGCTAAAGAAGGCATGATCAGTGGTGATATAGAGCTGAGAGTGACAGGAAAAGTCGAATTAGCGGATGACTTGCAAATCATTGCAGGACGGCCTAAAGCAGCCTCTGCTAAGAATTATTTAGGTGGCCCAGCTAAACAGGTTACTTTTTCCATGGAGACGGATCAACAATTTTCGGGTATGGAAATCATTGGAGATGGTTCAGAAAATACGAAAACTTTAAGTAGTTCAAAAGTTTATTTGGACATTTGTACACCCCAAGGTAATTTTTCTTTGGTCCAAGGAATGGTAAAAAATAGTTTTGCTGGAGAATTATTGCATGAAGTAATGGTAGATATCAAAGATGCTAAGGCGATCAAGCAATTGATTGCTTCAGATACAACTAGTTTTACCAATCATTTGATTGCAAAAAGTAAAAATCAAGTAGCGCTAAAAATCGGAACTGCCAAAATAGACGAAGTGCTGAATTTTACCCATTTAACTGTATCTGATCAATTAACTGCTCAGAAAATTTTAAATGGAAGCGAGGCAAAATCAGAAAATTTTGCCCAAATGTATCATCAATTTGGCGAAGTAGAATTATTAAAAGAGGCCATTATCAAAGTAGAACAATTAAAAACGGGGTCATTGAAAGCAGCAACGGAAGCCGAGCTTCATTCACCAGCCGGAGCAGAAAACATCTATTTAAATAAGTTAGTAACAGAATCACACTTGATTTGGCGATTGTTAACATCTAGTAGACAGCAAGAAATTATTGGAACTTACTTCGGCGTACAATCAGGCTTTCCGATTATCACTTTTACAGATCAGTCACAAGGGCTGACACCAGATAATTTTATTGGATTTGATGAGTTTGGCTATTCTTATACAGGCGATAACAGTGAGCAGACAAGTTATGCAGTAGCAGCAACAATTCTTGAATATCAAGTCGTAAGTCCATATGGAGAAATAAAATATCTACCCGCCCGAGCACCGGATAATGAACCTTTGCCAGTAGCTATTTGGGGAAATGGAACGAGTAGGTTCGGACGAGTGGTTGTCCCACTGAATAGCTTGCTCCCGTTAGACATTACTTTTGTCGAATCGGAATCAGTTGAATTCCAGCAGGCAGAACTGAAAATAAGTAACGGTGAAGAAAGACAAATCATTGAAAAAAGATGGTTTCCTGAATCGGGCTATCACCACCAACTCCAAGCATCCTTTCAACAAACAACTGAAAATTTAGAATTAGTAGCAGTTCCTTCAGAAATTGATTTTGGGACGCATTCAATTGGTCAAACGACAATTTTTTATCCACAAATCGTTGGAAAATTACAGATTAAAGATACAAGAATAGAAAAAGAAAACTGGCAGCTTAAACTAAAGGCTATATCGGATAAGAAAGGTGAATTGTTTTTCAAAAAGCAAGGACAGATCTATTCACTTGAAGAGGAATTTTTACTAATGGAAGGTCAGGGGTCATTCGAAACGGATTTTAGTGAATGGGATACGAAGACAGGGATTTTTCTACGAATGGCTAAAGAACGACAGAAAATTGGCACTTATTCCTTCAGCTTTCATTGGGTACTAACAACAAAAGTTGAATGACTTTGTTGAAAAAGAAACAAAAATATCCTAAAATGAGGGAGCGTGTATCAGGACAAGAAGTCTATGTAAATAGATAGGAGAAAAAGATGAGTAAAAGAGAAGAAGTCTTAGAAGGTTACAGTGCGGTATTTAATAAACTTGCTTGGCTCAATAAAGTGAAAATGGAGCAAGCCTTGTCGAAGTATACAGCTTCTGAGGTTCATTGTATTGAATATATTGGTAAAAATGAAGATCCTAACGTAACGAAAATGGCTGAATCTCTTTATATGACTCGTGGAGCAATCAGTAAATTAACGAAAAAAATGTTGGCTAAACATTATATTGAAAGTTATCGTAAAGCAGAAAATAAAAAAGAAATTTATTTTAGATTAGCGGAAGAAGGCAAACAGGTCTTTAAACTTCATGAAAAATTACATGAAGAATTTACAGAACGCGATAAAGAAGTTTTCGCGCCTATTACAGATGAGCAATATGAAGGTTTTCTGAAATTTCTTGAGCGATATGATCAACATCTCGATCAAGAAATCAAAGAGCAAGGAATTAAGATCAATTAAGGAGTAGTCGAAAGGCTACTTCTTTTTATTTTTATTTTTTTGTTGACAAAGAAACAAAAAGGTTATATAGTTTCCTAGGAAACAAAAAAACAATTGGCTGCAGCGATTGTTTTCACGTTAGTATTTATCTAAAAGGCGAAAAAAATATAAATTAATTCTTTAACAAATGAAAGGAGTTCATTATGACTCAATCAAATAAATTACCAAAAGAAGTACTTTCGGCAGCTTGGGCGATCGCTTTAGGTGCCATTGCCCCGATGCTTGATTCTACGATGGTCAACATCGCCATCGATCAATTGACCAAAACATTTCAAACCAATTTAGCGACGATCCAGTGGGCGATCACTGGCTATGTGTTAGCGATGGCCATCGCTGTGCCTATCGCAGGTTGGTTGATGAATCGTTTCAATGGAAAGAAGATTTTTATTGGAGCGGTGATCCTATTCGGAATCACTTCGATTCTTGCCGGGATTAGTTGGAATGTCACTAGCTTCATCGTCTTTCGATTATTACAGGGATTTAGTGCAGGAATCATTACTCCCTTAATGTCTACTTTACTAGTCAAAACAGCAGGTCCAGAAAATGTGGGTCGAGTGATGGCGATTGTTAGCACCCCAATGATTTTTGGCCCAATCTTAGGTCCTGTACTTGGTGGCTTTATTGTACAGGCCGCTTCGTGGCGATGGATATTCTTCATTAATGTGTTTATCATTTTGATAGCCGCACCATTAATGGCACGGACTTTGCCTAATTTTGCGCCCTTTAATCGTAAGAGTAAACTAGATGTTTTTGGGATTGCTGACTTATCGATTATGAGCGCAGCACTAATTTATGGTATTACGAAAGCTGCCGATCATGCTACGTTTAGAAATAGTGAGTCATTGCTATGGACCGGTGTCGGAATCGTTTGTTTAATCACCTATATTCTTTATGACCGGCTTAAAAAGCATGAGACAGTTTTACCGTTAACGATTTTTTCACACCGAAGTTTTAAAGCATCCAGTATTGGGCTATTTTTTGCGAATATTGCAATTATGGGACCGATGCTGATCTTACCGCTCTTTTTCCAAAATTTTCGTCATTTTTCGGCAATGGAAGCAGCGATCGCAATGATACCGCAAGGTGTTGGTATGTTAATTACTCGTCCAGTGATTGGAAAAATGATCGATAAATTAGGTGCTAAATATGTTGTGATCGTCAGCCTGATTATTTCTTTGATTGGTACGATTCCGTTAGTATTTGTAACGAACACTACAAATATGGCTTGGATTGCCTTGATTCTATTTATTCGTGGTACTAGTTTTGGTGGGATCAATCTACCGTTGACCAGTGATGCTTATACAGGTCTAAAGGATGAAGAATTACCTGATGCTGGTGTGGGAATCAATATCATTGAAAATCTGGGCTCAAGCTTTGGTTCCGCAATGATTGCTACGGTTGTGGCGACCGTCTTACAAGGTGCGCAACCAACGATTGCTCATCAATTGGTTGCCTATCATGCCGGTTTTCTTGTATCCGTAGTTGTCTTAGCGCTGATTTTTATCCCAAGTTTATTCTTAACCAATAAAACAAAAAACACAGGCGAATAAGTTGCCTGTGTTTTTTTACTTTATTTTTTTTGTTTTTTCCATTCAGCGATTCGCTGATATTGTTGTCCAAGTGCTTGTTCGTATTTACCCGTTGCTTTGGGTTCATAGTAATGTGCATTTTTTATTTTATTAGGTAAATATTGTTGATCGACCCATGCATTTTCAAAATTATGAGGGTATTGATAACCAACACCACGCTTTAATGCTTGGGCGCCTTTATAATGACTATCACGTAAATGATCGGGAACTTCTCCCGCATTGCCCATCCGAATATCAGCGATTGCTGCATCTAAAGCAGTGTAGGCAGAATTGGATTTTGGTGACAGACAAAGATCGACGACTGTATCTGCTAAAGGAATCCGAGCTTCAGGAAAGCCCAATTTTTCAGCAGCTTGGACAGCTTGAACTGTTCGAGCTGCTGCGGCTGGATTTGCCAGTCCAATATCTTCATATCCAATCACCATCAAACGGCGACAGATAATCGGTAAATCACCGGCTTCGACTAAACGAGCTAAATAATGTAAGGCGGCATTAACGTCACTCCCACGAATTGATTTTTGAAAAGCGGAAATCACATCATAGTGCGCATCACCGTCTTTGTCGTGGGTCAAAGCTTTGCGTTGAATGCATTCTTCAATAATAGAAAGGGTCAAATGAATATGAGCGGATTCATTTACTGGTGTTGATTTGGTGGCTAATTCTAACCCATTCAAGGCGCTCCGCAGATCGCCGTTGGTCGCACGAGCAAGATGTTTCAACGCTTCTTCATCTAATTCTACTGGATATTCACCAAGGCCACGTTCATGATCATTCAAGGCTGTTTGGACGGCCGTTATTATATCCTCTTCATCAAGTGGCTTTACTTCGAAAATTTGTGTCCGACTGCGAATCGCGGGATTGATCGTGATATAAGGATTTTCAGTCGTCGCACCAATCATGATGATTCGGCCGCTCTCTAGATGTGGCAATAGGAAATCTTGTTTGGTTTTATCTAAACGGTGAACTTCATCTAGTAACAAAATGACGGTGCCACTCATCTTAGCTTCTTCGGCCACGATCTGCAAATCTTTTTTTGTATCTGTCGCTGCATTCAACATGCGAAAAGCGTAATTCGTAGAACCAGCAATAGCACTAGCAATACTTGTTTTACCGGTGCCAGGCGGTCCATATAAAATCATCGATGAAAGCATTCGAGCTTCAACCATTCGGCGGATGATTTTTCCTTTTCCGACGAGCTGCTGTTGACCGACTACTTCGTCTAGATTACGCGGACGCATACGGTAAGCTAAAGGCTGTTGCATCATAGACCTCCTTGGTTTAGTTGGTATTAGTGATAAAATAGTTGCTCAATAATTCTATGTATAAAAAGGATTCAAAAGAAATCAATAAAATTTGCTTGTTTGAACAAGTCATACATGGTGAAATCAGCAAATGTATGTTCTAATTATATCATTTTTCGCTTATGTTTGTTGGGTTTTGATTGCTGGGCGTAGCGTGGGACTGGATTATTGTGTATCATGGAGAAGGTGAATGAAATGGAACAAATCATTGAGTATTTTAATCATGAAACGACTGAGAATATTGCGAAATATCTGTTAGGAATGTATATCGAACACGAGACTCCGAATGGAAAATTAGGTGGCTATATCGTAGATTGCGAGGCCTATCTAGGTCCTGATGATGAAGCAGCCCACAGTTATGGGATGCGTGATACGCCCAGAGTTCGAGCGATGTATGAAAAGCCAGGGACGATTTATTTATATACGATGCACACGCATTTGATCTTGAATATGATCACACAACCAGTTGGGATCCCACAAGGAGTGATGATCCGAGGGTTTGAACCAGTAGAAGGCCTGGATCAAATGATTATGAATCGTCATGGTAGGCTAGGTGTTGAACTTTCTAATGGACCTGGAAAGCTAGTCGAAGCACTTGGAATCAAACCAGAATTATATGGCAGATCCATTTTTTCGAGTTCATTGCACTTGGTTCCCGAGAAACGGCGATTTCCTAAAGTGATCGATGCACTACCACGGATTGGTATTCCAAATAAAGGTGTTTGGACAGAACGTCCGTTACGATATGTTGTTCGTGGCAATCCATACATAACGAAACAAAGAAAAAAATTGATTGATGAAGAAAACGGCTGGAGGAAATAAACATGGCAAAAGAAACAATGGTCACTTATTTAGATAGTTATTTGAACCAAAAAATTCCCGATTACGAATTAGCGTTAGATTGGGATGTTCGCAATCGTAGTTTTGAGATTGCTTTTCGAATTTATGGTGAAAACAAAGGACAAATTGCAATCGATGATGTGGATGGAATTGCATCAGAAGAAGAAATTATCGAGTTTGAAGATGCGATTTTGTTAGTGGATCCAGCTAAATCTAACTATGATGCCGAGGATTTTTTGGCAGTCATTCCTTATGAAGGAAAAAAAGGCATGAAGAAAAATGAACTGACGGCCGTGGTGGATTATTTAAGAGATGTGATCGAAGAAGGTCAAAGTGATTTGTTAGACTTCTTAGCGGATGATAGTGAGGATGCAGTCTTTGAAATGGTTTGGGATGATACAATTTTTAAGGCATCAATCAAGCCCAGCGATAGTAGCTATCTACCTTATCCTAATTATTAATTAATCACTATATGTTAGCAAGACAAAAATTATTTTAAGCTGAGCAAGGAGAACCCTTATGAAATGGAATGAAGTAAAAGTTACTACTGAAAGCGAAGCAGTCGAAGCTGTTTCAAATATTTTGATGGAAGCAGGAGCATCGGGTGTGTCGATTGAAGATGCCTTAGATTTTGAAAACTATCAAGAAGATCAATTTGGTGAGTTATTAGACAAAGAAACGATTTCGAGCATTAAAGAAGGTGCGATCATAGCAGCGTATTTTCCAGAAACGATTTTTTTACCTGAAATCTTGCCATTTATCAAAGATCGAATTGCATTATTGCCTGAATTTGGTTTAAACATTGGTAAAAACATCATCGAAGTTAGTGAAGTCGAAGAAAGTGACTGGGCTACTGCTTGGAAGAAATATTACCATCCCGTTCGTGTAACGCGTTACTTAACGATCGTTCCTAGCTGGGAAAAATATGAAGCCCAACATCCTGATGAAAAAATCATTACGTTAGATCCAGGGATGGCTTTCGGAACGGGGACACATCCTACGACAAACTTAACATTGCAAGCACTGGAAACAGTCTTGCGTGGGGGAGAAACTGTCTTAGATGTTGGTACTGGTTCGGGAGTGTTGAGTATTGCCAGCTCACTTTATGGTGCCAAAGAGATCTATGCATATGACTTAGATGAAGTCGCTGTCCGTTCAGCCCAAGAGAATGTAGACTTGAATAAGAATACTGAAAATATCCATGTATCTGCAAACAACTTATTAGTTGGTATTGAACAAGAAGCCGATGTGATTGTCGCGAATATTCTAGCGGATATCATCGTATTGATGGTGGAAGATGCATGGCGTTTATTGAAACAAGAGGGTACATTGATCGTTTCTGGGATCATTGAAGATAAAAAAGAACTAGTACTAGAAAAGATGATTGCTCAGGGCTTTGAAGTGGATCGTATTTTCCAACAAAAAGATTGGTTTGCGATTATTTTGAAGAAACCAGAGGAAATTTAAAATGCAACGCTATTTTATCGACCAACCCTATCAATCAGCCATCAAAATTAGTGGAGAACCCCATCATCATATGTCACGTGTCATGCGAATGACTGCAGGGAATGAAGTGTTCCTTGTCTTCAATGATCAAGTAGCGATCAAAGCGAAAATCACTGAGATTGATAATGACCACGTTCTTTTAGTAGAGGTAGCGAAAGAAGCCTTACAACGTGAATTGCCGATCGCAATTACGATTGCTAGTGGTTTTCCTAAAGGCGAAAAACTAGAGTTGATCGTCCAAAAAGGGACGGAACTTGGAGCTTCAGATTTTGTAGCCTTTCCGGGAGAAACATCCGTTGCCAAATGGGATGCAAAAAAACAACAAAAAAAGCAACAACGATTAAATAAAATTGCGCAAGAGGCTGCCGAACAATCTCATCGCCAAGCCTTACCTACTGTGTGTTTTGCCTCAGCAAAAGAACTAATTAGGTTATTTGAGGAATACGATGCTGTCCTGATTGCCTATGAGGAATCAGCTAAGCAAGGGGAACAAGCCCAACTTGTTCAAACTTTCCAAAAATTAACAGCGGGTCAAAAATTACTGGTCGTTTTCGGTCCAGAAGGTGGTTTGACTCCGAAAGAAATCGAAGTATTCCAAACTGCTGGAGCAAAACTTTGCGGATTAGGTCCGCGAATTCTACGCACAGAGACAGCACCGTTTTATCTTTTAAGTGCGGCAAGTTTCTATTACGAGTTGCAACGCTGATTTGATTGAAAAAGCTTACCAGAGTTTGTATAATAGGAACCATCATTTTCAGAAAATAAAAGGAGGAACGTCACATGGCAAAAGAAGTTGAATTAACTGGTCCTGACGTCATCAGGATGGTTAGTACATACATGGGAAAAGAGCACGTGGCGTTTGTACAAAAAGCCTACGATTTTGCTTACGAAGCCCATAAGCCTCAAGTACGAAAATCAGGCGAACCGTATATTATCCATCCGATTCAAGTAGCCGGGATTTTAGCCGACCTGCATATGGATCCCCATACAGTAGCGACCGGATTTTTACATGATGTGGTTGAAGACACACCCGTAACATTGGAAGATTTAAAAGCAGAATTTGGAGCAGATGTGGCTTCCTTAGTCGATGGGGTGACTAAACTAGGGAAAATCAAATATAAATCTCACGAAGAACAACTTGCTGAAAATCATCGCAAAATGTTGTTAGCAATGGCTCAAGATCTGCGGGTCATCATGGTGAAATTAGCCGACCGTTTGCATAATATGCGGACATTGAAATACTTACGTGACGATAAGCAACGACGGATCGCCCGTGAAACCTTAGAAATTTATGCACCTTTAGCCGATCGTTTAGGGATGAGTCGGATCAAGTGGGAGTTAGAAGATACAGCACTACGTTATTTAAATCCTAAACAGTACTATCGTATCGTACATTTGATGCGTAGTAAGCGAGATGAGCGCGAAGGGTTTGTTGAAAAGTCGGTTAATGAGATCAAAGTAGCAACCAAAGAGTTAGGGATTGAAGCCGATATTTATGGACGGCCCAAACATATCTATTCTATTTATCGTAAAATGCGTGATCAAAAGAAACAGTTTGATGAAATTTATGATTTATTAGCGATTCGCGTCATCGTCGATTCAATCAAAGATTGTTATGCTGTATTAGGTGCAATCCATACAAAATGGAAGCCAATGCCAGGTCGTTTTAAAGATTATATTGCGATGCCGAAAACCAATATGTATCAATCATTACATACTACGATCATCGGTCCTAGTGGCAATCCAATCGAAGTACAGATCAGGACCCATGAAATGCATCAAATCGCTGAATTTGGGGTTGCGGCTCATTGGGCCTATAAAGAAGGTAAGACGGAAAAAACAGAAACAACGCAAGATAATAAACAATTAGATTGGTTCCGTGAAATCATTGAATTACAAGATGAAAGCTATGATGCCTCTGAATTTATGGAAAGTGTCAAAGGGGATATTTTTAGTGATAAAGTCTATGTGTTTACACCCAAAGGCGATGTGACTGAGCTTCCTAAAGGCTCTGGTCCATTAGACTTTGCCTATAGTATTCATACCGATATCGGAAACAAAACAACCGGTGCTAAGGTCAACGGTAAGATGGTTCAATTGGATTACAAATTAAAGAATGGCGATATCATTGAAATCATGACTTCAGCCAATTCATTTGGTCCAAGTCGCGACTGGTTGAATT
This sequence comes from Enterococcus hermanniensis, assembly GCF_001885945.1. Taxonomy (GTDB): domain Bacteria; phylum Bacillota; class Bacilli; order Lactobacillales; family Enterococcaceae; genus Enterococcus_A; species Enterococcus_A hermanniensis. The sequence goes on along the minus strand of NZ_JXKQ01000001.1, from coordinate 402,941 downwards.
TAGTCAAAACAAGTAAAGCCAAAAATAAAATCAAACGCTTCTTCAAAACACAAGACCGCGATGAAAATGTTGCTAAAGGCCATGATGCAGTTGTGAAATGTTTGAACGATCTTGGTTTTATGCCAAAAGAATTTTTGACGAAAGACAAGTTAGCGGAAGTATTGGATAAAATGAATTTCCACAGTGAAGAGGATCTATACGCAGCTATTGGATTTGGTGAATTAAGTGCGCTGACTTTTACCAATCGTTTAACAGAAAAAGAACGTCGCGAACAATTGAAACAAAAGCAACAAGATGCAGTTGATGAAATGATCAATACACCAAAAGAACCGGAAAAAATTAAGGTTCGCCATGAAGGTGGGATTGTGATTCAAGGGATCGATAATTTATTGATTCGCATTAGTCATTGTTGTAATCCTGTTCCAGGCGATGACATCGTCGGCTATATCACGAAAGGTCGGGGTATCTCGATCCATCGAGCAGATTGTCCAAATATTACAAAACAAGATGAAGAAGTCCAACAACGTTTGATCGATGTTGAGTGGGAAGATACGTCAAATTCTATTCAGGAATACGATGCGGATTTAGAAATCTATGGTTTCAATCGCAACGGCTTATTGAATGATGTTTTAAATGTTGTGAGTGGCATGACGAAAAAGTTAGTTAGTGTAGAAGCAAAACCAACCAAAGACCGTTTAGCCGTGATCAATTTGACTTTGAAAATTCAAAATTTGAGTCATCTTTATTCGATTGTTGATAAAATCAAAACTATTCCTGATATTTATAGTGTTAAGCGAACAAAAGGATAAAAAGATTTCGGCGTAAGCTGAGGAGGTTCAGATGAAAGCAGTTATACAACGAGTAAGTCAAGCAAGTGTAACGATTGATGGACAAATCATTGGGGAAATCGATCGTGGGTTTATGATTCTCTTAGGCATTCATGAAGAAGATACTCAAGCAGATGCAGATTATTTGATTCGTAAGATTCCGTTACTGCGAGTCTTTGAAGATGAAGAAGGTAAAATGAATCAATCATTGCAAGATATTGCGGGCAGTGTCTTGAGTGTTTCTCAATTCACGTTATACGCAGATACGAGAAAAGGCAATCGACCAAGTTTCATCAAAGCGGCACGACCTGAGACGGCGATTCCGCTGTATGAATACTTCAATGCTGGGTTACGTCAAGCTGGTTTGAAAGTCGAAACCGGTAAATTTGGTGGCGATATGGATGTGGCGCTAGTCAATGATGGTCCAGTAACGATTATTTTTGATACCCACGATAAATAGCAAAAAGGACAAGAGTTTTATTACTCTTGTCCTTTTTCTTTTATCAATAATAAAAACGGACATTTTGAGAAAATAAACTATTAATTAAGTGTTAAATAAGCGATAATTAAGTTAAATAATGAAAATAAAGGAGATGCTAGATGGAAACACGAACGGAACGAGATTCGATGGGAGCGATTGAGGTACCTAAAACTGCTTTGTGGGGAGCTCAAACGGAACGCAGTCGCCAAAATTTTAAAATTGGCACTGAAAAAATGCCGCAAGAACTTCTGCAAGCGCTTATTATCGTTAAAAAAATGGCTGCGATCGCAAACCAACAAACAGGAAAATTAACTCGAACAAAAGCTGAAGCGATCCAAAAAGCTGCAGATCAATTATTGACACAAAAGAAATGGGATGCTTTTCCGCTTGTTGTATGGCAGACGGGTAGTGGGACTCAAACGAATATGAATGCCAATGAAGTGATTGCTTTTCTTGCTAGTCGTGAAAATCTTGTAATCCACCCAAATGATGATGTCAATCTGTCACAAAGTTCGAACGATGTGTTTCCGACAGCCCTACATCTAGCGGGAACATTGAAAATCGAAAGGGAACTCTTGCCAGCGATTCATGAAACGATTGCTACATTGGAAGAATTAGAGGATCAAAATGGTCAAGTAATCAAAATTGGTCGAACGCATCTGCAAGATGCGACACCCATAACGTTTGCACAAGAAATCAGTGGCTGGCGTTCTGCCTTAGAACATAATGAAACGATGTTGATCCATAGTTTGGTGGAACTTCGGCAACTAGCAATTGGCGGGACAGCAGTTGGGACAGGTTTGAATGCATCAAAGGCTTATGAAGAAGCCTTTATCGAAGCGTTAAAAAAAGAAACAGGCATTCATTTTATCAGTGAAACCAATAAATTCCATGCGTTAGCCAATCGAGATGCGGTAGTTTTTGTTAGTGGTGCCCTAAAAGCATTAGCGGCAAATTGTTTGAAAATGGCCAATGACATTCGTTGGCTAGCTAGTGGCCCGCGTAGCGGATTAGGAGAGATCACTTTACCGGCAAACGAACCAGGTAGTTCAATTATGCCAGGAAAAATCAATCCTACGCAATGTGAGGCCTTATCGATGGTAGCAGTTCAGGTCATGGGCAATGATACTGCCATCGGAATTGCGGCATCGCAAGGAAATTTTGAATTGAATGTTTATTTACCAATGATTGCGTTAGATTTGATGCAAAGTATTCGTTTGCTGACCGAGGCCCTACATTCTTTCAACCAAAAATGTTTGAAGGGACTGATAGTCAATACTGAACGGATGAACCAACTAGTCGATCAGTCGTTGATGCTGGTCACAGCATTGAATCCGCACATTGGCTATGATAAAGGAGCAGAAATTGCCAAGAAGGCTTTTAATGAAGGGACGACATTGAAAATAGCGGCGCTCGCATTGGGCTATGTGACAGAAGCAGAATATGACCAGTGGGTTCAGCCGGAAAAAATGATTGGAGAGAAATAAGATGACGATTTACGATGAGGCATTGCGGGCCCATGAAAATTGGCGTGGAAAAATCGAAGTAACGAGTAAAATACGAGTGAAAACCAAAGAAGATCTAGCTTTGGCTTATACACCGGGAGTGGCAGAGCCTTGTCGGAAAATCGCTGAGGAGCAAAAAAAGGCCTACGACTACACGTGGAAAGGAAATAGTGTGGCAGTAGTGACTGATGGAACGGCAGTTCTTGGTTTAGGGGATATCGGCCCTACCGCTGCTTTGCCTGTGATGGAGGGCAAGGCACTACTGTTTAAAGAATTTGCTGGAATCGATGCGGTTCCGATTTGTTTGGATACCAAAGATCCACAAGCAATCATTAGTATCGTGAAAGCGATCGCCCCTACGTTTGGTGGCATCAACTTAGAAGATATCAGCGCCCCTTGATGTGTCGAAATCGAGCGAGCATTGATTGATGCATTGGATATTCCCGTCTTTCATGATGATCAACATGGGACTGCAATCGTAGTCACAGCTGCTTTGATCAATGCCTTGAAATTGGTAAAAAAAGAACCAGAAGCGTTAAAAGTAGTGATTTCAGGAACTGGTGCGGCAGGGAGCGCCATTATTCAAATGTTGGTTGAGCTAGGAATAAAAGAAATCATTGCTTTTAATAAAGAAGGGGCATTGAATCAGCAAATGACCAATCCAACGTTTGTTGAAAAAGAGATTTTGGAATTGATTTCACCGAAAGATTTTGCTGGGACCATGGACGAAGCTTTTGTCGGAGCAGACGTGTTTATCGGCGTCTCAGCCCCTAAAATTGTCACAAAGAAAATGGTTGCTTCTATGAACGAAGGGAGCATTGTTTTTTCAATGGCGAATCCAGAACCTGAAATTTCGTACCCGGAAGCGATTGCTGCTGGAGCAGATATCGTTGGGACTGGGCGCTCAGACTTTCCTAACCAAATCAATAATGTTTTAGCTTTTCCTGGTCTTTTTAGGGGCGCATTTACGGCCGAGGCCAAAAAAATAACTCCTCGGATGAAGGCAGCCTGTGCACACGCAATTGCAGATACGGTCCCTTATAGTGAGCTAAATTCAGACTATATCATCCCGTCAGTCTTCGATGAAAGTGTGGTCGAACAGATTACGTTGAAAGTGGCCGAAGCCGCACGGAAAGATGGGGTAACGAGAGCTTAGAATGCAAAAATGTCTCAATAGCAGAAGCGAGGGGCGACTTTTATGAGTAAAGTTTTTAAGATGCGCTTTGCCTTGATCTATGATCTTTACCTGAAGAAGGTCGAGAGAAAAAATCGCAGCAAAGCAGAATTAAATCAAATAATTGAATGGTTGACCGGATATGATGCAGTAGCGTTACAAAAGCAAATTGATTCTGATCATAGTATGGAAATTTTCTTTACGCAAGCTCCAGCATTAAATGAAAATGTTACCTTGATTAAAGGGGTCATCTGCGGCTATCGAGTAGAAGAAATCGAAGATCCATTGTTGCAGAAAATCCGCTACTTAGATAAATTAGTAGATGAATTAGCTAAAGGGAAAAAAATGGAAAAAATATTACGGCAATAGTTGAAACAGCAAGTCTATATAGACTTGCTGTTTTGGCTCGCTTTGACACGATGAGGATCAAGCGAATACAGTTTGTCATTCTGAGTTATTCCGGTTTATTTTTAGCATGATCTGATCAAATAAAGTGAAGCAACTCAAAACCAATAATTGCTCAACAAAGAGACAAGTAATAACCAAATCTGGCTAGATTCAACTTATGACCAAAAAGGCTACATAGTAATCTAATTGACAAGTATTTTTCGAAAATCATGAGTTGTTTTATGGTATACTACGAGAGAATCTATTTTTAAAGGAGGAGCCTCATGGCAGAGAAGGAAACATTTTATATTACAACACCGATCTATTATCCAAGTGGGAAATTACATATCGGTAATTCTTATACAACGATTGCCTGTGATGCGATTGCTCGTTATAAACGCTTAATGGGTTTTGACGTGTTTTATTTGACTGGGGTCGATGAACACGGACAAAAAATTGAAAAAAAAGCCGATGAATTAGGTGTAGAACCACAAGAATATGTGGACAAAATGGCGACGGATATCAAGAAATTATGGAAAACCTTAGACATCAGTTATGATAAATTCATCCGTACAACCGATGATTATCATCAAGCTGCTGTCAAAAAAATATTTGATCAATTATTAGAACAAGGTGATATCTATCTTGGTGAATACGAAGGTTGGTATTCTGTTTCTGATGAAGAATATTTTACTGAAACACAATTAGCTGAAGTTTATCATGACGAAGAAGGCAACGTGATCGGTGGGAAAGCGCCAAGTGGTCATGAGGTCGAATTAGTGCGTGAAGAATCTTATTTCTTCCGGATGAGTAAATACGCGGATCGTTTATTGGCTTATTACGAAGATCATCCTGAATTTATTCAACCTGAATCACGTAAAAATGAAATGATCAATAACTTTATCAAGCCAGGTTTAGAAGATTTAGCTGTTTCGCGTACGACGTTCAAATGGGGAATCCCAGTCAATGCGAATCCTAAACATGTCGTGTATGTTTGGATCGATGCGTTATCAAACTATATCACTGCTTTAGGCTATGGTTCTGATGATGATAGTTTATTCCAAAAATACTGGCCAGCTGATGTTCATATGGTAGGGAAAGAAATCGTTCGTTTCCATACCATTTATTGGCCAATCATGTTGATGGCCTTAGACTTGCCATTACCGAAAAAGATTTATGGTCATGGTTGGTTGATGATGAAAGACGGCAAAATGTCTAAATCGAAAGGCAATGTCGTTTATCCTGAAATGTTAGTTGAACGTTATGGTCTAGATGCTTTACGTTATTACTTATTGCGTGCAGTACCATTCGGTTCAGATGGCGTCTTTACACCTGAAGACTTTGTTTCACGGGTAAACTATGACTTAGCTAATGACTTAGGGAATTTATTGAATCGCACCATTGCGATGATCAATAAATATTGTGATGGCATCGTACCGGAATACAAATCATTAGTAACAGAATTTGATAGTGAATTATCAACTACCGCTGCCAATGTTGTTAGTCGTTACCGTGAATCAATGGATAAAATGGAATTCAATAATGCATTAGCTGAAATCTGGACATTGATTTCTCGTGCAAATAAATACATTGATGAAACAGAACCTTGGGTCTTAGCAAAAGACGAAGAACGTAAAGCAGAATTAGACAGTGTGATGGTTCATTTAGCAGAAAGCTTACGCATCGTAGCGATTCTTTTACAACCGATCATGACACAAACACCAAAACGGATTTTCGAACAATTGGGCTTGAACCCAGATATGATGGATCTTGCAACGATTCATTTTGGCGAGTTCCCAGCAAACACGAAAGTGACACCTAAGGGTACGCCGATCTTCCCACGTTTAGATATGGAAGAAGAAGTGGCCTATATCCAAGGTAAAATGACTGAAGGAGCACAACCAACAGAAGAAAAAATCAAATGGGATCCGGAAGAAACAGACTTAGCTTCAGTTAAAGACAAACAAATCAAATTTGAAGTCTTTGATAAAGTTGAATTAAAAGTGGCAGAAGTTATGGAATGTAAACCTGTCAAAGGGGCAGACAAATTATTGCAATTCCGTTTAGATGCAGGAGATGACCAAGACCGTCAGATCCTTTCAGGAATCGCGCAATTTTATCCAGACCCTGAAAGTTTGATTGGTAAAAAATTAGTGATCGTCGCTAACTTGAAACCACGTAAAATGCGCGGTGAAATCAGTCAAGGAATGATCCTTTCAGCTGAAGCGCCAGATGGTACCTTAAAAGTAGTAGAAGCACCAAAAGATATGCCCAATGGTGCAATCATCGGTTAAAGTAAAAACTCTCGAATTTTTCGAGAGTTTTTTTAAAATGAACTAAAAGGAGTTGAGTGCAATGCCATTGCTTGCATTACTAGTGGATGTTATAACAGTTGGCTGCTATTTTTTTCAGGTAAATCATGGAAGTTCAGCGCTTTATTTAGTGGGGATAGTTGTCCAGACCATTTTAACGATTATATTATTGATTATCTTGGTAGGCTATCACGGGAAAAAATATTCACGGATCAAGCCAATCGGCTATTCTTATTTTTCGATTCGTTATGCCGTGATTGTGTTATCATTCATCATCAATGGAATCGTATTATTTCTTTATGTATTAAATTATTTAGGAATCAATCATGTGATTTTCGCAGCTATCTGATCAATGTAATGCATTGATTTAAGTTATTCTTATACAAAAAGGGTCATTATTTCGTGTTTTATGTTAGTTATGCTATAATTTAATTAATACGAAAGATATTTTTATGCGACACTTTAACTCATTTTGATGAAATTTAATCAAACTGGCGTAACTATAGGGTTACAAGGATGTATTAGAAGGATTTGGGAATACATCGTTTAAACGAGAAATAGTTAATTTTTAGTAATAGTCAACACCCTCAACTTTAGAATAATAAATATTGATTAGTTAGATAGCCTGCTCAATTTTGAGCAGGCTATCGTTCATTTTAGCGAAATAGATTTAAAAAGTTTCTATCAAGATGAACTCAAGGTAAACTAAGGGAAAAGGAGTTGGATAAATGATTATCGGAGTGATTTTTTTCTTATTAGGAGTTTGGCAATTATGGATAACGAAACGAACGTATACAAATCTCAAAGCTAGTGGTAATCAGGAAACATCGCCTTTTATCATGATTAGTCTGGGAAGTAGCCTAATCATGGGGGTCTTGTTTCTAGGAATCGCTGGCTATAGTTTTACTCAAATGTTTTAAAAAAAAGTCCCGATCGCATAGCGGTCGGGACTTTTTTGATTAGGCGTGTAGGATCTCGATAATCTTTTGATTGAAAGCAGGGATGTCATCCGGTGTGCGGCTAGTAACGAGTTTGTTATCGACAACAACAGCCTCGTCTTTTACGATGGCGCCGGCATAGCCGATGTCAGGACGAACTGTTGTATAGGCAGTCATCGTCCGACCTTTGGTTAACCCTGTTTGAATAAATAATTGTGGACCATGACAAATGGCAAACAATGGTTGATCTTTATCTAGGAAATAGGTAACAAAGGCTACAAAGCGTGGATCGCTGCGTAATTGATCGGGAGAAAAGCCGCCTGGAATCAATAAGGCATCAAAATCTTCTGGTTTTACATCATCAATGCTCTTATCGCTTTTGAATTTAGTTCCTTCTTTACCGGTGATTTCTTGATCAGCTTCGAAGCTGATAATCGTCACTTCGTTGCCATCTTTTTCTAGAGCTTCTTTGGGAGAGGATAGTTCAACATCTTCCACTAAATCAGTAACAAGTGCTGCAATTTTTTTGGTCATTAAGTATACTTCCTTTCCTATCTGATAGTTTCACCCTAAAGGATTCTGCTTAAGAATTCAAATAATTTGTTTTTATCGAATAATAGTCTTCCTTTCTTGCTCTTTTTTTAGAAAACAACGAGTTTTAGTTTCAGTTAAGCTTCGTGTTTTATATTCTCCTTACCCACAAATAATCTTTTTCATTTTGCTAGTCACCCCCTAAGTGACTAGCCTTTTTTTGAAAAGTTATTGACAGCGCTTTCTACGTTTGGTAAGATAATTTTGAATTAGATAGACCAATTGACGGATAGTGATTGTTTTATTACAAGCTAAACCTGATGGGGTGTACGAAAGTTATTTGTCGTACCTTCATGAGGTTTTTTTGTTGCCTTAGATGAGGAGGAGGGAAAGCACAACTAACGAATGTTAAACAAATAAGCGATTATTTAATTGTAAATGTCAAAGGATGGGGGAGTGTTAGATGCAGATTCAAAAGGTTTTGAACAACAATGTAGTGGTAGCTACCGATCAAAATGATAACGAAATTGTTGTGATGGGCCGAGGATTGGCTTTTCAAAAGAAAATTGGCGATGAGATAGTAACTGCTTCAATTGATAAAACTTATCGTCTTGCCAATAGTGATTTAGCGCATAAGTTTCAAGAGTTACTAGCAGATGTACCGATAAAATATGTTGAAGTTGCAAATGATATCATCGATGAGGCCAAAGTTACGTTAAAAAATCCTTTGAATGATTCACTCTATATCTCAATCACTGACCATCTCTATGCTGCGATCCAACGAGTGAAGGAAGGCGTACGGGTTCGTAATTTATTACTTTGGGATGTTAAACGATTCTTTCCAGATGAATTTTCGGTCGGAATAGATGCTATAAAAAAAATCCAAGCCGAATTCGGGGTGGATTTAGGTGAAGATGAAGCCGGCAATATTGCTTTGCACTTGGTTAATGCTCAGACGGAAAATGGAAATGACAACGTTGTTGTGATGACTGAGATGATGCAGGAAATTATTCAAATCACCAGCTATTATTTTAAAGTTCAATTAGACGAAGAATCTGTTTATTTCTATCGTTTCACGACTCATTTACGTTTTTTTGCTTCCCGTATCATGAACCAACGCCAAGTAACAGATGAAACAGATGATGAATTGTTAATGATCATTCGAAAAAAGTATCAGAATGCTTACCACTGTGTTGGAAAAATTGCTGATTATATTGCGCAAACCTACCATTATGAAATGTCGAATGATGAGAAATTATATTTAACAATCCATATTGCACGACTAGTCCAAAAGGTAAACCAATAACAGGAAAACAATTAGGAGGAATAGACTGTGGGAAAATATCATGAATTAGCTGAGAATATTGTTGAAAATGTCGGTGGCAAAGAAAATATCAATAGTTTGACCCATTGCATCACTCGTTTACGGTTTAAACTAAAAGATGAAAGCCAAGCCAATGAAGAGGCTTTGAAGAATATGGACGGTGTTGTGACTGTGATGAAAAGCGGTGGACAATTCCAAGTCGTGATCGGAAATCATGTACCATTAGTTTTTTCAGAAGTCTTAGATGTTGCGGGGATCACTGGCGAGGCTTCAGAAGAAGAAACAGAAAAAGGCAATATTTTTAATCGCTTGATCGATGTGATCTCAGGTTGTTTCCAACCATTCTTAGGGGCCTTGGCTGCTTGTGGGATGTTAAAAGGATTCAATGCCTTGTTTCTCTACCTAAACTTCTACGCTGCGGGTAGTGGAACCGATCTATTCTTGACTGCGGTTGGGGATTCTATCTTTTATTTCATGCCAATCGTGATTGGGCTAACAGCAGCCCGCAAATTTAAAGTCAGTGAATTCACTGGAATGGCTATTGGAGCAGCATTGGTTTATCCAACGATCCAAGCTTCAGCGTTAAGCGCTGGCAAACCAATTATGACCTTATTTGCCAATACGATGTTTGAAAGCCCTATTTTTGTTCGCGTATTCGGCTTGCCGATCATTACCAATGACTATACAAGTAGTGTCGTGCCTATTATCTTAGTAATTTGGTTTGCTAGTCATGTTCAGAAATTAGCGAAAAAAATTATTCCGGAGTTAGTTCAAACCTTCCTAGTTCCATTATTTACGATTTTGATTTCGGTCTTTTTCGGTTTCTTAGTCATCGGTCCGATCATTACCTTCTTGACCAATCTTTTGGGTAGCGGCTTTACGTCGTTATATGAGTTCTCTCCTGTTTTGATGAGTGTGGTAGTCGGATTCTTCTGGCAAGCATTAGTAATTTTTGGACTACATTGGAGTTTGATCCCGCTAGCTATGATCAATTTATCAACTACGGGTTCTGATATTATTCTCGCAGCCTCTTTCACAGCCAGTTTTGCACAAACGGCTGTTATCATGGCAATGTTCTTCAAACTAAAAAACGCTAAGTTAAAACAACTATGTATTCCAGCAGTTATTTCCGGGATTTTCGGTGTGACTGAACCAGCCATTTACGGCTTATCATTACCAAAGAAAAAACCATTCATTATCTCCATGATCGGTGGGGGTGTCGGTGCGTTAGTAACAGCCTTATTTGGAGCAAAATATTATACGATGGGCGGTCTTGGCGCTTTTGGATTCGTCAATCATATCAATTCAGCGACGAATGATGCCAGTGGAATGGTCGGACAATTCGTAGCTGTTGGCGTCGCGATGGTCTTTAGTTTTGCTGCAACCATGCTTTTCTGGAAAGATGAAGAAACAGTCGAAGTACCAGAAGGAAAAACAGCGATGGAAGTACGTAAAGAAATCGTGACTGCGCCGGTTCAAGGCGCGATTATGCCCCTAGATACTGCGCAAGATCAAGCATTTGCTCAAGGTATTTTGGGTAAAGGTGTCGTGATTCATCCAACGGTTGGCGAAGTTATTGCTCCTTTTGATGGAACGATCATGACGATGTTTCCAACAAAACATGCAATCGGTTTAGTTTCAGATAATGGGCTAGAATTATTGATCCACATCGGTTTAGATACAGTCCAATTAAATGGCGAATTTTTTGAAGCCTTTGTTAAACAAGGTGATAAAGTAAAACGTGGTGATAAACTAGTCACATTTGATATTCGTGCGATCGAAGCAGCAGGTTACAGTGTGGAAACACCAGTTATTATCACAAATTCAGCTGATTATTTAGACATTATCGAAGCAGATCAAGCAGCGGCTATCACCCATAGTGATGAATTACTGACGGTTTTAGTTTAAACAAAAATGGACTATGTCATTTGTGGCGTAGTCCATTTTTTAATGCTATCAATTGGGACGAAAAGATTCAGTGAAGCGGATCATAGATTCAGGTGATTCAGCCATGATGGCCGAACTGGTTTTACGAGTATCTGCTAAGTCACCAATCTCAATTAAATGATTGAGATTTTTTTGATAATCTTCGGCAAACACACAGCTGTATAAAACATCCAGTAAATAGCAGATCGAAGAATTGATCGTGAAATTAGCAATTTTTGAATACAAGCGTTCACGAGTCGTCATCCGTAATACTGCGTGGCTGATTGAAGCCAGTGTATTATCACCGATACTAGTCAAGGCAATGAAAGGAACTTTTCGACGTTGTAGAATTTCAGCAACTTGTAGGATGTAACTATTTTCTCCGGTATAAGAAATCAAAATCGCACAAGTATCTTCTTGTGAGTTGAACGCTTCATAAGCATTTTCGCCCATGGTTTGACTCGTTACGACATCTTTTTGAATACGCCGCATTTTTAGGGCAAAATCTTGTGAAATCAGCAAGTTAGCATTGCTACCGAAAATTTTTATTTTTTTCGATTTTAGCAGTAGTTGTTTCGCTTTTTGTAAATCGTCATGATTCAGTAAGCTCAACGTGTCGTTGATGGTTGTCCGTTCAAGTGAAGCAATCTTATTGGCGATCGTCATGAGGCCATCATTTGTTTGAAAGGGCAGATTAGCATCGACATCATCAAAATACGTTTGCAGGTATGTTTGTTCAGATAGAAATTCATCACGTAATTCTAACCATCCATTATAGCCTAATTTTTTAGCGACCCTGATCAACGTTGAAGGATGGACAAAATTTGCATCAGCAATTTCTTTGACGGTTAAATCTTTGATAGCAAGGTCTTGTTTTAAAATATAGTCGACCAGAGTGTTTTCAGCATTTGAAAAACGAGTTTGTCGCATTTTTTCAGTTAATAACATTCGCTACACTCCTTTATTTACATATATTATAATCTAAACGTAAATATAAAAATAGCCAATAGAAAGATGAAAAAGAATTATTCCATTGATATTTACAAAATCGCGCGGTATAAAACAAAAATTTGTAAATGGAAATGGATTATCTGTCAGTTTGATTGAAAAACTATTTTACAAATAAGATAATTATATTGTAAATAAAAACAAAGGAGTCGATCATATGGCGACAGGCGTAAAAATTGCCACAATTGGTGGCGGCAGTAGCTACACCCCTGAATTAATGGAAGGTTTTATCAAACGTTATGCTGAATTACCGATTCGCGAAATCTGGTTAGTAGATATTGAAGCAGGAAAAGAAAAGTTAGAAATCGTTGGTGCGATGGCTCAACGAATGTGGGATGCTTCGCCATATGATGTAAAGGTTTACATGGCGCTAGATCGCGAAGAAGCCTTGAAAGATGCCGATTTTGTTACCACTCAATTTAGAGTTGGTTTGTTAGAAGCACGAATCAAAGACGAAAGAATCCCAGCTTACTATGGCATGTTAGGTCAAGAGACAAATGGTGCTGGTGGGATGTTCAAAGCTTTCCGGACGGTTCCGATTATTTTAGAAATCGTTGAAGATATGAAACGCTTATGTCCGGATGCTTGGTTGATCAACTTTGCCAATCCGAGTGGCATGGTAACGGAAGCGGTCGTCCGCTATGGAAAATGGGACAAAGTGATTGGATTATGTAATGTACCTGTCATGGCAACGATGGTGGAACCAGAGATGTTAGGCAAAAGTGCCGATGAATTAATCTATAAATTTGCTGGCTTGAATCATTTCCATTGGCATAAAGTTGCTGATGATCATGGTAAAGATATCACGATGGAGATTGTTGAAAAAATGTATGCGGGTGAAACGGGCTTACCCAAAAATATCCATGATATCCCATTCCCACGTCGTCTATTAGAACAAATGCAAATGATTCCTTGTGGCTACCACCGCTATTATTACATGGAAGAAGAAATGTTAGAGCATGCCTTGGAAGAATATCAGACAATCGGGACTCGAGCTCAGCAAGTGAAAAAAACAGAAGCAGAATTATTTGAATTATATAAAGATCCAAACTTGGATCATAAACCAGAACAACTTGGTCAACATGGTGGTGCGTATTATTCTGATGCCGCCTGTGAATCGATTGCTTCGATTTATGCCAATAAAGATACACAACTTGTTGTCTCTACAAAAAATAATGGTGCAGTCCCAGATCTTCCAGCAGATTGTGTCGTCGAAGTATCTGCTTATATCGGCGGACAAGGTGCACGGAATGTTGCATTTGGCGAATTACCGACAGCAGAACGTGGTTGGTTACAAGTCATGAAAGCAATGGAACTACTGACGATCGAAGCTGCTGTAACGGGGGATTACGATACAGCTTTACAAGCTTTCACGATTAATCCGATGGTCCGTTCAGGAAAAACAGCCCAACGAATGATGGATGAATTATTTATTGCCCACAAAGCTCATTTACCAAACTTTAAAACAACGATCGATCGTTTGGAAAAAGAAGGTATTGAGGTACAAGACGAAGTAGCACGTGAATTAGACTTAGTAAATGTATAGAAGAAATTGCAGAAAGCAGGGAAATCATGGGATTTAGAAAAGACTTTTTATGGGGTGGCGCAACGGCTGCCAATCAATGTGAAGGTGGCTATAACGAAGATGGACGTGGCTTAGCCAATGTAGATGTCGTGCCAATCGGAGAAGATCGTTTTCCGGTCATCACTGGGCAAAAGAAAATGTTTGATTTTGATGACGAACATTTTTATCCAGCAAAAGAAGCGATTGATATGTACCATCACTGGAAAGAAGATATCGCCTTATTTGCTGAAATGGGTTTTAAAACGTATCGTTTATCCTTAGCTTGGAGCCGTATCTTTCCAAATGGCGATGAAAAAGAACCAAACGAAGCAGGACTGAAATTCTACGAAGACATTTTTGAAGAATGTAAAAAATATGGGATCGAACCGTTGGTGACGATCACTCATTTTGATTGTCCAATGCACTTAGTAGAAAAATACGGGGCATGGCGGAGCCGTGAATTAGTCGGTTTTTATGAAAACCTATGTCGTGTGATCTTTAACCGATATAAAGGATTAGTTAAATATTGGTTGACCTTCAACGAAATTAACATGATTTTACATGCGCCATTTATGGGAGCCGGGCTTTACTTTGAAGAAGGCGACAATGTGGAACAAGTCAAATATCAAGCAGCCCATCATGAACTAGTCGCTTCAGCGATTGCAACAAAAATTGCACATGAAGTAGATCCTGAAAATCAAGTCGGTTGTATGTTAGCAGCGGGTTCATATTATCCATACACACCAAAACCTGAAGATGTTTGGGCGGGACGTCAAGACGAACGTGAAAACTATTTCTTTATCGATGTTCAATCACGTGGTGAATATCCAGCGTATGCATTGAAGGAAATGGAACGCAAGGGTATTGAAGTGGTCATGGAAGAAGGCGACAAAGAGCTATTAAAAGCTCATACTGTTGATTTTATTTCTTTTTCTTACTACTCTTCTCGCGTGGCAACGACAGATCCAGAATTACTTGAACAAACAGCGGGAAATATTTTTGCTTCAGTTAAAAATCCGTATTTGGAATCAAGTGAATGGGGCTGGCAAATTGATCCGCTAGGCTTACGTATTACGATGAATGATCTCTATGATCGTTATCAAAAACCATTATTTATTGTAGAAAATGGCTTAGGAGCTGTGGATACACCAGATGAAAAGGGTTATGTTGCTGATGATTACCGAATTGATTATTTAGCCCAACATGTTCAAGCGATGCGAGATGCTGTTGATTTAGATGGGGTAGATCTTTTAGGATATACCACTTGGGGCTGTATTGATTTAGTTTCTGCCGGAACGGGTGAAATGAAGAAACGTTACGGCTTCATTTATGTTGATCGTGACAATGACGGAAATGGTAGCCTAAAACGTAGTAAGAAAAAATCATTTGATTGGTATAAAAAAGTCATCGCAACTAATGGTGAAGATCTAAGTATTTAATAAGGAAACCGAGGCCATGTATTTTAAGTCTCGGTTTTCTTTATCATCCTTGTGGGAGAAATAGGTAAGGAGTAACATTCATGATTAAATTAATATTAACAGATTTAGATGGAACTTTTTTGAATGATCAAGGTGATTTTGATCATGAATTGTATCGGAAAGTAAAGCAATTAATGGACGAGAAAAACATTGCTTTTGCACCTTGTACAGGTAAACAATGTGAACGAGTAGAAAAATTGTTTGAATTGGAAGACGCTAAAAATTTATGGATTCTAGGAGATAGTGCAACGCGGATTAAACACGCAGGCAACTATGTATACGAGTCTTTACTGCCCAACGAATTAGGTCAAGCGATTCTTTCGAAATTATCAACTGTTGCAATTGGAGCGACAGTCATTGCTTGCACGCCTTCTGCGGCATTTGTCGATGCCAATGTGAGCGAAAAAGACATGGTCGCTGTACGCGGATCTTATCAAAATGTAAAAATCATCTCGGATTATCAATTGATTACTGAAGATTTTGTGAAAATAACTGTTTATGATGCTCAAGCACGTTGCTTTGAATTGGTTAAAGAATTAGTAGAATTTAAAGAAAAAACTTATATGGTTGCATCAGAAGCCTCTTGGATCGATATTTCGAATCAAGATGTCCACAAAGGGTCCACTGTTAAAAAATTACAAACAATGTTGAATGTGAAGAAATCAGAAACAATGGCGTTTGGTGATGGCTTAAACGATCGAGAGTTACTAGAAGAAGCACGTTATAGTTTCGCAGTGAGCAATGCATTTGCTGAAACGAAAAATAAGGCTAAGTATATTATCGGAACTAATAATGATAGTGCAGTATTGCATACGATAACTGATTTTTTACAAGCATAGAGTATAAGTAAGAAGCCTAAAAGGGGATAGCCTTTTAGGCTTTTTTGTTGTTTTGTACTAAAAAGGTAATAAATCCAAAAAAGGATAGATAGCTAAAGATATTGAGTATTCATGACTATTCAAAAACATTAAAAAAATAAATAAAATAACACATGATAATAGAAAGTTCTTTTGCTTCTTATTTATAGTAGTTACTACCTTGCAAATAATAACAATAGTAAAAAAACTATACGGAAAACGTAAAAAAAGAATATTTGCTATTCTAAAGCTGCATTCAGTAGAGAAACTCTTTGAAATAAAAAATATAGGAGTGACGGTCATTGGAATATCGAGTAGTGATAAATTGGTTGCAACAACAAAAAAACAGAAATAAGAGGAAAAGGTATTGAAAAAACGTTCATTGCTCATTTTTTTTCTTTTAATCAGTGTTATGCTCATGGAATTAGTTTCTTCCGTAAATGTAGTTTATGCGCAAACTCAAGCATCACAGGGAATCAGCGAACCTACACAAGAGTCGTCACTAAATCCGATGTTCAAGTCTGAATTGCCTTTCTCAGAATCAGACAAGCCTTTGCTGTATACAAATAAGGAAACGCAATATATAACAGATGCTAAGGGAACCTATCCTACGTATTCTTGGCAACCTAAAAATCAACAGAATGTTTTGAACCATCAAGGTGGTTCTGAACAGATTGATGGATGGGATGCAGAAACAAGTTGGGACCCCGGTCAAGATGATTATACTAAATCGTATATCCATTATGGAAAAAGTCCGCTAGATAGTACGATTTCACTGAGAAAATATGCGCAACAGACAGACCAAGCAGATGAATTCAAGATGAAATTAAATGTTCGAGGAAATACCAGTTATAAATCAGGTGTAGATATCGTTTTTCTTTTAGATAACTCAGACTCTATGTCTGTGGAAGAATACAATGTACCAAATACGAGAAAAAAAGATGCAGAACAAGCGCTTGAATCGTTACTTACCGGATTAACGAAAATAGTTGATTCCGCAAAGGGCGACATACGTATTGGTGGTCATATTTATTCTGATTATGATATCAATGCTTGGGGAAATAAACCCGGCCAAATTAGTACTTTTCCATTATCTAATGATCCGAGCAATTGGGGAAAAATGCTCACTGAATACAAACGAGCAGATGCAATGGGAGCTACATTTACTCAACGAGGATTAATAGAAGCAAAAGATATTTTTGATGCTAGCACAGAGAAGGAAAAGCGCTATAAACTATTATTTGTATTAACGGATGGCGCCCCTAATCTAAGTTGGCCGACGAATGATACAGGGATATTTAATGAAAATATGTACGTGGATAAATTATATTTTGAACATTTTAATTCAGGGCCGAAAGGAAACTATAGGCGTGGTGATGTTCTAGGAACTAGTGGATTCAAAACAACGATTGTTCCGCCCTATCACGGATTGATCAATAGTCATATCACCACTACGAATTCGGCAGCAATGGATGTAAAAAATGCAGGTATTGAGATTCATACGATTGCGCTTAGATTAATGGTGAACGTTAATGAATTAAATAAACAGCCGGAGTTATTGCGTGGTCTGTACAAAATGTCGAGTAAAAAAATCAATTCTACTAATGGACCCGACACGGATACAGCAGCAGATTATCATTTTTATAATGTAGAAAAAGAAGATGATTTATCTGCGTACTTTAATAATTGGTACGAGACAATTACTCGAACCATTGATCAAGGAATTTTATCTGATCCGTTAGGTGATATGGTTGATTTGATTGATACACCGACTTGGAAACAAGTAGATACGACGGGGCAAAAGATAAAAAAAGAAGATGAACCTAAGATCTCAGTATCAAAAGACGGTAGAAACATTACAGTGGCGCCTATTAATTTAGCCAATAGCCAAGAAATAGAGATAACATACACAGTCAAGCTAAAAACCACCGATTCGAGTTTTGTTTTTAATCAGTGGTATCCTACGAATAACTTAACCACCCTTCAGCCGATGCCAGAACGTACAACGGATCAACTAGAGTTCGGAAGTCCTTCTGTTAAATATCAGCAAGCACCTTGGACGATCCCGGTAGCGAAAATTTGGTCTGATACGTACAAAGAGATCCCTGATTATTGGGACTTACGACCGGAGAAAATCACGGTAACGTTGCAAGAATGGGTGGAAGGTTCTTGGAAACCAATTGAAGAAAAGGAGATTTGTGAAAAAGAAAATTGGCAGACTACATTTAAGCTCCTACCAGAAAATCCAGCAACCGTTTATCGAATAATGGAAAATGAACGTGTTTCAGGATACCAATCGCCCACGATCAACCAAGCAACCTTTACGTTAAAAACATTGAACGAAGAGGGGATAAAAATTACGAATGAACTTTTGCGTGAGAATCATCAATTTTGGAAATTTATGGCAGACGGACAAACGGTATTTACTAAAGACTTGCCTAGCTTTAGCATCACTAGAGAAGATGGAAAAAGCCATAGCGAGGACTTACAACCGGATGATACAGGTAAAATTGAGATCGCCAATCTTTCAATTGGTCGCTATGTCGTAGAAGAGACGTATGTGCCGAACGGATTTGTTAAAATGGTTAATTTTGATATCCGAGTAGTTGAAAATTCTACGGGTGATTCTTTGGTGGTTACTATTGATAATACTTCAGAGCAGTATTTTGTACGAAATGTGCTTAAAGATTTTAGATTGGTTGTTGAAAAAGTTGATGTTCAAGATCAACCGCTTCTAGGTGCAATTTTCAAATTAGAAGGCCCTAACGGAGAAATTAGCCAAGAGACAACTAAAGCTATTCATTTTTCAGGATTACGTCCCGGTAAATACGCTTTGTGTGAAGAACAGGCTCCTCTTGGATATGAAAAAATAATAGAACCTATTTTGTTTGAGATACGATTAGACGGGAGTGTAGAAATTTCAAGTCATCCGAATATGAGTGGTATGAGTGATCTTAGCGGAAATACAATAAAATTAAAAGTACAAAATAAGAAAATCCCCAGTGGATCATTACCTAACACCGGTGGAGTTGGGTTAGCTAAATATCGTCTCTTAGCTATATTACTGTTGGTCATAGCTAGTTTTACGAGTATTTTTTATGGTTACTGTAAGTATGTAAACGAATAACTAAGGATTCGGAAGAACATGTTCTTCTGAATCCTTAGTTTTTTTCTTAGGGATTACAGTCAATGCGACTAAAGTATCCGAGGATCAAAAACAGCAAGAGTTGAAATGGCCGTCTGTAATAGTTGAACTGTAACAGGTGCTGATGATGGCACGTACAAAGTATATTTTTATAAAGTATTCAAAAAATTTTTTTTTTTCAGGATAAATGAATCTCATTAATTTTAATTTATAGTTATAAAAAAGAGTAGCATAACATTTAATTAATAATATTCATTGTATTAAAAGTGAAAATGAAACGTTAAATAACTTGTTTTAATAATAGGTTCTATCGAACGAGGGAATTTCTAATCAGTTAAGATATTGTTATGGATAAGAAGTGTAGGCAGGAATAATGATAAAGGAGGAAAGCAAAAAAATGAAAAAAAAGTATTGGTTCATAGTCGGGATTTTTCTACTTTCTTACGTTTGGGGAGTGTGGAGCGCAGTTGTGCCGAGCTATGCTTCAGCAACGAAAACAGAGTTGATCCAAAAAGACGGTCTTAATCTTTCTTATGAGTATTCAGCACAAGAAAATACGAATCGTTGGCGGATATTGTTTAGTCGGAAAAGTGAAGCAGAAAATAGTGAGCAATGTCTAAAATTAAAAATACTGGATGAAAAAGGACAAACAATAGCGTATCCGGTGAATGAAAATATGGTTGTAGAGGAGGATTGGTTAGTTGAAAAGAATTATTCTGCTTCTTTTGAGGATGAATTGATGATTGAGTTGCCGAAATCAACCAAAAAACTTCATTTACTTGTACAAATGTATGAACGAACAACCGCTAAAAAACAGAATAAGAGTAGTCAAAAAACAATAGAAAAAATCAATGATTCTTTTGAACTAACAATCCAAGACGCTTCCGTGACGACAATTGAGGCAAATGAAAATGACTCGACCTCCGAAGAAACAGAAACTCTTTCCTCAGAGGAGTTTATTGGACCACGTGAAGTGACCCCTGTCTCTGCGACTACAGTTCCTTATAACGGGTTGACTAGGATAACACCAAAAAGTTATACGAATAAAGAACCGGATTATACAACGGTGGGAGAGAGTATCTATCCAACACATTCTTGGCAACCGATAGGACAAACGGCGGTACTCAATCACCAAGGAGGAGATGAAACTTCTACTACGTGGGATGGGTTGACTAGTTGGGATACTTCTGCGAATAATTACGAGAATTCTTATATCAATTATGGTGTAGCAACCAAAACTCCCGATATCAGCTTACGTAAGTATGCTAGCGAGGCCGCGAAAGCAGATGAATTTACAGTTCGGCTAAATGTCCGAGGAAATACGATTGCTAAATCTGGTGTAGATATTTGTATCGTCATGGATAATTCTAGATCCATGATTCTAACAGAAGGAAATATTGGTGGAAAAACGAAAAAAGCACTTGCAGATAGTGCTCTGCAAAAACTAATCGATAAATTCAAAGCTGCTGAATTAGACGCAGGCAGTTTAAGAATCGGTGGAATCATTTATTCGTCTTCTGAAGACCCTAAGTTTGCTAATCAGACCATTCCTATGTCTGAAGCGGAATCTGATTGGCAAGGATTGGTAAATGCGTATAAAAATTCTACTTCTAATGGGAATACTTATACACAAAAAGCATTGATGGATGCGCAAAGTATGCTGAACGCTAGTGGGAATCCTGAGCGTCAAAAAGTTATTTTTTTAATGACCGATGGCGCCCCTAATTATAGTGTGGAACCATTAGAAGGATATGTAGCTCCGTCCATTTATTACGATGGCATGCGCTTTACGAAGTATAATCAAAATACGATTGCTACTGGCAGCAACTTGCAAGGAAATCCAGCAGGTGGATTTGGGATTGTTTATATTCCTTTAGGACATAGGGTAACAGGCATAAGTAGATTAATGTACAGTCATCTAACGCCGATGAATTCTACTGCTGCTGATATCCGAGAGCAAGGAATGGAAATCCATACAATTGCGATCAATGTGCAAAAGACCTTGACTTCAGAAGTGCATACGACTGCTGATCTAGTCAAGGGGCTATATCGCGTCGCTTCAAAAAAAGCTAATACGGACGAAAAATCGGACAATGCCAGTGATTATCTTTTTCACAACATCAGCACGACGGGTGAGTTTGAGACTTCTTTTGAGGAATGGTTCAACTCCGTTATTTATACTGTCAACAAAGGGAAGATCACCGATCCAATCGGAGAGATGTTTGAATTAGTCGGAACACCTAAAGTCACTGAAGTAAAAAAAGCAGACGTCCCAGCGATTGAAGCAAGTAAGATGGCAAACGATCCTGTGGTTTCAGATAAGACGATAACGGTTGAGAATATTAATTTGTACGACCAACAAGAAATTCAATTAGAATATACGGTCCGCTTAAAGAAAGAAGCGGATGGATATCAATCCAATACCTGGTACCAACTAAATGGTCGAACAATTCTTGAACCAACACCTGAAAAAAACAATGTTGCATTGGATTTTGGGGTGCCTTCAGCACGCGAAAAAGAGGCAGAAATTCAAATTCCAGTTGAAAAAAAATGGGTGGATAAACAACAAACGTTAGAAGACTATTGGACGTTGCGAGCAGCTAGTATCAATGTGTCGTTACAGAAAAAACAAGTGGATGGTGATTGGCAATCGATCAGTACGAAAAATTTAACTGGTAATAATGACTGGCGGGGATACTTTACCGTCAAAAAGGACGATGCTATTTATCGTGTGGTTGAAGAAAAGCGTGTCACAGGCTATGAAAAAGCGAGCATTAACAGTGAAGAATTTACCGTAGAGACATTGCCAACGGAAGGAATCATCTTGACGAATAAGTTGATGTTGACTGAAGCTAGTTTTTATAAATACGGCAACGATGGTAAAACACCTTTTGATAAAAATTTACCAACATTTAAAGTGATACGTAAAGCCGATCAAAAAGAACTAATTGCTGAACTTACACCAGATTCAAGTGGTCAAGTGAAGATCTCAAATCTCCCACTCGGTGAATTTATTATTGAAGAAACGAATGTTCCGACAGGGCATGTTAAAATGTCTGAGATCGAACTAAAAGTAACAGAGAATCAGGCAGGTACAGGATTAAACGTTACGATGGATGGAGAAGTGACCTCTTTAGTAGTAACCAATAAGTTAAAGGATTTTACTTTGAAAGTCCATAAACTTGACCAAAATGAAAAAGAATTAGCTGGTGCTTCGTTCAGACTTGAAGGAACTGATTATGATGAACGCGTGTCATCAGGTACGACTTTTATTTTTAAAGGTTTACGACCAGGCACGTATCGATTAACCGAAGTCGGGATCCCAGAGGGTTATAAAGGCTTGAAAGACCCAGTGATGATCCAAATTTTCGATGATGGAACAGTTTCTATTCCAACGAGTCCTAATGTAGCAGGCTCTGGGAGCGTTGGAACAGAAAAAAATTTGATCACAGTGAAGGTGAAAAATCAGAAACAACCTAGTGGCATTTTGCCGCAAACTGGGAGTACCAAACGAATAATAGTCACAAGAATTGCCTTTGGAGCTTTTGGCATTGGCAGCCTACTGAGTATTGTGTATAGCGTTTATCGTAGAAAGTATCGGTAATACCTTATGAATAAGGGATAAAAAATAAAAAGCCCCTCTCGTTAAACGAGGAGGGCTTTTTTTAATCATTGAATAAGCGGATTTTTTGAGCTTTAAACTTAAGCGTGTTAGGCTTTAATAAGAAATAAAATTTTTGTAGAAATAGCATAATCCTGATTCCGCTATCTGTGAGTACGTCACATTTAATGAGTCATGTGTTGAAAGAATAATTTTTTGGAAAATTAGATCGATACAAATGAAACTTAGGAGGAAGAAAGCTTTATGACAAAAAAACAAGAATTACCAACAGTCGAGACCCGTCTTTATATTGATGGAAAATGGATCGATGGATCGCAAGGGACAACAGCCGTTATCAATCCTGCTACGGGAGAAACACTGGCAGAGGTTCAGGCTGGAGGAGAAAAAGAGACCTACGCTGCTATAAAAGCTGCAAATAAAGCCTTTACTGATTGGTCACGCCAATCACCTGCCGAACGAGCGAAATTAATGAATAAAATGGCTGATTTGGTGGAAGCAGATGCCGATCGATTAGCAACTATTATGACAATGGAACAAGGAAAACCGCTGACACAGGCCAAGGGAGAAATTCAGACTAATGTGGAAAATTTACGTTGGAATGCCGCAGAAGGCCAGCGATTATTTGGTGAAATCATCCCTTCACCAGTGACGAATCAGTGGCAAGTTCGCAAGCAAGCAGTCGGTGTCGTGGGAGCAATCACTCCATGGAATTTTCCTTCGAACATGATTATTCGTAAAATTTCTCCTGCAATCGCAGCAGGCTGCACCGTTATCTTGAAACCCTCAAAACAAACGCCTTTATCGGCATTAGCGCTAATGGAACTATTCGATCAAGCCGGATTTCCGGATGGAGTCGTCAATATCGTGATGGGAGACTCTTCGACAATTGGGAAAATTTTATCAGAATCAGAAGAAGTCCAAAAAATTACATTTACAGGATCAACAGGTGTGGGACAAACGTTGAATGAACAAGCTGCGCCAACTTTAAAAAATGTCTCAATGGAACTTGGTGGACATGCCCCGTATATTATTTTTCCGGATGCGGATATCGAACGTGCGGTAGAAACGTTGATCCAGACAAAATTTATCAATAATGGTCAAGTGTGCACCTCGCCCAATCGAATCTTTGTGCATAAAGACATCAAAGAAAAAGTAACCAATTTATTAGTAGAAGCAATCAAGCAAGTTACTGTGGGGAATGGTTTAGATGATACCACGGTGGGACCGTTGATTAATCAAGCAGGTGTTGATAAAGTAGCGGATCAATTAGCCGATGCGACTGATAAAGGAGCGAAAATCTTAGCAGGTGGTCATCGCTTAGATAAGGATGAGTATGCTAATGGGTTCTTTTTTGAACCAACGATTTTAGACGGTGTAACAAAAGAAATGGATATCTTTTATAAAGAAACATTTGGCCCGGTGATTCCTTTGATTACTTTTGAAGATGAAGAGCAAGTAATCAAAGATGCAAACGATACAGAGTTTGGCTTGGCGTCTTATTTCTTTGCAACCAATATCCATACGATCGACAATGTGAGCAATAAATTACAATACGGGATGGTCGGAGTTAACGATACAAGTATTTCAAATTCGGCGACACCATTTGGTGGGGTCAAACATTCAGGATTTGGCCGTGAAAATGGTTCATATGGGGTCGAGGAATATGTAGAAGTAAAATTTGTAACTATTCGAACTGCCAAGTAGATTGAAAGAATCAATAAAACGAAACATCAGCGATGATTCCCATCGCTGATGTTTTTTTAGCTTTTACGGTTTAGTCGAGTTGTTTTTTTAGCTACAGCTGTTTTGGTGAAAGGTTTTTTGAAGCGTTTTGGTAAAAGTAAAGCAACCAATTCAAAAGGAGCTGCTAAAATCGTCCAAGCGACTTGTCTGGCACTAGGGTGAAAGGTATAGACTTTCAATAGAGCAAAATGTAGGCATAACAATCCTGGGAGTAGTTCCAAACCAATTTGCCATGAAGCGTTCCAATGAGTAAAATAGCGCAATAAACTCATGGTTAAAGGGTATAGATAAAACCAAGCGGTCACTGCATTGACGCGCCAACTTTTCGTTAACAAACGCAAGTTAAACAAAAAGAACAAAGCTGATAAAACGATTCCGATCGGAGGGAAGAGACTGACTAACATGGAATAAATAGCACCGAAAAGCAACATTCCTGGTCCCTTAGCTAGTGCACTGATCAAAATCAATAGGCCGATCAACAGTAACTGCTGTTTGACGATTGCTACAGCAAGTAAACTAAATAAAGCCAGCATGCTCCAATGCCAGATGCTGTTAGTCGGTGACTTTTCAGGATATTTTTGTTTCAGATAATGTGCGGTCTCTGGATAATCCCGTTGAAAATTAGGCATGTGATCCCTGCTTTCATATAGTAAAATTCTTGGTTAGAACAAAGTGATGTAGTAAAACCCTAAACTGAGGGTATACGCAAGTATAAAAGGAATTTTTCCAATCCGCATCCGTCTTTTGACGGATTTTCATAGAGAATGAGAAAATCTGGATTTTGTGCTATTGTATGGTAGACATCTGTTCACAATGGATCACTAGGAAATAGAAAGAAAAGAGGAAATTAAATGATTTTTG
The DNA here is from genome assembly GCF_001885945.1 of Enterococcus hermanniensis. Lineage (GTDB taxonomy): Bacteria > Bacillota > Bacilli > Lactobacillales > Enterococcaceae > Enterococcus_A > Enterococcus_A hermanniensis. The sequence continues at coordinate 377,258 of NZ_JXKQ01000001.1, read as the reverse complement.
ATTCGCATACGCATTTAAATGCAGAGCAATTTGAAAATGATATTCCGGAAACTGTCCAACGCGCACAAGAATTAGGTGTGACTGAGATGGCCGTCGTAGGTTTTGATACCCCAACGATTGAAAAAAGTCTGGAATTAAACCAACAATATGAAGGAGTTTATTCGATCATTGGTTGGCACCCAACAGAAGCGGGCAGTTATACAAAAGAAATCGAAACGGACTTGATCCAAAAATTGACCTTACCAAAAGTTGTGGCATTAGGAGAAATCGGTTTGGACTATCATTGGATGGAAGATCCGAAAGAAGTCCAAGACCGCGTTTTTCGTCGTCAAATCGCGATTGCTAAAGAAATGAATCTACCGATTAGTATCCACACGCGCGAAGCCCTAGAAGATACGTATAAAATCTTAAAAGAAGAAGACATCCGTGATATCGGTGGGATCATGCACAGCTTCAGTGGAAGTGGGGAATGGGCCAAACGTTTCTTAGACTTAGGTATGCATGTTTCTTTTTCTGGCGTCGTGAGTTTTAAAAAAGCGCTGGATGTCCAAGAAGCAGCAACCATCGTTCCAATAGAGAAGCTATTGGTAGAAACGGATGCGCCATATTTGGCACCGATGCCATACCGCGGCAAGCGCAATGAACCCGGTTATACACGTTATGTCGTTGAAAAAATTGCTGAATTACGAAATCTGCCTTGGGAAGAAGTCGCACATCAAACGACTGAAAATGCTCATCGCTTGTTTAGGATCAGTGATCATGGCTAAAGAAAAAATCGAAGAAATCATCGTTGTTGAAGGCAAAGACGATACCAAACGATTAAAAGAAGTATTTGATGTAGATACGATCGAGACACGAGGATCAGCGATCGATGAGAATATCTTAGAACAAATTGAACATGCTCAAGCTACTCGCGGAGTCATCGTGTTTACGGATCCTGATTTTTCAGGTGAGAAAATCCGCAAAACGATCATGGAAGTTATCCCCGATGCACAACATGCCTTTTTATCGCGTCGGATGGCGGCGCCACAAAAGCGCGGCGCAAGTTTAGGCGTCGAACATGCCAGTGATGAGGCAATCATCGAAGCTTTGCAAAAAGTGGTGACACCAGCTGAGAGCGATGAAGCGGAAATAACTAGACAAACCTTGTTAGAGTATGGTTTAATAGCGGGAGCTCAAGCGCGAGAACGTAGAGAAAAGCTTGGGGATGAATTGAAAATTGGCTATACGAATGCCAAACAATTAGAAAAACGTTTGAGAATGTTTCGGATTACGGAAGCTCAATTACATGAGGCCATGAAGAAAGTCGAGGAAACCTTGTGAACAAAGATATAGCAACGCCTTCTAGAACTAAAGAGATTCTACAAAAATATGGATTCTCCTTCAAAAAAAGTTTAGGTCAAAACTTTTTGACGGAACCCAATATTTTACAAAAAATCGTCGCTACTGCAGAGATTGATGAACAAACCAATGTGATCGAAGTCGGACCAGGGATCGGAGCTTTGACCGAACACTTAGCGCGAGCAGCTCATCAAGTGTTAGCTTTTGAGATTGATGATCGTTTGATTCCCGTTTTAGCGGATACTTTAAGTCCTTATGATAATATCAAAGTCGTGCATAACGATATTTTAAAAGTCGATTTGAATCAAGAAACGACTTATTTTGATCAAAAAGGTCCAATCAAAGTCGTGGCCAATTTGCCGTATTATATTACGACACCGATCATGATGCATATTCTAGAATCGAAATTAGCTGTCGATGAAATGGTGGTAATGATGCAGCGCGAAGTTGCTGACCGAATCTCAGCGAAACCAGGAACAAAAGCCTATGGTTCATTGTCGATCGCGGTTCAATATTATATGGAAGCAACCACCGCATTTATCGTGCCTAAGACCGTTTTTATTCCGCAACCGAATGTGGATTCCGCGATTTTACGCTTAGTTCGTCGTGAGAAACCTGCAGTTGAGGTTACGAATGAAACAGAATTTTTCAAACTAACGAAATCAGCATTTGTCTTACGCCGTAAAACATTATGGAACAATTTATTGAATACTTATGGCAAAGATGAGGCAGTAAAAAATTGGTTAGAAACAAGTTTGCAACAAGCAGAGATCGATCCAAAACGGCGTGGTGAGACGTTGTCATTAGCAGAATTTGCCCGTTTATCAAACGCGCTTGAAGCGAATAAACAAAAATAAAAAGAGCGAGAGCTCTTTTTATTTTTTCATTAAATCCACATAGAATTTGGCAATTAAAACCGATCTCTTCTATAATAGAGACAATAAAATCGTTTTATTTGGAGGAAAAAATGAAAAAATTAGTCATAGGATTGCTTGTAGTGGTAGTACTTGGTGTAGGTGGCTACTACGCGTATACCACCATGAATAATAAAGAAGAACCAAAAGAAGAAACGCGTAAAACTTCAGTCAAAGACAACGAACCAGAAAAAGCCGGCGAAACCATCAAAGCAACGGACTATAGCGATGCAGATAATTGGTTGTCAAAACCGACTGAAATCACGAATCAGGCGGATGTCTTCATGTTGTATCCAAGTGCCTATGCCAGAAAAGATAAAAATGCTTCACCAATCGCAAAAATCGATAATGCTAGTATGCGAGCTGGCGCACAAGTATTTTTAGCTAGTCAAGGTTCAGCTTTTGAAACGAGCGGAAACATCTATGCTCCATATTATCGTCAACTAGATGCTAATTGGTTATTGTCTAAATCAAAAACAGAACAAAATGAATATGTCGATGGTGTGCCAAAAGCCGACGTGATGGCTGCGTTTGATTACTATATCAAACATGAAAATAATAATCGTCCCTTTATCTTAGTCGGTCACTCACAAGGTGCTCGGATGCTTAAAGCGATCATGTACGATTATTTCAAAGAAAACCCAGGTGTCAGTGACCGAATGATTGCCTCTTATGTGATCGGCCAATCTGTGACACAGCAAGAAATGAATGATAATCCGCAAGTTAAATTTGCAACCGGAGCCGATGATACGGGCGTTGTGATTTCGTATAATACGGTCGCTTCTGATTTTACTGGTCAGTTACCTACATGGGATGAAGGTGCATTAGCAATCAACCCAATCAATTGGACAACCGATGGAACGACAGCTAGTGCAGCAGAAAACTTAGGCTCGTATGTTCGAAATGATTCTGGCGATTATACGAAAGAAATGAATCTAGCAGATGCAACCGTCGATGCGACTCGTGGCTTAGTCGTCTGCTCGACAGCAGATGAAGCAAAATATTCGATGCCTGAAAGCACGCGTAAGATTTTCCCACAAGGCTCATATCATAATAACGATATTAGTTTTTATTATTATAACCTTCAGGCGAATGCTGAAAACCGAGTTGCGCAATATTTAGCCGCGCATCCGGATCAAACACAAACTACTCAAACAGCACAATAAAGCAAAGTGATTGAGATGAAAGTAGAAAATACTTTTATCTCAATCTTTTTTATAAAGAAGAAGTTTTTTGTCACTCTTTGTAAAAAAATTTACAAGCATCAAATTAGAAAAAACGATTTCTATCTCCTATAGTAGTAAAAGATTAAAAAAATGCTGATCAAATATAGGTTCAAAAAAGAGTTAGTGAACGAACGTACAGGATCGGAGAACCTTTTTAAAAAGGGTGAGACAACTTAGGAGGAACAACTATGAACTATCGTGTATTACTATATTATAACTATACAACTATTGAAAATCCGGAGACTTTTGCCAAAGAGCACAAAGCCTTTTGTCGTGACTTAGATTTGAAAGGTCGAATTTTAGTTGCTTCAGAAGGAATCAACGGGACCTTATCAGGAACAATCGAAGCGACGAATCAGTATATGGCCGCAATGTTAGCCGATGAACGGTTCAAAGATACCTATTTCAAGATGGATGAAAGCGAAGGGCATGCGTTTAAAAAATTATTCGTTCGTCCACGTGAAGAGCTAGTAGCGTTGAATCTAGAAGAGGATGTCGATCCCAAGCAAATAACCGGGAAATATTTAGAGCCCAAAGCCTTTCGTGAAGCACTTGTTTCAGAGGATACGGTAGTGATCGATGCTCGCAACGATTATGAATACGACTTGGGCCATTTTCGTGGGGCAATTCGCCCAGAAATCCGGAATTTTAGAGAATTACCTACTTGGATTCGTGACAATAAAGAACAATTTATGGATAAAAAAATTGTCACCTATTGTACTGGTGGTATTCGGTGTGAAAAATTCTCTGGCTGGCTATTGCGGGAAGGTTTTGAAGATGTGGCCCAACTTCATGGCGGAATCACAGCATATGGGAAAGATGAAACAACTCGTGGAGAATTTTGGGATGGGAAGATGTATGTCTTTGATGAACGTATCAGTGTCGAAATCAACCAAGTAGACAAAAAAGTTATTGGGAAAGAGTGGTTTGATGGAACGCCTTGCGAACGCTATATCAATTGCAGTAATCCCGAATGCAATCGTCAAATGTTAGTATCTGAAGAAAATGAAGTAAAATATTTAGGAGCTTGTTCGATTGAGTGTGCACGCTATCCGCAAAATCGGTATGTGAAAAAACACCAAATAAATGCAACTGAATGGGCACAACATCTTACTGAATTAGAAAATCAATTGGTACAATAATAAAAAGTCTCATGTGTCTTGACACTTAAAATGGTTTGAACTAAACTAAAGTCAAACCTATGTGTCTTGACACTTTTTTGGAGGATAAAAATGAAAAATAATTCAGTAAGACAGTTGACGATCTCAGCGTTATTGATTGGATTAGGAGTGCTGATCCCGATGGTCATGCCAAAAATCGTGATTGGACCGGCATCATTTACATTAGCTAGTCACGTACCGGTATTTATTGCCATGTTCTTCTCGCCAGCAGTCGCCATTGCAGTCGTTTTAGGAACCACCTTTGGTTTCTTCCTTTCCACGACACCGATTATCGCCATGCGAGCATTGTCTCATTTTATTTTTGCCGTAATCGGGGCCGCGTATTTACAAAGGCATCCCGAGATTGTTTTGAAAAATGGGAAATTTACCTTAGCGAATGGACGTTTCCAATTGTTTAACTTAATAATTGGTTTGATCCATGCTGTAGCTGAGATGTTGGTAGTCTCGGTCTTTTACTTTATGGGAAACATGCCCGAGACCTTTTACTCACAAGGATACATGTATACCATTTTTATTTTAATGGGTGTTGGTGGACTCATTCATAGCTTGATTGACTTTAATATCGCTTATTTTGTAGCAGGTGCTTTATACAAACAATTCAACTTACCAATTTTTGAAAAAGCTATTAAACGTAAGAAAAACTTAAACAATGCTACGGTCTAAATCGCGACTAAAATCGCGATTTTTTCTTTATTTTACGTTAAAAAAAACAGAAAAATGAGGAATGTTCATAATTTTATTTAATATCATATAAAATAAGACCATTTATTCGCTTAGTTTTAAGTTATATTCAATTTATAATAATTATTGAATAGAAAATGAGGGCGATTAAATGGTTCGGGTACTAGTTTTAACTAAAAATATTTTAGCGGAAGAAATTCTAACAACAAAATTACAACATCTAAATTATGAATTCTTCTGTTCAACAAGCATCTTGGAAGAATTACAAGCAACTGGTCAAGTGTCTGATTTTGTTAACTATTTTCCAATCGTGATCATCGGAGAAACTATTTCTAGTTACGAAATGGAATTGTTGTTACCGAAATTACAAGTAGGTGAACAAAGTGTTTTACGAGAAGTCGATCACTCATTGGCAGAAGATGAAAAAGCAATTTTATATGAACAAGGCTTAAATGGATTTGTACAAAGCAGTGATTCGATTGAATTGTTACGAGAACAATTAGCTGCGGTAGCAACACAATATCAGGGCAAACCTTTTGGACCGGTTCAGGTTAATCGCTGTTTTGCCGGGGAAGAAGAACGGGATATTACGTCCATGACATTGATCAACCTCTCTTCATTAGAATTACAAGTGCTAGAAATATTACGTAATAACTCTGGTGAGATTGTTTCGCGCGATGATTTATGTATGGCACTTTGGGGTGACGTCTCTCAATCACGTTTAGCACAGCTTTCTTCGTTAGTAAAAAATATCAAATTAAAATTAGAATGTTTGGAAACAGATCAAGAAATCATCCAAACGATTTGGGGAAAAGGCTACCGTGTACGTAACGACGTAGCGATTCAGACTAGATAAAAGAAGCGATGGAACGAAAGTAATGTTTACTTTCGTTCCATTTTTTTGTTATGAGCAGATTCTAATAGTTAATAGTAAATAGGCGCTTCTCGCTAATAGCTGTGCTAAAATAACCATGTGTAAAAGGGGGATCAACATGAAGAAACGTCTGTTATTTAGTTTGTTGGTGATGACTTCAATCGTTGCACTTGCCGCCTGTGGCAGTTCAGAAAAAAAAGCTGCAAACAGCAGTCAATCATCGACTACTAGCAAGTCAACAACGAAAACGTCGAAAGAGGATACCACCAAAAATAAAAGTGTCAAAGAAAAAGTAAAACAAACGATGGATGGGATGTCAGTCGAAGAAAAAGTCGGACAACTATTTATGGCTCGAGTACCTGAAGAAAATCAAATTGCTGATATCCAACAATACCACCTAGGTGGGTATCTTTTGTTTGATCGAGATATGGCAGGCAAGGGACAAAGTGACTTAAAACAAACCATCGCTAGTTATCAAGCGGCTAGCCAAACACCAATGTTTATCGGTTCAGATGAAGAAGGTGGAACCGTGAGTCGGTTGAGTCGCAATCAAATCGTCTCACCAGCTTTTGAGAGTCCGCAAATGCAATATCAAGCGAATGGTTGGGATGGGATTACCCAAGATATCGATCGCAAAGCACAAGTCTTCAAAGAATTAGGCATTCAAATCGGTATGTTCCCAGATGCAGATGTCTCGACAGATCCGCAATCGTTTATCTATGATCGAACGATTGGAATGGACGCAGCGGGCACCAGTAAATATGTGACATTAAGTGTCGATGAAATGAAAAAACAAAATATCGGATCGACCTTGAAACATTTCCCAGGCTATGGTAACAACCGGGATTCGCACGTTGAAATTGTGACGGATGATCGTTCATTGGATGATTTACGTCAGAATGACTTTTTGCCTTTTGAAGCAGGAATCAAAGCAGGAGCTGACAGCATTATGGTTTCACATAATATCGTTCAAGCAATCGATGACAAGCGTCCAGCTTCAATCTCTAAACCTGTTCATGATACGATTCGCAAAGAATTAGGCTTTAAGGGAGTCATCATGACGGATGATATGGATATGGCGGGTTTAGCTAATTTTATCTCACAAGAAGAAGCAGGGCTGCAAGCTTTGCAAGCTGGAAATGATATGATTTTATCGTCTAGTTACAGCACCCAAATCCCTTATATTTTAGCGGCTATCCAAAAAGGTGAATATAGCGAGAAACAATTAGATCAATCGGTCGAACGTTTATTGACTTGGAAAGCAAACCTCGGATTGCTTTAAATAAAAACTTCTATTGATTGACTCAATAGAAGTTTTTTTATATCGTTCAAAAAATATGTTTTTATAGCTAGTAGAATCATGAATGGCTCAGATACTTCGCTGATAGCTATAAATGGCAGTCAGTTGTTTTAACGAAAATGACTCATAGCATCTTTTGAAGTATCGATTTGTAATCTAAACAAGCTAGGATAAAACATTTTAGGTTTAAGTTATTAAAACTAAATGGATGTTTATAGATTAGATTATAGTGAATAATGGATTGTAATGTTTAATCAAAAGTACTTGTTCGATTTGAAGAATATAAAAAAAGACAAAAAGACTAATTTAGCCAAAAATCAGTCTTTTTTAGTTGTAAATGGATGGATATATGATTATTGAAGTAATGAAGGTCTTCGATAAGAGTGTTTTCGGGTTTATATTGATTCTTTTTTACATTGTGAATAGTATTTTTATAAAATTTTATTTCATAAAAGCTATTTTTTTATTTACTGTTATGATAATATAATTAGAAATTGAAAAAGAGCTATATTATTTGATGTTATTATAAAAAGGTGAAGCGAATGTTGAGAAGAGAAATAAGAGATGCAAATGTTATTGTAATAAAAGTTGGAACTAGCTTATTAGTATCTTCCGAACACGGGGTCGCGGAATCAGTGATTACGCGTTTGGCTTGCGTATTATCTGAATTAACGGCCGAAGGAAAGCAAGTGATCTTGGTTTCGTCTGGAGCAGTTGGGATTGGCTTGATACAACTAGGTGCTGTCTCCCGCTCTGCAGCAGCTGCTGTCGGACAAGGAAAACTAACTAGTTTGTATGAAAAAGCATTTGAAAAGGAAGATCAGCAGATTGGTCAATTGTTACTAAGTCGTGAAGTATTGGCCTATCCTGAGAGTCAAGCAAACTTTGCTGAAACGATCCATGAGCTATTAGCCAATAAAATCTTACCTATTATAAATGAGAATGATGCAGTAACGATCGATGAAGAGAACCACTTAGCGAAATTTGCTGATAATGATGAACTGGCCTTATTAGTATCAAAAGCTGTTCAGGCGGATTTACTGATTATGCTTTCAGATGTCAATGGCCTTTATTCCGAAAATCCGTTTATGAATGAAGAGGCAACCATGTTTCAACATCTAGCTACGATCGATCAAACATTGATTGAAAATGCAAGTCCAGCATTGGATGGATTTAGCCGTGGCGGTATCCGCAGTAAGTTAAAGACTGCTTCAGGCGCGTTAGCATCGAACATTTCAATGATTTTAGCTAATGGCAAACGTCCAGAAGTACTATTTGATATTTTAGCTGGCCAAGAGATCGGTACGTTATTCAAGCGATAATCTATTTTATTTAAACTGAAAATTCAGAAGATTAAAAAAATAGCGTTTGTTGAATAATCGGTGAAAGAATCAATTTGGTATCACGTTAGTCGTTTTAAAAAAAGAAATCAAACTCATTTTAGTAAATGAATAGATTAATTTAATTAAAGGGGAATAGTTAATATGGAATTAGTAAAATTGATTGGTATTCTGATCGTTATCATCGGATTTGCACTAAAATTAGATTCAATCTTGATTATTTTAGTTGCAGCGGTAGTAACAGCGATCACTGGAGGATTAGGTGTAGAGGGCTTATTGACGACGTTAGGAACGAGCTTTGTTTCGAATCGTTCGATGGCGATCTTTATCTTGATCATGTTGGTCACTGGAACGTTAGAACGAAATGGTTTGAAAGAATCTGCAGCTAAGCTGATTGGAAAAATTAAAAATGCCTCTGCCGGAGCAGTCATAGGTGCCTATGGTATTATGCGTTCACTTTTTGCAGCGTTCAATATTAGTTTTGGTGGGGTTGCCGGTTTTGTTCGTCCGATCATCATGCCGATGGTTATCGGTGCAATCGAAGCAAAAGGCAAAGAACCAGAAGAAGAGTATGTGGAAGAATTGAAAGGCATGTCGTCTGGGATGGAAAATATTGCTTGGTTCTTCTGCCAAGTATTATTTGTCGGTGGACCTGGGGCGTTACTAGTCCAAGCCACATTGAAGGATCTAGGTTATGAAACAAGCTTACTTGATTTAGCTAAAGTAGAAATTCCAGTCGCACTCTTTGCAGTAATCGTTGCGATTATTTATTACTTCCTAAAAGACCGAAAATTATACAAAAAATATTATGGCAACAATAAATAAGGAGGAACGTCGATGTCATTTTTTCTAAGCCAAGATGTCTTATTATCTGAGAAATTACTTGAAATTATTTATATTATTATGGGTGCTGTAGCGGTCTATACAGGGATCAAAAACGCACGCGATAAAGAAAATCCAACCCCGCTTGGCACGGCGATTTTCTGGTGTGCTTTAGGGATCGTGATGATGTTTGGTCGTTGGATTCCACCAATGATCGATGGTGTATTAGTGATTATTATGACCTTGCCGCCGATTTTCAAAAAAGTCAACAAAGGCAAAGAAAATGCGCCAACTGAAGTCTTCACGAAAAAAATGGCGGATAAGATCGGGATGAAGATTTTTATTCCAGCTTTATCAATGGGGATTTTCGCAATTATTTTTGCAGTCTTTACGAACCTAGGCGCATTAGTCGGTGTCGGTGTCGGTGTATTGGTAGCGATCGTGATCTTGATGGTCTACTCGCATTCAAATAAACCAATCGTTTTCTTAGATGATGCTGAACGGATGTTATCCACGGTGGGACCTTTAAGTATGTTGCCGATGTTATTAGCGAGTTTAGGGGCGATCTTCACGGCTGCGGGTGTTGGAGAAGTTATATCTGATTTGGTAGCCAAAGTCATTCCAAAAGGTAACGTTAACCTAGGAATCATTGTATTTGCGATTGGGATGATGTTGTTTACAATGATCATGGGGAATGCTTTTGCAGCAATCACGGTCATGACCGTTGGGATTGGCGCGCCATTTGTTTTAGCTTATGGTGCGGATCCTGTATTGATTGGTATGATCGCGTTGACTTGCGGCTATTGTGGAACATTATGTACACCGATGGCAGCCAACTTCAATATCGTACCAGTAGCGATGTTAGAAATGAAAGATCGTTTTGGCGTAATCAAGAATCAAGCTGTTCTAGCGGTGATTTTCTTAGTATTCCAAATTTGTTACATGATTCTATTTAAATAATTGATAAGGAAAGGTGAGAGCAATGAAAGTATTAATTACCGGTTTTGATCCCTTTGGAGGCGCAGAGATAAATCCTGCGTATGAAGCAGTCAAATTATTACCAGATACGATCGAAGGAGCAAGTATTACTAAGCTAGAGATTCCAACGGTCTTTCAAAAAGACGGAGAAGTTTTAGCTGAAGCAATCGAAGCTGTTCAACCAGATATCGTGATCTGTGTAGGACAAGCAGGCGGGCGGTCAGATATCTCGATTGAAAAAGTAGCGATCAATTTAATGGAAGCTCGAATTCCTGATAATGAACAACAGCAACCATTGAATCAAGTGATCCATGAAGATGGTGAAACAGCCTATTTTGCAACGATCCCAGTAAAAGCAATGGTCAACAATGTGAAAGCCGCCGGGATTCCTTCAAGTGTCTCTTACACTGCCGGAACATTTGTCTGCAATGATATCATGTACCGTCTATTGTATTTAGCAGAAAAACAAAACAAAGATCTTCGTGGAGGTTTCATCCACGTGCCGTATTTACCAGAACAAGTAGTCGGCTTACCAGTGGGAACGCCTAGTTTACCAGTTGAAACGATCGCAAAAGGATTAGAATTTGCAATCGCTGCGGCCGTAACAACAAAAGAAGATCAAAATACAGCTATGGGTACGATCATGTAAATGTAGAAAGACCACAAAAAGAAGCTGGGACAAAAGCAGTATTGCTTTTGTCCCAGCTTTTTTGTTAACTTTGCGAAAATTGTGCTTGATAAAGTTTTTTGTAATAGCCATCAACTTGTAATAGTTGCTCGTGGCTACCAATTTCGACGATATTTCCGTGATCCAATACTAAAATCTTATCAGCACTTTGGATCGTTGATAAGCGATGGGCGATCACGAAGCTAGTATGATTTTCCATCATCGCCAGAAAGGCATTTTGGATTTTTTGTTCCGTTAAAGTATCGACTGAACTAGTCGCTTCATCCAGAATAAGCATCGAAGGACGACTGATCATCGTGCGAGCGATCGTTAGCAATTGTCGCTGGCCATCAGATAGTTTCACGCCAGCTTCACCAACAATTGTATCCAGTTTGTCAGGCAAACGCATCACGAAATCATACATATACGCATCTTTCAATGCGTCATAAATCTCTTCATCGGTCGCTGATTCACGGCCATAACGAAGATTTTCTCGCAGGCTGCTGTCCATCAACCAGGTTTCTTGTAAGACCATCCCGAATTGCTGACGTAAACTGTCACGAGTCAAATAGCGAATATCCGTCCCGTCGATTTGGATCGTACCATGATCGACTTCATAAAAACGCATTAGCAAGTTGACCAGAGTTGATTTGCCAGCCCCGGTTTTTCCGACGATCGCGATTGTTTGTCCAGGCTCAACGACTAAATTGAAATCTTCAATCAATGGTTGCTCTTTTTGGTAAGCAAAGTCCACGTGATCAAAAACAACTTTGCCTTTAGCTTCCGTTAAGACTTTGGCATTCATGGCATTCGGTTTTTCAATCGGTTCTTTTAATAATTCGAATGAACGGTCCAAGCCGGCAATCGCCGTTTGGATCTGGATCGTGATCCCAGACAATTCAATGAATGGTTTGGTGAATTGGCTAGAATAAATCGTGAAGCTCGAAATAATCCCGATCGTGATATCGCTGTTAGTACGTAGCGCTAATAAGCCACCGACTAAGCCGACTGACAAGTAAGCCAGATGATCGACGAATCGTGAAGACGGGTTGGTCAATGAGGAGATGAATTGGGCTTTTTGTCCTCGGACATACAATTCTTGGTTCAATGCTTCAAAATTCTGTTGGTTTTGCTCTTCACGTTGGAAGGCTTTGACGATTTTTTGATTGCCCACCATCTCAGTGATAAAACCTGAGATCGAACCAACCAATTGTTGTTGATTAGTAAAAGATTGTTGCGATGCTCGCGCCACCACATAAGTAAGCAAGAAGATGATCGGTGTCGCGACTAAGACAACCAAAGTTAGCATCGGGCTAAGGAACAGCATAAAGACCAAAGCGACTAAGACAACGGTCATTCCTGAGAAGACTTGGTTGAAGACAGCCGAGATTGCCGTCGAGATATTATCCATGTCATTGGTGAAACGACTGACGATATCGCCTTTGGTACTTTGATCATAATAACTTAGCGGCAATTTATTTAAGTGTGTAAATGTCTCTTCCCGCAGTTTGGCGACGGAATCAAAAGCAACCGTATTTCCAATTCGTTGGATGAAGTATTGACTGACGACTGTGACTAAAAAGATGCCGATAAAGAGTTGTAGGATATGAAATAATTGAGCGAAATCAACCTGGCCATTATCGACCATTTGATCGACGGCGACTCCGATATAATAAGTCATCAAGACGGAGGTGATCCCACTAGCGATTCCTAAAATAACCGCAAGGATCAATTGTTTTGGATAAGACGCTAAGTAAGGCATAAATAGCTTCATTGAATGGAAGAAGTTTTTTTGTTTACGCATGTGTTTTGACTCCTTCCGCTTGGGATTCGACTAATTCTTGATAAAGAGTTGAGTTTTTCAATAAGGCATCGTGATTCCCTTTGGCCACAACTTTTCCGCTATCCATGAATAAAATTGTTTCTGCTTCTTGGATTGAACGTAAACGTTGCGAGATGATGATCACACCACAGTTCAAATCACGCTTCAATGCTTGGCGCAGGTCAAGGTCCGTTTGATAATCTAAGGCTGATAAGGAATCATCCAGGATCAGTAATTCTGGTTTGCGAATCAAGGCCCGAGCGATCGTTAGGCGTTGTCGTTGACCACCAGAAAAGTTTTTCCCATTTTCTAAGATCACGGTATCTAGGCCTTTAGGTAATGTTTCAACAAATTCACTCGCTTGAGCGGTAGCTAGGGCTGCCCAACATTCTTCGTCGGTAGCATCTACTTTTCCCCAAAGGAGATTTTCTCGAATCGTTCCACTGAATAAGACTGCAGTTTGAGGGACAATCGCGATCTCTGAACGCAAGGTATCCAAATCCCAAGCTTTTACATCGTTACCTGAAAAAGCAACGCTTCCTTTGGTAGCATCGTAAAATCGAGGGATCAAACTGATCAAAGTCGACTTCCCACTACCGGTCGCTCCTGTGATGCCGAGGATCTCATTTTTTTTCATTGAAAAAGTAATCCCTTCTAGGGCTAAACCAGATTTTTCAGTGTAGCGAAAATCAACCTTGTCAAAAGTTAAGAGAGTCGCTTGAGGATTGGTCTCTTTGATTGTTCCGTCATTGGCTAACGTCGTATCGGTCGCAAAGACTTCATTGATCCGATTTGCAGAAGCCGCTGCCCGCGTGAAAAGGACCACTAAGTTTGACACAACGATCAATGCTAATAGCATTTGATTCATATAGTTGATCAAGGCTAAGATCTGTCCTTGCTCTAAGTGGCCGACATTAACTTTAAAGCCACCAAAGTAAAGCAGTGCAGCTACACCGGCGTTCATGATCAACGTCGTACTAGGTGAAAGTAAGGCCGAGATATTGGCTACGCGTTGGTTCAAACGAGAAATTTCTTCGGCTTCATTGTTGAAGTGACTTGTTTCTGTATTTGTGCGAGCAAATGCTCGAATCACACGAACTCCCGTTAAATTTTGTGTGACTAATTGATTCAATTGGTCTAATTTTTGTTGGATCTTTTTATAAAGAGGGACTGAGTAGCGGATGATCAAGTAAAGGATCAAACAAAAAATCGGTAGTAAAATCAAAAAAATCAGTCCCATTTGCCAATCGATATAAAAGGACATGATCACCGAACCGATACTTAAAAAAGGGGCCCGAATTACTAAGCGGATCATCATGGCTAAGGCGCCTTGCGTTTGGTTGATATCGTTGGTCATTCGAGTGATCAAGGTATCTGTTCCAAAGCGATTCAGTTCATTGTGAGAAAATTGATTGATTTTTTCCATCAACCGATTGCGTAGCACTGTTCCGAATCCTTGGGAAGCAACTGAAGCATAGTACTGACAAATCAACGCACAAATCCAACCGACGACCGATAAGGCGAGCATGATCAAAGCCATTTGAATCACTTTGCTACGATCATGCTGGGTGATTCCTTCATCGACGAGCTTGGCCATAAATAAAGGCAAAACTAACTCGAAGACGGCTTCTAAAAATTTAAAAAAAGGGCCAAGGATCACTTGTTTACGATAATCTTTGGCGTAGCGTAAAAGCTGAATCATATAAGTTCCTCCATTAGATAAAGTAAAAAATCGACAATCAACCGGTTATTCTTTTGTTCTCATTGTAGCTTATTTCTAAGGATTGCAAAAAAATAAGCTTCTATATTTAAAAGAAGAAAACAGGTCATCACCTGTATGATAACAAAAGATATTTAAAAATGAAAAAGATTTAGAAAATTATCATTCCTATTTTCATCGTGAGCTACAGACTATTCGAGTCAATCTTGCTCTAAAAAAAACAAGCAAGCGGTCTCTTCAATGAAAAAAGCTGTAAAGTGAATGCGGATTACTAATGAAATATTACAGAAATATGACAAAAAAGAGAGTCCTTTCATCGTTGGAGCAACTCTCTTTTTCAATAGATCTCGCGTTAGAAAATTAGTTTCTCTTCTTTTTCAGCCTGAATCTGTAATCAATTGTAATGCTAGTGAAATAATATTTAGGATTTTTTTTCGTATAATGACAAAGGGGAAAAATAGAAGGGTGGACTTTTTAAGTGAAAAAGCAGGCATTTGGGGTCGTTGCAACACTATTGTTGGGTGTTAACGTACTCTTCCCAGTCTTTGCACAGGCAGAGTCGCTGAGTGAATTAGATAAGCAAGAATCCGCGATCACGCGTCAAAGCGATAAGATCAGCGGTGAAATTCAACTAGCATTGAATGATGTGAATGAAAAATATCAAGAAGTAAATGAGATCCGGGCAAAGATCAGTCAAAATGAGACGAAATTAGCCAAAACTAAGACTGAAATTACTGCGACGGAGCAAAAAATTGAGCGTCGTAAAACAGCGATCGCTGAGCGAATGAAGACTGCTCAAGTCAATGGGATGAATGAACGGTCGATCACGGCTTTATTAGAAGCAAAAGATTTAGGTGAATTTCTAAATCGAGCATTTGCGATGTCAGTCATCCAAAATACAGAAAAGACTAAAGTTGCTAGTCTAGGTGAAGCCAAAGAGCAATTAACTGAATTGAAAGCAGCGCAAGAAAAAACACAAAATCAATTAACCGCAGATAGCAAAAGCTTAGAAGCTGAAACGGTAAAACTAGATGCTAAAATGGCCAATCTAAAACAAGAGTTGGCTGATAACAAAGTCAGTTTAGAAAAGATCAGTCAAGATAAAGAAGTCGAAAAGGCACGCCAAGCAGCAGAAAAAGCGCAAGCAGCAAAAGCAGCTAAAGAAGCAAAAGAAAAGGCTGCTGCAGAAAAAGCACAAGCAGAAAAGGCTGCAAAAATCGCTTCAGATAAAGCGGCGGCCCAAGCGCAAGTAGCCAAAGAGTCTGCTGAAAAAGCAGCTGCGCAACAAGCAGAAAAAGCGGCTCAAGCACAAGCAGCCGCGACAAAGGCCGCAAGTTCTGCTGCAAGTAATGCTACATCAACGACCACCTCATCCAGTCAGCAAGCAACACAAACAACGACTGAATCGACTACGCCAAGTACACCAACTACTTCTGGTCGGACCTTACAAATGGAATCAACGGCTTATTCTTGTGCTGAATCAGTCAATACGTATTTTACAGCGATGGGGATCGACCTACGTCAAAATCCACAAGTGATCGCTGTGGATCCAAGTGTGATTCCATTAGGATCGATGGTAGAAGTTTCAGGTTATGGGATTGCAATCGCGGGTGATACTGGTGGTGCAATTAAAGGGAATATCATTGACTGTCACTTCTCGACAGTCGCCGAATGTATCCAATGGGGTCGACGTTCTGTGACCGTGACGATCATCAGTTAAAATGAAAACACATGCGACGCTTCAAGTCGCATGTGTTTTTTAGATCTTCACGCTAAAACGCCTTCACTCAGCTTTTGTCAATTTTTGGAAATTATTGATAAAAAACAGACGAACAATTCAAAAGTGTTATAAATTAGTCTAGACCAATTGTATTATTAGGAGTCGAAAGTCAGCGTGGAAGGCTATGTGTGATAAACCATTCAAATAAAAATAATATTTATAGTTATATAAAATACATTTATTTATATCTTTATCACTTTCGCAAGCGGAAAATGTAGTGAAATAGTTAACAAATGCTATAAAAACCTGTACTATTTAGTCATAAAGTTTTTCACTGCAATTTATGGATGAAAGGTGTGTTTTATGTGATCAAAGTATATAGCTCTTCTAGTTGTAGTTCTTGTCGCAAAGCCAAAGCTTGGCTAGAAAAACAAGGACTTGAAATCGAGGAACGAAATATCCTTGCGGAGCCTTTGAATGAAGAAGAAATAAAGAATATTTTATGTCTGACTGAATTTGGAACTGACGAGATCATTTCCACCCGATCAAAAGTCTACGAAAAGTTAGCGATCGATTTTGATGAATTGTCCTTGAGTGAAGTCGTAAAATTAATGGTAGAATACCCAAGTTTATTGCGACGACCAATCATCACCGATGGGAAAAAGTTGCAGATTGGGTACAATGAAGAAGAAATCCATCAGTTTATTCCACGGAAAATTCGTAAACTCAGTTCACTAAAAATGGCGGAGCATTTGCTTTATATGGATCTTGAAAAACATCAATTCGCTTAATAAACAGGAAGTGGTACATGGTGCCGCTATATAAAATTAAAACTCATTCAGTTTCTTCGAAAAGCAGAAACTGAATGAGTTTTTTTAGGTTTGGCGGATGAGATAATCAAAGGCGCCTAAAGCAGCCGTCGCACCAGAACCCATAGAAATGATGATTTGCTTATAGACACTGTCAGTACAATCTCCGGCAGCAAAAATACCCGGAATGTTCGTTGCACCATGATCATCCACGAGGATTTCCCCACGTTGATTTAAATCAAGGGTGCTATCCAGCCATTCAGTATTTGGCATCAAGCCGATCAAGATGAAGACGCCTGCAACATGCAGGGTATGTTCTTCATTCGTAATTCGATCATTATATGTTAAGGCTTCGACTTGAGACGTGCCGGTGATTGCTTGGGTCGCGGCATTGGTGATAATCGTTACGTTACTTAACGAATGTAATTTGGTTTGTAAGACTTGATCCGCTTTTAATTCAGGTAAGAATTCCAAGACATAAACGTGTTTCGCTAAGCCGGCCAAATCGATCGCAGCTTCGATCCCAGAGTTTCCCCCACCGATCACGACGACTTCTTTCTCTTTGAAAAGCGGCCCGTCACAATGAGGACAATAGGCGATACCTTTATTTTTGAATTCTTTTTCACCAGGTACATTGATGGCACGCCACCGCGCACCGGTAGCAAGAATCGCCGCCTTTGTTTTTAGGAGTGCGCCATTTTCTAAGGTCACTTCGATCAGCTCTTTTTTCTGGATCGTTTGCGCACGTTGTCCCTTCATAATATCCACAGCATATTGTTTCACATGTTCTTCCACCTGGCGCATCAATTGCGGACCTTCAACATACGGCGTCCCGACGACATTTTCGATTCCTAGTGTTTCTAAGACTTGACCACCAAACGTTTCAACGACCATGCCAGTTTTGATTCCTTTTCTAGCTGCATAGATGGCTGAACTAGCACCAGCCGGGCCACCGCCAACGACTAAGACGTCGAAGACTTCTTTGGTCTCAAATTCATCTGCAGGCAGTGGTCCAGCAACTTTGGCTAAAATTTGTTCAATCGACAAGCGACCACTAGCCAATTCTTCGTTGTTCAAGAATACGGTCGGCACCGCCATTACATGTTTTTCATCGACCTCTTGTTGGTACATGCCACCTTCGATCATTGTATGGGAAATCTTCGGATTCAAGACCGATAAAATATTTAAAGCTTGGACAACATCTGGACAATTATGACACGTCAAGCTGACATAAGTCTCAAAATGCAAGGTTTGTTCAATCTGTTTGATTTGTTGGACAGAGGAATCATCGATTTTTGGTGGGCGACCGCTGACTTGCAAAAGCGCCAAAATAAAAGAAGTAAATTCATGGCCCATGGGTAAGCCAGCAAATACGATCCCGCTAGCGTCTGCTCCTTTTCGATTGATCTCAAAACTAGGCGTACGAAGTAACTGCTTGGTTTCGATCGAAAGCTGATCACTCATTGCGGCAACTTCCGTCAAAAAAGTCTCTACTTTTTCTGAAGCTTCTGATTGATCTAAGCACGCTGAAAAAATGACTTCTGATTCTAATAAAGCTAAATATTGTTTGAGTTGTTCTTTGGTTTCATTTTCTAACATAGCGACTCCTTATATTTTCCCAACTAAGTCAAAGCTTGGTTTCAACGTTTCGCCATCTTCTTTCCATTTCGCTGGGCAAACTTCTCCTGGATGAGTCCGGACATATTGGGCTGCGCGAATTTTATCGATCAGACCACTAGCATCACGGCCGATACCATCCGCATTGATTTCCATCGCTTGGACGATCCCATCAGGGTCAATGATGAATGTTCCTCGTTGGGCTAGACCGGCAGCTTCATCTAAAACGTCGAAAATACGCGAAATATGATGCGACGGATCCCCAATCATGGCGTAGTTGATCTTACCAATCGCATCTGAGGTATCATGCCAGGCTTTATGCGTGAAGTGCGTATCAGTAGAGCAAGAATAAACTTCCACATCCAGTGTTTGCAATGTTTCGTATTGTTCTTGCAAATCTTCTAACTCGGTAGGACAGACAAAAGTAAAATCGGCCGGATAAAAACAAAGGATCGACCATTTTCCTTGAAGTGTTTCATTTGAAACTTCGATGAATTTACCTTGACGGTAGGCTTGTGCTTGGAACGCTTCGACTTGTTTTCCGATTAATGACATAGATGAACCCTCCTGAATTTAG
Source organism: Enterococcus hermanniensis (assembly GCF_001885945.1). Taxonomy (GTDB): domain Bacteria; phylum Bacillota; class Bacilli; order Lactobacillales; family Enterococcaceae; genus Enterococcus_A; species Enterococcus_A hermanniensis. The sequence goes on along the minus strand of NZ_JXKQ01000001.1, from coordinate 357,669 downwards.
ATTGAGAAATTATTCTCATAGTTGATAATAAGAGGCCGTAAAAATGGGGGAAGTTTGACCGCTTATTTAAAATAATTATAAACAAAAAGCGAGAAGCTTGTAAACGTTTTTCTCAGCTATCGAACAGTGCCATAACGATATAAAAAGACTGGAGGCTGATTTATCAATGTAGGTAACGGATTAAATGACGATTTTTTGTTTTTTTATTTTTACGTATAGCAACTTTACGATGATCGATATAGCTTTTGTTAAAAATCAAAAATAATTCAATTTAGTATTGTTAAGAAATAGACAATATGAAGATAGTAACAATAGTTATATGTCTTTATGCGTTACTATTTAGCAAGTCTATTATTTTAGTCTTTTAAAGTTATATTTAGGAGTTATTATTTGTAAAAAAAAATAAGACATAGGATAATATGATTAACTATTATGGAATAATTAATTGTTTTTTTAGAAAAATTAAGGGCGGGTAATATGAAAAAATGGGTTAATGTGGCAATGTTGGTTACCTTAATGGGAAGCATCGCGTCACCAATTGTGGGATCTGCGGTTGAGGTGACGAATTCTTCTACTAGTTCAGCGGTGAACGGCAGTACGATTCGTTCGGTAGCTAGTGATCCGCAAACACTAGTTTCGTCAACATCGAATACTGCAACTACGGCATCTTCTGAGACGACTGAAACAACGAGTAACACCGAAAAGCCAGTCGAAGCAACGAATCAGTTAGAGTTTGATAAAAAAAGTACATTCAAAGAAAAAGATGCTGAAAAAAACCAGTATGAATTGGAATTAGTAGGAAAAGTTGTTAGTTCTACGGATAATCATGAGAAAATAACTTTTGAGATGACAAAAGAGTTTACTCCCTTAGAAACAGCGACAGCAGAAAAAAGTATTTTAGATGAAGGAAAACAAGAAATCGGGACGTATACTGTAGACACGACAGGTGAGCGAAACGTTTATCAATTGAATTTTAATAAATTAGTCAAAGGTGAGAACCGATTTAAGCTAATTTTATTAGGGACAATCGCTCGTGGTCCGGATAAGCAAGCAGCTTTTTATCAAAATGACAAAAGACTGTTTCAGTTGGCACTACCAGAAATACCGACGGAAGAAAGTTCAACTGAAGCAAGTAGTTCTGTAGAAAGTAGTACAACGGAGAGCACTAAAGAGTCTAAAACAACGACCACTTCAGAATCTGCAACAACACAGAGTAGCAGTGAACAAAAAGATAAACCAGCCAGCAAGCAAGTTAAAAAAGCTGCTATAGAGGAAGAAACAAGAACAGCGAGCGGGATCATTGGATGATCTATTTGCTCAGTATGCTCCAGGGGATAACTTTGTGACAGCTAGTAATTTGACTTTTTCTCCAAATCCCCCGACGATTAATTCGTCCATTCGATTTAGTTTGGATTTTGCCATACCAGAAGCCGTACGAGTCGAGATGGTGGAAGGTGATTACTATGAAATGGATATTCCAGATGGGCTAGCGATCACTGCGCCTTCTCCTCAAGGAGATTTGAAAGATGCAGACGGCATGGTCTATGGGAAATACATCTTTGACGTCAATACTCAAAAAATAAGAATTACGTTTACTCAACCAACTGGACAGGAATTTTTACCGCCAGAAGCCGGAAATGTGACAGCTACTGTGCATTTCGACACAAAGAAAATCACACAGCCTGGGACAACAACCATCATTTATCCAAGTAAAACCAATATTCCACCATATACGGTTACGATCAAACCAACAGGTGGAACTTCAATTAGTAAGGCAGGCCATACAGATACGGCCAATAATCCCAATAAAGTTACTTGGCAAGTTGATTTCAACAAAGATTATGCGACGTTAGCTAATCCAGTGATCACTGAAAAATTCCCTGAACAAGTCACCTTTGATAAAACTGAGACGGGTGCCGTGTCGATCTATATCCTAAACGTAGATTTTAATGGGAACGTGACGAGTACAGCAACGACACCGCTAGACCCAAGTAACTATACGGTGGACGATGATGGATCGATCCATTTTAATAGTACGATTGACCGTCCTTATCGGATTGTTTACTCTACGAAAATTAAAGATGAGATCAAACCATCAGACGGTGGAACGATTCCAATCACGAACAATGTCACCCTTACAGCAGGGACGACCAATTTGGCTGCCTCTGCGACCGTGCAACTAAACTATAAAAAAGCCTTGGAAAAAGTGCGGACGGGGTATGACAGTGCCAATCAAATCTATAGTTGGCAAATCCGGTATAACTATGGTCAAAAAGAATCGGCTGATGATACGATCATCTCAGATACGTATACGAATATGACGATTGATCCCGATAGCTTTAGCGTTTATACGGTCAATTTTGATGACAATGGAAATGCGATCAAGGGGACGACGATCAGTCCGTCAGACTATGAGATCGACACAACCAAAAAACCATTTACCATCACTTTCAAAAATAATGTCCAAGTGGGTAAAGCGATCAATATCGACTACAAGTCAAAAGTCGATAAGATCGTGACCGGATCGCCAAATAATCCAGTCAATGTTACCAATACCGCTGAGACCAAAAATGTACCAAAGACCCCGACGATTACTGAAACACCATCGGAACAAGTCGTAATCAAAAATCGGCCAACTGTTAATCCGGGGACCAAACTGGCCAGCTACGTCATTGATATCAATAAAACAAGATATGAAATGACCAATGCGGTCTTTACTGATACGATGTCTTACACTGAGCAAGGATATGTCACTACCCCATTTAAAGTTGCTGATCCTAGTAAACCAGAAGATGCGGGAGTAGTCATTCAAGATGTCGATGATAATAATCGTACCTTGATTGGAGCTTTCCAGTTAGTGACCGCTGATGGGACGGTTCAAGATACGATTGGCGATCCGACGACGGCTGATTATGTCATAAACGTGAATTTGACCGCTGATCGATCTGGGTACAAAAATTTTACTACAACGTTCCAAAATGCGTATAAAACAACTAGCCATCAGTTTAAGATGACCTATTATGTCGGCTACAATCAATTTAGTGTCACCAATCCTAATCCGAATACGTCAGTAAATTACCAAAATACCATGGGGGTCAATTTTTTAAATAATGGCACACCTTATGATTCTAGCAGTACGACTAACTTTAACACCAGCACACAAGAAGCCAATCAAGGAATGAAATCGGGGAGTTATAACCCAGTAACGAAAGAAATCACTTGGACGATCGTAACAAACTATAATAATTTAGGGGTCTCACAATTCAATTTGAAGGATCCGATTACCGGGAATCAAGTCTATCTACCAGATTCATTGACTGTAAAACGTGGGACGATCGATGCAAATGGTAATTTCAAGGCCACGACGTTAACCGATTATAAAGACAATCAAATTAATGAAGATTATCTAACGGTGACTGAGCCAACGGTAACGGGAGAGAATCAACAAGGGACCCTAGAGCTACAAGTTGGGAAAGATGGAAAATCCATTCCTGGTTGGAACGCGACGGGATCACCTAAGGTTTTTCAGATTCAATTCAAAACATCGTTGGAAGGGAAAATCGTTTACGACCAATCGACATACGCGAATACAGCGACTGTTCAAATAGCCGGCGTACAAGAGCGACTTTCAGCATCGGTTTCAATCGCTTTTGGTGGGAAATCAGCGCTGAAAAATGGGAGCTACAATGCAAATCGTAACTTGATCGATTGGTCACTGATCATCAATCCAAACCAATCCTTATTAGCAGATGTCAAAGTTGAAGATAGCCCTAGTGCCAATCAAATCTTGCAAGATAGTTTTAAATTATATACTGGAAAATATTCAGGCTCTGGCAGTTCGACGACAGTAGTAAAAGATCAAGAAGTCCCAAGTGATCAATACAGTGTCGTCGTTACGACTGATCCGGCAACCGGGCAACAAAAGTTCACACTTGATATGTCAAAAATCAAAGAAAAAGAAGACCCGAACAACTCAGGGGGATATGAAACCGGAGTAATTGAAAAACCGTATTTATTGACGTATGAATCTGAACCAAATTTTTCATCCAAGACAGAAACAGTCACGAATAACGCCTCGATTTCAAGTGAGGGCAAAGAGCTTCCTGGAAAAGATACCCAAACCAATATTTCGGTAACGATCCAAGACTCTAGCGGGACTGCGTATGGCTCAAAAGAAAAAGTGACGGTTCAAAAAGTTAATGGTAACAATGCAGCCGTACCCGGTGCAGTCTTGCAATTGATCCGTAAAAATCTTAAAACAAGTAAAACAGATATCTTGTATCAAGCAACGACGGATAGTCAAGGAATGATCACGTTTGGGAATTTGATCGCGACGAGTGCGACCTATGAATACTATGTCAAAGAGATCGAGGCACCAGATGGGTACACGATTTCAGATGAATTATTAAATGGGAAGAAAGTAACGATCAATGCGACGAGCAGTACGACAGTCACCCAGATTAAAAACGAACCAGTGAAAGTACTATTTGAAAAAATCAATAGTAAGGGAACCAACTTATCTGGTGGGTTGTTTACTTTATACCGGAATACGGGAACGAAGGAAGCCCCTAATTATTCATTTGCGCGTGTGATCACAGCAGAAGATCAAGGAAAAGACCTCTCTGGCCTAGCAGATGGACAGTATCGGATCCAAGAAGTTTTTGCTCCAGATGGGTATCAAATCAATCAAACGTTGCTTGATTTCGAAGTGAAGAAAAATGAGAACAATACCCGTAGTGTCTACGTGAATGATCAAGTCATCAGTAATGGGATCTTACAACTAACAGACTATCAAGGGTCTGCAGTGTTGCAAAAGACGACTGAAGCAGGTGATAGCTTAGCCGGTGCGAAGTTCCATTTGCAACGGGCAGAGTTGAATTCTGATGATTATGGCGATTACGGTGACCAAGCGTCTTATGTAACGAGTGATAGCGGGAAGCTAGAATTAAAAAATCTCGTGCCAGGTAAATACAAACTAACAGAAGTTAAAGCGCCAACTGATTACTATTTAAACAATCAGGAATTGACCTTTGTTGTCGATGCGATCAGTGAAGGAGATCAAGCACCTGCAACCATCGAATTGAATGCCGGCGAAAACTTTATCAACTATCAAGGATCTGCTCGTTTCCAAAAAGTCGATGGCCATGCGTATGCCAATGACAAAACAACCGTTTTAGCTGGAGCGAAATTCCAGCTATATGATGGTAGTGGAACAACTAAAATCGGTGAGCCGATCACTTCCGATGCCGATGGCTACTTTACATTTGAAAATCTAGCACCAAGTACCACGTATAGTTTCAAAGAGACGAAAGCACCAAATGGCTATATCCAAAATGATCAAGTCGCTCGATTTACGACTCCGGCGACAAATCAAGAGGATTCAGCAGTGACGATCGACTCGGCCGATCAGAAATTAGTACTAGACGAGAAAACGCCTTATAAGAACTATAAAGAAGGGGCAAGTTTCCAAAAAGTCGACGCTAAAGGACATGGACTAGGCGGAGCCAAATACAAATTAGAAATGAAAAATGAAACAGGTGACGGTTGTGGTCTACGATCGATGGGAAAGAACATGATGCTGGCGATGATGGTTTGTTCACATCGGATGAACTAGATGGCGTGGTTCATGCTTCTGAACTTTCACCAGGTGACTATCGCTTTACGGAAGAGTCCGCACCACAAGGCTACGTGTTGAATACCAAAGTCATCACCTTTACGATCAAAGAGTCGCAAGAATCTGATCCTGGCGTCTTAAACATCGACATCAAGGATGATGAAAATGTGAATTATCAAGGCTCTGCTCAGCTTTATAAAGAAGCCGAGTCTGAATCAGACGATACCTTCGCAGCTTTGGAAGATGCTACCTTTGATGTCTATACAAAAGCGGGCCAAAAAGTTACAACCGACAGTATCAAATCAGATGCTGAAGGTAAGGTGACTGCAACGGGTCTAGCACCTGGAGAGTATTATTTCAAAGAGGTTGCAACAAAAGACAACCAATATCTAGTCAATGAAAAGACGGTTCCCTTCACGATTCCTGCAACAGCTGAAGGAAAACCCGCAGTTGTTACGAGCAATGATGAGGGCAAATTAAGCTTGAAAAATTATCTAGGTAGTCTGGAATTGAAAAAAGTCGGTCCAGATGATCAAGACTTAGCGGGTGCGACCTTTACGATTTATGACAGTGAAGGAAAAGCAGCTGGCACAGGAACTTCTGATGCTAAAGGGCTTGTCCAAATCGATAAATTGTCACCAGGTGCATACACATTAAAAGAAACCAAAGCACCAGAGGGCTATTTGATCAATACGCAAGCTGTCGCAGTGACGATTCCTGACACAGCCAATGGAAAACCCACAACAATTAACATCGATGAGCCGTTCAAAGACTATCGTGGCGCTGTTCGTTTAATCAAAACAGATGTTGATGGCAAGGCTTTGGCAGATGCTAAATTTGTCTTGTTAGATAGTGAGAACAATCAGGTGAGAGATGGCGAGGTCCAAACGTCAAACGCTGACGGTGAAGTGATCTTTACCGATTTGGCACCAGGCACGTATACATTTGAAGAATCCGATGCACCGAAAGGGTATATCAAAAACTTAGAAACCATTTCAGTAGTCGTACCGGGTCGCTTCGAAGGAGATCCTAAAGTCCAAACAGCAGATACGAAATTGATCAACTACCAAGGTTCAGCGGAATTAACCAAAACGGATGATAAAGATAAACCTCTAGCAGGTGCTACCTTCAAAGTTGTCGATGCAAATGATAAAGACGTTGCAGGTAAAACGGCTACTTCAGATGAGAATGGGTTAGTACGTGTGACTGGACTTGTACCAGGAAATTACCGTTTCGTTGAAACAGAGTCACCTGACAAAGCCGATGCAGAAGGAAACTTTGTGTTATCGGGTAAAGAATTAGCCTTTACGATTCCGACCGAAGCCACTGGCGAACCAACAACACAAAAGATCGAGCAAAATGTTCAAAACTATCGTGGAAAAATCTTGCTGCACAAAATTGGTAGTGCGATCGACGATGACGAACAAAGCATCGATTTGGCAGGTGTCGAATTCACGTTGTATACGAAGACAGACTTCAGTGATACAAATCCTATGAAGACGACTTCTGACAAAGAAGGGATGGTTGAATTTGCCAATTTAGCACCGGGCACGTATTACATGAAAGAAACGGCTACGATCGAAGGGTATAAAGTTAATACCTTCCCGATAAAAGTCGTGATTCCAGCTCGGGCACCTGATGTATTGGAAAATCCAGAAACAGCGAAGAGTCCCTATACAGATGCTGAAGGCCATTTGAACAAAATAGAAAATGGGGCTTATGTCGTGGATACCGGTGATTTCCAAAATAGTCGCAAAGAAATCGACTTCAAGAAAATCGATGGTGAAGCGGCTGGTGATCTCGATGTGAGTAAAACAGCGTTTGCCTTGTACTTCGATGATGGTTCAGCAGATGGGAAATTAGTCGAAAAAACACTAAATCCGAAAAAAGATGGCTCGATCGATTTAAGTAATTTGGCATTGAAAGATGGCAGCTATAAATTGGTCGAAACCAAAACAGCTGATAATTATCTGATCAATAGCCAGCCTGTGTACTTTGTAGTCAAAAATACACAAGCCCTGGGTATCTCTGTAGATATGGACAACTATCAAGGCTTTATTGAAGCAACAAAAGTCAGTGGCGATAAGAAATTGGCGGGCGCCGAATTCAAATTGTATCGAGCAAATGATCTGACCAATCCAAATCCATACGACGAACAAGCAAGGAAAAGATCAGACGATCATTACCTCTGACAAAGCTGGAGCGATCTTTGCCAAAGGCTTGAGTGCGGGAGATTACGTGCTCAAAGAAGTCAAAGCACCAACCGGGTACATCTTGGATACAACCGCACATAAATTTACGGTTTATCCGCAAGTAGGGAAAGTAACGGCTACCCAATTAGGCACGCTTGAAAACTATCAAGGCAGCGTTGAATTAACGAAGGTCGACACTGCGAATGTAAATCAAACATTAGCCGGAGCGAACTTCCAATTATTGGATGCGAACCATAAAGTCGTAAAAACCGACCTAACCACAAATGGGCAAGGTCAAATTACCGTAACAGGGTTAGCACCAGGAAAATATGCCTTCAAAGAAACCAAAGCACCGAACGGCTATCAGTTGGCAACACAGACGATCGACTTCACGATTGCTGCAAGTCATAAAGGCCAACCAGTAACAGTCAAAGTCACAGCCGAAAATACGAAGACCCCACCAAGTAGCAATCACAAGAACCACAGCAGAGGGAATTCGCATAAATGGTATTACCCAAAAACTGGGGAAGAAAAGGCTCGTTTCTTAGCGATTATCGGTGGCGTCATTATAATAGTAGTAATTGGTCTGATCGTCTGGCGTAAAAAACGTCAGTAAAGATTGCAAAAAGTAGTAAAACAAAAAGAAGATAGGTCTGTGAAACGCCAAAGCGTTCCAGACCTATCTTCTTTTTATCAAAAAAATTTTTATTATAAAGAAAGGTTGAATTTTATTATGTGCTTAATTTCTATATACTTTTAATATTGATTATTAGAAGTTACGACATCGTGAAAAAACATTATATTTAGTAAATCGTTCTCATAATCTGGGTATAAAACAATATTATTTGAATTCTATTGTAATTTTATAGATGAAATCACATTTTTATTTTATGTTAGACCAATTATAAAATATCAAATATTGATATTTGTAAACCCTCTATAATACAAAAAAACACTTTGTTAAATGGGCTAGACAGGTTTACAAAACAATATTAAAAATGGCAAATCATAACAAAACATAAAAAAATAGAAATAATCCTTAAAAACGTTCATTTAATCGGTATTTCGAGTGATTATGAACATTATTACTGGGATCAAAGTGTATTAATAATGAACTTTGTCGCTTGTCAATCACATTTGTTAATATAATAATAACTAAAAAACTATTAATGTTTTTTTGAAAAGTAAATGAGTACTATTCGATTAAAATTAAATTTTAAATTTCATTGTTTTTTTTAAAAAATCTAAGTATACTAAGAATTGCAGAAAGAATTATGTTTTTTTTGCGAATATGTGATATCTGTAACAAAAAAATAATAAGTAAGGGAGGTATGTAAATGAAGAAAGTTATCAGTGGAATCATTGCACTTGTCGCAGTCGTTTTATTCTTCGCACCAACAGCGCAAGCAGCTGGAGCGATCACGGCCGATGAGCAACGAATCCTAGACGAGTTGAACCAAGGTGTTTCTGTTGGTGGAAAAACGTTTAACCTACGCGCATCTGATATCGCGCAAGCCGAAAATCATTTGAAACAAAATGATATCTCAGCTAGTGAAGCGAACCAAGTAATCGCTCAAATCCAACAAGCACGTGCATTGATTGCAAGTTCAGGTGTTGATGTATCAAACATCAATTCAATCGAGGACTTAATCAAAGCCTTGCCATTGGACATCAAGAACCAATTAAAAGATGTGATTACGCAAGCGGCCAATATTTTAGGACTGTCGATCTCATTTAATCAAAATGGATTTACGATCAATGGTTCTAATGGCACAAACGGAGCTGATGGAGCCAATGGCTCTAACGGTACAAATGGAACGAACGGTTCTAACGGTACTTCAACATCAGGTTCAAGTATTGTCTATTCATCAGGCAGTGCTGTGAAACAAACTGGCGCGACATATGTTGCTAGTGCAATTTCATTCGCAAGCTTATTACTTGTTGCAGCAGGTGCAGCAGTAGTAGGACGTAAGAAGATTGCATAAATCTTCTCGCTTGAAGAGGGTTGGGGTGACTATTGTCACCCCGATCATCTTTCTAATTTGCGGTTATTCTTTGATGTATGTGATAGGGAAACCTGTGATCCAATTCGTGACTTCTTCTATTCAATTGTTTCTATTGACAGATACTCCCGAGTTTCAGGCGACAGAGCAGTCTTTTACCGCTGTAGATAATCAATCTGTCAAAACCAATGACAATAATGAGTTGCCATCGAGCGAGGTCGATTACCCCGTTGGTGGTCAGCTATATGGGAAAGTAAAAATAGAGAAGTTAAAAATGGATGTTCCTTTATATTTCGGAGATACCGATGAAATTTTACGAAAAGGTGCCGGCCAATTTATGGGTTCGGTCTATCCTAGTGAGATCGGGACGTCGTTGATCGGTGGTCACAATGTCGATGACTTCGGCAAATTGGGTGCAGCCCAAGTCGGTGACGAGATCGAGATCCAAACGACTTACGGAAATTATACGTACCGCATCACCAAATTAGATGTACGCAATAAAAATGATAAAGAAATCAATGACATGATCTATCAACGCAATGATCGCCGCTTGATTCTATATACATGTTATCCACTGGATAGTTTAGGATTGACCGATGAACGATTGTTTGCCATCGGAGAGTTTGTCTCTGGGCCGATGATCAATGCAAACGAGTAGGAGGAAAGCCCCAAGATGAATCACAGAACACGAAATATACCGCGGTGGATCTTAGCGTTTATCGGGTCTTTGCTCCTGTTTGCATCAGTTGCTCTGATCTGTATCCGCTTGACCTTGTTCAATCAAGACTTTATGATCCGTCAAGTCCATACGACCAATTACACCGCAACAGTCCGCAAAGACTTGACTGACAGTATCCAAGACGTCGGTCGGGGCAGTAATATCCCACCAGATGTATTGGCTGACGTAGTCTCTGAAAAGACGATCGCGACCAATGTCGACAATTACATTCGTAGTATCTATAACGAAGTGCCTTTCAAGATCCAAGGAGAGGACCAGTTGAAAGAGAAAATCTTGACGAATGTCCACCAATACGCGCAACAAAAAAATATTACGGTCGATGATACGACCCAAACGAATATCGAGAACCTAGCCACGAATGCGGCGAAGAATTATTCTTCGTTCATCGAAATTCCTTATCTATTGAGTTACGGCCAAAAAGTCATGGCCTTCCAATCAGCATTGACCCTGATCTTGATCATTATGAGCGTGGCCTTTTTATTTGTCTTTATCGGGTTGATTTTGATGGTCCGCATGAGACACCAAAGAGTCCGTTGGGGCAGCATGCCGATCCTAGGCGCTGGACTGATGCTTGTCGTATTACCAGCAATTATTTATTTTAGTGGCGTCATCAATCATTTAGGTATCTCATCAGAAGGTTTGTATCGCTTCGTGACTCGTTACATCACAGCGTTTGACTTAACGTTTGTCTTTGCTGGAGCGATCTTGATCGTCCTAGCGAGTATAATGATCCTAGTCAGTGAACGGATGCGTACCAAAAAATTACATAAGAGTTACTAATGAAGGGAAATGACTATGGAAGAAACAATCAGCTTAGAAGAATTATTCCAAGTGCTTAAGAAAAAGGCGCTACTTATTATTATGATGACGATTGCTGGGATCGGGATCGCAGCAGGCGTGACCTTCTTCTTGATCACACCCAAGTATGATTCTGCCGCCCAATTGATCGTCCAAAATTCGCAAAATGATGCCGCTAATACCAATCTGCAAAACGACATCAACGGTAATGTGCTAATGATCAATACCTATAAAGACATGATCAAAGGCGATGTCGTGATCGATGCCGTCCAAAAAGAATTAAGCGACAAATATCAATACACTTATAGCAATAGCGAATTGAAAAGCATGATCGAAGTCGAACAGTCACAAAATTCACAAATGTTCCAAATCGTGGCGACCTCACCAGAGCCAAGAAAAGCGGCCACGATCGCCAATACGACGGCGATGGTCTTTGAACAAAAAGCCGAAGACGTCTTAGCAGTCAATAAAGTAACGATCACCTCAAAAGGCGTCGTACCCTCAAGTGCGGTCTTTCCAAATAATAAATTAAACTTATTGATCGGAGCCGTAGTTGGTTTGATGATCGGTGTGGGTCTAGCCTTCTTGATCGAACTACTGGACAAGACGGTCAAAGATGAACGCTTCATCGCGGAAGTCTTAGAATTACCGATCTTAGGTCAAGTCTCAGAAGTCAGCAAAAAAGATTTAGCCAAATCACGTATAGAACCAACCGGAACTGACCACGCATCACAAACGGAACAACCTGTCAGTCACAATCGCAAAACAACGCCCCGTCAACGTCGTCGGGTCTAAGCGATAACTAAAAGCGAGGAGTAGTTAGATGGCCAAAAAAAATAAAGGCATCACGCCTGTTAATCTGATCGCTGCGATCAATCCTTTTTCCACCGCAGCGGAGCAATACCGGAAGATCCGGACCAATATCGAGTTTTCTTCTGCCGATAAAAAAATCAAATCACTCGTGGTGACGTCATCAGGTCCTTCTGAAGGCAAGACCACGACAGCTGCGAATCTAGCAGTGGTCTTTGCGAATGCGGGCAGTAAAGTCCTTTTAGTCGATGCCGATCTTCGTAAACCTAACGTCGCACTGAGCTTTCGGGTACCAAATGTCAATGGCCTAAGCAATTATCTGACCGAAGCCAATGCGGTGAGTGATAGCTTCTTATCTACACAGACCACTGATAATGCCTACTTAGCTCAAGGAGACAATCAAATCGGTAGTCGCTTAGTTGAGACGGAGATCGAAAACCTCTACTTATTCCCAAGTGGTCCGACACCACCCAATCCATCTGAATTATTGGCCTCAAAACGAATGCAAGAACTGGTCGATACCTTAGCCGAATCTTTTGATCTCGTGATCTATGACATGCCACCAGTCGTGACTGTGACCGATGCTCAGATCGTCGCGGCCTATGTCGATGGCACGATCCTAGTCATCCGAGAACGCAAGACCAATAAGCAAGCAATCCTTGAAGCCAAACACTTACTAGATATGGTCAAAGCAAAAATCATCGGTGTCGTCTATAACGGTAAGAAGCAAGGGGAAGAGTCTTACTATTATTATGGCACAGAAGGAACGAAGTGAAGTTAGATGATCGATCTACATAGTCACATTTTGCCAGGAGTCGATGATGGTGCGACGACAATATCAGATAGCCTGGCGATGGCAAAAAAAGCCGTCGACCAAGGCATCACCCATCTGATGTGTACGCCCCATCATAACAATGGACACTTCAATAATCCCGCAAGTACTGTCATCCCCGCCGTTGATCGCTTGCAGCTAGAGCTAGATCAACGGGGGATCGACCTGACCTTACTGGAAGGGCAGGAAGTTCGATTAACAGAATACTTGTTAGCAGAGATCGAACAAGGCGAGATCTTGTTTACCGATCTGAATAACACCTATCTCTTAATCGAATTTCCCACCAATGAGATCCCGGAATATGCCGAGCGCTTGTTTTACCGGTTGTTGAGGCTCGGCCATACCCCAGTGATCGTTCATCCCGAGCGCAATGCTGGCTTTCGAGCTGAGCCGAATCGCCTGATCCCCTTTTTGGAGATGGGGGTTTTGACACAATTGACCGCACCAAGCATCGTCGGAATCTTCGGTAAAGACATCAAAAAGACCGCCAAACAAATGCTCGAACATGGGATGTTGTACATGGTGGCCTCTGATGCACACAACTTAAAACAACGCTCGTTTTATTTAAAAGAAGCATATGCTGAGATCAAAAAAATGGGTGGTCGAAAAATGGTCGCTGCGATGGATCAAATGGCGCGCGATCTGGTCAATGGCGATCCGGTCACACGCCCGGTCTATCAGGAGATCAAAGCGACACGCTTTAAATTTTTCTAAGTAAAAATGATTGGGGGGTTAATAGTGAAAAGTGAAAAGACTTTAGTGGATGATACGATCCTAGAAAATACATCTTTCCCAAGTGAAGGCACCGCTCGTTTGATTTGGTTAGACAAAGCCAAAATCAAACGCCAAAGAGTCTACGACTTTGGGAAGCGACTCATTGATATCATGCTTGCCTCATTGGGAGTGATCTTCATCTCACCGGTCTTCTTATGGGTAGCGTATAAAATAAGAAAAGAAGAACCAAAATCATCAATCATCTTTGCCCAACAACGAGTTGGTCGTGATGGAAAGATCTTTACGATGTATAAGTTTCGCTCGATGTGTATCGATGCCGAAGCAAAACTAGCTAGTCTGTTGGATCAAAATGAAGTCGAAGGTGCGATGTTCAAGATGAAAGAAGATCCGCGAGTGACCGAGATCGGCAAATTCATCCGCAAGACCAGCCTAGACGAATTGCCACAATTGATCAATGTGATCAAAGGCGATATGAGTCTGATCGGTCCACGACCACCGTTAAAACGAGAAGTCGCAGAGTACACGCAGTATGACATGCAACGTTTGTTGGTCAAACCAGGCTGTTCAGGCCTATGGCAAGTCAGCGGCCGAAACGATGTCCACTTCAATGAGATGGTGGAATTCGATATCGAATACATCCAAAAACGAAGCATTCGTTATGATCTCTCATTGATCGTAAGAACGATAAAAGTAATGATAAAGCCAGATGGGGCGTACTAGGGGAGTTATGTTTGTGAAGGAGCAAAAGCAACAAGTGTATATTATTGGGTCAAAAGGGATTCCCGCAAAGTACGGCGGATTTGAAACGTTTGTTGAAAAATTAACCGAATATCAAGTAGATAAGAACATCCAATACCATGTAGCGTGCATGACTGAAAACTCAGCCAAATCAGGAATCACTGAAAAGCACTTTGAGCATAATGGCGCAAAGTGCTTTAATATTGACGTTCCTAATGTCGGACCAGCCAAAGCGATTTATTATGATATTGCAGCGTTGAACTATGCAATAGCGTTAGCGAAGAAAAATCAAGATAAGCAACCAATTTTTTATGTTTTGGCTTGTCGGATCGGACCATTTATCGGAAGCTTAAAAAGTAAAATCAAGGCATTGGGTGGAAAATTATTTGTCAATCCTGATGGTCATGAATGGATGCGGGCAAAATGGAGCTATCCAGTCCGTCGCTATTGGAAATATTCAGAACAATTAATGGTAAAACATGCTGATCTGTTGATTTGTGATAGTAAAAACATTGAAAAATATATACAAGAAGATTATGCACAATACAAACCAAAAACAACCTATATAGCATATGGGACAGATTTAGAAAAGTCTAAGTTAACCAAAAGTAGTCCTGAAGTCAACAATTGGTATCAAGCAAAAAATATTCAACTAGATAATTATTACTTAGTAGTCGGACGATTTGTACCAGAGAATAATTATGAAACAATGATTCGTGAATTTATGAAGTCTGATACGAAAAAAGATTTTGTTTTGATTACGAACGTAGAAAAAAATAAGTTCTATGAAAAACTAAAAAAAGAAACCAATTTTGATCAAGATCCACGAATAAAGTTTGTTGGTACAGTCTATGACCAAGAATTATTAAAATTCATTCGTGAGAATGCGTTCGCCTACTTACATGGACATGAAGTAGGGGGAACCAATCCATCATTATTAGAGGCATTAGCTTCAACTAAAGTAAACTTATTATTGAATGTAGGCTTCAATCTAGAAGTAGCTGGTGATGGGGCTTATTACTGGGAAAAAGAAGAATTACATAAAGTAATTAATAAATTTGAAAATATTTCGAAGAAAGATCGCGCGATTTTAGATAATAACTCTTTACATCAAGTTCTTCGATATTTTAGTTGGAATCTAATTATAAAATCATATGAATCACTATTAGTAGGTGTGAACGGAGAAAATTAAGTGAAAAAAATTCTTTACTTACATGCTGGTGCAGAAATGTATGGAGCAGATAAGGTTCTTTTAGAGTTAGTCTCTGGGATAGATAAGAGTAAATTTGAGTGCACAATAGTATTACCTAACGATGGGGTTTTAGTTAAAGCTATGAAAAAAAAGGGGTTAAATGTATCAATAATTCCATATCCCATTTTACGTCGAAAGATTTTCAGTCCAATCGGGATAATTAAATATGCTTTTGAATATTTTAAATATAGTTTGATGTTAATAAAATTGATAAAAAAATATCAGATAGATATAATCCATATCAATACTACAGCTGTGTTAGAAGGTATTCTAATTAAAATAATTACTCGAAAAAAAGTATTATGGCATGTACATGAAATAATCACTCAACCCAAATTTATTTATAAAATAATTTCATTCTTAGTTAATAAATTTTCTGATAAGGCTGTTGCAGTATCTAAAGCTACTAAAGAACATTTAATAAATAGTGGACTAGTTGATAGAAAAAAAGTATCAGTTATATATAACGGCGTAGATGGGGAAGTATATTCACCGTTTAACCCAATTGATTATCTTTATAGTGATTTTAATATTCCTACAGACAGCATTGTTGTGGGAATGATTGGAAGAGTTAATTCATGGAAAGGCCAAAAAGATTTTATATTGGCTATGGAACCTTTAATGAAAGAAAATAAGAAAATCTACGCTGTTTTAGTAGGTGGGGTATTCGAGGATGAATATCATTTTATGGATGATCTAAAACAAATAATTCAAAATTCAAAATTTGAAGAAAGATTTATTGTTTCAGATTTTCGAGATGATATAGCTAATATTCATAATTTTTTTGATATATTTGTGTTGCCTAGCACTAGCCCGGATCCTTTACCAACGGTTGTTTTAGAATCCATGGCATCAGGTAAGCCAGTTGTTGGGTATAGACATGGTGGAGTAACAGAAATGGTAGTAGAAAATCAAAATGGATTACTGGCAAATCCCAACAGTCCTAAAGATTTGGGAAATAAAATCCAACAATTAATTATAGATACAAATAAAAGAAAAAAATTTGGAGAAAATTCCCTAGAAAGACAAAAAAAATTCTTTGATAAGAAAATGTACATTTATAACTTTGAAAATAAATATGGAGAATTGGAAGGCTAAAAGAAATGAAAATTGGAATACTAACGCATCATTATGTAAAAAATTTTGGAGCCACTCTACAAGCTACTGCACTATATGAAACAATAAAAAAAATAAATCCAGATGCAAAAGTAGAGTTCATAAATTACACTATAAAAAAACATAAATTTAAAAACGTAATTCGCTTTTTTCGATACAGGTATGATAGAGATACACCTAAATCTTATGTTGAAAAATTAAAACTTCTGAATTCTCATAGAAAAGATGAAAAAAAATTACCTCGTAGTAAAAAAATGAAATCAGCTGAAGATATTAATTCAGAAAATTATGACCTTATTATAATTGGTAGCGACGAGGTGTGGAACTTTAAAGACATAGCCTACTCTCCAATAAAATTTGGTTATGGATTAAAAAAAACAAAGGTAATTACATATGCAGCTAGTGTTGGTGATTCAAGCATTGAAGATGAGGTGCCGAAAGAAGTAATGGTAGGAATAAATTCATTAAATTCTATTTCTGTAAGAGATAAAAAATCTTTAGAATTATGTTTTGATACGGGTCATATGGCTACAAAGGTTTTAGATCCAGTATTTATTTATGAATTTCCCCAAATAAATCTATCAGAAAATAACTTTGATAAAGAAAAAAAAGATTATATTTTAATATATGATTGTAGGATAACTAATGACCAAATTAATGAAATAAAAAAATTTGCGAAAAAAAAAGACTTAGATATTATTGGGGCTGGAGAACATCGAAAATGGTATTCCTATGATAAAACTAATGTAACTGCTCTAGAATGGGCAAGTTTGTTTAAAAAGGCAGCTTTTATTATTACTGGAACATTTCACGGGGCATCTTTTTCTATAAAATACCGTAAGAATTTTATTGTTTATGCTACAGAAAATAATAGAATAAGAAAAGTAAGTTCCTTGTTGCAAGATTTAAATCAAAGAGAACGTATTATTACTCCTAATTCAGATTTCAATAAGCTTCAAAAACTATTAAATACTCCAATAGATTATAACCAAACAAATGAGATATTAAATCATAAAATAAATGAATCAATAGCATATCTTAAAAATAGCATAAAGGATGATGAGAATATAAAATATGTCTAAAATATTATTTGTTCGAACGGTACCATACGAATTAGATTTTTCAAAATATAATGTTCAAGCTTTAGGGCTAGGTAAAGAATTAGTAGATAATGGACATAATTTTGATTTTTTATATTTCCCTTATTTAAAACGTAAAAATAGAGAAGAAATAATTTATAAACATGGTAGTAATGAATTAAAAATAATACAACATAAAGGAATACGTTTTTTTCGAACGGGGTTTTCCTATAACACGTTATCCAAAAAATTTTTAAATCAATACGATTTAATCATTTGTTGTGAATATAATCAATTGATGTCGTACTTTATATCTAAAAGACACAAGAATACTGTTATTTATTCTGGGCCTTATTATAATCTATTTATGATTCCCGCTCTATCAAATCTCTATGACAAAATTTTTGTAAAAAAAATTAATAAAAGCGTTAAGAAGATATACGTTAAATCCGAACTTGCAAGAGAATATTTGGAAAATAAAGGATATATTAATATTGAAACTATCGGAGTAGGATTAGATATTAGTAAGTATAATGATGTAAAAAAAATATCTGATGAAGCAAAGGATATCCTTGCTTATTTAAATAATAACGATAATGTATTGCTTTATGTGGGGGCATTAAGTAAACGAAAAAACTTTCCTTTCTTATTGAAAGTTTACAATGAAGTTTTTCAAAGAGAAAAAAATATTAAACTTTTAATAATAGGAAAAGGCAATAAAAAATATGTAAGTGAAATTTTGGATAACTTTGATAAAGAAGTCTTAGAAAATATTAAAATAGTTCCAAGTTTATCAAATGAACAACTTAGCTATATTTATCCTAAAGCAACTTTATTCTTACTTCCATCAATTAATGAAATATTTGGAATGGTCTTACTAGAAGCTATGTATTTCAATACTCCAGTAATATCAAGTAAAAACGGAGGATCAACAACAGTAATAAAAAATAATTATAATGGTTTTGTTATAAATGAATTTGATGAAAAAAAGTGGGCAGATACTATAATTGATAATATAAAGAATAAGCATAAATTACTTGAATTAGGAAAAAACGCAAATCATACAGTTGTTAACAATTATTTGTGGAAGAATATTTATAAAAAACTTCTGAACGGAGATGATTCATTTGATTAATAAGAATAGTAAGTACTACAAAATTATAAAAAAAAGTATTAATCCATTTAGACTGAAAAAAATTTATAACCATGATTTTAAAACTTTTAAAATTAACTCATATGAGTTAAATAGAAATAAAAGTTTTAATAATGTTCGAGGAGAAATTACATTTTTATACCATGCATTGGAAAAGGGAATGATACATAAAAAACTGAGATTAGGGTATGGTAAAGAGAAAATAAATAAAATTATGGATTTGATTGATTATTCAATCAAGTCAAATTTCGATTTGAATGATGATCGTATTCAAACCGCTATATCAGTTCTTAATGAATATGTGCGTTTGCATGAGAAAAATAATTATGATGTTTCTTATATAAAAGAATTTTTATTGTTACATGAGCTAAAAAAAGATACTTTTACTGGCGGAATAATTGAGGAATCTAAAGAAAATATACTGAGGAATGTAAAAGGAAACTTTGAAGACTTATCATTTAGTAGGCATAGTATTAGAGAATTTACAACTGATCCAATACCCAAGGAACTGATTGAAAATGCTATTAGAATAGCTTCAAAGACACCTTCTGTCTGTAACAGGCAAGCTTGGAGTGTTACTGTAGTTAAAGATAATTCATTAATAAAGGAATTAATGAAAATTCAATCTGGAATAAATGGTATGGCTGAAAATATGAATACATTAATAGCTATCACTACAAGTTATGAATATTTTGGGAATATACATGAGAGAAATCAAGCATTTATAGATGGTGGGCTATTCGCAATGAGTTTACTTTATGCATTAACATATTTGGGTGTAGGTACATGTGCTCTCAACGCCAACTTAAGAATATCTGATGAAATTACAGTAAAAGAAAAATTAGGTTTATCGAATGCCGACAATTTAATAATGTTTATTGCAGTTGGTCATTATCAAGAAACCGTTAAATATCCTAAATCTAATAGAGATTCAGTGACTAAAATTGTTAATTTTATATAAATACTATAGTTTTGGAGAATTTGTATGTTAAATCAATTTAGAAATGGTTTTTTTTATACAGTATTAGGTCAGTATGGAAATATGATAATAACTTTTTTAATAAATATTGTGTTGTCAAGATTATTAACACCTTCTGATTATGGAACAGTTGCAGTGGTATCTGTATTTATTATTTTTTTTCAAATGTTAGCGGATATGGGGATTGGACCTGCAATTATACAGAACAAAGAATTAGATGAGCTAGAAATAGCTAAAATATTTAATATTTCTGGCATATTTTCTTTAATTTTATCAGTTATTTTTTTAGGAGTAGGATATATTCTCTCTGTAATTTATAAAAATGAAATATATATAACTTTATCCCGAATATTAGCTATAGCTGTGTTTTTCTATTCTATTATAGTTGTACCCATGGCAAAACTAAAAAAAGAAAAGAATTTCAAGATGATTAACATATCACTTATTATTTCTTCACTGATAGGAGGAAGCATAGGTGTCACTTTTGCATTACTTGGATTCGGGGTCTATTCTTTGGTTATTAATAGCGTGATTTCTTCTTTAATAAATTTTTTAATTTTACTAAAAAAATCAAAGCTTAGGTTAACAAAAATTGTAGATTTTTCACCATTAACAAAAATATACGGCTTTGCTAGTAATCAATTCGCATTTAATTTTTTTAATTATTTTTCTAGAAATATAGATAGTTTTTTAATAGGCAAGTATATTTCTCCAGCAGCATTAGGTAATTATAATAAATCTTATCAATTACTGATGTACCCAGCTGCTGTATTCAATGGAATAATAAACCCTGTGTTACAACCTATTTTGTCAGATTATGAGGAAGATGTTGAGACAATTAGAGATGTTTATTTTAATTTAGTTCATATATTATTGCTTTTCGGAATGCCTATTTCTATTTTTATGTCTTCGTGTAGTCAAGAGATAGTATTTTTCCTTTTTGGACAACAATGGATAGATAGTATTTTTCCTTTGAAAATGTTGTCATTAACAATCTGGATTCAGGTGATAAATATAACCACTAGTGCCATTTATCAATCTCGTAATAAGACAAAATACTTACTTTTGAATGGCATACTATCCTCTCTTATTATTGTAGGATCAATTTTATGTGGTTTGTATTTTAAAAATATTCAAGCAGTATCTATTTCCCTAGCTATAGGTTTCTTTATCAATTTTTTGTGTTCTATAAGTATATTATTATATAAAGTATTAGATTCAAAATGGAGTAGCATAATTTCTTTCTTTATTTCTCCAATCATAATTTCCTTTTTTATTTTTATGGCACTATTTATTTTTCAATATCAATTTAGTTTTTTAGTAAGTAATAACTTCTTGTTATTGCTTATCCAAGGAATTATATTTATAGTTGTTTTATTTACAGGATTCCTGTTAACTAAAGAATATCGTTATATTCTTAAATTTTTTAAAAGATAATTTAAAAATATGTATTACTACCCCATTTGTTGACAATTAGTATAATAAAAATTTAGTAAATAAGAGGAGAATTTGATGAAGATTTCCATTAACAAAAATACATTCCTTTTTTATATTGGGGTTTTCTTACTCATATTATCCAGTACCTTTATAGTTAATATTGATAATAAATTATTTTTTTATACAAAAGTAATAGCATATGTATTTTTTATCTTGAACTTTTTTTTGGAAAAAAAAAATATCAGAAATATTCTTAATTTAACTATCTTTTTTTTAGTATGTCTATTAGCATTCTACCTAAATAGAAATACTGATATAATCACGTTTGCTTTAGTAGGTATTAGTTGCGTATCTGTAAATTTTAATAAAATTATTATTATCCAATTGTTTTCAAAAATTCTAGGAATATTTCTAACTTTAATCTCATATGCCTTAGGTTATTCTAAAGATGTTATTATGATGAGAGAAAATGGTCAAATCAGGCATTCAATGGGATTTATACATCCTAATTCGTTCGCTACTCATGTTGCTTATGCTTCGCTCATGTATTTTATTATAAGAAAAAAGAAGATAACGCAATTTGAATTATTTATAATATCGGTTTTAAATGTTATAGTTTCCCAAGTAACAGGAACTAGGACAAGTTTATTTGTAATTATTTTAGGAGTATTGCTTATTATTTTCTCTAAATTAGTTAATAGTAATTTTTTTAGTATTTTTGATAAGATAAATTGGTTTTATTTATTTGGAGCTATTTCTATAATTTTTAGTATTTTTTATACTCAACATTCTAATTTAATCTATTCGATAGATGCATTATTTAGCGGTCGCCTTAGACAGGCATCATTTTTTTTATACAAATATGGTCTATCAATTTTTGGTCAATTTATACAAACAGGGCAAGAAAATACAATCGGAATTGAAAATGGTCGAATATATATATTAGACAATATGTATATCAAGTTAGTTGTACAATATGGATGTATTTTAACTGCTTATTTTATCGGTTATTTCAACTATTTAAGGAAAATATTTAAATATAATTTTATTATACAGATTTGTTTATTATTGTTGGCTTTGTATGGAGTATCTGAAAGCTCTCCGATAAAAGTAGAAACTAACTTCTTTTTATTTGGAATTGGAAACTGGGTTAAGTGTAGTGTATTTACTTTAAGAGAAAAGAAACTTGATATATAAATTAATTATTTAGCGAGAGGTTAACTTATGGAAATTTCAGTTTTTGGTTTAGGGTATGTTGGTTTAGCCAATACCCTATTATTAGCACAAAAGGAACAAGTAAAAGCATACGATATTGTTTCTGAAAAAATCGAGATGCTTAATAACAAGAAATCTCCATTGGAAGATAAAGAGATTCATGAATTTATGGAGCGCGATGATTTGAATGTTGAGTTTACGCAAGATTTTGAAGCTGCAGTCAAATTCGGCGATTATCTGATTATTGCAACACCAACAGATTATGATGAGAAGAAAAATTATTTTAACACTTCTACTGTAGAAGATGTGATCGAAAAAGCATTGGCGATTCGTCCAGATGCAACTTTTCTCATCAAATCAACTGTTCCGGTAGGTTATACAGATGAATTGAGAGAAAAATATGGCACAGAGAACATCATCTTCTCACCTGAATTTTTACGAGAAGGCCGCGCCTTGTATGACAACTTGCATCCATCAAGAATTATCGTAGGTGAATGTTCAGAGCGTGGGCAAGAGATTGCCAATATGTTTTTAGAAAATGCTTTAGATGAAGATGTTCCCGTTTTATTGGTACATTCTACCGAAGCAGAAGCTATCAAATTGTTTTCAAATACGTATTTAGCTTTACGAGTAGCTTATTTTAATGAACTAGATACATATGCGGAATCACGTGGTTTGAGTAGCAAACAAATCATTGAAGGTGTTGGACTAGACCCACGTATCGGTGATCATTACAATAATCCATCGTTTGGTTATGGTGGCTACTGTTTGCCTAAAGATACGAAACAATTACGTGCCAATTATGAAGATGTACCAAGTAATATTATTGGTGCGATCGTTGATTCAAATACAACCCGAAAAGATTTTATTGCGGAACAAATTTTAGCGAAAAATCCCAAGGTAGTTGGAATCTATCGTTTGACGATGAAAGCCAATTCGGATAATTTCCGCTATTCTTCAATTCAAGGAATTATGAAACGTTTGAAGACAAAAGGTGTTGAAGTTGTAGTCTTCGAACCAACCTTAGAAGATGAAGAATTCTTCCATTCAAGAGTAATCAAAGATTTTGAAGAATTTAAATTAGTCTCTGATGTTATCGTGACGAACCGTTTTGAACCAGAACTTCAAGAAGTTGAAGAAAAAGTCTACACACGTGATATCTTCAAACGTGATTAATCATTTATTGGAGGAGTTACTATGCAAAAAGTTCGTAAAGCAATCATTCCGGCGGCTGGGTTGGGTACCCGTTTCTTGCCGGCGACCAAAGCTGTTGCCAAAGAGATGCTGCCGATTGTCGATAAACCAACGTTCCAATTTATTGTAGAAGAAGCCAAGGCTGCTGGGATCGAAGATATTTTAGTCGTGACCGGTAAAGCCAAGCGTCCGATCGAGGATCATTTTGATGCAAATATTGAGTTGGAACAGAGCTTGGCCGCAAAAGGCAAGCATGAGTTATTGAAGTTAGTCGAAGAGACAACGGATATCAACTTGCATTTCATCCGTCAAAGTCGTCCGTTGGGCTTAGGCCACGCGGTATTGCAAGCGAAGTCCTTTGTCGGAAATGAGCCCTTTGTGGTGATGTTAGGCGACGATATCATGTTTGATCAAGTGCCGCTAACGAGACAGTTGATGGATAATTATGAGAAGACGAATTCTTCGACGATCGCCGTGATGCAGGTGCCACACGAAGATACCTCTAAGTACGGGATCGTTGAGCCGGAGTCACAACTGGGCAAAGGCTTATACAATGTGAAGAGCTTTGTCGAAAAGCCAAAACCAGCAGAGGCGCCAAGTGATCTGGCCATTATCGGTCGGTACTTGTTACGTCCAGAGATTTTTGAGATCTTAGAAAATCAACAGCCGGGCGCCGGCAATGAGATCCAATTGACGGATGCGATCGATACCTTGAACAAGACCCAGCGCGTCTTTGCTCATCAGTTTACAGGTAAACGCTATGATGTCGGTGATAAGCTAGGGATGGTCCAAGCCAACATCGAATTAGGTTTGAAGCATCCAGAAATCGGTCGTGATTTGCGGAAATACCTGAAAGAACTAGCGAAAGACTTATAAAAGATGATAGAAAATCAATCAACAAGCAGTTATATAACTGTTTGTTGGTTGATTTTTTTTGATAAATAAAATGATTCTTTTTTGGATTGATTTGGAGTATTAGACAGTATTTTCTTCTTTGTTCTACCCGCTGCAAATAACTTTAATAATAACTATTTTTTCTGATTATTTTAAATATTGATTTTATTTAGATATATAATGGTTGTTATTCGTTTTTTTATAAAATGATTTTGTTATTAGTTTTCAAATTTATAATATTCATGTTAAAATTGTTATTTGAAATAAATATTTTGTTGAAAATTGACGATTTTGTCGGGTGGAAGACTATTATTTCCGTGTTGCTTTGTAACTTTTGGATGATAGAAAGAAGGGAAAGAAGATGAAGAAAAATTTAGGGAAAGTACTACGAATTGTTTTGACGCTGATGATGGTCGTCAGTAATATCGGCTTTTTTAATATAAGAGCTGAAGCATTTGATGATAGTTGGGGAAAAGGAGGAGCATCTGCAGCAAGAGGTCAGTCGGCATTGGGCTATCGCTATACTTCTGCAGAAACTGAAACCAACTTAGCATTAAGTTTTGGGTCATATAGTACTGGCGGAAAAACTTTGGGACCTAATGCAACTGTTGGAGAGTCTTTTTACGCTTTTTGTATTGAGATGGGTATAGCTGTTTATATGGATAATCCTGTGGGTAAAAGTTCAGTGAATGATCCTGTAGCAGCATTTATAGTGGATCATTTTATCAATCGGGGCACACCAACTACTGGATGGGGTGAAAACAATCGTCTGGATCATGCAGCTGTGGGCATGTATTTCCGTGAAAAATATGAAATAAATAGGGAGGACTATAATAAGGCTAAAGCTAATCTTGATGATCGTACTGATTGGAAACAAATTAAAGATCGAATGGATTACATGGTAGCCTTTGCCAAAGATAAACTTGGTGAGTATACAGGTACGGTAACTTTAACACCAGATGAGAAAACTCAAACGGCGAAAGTTGATTTTAGTCTTCGTTCTTCATCTAATGTTGAGATGAAAAATATCGATGCCTATGATGTGACATTAAAAGCGACTAATGGAACATTTCAAAATAATTCGAACACACTTACTTTTAAATCAAATGCACAACCGAGTAATATAACGGTGACACCTACGAATACTGGTGAAGTGACTGTCGATATGAGTGTGAAAGGATTACCAGGAACGACGGTACAGCGATACAAATTTGAAAACGGGCAAGACTTCATGGTGGCTTTACTAGGTGATCGTCAGAATGTGACGGCTTCAAAAAAAGTCAAATTAATCAAACCATTCAAAATTGATGCGACTACGGAAACACCGCTACTATTGAAACAAGGTGATCAGTTAACAGACAAGATCACTGTTTCACTAGCAGGGAATACGACTTGGAGTAAGGTATTAGATAGCGATGAGAATGTCACTGCCAACTTAAAACTAGACTGGTATTATTCAGAGACGGACTATAAAGAGCAAAAAATCAATGTAGCTGATCTTGGAAATCATCCAGACATCAGCAAGTTGACGGATCAATCAGAAACGATAGCTGTGAATAAAGTAGGGACAGTTTCACATACGTCAGAATTAACTGCTGATAAGTATGGTTTCTACTATCCAGTGGTTCGTTTTGAACGTGCGGATCAAGGGGATAAACAAAATTATTTCACCGATGATGCGGATTTCCAAAAGCCGTTCAACGATACAAACGAACAGTCGCTTGTAAAATGGCAACCGAAAGTTGAAACAAAGAACTTAATGTTGAGTGAAGATGGCGAGACTTTTGAAGCAGGCTATCGATTACCAGCAACTGGTGGGACGGTCAAAGATCAATTAAAGGTGGATGACAACAAATCCGATCAAGAGCTTACGATCGTCAGTAAGTTATATGGTCCATTCTTGACGAAACCAGATTTCATTGAAAACAGTAACCAACATGATGGTGGTTCAGCAGTGGCTATCCCTAATGATGTCAAGCCGTATGCTACGGTCAAAACAACCATCACAGGAAATGGCACATTTGAAACACCGACTATTGAAATTGCTGAAGAAGACAAAGGTTGGTATGTCTGGGTCGAATCGATCGAAGGAACCGACTATACGGAACAATGGAACTCTAATTTCGGTAGTGATGATGAATATGTCTTGGTGCCATGGGATCCAAGTATCAATACAGAAGTATCGACGACTTCGGCACTTGTTGGTCAGCAAATCTACGATAGTATCAAAGTCACTGACTTGCCAGGGATGTGGGGCTTGCTAGGTGATGGTGACGGAAACATCGGTGATGAAAACAAGCACGCTGAACTAAAAGGGAAAGATCGTGATCCAAATACAGATGGCACATATAATATGCCAAAAGGCTGGGGTGAGAGTAAAGAAGATACAGCCTTGACTGCGACCTTCACGATGTATTATTCACCGGTCAAACCGACTAAAGGCGAAGTACCGGCTGATGCGATCGTCTTTGATGAAGTGACGGCGCCACTGATCTCTGGTGAGCTGAACACGAAAGAGTTCAAAGAATTTGATAAACCAGGATACTATACGATCGTCGTGACTGGTGGAGATAACGATGGCCGTGTGGCCGCATTCCAAACCGAGTATGGAGTGCCATCAGAGACTGTCCATGTCACGAAAAATGAAGGCTTCTACACCCAAGTCAATGCTGAAAAAGTGCATATCGGTGATCCGGTATGGGATACATTGACGGTAACAAAAGATCCAATCAATGAAGCCGAAGCAACATTCACGCTTTATAAATATAGTGATGATGTCGATAGCTTAGATTTTTCAAATCCAGAAAAAATCACTGAAACAACTAAAGTGATGACGATTACTAAAGCAGGAAACTATAAGTCAAATGCCAAAGGATATGGCTTAGAGGATCTAACGCTGGATGCGGCTGGGACATATGGCTGGGTCGCTGAAGTAACAGATACTAAAAATGGCAATACCTTATACAAAGGGGAACATGGCGAAGGCGGCGAAGTCTTCTCTGTGACTGATGTAGAACTTAAGACCAATGCCATCGATAAAGACACAGAGATGGATGAAGGTCTAGCCAATGAACGAGTAACGATCGTTGATACGGTTTCTTATTCAGGCTTGATCCCAGGAAAAGAGTATACGATCTCTGGTGAATTGATGGATAAAGCAACGGGCAAAGCATTCGTAACGAGTGACGGCGACAAAGTCACAGCGTCGAAAACATTCACAGCAAAAGAAGCGGATGGCAGTCAAACATTGGAATTCGTGGTCAAAAAAGGTGATCTAGCGGGTAAAACAGTCGTCGTCTTTGAATCATTGCAGTATGATAATCGCGAGATCGCGGTCCATGCGGATATCGATGATCAAGATCAAACCGTCAGCTATCCAAAAGTTGGCACGAAAGCAGCACAAGTCTCTGGTCTAGAAGATGAGTACATCACGATCAAAGACCAAGTTTCATATGAAAACTTACGACTAGGTAAATCGTATACAGTCAAAGGTGTCTTGATGAATAAAGCAACGCAAGAAGCTTTTGTCGTGAAAGATGAAAAAGGCCAAGACGTAACGGTTACTGGTGAAGCAACGATCCCTGAAGATCATGAAGGAAGTGGCATGATCGAGGTGGAATTCACCTTCCCACGTAGTGCCTTGACGGAAGATCTAGAGTTAGTCGTCTTTGAAGAGTTGTTCAATGTCGAAGGGAAATTGGTCGGCGAACACAAGGATATCGATGACGAAGAACAAACCGTTCGTCAGCCAGAGATCCGTACGAAAGCGACAGATAAAGAAACTGGGTCAAATGTGGGTCTAGCATCAGATGCAGTGACGATCGTCGATGAAGTCAGCTACAAAAACTTAGTGGTTGGTAAGACATATACGGTCAAAGGTGTCTTGATGGATAAAGAGACCGGCAAACCATTCTTGACACGTGAGAACAAAGAAGTCCACGCGGAGAAAGAATTTACCGCAACCCAAAGCAACGGAACAGTGAACTTAGAATTTGTGATCCAACAAGGTGATTTGGCTGGTAAGACGATCGTGGTCTTCGAAGATTTATATAATGAAGACAAGAAGATCGCAACGCATGCAGACATTGAGGATCAAGACCAAAGTGTTCATTATCCGAAGGTCGGGACACAAGCCGTTGAGTTGAGTAAAGATACTGATGAGACAGTCATCATCCGTGACATCATCTACTACGAGAATTTGATCCCAGGCGAAAGCTACACAGCTCGTGGTAAACTAATGATGAAAGAAGCGAATGAGCCATTTACTGTTTTAGGCAAAGAAGTGGAAGGTCAAGCAACGTTCGTAGCTAGCGATACAGGAACAGGCTATGTAACAATGGACTTTGCCTTCAGCCGTA
This sequence comes from Enterococcus hermanniensis, assembly GCF_001885945.1. GTDB lineage: Bacteria > Bacillota > Bacilli > Lactobacillales > Enterococcaceae > Enterococcus_A > Enterococcus_A hermanniensis. The sequence goes on along the minus strand of NZ_JXKQ01000001.1, from coordinate 328,531 downwards.
AAGTATTGAGTAATGATGTGACGTTAGTTGTCTTTGAACGTGTCTATGATGCAAATGGTCATCTGATCGGTAAACACGAAGACATCAATGACGAAGCACAGACATTGAAGATCAAACAACCGACAGAACCGGAAGAACCAGGTACACCAGAAACACCAAGTACACCGGGAACACCTGGTGGAAGTTCAACTGGTGCTTTGCCAAGTACAAAAGGTGGTACGACATCTAATGGTAGTGGTGGAAGCAGCGGTAGTAGCGGCGGTACATTACCAACGACAGGTGAGCAAGTAATGGAGATCCTTCCTTACTTAGGCGCGTTGTTGATTATTGGCGCAGCAGCAATTTATTTCTACCAAAAACGTCGTCACGCAGAAAGATAAGTAATTACTAAGATCAACTAACGAGTAGGTACTTCCTACTTGTTGGTTGATTTTTTTTTAGGTAAAGCCGTAATCAAGCAGTCTCCTTTTCCGTTTTTTTGTTCCTAATAACTTGAGGAGTGTCAGCCATCTTTTGCTCAAGGATCTAATGGGGGATTTATCTATCTGGATATCCACTGGGGATAGAGTTTGAATCGGTGGTTCATTATCGCTTAAGTCGTGATCGACCGGATCTGTCAGATCAAAGATCGGTGTTTCGATCGTGGTCACGAGTTTGGCACGCAAAAGTTTTGCAAAGAGTAAGACACCCTCTTTTTCAAAGAGGTCTAATTGAGCGATCTGCTCACAGTAAGCCCGGAGCTGGCTAGGCGATAGACTAGGATCAACATCCGCATAGGTCCATTGGTGCTTTTTGCCGGTGCTATCTAAGAAAATCGCGACTAATTTGGTCGTGATCTTGTTTTGGATTGGATTATGGATCGCACGCATGATCGCTTCCTCCTATCATTGATAGCTTTAAGATAATCGCTTTTCCGGAAAAGGGCGAAGGCGAATCTTGCTAGCTTGGAAAGATATTGCTAGGAGAAGAACGGAGGAATGCGGGATGCAGCGTTACATCTAGCAAGATTTTACTGGTTGGCGAGGCTTTATTTTTAAGTGACTGTTAAGCTTTTCTTGGGAACTTAGGCTTTTTAATGCAGGGATAAGGTTCGTTTCGTATAATGGATAAAAAGGGGGAGTAGGGTATGAAAAAAATCATCGCCGGCATCGTTTCGTTGGTCGCAAGTTATGGGATGGTCTATTATTTAGTCATGCCGACTTTAGCCAATTATCCCCGTCTGTATCGAGTAGCACAGCGGTTTGAATATACGGATGAGGCTTTGTGGCTATTCATCTTCTTGAGTTTGTGGTTGTTCTACTGGCAATGGGAGCAGCGCAAAATGTGGAATATTTACTTGTATTTATTTTATAGTTGCTATATTTTATTGTTGTTCATCATGTTGTTCACCAAGGCGCGTTTGTATCATTCCTTCAATTTAAATCCGTTTGAATTGTATCTAAACAACAGCCAGCAAGTCAGTGAACTGATTTTGAACACCGGCTATTTTATTCCTTTGGGTTTTTTATATGGTTTTCGCGCAACTAAGGTCGAAGCAGTCGTGATTGCATTGGTCACGATCTTGGGCATCGAGACGATCCAGTATGTCTTTTATATCGGAACATTTGACATCTGGGATATCATCACCAATTTCCTTGGCTGTATGATCGGGTATTTTTTATGTCAAAAAGTTCGAACGAGAATCAGTGGTTAGCGTAAGCTGGCTGCTTTTTTTTAAAACAAAAAAATTGAATCCGTTATCGATACATGATAACTTACACTTAGTAAGTGAGGTGCTGGAAATGAAGTATATTTATCAAGCAGGCAAACCGGAGGGAAAAAAATTTATTTTGTTGCATGGCACAGGCGGCGATGAGACTTCATTGATCGACTTGGCCCGGTTGTTGGATGCGAAGAGTACGATTTTAGCTTTACGTGGTCAGGTGAAAGAAGATGGGATGCATCGTTTCTTTCGTCGAAATGGGTTGAATCAATTTGATCTAGTCAGTCTAGAAAATGAAACAGATCATTTATTGGAAGAAATCACTCGGATCAGCGAAGAAAAAGGCATCGCGCTAGCTGATTGGATCTTAGTCGGGTACTCAAATGGCGCGAATATCGCGGCGCATCTCTTATTGGAACGTCAAACGTCCTTAGCTCAAGGCATCTTTTTCCACCCGATGTCCTTAGGGGTCCACACCAAAGTTTTTGATCTCTCAGATAAAAAAGTCTGGGTATCTTATGGCGGTATGCGCGATCAAATCGTTAGTGAAGCAGCCTTTGATACGCTGACAGAGGCTTTTGATAAACGGGGTGCCGACCTAACTATCATGGAAACGAATAGTGGTCATCAGTTGTTGATGGAGGAAGTCCAGTCAGCAAAGGCATGGCTGAAAGAGTAGTGTTTCTGCTTTTTGATGTGGTAAAATAAGTCTATAAGGGGTGCAGAAACGATATGGCAGACTCATTTGACTACAAAGGTTTGACGCTGACACCAACGGATCTATCGTTTACAGATCAAGAATTGCAAAAATTATTGACCTTTGAAGGAGCGATCACGCACGAACGCTTAAAGGGCCATAAATTTCACTATTTCTTGATGGGACAATACGATCTCGAAGGTTTGTTAGCAAAAATTGGCGGCGCTGAGCGGAAAGCACGGCGAATTTATTACATCACGGGGCAGTTGGTCTCAAGTAATCTGTCGGATATGACAGTAGACGGCTATTATATGCCGACTAGTTGGGGCTTTATGCGTGTGGCGAAACAAAAATAAGAGGTGAAAGGAAATTTCCTTTCACCTCTTATTTTTTTTCGTTAATTAAAAATACCCCAACTCGCATCCGTTCGTTTTTTGCCATCGGATTTGCCCGTAGCTAGGTAAGCATACGTACCATCATGGCGCTTTTGCCGGATCCAGACATAGCCTTGTTCGTGAGCAAAGGCGTCATACTGGACGGTCGAACCAGTAGGTAAGATCCCAAGGCTTTGAGCGGATGTATTTGGTGCAGTCCGGAGATGGATCGCTGTTGCTAGGGTAAAGTAGCCTTTTCCAGCGATGCCCCAAGTAGGAAGATTGCCAGCTTTTCCCGTGAAGTAATTCAAGGCTTTTTTACCAGACAAGCGGTTGAAATCTAAGACGCCATTGTAGCCGGATAAGCGACCGTTCGACGTATATTGGTGCAAGTCATAGTGTTTATTGACTGTTGGATCGCTGCCTTGATAACTGCCAGTATTTTGTCCGTAACTTGGTAACCAGAGAGCATCAAACTGTTCGACAGCCAGATTGAATTGGCGGTATAGATGATGGGCGACATAGACACCGACTTTTTGATTGGTCAGTTTTTTCAGTGTTTGTCGATAGACTTCGACACCACCACGCATGTCGATCATGGATTGTTCTTCAACGTCTAACCAATAAAAACATGGCTGGAAGACCTTTGCTCGTTCATAAAAGGTTCGGGCTTCTTGGGCCATATCTTCGTGGCTAGTTCCACGGACCCAGGCATAGACGGCTGTTGGAATACCTAGATCTTGGAACCTTTGTAAGTGGGTTTGATAGTATTTGTCGCAATAGGCTGAGCCGTATTGGACGCGGACGATCACATGGTCGATCTGTTTGGCTAGTTGGGCATAATCAATCTGGTCGGGGTGTTGCCATTCACTGATGTCGATAATCATGGAGGCTTCCTTCTTTCTTTGTTTTTTTACATGATCATGTGGCCTCAGTTTGCGAAATCTGGCAGCAAAAAGGCAGCTAGAACTTTGCCTATCGGTTTCACATAGTATCCACCACCGCCGCGTAGTGACAAGCTTTTATTCAAGCAAGCTGGCATCATTGGCTTTTTTTGTGCAAGCTTCGTTTTCGCGGGCAAGGTCTGTTTCTGTCATTTTTAAGTCACCAACTAACAAGTAAAGGAGACTAAAAAATGACACAAGAACCAGCAGAACAATTCGTCCAACAATACGAAGCCCTATGCCTGAAAGTTTTAAGTGATTGTCAGATTTTTGACAGGAATCCTGATTATGAAGATTATCTCCAGATTTTACGAATCACCTTGTTTGAAAACCATCAGCGCTTTGAAGGTGAGGATGCACAAGTCACCTTGATTTATCGCTTTTTACGCTGGCGCTTACGGGATGCACAACGCAAACAACAACGGCAACAAAAAATTTTGGAACGAGTAAAAAGTTACCAACAAGAACACTTGATGATCAATGATGATCCGCTCGAATCGACAGAGCACTTGGCCCGTTTATGGCCGAAGCTGAGTTTAGGTGAGCAACGGTTTCTTTATAGTCGTTTATATCATGGGCTGACGTATCAACAGATTCGAACATACTATCAAGTCAGTGCTGGAACTGTCTGTAATTGGAAAAAACGACTCATCCAGCATTGGAGTGAGGACGATGAAGCTTCATGAACAGGTTGATGACAGGTTGCGTTAATACTAGTGTAAACCGTCGCGACGTTTATAAAAATAGGAAAGGAGGGTTTTGCGATGATTCAAAAGTTAGGGAATAAGTTGCAAGTCCAATTGCAAAGTGAGGAAGGTAAAAAACGTAACATCAATTTTGCCAATGTAATCGATGATCCAGCGGAAGAAAAAGTCTTATTGTTAGGAGAGATCATGGCCAATCTAGCGGTCGAGCATGACTTAGACAGTGTGGTCTGGACTCAACAATCTCGTATCAGTAAATAAATCAAGTAAGGAGGGGAAACAATGTTAAAATTAGCGGCTACTTTTGCTAACAATGAAGGCAAAGCCCACCAATGGAATTTTTCTGAACCAAATCGCAACTTATCAAGCAATGAGATCCAGACACAATTAGAGATGTTGTGTACAGTGGGATTGTTTGAAAAAGAGGGCAAAAAACTCTACGATCAAGTCACTAGTGCTAAATATATCGAGACGATCGAGACACCAATTTTTTAAATTAAATGAAGGCCTGACGCGAAAAAAGCGTCAGGCTTTTTTAGTTGGCAAAAGGAAAATTTTTTTGTAATTTAGTCAATAACTAAAAACTGCTGATTTAACATAACGTTTGTCCGTTTATAGCAGTATTTTTGATCGTTCTATGTTAGAATGCAAACGATAGAAATGATAGCTAGGAGATAGGTCCATGTATACAAAAGAAGTATTCAATCACAAGATGAACCGCTGGGTCAATACCGATGCGGAAGATAAAGACGAATTAAAAAATTTGTACCGTGATTATGGGATCGACAGTGATTTTGTCGAGTACTCATTAGATAGAAACGAACGAGCCCATTTAGATTATGACAAAGACACTGATGTCTTGATGCTGATCTTCAACGTACCGAATCGGCGCAAAATCGATAACCATTATGAGACGGTACCGATGACCTTTCTCGTTGTGGATCGGACATTGATCACCGTGACCAATCAACAAAGCAAATACTTGTATTTCAAATTTAAAAATTATTTGGATCGCAATCCTGAAAGTAGTTTGTATGAATTATTGTTTGGTTGTTTGTTCGTCATCTCAGATGAGTATTTCCCTTTTGTGGAAGGGATGGATCGTGACCGCAAACGAATCAGCCAACTGTTAAAACAAAAAACGACCAAACAAAACTTATTATTGCTCTCGGACTTAGAGACGGGGATCGTCTATTTCGTGACGGCTTCACGGCAAAACGTCTTGTTGGTCCAACAAATCAAGAGCCACGGGATTTATCGCCGTCTGACCGATGAAGAAAAAGAAGGCCTAGATGATGTCATGATCGAAGCCCAACAGCTCGTCGAAATGACGAAACTGTCTTCGCAAATCTTGCAGCAATTATCGGGCACCTATAACAATGTCTTGAACAATAATCTGAACGATACGATGCGAATTTTGACCGTCTTATCCGTTTTATTGACGATCCCAACGATCATTACAGGATTCTTCGGGATGAATATGCCATTGCCATTGGAAAACAATGCCTCTGGCTGGATCATTACGATCGGAGTCAGCCTGGTACTGTGGTTTGTACTGGCTTATATCTTCCGAAAATTAATGCGTTAAAAAACATAGTTGTTTGGAATAAAAAAAATAAAATTAACTGTATTTCAACTATATTTTCTGTCCCTTTATCGATGTTTTTCATTGATAAAGGGATTTTTTTAGGTTGAAGTAAAAAAAATACATTTAAAATAACGCTAGTGATTTTAGGTGTTGTTATAAAATAATGAAAAATTATTTTAATTAAGCATTTATTTATGAATAAAAAACAATTATATATAAAATAAAACGGCTATCTTATTCTTTATTCAATAATTATGGTTTCTGTTTTGAAGAAAAAAACAAATATGTTAAAATAAAATTATAAAATAGGATATTTTTTATTGATTAAGGAGGAGGAGAAAATGAAAAAATTACTTACTTTTTTTGCAGCATTGATGATTGTTTTTCAAATGTTGCCTGTAACTGTCATTGCCAATGAACTAAGCCCCCCGGAGACCCATGCGGTCGTCCAATCCAATTCGGAAGAGGTAGCAGATCAGCAAACGGAGAATCCCAATATACCTGAAGCAGACACGAATACGACGACCGCTCCTGATATAGAAACCAATGAAGAAAGTGAAACTGATTCGACACAATCAGCGAATGCCCCACCAGAGACGACTGAACCTTCGGAATCTGAGGAAAATGAGCAATCGGAGGTGGAAAGCGTGGAACGTGCGGCTGCACGTGCAGCTCTTCCTGAGATCGATCTTGACGGAGATAGTTCATCAGAAGAATACAATTCAACTTTTGCCATGCAAAATGTTCGTTACTTTCCTAATTTCGATGAATCTGATGGCAAACAATCTGATAGTGGGAATATCGTAGAAGCTAGAACCTTGATCAATGCTGGAAAATTTAGTCATTCACCGGAATCGACTGCTTTTGGCGCGTTGCATGAAATAAAAGAAGTTGCTTTTTCGATCGGTATCAGCGGGAGCATCAAACCTTCATCGGCTACGTCAGTGAAAGTATACATGATTTCAGACATCAATAATTTAGACATGGACAGTCAAGATCCATTGTATATCACTGATTTAGCAAGCATTGCGACTGAGATCCCACTTGATGGCACAGATGCTACTGGTGTGAAGATAACAGAAGACAACGGGACTTATACGATCGACACGAGCCAGCTTGCAGATCAAAAAGTTAGTTTTGTGATCGTCGAATCGGATGAATTAGACGGACCTGTCACGAATGATACTTACGCCAAATGTGTCAATGACTTGTCTATTACAGCGATTGCCAATAATGCTGGCCAAGATTGGGATGGAGAAGAAGCCAAATTTCATTTGACGAGTATCGACGAATTAAAGTCGTTGCAAAGTGATAGCAATCATCAAATGGAGGATGGTTTAGAGGATGTCAAAGGCAATACGATCATCACTGGTGTCAAGATCAACGGGGATGAGAACGGCCAGATCACACCCGGACAAACCAATCAAAAATTAGAATTGAAATGGTCCTTAGACAATTTGATCCCTGTTTCGGGTGATGAGCTGATCACCCTAGCACCAGTCAACGGTGGCTCCTACTATACATTGAAGTTGAATAACACCGGTGTTTCCTATCCTTATGTCGATATTCCGAGAGAAGTCATGGGAACAGTAAATGGTCGGACTGAAGTCATCGGATACTATACCTTATCACGTGATGGCTATTTAACAATGGTCTTTTCAGATAATCTGTTAGACACGAGTGAGCAGACCGGAACGATCACGATCGAATTAGATGGTTTAGATAATTACGGTACATCAGATACGATCATCAAAGTTCCATTAAACGATGAGACCAAGACAGAAGTTGACATCCCTGGTGTTCAAAAGGAGATGACATTAAGTAAGGCAGGCAGTTTGCCATCGACTACAGTGAATAGTGAGGGTGAAGTGATCTTTCAAGATATCACTTGGACAATTAATGCGAGTACAGAAAACAATCAAGTAACAGGATTGAAAATTTCGGATACTTTGCCGACACCTAGTAATAGCAATCCCGCAACACATAAACTGACCAAAGCTCAGTTAGCTAAACTAGAGATTCGGGATGAAGCTGGAAATTTGTTAGATGAGGATGAATATAATATACTGGTGACCCCAGTCTACTGGGACACGAATAATCCTGATGACACTGATTTAAAAGGTTGGACAGCCACGATAACGAGCGTTGATGATGAGGAATTTTCTGGGAAGTTCACAGCAACGTTCAAGACAACTGCGACAGCTGATGCGGGGCAAAAGTTTACAGGAAGTCCTGGTTCTATCAAATACACGAATAAAAGTACGTTGAAAGATCTGACGAAAGATAGTACTTTAAAAGAATTATCCACTGATGCAACGGTCACCGTGAATAAAGATAATTGGTTTAAAAAGGCGGGAAATGCAACTGTTGATGCTTCAGGAAACGTGAGCGGGACTTACACGATCACGCTAAACCAGCAAAGGTTAACGATTTCTGCTGGCGTGATAATTTCAGATATCCCACAAGCCGGTTGGATTGATACAGCCGGTAAATTCATCGGAAATACCATCACTCCAGCGATGGCTGACTTGGTAATTAAAGAAAATGGAGTAGCCTTAAATGTAGGGACAGATTATACGTTTTCTTACACGGACGGTAAGCTCACAATTACTTTAAATAAAGCCATCACTAAAGCCGTGACGATCAGTTATACATTGACGGTGAAAAAAACTGAGATCCCTAATCGACCTAAAGGTGCGACAAGTTTCCAGATTGCCAACTCAGCGACGATGAGTGGAACGACTGCTGGTAAGACCAACAATTTCCCTAATATCGTTAAAAAAACTGGGACGATCGATTACAATGCTAGAACAGTGCCTTTTACGATCACGGTCAAAAATGATATCTACCAAATTGAACCAGGCAGCTATGTGATCGAACAACTGCCAAAAGGATTCGCACCAGCTTCCTTTGAGTCATTTGAAGGTAATTTAGCGCAAGCAGACTACGAAGAAAAATTATTGGCAGCTTTAAAAGCGGATATTTCAGTAGCGGGACTCGGGTCTAATGATTATGAATTGATTTTAGTAGATAGTGACAATGAGAGTGACGTGAGTACACGCGAACAAGCTGATCCACAACGAGTGATGATCAAATTTAAGGTTAAGACGGACAAAGATATCGTCATCACGTTTGATACCCAATACTTCTTTGATCCTAATATCTTCGGTACAGTAGCGGGTACGGCACTATTTGAGGGAAATAATAAAGTCGAACAAACAGCTGGCAATGATTTTACCAATATGGCCTATTTACATGGGGAAAATGGCGACGATTGGGGGAAAGCGACTTCTGATGGGAACATCCCTGATAGTATTTGGAATGCGCAACAAAAATCTGGTTCAGGTAATTTCCAAGACAAGAAAATCGATTGGACGATCGATTTCAATGCCAAGGGAGAATCGTTAAAAACTTTGACCATCAAAGACCCGTTGGTTGCTGGTAGCACTGATGCAGCTGGAAATAACAAGGTACCTGCGAGTAAGCAAAGTGTTGATACAGAAAATTTGTGGAACAATGTCGCATTCTACAAATTGGCGTATGATACCAACGGAAAAATACAAGTTATGGAAGAGCTAACCGCGGCATTCCAAAATAATGGTAAGTTGGCGTTAGATAACGGAACGCTGACGTATAGCTTGAATTCAGGGGCAAAATTAGCCATTGATCATCCTGTGCGCATGATCATCACGACGGATTTGACTGGGGATATCCAACCTTATTATACGAATAAAGTCAATGTAGACTACACTTATGGAAATGACGGCGAAACCAATACGGACCTTGAGGCTACTGTATCATTCGATTGGGCCAAAAATCCAAATCGCAAAAGTGGAAACGGTTACACTGCTAGCAGTGAGGACAGTGCCCATGTGGATTACTCAGTCGTTCTGAACGGAAATCGTTTGACCTATGAAAACACTACGATCACCGACACACTTGATGTAACGGGAGGTGTTCAGATCACACAATTAGTCGCAGATTCGCTATCGATCCATTATGCGAAGGCGCTCCAAGAAAATGGTCAGTGGGTTATAGATCCAGATCGTCAAATGACGCTGAATGTGGATTACTTCCTTAACTATGATCCAAGCCCGGATAATCTGGAGGGCTTTACGATCTCGTTTAAAGAAGGCTTGAAAATCACTGAACCGTTGATTTTAAGTTATCGTGCCAATGTTGTTGGCTATGGTGACACGACAAAAGTCAAAAATACGATCAAGATCGAAGGAACTACTATCACGAGACGCCTGGTGACAGTGATACAGGAGTCAAAGATGGTGGTTCTTGGGTCAGCGGCTCGGCGAAAAACTTTAGTCTAAAATTGAATAAAGTTGATGAAGCTGGAAAACCGATTTTAACAGGTGCAACCTTCAAGTTACTAGATGCCAAAAAGAGTGCTTTGGCGCTGCGACAAGCCCGAACAAATGATGCGGGTATAGCAACGGTGTCAGCCATTCCGAAAGGGACCTATTGGTTATACGAATCACGCAGTCCCTCTGGCACAGTCTCACGCTTTGGAACACCAGCTACTGCGATCCAAATCAAAGTAGACGGGTCAGGCAATCTCACGTTAGGCAATATTGCCGATGCTAAAAGTAAAGGTGTCGTACTAAAAACCGTTGATGGTGTAAATTATCTTGAAATAGAAAATATCAAAGGTGAAACCATCGATTTATCTGGGCAAAAGAAATGGGCGACCGATGATCCAATCGCCTATTCAGGTGTAACGATCGAATTGAATCGGAAAACGGATCAAGACCTGGGCTATACGAAAGTCGATGAAGTCTATGCACAAGCAAGCAACCAATTTAAGTATCAGTTCTTGAATTTGCCTAAACAAGATTTAGCTGGCAATGACTACCATTATCAAGTCGTTGAAAAAGACGCTATCGTAGGTTGGGAACAAGTGGCTGAGGCAATTACCGTTGCTGATGATGGCAATCTCATTGCGAACATCACGAATTATCCTATAACTGGCACGATCAAATTAGAAAAATTTGGTCAGCAAGTGACCCAGGCTGAGAATCCAAATTTCGTGACTACGACACACTTAGCTAATATTGAATTTGAACTCTATGAAATTGGCAGTGGAATGATCAAAAAAGGTAGTTATTTCACCGATAGTGCTGGGAAGCTTGCAATCGGCGACTTGAAAGCAGGCCACTATAAACTAGTCGAGGTAGCTTCGGCTGCGAACCAAAACTATATCGTTGATGGAGAGCAAGAATTCATCGTCTTTGATAGTGGTAGGATCGCTCTTGGAAATACCACAGTAGAACCTGAGGCAGATGGCTATACGATTCCGACGATTTCGATGACAAATCAAGTTAAGGCTAAGTTACAGGTTGCAAAGGAATGGGTTCGGTCGACCGATACAGTCAAATTACCAGAGAAACTGACTGTTACGATCACAGGAGCGACAGACAATCTAGATAGTCCAGTCATTGAAAAGATCGTCGAATTGAATGCTAAGAATGAGTGGCAGGCAAGCTTAGAGGATCTACCATATACGGATAGTTATGGGAATAACTATGTGTATACAGCAAAAGAAACGTTTGAAGGATCGGCGGGCTATGAGTCGGCCATGACCAGTAAGCTGACGATCAAGGAGGGTATTCCAAGCTATAGCTTCAAATTCACCAATACATTAAAAACGGTCGATCTTGAAGGTCATAAAACTTGGGATGACCAAGACAATCAATACAATACACGCCAACCAATCAAAGTCCAATTGTTGCAAAATGGCAAAGCTTATGGCGATGCGTTGGATGTGACAGCGGCGAATCAAGCCGATGAGGATGCGAACCAATGGCAGTATACTTTTACCGGTCTACCAAAAGCTGATGAAACTGGTAAAGACTATATCTATACGGTAAAAGAAGTCGTGTTTTCTGATAACTATCAATCAGAAGTAGTCACAGATGACGCCGAACAAGCCACGCTGAATCTGAAGAATACGTTAGTGGTAAGAGATTTGACTGCCACGAAGACCTGGGAAGACGAGGACAATCGTTACGGTATCCGTCCTGAAACATTGCTAGTGACCTTAGTTTCACGAACGGATAGTCAAGACGATTATCAAGTCGTGTTGAAAAATGGTCAAGCAGTCACTGCGACACTGGAAAAAGATCCAGACAACACGAATCAATACCGCTATACATTCAAAGATCTACCTAAGTATGATGCGAAAGGCAAAACGATCGATTATGCGATCCGTGAAGCTCAAATCGCGGGTTACGAAGGCAAAAATGATCAAAAAGAATTGACCAATCAATTGTTGACCAAAAAAATCACAGGGACAAAAACATGGAAAGATAACAATAACTTCTATGGCATGCGTCCAGAGTACCTCGAATTAGAATTAATGGTCCAAGATGCGAACGGCAACTTCAAACCATTTAAAGACGTCTTTACGAATGCGACGGATGCAGTCAAAACAACCCAAGAGATCACTGGAAATTCAGCTGCTAGTAGTTGGTCATATAGTTTTACTGATCTGCCGTCCGTGATCCCAACCGGACAAGCGGCTATTTATGGGGTGAAAGAAAACCTTCACTATCCAGCTGGCAAAGAAGTCTATCTGACAGATAGTGACCATGTGGCTGAAACTGAAGGGACACTTACAAATAGCTTGAATGAAGTCGAGATCGAAGTCCAAAAGACGTGGGATGATCAAGCAGATAATTTCTTGACCCGACCAAATTCGATCCGTTTCCAATTGTATGCCTATGCGGACGGAACAAATCCAGCCGATGCTCAGTTATTCAAAACGAACAATCCTAATGACAATGGTCAAGGTCAGTTTGTGATGACCCGACCAACCAATGACTCGGGTACGTGGACATTAGCGATCACGGGATTGCCTGAACGGAATAAAAATGGCACATTACTTCATTATTATGTCCGTGAAATCGTTAATGCGGGAGATATTGCACTACCTGATTATACGGTCGATGACGGTTCATTACAGATCACGAATACACTTTCGGTGACAGATATCACGGTCAACAAGACGTGGCAAGATGACGGTTACAGTGAAAAACGTCAGGATGTTACCTTGCAGTTGCTCCAAAATGATCAACCGATGACCGATCGACAAAATAATAGCTACGAAGTGACCTTGAAAGTGGCGGATGATCAGTGGAGCTACACCTTTGACAACTTACCTAAAAAGGACAAGCAAGGAAATCTTTACACCTATACAGTCAAAGAAACGAGTAGCCAACCAGATTATCAAGCTGAAACAACTGGCTTGACGGCAACGAACACGTATCGTTTGACGAGTGTAGAAGGTCAGAAAACGTGGCAAGATACTGAAAATAGCTACCAAGTACGACCAAGTCAAATCGAAGTCCAACTGTATCAAAATGACGAGAAATTTGTAGATCCGGATGGGAATGAAGTCATCCAGACAGTCTCAACGAATCCAGCTGGCACATGGAGCTATCAGTTTGATCAGCTACCAGAATTGGATCCTGAAGGCAAAGCCTATAACTATTCAGTCAAAGAGATACAAACAGATCAGTTGAAAAACTATACGGTAACTGAAAAAGAGCTGGCGATCAAAAATGAGTTGCAGTTTATTGAAAAAGCAGTCAGGAAAACATGGGATGACCAAGACAATCAATTGAAGACACGACCAACATCGATCAGTGTCCAATTGAAACAAAACGGTGTGGCGTATTCTTATCCAGATGGCAAAGCGGCCATCGTCAAATTGAGTGCGGAGAACGATTGGCAAGCGACATTCACTAAGCTAGTCGAATTCGATGCTGAAGGAAATCCTTATGACTATACAATGGAAGAAGTAATGACCGACGATTTGAAGAATTACACGGCGACTGTGGCAGATGAAGCCGAGTCACCAACGGTTATTACGAATACGTTGACGACCATTAGTAAAGAAGCTACGAAAAAATGGGATGATCAAGCGAATAGTTATGATACTCGCCCAGAATCGATTAAAGTCCAATTGTATCAAGATGGCAAAGCATATCAAGATAGTGAAGGCCAGCCAGTGTTCCAAGAGTTAAAAGCGTCTGATAAAAACACGAATACGTGGCAAGCGACGTTTGATAATTTACCGGAATACAAAGCTGACGGAACGGCCTTTGTCTATACGATCAAAGAAATCGTCACTGAAAAAGATCAGGCCTTGTATCCAAACTATCAAGCAGTCGAAGAAGGAATGGCCGTGACTAATCGTTTGGAAACAATCGAATTGACTGGTCAAAAAACATGGGACGATCAAGACAATGCCTACAAATCACGTCCAAATGCAATCCAAGTCCAGCTTTATCAAAATGGCAAAGCCTATACGGATAAGGACGGAAAAGAAGTCATCGAAAAAACGACTGCGAAACAGGACTGGAACTATACTTTCAAGGATCTAATCAAATATGATCAAGCCGGAAAAGAATATGCATATACTGTGAAGGAAGTAGTGAAAGATTCAGCTGGCCAAGTGTTATTACCAAATTACCAAGCAACAGAAGAGGGGATGGATGTCACGAATAGCTTGTTGACGATCGATATTTCTGGTCAGAAAACCTGGAAAGATGATAATGATGCTGCTGAGAAACGGCCAAATACTATTACTGTCTATCTGTTCCAAAATGAGAAGAAAATCGCGGAAACGGTAGCTAGCCGAGCATCGAATTGGCGCTACACCTTTAAAGACTTACCTGAAAAAGATGCTTCAGGCAAACGCTATGTCTATACGATCGATGAAGCAACAGTCGAAGGGTATCGCAGTCAAGTATTTGGTTATAATCTGACCAACACGCTCAAAGCAAGTGAAAGAAAAAATAGTCGTCTAACTTCTGGCAGTAATACAACAAGTGGTACAAACCGAAGTACTGGCGGAGCTACAAGTCAATCGAGTAGCAGTAAGGGGATGCTTCCTTCTACCGGATCGCAAACCTTAGATATAGTGATCTACTTAGGGGCATTGATTGTTTGTCTATCAGTAGTTATGTATATCTACCGTAAGAAAAAGGTAAATTAAGAAACAAAGACTAAACGTCAACGTGGTCCTAGCAAGAGAGCCCTCAGTTTTTTGAGGGCTCTTTGTTTTGTTTGGGAAAAGGCACGATTCAAATCAATTTTTTTATTTTGTGTCAAATAAAGGAAGTTTGTTTTGGATTTATGATAAACTTAATCTGACGAATAGTGGGTCTGTGACCGACGGGAGAAGGTGAAGGAATTGGGCAGACATAGTGAGCCGAGTGAGATCAAGGTGAAAAAATATATCGTAGTCGGAGTGGCAACTTTGGCAATTGCAGGTGTAGCGATTTTTGGTGCTACGCAATTGTTTAGTCATTCGGAAAAAGCACCCCAAGCAATGGTAGCTACTAAAAAAAGCCAGTCGACAACTGAAAAAAATTCTTCGACACAAGCGAGCACCACAACAAAAAGCTCAGCAAAAAAAGCCACGAAGAAAGCCACCAAAAAGAGTAGCTCGACAACGAAGGCCAAAGAAACAAGTGCTAGCACGAGTAAAACAGAAGCCAGCAAAGAAAAAGCCACGGTCAATTTAGATGCGACTGCTTTATTAAATAGTGCAGGCAATGTGTCGTATGGTGTCTATTATTTTAAAGACAAAACGGATTTGAACCATCAGAACAATCAGCCGATGGTGGCAGCCAATGTAATCAATGCGTTTATCATGGATTACGCTATGAATCAAACCGGTGGTAGCCAGCAAGTGATCGAAAATAAAACGTTGAGTGAGTGGTTAGCACCGATGATCCAACAAAATGATATCGCTGCAACGAATGTTTTGATTGATCATTATGGCATGGATGCGATGAACGCCTATTTCCAAGACCAAGGGTATTCGGATACGCGGATCGAACGGCGGATGTTGGACATCAATGTTCTGAGCACCGACAAAGAAAATTATACGTCGGTCAATGATTGTATGACTCTTTTGAAAAAGCTCTATAGCAAGCGTAAAAAGGCACCGCAAAAAGCGATGCTCCAATTGATGGAAGGACAGCAGATCAAAAATAAAATTCCAGAGAAGATTCCTAAAAATATGACGATTGCCAATCTTTCTGGTGCACAACAAACCGTTGAAAATGATATTGGGATCGTCTTTGATAAAGACCATCCGTTTGCCATTGTGGTGCTTGCTAGTGAGGTGTCAGACATTGTCAGTACTCGGACGGCGATCGCTGAATTTAGCTTAACTGCCAGCATGTTGAAATAATAAACTTATCCACACTGATTGTGGGTAAGTTTTTTTGTGAACTAAAAGAATCTCCGACGTTTGCAGGGGTGATATGGTAAAATCGGGGTAAGGAAAAAGGATCGTAAAAAGATATAAGCAAAATTCAAGGAGTCGATGAAAAATGAAATATTGTCCAACGTGTGGGGCGGAAAATAATGAGCAATCACGTTTTTGTGAACAATGTGGGTATGCATTTGAAACGGTTGAAAACACCCCTAAAAGAAATCAAGGAACGAATTTGCAAAAGAATCCGGAGCCAAGCAATCAAACGCCTAATCCTAAAGGTGGCTTTCCTAAATGGCTGATGGTCCTGGGCGGTGTAGTGATCTTAGCTGTCGTCGTTGGTGTAGGGCTAGCGCTGGCGGGAAGTTCTAATGATGAAGCAACAACACCGTCATCGACTGCAGCTACATTAAATAGTACGTCATCTTCTAACAAAATCGATACCAGTAAATACGATAAGTTGATCGCAGAAGCGAAAGAATTGACGATCAATGGTGAGTACAAAAAATCTAATCTGAAATTAAGTCAGATTTCAGCTAGTGATCTTGGACGAAGTGAGTTTGCTGAAATAGCCGATGAAGTCGATGAACTGCAAGAAAAGAATGATGATGGCTTGAAGCAAGAGGATCAAACCACGGATTCTAGTCAAAAGGCGAAGGACTCAGCCAAGTCTTCTTCAGGCAGTGCCTTTAGTGGTGATTATGCTAAGTGGGCAAATACTTATTATTTCTACTATTCACAATCAAGTCAAAAACAAGGCTCATTAACGATCGGAGCCAATGGTAGTGTGACACAAAAAAATGTCAACGGTACGCAGTATTTTGGTCAAGCAACGATCACTAGTGCTAGCGGAGATGTTTTAAGTTATGAGACCAACGATCAATACCCATCAGATATGCCGGATACTAAAATGATCAATCCGAATGTCCGTATCACGGTGACTTGGGATGCCGGTAGCACTCAAACATATTATGGCTACGTTTCTTATTCTTCTCGCTTGGCTTTAACCGATGGCGTTACTAAAAATGATGGTGTCAACGAAGTCTGGATCTCTTAATAGAAAGAAGTTGAATCCTTTTGGCTAGACACGCAAATCCTAAAAAAATAAAACGAGTCAAATCAATTGGCATCGGGGCCTGTTTTTTAGCCATCGCGCTTATTTCTTATAGTGTTGGCCGTGGGTTATTAAATCAGCCCGCTAAACCAAGTGCAACGACACAAAAAAATCCGCGTACTATAACTAAAGCAACGTCAAGCAGTCCAATGGAAGTATCGACTACGAGTAGCAGCTTACCGACAATGACGAACAGTTCTGAGCAAACGAAGGAAGCGGCCAAACAATTAGATGCCAGCAAGCTACAAGCCAATGCGAATCCAGTTTACTATGGGGTCTATTATTTTGATAGTGGGAAAGAATTATCCAGCAATAATTCTGCACCGACAGTGTCGGCGAGTGTTATTAAGGTATTCATCATGGAGTACGCCTTGACCCAAGCCAATTCAAATGAGGAGATCGAAGGAAGTTCCTTGATGGATTGGCTTCTTCCGATGATCCAACAAAGTGATAATGCCGCGACCAATGCCTTGATCACCCATTTTGGCATGGAAAAATTGAATCACTATTTCCAAACGCAAGGCTATCCTGATACTCGCTTAGAGCGTTTGATGTTGGATAACGATGCCCGAGCACAAGGCAAAGAAAATTATACCTCACTGACTGATTGTATGACTTTTTTGAAGCGCCTCTATCAGCAACGTGCGATCGCGCCGTATTCTACAATGCTAGAAATCATGGAAGGGCAAACGGTCCGCACCAAAATTCCTAGTAAACTTCCGACGGATGTCGTCGTGGCAAACAAAACAGGGGAATTAGATACTGTCGAAAATGATATCGGCTTAGTCTTAACCAAAGAAAACCCCTTTGCGATCGTTGTATTGACACAGAACTTTACGAATACCGAAGCCATCCGTTCTGCGATCGGTGATTTTTCTTTAGCTGCAACAACCATCAAATAAAATAGCCTATCACTAAAAATAGTGATAGGCTATTTTTAACTAGTCAGTGACCGCTTTCAATGTTACCCTTTTCATAGAGAGTTAAAAATGAATGGAGTGGAATCATAGATGGAAAAAATAGATTTTTTGAATCAAATCAAAGATGGTCTGATTGTTTCTTGTCAGGCATTACCAGGAGAACCTTTATATACAGAAACTGGCGGGATCATGCCATTGATGGCGTTGGCCGCAAAGGAAGGGGGTGCCAAAGCGATCCGCGCGAATTCTGTTCGTGATATCCAGGAAATCAAAGCCCTAGTCGATCTACCACTGATCGGTTTGATCAAAAAACAATACCCACCGGAAGCTCCCTTTATTACTGCTAGCATGCAAGAAATCGCTGAATTAGTCGCTTGCAACGTTGAGGTCATCGCCTTAGATTGTACCTTGAGAAGCCGGCACGATGGGTTAACGATCAATCAATTCATCCAACAAATCAAAAACCAATATCCTGATCAACTATTGATGGCAGACATCGCCACACTAGCAGAAGGAAAAAATGCTTATGCAGCTGGGGTCGACTTCGTGGGAACGACCTTGAGCGGTTATACACAAGAAAGTGCTGATCGAGCTACAACAGGACCTGATTTTGAATTGATGGAAGCCTTAGTAAAACTAGGGATCCCCGTGATCGCAGAAGGACAGATCCAGACACCAGAACAAGCGAAACAAGCACAAGAACTTGGTGTAAGCGGTGTTGTAGTCGGCGGTGCGATTACTAGACCAAAAGAGATTACTGCACGATTTGTCCGTGAGTTAAATAGCGAGCGGCAGTAAATGATTGAAAAGAAATTTTAGCCTAAAAACAATTAATTTCTATTATACTTTTTAGTCTAGATGTCCTACAATAGAACAGGTCATAGTGAAAACTAAGCGTTTTTTCATGGCTTTTTTCAGAAAAAGTGATAGGATAGACCAGATTAGTTTAGTAGGAGTGGGAATATGAGTATTGCAATGGTATCGAAGATTCTTTCGATTATTGTGTTGAATTTAGTTTTAAGTGGTGATAATGCGGTCGTCATCGCATTAGCGACTCGGAAATTGCCGGCTGTATCGCGAAACAAAGCAATCATTATCGGGACTGCTGGGGCAGTCGTTTTACGAATCATCTTAATGTTGATCGCGGTAGAATTATTGACGATCCCCTATGTCAAAATCATTGGTAGTGTCTTATTGTTTTATATCGCCTATGATCTATTGCGTTCAAATGGGGAAGAAACCAACGTCAAGAGTGAGACGACCTTCTTTTCGGCCGTTCGCACGATCATTATCGCAGATTTGGTGATGAGTTTAGACAATGTCTTAGCAATTGCCGGCGTAGCCGATGGGCATTTTCTACTAGCGGTTTTTGGTTTAGTTATCAGCATCCCGATCGTGGTCTTTGGTAGTCAAATGATTTTAAAATTGATGGATCGTTTTCCATTCTTGATCTGGATCGGCGCGCTATTGATTGCCTACACAGCCGGTTCAATGTTTGTGGAAGATGATTTTATCCACCATCTATTACGGAGTCTAAGTAGCGGACATATCGTATCGATTGCCTCATGTGTTTTATTAGCAGCAATCTACTTTTTATTTAATCGTAAAGAATCATAAGTAAAACGTGAAGAAAACTGTCGCAGAATTGCGGCAGTTTTTTTACTATCGGGTTATTCAGCTAGCATAAAAATGAAGCAATCCAGTAAAACAAAAACATTGTGAATCAAAATACATGATGAGAACGATTCTCTTTTAGAAGTGTTGTAGTAAAAAAAGACTTTCGTTATACTGTAGCTGATAATGAAAAGGCTTGCAACGCGTGTTTGGAGGTGGAAAAATGGTTCGACGATGACAATTATCGGCATACTTAGAGGTTCTAAGGGCTATTTTTCCTTCTGGAAGAAGATCACGCTAAAAAGGACTCGACGATTTTCTTTTTAAAGGGATAAGCTAAAAAGAAAGGGTGAAACAAATGGATGTAAAAACAAGCTTACCAGAGATTTTTACTGATTTTGGTGAAGCACGTAGACAAGGTTTTTTAGCAGTCAAAGAGATCAAAGAAAAAGGGATTCCCGTCGTAGGTGTTTATTGTACGTTTATGCCAGAAGAATTAGTATTGGCAGGCGAAGCGATCCAAATCAGTTTGTGCTCGACCTCAGACGAGACGATTCCGGATGCTGAGGAAGATCTGCCACGTAATCTTTGCCCACTGATCAAATCGAGTTATGGCTTTGGCAAAACGGATAAATGTCCGTATTTTTATTTTTCTGATTTAGTAGTTGGAGAGACGACGTGTGATGGTAAAAAGAAAATGTATGAATATATGGAAGAGTTCAAAGAGACGTATTTGATGCAGCTGCCCCATACACGTACGAGTGAGGCGAGCAAACAATTATGGTATAGCGAGCTAGTGCGTTTTAAAGCAAAACTGGAAGACTTTCTGAATGTCGAAATCACAGATGAAAAAATTCGGTCTGCAATCAAACTGAAAAATCGTGAGCGTGTAGCCAAACAGAACTTCTATCGTTTGGGGCAACTGAACCCGCCAGCTATCAGCGGGCAAGAAATTTTCAAAGTGATGTATGGTGCTCAGTATAAATTTGATAAAGAAGAAGTCATCCAATTATTGGAAGAAACAACGACTAGAGTCAAAACAGAGTATGCCGCAGGTAAACGTTTGGATGCCAAACCAAGAATCTTAGTAACGGGCTCACCAATGGGTGGGGTGACTGAAAAAGTGATTCGAGCAATCGAAGAAAACGGTGGGATCGTAGTAGCTTATGAAAATTGTACGGTAGCCAAAGCAGTGGAGCGCTTGGTCGATGAAGAGGAAGCCGATGTGTACCAAGCACTGACAGATAAATATATCAATATTGGCTGTGCCTGCATGACGAATAATCAACCCCGGAAAGAGCTCTTGAGTCAAATGATCGATGACTATCACGTCGATGGTGTGATTGACATGGTCTTGCAAAATTGTATCCCTTTTTCGGTCGAATCTCTGAAAATCAAACGCTTCTTGAATGAAGAAAAGCACATTCCATATATGTATTTAGAAACAGACTACTCAACTGCTGATATCGAGCAGATCAATACTCGGGTGACGGCCTTTATCGAAATGTTGGAAGAAGAGATCTTATGTACACAATCGGTTTAGATTCGGGCTCGACCACGACCAAAGGAGTGCTTTTTGCAAAGGATCAACTTGTCGATCGTTATTTGATTCCCACCGCTGGTAATCCTCGAAAGGCGATGACCGAAGTCGTGGAATATTTTAAAGAACAATCTGGCTTGACTAAAGTGAAATTAGTGACTACCGGTTACGGTCGTAAATTGATCCCAGCTGACCTAGTAATGACTGAGATCACTTGTCATGGAAAAGGGGCGGAATACCTTTTACCTGGAGTGACGCAAGTCATTGATATTGGGGGACAAGATTGTAAAGCAATTCAATTAAATGGTAAAGGCAATGTGACTGAATTTAGCATGAATGATCGCTGTGCAGCTGGAACAGGTCGCTTTGTAGAAGTGATGATGCGGACATTAGGCGAAGAAATCACTGACATCGATCGATTTGTCCAAGTCGCTACACCGATCACGATCAATAGTATGTGCACTGTTTTCGCTGAGTCAGAAGTTATCAGTTTGATCTCAAAAGGCGAAGAACGAGCAGATATCGCATTAGGTGTTCTCCATTCGATCGCTCAACGGATCAGCAGTCAATATTCAAAATTACGACCTAAACGAGGGGAAAGAATCTTATTCACCGGCGGTCTATCAAAAAGTACTGCTTTTACGAGCGTCCTAGCACAATATGTAGCGGCGCCTGTTCTAACCGATGAGCTTTCGCAGTTTGCGGGTGCTATCGGAGCGGCTCAAATCGGGATCAAAAAATTGTATTAAAAAAGACCGTCCTAAGAAATAGGGCGGTCTTTTAGCGTAAAAAGTGGAAAAGTAGTTTATGAGAGATACGGTTTCACAAATACAGCATTCTCAGGTCTTTTTTCTGATTCAGCGATTTGCTCGATGATTTGTTGCAGGCTGATTTGGGACATTTCAGCTTCAACGGATGCTTGCAAGCGTGTATAGGTCGAAGTTAAGACATCTTGGATATTCGCGCCCACAATACAATCTGGGTTCGTCTTTGGATCGACTTGAATCAGATTGGTATTTCCTTCAATACTTTGATAGACATCCAACAAGGTGATTTCTGTTGGTGATTTTGCCAGGGTTGGTTTGGCTTTTCCTGTTTGCGTAAGGATCAAATGGGATTTCTTTAAATTGCTCATGATTTTTCTAACATTCGCAGCATTCGTTTCGACGCTACTGGCAATCATTTCACTAGATAAGTAATTCGTATCTTTAAAAATTTCTATGTAAGTAAGAATGTGGATGGCATCACTGAATTGGATTGAATATTTCATTTTAAAAGCTCCTTTCATTTTTTTTACTTGACTAATACTACCATACTGTTTATTATAAAGGTGTAACTTATAAATGTACAGCAAGAAAGATAACAATTAAAATAAAGGAGTGTTAATGATATGACTTATTTAGTAACAGGAGCAAATGGTGGTTTCGGTGGACTTGCATTGAATTTTTTGAAGGAATTAGTTCCGCAAAATAAAATTTATGCGTTAGTTCGTAGCGAAGAAAAAGGTGCCGCTTTGAAGGAAGCAGGCTTCAATGTAAGAATTGGTGATTATTCTACTATCGATTCGATGAAGTCAGTTTTACAGGGGATTGACCGTTTACTATTCGTCTCAGGGGCACCAGGAAATCGCCAAGCAGAACATGAAAATGTAGTAAAGGCAGCTAAAGAAGTAGGGGTTTCATACATTGCTTATACAAGTTTTGCAGATGCCGATCACTCAACAAGCGAACTAGCAGCGGATCATATTTTTACTGAAAAAGTAATCGAAGAATCAGGGATCGCTCACACATTCTTACGAAATAATTGGTACCTAGAAAATGAAATGCCAATTATTGGTCAAGCCTTAACTAGTAGTAAATTCGTTTATGCTGCTGAAGCTGGTAAAGTTGGTTGGGCATTAAGAAGAGAATATGCAGAAGTGGCTGCAAAAGCGGTAGCCGGAACAACATACCCTGCCATTTTAGAATTATCAGGTGAGCCGATCACTTATGCAGAATTAGCTGAAGCATTAAAAGTAGCAACCGGAAAAGATATTGAAGTCATCGCTTCTGACGACCAAGGCTTTGTTGATAATTTAGTAGCAGGTGGTCTACCACAGCCCGTTGCAGAAATGTTCCTTTCTTTCCAACACGATATCAAGAATGACCAATTGGATGTTTATTCTGATAATTTTGCTGAAGCTTTAGGCCGACCTTTAGCCAGCCGTGTCGCAGCGTTAAAAGAACTATTAAAATAAATTGAAGCCTAAAATACCCGATCAAGTAATTGATCGGGTATTTTTTATTAAGTCTTATGGAGCAAGCTCAATAGACTTGGCTTGATGGATACTTCAATTGTCTAAGAGCAAGCGTCGCTGCAGGTAAATAAAGGAATAGGAGGGAAGTGCGTTGCCAAAAACCACGTGTTGTTGTCAGCAACTTTCCAATCACAGGTAAATAGTAAGCAGCAAATAAGATCAACGTGATGATCGCGATCACTAAACAAACCAGATAAAAGCCAGCAAGCCCTTTTTTTCCTTTCAAAGAAGCTTCATAGGCCAGTAGCAAGGGGACGAACATCATTGCTACCATCGCAATGCCTGAAAAAGCAGCATGTAAAAAATAAGCGGGACTAAAAAAACTAGCAGATTCACTGATGTGGACGATCCCGGTCAAAAGACAATCACCAAAGCCATACAGCGCAATGGCACTGGTCAAGATTTGTGCCATCCGTTTTGATTCCGTGACAAAAAAAGGATAGACGCCGAGGCTGCCTAAGATAAATAAGGTTCCAGTAATGACTGATCCATGATTAAAAGCAGAGTACACAGGACTATTGGCTTCACCGAGTTGACTGATCAACATCGTCATTTGATTAAAGCCGGGATAAGCTGGCCCTAATAGATAAGGAAGAGAAAAATCACCGACCACGGCTAATAGTAAGAGTAGTGGCGGTATTTTTTTACTAATCGTCATAAAAAGCTCCTTCAATGGTTTCCTTTATCATACGTCAGTTTCCGAAAAACTTCGAGAAATATGTGGCTAATAGTGAACCTAGATTCCTACATTTAAGCGCAGAGATTGGAAAACGTTTGATTGACTGCTTAGTCATTGACTGGTAAGTCAAAAAAGCGTATTCTCACAGTAAAGAAGAAATCAAGGAGTGAGTGAGATGGATCAACCGATTGTTTCATTACAGCAAGTCACTAAAAAATTTGGGCATTTTGAAGCCTTGAAAGATATCACCTTTACGGTCAATCAGGGGGAAGTACTGGGATTTATTGGCCCAAATGGCGCAGGAAAATCAACAACCATTCGAATTCTGTTGGGAATGTTGAAAAAGACAAGTGGAACAGCCCAGATTTTTGGTCAAGATGTTTGGCAAGAAGATACGGCGATCCATCAACGACTTTCTTATGTTCCAGGGGATGTTTATCTGTGGCCCAACTTGACCGGAGGAGAAATTATTGATTTATTGTTACGTTTAAATGGCCAGCAACGGACGGAAAAAACGGAAACCTTGATCCAAAATTTTCAATTAGATCCTAAGAAAAAGGCTCGGACTTATTCCAAAGGAAATCGTCAAAAAGTTGCCCTGATCGCAGCTTTGTCACAAGAAGCCGATTTATATATTTTTGATGAACCCACTTCAGGATTGGATCCCTTAAACGAAAGGACATTTCAGCAAGAAGTCATGAGACTCAAAGCTGCGGGGAAGAGTATTTTGCTTTCTAGCCACATTTTATCTGAAGTAGAAAAAATGTGTGATCGGATTGCGATCATTCGTGATGGCGCGATCATTGAGACAGGCGACTTACTTTCTATGCGGCATTTAACGCGCATAAAAATGACAGTCAGGACTGAAGATTCTTTGACGGGACTAGAGAAGCTACCGGGAATTTATGAGCTGAAGTTTAGCGATTCACAACTACAAAACGCAGAATTTTCTGTTGATCGTGATCAAATGGACACCTTGATGCGCTTTTTAGCGGAAAGAAAACTGATTGATTTGATCTCTGCACCACCAACGCTAGAAGATCTGTTTATGCATTATTATGAAAAGCGGGGAGTTGATTCTCATGCATAGTGGAGCAAAAACGAATTATCTTCTTCAAGCAAATCTTAAACAAAATCGGATCAAACATTTGATCTGGATCGTTGTCTTAGTTGGATTATTTGCTTCAGCAGCAATAAAGTTTAATGTTTTATTCGGGACACAATCAGACATCACTGCCATTGTTCAAACATTGAAATTGCCTGCGATGGTTTCACTTTTTGGTGAGTTTACAGCAACCAAACCGTATACTACGGCTAATGTTTTTGCTTCAGAAATGTTGGTTTTTATAGGGATGTTTATGGTTTTTATGAATATTTCATTGGCCATCACTAATACTAGAGCAGCAGAAGACAGCGGTCTATTAGAAATGGTCCGTGCGCGTTCGGTTGGGAGATTAGCACTCCTTTATGCGACGACGATCGAAATCATTTTGATCAATGTTGTGATGGCGGGAATGTATATTGGCAGTTTATTCATAGCACAGCTAAACGGTGCCAACGATGAAGGTAATTTTTTGATGGGCATCAGTATTGCTAGTATGGGTATTTTGTTTGGTTTTCTTAGTTTACTCATGGGGCAACTAATGAACGATACTCGCAGTGCTTATTTTACTAGTTATGGTCTGTATGCTGTTTTGTATATCTGCCGGATGCTGACAGATGTCAGCGATCCAAAATGGACCTGGGTTTCACCAGTTGGCTGGGTCGAGAAAACCGAAATTTATTCGCAAAACAATTGGCTTCCCGTCGTTTTGATGCTCGGTTTAGGTGTCGGTTGTTTACTTGTAGCGACCAGGGTTGCAAGTAACCGTGATATAGGTAGTGGTGTTTTTTCGAGCAAAGAAGGAAAAGCCACAGCCGGTAGTTTACTCTCATCACCGATTGGACTGGTTTTACGGCTTGAACGAAACAGCATGATTGGTTGGGTTTTTGGCAGTCTTGTTTTAGGAGCTGCTTACGGATCGATTTTTCAGACGATCGGAGATATTATCGGAACGAATCCGACCTATAAAAAATTATTGGGTGTTTCTCAGGTTCATGCAGCGAATCGTGCATTACTGTTGAACTATTTAAATATGCTAGGTTTGTTTTTTGTTGTTTTAGCAGTTGTCAGCGGTATTTTAGTGGTTTTCCGTTTGGAATCAGATGAACATAAAGGGTATTTAGAAATGATCCATGCTAAAAAAGTAACAAAGACGAATCTAGTCTTGAGTTATTTCTTAGTGGGGGTAGGCCTTAGCCTACTTGTTTTTACTTCAGCGTTAGTCAGTACTTTTTTTATTGGGAATAGTACTTTGCAGGCCCCCTTATCGTCAAATTATTTTTGGCAAACATCTATGGGCTTTTTACCAGCGATCTTGTTTTTTATGGGCTGTGCAACTGCGCTTGTTGGGATCGTGCCAAAAGCCAGTAAATTGTTATGGGGCTATTTAGCTGTAGGAGTCTTGGTGAAAATGTTTGGTCCGCTGATGAATCTTCCAGATAAATATGCGGCTATTTCACCTTTTGGTTGGGTAGGAAAGGTCCCTAGTGAAGCTATTAATCAGCAAGTGACCATCCTATTAGGACTTGCTTTTATTATTTTGACGATTTTAGGATTTGTGGGCTACAATAAGCGAGACATGGAGTGATGGAATGAAAGAAATAGTAAAAGATCCTAAGAAAGAAAAAAATATTCTATTAGCTAGTGCAGAATTATTTGGAACTTCGGGATATCGTGAAACAAAAACAGATGAGATTGCTATACAAGCCGGCGTATCCAAAGGACTGGTATTCCACTATTTTAAAAATAAGAGTGGGCTTTATGAAGCCACTTATGAATACGCAGCTGATTTTTTCTATCAAAAAATCGACTATTCTGTGTGGACAGGAGCGAATGACTTGATCGAGATGGTGATCGCAGCGACTAGATATAAGATCACGTTGCAATTGAAATACCCTGTAGCTTTTAATTTTTTGATGAAAGCTTATGCGGAGATTTCGATCTTGCCGGAACCTTTACGAGAAAAGATGAATCAAAAAATCCAAGCTGATTTTAGTAAAAATCTTACTTTAACGGAAGAGGTCGTAGATAAGTTGCCTTTGCGTAAAGGGGTAGAAAAAAAGGACGTATTAGAAGTCATTTATGCGGTGTTAAATGCGGAAACGATCAAGATCCAACAAGAGCTAACAGTACATCCTGAATGGCAGACGATTGAAGAACTTGCTCCAGTGATCGACCGCCTAAAACGTAAATTAACAATCATTGAGTATGGATTTATCGAATAAAAACTACCTAGCAGATTTTTGCTAGGTAGTCCAGCTCACAAGGGTGTAAAGTAGTTGCCAGTCTCTAAGTAAGGGTTATTTGTTTTTACTAAAGATGTTGACTTGTTTAAGTAGGTGCTTTGTTAATGAGCCTGCCATCCCTGAACGGCTCAATATTTTTCCTTGATGTGATTTTCCATCAGTTAAAACATCTACGATTGACTTGGTGCCTTCGGGTAATGTTCGCATCATCCAGCCGGTCATATGGTCGTTCAAATCGGTCTGAATCCCACCGGGCATGACACCAAAGATATCGACAGAAATCTGGTTTTTCTTAAAGTCATACCCAAAGTTACGAATCATTGAATTGAGAGAGGCCTTGCTAGCCATATAGGCGAAAGGTCGAAAAGAACCAGCGCCGATTCCGGGAAGGGTCACATGCAAGATTTTCCCTTGATTTTTGCTTAAAATCGGCGTGAAGGCTTTAATCATCGAGAAGTTTCCATAAACATTGACCTCTGTAACGGCTTTTAATTCATCAAGAGTAAAATCTAAAGGCCGCTTATGCATATCGCCAGAAATCCCTGCATTATTGATCAATGCATTCAAATCAGAGTGGTTTTCTCGAATGTAGGCAGCGGCGTTAGTGATTGAAGCCAAATCATTTAAATCAATCTGGACCCATTCGACATTAGCGATCCCTTCATTTTTAAGCTGTTGGACGGCTGCTAAGCCGCGTTCTTCATTTCTGGCCCCCAGCAAAATATACCATCCTTTGTGGCCTAATTGACGTGCGCTCTCAAAGCCAATTCCTTTATTAGCTCCAGTAATCAATACTTTATTAGTCATAGTGTGATCTCCTTAGTTATTCGATACAGAACAGTTTCGTATCGTAATTAGTTAAAAAATTATTCCCAAGTAGAGAATAATTGTTCTAAAATTGGTGTGAGTGCTCCGGCTACTTCCTCTTGTGGACGTAAAAGAAACTGAGCAGTAAAAACGCTGATTAGTGTCTCGGCTGCAATTTTTGGATCAATGTTGGGTGATAACTTTTTTTGTGTTTGTAAGTTTTCTAATAGAGCAGCCAGATCTTCTATTTGTGGAATAGCGTGGATATCCCAATACGCCTTGGATAGTTTATCACTGGAAGTCGTTGTATTCACAGCCATCATGATCATTCGTCTACCGGTTGGATTATTGTAGGTCGTTAAAAAACGAGTGACGATTTCTGAGATGATTGCTAGAGGAGAAGCATCTAGTGATAAATTTGTTAGATCCATAGACTTAGCATCGGCTAAGGCAGCTAAGATCAATTCATCTTTGCCTGCATAGCGACGATAGATTGACGCCTTTCCGACTTGGGCATATTCTGCGATGCCCTCAATCGATAATTTATCTGGACTATTTTGGGTCAACAGCTCTCTGACCGCACTTAAAATTTTCTCGTCGACTTCTTTATTTCTAGGTCTTCCCACATTTTTTCTCAAAAATTTCACCTCTTTTATTACGATACAATAGCGTATCGTAATTTCTTTGTCAATCTTTTTTATTTAAAAGCAGCCAAAAAATTTTTCTATAAAGAAAATCAGCGATAAATCATAGCGTAAATTAAACGTTAACTGGAGATCCATTACCGGGACTTAAAAAAACAGACGAACCTCAAAGAGTGAAGTGTCGTCTGTTTTTTTAGTTTATAATTCTATCAAAATTGTCAATAAAGCAAAGCCTTCTTCAGCGAGTGCACCAAAGAATAACAGCAGGCTGTCGATAAATAGTACGCTCATGTTTACCCCAAACATTACAGCTAGTTTCTCCAGACTATCCTTAATTTTTTTCTCTTTAAAATAAACATAGAAAAGATAAAAATTGACCAAAGCAATCAAAATAGTGGAAAGAACCATCGCTGTTTTCATAAGTATACCCCTTCACTTGATTAAAAGTAATCGTTTTTATACTGTTAGTATACCCTACTAGCGACAGAAAAAAAGCGTTTTAAAACAAAAGTGTTATTTTTCACAAAAAAGATTTAAAATAGTCTAAAGCTGTTAATCATTTAACTTTAACTGAATAAAAGCAACTGACTTTTGTCCGTCTGTCCGTTATACTTAGAAAAAGTTAGTAAGTGAAAGGAGGGGAGCAGATGGATTTTGCGACCGCCGATTTTGATTATTATCAACGAACGATCCATAAGATGTATCAAACCTATTATTGGAAACGGATCAGCTTGTGTACAGCCGCGTTGCTGATCATTGCCGCTTATAGCTTCTTTTTCGGGGAGCATTTATTGCTGAATCTTTTGCTGATCGTTATTTTGCTGGGTATATTGATTTTCTTGGTGATCCAACAGCGTAAATTTCCAGAAGTCTATCAAGCCTTTTTAGCGAAAAATCAACCTGAAGCTAAGATCGTTAAAATCGAAGAAACGGAATATAGCTATCAAGTAATCGACCAGGAGAAAGTCGCTATTAGCAAGAAGAATGTCCGTAATTTACCATCAAACAACAAGCGTTATACGCTAATGGTGGGCTTTGCTAAAGCATTTTTTACTACTGAACCTCTACAGATCATTTATTATGATATCTTGGAATTGACCTATGAAGAAAAGTTTCGCTTGAAACGCAATGGGTACAGTTCTGTGCCACGTTTTTTACGGCGTTTTACTTGGGGGAATTTAAAAGCTAGTGCTGGAAATGCCGTGGGCTTCGTTTTGGGAAATTTGTTTCTTTTATTTATTTTGTTCCGTTTGTTACGCTATCTTTGGTCTTTTCTACAGATGTTTTTCTAACGTCTTCGTTTTTGAGGCCACGTTGTAGTTTTTTTATACGCTGATTGTTTTATAAAAAAGCGCACATTCAGAAAATTAATGAGAATCAACATTTCTAGATTAAAGTTATTTTAAGAAATGACAGAAATTAATTTATTGACTTCTCATTTTTAAAATGCTAAATTTAAGCCAATCAATTAAGGGGGTCCGAACCATGACGAACGACATGACAATGATGAACCATCAAACAGTTAAATCAGCGTGTTGTTGTATGATGCAAAAAAACATCATACCATTTTGTCATGCCTATTAACTGTTCTGGACTCGTTTAAATGCTTTTTACTTTTAACGATTGCAAGAGGTACAGCTTTAATAGCTTGTGCCTCTTTTTTTGTATTCAAATCTGCCTAATGAAGAAGGAGGAGTCGCCATGTGTTGTCGCAGCGCTCTGGAAAGACTTTAAAATAAAACTGATCGATTGAAAAAAATTCTTGAGAAATGTAAAAAATAGGAGGAAACAACGATGAATTTATCAACAAAATTGATCCACGGTGGTATTAGCGAAGACCCATTGACAGGTGCGGTCAATGTTCCAATCTATCAAACCTCGACATATCGCCAAAAGAAACTTGGACAACCAGGTGATTTTGAATATTCTCGTTCAGGTAATCCGACCCGTTTAGCTTTAGAAGAATTGGTCGCTGAACTTGAAGGTGGCGTGAAGGGTTTTGCTTTTGCTTCAGGTCTGGCAGCAATCCATGCAACATTATCAATTTTCAAACCGGGTGATCATTTGATTTTGGGAGACGATGTTTATGGCGGAACTTTCCGTTTAATGGATAAAGTCTTTAAACCTTTAGGATTAAGTTATACAATGGTGGATAGTCGAGATATCTCTGCTCTTGAGAGCGTCGTAACAGACCAAACGAAAGCCTTGCTTTTGGAAACACCAAGTAACCCATTATTGAAAATCATCGATATCGAAAAAAGTGTTGCTTGGGCCAAAGAACATGACTTGTTGACGATCGTTGATAATACGTTTGCGACACCTTATCTACAGCAACCCCTAGCACTTGGTGCAGACATTGTTGTCCACAGTGGCACCAAATATTTGGGCGGTCACAGTGACTTAGTAGCGGGCGTTGCTACGACGAACAACGAGGAGTTGGCTGAACAGATTGGTTTCTTCCAAAATTCGATTGGTGGTGTGTTAGGACCGCAAGATAGCTGGTTGCTACACCGCGGGATCAAAACACTAGGTGTTCGAATGGAAGCTCATCAAAAAAATGCAGCCGAAATCGCGAGCTTTTTAGTCGACAACCCCTTGGTCTCAAAGGTATACTATCCAGGTTTGAGTGATCATCCCGGACATGAAATCGCAGCAAAGCAAATGCGTGGTTTTGGTGGAATGGTGGCCTTTGAATTAGCGGATGAAAGGACCGTCGCTTCATTCGTTGAATCACTGAAAGTCATTACACTAGCCGAAAGTTTGGGTGGTGTTGAGAGTTTGATCGAAGTACCAGCTGTGATGACGCATGCATCGATCCCAAAAGAAAAGCGGGAAATTTCCGGAATCAAAGATGGTTTGATACGATTATCAGTAGGAATAGAAGATATTGAAGATTTAAAAAATGATTTGCAACAAGCGTTGGAGGGAAAATAGAAAAATGAAAAAATCACTTATTGCCGTTGCTAGTATCTTAGCAGTAGGAGTCTTGTTTTTAGCAGGCTGCCAATCAAAATCAGATGACAGTAGCGATTCAAGCTCAAAAAAAGTTTTAAGAGTCGGGACAGAAGGAACTTATTCACCGTTTTCTTATCGTGATGACAATGATAAACTAACTGGTTTTGACGTAGATGTGGCAAAAGCTGTCGCTAAAAAAATGGACTATGAAGTTAAATTTGTAGAAGCACCATGGGATTCAATGTTGGCTGCTTTTGATGCAAACAAAACAGATGTCGTTTTCAATCAAGTATCAATCACTGATGAACGTAAAGAAAAATACTTGTTCACGACACCTTATTCAGTTTCTCACCCAGCATTGATCGTAAACAAAGACAATGATGATATCAAAGACTTCTCAGATTTGAAAGGGAAAACTTCAGCTCAATCATTGACGAGTAACTATGCACAAATGGCTGAAGACTTAGGCGCAGACATTTCTAGTGTCGATGGATTTAGTAAAGCAGTTGAATTGGTTGGGGACAAACGTGCCGATGCAACATTGAACGATGACGTCACTTACTATGACTATTTGAAACAAAAACCAGATGCACCAATTAAAATTGTAAAAACATCAGATGAATCAACGAAAGTGGCTGCGATGCTCCATAAAGATGACAAAGATTTAGCCGATAAAATGGATAAAGCCATCAAAGAATTAGAAGCAGATGGCACATTGACGAAATTATCTGAGAAATATTTCAATAAAGATATCACTAAATAAGCATACTTTTTACCTCTTGTCGCAATGCGGCAAGAGGTAAAACGGTATCTGCTAGCAATGTTGTCGGTACTAATTACCGGCAGCTGATTATGAACGAGGGGTAAACAACATGGAACGAACACTTGATATTATTCAAAGCTCAGCGCTGCCTTTATTTTGGGCACTGATAAAAATGACGATCCCATTGACTTTGATCTCTTTTGCGTTGGGGATGATTTTAGCATTGGTCACGGCCTTAGCTCGGATCTCTAAAAATCGTTTGATCAATGGAATCTTTTTTATCTACGTCTGGATCTTTCGCGGGACACCGTTACTTGTCCAATTATTTATTGTCTTCTTCGGCTTGCCATCTGTCGGGATCCAAATGGATGCTTGGACAGCAGCGATTTTGACTTTTTCATTAAATACAGGGGCTTATGCTTCGGAAAATATCCGCTCGGCGTTATTAGCGATTCCTCAAGGGCAATATGAATCGGCTGCGTCACTCGGAATGAGTCGTTGGCAGATTTTATATCGCATCATTGCACCGCAAGCTTTTAAAATCGCCTTGCCGCCATTATCCAACAACTTTGTCAGCTTAGTAAAAGATACTTCACTAGCTGCCAGCATCACGATTGTAGAAATTTTTATGACGGCCCAAAGAATCGCCGCGCGCACCTATGAACCATTACTGCTTTATTGTATGGTCGCTGTCTATTACTTGATTTTCTGTACTCTTTTAAATTATCTACAATCTGTGCTTGAAAAACGGATGGTTTATTAGGAGGAGGAGAACAGACAATGTTGACAATTGAAAATTTAAATAAAACATTTGATGGAAATCATGTACTTAAAGACATCAATCTAACCTTCCAACCAGGTGAAACGACAGTGATCTTAGGACCATCTGGATCTGGAAAAAGTACCTTATTACGTTCAATCGATCTATTAGAAACACCAGACAGCGGAACGATCACGATCGGTGACGATAAACTGACGTTTCCGCAAAAAATTGCTTTTTCGCAATTAAAAAAATACCGCGGACATTTTAGTATCGTTTTCCAAGCGTATAATCTTTTCCCTCATTTTACAGTCATCCAAAATGTGATGGAAGGTCCGACCCAAGTCAAAAAAGTGTCAAAAGAACAAGCTCGGACCCAAGCAGAAGGTTTATTGAAACAAGTTGGTTTATCCGACAAAGCGAAGGATCGTCCTAGCCAACTATCTGGTGGGCAGATGCAACGGGTCGCCATTGCACGCGCACTCGCGATGGAACCAGAATTTATGCTTTATGATGAACCAACGAGTGCGTTAGACCCTGAGTTGGCACAAGAAGTATTACTAGTTATCAAAAAATTGGCCGAAACAGGAAATGGCCAAATCGTCGTGACTCACCATGTCGAATTTGCACGAAAAGTTGCAGATCGGATCGTCTTTTTAGAAGATGGTGAAATCACGTTTGATGGGGATACGCAGTCATTTTTTACTAGTGACAATCCTCGGATCCAACGCTACTTACAACAATTACTATAAATAAAAAGGAGGTACGACAATTGTCGTACCTCCTTTTTTTGGTTTAGTTCTTACTTATTGCGCTATTCCTTTTGATTGTTGGATGTTGACGATAATCAGTTTCGTGATTTCCATCAATACGACTGCAGCGACAGCTAAGCCAAATGCTATGCTAATGTCATTGACAGTAAAAGTTGCAGGAATGGCAAAGACTTCTCTTAAACCAGGCAATAGTGTCAGGCTGAACAATCCAGCACACACGACAACTGCTAAAATAACCATTTTATTACTGAAGAAACCCGCTTGGAAAGCAGTTTGGGTATTCGAACGAGCAGCAAAGGTCTGTAGTGTCCGACTTAAAATCAAGGTCGAAAAGGCCATCGCGACCCCGATCTCAGCCGATTGCTGGTTACCGATCCATTGAGCCGTGACCACAGCGAGCGCAATCAAGATTCCACGATAGGTTACAGAGGTCAATGTTTTACCAGTAAAGATCCCACTGTTAGGATCACGAGGCTGGCGCTGCATGATGGTAGGCTCCGCTTTTTCCATTCCTAAAGCGATCGCTGGAAGCGAGTCATTGACTAAGTTGATGAACAATAATTGTAAGGCTGTAAATGGATTTGCCCAACCAACCACTAAAGCAAAGATGATCGAGATGATCGCACCTAAGTTACCAGCAAAAAGGTACGCAACGGCTTTTTTGATATTATCAAAGACATTTCGTCCGACTTCTACGGCTTTAATGATCGAAGCAAAGTTGTCATCGGTCAAGACCATTGAAGCAGCATCTTTAGCGACGTCGGTTCCGGTTCCCATTGCGATTCCGATATCGGCTTGTTTCAAAGCAGGCGCATCATTGACTCCATCACCCGTCATTGCTGAGATCTGGCCTTTATCTTGCCATGCGCGAACGATCCGGATTTTGTTTTCAGGTGAGACTCGCGCATAAACAGTGATCGCTTCTAATTGTTCTGTGAGTTCAGTTTCCGTTAAACGATCTAATTCAGCCCCTGTCAATGCTTGGTCACCTGATTGGAAAATACCGATTTCTTTGGCGATCGCTACGGCAGTCGTCTTGTGGTCACCGGTAATCATAATAGTCTGGATTCCAGCTGAATTTGCATCAGCTACAGCTTGGAAAACTTCTTCTCGTGGCGGATCGATCATCGCCATCAAACCAACAAGAACCAATTCTTCTTCATCTGCTAAAGTGATTTCTGGATTTACGACCTCTTTATAAGCAAAGGCTAAGACACGCAACGCTCGCTCTGAGAAAGCTTCATTTTGTTTTTGGAATTGGGCTTTGATTTCTGGTGTAAGGGGAACGATCTCATCATCCAATAAGACTTTGGTACTACGTTCAAAAACGACGTCTGGACCACCTTTTGTCAGCATCATTTTTTTCTGATCGATCGTGTGTAATGTCGACATCAATTTACGATCAGAATCAAACGGCAATTCATTTTCACGTGGATATTTTTTACGCAGTTCGCGATACGATTGATTTTGCTTTTCGCTGAAATCAATCAATGCGATCTCCGTTGGATCACCTAATTTGGTGCCATCTTCACTGATCGAAGCATCATTAGCTAAAACACTGATTTCAACTAAGCGTTGTTCATCGTTATCCCAATCGGTTGGATCATTGGGGAATTCACCAACTTGACCATTCGCTAGATAATGATCCACGATCGTCATTTTGTTTTGAGTTAGTGTTCCTGTTTTATCCGTACAGATGACACTGGTCGAACCAAGTGTTTCAACTGCTGGTAATTTACGGATGATCGCATGATGTTTGGCCATTTTCTTTGTTCCTAACGATAAAACGATGGTCACGATTGATTGCAAGGCTTCTGGAATCGCAGCCACCGCCACGGCTACCGCAAACATGAAGGCATTGACGATATCTTGAGTCATATCAGTAGAGCCATCTAAGAAAATCCGTAGTAATTGAACGCCTAAGATAATCAGTGACAAGATCAAAATCGCGATACTCAATTTTTTACTAAAGCTATCTAAACCGCGTTGTAAGGGCGTTTTTTGCTCTGTCGTAGATTCTAACAAGCCAGCGACTTGTCCAATCTCTGTTTCATTTCCTGTAGCCGTTACTAAGAATTTCCCGCGACCATAAGTCACGATTGTTCCGCTGAAGACCATGTTGATGCGATCACCAACAGGGGCTTCATTCGTCAACGTCGTCAATTCTTTTTCAGCCGGAGTCGATTCTCCCGTCAACATACCTTCGTCAACTTTCAAAGAACCGGCTTCCAATAGACGTCCATCGGCCGGAACATAATCGCCAGCTTCTAAAATCACGACATCACCGACAACGATCTCGTTCGCTGGAATACATTGTTCTTGACCGGCGCGTAAGACGCTCGCATCTGGTGCAGAAAGTTTTTTCAAAGCATCCAATGAGCCTTCTGCTTTTTTTGTTTGGATGACACTAACGACCGAGTTCAATA
Source organism: Enterococcus hermanniensis (assembly GCF_001885945.1). Taxonomy (GTDB): domain Bacteria; phylum Bacillota; class Bacilli; order Lactobacillales; family Enterococcaceae; genus Enterococcus_A; species Enterococcus_A hermanniensis. The sequence goes on along the minus strand of NZ_JXKQ01000001.1, from coordinate 291,643 downwards.
GTAAGACCGCAAAAATCACTAGTGATTCGACATGGGCACCCATCACCATTTGAACGATAGCAACGATCAGTAAGACTACGACCATGGCATCTTTAAACGTATCTAAAAAGAGGGTAAGGGTCGATTTTTTCTTTGCTTCTTTTAATTGATTGGGCCCATTTTCTTGCAGCCGTTGTTGGGCTTCTACTTGGCTCAAGCCTTCTGGTACAGTCTGTAATTCTTGTATCAATTCGTTTGTTTCTTTTTGATAAGTTGTTTTTGTCAATTTGGATCCTCCAATTTTTTTATTCACTTGAAATGGTCGATTTAGACAAAAAAAGACCTAAGGCAAGTGTGAACACTTGTCTTAGGTCTCACCATTTCATGCGATACCAGAAAACCATCACTGGTTAACTTATTGTTGACATCACAGCAAAGATTATTGCCGATTACTCCCCTAAGGTGTTATTAATATATCTAAAGCTTAACGGAATGTCATGTTGATTGCAAGTAAAAAGCGCAATATATTTAAATAAAAGCTTTAAATATAACGAAAATAGCGGCGATTCAAATTTTTAGAATGATTTATTTTTTATTAAGTTGTTATTTTCCAGCAACGATTGTTTGGATCGTACTTGCATCCAAGCCTTTTAAGACTTGAATCAACATTTCTCTAGCTGCATCAAAATCAGCAATACTAAACATTGTTTGATGGGTATGGATATAGCGTCCGCAAACACCAATGACTGTACTTGGGATGCCTTGATTCGCTGTGTGAGCCGCGCCAGCATCAGTACCACCTTTAGAAACAAAGTATTGGTAAGGAATATGATGAGTCGCAGCAGTGTCTAACAAATATTCACGCAAACGAGGCAACAAAATCATGCCAGGGTCTTGGATCCGCAACAAAGTCCCTTCACCTAAGTGACCAAATGTTCCGTTGGTCGTAACTAGATCATCTGCGGCTGAACAGTCGACCGCGAAAAACAAATCCGGCTCAAATTTAGTAACTGCAGGTTTTGCGCCACGTAAACCGACTTCTTCTTGCACATTCGCACCCGCGATCAAAGTGTAGTCCAGTGTTTCTTTTTGTAAGGCTTCCAAAGCTTCTAAAACGACGGTACAACCATAACGGTTATCCCAAGCTTTACTGATAATATTTTTTCCATTCGCTGTTTTGACTGTTTCGGTTTGGGGAACGATCGTATCACCTGGCAAGACACCAAAAGCTAACGCTTCGTCTTTTGATTCGAAACCGGCATCAAATAAAATATCTTCTACTTTTACTTGTCCTTGGCCACTCGTGCCACGTAATAAATGTGGTGGGACCGAAGAGGAGATACAGGGGTAATTTCCTTTTGCTGTTTTTAATGTAAAACGTTGAGCAGAAACAACGTAGGGATTCCAGCCGCCTAAAGGAACGACTTTGAATAAACCACGCGGAGTGATCTCTGTCAGCATAAAACCAACTTCGTCCATATGAGCCGCAACCATGACACGAGGTTTGTCCGTTGCTGCATGTCGTAATCCAAAAATTCCGCCCAAGCCATCTTGTTGAACATCATCGACTAAAGGCGTGATCGCCGTGCGCATATAACTACGAATATCTTCTTCAAAGCCACTTGTGCCTTGTAATTCGGTCAATTCTTTAATCCGTTGAAATGTTTTTTCTTCCATCTAGGTCATCTCCTAATTTCTACTGACTACCATTCTCATTATAAACGTTTGGTACTTGAAAATAAATCAATTCAAAAGTTAGTGACTGCTGATTGGCTCTTTCATGGTCTGAGCCAAAGATTTCTTCTGTAAGTGCCTCTAATTTTTCACTCGAAAAGTCTAAAGCAAAATAATCATGAAAAAAACTTTTTGTGATAGCTTCTGTTTTTTTGTATTCAAAGCGCTTAGTTTGAAAGCCAATCTGTTCTTTGAGCAAATAATTTTTGTAGCGTTGATTCAAAAATAAATCAGGATTTTTTTCTTCAAAGGGCGAAAAGAGCTGGTCTTCATCCTCGATGAGTCGTAAGAGCAACACCCATTGGCGGCTTGCCTGACAACAGGCTAGTAGTTCGTCTTTCGTTAGGATTGCTGGATTCATTGCTGAAAAAACGACATCGTAGCGTTTAGTGTTAGTAGATAAAAAACTTGTTTGTTCTTGGTGGAGCAGCTGGGTATTTTTAGCAGCTTTAGTGGTAGCGATCTTTAGCATCTCAACGGAGATATCTAGTAAAGTATATTGCTGGGTATGTGATTGGAGCACTTCTAAATACCGTCCCGTTCCACCAGCTAAATCTAAAAAATCAGCACAAGGCAGTATTTTTTGTTGAATCAAAAAGTCGGCCAAATCTGCCGCAATCAAAAAGCTGGATTCTTGTTGGATTTCTTCATATTCTTCAGCAAAATTATCCCAGAAGGCACTTAATTCATTTCGCTCGTTTGTCATAGAATTCCTCTTTCTATTACTAGTATTTGTTTAGTATACAATAAGGCGGGGCGTAGTTTAAACAGAAGGACTACAAGCAAATGAAAAATAAGGCTCGTTGATGTAAGGATGAAAAAGTATTTTCTAGGTAAAAAAAAACCGTTGAGCACTTGGCTCAGCGATTTTTAAAAATAATAATATTGTACGACCATGATAACGATCAGTACCACGATACCTGGTAGATAATTTGAAACCCGAATCTTCGTCAATTTCATGACATTAAGACCAATGGCTAGGATCATTAAACCACCAATCGCGCTGATTTCGTTCATCAACATATCCAATAATTCTTTTGGTAAATAGCGTATGATGATACTTGCAAAAATCGTGATTGCGCCTTGATAAATCAAAACTGGAAAGGCTGAGAACAATACACCGATACCAAGAGATGCGGTCAACATGATCGACATAAATCCATCCATCACAGATTTTGTAAACAGTGTTTGATGGTCACCGGTCACACCGCTTTGGATTGCGCCGATGATTCCCATCGAGCCGATGAGATAAATCAAGGTCGCCGTCACAAATCCTTCAGCAAAATTACTATTACCGCGGGCAAAACGGTTTTCTAAAAACAAACCTAAGCGCGTCATCGAGTCTTCGATCTTTAAAAATTCACCAATCATTCCGCCGATACAAATGCTGATGATAATGATAATAAACGAACTGGCCTGCATTGACATTTGGATCGCAAGCGCAATGACCCCTAACGCGATCCCTTTCGTTACAGTATCTTTGGTTTGCTCAGTGATATTTCGTAAAACAACTCCGGCAAAACTCCCCGCAATGATGGCAAGACAATTCACCACCGAACCTAAAAACATATCCCCACACCCGTTTCTATTAGTTTGATTAAAATTAAATGAAATAACATTTAGGATTTATCTTAACATGGAGAAGTCCGTTTTTGAATAGTCCCAAAGGAATAAGTTAGTCGTCGCATCTTTGGGTAGGAGTAAAGGTAACAAAAAAGGTTAAAACAAAAGACGGTTCCTTTTGCTTTAACCTCAGTCTATTATTCAGTTACTTTTTCGCGTTCGCGTTTGGCTAGCATCGGCATAATGAATCCTAAACCGATCAAGACCACGATCCCAACGATATTGATGATCAATTCGTGCCAGAATAGGCTTGAGCCATATGGAGCATCTTGGGGTAAGACGCCAAATAATGTTGCGATGATCGTAACGACCAAGCACCAGCCACCCACAAAAACAGCCATCCGGTCATTTTTGATAAAGACATAATCTGATTGGAATTTTCGACTATCCAAACGAATCTTGATAAAGGCATAAAAAATCCAACAAGTCACACCTGGGGAGATAATACCATTTAGATTTAACAGCCAGTTGAAAATATCGTTCATTTCCGGTAAGAAAACACCTAATAATAAGATGAAGGCACTCAAAGCCGTGGTTAAGATATAACCATTGATGGGTAAACCATCAGCATTTAATTTTGTTAATTTTTTCGGCATAAATTGTTTACCTGTGTCAGAAATCAACATCCGAGTCATAGCATCCAATAAAACAGCTAACAAGGCGCACATATAAATGATTTGAGTCACTGCAAACACATACATCAATGCATTGCCAAGATGGAAAAATTCACCCAAGCGTTGAAAAGCATAGTAAGAGCCATTCATTTTTAAATTATTTGGTAAATGATGGGCATTGAAGAAGACCCCTAGGGAGAATGAACCGAAAACCGTTAAAAAGATCGTCATGACCGTCAGCATAATCATAGCCTTTGGAAATTCACGCTGTGGTTTTTTCATTCGGGTTACGAAAGGTGCGACTAATTCAGCCCCGTTGATGGCATAGATCAGTAAACCAATCGTTGTTAAGTAATGTAGATTAAACTTAGGGACGATTGCACCAAGATTCATCGGTTGTGTTTCGATATGACCGTTTGGCATAAATAATGAAGCAAATGTCATAAAGACAAAGAGTAAAGCCATGATGAACATCGCACCGCCACCGATCGTACTCAATACTTCTAATGATTTTTTGAAGCGACGTTGTAAGAAAATAAAGGCTAAGAACACGCAAAACGTCAACAAAGCAAACATTGAATTCGACATCGTATCTTCCATCGAATCATTGCCATTGAATAGCCAACCAAAACCAACAACCACTGCATTTGCAGTATCTACAACATAAGGAATCGAGGCTGCCCAATACGTCCAAGCAGTAAAGTAACCTAGACGATCACCACTCGTTCCTCGTACCCAAGAGGTCAAACCGCCACCTTCATGATTGAAGACGGAACCTAGTTGTCCAACCATCAATGAATAAGGAATCACATATAATAGCAATAAAATAATCCAAGAAGTAATAACGCCTAAACCTTGGTTGGCAAAATTATAAATAATATCATCAAAACCGATAACAGTAACAAACGACATCATGGCAAGCACAGGCCATGAGATAAAACTTTTCTTTTCCTCGATCATTTCACATACTCCTATTTCGTATTAAAGTAATTATTTTTACAGGTAAAAATAAGTTTGATTCTTAAATTTCATATATCAAAAGAATATAAAATTTGGATTCAAATAGTTTAATCAAATGGAGCGAATGATGGAGGCTTATTTCGATAGGCCACGAAGATCCCCCTTCTATAGACAAAATACGATCTATCTTCCCATAAAAATTCGAATTGTGCCACTAAAATCTGTCTTTTTACGGCTAGTTTAGCATATTTTCTCATTCGAAGAAGAATAAGATGGTTTTGAAAGCTCTTTCTGTTCATTCTAAAATTTTTTGGCTATACTTAATTAAGATAGAAGAAAGAGGAGGATCATCACATGAATAATTTTTTAAATGAAGAAGAAACAGAAAAAATGGAAGAAAAAAATCCCATGTTGTTGAAATTATTGAAACAACGGACGATTTTAATTTACGGCGAGATCAATCAAGAGTTAGCCAAGACCGTGACAGAACAATTATTGTACTTGTCTGCGCTCAGTGATGAACCGATCACACTGTTTATTAATAGCCAAGGAGGGCATGTGGAATCGGGTGATACGATCCATGACGTGATCCGCTTTATCAAACCAAAAGTAAAAATGATCGGAACCGGTTGGGTTGCAAGTGCGGGGATCACGATTTATCTAGCTGCTGAAAAAGAAGATCGATATAGCCTACCGAATACGCGCTACATGATCCATCAACCAGCTGGTGGAATCCAAGGTCAATCAACAGAAATTCAAATCGAAGCCAAAGAAATTTTGCGCATGCGTAAACGGGTCAATCAATTGATTGCCAATGCCACGGGGCAAACACTAGAACAAATCGAAAAAGATACCGATCGTAATTTCTGGTTGTCAGCAGTAGAAGCCAAAGATTATGGGATCGTTGGAAAAATCGTGGAATCAGACGATGCAATAAATAAATAAATAATCCAAGAGGCTGAGATGAAAGTAATTTGAAGTGCTACCCAATAGTTAGTCTAAAAAACTAACTTGGAAGGTCCGCTTGATTGTTGCTTTTTTCTCAACCTCTTTTTATTTGGTCAAAATAATCTGATTTTTCTGAGAAGTTTGAATAGACAAGCAAATATGAATCTGATAATGTTAGAAAAAGCATAAAATTTGATGTGAAAAAAATAAGGAGGGAATGTGTTGGGGGCTAAATTAAAAGAGTTGTTGGAGTTACCTTCTTTACGTGAAGCACAGCTATTAACTGGAAAAAATAGCTTAAATCAGACCGTTTCCGCCCTGTCTTTTTTAGAGATTTCTGATCTGGATGATTGGGGTGCCTTCACAGAAATAAGTGAGTATCATTCTGGAGAATTGGCATTGACTTCTTTTTTCAACATCAAAGATGATAGCGCAAAACAATGTGAAACGATCAGTCAGTTACACAAAATGGGTGAATTAGGAATTATTTTGTATTATGTCGGGATCGTCATGCCAACATTGGCACCAGAAGTTTTAAAAACGGCAGAAGAGTTGGATTTTGTGATCATTCAGATGCCAAAAGACCAAAGTCATATTCGGTATAGTGAAGTCATTGCCGATGTAATGGCTGAAATTTTAAAAGATCGTTCGACAGAAAATATCGTCAATGAAGTCTTAGAAAAAGCCTCTTTATTACCGGAACATTTGCGTACAGTTGAAGTGACGTTGAAATTATTATCAGATATTTTACGAGTCAACATCGTCTTGACGAATCCTGATAATGAAGTAATCAATGAAATCAAGTGGCCACGTAATTCGTCACTAGATTTGGAGCAGCTTTTGCGCCGAGTGGTCATCGAAGAAGGTGAGCAAGTCCAAAAAAACGACTATTCGATCTATTACAAAGAACTGTATCATAAAGGTCATGGAATCTTACATTTTTATATGATCAAAGAACATGATTTTTTAAGCCAACATGAATGGGAACAATCAATTGAACTTTTGCAAGTAGCAACAAATCTCTGGGGCAAAAAACATGGGGAAGTTAGTGAATATGCATTAGTCCAAGCCATTCTAAATGATGAAAGTGAAAAAATGTATCGCTTGGCGAATCATCTGGAAATCGACGTCAAGGGGATTGGTTTGATGTGGTTGCTGCAATTGAATGATATTCGATCGGTCAAGGAAATACGTGAAGACTTATTGACTTACGTTTCAAAATTCTATAAAACGTCAATTGTCCAAATGATTGATGATCAATTGATTGTTTTACTCGGTAATTATCAGCACGCTGGTTCAGAGCTGGAATTGGGCAGAAAGTATTTGCGAAATACTCTTTTTGAAGCCAATATTGAAACGGTTGTTTTTTGCCCTCAAATGAGGAATACTAACGATGTAAGAAAATCCTATCAACTAGTTAGCGAAGCAACGATGCGATTACCAAAAGTTTTTCACGGCAAGCGAAATTTTTCGATCAGTGAGATTCGCCAAGTAGCACATGCCAGTCATTTGATTCAGACAGGACAAGCAGAGGTCGAAGAAACTATGAGCATCTTGGCTCCGATTATGAGTAGCAAAGAACAATTAGCGACGTTATGTAGCTTTTTATTAGATGCAGGGGCTGATTTCCAAGCCTGTAGTGATCAATTGCAGATTCATAAAAATACAGTAAAATATCGGATCAAAAAGATCAGTGAAACCTTAGGCTATAATGTTACGCGTTTTTCAGAAAGTTATGAATGCTACGTAGCTTGTATGATTTACCGACTAATTAGTTTATAAAAAGGGCTGAGACAAAAGTAGGCTCTACTTTGTCTCAGTCCTTTTTTTACAATAACGTTAATAATTCGTCGATATCGGCTTCCTTGGTCGCCCAACTAGTGGCAAATCGGATCACAGAATGCGACTCATCAAAGGTTTCCCAAAAACCAAAAGCTACCTTCTTTTTAAGTTCCTCTAATTGCTTATTTTGAATCACGATAAATTGTTGGTTTGTAGGCGAATCAAGATAGAAGCGATAGTTTTTTTCTTGCAAGCCTTTTTTTAACCGCATAGCCATGGCGATCGCATGTTGACTAATCGTAAGGTACAATTGATCAGTAAATAAGGTATCAAATTGCAACCCTAATAATCGACCTTTTGCCAATAAGGCACCTTGTTGTTTCATATGAGCTAAGAAGTACTCTGGACAATTATGCTTTGTAAAGACGATGGCTTCACCTAAAAAGGCTCCAACCTTAGTCCCCCCAATATAAAAAACGTCACAATATTCTGCAATCATCGGTAAAGACAAATCTGATTCGGGACTAGCTAAACCATAGCCAAGTCGAGCACCATCTAAAAATAAAGGAATCTGATAGTCATGACAAACTTCTGAAATAGCTTGTAGCTCTTCTTTGGAATAAAGTGTGCCATACTCAGTTGGGTGAGATAGATACACCATGCCTGGGAAGACCATAAATTCGTGATTAGCATCAGCCCAAAAAGTTGTCAAATAGTCGCGAACTTGCGTGGCTGAAATCTTTCCTTGGGTTTGTGGCAACGTCAAGACTTTGTGCCCGGAATATTCGATCGCACCTGTTTCATGAGTTGCGATATGTGCTGTTTCGGCGGCTAAAACACCTTCATATTTTTTTAGCATGGAAGCAATCACTAAAGCATTTGTCAATGTACCACCAGAAATAAAATAGACATCAGCTTCTGGACAAAGGCAAGCTTGGCGAATTTTGTCGACAGCGGAAGCTGAATATTTATCATGACCATAGCCAGTCAGTTTTTCTTCATTGGTTTCAAGCATTCGTTGTAAAATCTTCTCATGAGCACCTTCTAAATAGTCGCTTTCAAAATTTAACATACAGGCTCCTCTCGTAGAACATATTTGTTTTATTGTATCAGATTTTCTGTTACTAAAATGAGCAAAAAAAATTTACGCATCATAAGACACGTAAATTTTTTGTTTAAAGCTCTAAGGTTTCGCCCACTACCATGACTTTCCCAATATTATTAGGTAATAAATGAGTGAACGCTTGGGGATCTTGTTTAATTAATGGGAAAGTGTTGAAATGGATTGGGACGACTTGTTTTGCTTTTAATAATTTCGCTGCATGAGCCGCTTCCTCAGGTCCCATCGTAAAATTATCCCCGATCGGCAAAAAGGCTAAATCAATATTGAGCGTTTCACCAAGCAGGGCCATATCACCATAGATTGAAGTATCCCCAGCAAAATAAATCGTTTTTCCTTCGATTTGTAGGAGAAAGCCAGCCGGTTCGCCCATATAGATCATTTCTCCGTCTGTTTCATAACCCGAGCTGTGGAGCGCCGGTACCATTTTTACTCGGCCAAATGGAAAATCAAAGGCACCACCCATGTTCATACCATGAGTTTTTTTCACCCCATTTTTCGCAGCAAAATTACAAATTTCAACGATGCTGATGATGGTTGCGTCTGTCCGTTTAGCGATTGGAAGGGCGTCTCCAAGATGATCGCTATGCCCATGCGAAATTAAAATCCAATCTGCTTCGACTTGGTCGGCTTTTAAATCGGTCAAATCATTTCCGGTGATAAAAGGATCGAAGAGCAGTGTTTGCTTTTCTTTCGTAACGATCGAAACGACAGAGTGGCCGTGATAGGTGATTTTCATAGAAAAATTCCTCCTCAAAGTAGGTTATGGTTTCTATTATAACCAAGAACAATTGAAAGCGTGCATCATTTGTTTTTCAACATTGAAAGAGTCACACGTAGAATAGGAATGATTCTAAAAAATAGGGCCTAAAAAGACGGGTAGTAAACTGCTGCTCTTGTGTTCCAGTCGCCAGTTACTTACCAATTCTTACAGACATCGACCCAAGTAGCAAAATTTGTATAACGTTCCAAATCAGCAATCGACAACTCGATCGCGCTGTTAGGGCTACCACAAGCAGGAAAGACGGTCTGGAATCGTTTCAACGATTCGTCCAGATAGATTGCTACCGTTGAAGGAACAGCAAAAGGACAAACGCCGCCTATAGGGTGACTGATCGTAGCTTCCACTTCATCGGCTTTTAGCATCAATGCGCGCTCATGGAAGCAGGTTTTGTATTTTGCATTATCGATTTTGGCGTCGCCTGCAGTGACGATCAAAATGACTTGGTCGGCTTTTTTTTGCTTGAAAGAGAGGGTTTTAGCAATGCGTTCAGGGGCACAGCCCAAAGCTTGAGCAGCTAATGCCACTATTGCACTAGATACAGGGAATTCTTGGATCTTATCCGCTATTCCATATTGAGAAAAATACGCTTTGACCGTTTCGATAGACATAAAAGACCTCCTTGTCTCGTTTTTCTAATTTTATTTTAATAATTAAAAGAAGACAGGTTTTAACAAATGAAGTAAACAAAATTTGATAGAATAAAGTGAAGCGCTCTTAGGAGGTTAAGTAAATGAAAGTAGATAAAAAGAAATTATTGGCAAAGGTTGCCTACATGTATTACGAACAAGAATTGACCCAAGCTCAAATTGCAAAAGAACTCTCGATCTACCGAACGACCGTCAGTCGAATGCTGAGCCAAGCAAAAGCCGAAGGGATCGTTGAAGTAAAAATCAATTTCTTTGAGGCCTATTTATTTGAATTGGAAGAACAGCTAAAAGAACTTTTTGGTTTGCAATCAGTCGAATTAGTAGCAACAGATAAAGAAATGACAGAAGAGCAAAAAGAACATCAGCTTGCTCAAACAGCTGGTGCCTACATTCGACGTCAATTAACTGATGGAATGGTGATTGGCTTATCTTGGGGGGCGACTGTTGGCAATGCGGTTAATCAAATCGAGGCAAAACAAGTTTCGAATGTCACAGTCGTTCCGGTAGTCGGCGGGCCAAGCCATATCAATTCACGCTACCATGTAAATACGTTGGTCTATGAATTGGCACGAAAATTAAATGGTCAAAGTCTCTTCGTCAATGCGACTGTTATTCAAGAAAGTAAAGCATTGGCTGAGGGGATCTTCGATTCTAAATATTTCCAAGAGTTACGAAATTATTGGGATCATCTTGATCTAGTCGTCGTCGGAATAGGTGGACCATTAAGTTATCAAAAAAGTCAGTGGCGGGATTTATTGTCGCCAGCAGATTATGAAGAACTCAAATTGCGAGAAGCCATAGGAGATTGCTGTTGCCGTTTTTACGATCTTTATGGCAAACGTTTGAATGGGTCATTGAATCAGCGAACGATCGGCCTTTCATTCGATCAATTAGTCACGATTCCTCAAACTGTTGGAGTAGCAAGAGGAATCACAAAAGCGAAATCAATCGCACCGCTACTTGAAAAAGGGTATTTAAAAACCTTGATCACCGATCAAGAAACAGCCGAAGAAATCATTCGATTAACTGAACGAAAGTAGTTTTTTTATTGATGAATGCACATTTGTGCAAAATCTAAAAAGATCAATTACCGAAAGGCTTGATATCAAGCTTTTCTTTTTTTATTCCGTGTAGAAACCCAAAATAGGGCTTTGAATGCTATGCTTAAATCAACTAAAACACAAGGGAGTTTTTCAAATGGAATTTATGTTAGATACTGCTAATTTGGCTGAGATAAAAAAATATGTTGATTTATTACCGATCGCTGGTGTGACATCAAATCCTTCAATTGTTAAAAAAGAAGGACAAATTGAATTTTTTAAACACATGAAAGAAATTCGTGGAATTATTGGGGAACAGCGCTCGTTACATGTTCAAGTAGTTGCAACCGATTATGAAGGGATCATCAAGGATGCGGAGACGATTTTGACGAAGATCGATAAGAAAGTCTTTATCAAAATTCCAGTCAATGAGCCGGGACTAAAAGCGATCAAAGAATTAAAACGCCGTGGAGTAAACATCACAGCGACAGCCATCTACACTAAGTTTCAAGCATACTTAGCGATCGCCGCCAGTGCTGATTATATTGCACCGTATTTTAATCGAATGGAAAATTTGAATATCGATCCACGAGCAGCAATTTTTGAAATGGCTCAAGAAATCGAACGAACTCAAAGTTCAACAAAAATCTTAGCTGCTAGTTTTAAAAATGCTGGGCAAGTCAATTCTGCTTTAGAAAATGGCAGTCAAGCAGCAACGATGGGCGTAGATATTATCCAGCAAGCATTAATGATGCCATCGATCGGTCAAGCAGTCACTGATTTTACAAATGATTGGGAAGGGATTTTTGGAACAGGTATTACTATTACTGATCTATAATTAGTAACAAAAAAAGGCTGCTGTAGACAGCCTTTTTTTGTTGAGCGCATCGATATCAGAATAACTAAAAACATGCTATGCTTTTTTTGAGGTGATTGAAATGTGCGAACTAAAAGTAGCTCAAAAAGAATGGGCCAAATGGAAATATTATGTAATGGCTCGTTCACAAGCCAGTTACGTAGATTTACGTCAGCTTTTTTCAGGTAATCAGTGGTCTCAGGAAAAAGAAGCACACTTCAAGCAGCAAATTGCAGCGGTGAAAAAATTACCAGTAAATGTGAAGGCGCGAAGAAATGCTTATGAACATGTCTGGGGTTACTTCAAGAAAATGGTCACACATCAGGAACGAGCCACATTTTTACGCTTGGTTCAAGCGATGACCGAGACACAAGATGAAGCACTGCCTTATTTAAAACAACTAGCAGAAAAATATCAAATCGCTTATATATTAGACTCCTATTTTTTTGATTAAGCATATCTCTTCTGATTTTTTGTAAGTAATTCTATAATAGAAAAATACGGAGGGATGTACAAATGGAAACACGTGCAGTTATTATTGAAGAATATGGTCATGCAGACCAATTAAAAGAAAGTACCGTGACACTACCAGAGTTGGGTGAACATCAAGTGCTCGTCAAAGTGGCAGCAACTTCAGTGAACCCGATCGATTGGAAATTACGTGAGGGCTACCTAGCACAAATGATGCCTTGGGATTTTCCGATTATTTTAGGTTGGGACGTGGCCGGAGAAATCGTTGAGATCGGTTCAGCAGTCACTGACTGGAAAGTCGGCCAAAAAGTTTTTGCTCGTCCTGAAACAACTCGGTTTGGAACGTATGCGGATTATACGATCGTTGATGACCATTTGTTAGCAACAAAACCTGAAAATGTCTCTTTTGAAGATGCAGCAGCAGTACCATTAGCTGGTCTGACCGCTTACCAAGCGCTATTTACTCATGGGCAATTAAAAGCTGGTGAAAAAGTATTGATTCATGCCGGTGCTGGTGGTGTCGGTATCTATGCGATCCAATTAGCTAAAAATGCGGGTGCGACAGTCATTACGACAGCCAGTGAAAAAAATCATGCCTTATTGAAAGAATTAGGTGCAGATCAAGTGATCGATTATCATACGACAGATTTTTCAGAAGTATTGACTGATATCGATCTTGTCTTTGATACTATGGGTGGTGATATTCAAGCCGATAGCTTCAAAGTCTTGAAATCAGATGGCCGCTTGATTTCAATCGTTGGTGATCCAGATGAAGCATTAGCCAAAAAGGTAGCTGTTGCAAAAAGTATTTGGTTACAACCAGATGGCAAACAACTACAAGAAATCGCGGACTTGATGGAAGCTGGTAAAGTGAAAAGCGTGGTCGGACATCTTTATCCATTAACGGCTGAAGGTGTGAAAGAAGCTCACGAGTTAAGCGCGACTCATCATGCTAAAGGAAAGATCGTTTTAGTAAATGAATAAACTAAGTTACTACAGTTGATAAAAGAAGCAAAAAACCTCACGATGTTCGTGAGGTTTTTTGCTTCGTATTATAACTTTGTTGAAATTATATGAACGAGGACTTTTTACTAGTCCAAGTAAGGCAATAATGTTTGAAATAACAAAGCACTAGAAGCTGCGCCAGGATCGATGTGGCCGATGGAACGTTCTCCTAAATAAGAAGCTCGCCCCTTTTTAGCTTGCATATTTTTAGTATGATCTTTGGCTATAGCAATACTTTCTTTAGAAAAAGTATTATTTTCCAAGTCTTCAACAATAGCAGACCAAACATCTACCATGGTTTTGTCACCTACAACGGCTTTTCCTCGGGCTTGAATTCCTACTAGCCCCGTTTTCATTAGTTGAGCCAACTGTGTTGTACTTGTGATTTCAGTGATATCCTTGGTAGCTTTTGTTAGATTCATAAAAGCAGAACCATATAATGGACCAGAGGCACCACCTACTTTTGAGATCAATGACATTGAGAGAAGTTTGAATGTGTCGCTAATTGTCGTAGGTTGTTTTGTTTCAAAAGCATGAAGATATTCAGTCATGCCCCGATTCATATTATTCCCATGATCACCGTCCCCAATCGGTGTATCTAATTCACTTAAGTAATCTTTATTTTCAGTGATTATTTCAGCAAAATCGGCTAACCAAGCTTGAATTTCAGTTGTAGTTAATTGCATATGCATATACTCCTTTGAAGATATTCTTTTTACCAAGAGATTGTTTTGACTGGACTAGTTAATGCGGCTTGCCATTTTGTGTCTGTCAAATCGATAAAAGTTAATGATAAGCCTTGCATATCAATGGAAGTCATATAATTACCGACTTTATGAAAGGCGACTTGAATGTTTTCTTGTTTTAGTAAATTTAGGACATCATTGATAAAAATAAATTGTTCCATCAAAGGTGTGCCACCCATTCCGTTGACTAAAACGCCAATTTCTTGCGGTTTTTGTTTATAAGAAACGAGTAATTTGTTAACAAGTTCTTTGGCTAAGGTCATCGATGATTGTAATTTTTCGCGACGATAACCAGGTTCACCATGAATACCAACGCCGAATTCGATTTCGTTTTCTGCTAATAAAAATCCAGGTTTGCCAACTTCAGGAACAGTTGCGGCTTTTAAAGCTACACCAATCGTCTTTATTGCGGCTACCACTTGATCCCCTAATGTTTTTAAATCGGCTAAGTTGGTTCCATTTTTTGCGGCATCACCAAGAATTTTATGAACTAAGATCGTGCCAGCAACACCGCGTTTTCCTGCTGTATAAGTGCTGTCTTCCACAGCAATATCATCATCGACCACAACCATTTTCACATCAATGTCATTCATTTCGGCTAAGTCTTTTGCCATTTCAAAATTTAAGATATCACCAGTATAGTTTTTAACGATTAATAAAACCCCAGCACCTTGGTCAGCATGTTCAATTGCAATTTCGATTTGATCAGGAGTAGGAGAAGTAAAAACATCCCCCAGTACAGCAGCACTCAACATACCTTCTCCGACAAAACCAGCATGAGCAGGTTCATGTCCACTTCCACCACCAGAGACGAGACCGACTTGTTTTTTTTCTACATTTTTTATAATGACTCTTGAATCATCCACACGATGAACGAGTTGTGGGTAACTATTAACGATTCCAGCTAACATTTCTTCAATAATATCTTTTGTCTCATTGATTATTTTTTTCATAATATTTCCATCCTTTTTTTGGGGCATTTAATGCTTCTGCTACGATATGGTTGATATCATCAGAGACACTTGCAGTAATACCAGCCGCAAACGCACCTTCGACGAGTGGTGCATCCACTAAGACATATTTAGATTGCTGATGGTCTTCTAACATGTCAAAAGCTAATTCAGCACTTAATACTGCACTGCCAAGATCTGCGAAAACCAAAAATCTATCAACAGAATCAGCTTTGTTAACAACATCAATGATTCTTGTGGGATCACTGCCAAGATCTCCTTCAGAAGTCCCACCTAAAGAATAGATATCCAGTGAATCACTGTGAGCCATTTGTTCGATCATCTCTTTGATACCGTCAGTAATTTTTTGACTATGTGACACTAATAGGATGGCTTTTTTCATAAAAATACTCCTTTTTTAGTAAAAATCATTTTAAGGTTATGTTTTAAGAGTGTTCCTACTTCAGGGAAAGACAATAGAGAAACAATTTTTTTTTAGGTGTTTATAAATGATGAGCATCTTTATACGCTTGTCCAATTCGATCAGCTACAATAAGAGCATTGGCAACTTCTTCCTCTACAATTGGGAAGGGCATAGAATGAATAGATTCTTCAGGTATTGAAGCAATTTTCGCGACGGCTAAAGCTTCTTCAAAGTTGATTGATTTCACACCAAGATCAGCCAAAGTAAGTGGCAAGCCAATTGTCGCCATAAAGTCCATTACTGCATTCATTTCAGCTGTTTCAGCATCTTCTAAAACGAGTTGAGCCAAGGTTGCAAATGCAACCTTTTCACCGTGCAGGTAATGATGAGTTCCGCTGAGAACCGTCATTCCGTTATGAATGGCATGAGCAGCAGCCAAACCACCACTTTCAAAACCTAAGCCAGATAATAAGATATTTGTTTCCACAATTTTGTTCAGAGCCTCAGTAGGTAAATTGGCATCGCAAGCAATTTTTGCATTTAAGCCATCTTCTTGTAAATTTTCCCAACAAAGTTTTGCCATGGCTAAAGCAGCATACGTGCCACTAGCTGGTGGTGTTTGACCATCAAGCGAGCCCATAGGTAGGCTAGCATTTACTCTTGAATAAGAATTGTGGGTAGCACGGGCCTCAAAGTAAGTGGATAAAGCATCTCCCATCCCTGCAACTAAGAAACGAGTTGGAGCCGTAGCAATAACCTTCGTATCAACTAGTACAACACTAGGACTTT
The DNA here is from genome assembly GCF_001885945.1 of Enterococcus hermanniensis. GTDB lineage: Bacteria > Bacillota > Bacilli > Lactobacillales > Enterococcaceae > Enterococcus_A > Enterococcus_A hermanniensis. The sequence continues at coordinate 275,171 of NZ_JXKQ01000001.1, read as the reverse complement.
GTTTAAAATAAGCATAGTCGTCGAATGAACCATCTGCATGATAAAGAACAGCAGAATGTGAAGTCGGTGCATCTTGAGCAGCAATTGTCGGAACGATGATCAAATGTTCTCCTTCAGCCACCACTTTTGATGCATCAATAGCTTTTCCACCACCTAAACCGATAATGCAGTCTGTTCGTTTTTCTTGAGCAATCGATTGTAATCTTTTTGTTTCTTCACGAGTAACTTCGCCATTAAACCCACCCTCAACGAATGAAATACCGAATTTTTCTGCGGTGGTACGAAGTTGTGGACGAACTCGCTCAACGTCTTCAGGATTTGCAATTAATAATGCTGTTTTGCCAAAGGTAGTCACAAAATATCCTAAATTTAATAGTTCATCTTCACCTTGAACATATTTGGTCGGTAAAATTAATGCTTTTCTCATAGTGAAACCTCCTTATTTTGTTTACAAGACAATCATAAAGCGTTTTTATCAAATAAGCATTGGATAATGTTACCGCTTTCTTATATAATTTTGTTGTACTATTTTGATAAATAGAACTATTTTGTGATTGTTGAAAAAAGATTTATAGTAGATAAAGAGGTGATCTTATGAATAATGCACAATTTGATATTGAGCGAGTATTGGATTTGAATAAATGGGAAAGTGTCCAAGAAAGTCTGGCTATCGCCACGCATTTGGCAATTATTTTAGTAGATTATCGTGGGAGACCTGTAACTAAACATAGTCAGATTCAACCATTTTGCCAGTTGGCTCGGCGTTCTCCAGAATTGTCTGTTCATTGTGAAAAATGTGATTCAAGAGGCGGGCTAGAGGCTGTACGTTCAGGTCAACCGTTCATCTATCGCTGTCATTTCGATATTGTCGATATGGCGATCCCAATCATGTTCGATAATCGGTACGTTGGTGCAATCATGGCTGGAGAGATATTATTAGAAGAAGGACAGGAAGAGTTAGAACAAGTTCTAAAGTTAGACGATCAGCAATTTGTAAACAACTTTAAAAGAGAAAATCAACAATTTATCGATCAGTATCCACGTTTTAGTAAGGATGATTTAGCAAATACTGCGATGATGTTAGAAAAAATTAGCGAATATATTATCAGTGAAGCGATTAAAAAAGATTATTTGATTAATGCTTATAAGCAAACCTTACGCGTCTCAAAACGTGAAGAGCAAATTAATGAGGATTCATTAGACTTAGAATTTGTACAAAAAGATATTCAACATTCAAAATTACAGAAGCGATTAGTAGAATCTAAGGGTGTTTATGTAGCTAAAAATCAAGTGCTACAGCCAGCCGTCGATCTAGTGTTTGAAAATAAAGAAAATCACGTTGATCTTACTACATTAGCTGACGTAACTAATCTTTCAACGAGTCATCTCAGTCGTTTATTGAAAGAAGAATTTGGGGAGCCATTTAGTAAAATATATGGTAAGTTAAAAGTATATTGGGCAGAACAATTATTGAAATCTACTGATTGGTCGATTACAGAAATTAGTGCTGCGCTAGGTTATATTGAACCCGGATATTTTATCCGTATGTTTAAAAAAATAACCGGGGTAACTCCTTTGAATTATCGAAAAATCTACTGAAGTGATTAATCATTTGAAATCTTAGCATGATTTCGTCAATAAAAAGGTTAAGGAGTAGTGAAACTACTCTTTTTTTTAGATAAATAATGCTTTTGAATCTCATGACTATTCTTTGCTACTCCATCAGTTCATCCTGATTGCTTATCGTAAAGATATTTATATGGATCGTTGGAAATTGAACGATGTTCAGATAAAAAACGATCCCTAAAATTGTATCTAGGAATCGTTTCAGTGTAGCTATTTTGTAGGCTAAATCAAGAAGCCTTGTTCTTTCAAAAAATCCACTGTATTTTGTCGTCGTGGTTCAGCGAAATGCTGTTGGACTTTTTGTGACCATGTGGCTTTTTACGTATTGCTCGTACGACTTTGGTAATAGTCAGCAGTTTGTTGATCATATCGGCTGATCATTTCAGAGGTTAAGCTATGATAGGTATCGGTTTTTAAAATGGAATCTAACGGCAAGCGTGGTTTGACCTCGTTCTTTTTAGCTGGATGACCAATAAACATACCGAAAAGCGGATAAGTCAATTCAGGTAATTCAAGTAAGTCTTTGATGGCAAATAAATCATTGCGAATCCCACCAACATAACAAATACCTAAATCAATCGATTCCGCATAGACGGCCATCGATTGGGCGGCAATCGCTGTGTCTACGATTGAGACGACCAATGACTCCATTGAGCGTAGATGTTGGTCTGATTGTTGCTCTTGAGCCAAGACTTGGGCATGTTTATTTAAGTCTGCGACAAAAAGATAAAGATTCCCCTTTGTACCGTTATCGATTGGAAAGCGAGCAATCGTTTCGATTTTTTTTCTTTTTGTGGGGTCAGTGATTTTAACTAAAGAAAAAGCTTGTAAAAAATTAGAACTGCTAGCGCTTTGGGCAGCCAAAAGCAGATGCTCTTCTATTACTGGTGTAATTGATTGATCCGTAAAAGAGCGGACGGATGAATGATGAATCATTGTTTCAAAAAGTTCCATATAAAAACCTCCACAGAATAAACTATATTTTTCAGAAAGTGATTTGAAAATATCATCTTCATTATGATAGGTAATTCCGAAGGATAAGTAAAGTAACTTGTACACGGAAACAGCACACGAACAAACAAAGCTCTCAGTCTTGATGATTGAGAAGTGACGTCGTATAGTTTCCGAGAAAACATAGTTTTTACACATTTGAGAATTCTTTTTGGTTAGGGTCTAGGAATCATCTAGACATAATTTATTTTAGCTCAAGTTTCGATAGAAATAATTCTCTATTCATTGGTCGTGATTTGAGCGATGTATTTTGATTAAAGCACATCAAACTGATCGATGCGCTGAAATCAAATGAGTAATTTTGAAGAAATTGATTGACAAAAAAAAATTCGAGGTCTATGCTTTAATCACATAGAAAAAACTACGAGAAGGACAAGATTTTATTTGGACCTCGCCGCAAGAGAAAGAAGTCATCGGCTGAAAGCTTCTGGTTGAGCAAATGAAAATTACTCCCTTTGAGTGACTGAAAAAAACAGTCCGTTTGATGCACGTTAGGCATCACGAGAGCCAAAAGGTGGAAACTTTTTGGGAACTTGGGTGGTAACACGTTTATTCACGTCCCTATTTTTTAATAGGGACGTTTTTTTATTTTCACTGATTTCGTGATAGGTTGTCAGTTGAAAAGCCTTTTTAGTATTTGTTACACTAAATAAGCAGGTATTTTAAGGCCAGAAATAAGATAAAACACAGGATGGAGTTGAGTTGTATGTCAAAAGAAATCGAAATCGTTTTACCAGATGGAAGTAAACAAGAGGTGGTTGAGGATACTACCTTGTTTGAAATAAAAAAACAATTTATGAAACAAGCGATCGTTGGTAGCATCGATGGCGAACTTGTTGACTTAGCGACTCCGATCGATCACAATGTAGAAATCGTTTTTTATGATCAAGCCTCAAAAGAAGGCCAAACAGCGATCAATCATTTAGTTAGTTTATTATTAGAAGAAGCGGTCAAAGAATTATACCCTGAGGCATTATTTGCACATCCACAACGGGAAGATAAAAAAATCTGGTTAGATATGCGTGTGGATCAACCGTTGAGCGCTTTAGTCTTAAAAGACTTGGAACGCCATATGCGCAAGCGGATCAAAAAAGGGATTCATATCGAAAGTTCACACCTTTCAGTTGCCGAAGCAAAAGAAATCTTTAAAGACAATGCGTTGAAATTAGCTGCTTTATCACAGCTTGATCCACAACAATTAGTCTTTGTCTATTCATTAGGGGAAGTCAGTGAATTCTTTTTAGAACCAGCGGCTTTAGAATTAGCAAAAGCTAGTCACTTTGCTTTGTCTAAAGTATCGGGGGCTTATTGGCAAGGCGATGCTAAAAACGAAATGCTCCAACGAATCAATGGCGCGGTCTTCGCTGAAAAATCAGAATTAGATGGGTACTTAGAATTTTTGGCGGAGTCTGAAAAACGTAGCCATCAAAAATTAGGTAAAGAACTAGATTTATTCATGTTCTCGGAAGAAGCACCTGGAATGCCATTTTATTTAGAAAATGGCTTGATCATCCGTAATGAACTCCAAAAATTTCTACGTGAACTCCAAGCGAAATACGAATACAAAGAAGTCCAAACACCATTGATCATGAATCAACGATTATGGGAACAATCGGGACACTGGGATCACTATAAAGACAATATGTATTTTACAAAAGTCGGTGATGAAGATTATGCATTAAAACCAATGAATTGCCCAGGTCATTGCTTGATTTTCAAAGATCGCAAACGGTCATACCGTGATTTGCCGATCCGAATGGCTGAATTTGGTCAAGTTCACCGTCACGAATTTAGCGGTGCATTAAATGGTCTTTTAAGGGTCCGGACATTCTGCCAAGATGATGCTCATATCTTTGTTCGTCGGGATCAAATCGAACAAGAAATCGCCTTAGCGTTAAAGATCATCGATGAAGTCTATAAGATTTTTGGTTTCGAATATTCAGTAGAATTATCGACGCGTCCGGATGATTTTATGGGAGAAATCGAATTGTGGGATGAAGCCGAAGCTTCTTTAGGTAAAGTATTGACAGATTTAGGGTACAAATACAATATCAACGAAGGCGACGGAGCATTCTATGGTCCTAAGATCGATATCCATATCAAAGATGCATTAAATCGCAGCCACCAATGTGCAACCGTTCAATTGGATTTCCAAATGCCTGGAAAATTCGACTTGAGTTACATTGATGAAAACAATCAGCCAGCTCGTCCAGTAATGATCCACCGGGCAGTCTTTGGATCATTGGATCGTTTCTTAGGGATTTTGATCGAACATTATGCCGGAGCTTTTCCAGTTTGGTTAGCGCCGAAACAAGTAACATTGATCAATGTTGCCCAAGCACATGAAGCCGGTGTCGATAATTTATTCCGTGAATTCAATGAAGCAGGAATCCGGACAGAAAAAGATACACGAAATGAAAAATTAGGAAAGAAAATTCGCGACGCAGAATTGAAAAAAGTTCCTTATATTTTAGCAATCGGGGACAAAGAATTAGCGGAAGGTAAATTTGCTGTCCGTAAACATGGCAGTGATAAAGTGGTCGAGATGGATAAAGAAAACTTTATCCAATTGGTCAAACAACAAGCTCAAGAAAAAAGCGCACAGTACTAAGTTTGAATTGGATAAACAAAAAAAGCTGAAGCATTGCTTCAGCTTTTTTTAATGCCGTTGATCAACCATTGTTTTTTGAAGCGAAAATCTTGGAGCAAGGTTTCTTTATCCCATTGATTGGCAATCATATCAGTCAAAGAATCGATCACGAGCTTCATGGAAAAATATAAAAAACTGATTTGTTCTTCATGCGTAGGCATCTCCAACTGATTCTTCTCCAACATATTGTGCCAAGTATCCAATCCGCGCGTCGTCTCTGGACGGTATGAAAATAAATACGTATTTTGGGTCAACAAGGCTAACTGGCGGTAACGAACAGAAGCATGGTCAAGATTGACATAAAGGACTAAAAAATTTTCAATACCTTGAAAAAAATCATTTTCTTGTTCTAACATGTGTTGAATGATCTCGCCATGGATTTGTCCGGCATAAAAATGGATCAAATAATCATAGGCATCGTTCAAATCTTCAAAATATTTATAAAAGATTCCGCGCGACATTTGCAACGCGTCGACAATCTCACTGACTTTCACTTGGCTAACGGGTTTTTCAAAAAAAATAGTTAATAAAAGATCACGGATCTCTGCTTGGCGGGAGGTAGGTAAATTTAAAAAAGTTTTTTTTGGCATGGGCTCACCTCGTGTTTTTCATATCTCCAGTATAACATAAAAACAAAAACGGTGACAAAGTGTCACCGATGAGGTATGATGTTTTCAGAAAGGGTGATTTAAATGTTTTTAGCATGGAAAGAAATTCGTTATGCGAAATTAAGATACGGGCTGATTGCTGGAATTATGCTTTTAGTCGCTTATGTTGTGTTTATGCTGTCTGGTTTAGCCAATGGATTAGCGGACGGAAATCGACAAGCAATTGATGATTGGCAAGCTACTACTATTATTTTATCAGAAGACAGCAATAAAATTGCCAATGCCTCCCAACTGCATCTTAGTGACTTGGAACAAGTATCGGCTAAAGAAAAAGCAGGTATAGGAATCTATTCGACAGCGATCGAGAAAAAAAGCGGCAGTGAGAAAACCAATGTTTCGATTTTTGGAACGGATAACCAATCTTTTGTCGTCCCTAAAGTAATTGAAGGAAAGTTATACAAAAATGATCACGAAGCAATCGTTTCGGAGAATCTATTAGAAGACGGGTACAAATTAAACCAAGACTTTAAAGTCAACGATCAATCTTTTAAAATCGTGGGCGTCACAAAGGCAACTACGTACTCGATTGCGCCGGTCGTCTATCTTAGTTCTCCAGCTTTTAAAACCGTGAAATACGGAGTTCAACCAACAGAAAGTGATCCTATCAATGTTATTGCCACAAAAGGCAAAACTACCGTCACAAATAAAGCAAGTCAAACGAAATTACAAAAAATGACGTCCGATACGTTTATTGAAAGCATTCCGGGCTATAAACCAGAAAAATTAACGCTGAATACGATGATTTATTTCTTATTCGTAGTTGTTGCAGCAATCATTGGAATCTTCATGTACGTGATCACACTTCAAAAGACAGCAATTTTTGGAGTGATGAAAGCGCAAGGCGTTGCAACTAGTTATTTAGTTCGCTCGATTTTAGCGCAAGCCTTTTTGGTAGGGATCATTGGTGTTGTTGTAGCAATCGGTTTGAGTGTGTTGACTAGTTTGGCATTGCCAAGTGCTATGCCATTTGCAGTTCATTGGACGGAGTGGGCATTATACGCAGTGATTTTAGTTTTCGTTGCGATGATCGGTGGCTTATTCTCAATGCGAACCGTCACAAAAGTCGATCCTGTCACTGCGATTGGAGGAGAATAACATGACAAAAGATGTCTTAAAAATGGAAAAAGTAGTCAAAAAATTTGGTCAAGGTCATACGGAAGTCACAGCTTTGAAAGAAGTTGATTTTAAAGTGGCAGAAGGTGAGTTTGTTAGCGTGATCGGTCCTTCGGGTTCTGGGAAAAGTACTTTTTTAACGATTGCTGGTGGGTTACAGACTCCGACGGCAGGAAACATTACGATCAATAGTGCTGACTTTAGTCAAATGAACGAAAAAGAGCGCTCAAAAGCCCGATTTAAAGAAATAGGCTTTATTCTTCAAGCATCTAATTTGATTCCTTTTTTGAAAGTCCAAGAGCAATTTCAATTTGTGGAAAAAATTGAGAAACAAAAAAATCCTGAAAAAATCGAAGAACTATTAAAATCGTTGGATATTTGGGAATTACGAGAACAATATCCTAAAGCCTTATCAGGGGGAGAACGTCAGCGTGTAGCGATCGCACGCTCTTTGTTCAATGATCCTAAATTGATTTTAGCCGATGAACCGACGGCTAGTCTTGATTCAGATCACGCATACGACGTAGTGAAATTATTAGCTAAAGAAGCTCATGAACGCAACAAAGCCATCGTCATGGTAACGCATGATGAGCGAATGACTCAATGGAGCGATAAGATCTATCAAATGAATGATGGAAAATTGGTTGTGAAAGAATAGTTGCGAAATCCGGTGTTTCCTGTGTATGATAAACAAGATCGAATTTTTAGAAAGCAGGGAACACATGGATATTTATTTAAAAAAAGCAGCACTGCATATTGTAGATCGTGAATCAGGTGATCCTATCTACAGCCAAAGTGAATTAGATTTAACCAAAGAATATATTCGGGAATATCTGACAAAGAAACTCCAGAAATTGTCTTCTGCTCAAACGAAGACGGGCACATTGACCGAAGATTCTACGTTTGCCTTTTTGAGTCAACAGGCCGAGCATGATTTTTTAGCTGCTAGTGAAAAAATTGTTAACCGTTGGTATCAAGCCTATAAAGAAAGCGAAGAGGCGCCTAGTGCGGATGCTTTTGTCGTATTGTACGAAGAAGACACTCAGCTGTATTTAGCCTTTTTGAAAGTCAATTACCACGAAGGTTATACACATATCGTCGACTCGGATGAAAGTGGCTTAAAAAATGAGTTGATTATCCATCGAGCACTGCTGTCAAATAAATCGCAAAAAGCTGATGAAGGCATTGTTGTCAATCTAGGAAATTTACGCTATGAATTGATCGAAAAAAAATATCCCTTCTCAGGTGATAAACGCTTGTATTTTTCAACCCAAGTAATTGAAAGTCAACCGGCACCCTCATTAGAAGAAAATGTCCGAGTAATCAAAAAAGTCGCTGAAAAAATCGGTGCTAAATTTGAGAATCAAAAACATGATGTGATTGCAGATGTGAAAGAAGCGGTCTATGATGTCGTGGAAGAAAGCGGACAAATTGATGCCAAAGTCGTAGCACAAAAAGTCTTTAAAGATAATATTTCTGCTCAAATGGCCTTTCAAGAAGAGGTGATTGAGAAAGGTTATGTCGATCAGGCTCCTCTATTGAGAGAAGTCCGTGAAGTAACTGAGAAGAAATATGGTAAACAAAAATTAAAATTATCTAATGGAATCGAATTAATCGTCCCATTAGAAGTTTATCGCAACCCCGAGTTGATCGAGTTTATCAATAATCCTGATGGAACGATTTCTGTAACGATCAAAAATGTCGATGAAGTGATCAATCGTCTATAGAAATTAAAATGGAAAAGCCCATTGCGTATTCTACGTAGTGGGCTTTTTTTACAAAAAAAGACTACCTGCAAAAGCAGATAGTCTAAGTATATTTTTATTCAACACGTGGTTCTGATTCTAAGTTGTCACTGATTTTATCTGATTGATTGCTGATTGCATTTTTGGCACGATTTGTTTGTTTTGAAGCAAATTGGCCGGTTGTTTGGGCTGCACTAGTTACTTTATCTTGAACAGTTTCACTATCAGATTCATATTCTTCGCGTGTTTTGATATCCGTTACGTTCACGTTGACTTCGATCACGTCTAAATGCGTCATTTTATTGACTTGTTCAGAAATCAATTTTTTCATTTGTTCATAAATATCTCGAATATCTCTGCCGTATTCTACGACAACATCCATATCAACGGCCACTTGTTTTTTGCCAACTTCAGTATTAATACCCGAAGTAACATCGTCACTGTTCACCAATTTGTCTTTCACATTAGAGAAGAAACCACCGTCGACAGTCAATAAACCTTGAATATTTTCTAATGCAATCCCGATAATTTTTTGAACGACTTTGTCTTCATACGTCAATTCGCCCTTAACATCTTTTACATCTGTGTTTTCTGTTGATTTGATTGTTGTATTATCCATAATTTCTTCCTCCTAGACTTTATAAAGCTTCAACTTTTCCTTTAAGGAAAAAGTTTTCCGAATGTAAGTGGTGACTATTTTTTCAAATAATCGTCTAAAATATGATTGTTTTTTAGATAGATTCCAACGCCTATCCCAATGGCCGTGATCACAATCAGTAAAATCGTTTTAAAGAAGCCGATCGTAAAGAATAGCACAGCTAAGATAAAACCGAGAATACCGAAGATCACAGGTAGCTTTTCTCGTGTAAAGAAGTCTTGCATCGCTGTTCCTCCTATTCTACTCGCGGCTCTGCCGGCGTGCGTGTATTTGTTGTAGTTGGTTTTGGTTCAAGATCTTTGAATTTTACTTTGATCATGATTTTTTCACTTGTTCCGATCAAATGATGAAGATCGGATTCAACATTTTTTGCCCAACGATCTGTTCGACCGACTAAATCAGAAGTCTTTTTCAAACGTCCGTGGACATCGACATCGATTTTGTTTTTTGTGGCAGTTACTTTCACTTTCGGGTTATCCATAAAGTTCTCTTCCTTGATGCTTGAACGGACATAGCCTTCGATCGCACGTTTATCCAAAGTTAGCTTTCCACGCTTTTCATTTAGTGTAAAGGTTGTTACTCTCTTCGGATAAAAAATAATGACTAAAATCACAATCACCATCAAAATAGCTAATACAGCGCCGACCCAGAATAAATAATTTTGTGCATACTCATTGGTCAAAACGAAACGCTGAAGCGAGCTAAGATCTAATGGATTATTAGGAACAATAAAGTAATAGATTGCTGCTACCGATAGAAAAATGGAAAGTAAAACCAATGAACAAATAATCAAGATGGTTTTAATCGCCTTATTCATAAAGTACCTCCTCACATAAATATTTTTTCTTTGTCTATATTAAAATAGTATAATTTTCAAGCGTTTTTGTAAAAAAAAATGCTCTATTATATTCAAAAAAATAAATCTCATTCAGGTAAACGGACTAAAAAACCGGTTTCTTTGTAGTTGAGCCGAAAAAATAAAAAAATCACATTCGAACAATTGCATAAAAAAAACTGATACAAAAGCATGAGCTACTTTTGTATCAGTTTCAGTCTTCATCGGTCTTTCCATTTTCGATAGCGCCGATAAAAACTTTCTGAGATCAGGAAGAGGATAGATAGTGCAGCAATCGAATAGCCGAAAATGCCAAGATTAGAAATCAGCGTGTGCCCACTAGGTGAGGTCTGGACCAATAGGGAAGAACCAATCACTAGCGCCGATAAAATTAGACCAATCACTAAGCGATTGACCATCGCTTCAGCACGTTCTAAAAGGGCTTTTTGATTTTTAACTTCAAGATTTAATTTTCCTTTGCCTTTTGAAAATGTATCTAGGACAGTCAGGGTATGACTCGGAAGCTTAGGCAAAGCTTTCAAACTGGATAAATAGTCTAAACCCATTTCCTGTAATTCATCTTTGAGGTGTAATTGTTTGATAAAAAATTTTTGAGCAAAAGGTGCAACGACTTCAAATAAGGATAGATCCGGGTTCAAGTCTTCGATCACACCTTCTAACGTGCCAAAAGCTTTAATCAGCATCGTTACTGAATCATCGATTTGCAGATTGTTGTCATGACAAATCGTGACGACTTGTGAGAATAATTTTTGTAAATCGATTTCTTTAATTGGTAGATTTAAGTAACGATTTAAAAACTCATCTAATTCGCTCGTAAATTTTTCTTCATCAAAACTACCCTTAGTTTTACAAATAGATCGAACAGCATTGGTGATCCGCTGATTGTCTTTACTGTAAAGGGCAATGATTGTATTGCCCATCTTGGTCTGCATTTCCGGGCTGATCGTTCCCATCATACCGAAATCAATAAAATTCAAACGAAAGGGCTGGAGCTTTTGATGATAAGAATAAGAAAGGTGATAAGTCTGCTTGCCGAGCTTTCTGACCAATTTTTTTGATTTTAGAGGCTGATCTGCCTGATTTTCAGCTTCATCAAGCAATTGAAATAAGATATTTCCTGGATGAGGATCTGCATGGAAAAACCCATCTTCAAATACTTCTTTCATAAAATGCTCGACCAGTAATTCACTGATGGTTTTCTTTAGTTCACTATTAGTCAATCCAGCCTGGAGTATCGGTTCTTCTGGGGCTTGAATCAATGTTTCTAAACTATTGCCCGGCATCCATTCCATCACGATGATTTTTTTAGTGGAGTATGCCGGTTCCATTTTAGGAACACGAATTTCTTTCCAACCATTATTTAATCGATAAAATTCTTCAGCAAAAACGATCTCTTTTTGAAAATCCAATTCATTTTGTAAAGAATTACGAATTTCTCTAACTAAACTTTTTAAATCGATCACACTGCTTTGAGGGACCCAATTGACGAGCGGAAGTGCCTTTTCAAATAGTGCTAGATCTAGCTCAATTTCAGAATCAATACCCGGATGCTGGACTTTGACGACGACTTTTTTGTCATTTTTTAATTGAGCATGATGGACTTGAGCAATTGAGGCCGAAGCAAAAGGATTTTCATCAAATTGAGTAAAAATATCAGTTAAAGGCACATCCAACTCTTGTTCGACGGCTTTTTTAACCGCAGTAAAGTCATCTGTTTTAACCTGATCTTGCAGTTTGCGTAGCTCACGTGTGAAATCCACAGTAAACAGGTCAGTTCGAACCGACATCATCTGTCCAACTTTGATAAAGGTCGGACCAAGTTCTTCAAATGCTTGGCGAACCTCTATAGGATTTTGTTGGAGAGTAATATTTTTAACGACACTGTAGTGATTGAGAATTTTTATGATTTGCCGTAAACGAGCGGTCTTCGTTTGTTCAGTCATCACTGCACCTCCTAGTTCTTATAAAATAAGATCTTGTGCTATTTTCAATATTTTTTAAAGTGATTCTTGTATTTATTGAATCGGTCCTTATTTTCTATCTTACAAGAGAATTTTATGAGAAACAAATAAACACTCGACTCTTTTAAAAAAAGAAAAAGCCGAGTGTTTAAAATTAACGGTTCATTACGATTTGAACGACTTGCATGATGCAATAAGTCATTCCAGCAGCAATCACGGGACCCGCAGCGATGCCTTTTAAGAAAACAACGCCCATAATCGTTCCAAAAACTAAGGCGACTGTTACTTCCGGCGATTGATTGATCAAGCCGACACCTTTTGATGAGAGGACAGCAACTAAGACACCACAAATAGTAGCGACCCAGCCAAGCGGTGATTTCAATGTATCTAATAAATCTTTTAATACGATATCGCCCGTTGCAATTGGGACTAAGATCGTTGCTGAAATCAAGGTCACACCCCAATTGATTCCCCGTTGATTTAAGGTAGTCAAAATTTTATCTGAATGGGGTAATAATTTTAAAAATAGGACGGCAAGTGTTGCAATCAATAAACTTTGATTCTTTGCGACAAAGGCAATCAAGAGAATCACACCTAAAAAAATCCAGCTTTCCACAGTTTCCACTCCTTTTAGCGTATAAAATAATCATTAAAATTTACTAGGATCACTTCGACTTATTTACTATACAAGATATTTTAGTCAGTTGCGACTTTTTTCAAAAAGTAGTGTAAGCTTCTAGTGAAGGAGGGATAGCATGAAATTTGGCCTACGAACATTTAAAACCGCGATTGCTGCGCCGATTGCTTTGTTATTAGCGAACGGTTTGGGTTTGGAGTCGGCTGCATCGGCTGCAATCATCACGCTTCTTACGGTAACGAATACGAAGCGCTCAACTGTCAAAACGGCAATCAATCGCTTTTTTTCATTGACCCTTGCTACGGGTATCGCGGGGTGCTGCTTTTTACTGTTAGGTTACCATCCACTGGTTTTTGGTTTGTACTTATTTATATTTATTCCAGCCTCATTGGCATTAAAGCTTGGCGAAGGGATACCGGTCAGTTCCGTGTTGATCACTCATTATTTAGTAGCGCAAGAGATGTCGGTTCGCTTGATCATTAACGAATATCTCTTAATGTCTATCGGCGTAGGTTGTGCGCTATTAGCAAATCTTTATATGCCGAATACTGAAAAAAAATTACAAGCTGACCAAATGGTCGTCGAAGTAGCTATGAAGAAAATGTTGAAAGACATGGCGCTGCATTTGAATCAGTCAAAAAAAGAAGAAGATTTACGTCAAGAATGTTTAGCCTTATTGGCATTTGTCAAAGAAGCCCAAAAACGAGCACAGGAATTTGAGGAGAATCATTTTTTCTCTAGTAACGGTTATTATTTTGAATATTTTGCGATGCGACGGTTACAATTAAAAATTTTGACAGCAATGCTACAGATTTTGCATCGTCTAACAGCCGAACCAGAAGATGTCATAGAATTACAGGAACTTTTGGAATTTACCGCTGAAACTTTATCCGAAAAGAATGATGGTTCAGAAATTTTACTCAAAATTACGGAGTTGGATCAACGCTATCAAGAAAAAGAGTTGCCAGAAAACCGCCAAGCTTTTGAGAATCGGGCGATGCTGTTTCAAATATTTCAGTTATTCCAAGAATTCATTGAGGTAAAGGCCGGATTTTATCGAGATAAATAACCAGAATCAGCCGCAAGTCCAATGAAAACGGTTGTGGAATCCTTTATGATAAAGAAAAAGAATTCAGACAAGGAGCAGAAGATGAAAAAAATCATCGTAGGGGGCATTTTGGTTGGTGCAGCACTGGTTAGTATCAGCAGTCTGATTTTTCATAATCAAGTCAGGCAAACAGAGTATGTCACTAAAAATAAAATTGATACATTGATTGTAGATGATCGGAATACACCGATTCAAGTGATCGGAACTAACGCAAAACAAGTTCAGATTCATTATTCGAAAACGCGTAATACAGACTATAAGATTCAGCAAAAAGATCAAACACTAAAATTCGTGCGTAACCGTAGCAATTGGTGGAGCCCAAATTTCTTTGGCTTGGGCAATGATCATGCGCAAGTAACGATTCAAGTGCCGCAAGAGCAGTTAAAAGATCTACAGGTCGAAACATCAAATGCTCAAGTATCGGTGAAAAATGTTTCATTAGCTACTCTAGAATTAGAAACGAGTAATAGTGAAGTTTCTGTCTTAGATACAAAGGCAGATGAGATCGAAACTCAAACAAGTAATGGTCACTTAGAATTAACCAATCTGACTTTTAATGAAGGATCATTTGAGACGAGCAACAGTAAAATCACTTTAAAAAATCTACTATTCAAGACGGGCGAATTTGAGACGACGAATGGAGCCATTCATCTAGCTAACATTCAACCTAAGGAGTCATTAGCACTTGAAACGAGTAATGCAAAAGTCACAGGAATAATGATCGGAAATCAAAATGACTTCGCCATCGATGCTAAGACAAGCAATGCCAAAAACAATCTAGTCAAACGAGCAACAGGTTCGAAAGAATTAACGGTCCGGACGAGCAATGGAGCCATTGATATAGCCATTCAGCCATAAAAAAACTCTTCAGCGTATTTCGCTGAAGAGTTATTTTTTTTCAAGTTTAAAAACGTTCCGTTGAAATTGCCAAACTAAGAAAGTTTCAGATACAGCCATCAATAAGAATAATCCTGAGATGATCCATAAAGCTTTAGTTCCAATCAAGCGATAGAAAAAGACTGAAACGATCGCACCGGCAATAAAAGCCAGTACAACTAATAAAAAGTGGACAAAACGTGTTCTTGCTGCTTGATCTTTCGTACTAAGGTAATCATAAAGATTCGTTGCTACCCCTTTTAGATTTCCGGTCGTAAATAAATTCGTGTAGGTTAAGCCATTGATTTTATCAAAAGATACCCATTGAATCGAGGCAGTAAAAGCAATCATGATCGTAACGATCGCTGGATAAGGATCTAAAAAGTGTAGACTAATCACGAAAAAGACGACTGCTTCAAAATAAAGTAAAAATAAACGCCAGAAATGCAGTTCTTTTTTCCTAAAATAATCGATCATAAACTTGGCTAAAAGAATCCCGACAAAGAAAAAGAGGGTGGAAAGCAATTTTTTCCCAACCATGTTCCATTGTCGCTCATACGCTTGGATAATGGCCAAAATTAAATTCCCTGTCTGCGCAGAAGCAAATGCTTCATAACGGATATAGGTATAACTGTCCATCATTCCTCCAATAAAAGTCAGTAGCAGCCCTACTGTACGATTCTCGTGGAAACTATTGTTCATCTATCATTCAACTCTTTTCGTTGAATATAGTACCACATTTTTTCAGAAAATGGCTAAACAACTTACAAGTCTATTTTTTTCGGAATAAATAAAGTGCAGCCGTTAAATTAGTCTGAAAAAAAGTACGAACAGCTAAGGTAGATGAGGTTTTCATAAGAAAATTTTAAGACTTTCCTTTTTCTAAAAAATAAAAACAAATGATTTTAAATAATATATAAAAATAATTCGTAATCAATGTTTTATCTGCCTGCTTATTTGTTTTTTTGTGGTTTATTAATTTAGTTTACGAATAATAGAGTTTTTTTTTTGATAAAAAAAAGTTATTTAGGGAGTTGTATCTTTTTATCCAGAATGTGTTAGAATGAAAATGCTTTTTATCCTGTGAACGTGAAGGGAATTGAGAACATACCATGCCTGTAAAAAAAAGGACACCATGGTTAGAGGCGTTATATGCGGCGATGCCGCTGTGTTTGAGTTATATTCCGGTCGGCTTGGCTTGTGGCATGTTGCTACAAAAAGCGGGATTTAACATTTTATTAACGGCTTTACTGTCGATGCTTGTTTTCTCTGGAGGCGCCCAATTTTTAGTAGTCTCGATGATAAGTGTTCATGCATCATTTGTGTCCACAATCTTAATGGTTTTTTTCTTGGAGCTGCGCTATGCTTTACTAGGCTCTAGTTTGTCACAATTTTTCAAAAATGAAAAACGCTCATTTATTGCACTGTTTTCGCAGTCGATGAATGATGAAAATTATGCAGTAAATTATTTAAAATACTCTACTGATCCTGAGTGGAATCGTAAAAAAGCATTATACGTCAATTGGTTTTCGATGCTTTCTTGGACAGGAAGTACGATTGTCGGAACTTTATTTGGTTCAGTTATCCATGTGGATACCGAATTGGTTCATTTTGCGTTGACGGCAATGTTTATTTTTATGTTCATGATGCAATTGAATAATGGCTTGTTGTTAATCACAGGCTTATTTTCTGGTGGCTTAGCGATCGTCTTTATGTTGCTATTTAAAAATACCTTTGGGTTGATCTTGGCAACATTACTTGCTTCTTTTGCTGGTTATCTAGTTGAACGCAGCCGAAAAACTGTCGATACCGATAATGACGGGCCGGATCATTACGATCTGACTGGTGGGGAGGTTCATCATGAATGATTCTTCTTTGCTGTTACTGATTCTTTGTTTGTTCGGAGCGTCCTATTTACCGCGATTGTTTCCGATGCTCTATTTCTCCCAACGCCAAGTACCACAATGGTTTAGCGATTGGATGAAATATGTGCCGATCTCATTATTTGCGGCATTGGTTTTCAAAGATGTTTTTATCAGCAACAATCAATTAGACATCGTTGGTAATGTACGGATCATTGCGATGTTTTTAGTTGCAGGCGTTGCGTACAAAACTCGTTCAATGGCGATTTCTGTCATTACTGGTTTAGCCGCAGTCTTTTTATTATCGATGATTTAAAAAAAGCGAAGTACTCTAGCTGAGTGCCTCGCTTTTTTTGACGAAAAAAATTTCGTTCTAAATTAGTTTTGATATTCCGCAATCGGACGGTAGGTCAAAACTTGCATTTTTCGATAAAATTCAGCGGGCAAATGTTTCCATGATTCAAGTAAGTTACGGAAAAAGCCGCCCTCCGCATTAATTGTATATTCATTCAATAAAAGCCCAAAGGATTTTTTACTTTTTTCCTTAACGAGCTTTTCATAGACTTCGGTCGCTTGCTCTTGATTGTCTGCAACAAAAAGTGTATTTACTTCAACGTATGCGCCTTCGATATTCTGGGTTTCTTCGACAAAATATACGGATTTCGTTACTTTTTGTTTCTCCATCATATGAGTCACCCTTTCTTTAAGTTACTCATAGCTTACAGTATAAATATTAACTTATTATGAATTAATCAGCCAAAATGACAAAAAAATTATGAATTTTTTGGGATATTTGGTAAAAACAATTTAAATTGACTGCCTTTATCCGGCGAACTATTGACTTCGATCGTTCCTTGGTGTAGCTCGATGATCTGTTTTGCTAGAGCTAATCCTAACCCATTACCTTTTTGTTTACGGCTGGTATCGCTTTGATAAAACTTATCAAAAATCCGATTGGTGACTTCTTCAGACATACCGATGCCTTCATCACTAATCGTTACTACTACGCCTTGTTCTTTTTGCGTGAGATGGATATGAATATTTCCATCCTCATGGCTATATTTGATCGCATTGTCCATCAAATTCAACCAGACTTGATAGAGAAATTCTTCATTTCCATTGTAAATGGTTCGTGGTAAATCTAGATCTAGGATTAAATGGCGTTGCTCCCATTTAGGTTGTAAAAAAAGGATCACTTCGCGGATCTGTTCATCTAGACGGAAGGCTTGAAAATCCAATCCTCTGCCTTGGTTTTCAAGTTTGCTTAATTTTAAAATATTGTCTGTTAAATAAGTTAACTGGTGGGTACCATCCAACATCCGTTCTAAATAAACTTGTCGTTCTTCTGCTGTCAGTTGTTCATTTTGCAGTAATTGAACGTAGCCTTTGATTGTTGCGATCGGAGTCTTGAACTCATGAGAAATTGTAGAAACAAAATCATTTCGTAAAGTTTCGATACTATTCAATTCTTCTACCATTACATTAAAGGCATGATATAATTCTTCAACGTCTTCCAATGATTGGTTTTCTTGCAATTGGATCGTAAAATCCCCCTTTGCTACGTTACTCATTGCTTGCCGTAGATCACCGATTGGTTGAAGGATTCGTTTTCCAACAAAGAACGCTAAAGTCGCTCCGATGACGAGGCTTAAAAAAAGGATAAAGTACAGTGGGAAAAGATGGCCTTCGCGTTCGGGAGAGAGTAATTCAAAATTGGTGACTAAAAAAAGTAGTCCGATAAATACACCGAGTACGACGACCATCATCAAGAAGGTGATGCCAACAAAATACATCCATAACTGGGAAAAAAATTTTTTTCTCATGAACGGATGACCGCCTTATAGCCTAAACCGCGAATTGTCTCAATTGAAAAATCGGGATTACTTTCTAAGCGTGTCCGTAGTCGTTTGATATGGACGTCGATCGTTCGTTCATCCGTATCAGAGTCTAGGCCCCAAATCTCATCCATCAATTGCTGACGAGTAAAAATTTTGTTGGGATAAGCCAGTAATTTATACAGCAATAAAAATTCTTTTTGGGGCAAAGTCATTTCTTGGTTGGCTTGTTTAACTTGATAGGTTTCTTGATTTAATTGGGTCTTTCCAATAATCAATTCTTTCGTGTGGACGATTTGTGCTCGTCGCAATAACGCTTCAACACGTAAAATCATTTCATTGACATCGATTGGTTTAACCATGTAATCATCGATACCTAGCATAAATCCACGCTTTTTATCCTCAAAAGAATCTTTAGCGGTAATGAATAAAATTGGCAATTCATAATTTGCTTCACGGAGACTTTGGGCTAACTCATAGCCATCCATATCCGGCATCATGATATCACTAATGATTAGGTCAATGTATTGCTGATCTAAAATCGTTAAGGCTTCAAGTCCGTTTTCAGCTCGAAAAACTTCAAAGCGCTGATTTTTTAACGCTGATTGATAAAGTAATGATAAGTTTTCATCATCTTCTACGATAAGTATTCGATTCATTTGCCATGTCCTCCTTTTTGCCAGATAATAATAACAGATTACTGTGAACCTAGTATGAATTTTTGTTCATTTTGAGTTAATAATGGCATGCTATCTTTACAAAGTAAACTTAAGGAAAAGGGTGACACGATGTTAGAGTTAAAAGATATAAAAAAATATTACCATGTTGGTGACACGACCACTAAAGCACTAGACGGCGTATCGGTTTCATTCCGACGTCAAGAATTTGTGGCAATTTTAGGAGCCAGTGGTTCTGGGAAAACAACGATGCTAAACGTAATCGGTGGGTTGGACAATTATGATTCCGGCGATATGATCATCGATGGAAAATCGACCAAAACATTTAAAGATGCTGATTGGGACGCCTATCGTAATAATTCGATCGGCTTTGTTTTCCAAAGTTACAACTTAATTAGTCATTTAGGCATCATTGATAACGTGGAATTAGGAATGACCCTAAGTGGTGTTTCTAAAGAAGAAAAGAAACAAAAAGCAGAAGATGCCTTGCGTCGTGTTGGATTGGCAGATCATATGCATAAAAAGCCCAACCAACTTTCAGGAGGTCAGATGCAACGGGTCGCGATCGCACGTGCATTAGCAAACGATCCAGATATTTTACTTTGTGATGAACCGACGGGGGCTTTGGATACAGAGACCAGTGTCCAGATTATGAATTTGATCCAAGAATTATCAAAAGAAAAATTAGTAATCATGGTCACGCACAATCCTGAATTGGCTAAACAATATGCAGATCGTATCATTGAATTTTCTGATGGCCGGATCATGGATGATTCTCATCCACATATTGAAGGGAAAAAAGGGGAACAATTCCAATTAAAACGTACGAAGATGAAATTCATGACGGCGTTGAAACTTTCCTTCAATAATTTGCGGACTAAAAAGGGGCGGACCTTATTGACCGCTTTTGCTTCAAGTATCGGGATCATCAGTATCGGAATCGTGCTATCACTTTCTAGCGGATTCCAAAAACAAATCGATAGCACACAAGCAGAAACAATGTCGAAATATCCAATCACTATTTCAAAAACGACAACGGATCAAACCGCGAATCGTGATCAAGCATTAGGATCAGATACATCCAGCGGTTCTGACAAAGGTAATGAGAATAATATCGTCGCTAAGATCAGTGATGAAGACCGGGCGCAACACACGAATAATATCAATCAAGACTATGTTGATTACATCAACAACATCGATCCAAAATTAAGTAATAATATTGGTTATACCCGTGTAGTGGGGATGAATTTATTGCGTGATGTCGATGGAGACGTAAAACCAGTCCAACTATCAAATACGGCATCTGATAGTAGTCCCTCAATGATGAGTGCGATGTCTAGCATGACTGGGATGGGTGTTTCTTCCTTCCCGACACAACTAGATAAAGATTCAGGCAATTTCCTAAAAGATAACTACAAGTTATTATCAGGCGCTTATCCAACAGCGGCAACGGATGTTGTTTTGATCGTAGATGCTAATAATAGTACTAATATCAACTCATTGAAAAATTTAGGCTTTGATGTCAAAGATGGCACAAAAATTGATTTTGATAAAATCGTTGGTACCGAATTTAAGTTGGTCAATAATAATGAATATTATTCAAAACTACCAACTGGGAATTTTATCCCCAACACAGATTACCAAGCGATGTATGACAATGCGAACAATGATACATTGAAAATCTCAGGGATCTTACGTGTAAAACAATCGTCAACGATGGATCTTTTGGCACCAGGAATTGCCTATAGCAATGAATTAACCTCTAAAATTGTGAAGGACAATCAAAATTCTGAAATCGTCAATGCACAAAAAGCTACCGATACGAACGTTATGACAAATGAAAAACTAGATGCGACGACAAAAGAAAGCACGATGGCTTACTTAGGCGGTGATAGCTTACCGAGCAGCATCATGATCTATCCAAACAACTACAAAGATAAAGAAAAAATCTTAACGTATTTAGATAAATACAATAAAGGTAAAAAGAAAGCTGATAAAATTATCTATACTGACTTAGCTGGTACGATGACTGAATTAACTGGTGGTTTGATGGATGCTATCACCTATGTCTTAGTAGCCTTTGCCGGTATCTCATTAGTAACAAGTATGATCATGATCGGGATCATTACCTATACATCTGTGATTGAACGGACCAAAGAAATTGGGGTATTAAAAGCTTTAGGAGCACGTAAAAAAGATATCACTCGTGTATTTGATGCGGAAACATGTATTTTAGGCGTAGCGTCAGGAACATTAGGTGTTTTGATCGCTTACCTAGCTACTTTCCCAATCAATGCGATTTTATACAATATGACTGACCTTAAAGATGTTGCCCAACTTAATCCAGTTCACGGCCTCATTTTGATTATCGTTTCAACTGTTTTAACGATGATTGGCGGACATATTCCTGCCAAAATGGCTGCCAAAAAAGATGCAGCGATCGCTTTACGAGCAGAATAGAAAAAAGCTGGAACAAAAGTAGAAAATACTTTTGTTCCAGCTTTTTTTGTTAACCACCAAAAAAATAATTGATCGCTGCTAAAGCGATGTAACCAATCGTGATCAAACTACACACGATCAAATGTGCTTTTTTATGCATTAAAGCAATCGCGATGAACTCACGCAAGAAAGCATTTGGTAAATAATATTTTGCAGTTTTAGCTCCGATACCATCAATGTTTAATCCAACTTCTTCAGCATACATACCAGCTCTAAAAATATGATAATTGTTAGAAGAAAAAATCGCTTGATAACCGGAAGGTTTTTCGCGCTCCATGACTTCTTTACTAAAGCGCATATTTTCTAATGTATTGGTCGACTGAGCTTCCATGAGGATCTCATCCTCAGGAATTCCTTGTGCTAGCGCATATTCACGCATCGCTTGTGCTTCGGGTACTTTTTCATCGGGCCCTTGTCCACCAGACATTACGAGTCGTGGTGGCGATAAGGTCGCTGCACTTTGTTTATGATAAAACTGGAGCGCACGATCGATCCGTTTGGCTAATAACGGTGTAACTGTTTCACCATTGATTAAACCGGCCCCCAAAACAACGATAAAGTCTTGCTCATATTTTGGTTGATTGAATTGATACAAAACGGAGATCGATAAGAAATTCCAGAAAACAACGAAGAAATAAAGCGCAATCGTTGTT
Organism: Enterococcus hermanniensis; assembly: GCF_001885945.1. Taxonomy (GTDB): domain Bacteria; phylum Bacillota; class Bacilli; order Lactobacillales; family Enterococcaceae; genus Enterococcus_A; species Enterococcus_A hermanniensis. Next base: position 252,736 of record NZ_JXKQ01000001.1, on the reverse strand, counting down.
GGAATCGCAAGCAAGACCAATGACCAACTAGGTAAAAATTTGGCACCGATTGTCTGTAAAAGAATTAAAGCTAAAATTGCTAATCCTAAAATCAAGGTCAATAAATTTGGCAAGCGTCGAGATTCTCTTCTAAGGACGATAAAGCTATTGCCGATTAAAAAAATCACGGCAGCATAGACACCAAAAGCGACTGCAATCAGAAATAAAATGAGTAATACAGCTGAGATACCCATTCCAATAATTGATTGGGCTGTAAAACTAATCAATCCGACGTAGATCATAAAGCTGATCAAAAATAGATTGAGTAGCCATCCATTTCTTAACCGACACTTTTCTTTGAAATAAAAATAGCAAAATAATAAAAAGAAAAATACAGGAATCAAAATAAAAAAAGTTTTCCTTTGAATTTCAAGGAATAAAAAATATAAGAGCAAAAAAATTCCTGACCAACGTAAAAAGAGATTGAAGCGTTTATGTTTGAAACGATTCAGTAAAACGAATAGAACAAGCAAGTAGATTCCTAATGCTAGGAAGTCTCGCTGGAAGTCCATACCATCACGCCTTTCTAAGCTATAAAATATAAAAATTTTTTCTAATTCGACCGACTATCAAATAGTTACCAATCAGTAGGAAAAAATCATTTGTTACAGTAGACAGTATATCAAAGAAACGAGTAAAATCGCAGTGAAGAATGATTTATTGGTTTTTATCAGAAAGCTCGGTAAAATGAATTTAGGAAATGAGCTTTTTATTTTAGATGGGGAGGAATGACAGTGAAGATTAAAGGGATTAATCGAGTCGATTTGCCCACGATTTATGTAATTGGAAAAGAAGGACGAGGTTTAGCAGAAGAGGGGGCTTCTTGGGTCCCATTATTATGGGATCAAGTCAATGATCATTTCGAAGAATTAGCAGCAACGCTAGCAAACCCAGAAAAAGTACCTTTACATCTTTGGGGGTTGATGAGTGATGGCACACAGTGGCTAGAGCCCTGGGAACATGAAGGACGTTATCTAGCAAGCGTGCAAGTAGCGAAAGAAATTTTTGTACCAGAAGGGTGGACACGTTGGGAACTTCCAGCAAAAAGTTACTTAACAGTCAAAGCTAATGGGGATAAGATCGAAGCAGCCACTAACTTGATGTTGGGAGAGATCTTTCCTTTAGAGAAGCTAGAACTTAATGGTGCGATCCAGGAACATTACTTACCTGAATTTACGCCAGGAGAGGTCGAATTGTATTTTCCATTCAAAACATAAAAAAACTTTCGACTCTAACAAAGTCGAAAGTTTTTTATTTATGCAAAGGCATTGGTGATTTTTTGCCAAAGAATTTCAAAGACATTGGCTTTTTCAACGGCTGCTTTAGTAATTAAATTTGTTGTGGCTCCTTCGTTTTTACGAACATAGCCTAGAGTATCTTGAGCAAGTTGAACACTAACAGTGCCCACTTTTTCATCCTTATGGACAGGAGCAGTAATTTTTTTATCATCTAACAATGAATTATCCACAGTTGATTTGATTGTTAAATTTGTGGGATCCATATCACTACGTACCCAAAGTGTTACTGGTTTTTCCATCGCTAAAGCTACACGATCTTGTTTGCCTTCAATAACGGCTAAAGACTTCTTATCAGTCGGTATTTGTCCTGCAGTAGTCACTTCTTGCTGATGCCAATTATCCAAGCAGTAATCCATCAATTTACTAGTTTCAGTAAAGCGAGCATTGGTATCATTGGCTTCATTCAAAGCATTTAAAATAACCGTAATCACACGACGACCATCTTTTTCAATCGTCCCGACAAAGCAGGCACCGGCTAGATCAGTTGTTCCAGTTTTTAAACCATCTACGCCTTCTTTATAATTGTCACCTTCGAAAAGCATAACATTCCAATTTTTCATCTCACTGGGATGAGTCGTGTTTGGCGCAAACGTTTTTTCTTGGATTTTTGATGTTTCTAAAATTTCTGGAAAATCTTTGATCAAATGTTGTGCAATGATTGCGACATCTTTGGCTGACATCATATTTTCATCGTTTTCTTGAGTATTTGGATAGCGATGATCGCCTAAATAAACATTACTCAATCCTGATGAATTGATGATTGTTGCATCGGTGATGTCCCATTTTTTTAATTGTTCACGCATTTGATCAACAAAAGTATGCTCGCTACCGGCCACAAGTTCAGCTAGTGCAACTGCACAAGCATTTGCTGATTGAACGATCATAGCTTCAAAAATATCTTTGACCGTATATTTTTGGCCACTGACTAAAGTAACGTTGGATAAGTCGGGAACCGTACTCAATGATTCAGCATATTCTGAAATTGGTACTTCTTGATCCCAAGTAATTTTCTTTTGCTTGATGGCGTTTAAAACCAAGTAAGCAGTGACAGTCTTCGTGATAGAAGCAATCCCTTTTGGGGTATCGCCATCTTGATTAAAGAAAACTTTTCCCGAATCCGCATCAATGGCATAACCAGCACCGGCGTTGACAGAAAAATCATCATCAGCTCGTGCAGTGATTCCAATGAAACTTTGGAAAAAGAGGATCAAGGTAACCAAAACAAGGGGAAATCTTTTCTTTTTATACATTGGTAAGCTCCTTTAGTTTATTACCTAAAAAAGTTTAGCAAAATAAAAGGAGGAATACAAGCAAATCCCAGTGGATTCCGAGTGTTTCGGAAATCCGCTGGGATCAGTAAAAACTTTTCTTTTTAGTAATTAAAATCCGCGTCCACCGCCACCAAAAGTTCCACCACCGCTAGAATTAGTGGTACTTCCACCGCCACCACCACCGCCGTTATTGTTAGCTGGTCGTGGGATTCTCCGAGTGGTAACAAATGAATTGACTAATTGGTCTTGTCGTTCTGTTAAGTCAAGTTTTGCATTTTGGCGATAGGGATAACGATACGTACCTTTTTTCATTTGATAGCGCAAACGGACAGAAACAAAGAATGCGATCGCTGCGGCTGCGGCAATAACAAAACCAATTGCAAATTCGATCGGTGTGATCGATTTATAATAAGTGATCTTGCCAGTCTTTTCATCGATTCGATAGGAACCTTTTGGGACGCCAGCATCAACAAATTCTTTGGTTGTCGAAAGGTAATCTGCTCCGGCTTGAAAGTAATCTTCGTTTTTCATCGCCGTGGTCACAGTATCTAAAATTGCATCGACACGCTTGTCGGTTAAGTAATCGATCATATTACCAGATGTAGCTACATAAATTTGTCGTTGATTCATATCGATCAGTAAAAGAGCACCGTTATTATCTTCTCCGACACGCGCTTTTAACTGTTGGTTTGCAAAGGTGCGAGGCTCTTCACTATTAGTATTCGTCGTTAGGATAAAAACTTGGCCTTTGATTTTTTGATTGAGAGTATCGGCTTGCTTTGCTAATTCTGTGCGTTGCTGTTGTGTTAATAGATTTGCTTGGTCATCAACGCTATCAGAAGCTGCATGAACTTTCAAAGGAATCAATAAGATTAAAAAGCTGAACAATAAAAAGAGTTTTTTCATAGGAAATACCCCACGATCATCGCTATGGCTAAAATACCAGCAAAGATACCTGCAGAGAATAAGCCTAAACGTTTATTGCTGATAGGCAACACCCCGCTGACCTTGCCAGTTTGCCCATTCATAGCATAATAATAGGTCTTTTTATCCGCGGCTTGATAGGTAACAAGCCAAACAGGTAATAGCATATAATGATTATCTTGTTTTTCCACCGCAACGGATTTGTTTTTAGCGGTGAACGTTGTATAGCCAGATACCGTATCCCGCAATAAGTCTTCAGTATATGCACCTAATTCATGCTGGATCTGATCGGCTAATTCAATGATTTCAATATCCCGTTTTTCTGCTTGGAAACCTGAAAGATATTCAGTATGAAAATCAACGGCTTGGTCAATTGGGAAAGGTTGAACACCTTCGACCATTTTTTGTTGCAGATTTTTAGTCAATGCGTTTTTGGTTAACTGCTTGATTTTAGCCGTTCCTTTGCGGAAAACTTGATAGACTTTAGTCTCGGTATATTCGATATCACCAATCACCCAAACCCTTAATGATGTCCCGCTACCAGTTAAATTCCCATTGGTTTCAGCATCGATCACCCAATAAGGAAAATAAACACCAGTCATTTTTTCGATTTGTTCTTGGTTGAAAAAATCTTTTGGAACGAAACGTTTTTTCTTAGTCCAAGTTAAAAAATCTGCGATTGCTTTTTCGCGGTCGATTTTAAAAGGTAATACTTTATTGGGTAAAAATTCTCCCGTTAAGCGCCCAGATAAGACTACTGGGTTATGACAGAAGTAACAATAAGTTGCGGCAGTCGTGTGATCGGTGACGATTTGAGCACCACAACTGGGGCAGAGAAATAAATCCATTTCACTGCCATCAGTTTTTTCGATTGATGAAGCCTCTGCCGCGCTATTTTCTACAGCGGCAGTCGTTGCTTTCGCTTCAAATGTTTCGATATCTTCTACGGTGAAAATACTCAAACAATAGTCACAATGAAATTTTTGATCACTCGGATTGAACGTTAACGGTCCGCCGCAGTTGGGACAATGATGTGTTATAACATCCGCCATTTGCAGACCACCTCAATTCAGCTTATTTTTTAATCTAATGACACGCCTTGAAATGGTTTGCCACAATGCGGACAAAATTTTGGTACGCCACTACTTAAATCGACGATTTCACCGCATTCACTACATTTCATTTGAATTTTTGCCGCTGCAGCAGGTGCTGGTTTTGGTTCACCGCAATTACTGCAGAATTTTCCTGTATTTTCAGTGCCGCATTTTGGACAAGCCCATTGTTCACTTGCTGCTTGAGTTTGGGCTTGTTGATGTTGTTGCATCTGTTGATTATTGCTTTGAGAAGCTTGGTTTAAAAAATCACCACCGGCATTCATGCCCATGCCCATTCCGAAGAATCCAGTGCTAGCACCGGCATCATTTTTTCCAGCAGCTTCCATCCCGCGAGCGACGGATCCTTGAACATAGCCTTCACGGACGCTGGGATCACCGAGCATGGCGCCTTCATTTCGCATGTTGATTAATTTGGTCGAATCATCGGTGTAAGAAATGCTTGCTACGGCCACGGAAACGATCTCTATGCCACGTAATTCCTTCCAACTATCATCCAAAGCTGTCGCTAAATATTTACTTAACTCTAAACTTTTTGACGGGACGTAAGAAATACGTTGGCCGTCAGCGGACATTTGATTGATCGATGCTTGTAAGCCGGTTAAAAATTCTTGTAAGTATTGCTCATTGATATCGTTGATATCGACTTGATCCAGGTTGCGAGGAATCGCATTGGCATAAAATAAAATTGGATCGGTCACTTTGATCGAATATGTCCCATGAGCGCGTAAAAACAATTCGGCATTATAAAAATTATCGAAATAATTCAATGGAGTACTTGTCCCAAATTTGATGCCTTTAATTTCTTGGAGATTGATGTAAAAGACTTGTTGTTTTTGTGGAGTCACACCGCCGAATTTGAAGCGGCTAAATGTCTCTGCGACTGCATCTTTCAACGAACCATTGAACATCGACGGGGCTGAATTGTTTTGAACAGTATAATAGCCTTCTTCAGCGGTGTAATCGATGATTTTCCCACCATCTACTAAAAGCATCATCATATTCGGATAAACGTGAATAACAGAACCGTCGGTAATCACGTCGGCAGTGCCTTTTTTATTACTTCCACGTTTATCATCTTTGCGTACAGCGGTCCCTTTTGTCATGACGGTCGTTTGACCCATATCGGCAGGTTCGATGACTTCAAGCCATTGATCGGCTAGTCCGCCACCTACACTACTAGTTGCTGCTTTGAATAGTCCCATGAATATCCCTCCATAAAAACGTTTTTTTCATTATACCATAGGCTATTTTCGAAACCGAAAAGATGCAACCGCACAAATTAAAACTGATTAAACAATTCAATCGAACAGACGGTTTATATAGTTTTTTTCGGTAAAATCACGTATAATAAAAAGCAGTGATTTTGAAAGAGAAGAGGAAAATTATGGCTTATCAAGCACTTTACCGCGTTTGGCGTTCTCAACGTTTTGATGACTTAGTTGGACAAGAAGCAATCACAAAAACGCTGAAGAATGCGATTCAACAACAGAAAACTTCCCATGCTTATTTGTTTACTGGTCCTCGCGGAACTGGGAAGACAAGTGCGGCAAAAATCTTTGCCAAAGCGATCAATTGCCCAAACAGTGTTGATGGCGAGCCATGTAATGAATGCGAAATGTGTCGCTCAATCACTGATGGCCGCCAAGAAGACGTTATTGAAATCGATGCAGCTAGTAATAACGGAGTCGAAGAAATTCGTTTTATCCGTGATCGGGCGAACTACGCTCCGACAACAGCTAAATACAAAGTGTATATCATCGATGAAGTTCACATGCTTTCGACTGGTGCTTTTAACGCGTTGCTAAAAACATTGGAGGAACCAAAAGAGCATGTGATCTTTGTCTTAGCGACGACGGAACCGCATAAAATTCCAGCCACGATCATCTCTCGGACCCAGCGCTTTGATTTCAAACGAATCAACGTCCAAGCGATTATCGGTCGGATGAAATATATTTTAGAAACAAGCGATCAGCCTTATGAAGAGCAAGCATTATCTGTGATTGCTCGCGCAGCAGAAGGTGGGATGCGAGATGCTTTGAGTATTTTGGACCAAGCAATTTCTTTTAGTAATGAAACAATTACCTTAGAAGATGCCTTAGCAGTTACTGGAAGTTTGACGACAGAAATGATGGATAGCTTCATTGGAGCCTGTTTGCAACAAGATGTTAGCGGGGCGTTAGAAGTTTTAGAAAATATCTTAGCGGAGGGGAAAGAAGCACGTCGTTTGACCGAAGATTTATTATTATATTGTCGTGATTTATTAATGTATCAGCAAGCGCCAAAATTATTAGAGAATCGGGCTTCTTACCTAACAGATAATTTTAAGCAATTGGCCCAAGCCACAGCTTCAGAACGTTTGTACGTAATGATCAAAATTTTGAGTGAGACACAAAATGAGATTCGTTTTACAAACCATGCCAATGTTTATCTAGAAGTAGCGACCGTAAAATTGGCAACTCCGCAAACACCACTTGCACCAACTGTTGGGGCTGTAGAATCAGAGATGATTGAACCTGTTGCAGTGAATCCAGCTGATTCAGCCGAACTACTAATGCTAAAAAAACAAGTTCAACAATTACAAAATGAGATGAAACAACTAAAAACACAGCCTACTGGTGAAAAAGAAGAACGAAAAGTGGTTCCGAAAAAAAATACCAGTACCTATCGTGTACCGACTGAACGTGTATATCAGGTGCTAGGTGAAGCAACTAAAGAGCATTTGATAAATGTGAAGAATGTTTGGGAAGATCTATTGATGGCTTTACCAGTGACCCAACGAGCGATGTTAAAAGCCAGCGAACCAGTAGCAGCAGGACCGAATCTATTGCTAGTTGCCTTTGACTATGAGATCGTTTGTCAACGAGCGGACACAAATGATGAGCTGCGCTTGAATATGCAAAATAGTTTAAGTATGATGGTCAAAGATTATGTCCCTGAATTTGTCTTTATTACCAGAGAAACGTGGCCACGTTTACGGCAAGCTTTTCTCAGTCAAAACCAGGAACGTCCAGATTTAATAGAAGAAAATGATTCAGAAGCTGGACAAGTAGATCTGTTGCCTACAGAAACCAACGAAGCCGTGGAACAAGCAAAAAGTTTGTTTGGCGATTTAGTGACAATCAAAGAAGATTAAAAGGAGCGAATAAATAATATGATGCGCGGAATGGGAAACATGCAAGGTATGATGAAACAAATGCAAAAAATGCAAAAAGAAATGGTGAAAGCACAAGATGAGTTGAATGCCAAAAAATTTACGGGTAGTTCGACGAACGATCTTGTAACAGTTACCTTTACTGGTGATAAAAACATGAAAGCAATGGCAATCAACCCTGAATTGATCGATCCAGAAGATCCAGAAATGTTACAAGATATGATCGTTTTAGCGGTTAATGATGCGATCACTAAAATCACAAAAGAAACCGAACAAACCATGGGTAAATACACAAAAGGCCTTCCTGGAATGTAAGCGACGTTAATCAGAAAGGAAGAACGAGATGCAATATCCAGAACCAATTGCAAAACTAATTGAGAGTTATATGAAGTTGCCGGGAATTGGTCAAAAGACCGCAACTCGTTTGGCTTTTTTCACGATCGATATGAAAGACGAGTCTGTCAATGAGTTTGCTCGTTCATTGATCAGTGTCAAGCGCGATTTACGCTTTTGTAGTATTTGCGGAAACATCACAGAAGAAGATCCTTGCGAAATTTGTTCTGATACAACAAGGGATCGTAGCACGATTTTAGTAGTAGAAGAACCTAAAGATGTGATGTCAATGGAAAAAGTTCGTGAATATCATGGACTCTATCATGTTCTTCACGGAGTATTGTCTCCGATGGAAGGAACTGGACCAGAAGACATCAATATCGCACCATTGATTAAGCGACTTCATGATGATGAAGTCAAAGAGGTGATCATTGCGACGAATGCCACGACAGAAGGCGAAGCAACGGCAATGTATCTTTCTCGTTTGATCAAACCAGCCGGTATCAAAGTGACGCGTTTAGCACATGGATTATCCGTGGGTAGCGACATCGAGTATGCGGATGAAATTACTTTATTGAAAGCTGTAGAAGGACGCCGTGAACTATAATTTTTCGCGGTGTTTTTTTGAAACATAGACAAGATTAAATAGTTGGAGGACAAGCAAGTGAACGGATTATTTATTACGATTGAAGGTCCAGATGGCGCAGGTAAAACGAGTGTGCTGAATGAACTTTATCCAAGATTACAGTTAACAGCGAAAAGGACGATCGTCAAAACAAGAGAGCCTGGAGGAATCCCAATCGCTGAAAAAATTCGCCACGTGATTCTTGACCCAATCAATGATCGCATGGATGAACGAACAGAGGCATTGCTTTATGCAGCTGCTCGTCGTCAACACTTAGTGGAAAAAGTTTGGCCAGCACTTGAGGCCGATGAAATTGTTTTGTGTGACCGCTTTGTAGACAGTTCATTGGCGTATCAAGGTGCTGCTAGAGGGATTGGTATGGATGAAGTAGCAGCGATCAATAAGTTTGCGACTGAAGGAACGACACCCAACATTACCTTGTATTTAGATATTGATTCAGATACTGGATTGCAACGAATTATGAAGAATCGGACCAATCAAATTGACCGTTTGGACTCGGAAGGGTTACAATTTCATCAGAGGGTCCGACATGCATACTTAAAAATAGCAGAAGCAAACCCAGATCGGATCATAAAAATTGATGCTCGGAAACGCTTAGACGAGGTCGTAAAAGAATGTTTTTATGAATTAGTAACGCGTTATCCAGACTATTTTCAATCACGAGAGGTGTAGATTATGAAACTTATTTTAGCAATCGTTCAAGACAAAGATTCAAATCGTTTAGCAAATGAATTTATCGATGCCAATATTCGAGCAACAAAACTTTCTTCTACAGGTGGCTTCTTAAAAGCTGGAAATAGCACTTTTATCATCGGGATCGAAGATGAACGAGTAGAAGACGCACTAGCTTTAATCAAAGAAACTTGTCAAGCGCGTACTCAATATGTGACAACACCTGTAACGCTAGATATCTCATTAGATGGCCAAATCCCCTATCCAGTTGAAGTCGAAGTTGGTGGAGCAACGGTTTTTGTTCTTCCAGTCGAAGGTTTCCATCAGTATTAATATGGCAGAGATAGAAAAACTAGAAACCATTCAGCCGATTGTTTTTCGTCAACTACAAAATAGTTTTGAGCATGGGCGTTTGGCCCATGCTTATCTTTTTGAAGGCGATCAAGGAACAGGAAAAGCAGCGCTTGCGCTATGGTTCACGAAACATCTGTTTTGTCTGAATCTGCAAGACAATATGCCGTGTGAAAAATGTAATAATTGTCTGCGGATCACCAGCAAAGAACATCCTGATGTGGTCGAGATCGAGCCAGATGGCCAGTCGATCAAAGTCGATCAAATTCGGGCGTTACAAATTGAATTGACGAAGAGTGGCTTTGAATCGGCCAAGAAAGTAGTCATTATTCATCAAGCAGAAAAAATGAATACTAATTCAGCAAATAGTTTATTGAAATTTTTGGAAGAACCCCCTGCAAACTTCATGATTATCCTAGAAACACAGTCATTAGGCAAAATTTTACCAACGATTCGTTCCCGTTGTCAGATTATCCATTTTCAAGGATTATCGACACAACAGCTACAGGCCCGTTTGGAAGCAGAAGAAATTCCGGCTAAAACGGCGAGCCTCTTAGCTAATTTAACAAATAGTTATGGAAAAGCTGTTGAAATCTCAAAAGATGAATGGTTTAATGAAGCTAGAGATGCTGTTATTCAATGGTTTAATTACCTTGCGAAAAATGATTCACAAGCGTTTATCTATGTTCAAAAAAAATTGGTTAAAACTTTCAAAGACAAGCAGCAACAACAACTTGCATTTGAGATGTTGGCGTACTATGTCAAAGAAAAACGAAATCAAATGATCAAGCAGAATCCAGCAGCATTAGATAAATACAATTATCTGTTAGAGGAAGTTTTATTGGCCAGTCAGAAATTAGAAGCGAATGTTTCATTTCAAAATATTGCAGAACAGATAACGCTACGGATCGTGTTTTAAACACGTTATTTAAGAGAGTAGGGACAGTCATGGTTGAAGTTGTAGGTGTTCGTTTTCGCGACGCGGGACATGTTTATTATTATGCTCCGGGGAAAGATGAATATTTTTATAATGATAAAGTCTTGGTTGAGTCACAACAAGCGCACCAGATCGCGACAGTGGCAATTCCAAAAATAGAAATAGCAAAAAAAGATTTGTCAGATGATTTGAAAATGATTTTACATAAAGCATCGGATAAAGAATTAAAAAAATTAGCCAAAAATGAAGCGGATGCCGAAGCGGCTTTTAAAATAGCGAAAGAAAAAATTCGTACGCATGAGTTGGATATGAAATTGATCCAAGTTGAGTATACGTTCGATCGCAGTAAGATGATTTTCTTCTTTACTGCAGATGGTCGGATCGATTTTCGAGAATTAGTCAAAGACTTAGCAAGTATATTCCGGACACGGATCGAATTACGCCAAATCGGCGTGCGGGATGAAGCAAAGATCCTAGGGGGACTTGGACCTTGTGGTCGCCCATTGTGTTGTTCAACCTTTTTAGGGGACTTTATTCCTGTTTCAATCAAAATGGCGAAAGACCAAGGCCTATCTTTGAACCCAACGAAAATATCTGGCTTGTGCGGTCGTTTGATGTGCTGTTTAAAATATGAAAATGGTGAATATGCAGCGGCTAAAAAGGCGATGCCGGATTACGGCAAAGAAATCGATACCCCGGAAGGCCGCGGGAAAGTCGTTGGTTTGAACCTATTAAGTAAAGTTGTAAAAGTTCGTTTGTTCGGCCGCGATGCAACGGTCGATTTTGATTTCCAAGAATTAGTTGAAGCAGGTGGGGTATCATGATGGATCGACGATCACTTTACGATGGCTTGAATCGATTAGAGCAAGATATGCATAAAAATCTTGACGATCTCGCTTCTATGAAGGAAACGTTGTTAGAAATCGTAGAAAAAAACACAACGTTAGAAATGGAAAATGAGCGATTGCGTGAGCGTATTCGTGAAATTGATGAAAAGAAATCGCCCGTTCAAGATGAACGTCAAGAACTATCTGAATCACGCTTGAATTTAGAGAAAATCTATGAAGATGGGTTTCATGTCTGCAATTTACTTTATGGATCAAGGCGAGAACAAGATGAACCATGTGCATTTTGTTTAGATGTCATCTATCGCGAGAGTAAACATAAATAGAAAAAAAGGACCTAATTGGTCATTATTGAAAGTGGGCATGACGTTGCTTTTGTCACGCCCATTTTCTTTTGTTTCGGAGAAAAAAGAATGAGCAGACTGAAAGAGTAAGGAGAATATTTGTGAGAATCCAAAAAAGTTTTGCGCAAGAACAGGGGACACTGTATTTAGTTCCTACACCAATCGGTAACTTGGAAGACATGACCTTTCGTGGTGTTAAAACATTGCAAACAGTTGATTTGATCGCTAGCGAAGATACGCGGAATACTCAAAAGTTATTGAATCACTTTGAAGTAAAAGTACCGCAAAAAAGTCTGCATGAACATAATTATAATGAGCGGGTTCCAGAATTGATTGCTTTTTTAAAAGCAGGTAAATCAATCGCACAAGTGAGTGATGCCGGAATGCCATCTATTAGTGATCCGGGACATGAATTGGTGGTAGCTTGTATCAAGGAAGATATCCCAGTCGTGGCACTTCCTGGAGCAACTGCTGGGATGACCGCATTGATTGCTTCCGGACTTTTGCCGCAACCATTTTATTTCTATGGTTTTTTACAACGGAAAAAAAGTTCCCAAAAGAAAGAACTAGAAGAATTAAAAAAACAAACAGCGACGCTTATTTTTTATGAATCTCCGCATCGAGTCAAAGAGACACTAAAAAATATTTTAGAAGTTTGTGGCAATCGTGACGTGGTGATTTGTCGTGAATTGACCAAACTTTATGAAGAATATCTACGCGGAAGTGTGGAAGAAGTATTAGAATATCTAGCAGATCATTCCTTGAAAGGTGAGTGTTGTTTGCTTGTCTCTGGAACAATGGAACCAGGGGAAGAAGAAATCATCTTTGAAGGAACGCTAAAAGAGCAAGTCGAATTCTTGATTTCAGAAGGACAGTCTTCTAAAGAAGCAATGAAAGTCGTAGCAAAACGACACAATCTGAAAAAACAGGATGTCTATAAAGAATACCATCAATTATAAGAGTAGGAGTTTGCTCCTACTCTTTTTGTGTGAACTTTTCTAACACAAAAAGTAATAAAATTAGAATTAAATGAAATAAAAAGGATTAAACACTTTTAATTTTAATTTATGGTGTTAGAATACTTAACGTAAATAGAATGGAGTGATTCGATGGCAGCTAATATTGCATTTATATTAATTTGTTCAGGATTTGTGTTTCTAATGACACCAGCATTAGCCTTTTTTTATGGCGGTTTAGAACGCAGAAAAAATATTCTGAATACCATGATGATGGTAATTTGTACGACAGGCTTAGCTTCCTTGATTTGGGTAGCTGTCGGATATTCGTTATCTTTCAGTGGTGGTGGAGATTTTATTGGTAATTTAGATAAAATATTTTTTAACCATGTCTCGATGACAAAAGGTGAGGGTATTCCAGAAGGTCTGTTTGCTTTCTTTCAAATGATGTTTGCGTTGATTACGACGGCGATCTTGACTGGATCTGTTGCAGGTCGGATGCGTTTTTCAGCGATTTTTATATTTATCGCCATTTGGCTAGTTGTGGTTTACTTCCCTATGGCACATATGGTTTGGGGTGGCGGTTTCTTAGATAAGATTGGATCGATCGATTTTGCCGGTGGAAATGTGGTTCATATAAGTTCGGGAATTTCTGGTTTGGTTTTGGCTCTCGTCTTAGGTCGAAGACGAGAGTATCATTTAGGAAATTATCGTCCGCATAATGTTCCTTTTGTTGTTTTAGGAACTGGACTTTTATGGTTCGGTTGGTTTGGTTTTAATGGAGGATCAGCTTTAGCAGCGGATGGATTAGCCATCCATTCAATGATCACAACGAACACTGCCGCAGCCTGTGCGATGCTTTCTTGGATGTTGATCGAAAAGGTGTTGAATGGCAAACCGACAGTGGTTGGCGCCTGCACAGGGGCCGTGGTTGGATTAGTAGCAATCACACCAGGGGCAGGGTTTGTTTCGATTGGTTCCAGTATAGTGATCGGTGCTTTGGTCAGTCCATTTTGCTATTATTTCATCGCAGTTATCAAACAAAAATTAGGATTTGATGATGCGCTAGATGCATTTGGTTGTCATGGTGTTGGCGGAATCTTTGGCGGAATCGCAACCGGAATTTTTGCGGACCCATCGGTGGGTGGAAAAGCTGGACTACTCTATGGTGGGACACCTTTGTTTATCGCGCAGATCGAAAGTGTGGGATTTACTTTATTATTTGCAGGAGTTGCCAGCTATTTGATTATTTCGTTGATTCGATTGTTTATGCCGATTCGTGTCTCGCAACAAGAAGAGGCGTTGGGCTTAGATCAAATCGAACATGATGAAAATGCTTATCCAACTTTCATGGGAATGGATTCATAGAGGAGTAGTTAGATGAAAAAAGTAGAAGCGATCATTAGACCAGAAAAAGTAGAAGCAATCAAATTTGCGATCGATCAAACGGGGAATGTCAATGGGATGACCGTCAGCCAAGTACTAGGCTGTGGTTTACAAAAGGGGCAAAAGACCTATGTGCGCGGTCAAGCGGTCATCACAACGTTACTTCCTAAAGTATCCGTCAGTTTTATTTTAGCGGATGAAGATGTCAATGCAGTGATTGATTTGATTTTAGATATCTGCCAATCTGATGAATGTGGTACAGGAAAAATTTTTATTTCTCCAATCGAAGAAGTTATTCGAATTCGTACGCGGGAACATGGTCAAGCAGCGATTCAATAAAAAAAGAACTGCTCAATAAATTTGAGCAGTTCTTTTGATTGGTCTAGTTTTTATCAAATATATATGCTGATTGTTATAAACTTATTTTATTCATTTTGTTTGCTAACAAATGTTAAATGGTTTCGCTTTCGAAAAAGTGATAAAAAGGAATAAGGCTTTCTATTAATATAGTAGTAAAAATGATTTATTTTCTTTAAAGTACTACATCAAATTTAAAAGCGCTTTTAAATCTTCGGTGAGTCAGATAGGTTTAATGCAAATTGAATTTTAAAATATCCAAGGTGATTTTTAAGTTTCTTTATGAATAGTACAGCTATTAGAGGGCAAAATAAAAAACCACCATAGCCGTCACTATGGTGGAAATGAAGGTTGTTATTTACTCTTGGTAGGAGTAAGTATGAAAAAACCAATTCGGGATAATTGGTATATTATTATAATAAAGCATCCTTTGAATGAAAGTATGAATAAGACTTTGTTAAACACTAAGAAATGTATTAGAAAGAACTTATGCAATTTTGCATGAAATTTTTTGGTATTTTACACAATGTAAGGGTTGCATTTTGTTTTTAGGAATTTCGAGTCTGTGCTACACTGAGAATGGAAGATTTTATTAGGAGGTTAGTTTTATGGCAAACATCAGTAAAAAGTTAACAACTGAATTGATTTCAGAAGAAGCGAATGGTCCGTTTATCACCTTTATGTTGAATACGCATCATGCGCACCAAGAAGTAGAAAAAGATCAAATCACGTTTAAAAACTTTTCTAAAGAAGCAAAGAAACGCTTTGAAAAGAAGTACACTGAAACAAGCTTTGAACCATTCCAAGAAAAAATCGATCAATTATTAGCAGACGGAGATTTTTGGCGCAGCGGAACGAAAAGTGTCGCAGTAATTTTGACTAAAGATCAAACGTATGTCCATCGCTTAACTATCGATGTGGACGATCAATATTATGTAAGTGATTTGCCTTATCTATTAGCGATCATTAAAAATGCACAATTTAACTATTCGTACTATCTATTAACTTTGAACAAAGACTCAATGAAACTATACACTGTTCATAACAAAGAAATAAAAGCCGTTGAATTACCTGAAGGAGCACCAACCGATGTTGTGACTGCTCTGGGTGATGAATTGACTGGTGGCAACTTAAACGTTTCTGCGCGTGGTGGTGAAGTAGGAAGTTTCCATGGAGTCAACACGAAAGATGAAGAAGTTGAGATCGACTGGATCAACTACTATCAAGCAGTGGATAATTTCTTGAAAACATTAGACAACCCCGAAAAATTACCGATTTATGTCTATGCTTTACCGGAAAATCAAACACAATTCAAAAAAGTAGCTAAAAATCCATATTATTCAGATAAAGCTGCGATTATCGGCTCTCCTGCTCAAGCAACAATCAATGATTTGAAGAAGGAAACTGAAAAACTGACGGATCAATTAGCAGCTATAGAAACAACCACTTATCAAGAATTAGCTAACAAGAAATTTGTTGATCAATTGGTCGATATTGTTCCGGCTGCAAAAGAAGGAAAAATTTCGCATTTGTTCATTGCCACGTCGAACCTTGTGGATGGTTTTGGTGAAGATCCCGATGTAGAATATGATCGTCGTCAAGTACTGAATGAACTTACAGCAAACGTCACAAAAACGGGCGGACAAGTGTTTATTCTAGAACAAAAGGATGCGCCAGATGAGAAGAGTTTGTTAGCGGTTTTACGATATTAAAAAGACAGGTAAAAAAGCAAAAAAAAATGAGCGATAATCTAGTGTTATCGCTTTAAATATGCTATAATTCTTTTTGTAGTTGTTGTACGGTAATATTGGTAAGTTTGTTTCAAACAACATCCTTCCTATTTCACCATTCAAGTAATTACAAATCAATTTTATCCTAGGAGGATGTTTAACATGGAACAAGGTACAGTAAAATGGTTTAACTCAGAAAAAGGCTACGGATTTATTACTGCAGAAAACGGAAACGATGTATTCGTACATTTCTCAGCAATCCAAGGCGACGGATTCAAAACTTTAGAAGAAGGTCAAGCAGTGACTTTCGATGTTGAAGATGGCCAACGTGGACCACAAGCAACTAACGTAAACAAAGCTTAATTAGTTGAATTTTACAAGCCGGATGCGCAAGCATCTGGCTTTTTTTGTGTAGATCGAAAAAATAGCAGACAGCAGACCAAATACCAGATAAAATTTTTACAACTATTTTTAAATGAAAACGATTGATTGAAAGAACTTTCTTGAAGAACGTGTTACTATTCAGATATAATGCCTTGAGGTACTTTGAAAATAAAGCAGTTTATAATCGCTAAATCAATCATACATAATAACGGAGTTTATTTGATGTTGTATGGAAACGTTGCGAAAGGAAGAGCATGTGTGAAAAAGAGTTACGCAGTCGTGGATATTGAAACGACAGGAACAGATCCTAAAACGAGTCGAATCATTCAATTTGGCTGTGTCTTAATCGAAGATGGAAAAATAATGAGTCATTTTTCGACGGATATTAATCCTGATCAAACGATCCCGCCGCAAATTCAGACATTGACAGGCATCACTAATCAACGGATCCGCAAGGCGCCTTATTTTGAAGATGTCGCTCAGACTATCGCAAATTTATTGGAAGATACGGTGTTTGTTGCGCACAATATTCATTTTGACTACCCGTTTTTAAGTAATGAATTAGAGCGTTGTGGGTTACCAGCGTTAACAATCCCTGGAATCGATACGGTGGAATTGGCCCAAGTCTTTATGCCGACTTCGTTAAGTTTTCGTTTAAAAGATTTGGCTGAAGAGTTGCAGCTAGTCCATGAAAATCCACATCAAGCGGATAGTGATGCCGACGTTACAGCACAATTATTGTTACATTTAGAAAAAATTATCAAAGAATTACCAATCATCACTTTAGAAAAAATTATTAGTGCCGCCGATCAAATGGCTTTTCAAACAAAGGATTTTTTAGTGGATTGTTTAGCCGATATGCACTTGCAGCCCCAGCTGTTATCAGAAGAATTGACGATCGTTCATGGCTTTGCTTTACACAAAAAAAGTGTGCCGCTTTTTGCTGAGAATTATTATGGGAACAAAGCCTACCCTCGTTCACGTAAAGCAAAAGAAAAAATCTATCAAGGTGCATTGACGTTTCGTAAAGAGCAAGCCCGTTTGATGAATTTGGTTTATGACTTTTTCAACAAAAAGACTGATAAAAATATTTTAGTAGAAGCGGCGACCGGTATCGGAAAAACATTAGGTTATCTATTACCGATGAGTTATCTTGCAACAGCAGAGCAACCGATCATTATCAGTACAGTCTCGCTGTTATTGCAAGAGCAGATCCTAACGCATGATCTGCCACTGATTAATCGTTTACTGGATCAGCCTTTACAAGCCGTGGTGATGAAAAGTAGTCGTCATTATTTGGATCTGGAACGTTTTTACCAGACTTTTGAAAAAGGATCGCAGCAAAAACAATACACGTTATATCAAATGGCTTTATTGGTTTGGTTGACTAAGACTGAAACTGGAGACTTCGACGAGTTGAATATGACGAATTTAAATCACCCGTTTTGGCAAGATGTTGCGCACTTAGGGCCACACTCGTTGAATCCAAAAAGCCCCTTTTACGCGGTCGATTTTATTCATCACCGACAAAAAAAATTGGCTCAAAGCAATCTGATCGTAACCAACCATGCTTTTCTAGTGCAAGAAGATCAACGAAAAGAACCGCAATTACCAGCAAGTCCTTATTTGATTATTGATGAAGCGCATCATTTGACCCGTTCGTTAGAAAGAAATAGTACCCATCAATTGAATATTCTAGCGATTCAACGTCAATTTCACCAACTGAATGAGCATCAACTTTTTCAAACTTGGCGAGAATTAGTTAAAAAGGATCAATATACGCAGCATATGGTTGAACTTTTTCAAGATGTTTTACAAGAACTAAATGAAGAATTAACCGATTTGTATCAAGTCTTTAAACAAGAGTATCCAACAGAAGAAGATCGCTTGATCACAAAGGCAATGATCGATCAGTTATCATTAGCTGGAGAACAAGTTTTGCAGCGGATTGGACGACTATATCAGGATGTGCTGATCTTGGGCGAACGTTTGCAAGAGTATCATGAGATCTACAAAGAAACATTTAGCATCAAGGAACACGCTGAGTGGGATGAATTGCAACTTGTTTTAGAAAGTTTACAACACCAACAAATCGCGTTTGACTGTTTCAGTGAGCGCTGGGATGCACGCTATCTCCACTGGTTCAACGGAAAACGAAAAACCTTCCATGTTCAAGACTTAGAAGCTTCTTTGATCAGTGATACAAAATGGTACGACCGTTATCAACAAATTTTGTATCTTGGTGGGACACTGAAGGTAGGTAGCGATCGACGTTACTTTGCGAAACGTTGGGGTATTCCTGATACGCCACTGAAAATCATTAGCAGTCCCTATGATTACGCCCAGCAAGCTCGATTGTATTTGCCAACGGATAGCATTAGTATTCAAGGAACTTCTCCGGATCATTACGCCAATTATTTGGCTCAAGTTGTTCGTCAATTAGCAGAAAATCAAAAGCGACCCATTTTGGTTTTATTCACTTCCCATGATATCTTGAATCGAGTGTATCAACGGGTTCGTGTCCCTTTATTGAATGAAGGGCGAGAAGTTTTAGCCCAAGGAGTCGGCGGTAGTCGAGAAAAACTACTAAAACGATTTTTACTTTCTGAAGATGCGTTACTATTTGGTGCAGATAGTTTTTGGGAGGGGATTGATTTACCAGGAGAAGTCTTACAGATTTTGATCGTGACGCGGTTACCTTTTGAAAATCCTAAACGCCTCCAAGTTCATGCTCGTAATGAATTTTTATCTGCCCAAGGAATCAATCCTTTTTATCAAGAATCCGTTCCTCAGGCTTCGCTACGTTTACGCCAAGCGCTAGGACGGT
Source organism: Enterococcus hermanniensis (assembly GCF_001885945.1). Classification (GTDB taxonomy): domain Bacteria; phylum Bacillota; class Bacilli; order Lactobacillales; family Enterococcaceae; genus Enterococcus_A; species Enterococcus_A hermanniensis. The sequence continues at coordinate 233,170 of NZ_JXKQ01000001.1, read as the reverse complement.
TGATCCGATCTGAAAATGATCGTGGAGTGATGCTTTTATTGGATCAACGATTTATTACAGCCAGTTATGGTGAGAAGTTACGGAAATCTTTGCCCAAAGAGTTACCGATCAAGCAACTGCCATTAGCAAAAATCTTAAGAGAAACCGACGAATTTTTAAATTCTGACAAAAATGTAGAGAATTAATGAGGGTTCGCTTGTCTTTTGGTATAATGTAGCTTGTCTGAGAGGAGTATGATTTTTGGATACGAATAGTACAAAACAACAAAAACTAAATCACTGGTTAGTGGGAATCATCATCTTCTTACTAATTGTCATCGTTTCAGTAAGCATGCTCTTTATCCGTTCCAATCGACCGATGCAACAAGCAAAAAAAGAAGCTGTAAAAATGGCCGAGAAGTACGCTGATATAGAGGATGTCGATCATTTCTACTGGTTCAATCTTGAAAAAACTTATTTTACTGTCACTGGAAAGAATAAATCTGGCGAATCGCTCGTCGTGATTATTCCAAAATCAGGAGACAAAGTAAAAGTTTTAGATCAAAAAGCGGGAATGACTGAACAGCAAATTGAGAATAAATTTATTGAAGATTATCCTGATTTGACTTTTGAAAAAGCCAATCTGGGAATTTATCATGATCAAACGGCCTGGGAAGTTACTGCCAAGGACGAAGCGGGAGCGATCCAGTATTACTTGTTGGCATTTAGTGACGGCAAGATGATCAAAGTCATCAAAGGAATCTAAAAAATCTTGGTAGGGGAGTTATCAGTTATGAAATTATCGCAACGTGTAACAAACTTAGAACCATCCGTTACTTTAGCAGCTACTGCGAAGGCCAAAGAATTAAAAGCCCAAGGATTAGATGTGATTAGTTTGACTGTGGGGGAACCAGATTTTACCACTCCAGAAAATATTGAAAAAGCAGCAATTGAAGGGATCAAAAGTGGGAATGTCAGCTTTTATACTCCTTCTGGTGGAACACCAGAATTAAAAAATGCGATCATCGACGTTACGAAAAAAAATTACGATTTGACTATTGATGCTAGTAATATCATCGTGACCAGCGGGGCAAAATTTGCATTGTATACCTTGTTTCAAACGATTTTAGATGCAGGCGATGAAGTAATTATACCTGTCCCATATTGGGTAAGTTATGGGGAGCAAGTAAAACTAGCGCAAGGAAATCCAGTATTCGTCAGCGGAAATTTGGCTAATGATTATAAAGTCACTTTGGATCAACTAGAAGACGTTCGAACAGCACAAACAAAGGCTGTGATTATCAATTCACCGTCAAATCCAACCGGGATGATTTATACCGAAGCTGAGTTGCGAGCAATCGGTGAGTGGGCTGTTCGTCATGATTTATTGATTATCTCAGATGATATTTATGATCATCTTGTTTATAATGGAAATGAAGCACCGCACATTGCTTCTTTATCTGACGAGATTTTCCATCATACCGTGATCATTAATGGGGTATCAAAAACTTATTCTATGACTGGTTGGCGTATCGGTTATGCAGTAGGAAATCCGGAAATTATTGGCGGGATGACTTCGATCGCTTCTCAAGCGACCAGCAACCCTGCAGCAGTTAGCCAAGCGGCAGCTGTCGAAGCACTAATAGGTCAACAAGAGACCGCAGAAGCGATGCGTCAGGCCTTTGAAGAACGTTTGAATACCATTTATCCAAAAGTTGCAGCATTACCTGGATTTGAATTGAAGAAGCCACAAGGCACCTTTTATTTGTTCCCGAATATTGCTGGAGCAATGAAAATGGGTGGCTATGATAATGTTACGACTTGGGTCAATGATTTACTGGAACAAGAGCGCGTGGCCTTAGTGACTGGCGAAGGTTTTGGTTCGCCCGAAAGCGTTCGGATGAGTTATTCAACTAGCTTGGAAGATCTAGAAGAAGCCGTTGTACGGATTCGTCGTTTTATTGAAAATAGTCAAAAGTAAAAAAATCAATTTCGGGATAAATAAGATAGGAGAGACATTTGTGGAACAAATTCAAATCATCGATGCCAAGAATCATGTTGGCGAAACAGTAAAAATTGGTGCTTGGGTAGCAAATAAACGCTCAAGCGGAAAGATTTCTTTTTTACAATTACGTGATGGAACAGCCTATTTCCAAGCAGTTGTTGTAAAAAGCGAAGTATCTGAAGAGGTTTTTCATTTAGCCAAAGAATTGACACAAGAAACATCAATCATTGTAACTGGTGAGATCCGTGAAGATACACGTTCAAAATTCGGTTATGAATTAGGCGTCAAAGAAATCGAAGTAATCGGTGAAAGCCATGATTATCCGATTACACCAAAAGAACATGGGGTTGATTTCTTAATGGATCATCGCCATTTATGGTTGCGTTCATCACAACAACATGCCATCATGTTGATCCGTAATGAAGTGATTCGTGCAACGTATGAATTCTTCAATAATAATGGCTTCGTGAAAATCGATCCACCAATTTTAACTGGTTCTGCGCCAGAAGGAACTAGTGATCTGTTCGAAACAAACTATTTCGACCAAAAAGCCTACCTTTCTCAAAGTGGCCAATTATATATGGAAGCAGCAGCTATGGCTCTAGGCAAAGTTTTCTCATTTGGCCCAACTTTCCGTGCTGAAAAATCTAAAACACGCCGTCATTTGATTGAATTTTGGATGATCGAACCTGAGATGGCTTTTATGCATCAAGAGGATAGTTTAGAAGTACAAGAACAATATGTTGCTTACCTTGTTCAAAGTGTCTTAGATAACTGTGACTATGCATTGGATGTTTTAGGCCGTGACAAAGAAGTCTTAAAAAACTATACAAAACTGCCTTTCCCACGTATCTCTTATGATGATGCCATCGAATTATTGAAGAAAAATAACTTTGATGATATCGAATGGGGCGATGATTTTGGTTCACCACATGAAACTTTTATTGCCAATTCATTCGACCGTCCGGTCTTTATTTTAAATTATCCAAAAGCAATCAAACCATTCTATATGAAGCCACATCCAACACGCGAAGACGTGGTGATCTGTGCGGACTTGATCGCACCAGAAGGCTATGGTGAAATCATTGGTGGTTCAGAACGCGCAACTGATTATGATTACTTGCTAGAGCAAATTCGTGAAGCGGGTCTGAATGAAGAAGAATATAGCTGGTACTTAGACTTACGTAAATATGGAACAGTGCCGCATTCAGGTTTTGGTTTAGGTTTAGAACGGACGATTACCTTTATTTCAGGGATTGATCATGTTCGTGAAGCTATTCCATTCCCTCGTTTATTAAACCGTATCTATCCATAAAAAAAGAAGTTGAGCCAAAAGTAGAAACATACTTTTGACTCAATTTTTTTTTGATTTCAATCAAAAGAATGGAAGCTAAAGTTTATGAAAAAGCTTTCTTTTTCGCTTGACACATGAGTACCTACTCATATATAATACATATGAATAATCGTTCATGTGTAAAAAGAGAGAAGGGAATTTTATGGAAAAGGTCTATCGTTTGGATGGTTTAGATTGTGCAAATTGCGCAGCAAAAATTGAGCGGTCTGTTCAACAGATCCAAGGAGTCGAAGAGGCAAAAGTTGACTTTATGAGTACAAAGCTTACGATCAAAGCATCAGCAGAAGATATTGATCGTGTAAGCAATGAAGCAAAAGGAATCGTTCATAAATTAGAACCAGAAGTAAATGTTAATAGTGTCCAAGCTGAAAAAAAAGAAGAAACACCTTATAAGAAGTTGATTCAGATTGGGATCGCTGTAATCGCATTGCTTCTTTTGGCCCTTTTTACGCCGCCAATGCCTTGGAAATTAGTTGCCTATCTAATCGTATATCTTTGGGTAGGTTACGACGTATTAAAGACGGCGATCACGAATATTTTCCATGGAGAGCTGTTTGATGAAAACTTTTTGATGGCGATTGCCACAGTGGGGGCCATTGCGATTGGGGAATATCCAGAAGCAGTCGCAGTGATGTTGTTTTATCAAATCGGCGAATTTTTTCAAGATTATGCAGTCACGAAATCAAGAAAATCGATTGGCTCATTATTAGCAATTCGACCGGATTCTGCGAATTTGATCCAAAATGGGGAAGTAAAAAAAGTAGCCCCAGATACGATTGCCATTGGTGATCATATTCTAATCAAACCTGGCGAAAAGGTTCCTTTAGATGGAATCGTAATCGAAGGACGTTCTATGTTGGATACATCAGCTTTAACGGGTGAATCAGTCCCGCGCAGTATAAATAAAGGAGAAGAAATTTTAAGCGGTTTTATTAATCAAAGCGGACAATTGACTGTGGAAGTTACGACAACTTTTGGTGAATCTACTGTAAGTAAAATTCTTGATCTAGTCGAAAACGCTAGCAGTAAAAAAGCTCCGGCAGAGAATTTTATTACGAATTTTGCGCATTACTATACACCGATTGTTGTAGGTTTGGCTGCTTTATTGGCCATCATACCACCACTTGTTACGGGGGAACCATTTTATGATTGGGTTTATCGTGCATTGACGTTTTTAGTAATCTCTTGCCCATGTGCTTTGGTGATTTCCGTTCCGTTAAGTTTCTTTGGCGGGATCGGTGGGGCTAGTAAAGCCGGAATCTTGATCAAAGGAAGTAACTATATTGAGACATTAGCAAAAGTCGATACATTAGTCTTTGATAAAACTGGAACATTAACTAAAGGTGTCTTTCGTGTTCAAAAAGTGGAAACAACTATGGATGAAAAAGATTTCTTACGTTATGTTGCAAGTGCAGAACAAAGTTCAAGTCATCCGATTGCTCAGTCGATCGTTAATTATGTCGATCAACCGTTGTTGCCAGTAACTGAATTAGAAGAACTTGCTGGATTTGGTATTTCAGTAGTGATAGACGGTCAACGCTTCTTAGTGGGGAATGAAAAATTATTGGTAAAAAACCATGTGACTTTCGAACCAGTGAATGAAATCGGGACGCTTGTCTATGTTGCAGCGGATAACGTTTATTTAGGCTACTTGGTTATTGCAGATGAATTAAAAGATCATGTAGCAGCAGCAATCACAGAAGTAAAACACTTAGGCGTTAAACGGACAGTAATGTTGACTGGAGATAACCAAGCTATTGCAAATGCAGTCGGCCAAAAAGTTGGAATTGATCAAGTCTATAGTGAATTACTACCTGAAGACAAGGTCAATTATTTAGAAGCAGAATTGAATCGTGAACAAAAAACGGCTTTTGTTGGCGATGGTATGAATGATGCACCTGTCTTGGCTCGAGCAGATCTAGGAATCGCGATGGGCGGCTTAGGGTCCGATGCAGCGATCGAAGCAGCCGATGTTGTGATTATGGATGATCAACCAGCTAAAATTCCGACAGCCATCCAGATTGCCCGTAAAACGATGAAAATCGTCAAGCAAAATATTGTTTTTGCGATCGGTATAAAAATTATCGTCTTGGTTTTAGGTGCATTAGGTTTTGCTACGATGTATGCAGCTGTTTTTGCTGATGTAGGAGTAACAATCTTAGCAGTTTTGAATGCGATGCGCTGTTTAAAAATCAAATAAAAGTAAAAAGCTTCTCGACTTTTACAAAGGCGAGAAGCTTTTTTTATAGAAATAAAAGAAAATCAGTTATATTAGTTGACGAATGAAGTTTACAACTGTAAACTTGGATTATAAAGATTACAACTGTAAACGAAAAGGGATTCTTTTTATGACAATGACAGTAACGCCTATAAAAATCAGTGATTCTGAATGGGAAGTAATGCGTGTGATTTGGACGCAAGAAGCGACTACAGCTCAAGAAATCATTGCTATTTTGGGACAAACGATGGATTGGAAACCAGCAACGATCAAAACACTTCTGGGTCGTTTAGTAAAAAAAGAAGCTGTCCGCACAGAACAATCAGGCAAAAAATATATCTATTACCCAGCTATCAGCGAAAGCGCCACTGTAAAAAGTGCTACGGAAAATCTTTTTTCTCATATCTGTGCTAAACGAATCGGTGAAACCATTAGTGAACTGATCGAAGAAGCCCAATTGACACCAGAGAACGTAGCCATACTTCAAGAACAACTAGCATCGAAAGAGACGGTTGCTACGATTGAGTGCAATTGTATCCCTGGTCAATGTGAGTGCACCCATCATAAATAAGCAATAATTAAAACAAACAAAACAAACGAGGAGACGGATAAAATGAAAAAACAATTTGCAATTAATGGAATGAGCTGTAACCACTGTGTAGCAAAAGTAGAAAATGCGGTCAATCAATTAGCTGGAATCGATAAGGTGAAAATTAATTTGAAAAAAAATCAAGGCGTTGTAAAGTTTGATGAAACAAAAGTTTCAGCTGAAAAAATTGCTGCAGCAGTGACTGAAGCTGGGTATGAAACAGAGGTGATCTAAGTGCCGACAAGTACAGTAGAAACCTTCGCAATTACAGGCATGACCTGTGCAAATTGCTCTGCTCGAGTGGAAAAGGAATTAAAAACGACCTCAGGTGTGTTAGAAGCCAATGTCAATTTAGCTACTGAAAAAGCTACAGTTCAGTTTGATGAGACAACGACGACGGAAGCTTTAATTCAGCAAGTGGAATCAATCGGATATGGAGCAATCCTCTTTGATGACGCGCACAAACAAAAAATTCAACAAGAAAAAATCACTTATGTCAAAAAAATGAAACGTGACTTGATTTTCAGTGCGCTCTTAACAGCACCATTAGTGGCGGCCATGTTTGGAATGTTGATAGGTAGCCATGGAGAATGGGTCCACTTCTTACATTTACCATGGGTCCAATTGATCTTAGTCACTCCAATTCAATTTGGTGTCGGTCAACGTTTCTATCGTGGAGCGTATCATGCCTTAAAAACAAAAGCACCAAACATGGATGTCTTGGTTGCTATGGGAACAACAGCAGCGTATTTATTGAGCATTTATAATGGGTTCTTTAATCCACATACGTCTGATTTGTACTTTGAAAGCAGCGGGATGATCATCACATTGATCTTATTGGGGAAATACCTTGAACAAAAAGCGAAGACCAAAACGAGTGATGCCATCAAACAACTGATGAATCTGCAAGCGAAGAAAGCCACGTTGATCGTCGATGGGATTGAAACAGAGGTCGCTATCGAAGCCGTTCAAGTCGGTGATCTACTGCGGGTTCGTCCTGGAGAACAAGTTCCAGTGGATGGAAAGATCGTTGCCGGGCAAACGACGATTGACGAAAGTATGTTGACCGGCGAAAGTTTACCGGTCGATAAACAAGTCGATGATTCTATTTTTGGTGGTACGGTCAACACAACAGGAAGTATCCAATTCACTGCTACTCAAGTTGGTAGTATGACGGTACTTTCAAGAATTATTCGAATGGTGGAAGAAGCGCAAGGTGAAAAAGCACCAATTCAACAAATCGCAGATAAAATCTCTAGTATTTTTGTGCCGATTGTTTTAGTGATTGCCCTGTTCACATTATTAGCAACAGGCTTTATCACTCAAGATTGGCAGCAAGCCATCGTACATAGTGTCGCTGTTTTAGTAATTGCTTGTCCATGTGCGCTAGGTTTAGCAACCCCAACGGCGATTATGGTTGGAACCGGGCTAGGTGCAAAATCAGGGATCTTGATCAAAGGTGGGGGTGCGCTTGAGCAAATCGCTCATCTTACCACAGTAGTTCTTGATAAAACTGGAACAATCACAGAGGGCAAGCCAGTTGTGGCTGATTTTGAAGCTTTCGATCCTAATGCATTGAGTTATTTAGTCAGTTTGGAACAACAGTCTGAACATCCATTGGCTCAAGCTATTTATCATTATGGAAAAGAAAAAGCCCCTATTTTACCAGTAACAGATTTTGAGAGTATCACCGGCCGTGGGGTCACAGGAACGATTGCCAACAAAAAGTTATTTGTTGGTTCAAAACGCGGGTTGAATGATCGAAATATTTCTTTTGTCGACGAGCGTGTGGTAGCGTTAGAAGCAGAGGGCAAGACGGTAATGTTTTTAACCGATGAGACGACAGTCTTAGCGTTGATCTCGGTAACAGATAAAGTCAAGCCATCATCGAAAGCAGCTATCAAAGCGCTACATGATCTAGGAATCAACGTAAAAATGTTGACCGGTGATAATCCACGTGCAGCACAGTTTATCGGTGAACAAGTTGGTTTAATTCAAAAAGATATCGTTACGGAAGTATTACCGGAAGACAAAGCTCAGATCATTAAGGAACTACAGTCGAAGCAAGAAATCGTTGGAATGGTCGGCGATGGAATCAATGATGCGCCAGCGTTAGCGTTAGCGGATATCGGAATCGCCATGGGTAGTGGAACGGACATAGCTATGGAAACAGCAGATATCACATTGATGAACAGTGACTTGCTTTCAGTCGAAAAAAGTATTCGATTATCAAAATTAACCTTAAGAAAAATCAAACAAAATTTATTTTGGGCATTTTTATACAATGTGATTGGTATCCCCTTTGCGGCATTGGGCTTTTTGAACCCAATTATTGCCGGAGCAGCGATGGCCTTTAGCTCAGTCAGTGTCTTACTTAATTCATTAAGTTTGAACCGAAAAAAAGTGTAAACTGTCTTTTAATAAATCGAAAAAATTTCAAGAACGAGGAGGGAATAAGGTGAAAGAGAATATGGAAGAACACCAAGCAATGAAGATGGATCATTCAAATCATCAGAATCCGCATGGAGATGCGATGAATGAAATGGATCACCATGAGATGGATCATGGTGGAATGGATCATTCGATGCATATGGGGAATTTCAAGCAGAAGTTTTGGCTTTCATTGGTCTTAGCAATCCCCATCATTCTACTGTCTCCGATGATGGGAATGTCGCTACCTTTTCAATTTACTTTCCCTGGCTCTGAATGGGTCGTCTTGGTTTTAGCAACGATTTTATTCTTTTACGGTGGACAGCCATTTTTAAGCGGAGCAAAGATGGAATTAAAAATGAAAAGCCCAGCAATGATGACACTGATCGCCATGGGAATCTCTGTTTCTTATATTTATAGTTTGTATTCATTTATCGTAAATAAACTGAATCCTCACGAACATGTGATGGATTTCTTCTGGGAACTTGCGACCTTGATCGTTATTATGTTGTTAGGACATTGGATAGAAATGAGTGCTGTCTCAAATGCCAGTAATGCAATCCAGAAATTGGCAGAATTATTACCGGATGAAGTGAATAAAATCGAAGCAGATGGGACTACTAAAAAAGTTAAATTGCAAGAGATAAAAAAAGGGGATCAACTACTTGTTCGTGCGGGTGATAAAATGCCGACCGATGGACAAATCATTGACGGAACAACGATCGTCGATGAGTCTGCGGTTACGGGCGAATCAAAAGGAGTCCAAAAATCGAAAAAGGATCCAGTGATTGGTGGCTCGGTAAATGGTGACGGTACGATCAAAATTCTAGTGACCGGAACTGGAGCAGACGGTTATTTAGCTAAAGTTATGGAAATGGTCAAACAAGCCCAACAAGAAAAATCAAAATTGGAATCTATCTCTGATAAAGTGGCAAAATGGCTATTTTATATTGCTTTAGGTGCTGGTATCTTGACCTTTATCGTTTGGTTGTTCGTTTCAGACTTAGCCCAAGCTTTAGATCGGATGGTCACTGTCTTCGTGATTGCTTGTCCTCACGCTTTAGGGTTAGCGATTCCGTTAGTGATTGCACGTTCAACTTCTTTAGCAGCTAAAAATGGCTTGTTGTTAAAAAGTCGTCAAGCATTAGAACAAGCCAATCAATTAGATTATATCTTTTTAGATAAGACGGGGACGCTGACAGAAGGGAAATTCACTGTGACGGGTGTAGAAGCAATGCATTCAATGCCACAAGCAGAAGTATTAAGCTATGTTGGCGCATTAGAAGCTCAGACAAATCATCCGCTAGCGGTAGGCGTAATGAATTATTTGAAAGCTGAAAATATTACGCCTTATCAAGCGCAAGAGGTTTCTACTTTAAAAGGAATTGGTGTCAAAGGAATCGTCGAAGGACATCAAGTGATTTTAGCAAATCAAAAGGAAGTAGAACGACGAGGTTTGTCTGTTGATCAAAAAAAATTGAGTAATTATCAAGCGCAGGGAAATACACTATCCTTTTTACTGATTGATGATCAGCTGATGGCCTTCTTTGCTATGGGCGATACCTTAAAACCACAAGCTAAAGAGTTTATCAGTCAATTAAAAGACGCAGGCATCGAGCCTGTGATGGTAACCGGCGACAATCAAGCCAGTGCTGAGGCGGTAGCGAATTATTTAGGCATCAAAGAATTTTTTAGTGAACTTTTACCGGATGATAAAGAAAAAATTATTAAGCAATACACAGATAAAGGCAAACAAGTCATGATGGTAGGTGATGGAATCAACGATGCACCTGCTTTAGCGAGAGCTTCGATTGGAATGGCGATTGGTGCTGGGACTGATATCGCGATCGATTCAGCAGATGTCGTCTTGACCAATAGCAATTTGCAAGATATTTTGAAATTTGTTCGTTTGGCAAAACGAACCCACAGTAAAATGATCCAAAATCTTTGGTGGGGAGCAGGCTATAATATTTTAGCCATCCCTTTAGCAGCCGGGATTTTAGCTCCAATTGGTATAATATTAAGTCCAGCAGTTGGAGCTGTATTGATGTCATTAAGTACAATCATCGTTGCCATCAATGCGATGACATTAAACGTCTGAGAATTCAGACGTTTTTTTTTTTGCAAAAAAATTGAGAAAAAAATGTATGGATACTTATGCTATGTTGGAATTGATACATAGGACGAAGGAGAAAAGAAAGAAGGGATGGAGTATGATTTGGCAATTTGTAACACGGAAAAAGTGTCGTCGACAATTAAATTTGATTGAATTGTTACGAGAGGAACGGTATAGTGTCGGTGATTTTGCAGAAAAGTTAGCTGTCAGCCGTAAGACGATCTTGCGAGATCTTTATGAATTACAGCAAAAAAAATATGTTGAAAAAAATTTTTTTTGGCAAATCAATTGGCGACAAGAACCTAGTTATACAGAGCTTTATCGCAAGTTGCTATGGACAGATGATCGCTTTCAACTGTTTCAACAATACTTATGGAATCGTGGAAACAAAAATGTCAATTACTCCAAAGTCAAAGAACTGAATCAACAGTTAGTAGAATTGAATCTCACGGCAAATCGACGAACTGGTAGCTTAATAGGAGAAGAAGCATTGATCCTTCATCTTCAATTACACTATTTACGTGATTTCTTTTCAAACACTGAAAATGAATTGTATCAACATGTCGAACAGAATCAGTGTTCCGTTCAACCATTTAATAATATGGCGACTTGTTTTCCTGATCCACATTTGTTAAAACAATTTGCGAAGAGCTTTGGGTTAAAAGAGCGATATACGCCTTACTTTTTTTTAGATTATACACGCTGTCATTATTCGGTTTGTGCTGACTTTTTTCACCTGCATCAATTACATCAAACCTCATTGTATCAAGCAACGATCCTTGGAATGCAAGTCATCGAGCCAGCAATTCAGTGGGATTCAACGTTAGTCAAAAAAATTTTTACAGTGAAACTATTTGATTTGTTTATTGGTATCCATCAGGGGCTGCCTTTAAGTGTCTACAATTTATATCGAAAATCAGAGAGACCAAGTAACTATTATTATGTATTAAGTAAAGAATTAAAACGCGAGAGTATTTTGCTAGTCAACTGTCGGTTGGATGAGTTGGCAAAAGCGATACACCAGATTTTTCAGTCTAGCCGACAGATGGTCATGAACGCGAACCTCGAGTCTCCCATTGCGGTAGTCAATGAAGCCAACGGATTATTTTCAGCTTTTCAAAATGAAAAGTAAATCTACGATTTTGCTTCCAGAAAGGTTATGCTATAATACTTTGAGAGTGCTTATTCTGTCTGGAAATTTTCAATCAGGCTTAAGAAAAAGCAAAACTAGAGCGATGAAAAGAGCCACTCAGAGTGGATCGCGATAAAAGTTGTCATAGAAAATCAGGGGGAGAGCAAAGTGGGGTTACGAAAATTAGATGTTCCGACATCTTCGATCACTGAAGTAAAAAAATCACCAATGGACGTTTTTGCCCAAGCTCGGAAAGCCGAGACAGGTGTTTATATTTTTAATCGTGAAAAAATTGCCGGCGTGATGTTGACGAAAGAACAGTATGAAGCATTGGTTGAAGAGTTGGACACATTGCGTGACACGCTTTATCAACCTGTTGAACGAGAATTGCCAGTGCCAGAGGAATTGGAAGAATTAGCCACAGCCTTGCGATCATCATTAGCTAAAGGCTCTGTGATCTCTGCGCGCTTTTTAGATGAGCGGATGGTAGCGAATGGCTTTATCACAAAAAAAACCGGTTTCGGTGGGGTAACAGAATTGATGAAGGAGCTAGAAGATAGCGGGAAAATTATTTATCAATTACGTCGTCGGGAACATAACAAAGTGATTTATGCGGAGATTTTTGGTGAATCTCAAGAGTCGCAACATGCACCAGATAAATTAATGATCCGTAAAGTGAATTTAGTGGAAAGATAGACAGTGAGCGCTGTCTATTTTTTTATTGGAAAAAGAACCCTTAAAAAAGCGTTATTAATTATCAGAAGGTTTGTCTCTGAACAAACGTTCGTTTATAATGGGAGGAGCAATTAAGAACAAAGAGGTGAGTTGTTTGGCTGAATTAGTCTTTCCATTAAAAAATGATACATCGCGAAAGATTATCCATATCGATATGGATGCTTTTTTTGCATCAGTCGAAGAACGAGATGATCCTGAATTAGCAAAACATCCTTTAGTGATTGCTCGCCATCCATCTGATACTGGTGGTAAAGGGGTGGTGACAACGGCTAACTATAAAGCTCGGGTTTACGGAATTCATTCAGCGATGAGTGCGCAAAAAGCATATGAGCTTTGTCCACAGGCAATTTTCAAACCAGGCGATCACGAAAAATACCGTGCAGTATCGCAACAAGTCCGTGAGATCTTTCATCGCTATACGGACGTCATTGAACCCGTCTCCATTGATGAAGCGTATCTCGATGTTACGAATAATAAAATTGCTGCCCGTTCGGCGATCAAAGTAGCTCGTAAGATCCAACAAGATATTTGGCAAGAACTGCATTTAACTTGTTCTGCGGGTGTCAGCTACAATAAATTTTTGGCTAAATTGGCTTCTGATTATCAAAAACCTCGAGGAATGACAGTGATCTCACCAGAAGAAGCCGTTTCTTTTTTGAAACGGTTGCCGATTGAACAATTTCACGGTGTTGGGAAGAAGACTGTTCCAAAGATGAATGAATTAGGTGTCTTTACTGGTGCTGACCTTTATGATAAAAGTGAAATGTTTTTGATTCAAGAATTTGGTAAGATGGGCTATTCATTGTATCGAAAAGTTCGGGGAATCCATGATTCACCGGTCAGTATCACTCGTGAACGAAAATCTGTCGGTAAAGAGCATACATATGGCCGTCCCTTAGCAACTGAAGAGGAAGTGTTGAGTCAGCTGCGGCAATTGGCTGAAAAGGTTGAAGAAGCTTTAAAACGAGTGCAGCGTCACGGAAAAACAGTGGTCGTAAAGATCCGTTATACTGATTATACAACGGTCACGAAACGTGTGACCTTGCCTTATTACATAGCAAAAAAAGAAGAGTTATTTTTACACGCCCGTTCGATTTGGGAAGATATCGGTGGCATCGAAAAAGGGATCCGATTAGTCGGTATTACGTTGACTAATCTAGATCCCATTGCGTATGAAAATATAGTATTACCTTTGTGGGAAGGGCGATCAAATTAGATCGCTCTTTTTGATTTGTTCAAAAGCTTTTTCGGAGTCGTGTAATTTTTCCCAAATAACGACTTTTCCTTGTGCTAAAGATTTTTTAACATCGATGATCCGTTGATTTGAACTACCACGGAATTGTAGCATCAGATTTTTTTTACTGATATCAAAGCGGCCGTCGACTAAAATATCGATCTTACTCAACATTTCTAATTTATCCTCACTGTCTTGCAAAAGCTCTTCGAAGGTATAACCGCTCCACGACCAAATATCTTTGCTTTGGCCAAATTCGGCGCGGATTCGATTGATGACTTTTAAGCAGACTTGAGTATTCAAGAAAGGTTCACCACCGAGTAGCGTGATGCCTTGAACGTAGTCGTGTGCGGTATCTGCAATGATTTGGTCTTCTAACTCTTGAGTAAATGGTTTTCCATAATGAAAATTTTGAGCCGCAACATTAAAACAGCCTTCGCAAGCAAAGGGACAGCCGCTGACATATAAACTATTTCGAACGCCTTCACCATCGACAAAGTTAAAGGCTTTATAATCAGCGATATATTGCAAACTTAAGTCGCTGGCTAGCCATTCTTTCGGTTTTGGATTACGCATGTGATCACCTTTCAAGTAAAACAGGGAGCAGCGAAAGAGCCGTCCCTGTCAGGAATAATTTTTATTGTTGTTTCATATGTTTAACACGAGCAGAGATTTCTTGATGACGTCCGTGAACCATTGGACGTGCTTGTGGATTGCCTAAGTAACCACAGGTCCGTTTAACGACATCACAAGTTTTGGGATCATGATTGCCACATTCTGGACATTCAAAACCACGTTCAGTTGGTTTGAAATCACCTTCAAAACCACATGCATAACAATGATCGATTGGTGTATTTGTTCCTAAGTAGCCGATTCGATCGTAGCCGTAATCCCAAACAGCTTCTAAAGATTTTGGATTTTGTTGTAGCACTGGATATTCACAGTAATGGATAAACCCACCAGAACAATAATTAGGATAATCTTTTTCGAAATCTAATTTTTCAAATGGTGTTGGATTTTTTCGAACATCATAATGGAAGCTATTCGTGTAATATTCTTTGTCGGTAATATTTTCCACGATTCCAAAACGTTCTGTGTCTAAACGACAGAAACGGTCGGTCAAGCTTTCACTTGGTGTTGAATAAACACTGAAGTGATAGCCATATTCATTACCCCAATCATCAGTGTGAGCTTTTAAATCTTCCATGATTTTCAAAGTAAAGGCTTTTGCTTCAGGGTTATTTTCCCATTCGCCGCCGTAAAAGACACTAGCGACTTCATAAAGTCCGATATAACCTAATGAAACAGTTGCGCGTTTGTTTTTGAATAAGTCATTGACTGAATCTGTCCGTTTCAAACGTTTGCCAAAAGCGCCATATTGATAAAGGATTGGTGCATTCGCTGGTGTTGCTTCTTTACAACGATCTACTCGGAAAACTAAAGCATCTTTAGCGATTTGCAAACGTTCTTCTAATAACGTCCAAAATTTATCTTTGTCGCCAGCTGATTCCATTGCGATACGAGGTAAGTTCAGTGTCACCACACCTAGATTCATTCGACCGACATTTACTTCTTGGCCATTTTCATCTTTCCAGCCTTGAAGGAATGAACGACAGCCCATAGGGACTTTGAAACTACCGGTTAATTCAACTAATTTGTCGTAATTCAAGATATCAGGATACATCCGTTTTGTGGCACATTCTAAAGCTAATTGTTTAATATCATAGTTTGGATCAGTTGGTTCTAGGTTTGTACCGCGGCGCAGAGTAAAAATCAATTTAGGGAAAATCGCGGTCCGTTTTTCGATTCCTAATCCTTCGATCCGAATTTGTAGAATTGCTTTTTGGATTTCGCGTTCAAACCAATCTGTTCCTAAACCAAAGCCTAGTGAGGTGAAAGGTGTTTGACCGTTTGAGGTAAACAATGTATTGATTTCGTATTCTAAACTTTGCATCGCATCATAGATATCTTTGCGAGTTTTTTGTTTTGCAAAGGCTTCTTGTTTTTCAGTACCTTCGATCCATTCTTGCGCGTCTTTCAAATGTTTTTGATAGTTTAAGCGCGCAAAGGGAGCAAGCAATTCATCTGTTCGGTCAGAAGAACAGCCACCATATTGACTAGAAGCCACATTCGCAATGATTTGTGAGATTTGGGCAGTGGCTGTTTGGATTGATTTAGGACTTTCAACATCAGCATTGCCGATTTTGAATCCATCTGTCAGCATGCCTTTAAAGTCGATCAAGCAGCAATTCGTCATTGGTGTATATGGATGGTAATCCAAATCATGGTAATGGATATCGCCTTTTTGATGGGCATTTGCTACATGTGGAGGCAACATTTTTAAACCGATCGATTTGCCAACGATTCCAGCAGTTAAATCACGTTGTGTATTGAAGACGTCACTATCTTTGTTGGCATTTTCGTTTACAACTGATTGGTCTTTATTGATTAATTTACCGATCGTGAAATTGATATCTGTCGCTTTACTCCGTTGGAAATCACGGTGCGTCCGATAATTGATATATTCTTCGGCTAATTCATATTCATTATGTTCAAGTAAGATATGTTCCACGATATTTTGGATTTCATAAATTTTGATATCATTTGTAAAGCGTTCAGAAATCTCAGCATCGACCCGTTCGACGATTGATTGGATGCGCTCATTGGCTAAAGGATCTACAGATTTCTTAGTTTTTGTTTCCGCTTTGATCAAGGCATCATAAATTTTTTGATCATCAAATGACACATGGCGACCGTCCCGTTTGACTACTTTGATTTTTTTTAGCGACGGTTGAAACTCGTTTGTTAGCGAGTCTTTTGTATGAATTTCCATCATATCTATTCACTCCAATTCGGTTATTTCAATTATTAATAATATCACAATGAAACGAGATATAGTAGCTTTTTTGTTAAAATAAAATCAGAAGACACTATATATTGTGCCTTCTGATAACGTAAGTTGTATTAAGTAGGATAGTATCAAGCTTTGGAAAAAATAAAATAACTTAAAGGTTTCTGTTTTCGAGTGATAAAAACGTAAGGCGTTATTTAGTCGTTTCACTCAAGAAACCAACCTAAATATGATACCATAAAAGAAAAAAATTAGATGTTAAAAAGAGGTAACAAATGAAAAAAATTATTGAAGTCCAACATCTTACTAAAAGTTATGGCATGCGTAATAATAAAGTCAATGTCTTGAATGATTTGAATTTTTCAGTTGAAAAAGGTGAATTTGTGGGCATCATGGGACCTAGTGGTGCGGGTAAGACGACTTTAATGAATATTTTGTCCACGATATTATTGCCAACGATGGGCTCAGTCAAAATTGCTGGATCAGATATCACACAAATGCGCGAAAATAAATTAACCGATTTTCGACGAGAGCATCTAGGATTTATTTTTCAAGAATTCAATTTGATCGATAGTTTAACGGTTCGTGACAATATCATCTTACCGTTGACCGTTAGTAAATTATCCAATGAAGAAATCATGCAGCGGGTGGTGCGCTTGACGAGTATTTTAAAAATCGATCATATTTTGCATCGCTATCCCGAAGAGATCTCAGTCGGACAGCAACAACGAACAGCCGCTGCGCGAGCATTGATCAGTCAGCCACAAATTTTATTTGCGGATGAGCCGACGGGTTCTTTGGATTCAAAATCAGCAACAGAGTTTTTGAATTATTTGGATGAAGTCAATCTGCATGAAGAGACGACCGTTTTGATGGTAACACATGATCCGTATACTGCCAGTTATTGCAATCGGGTTCTATTTATCAAGGACGGCCGTTTCTTTTCTGAAATCGTTCGTCGATCATCACGCAAAGATTTTTTTGAAAAAGTGATCGATATGCAAGCCACGATCGGTGGAGGAGGGAAAGCCAATGCTGATTAAATTGATTTGGCGTGGCTTTAAAAAGCAACTTTCTAATTATTTAGTTTTTTTCTTCAGTTTAATTTTTGCAGTTATGGTCTATTATTCTTTTACGGCTATGACTTATGAACAACCGCTGATCCGCAGTGCGGGCAAAAACACGCAATTGGTTGCAATGCTGGGTCTGGGCGGATTTGTTGTCGTATTGATTTTATTGTTTTTTATGACCAATACAAATCGTTTTTTTATTGAAAATCGGCGCAAAGACATCAGTATCTTCCATTTATATGGTCTGAGTTATTATCAGATCTGCTTGTGGTTTATTTTGGAAATTCTTTTTATTGGTATTTTTTCATTTGTGATCGGGATCAGTCTGGGTGTCTTGCTATCAAAATTATTTAGTATGATCTTAGTCAAAGCGATGGATCTGCCGCTTCAGGTCCATTTCTTTTTCTCTACCGATGCAATCGTTTCGACAAGTTTAGTGGTAGCTTTTATTTTATTGGTCGTGTCTCTTCAAGTTTTATGGTTAGTATCTAGATATAAATTTTCTCAGCTTAAAAAAATACAGTTGCGAAAAATCAAGGCGATGACACTTTCTACCAGTCAAAAGATCCTAGCTGTCATAGGTGTTTTACTCCTAGCTATCGGTTGGGGTTTAGCGGTTTTTTATCTCTATTTTTCTCGCCAATGGAGTGATCGTTTCGGCTTGTTCCAAGGTAATTTTTTATTGATGTTACTTATATTTATGATTTGTGTGGTGGGTAGCTACTTATTCTTCGCGGATACGCTTCGCTGGTATAACGCCTATCGCCCCAAACGATTGACCAAAAATCTAAGAATACTGTCACGCAGTGAGTGGCAATTACGTTTGTCTAGTGAATGGCGTTTTTTAGGTTCGATCACTGTAGCACTCGGTTTAGCTTTGACCTTATTAGGCCTGATGATTGCGATTAGTTCACTAGTAATGCGCTCGGTTCACGAAAGTACTCCCGCTTCCCTGATTGTGACCAGTGAAAGCTTCAAAAAAATCGAGCCAGAACTAAAAGCAGGGTTTCCTTATACCAAAGCAACGGTGACACTAAAAGCAGTTCCTGCTAAACAAGATGTCCGAATCTCGGGTGAAGAAACCATGACACAGCCAGAAGTGATGGACATGGTCTCATTGACTGATTATCGTGCCTTTCAAAAAATGAATGATACGTTAGGAAATATCCAATTAAAGGCAACGGATGCAACAATCATCTTGAGTTCGTATCAGCGTTTTTTAAATGAGTACACTCAATATGACAAAGTCATCAATCTTAAGCAGCGAAAATTATTTGTTCAAGAGATGCGGCCAAACTTTTTTGGCGATACGAGCATGCGTTATGGAACTGGAATGATCGTTGTCTCAGATAAAGTTTTCGCAGAGACACAAGGAGTAGCTTATAAAATAGAAGTGATCGATGTGGCTAGAAGAGATGAAAATGCACTGAATCGAATCGTGAAAAAAAATCTTAAGGGTGATTGGGATCATCCAATTCATCATGATCTAAGTTGGAAAAATGGTCAGATCGTGGGGGAGATCAAAACAGGTGATGACACGGAAAATAAGGAATCAACCATTTACCGCTCAGAGTATGCCTCGCATCTGGAAACCTATCGCCAAGCACGGAGTACGCAAGGCCTGATTTTGTTTGTTGTGACCTTCGTGACCACGATGTTCATCATTGCTACTGCAAGTATGTTGATGATGCGCCAATTATCTGACTTCAAACAAAAACGGAAACAATATTTATTGTTGCAACAATTGGGCATTCCAGAAAAAAATATCCATCAAGAAATCAATCGTGAAAATCGATATGCCTTTTTTATTCCTGCGCTATTAGCGTTGGTCCATAGCATTTTAGCTATCTCAGTGATCGCTCACATCGCGCAAAATGCCAATTATGGTTTTGTTTATTTATTTTGTGGCCTGATGTTAGCTGTTTATGGCTTGTTCTATTGGATCACGTGCATGTATCAGAAAAAATTTCTATAAATATCTTTATTTATCGTGAAAAAATAGCTGTTGATCGGTCACTTCCAAGAAGTTGTTGGAAGTGACCGATTATTTTTGTTTCAAGGATGTGACAAAAGTGTTCGTTCGGAAGCGTTTTATGTAAGTAGAATCGGTGGTAGATTATTTTCAGCTCTTTATAATAATTATCGAAAGCAGAAAAAGAAAGGGCGATTGGATGAAAGAGTTTTTTAATCGGCCGACGACTCGTTATTGGTTCAGTTTTATTGGAAAGACGATTTTTTACTTTGCTGTCCTTCTGATTCTAGTCTATTTGTACCATTACAAGAGTATCCAAGGCGGTAATTTTATTTATAACGAATTTTAATCAAGCGAGTTTTCTTGCAACGAACGGAGGTTAGTTATGCAAAATATTATTCAAACCATTGACCAATGGGCGATCGATCAACCCAAAGCGATAGCTTATCAATCTGAAAAAGAAAGCTTTAGTTATCAGACGCTGCAGCAGTGGTCGGATCATATCGCGTACTATCTACAACAAACAATTGAACCAAACCAACCGATTGTAGTTTATGGCGAATTAGAATTTGAGATGATCGCAAGTTTCTTAGGTGCAGCGAAAAGTGGTCATGCGTATATTCCGATTGAATCGAATACACCGTTAGATCGGATTGAATTGATTTTAGCCGTCGCTCAGCCAGCACTGATCTTAAGTGTTTTGCCATGGCCGGAGGAAATCAAATCAGATATCCCAGTAGTGACACCAACACAATTACGAGCGCTGTTTACTACCCAACCAAAAGAAGTAACGCTCACTCCAGTCACGGAAGATGAGACCTTTTATATTATTTTTACTTCAGGAACGACAGGTGTGCCGAAGGGCGTACAGATCAGTCACCAAAATCTTTTGAGCTTTACTCAGTGGGATTTAGCCGATTTTGAGATTCAATCCGGGATGCGTTTCTTATCGCAAGCACCTTATTCGTTTGATCTTTCAGTCATGAGCATTTATCCCGCTCTTTGTAGCGGGGGCACATTGATTCCGATGGAAAAAGAAATCATCAATGATTTTAAACAATTGTTCCATTTCTTACCGCAATTGGATTTGGAAGTATGGGTTTCGACGCCGTCATTCATGGATATCTGTTTAATGGAGAAGACCTTTGATGGGGAACATGTGCCATCGCTTAAAATTTTTCAATTTTGCGGTGAAGAACTAACGCGTAAAACCGCTGAAGAATTATTACGCCGTTTCCCACAAGCAAAAGTCTTCAATACCTATGGTCCAACGGAAGCCACTGTAGCAATGACAAAAATCGAAGTGACTGCTGAAGTATTAGCTGAATGTGACCGTATCCCAATCGGTTATATCAAAAAAGATACCGAAGTGTTGATTTATGAGGAGGATCAAGTCGTACCTGTAGGTAGAACTGGCGAAATCATTATCAAAGGTCCCAGCGTATCGAAAGGCTATCTACATAATCCTGAAAAAACTGCAGCAGCCTTTTTCACCATTGATGGTGTTCCGGCTTATCGTACAGGTGACGCCGGTCGCTTAACGGAAGAGGGTTTACTTCTTTATGAAGGACGGATCGACTTTCAAGTGAAACTACATGGCTTTCGAATTGAGTTAGAAGACATTGATCATCATTTAGAAAATGTTTCGTATGTGAAGCAAGCGACCGTAGTGCCTAAATATCAAGAGCACAAAGTTCAGCAGTTAGTCGCGTATGTAGTAGTAGAAAACCACGGCTTCGAAAAAGCCTATCAATTGACTAAAGCAATTAAAGCAGAACTAGCTGAAGGAGTCATGGATTATATGATTCCGCAAAAGTTTGTGTACGTCGAACAATTGCCACGAACAGCAAATGGAAAAATTGATCGGAAACGTTTGATCAGTGAGGTGAATAACTAATGTTTATTCCTCACATGATTCCATATGCGTCACCGACCTACTTTATAATTTTATTTATCGCTTTGGCACCTTTGGTTTTAAGTTTATTGTTTCGAGGCAAACGCATCAATTGGTATCAATCTCTGATCACCTTGTTTTTCTTATATATCTCTTTTGGTGGAAGTGACTATCGGCAAGGGTTAGCATTGATTGGGTATGTAATTTTCCAAAGTGTCCTCGTTTGGAGTTACCAGCGGTATCGTAAAAAAACGAATCAAGCCGGCGTATTCTATGGAGCTGTCTTTTTAAGTATCGTTCCGTTGATCTTTGTAAAAGTAACACCGTTTATGAATGGTCAAAATTCAATTTTGGGGTTCTTAGGAATTTCGTATCTCACGTTTAAGTCCGTTCAGATCATTATGGAAATGCGCGATGGGATGATCAAAGAATACAGTCCGTTGAATTACATCAAATTCTTGCTATTCTTTCCAACGATTTCATCCGGTCCCATTGATCGGTATCGTCGTTTTGAAAAAGATTTGAATGAACCGCCGATGAAAGAAAAGTACGTGGATCTATTAGGCTCAGCTGTCCATGATATTTTTCTTGGTTTCTTATACAAATTCATTATCGGATACTATTTTGGTCAAGTCTTGTTACCGATTGTGGACCGACATGCCTTACAACATGGTGGATTATCGTGGAGTTTGGTAGGGTACATGTATGTTTACAGCATGTATTTGTTCTTTGATTTTGCGGGTTACAGCCTATTCGCAGTCGGAACCAGTAAATTGATGGGCTACGAAACCCCACCGAATTTCAATAAACCATTCTTGTCATGGAATATCAAAGAATTCTGGAATCGTTGGCACATGACGCTATCTTTTTGGTTCCGTGATTATATCTATATGCGTTTGATGTTTACATTGATCAAAAAGAAAACCTTCAAAAGCCGAATCGTCGCCTCGAATGTTGGCTACTTTGCCTTGTTCTTATTGATGGGCGTTTGGCATGGCTTGACTTGGTACTATATCGTTTATGGTATTTACCATGCCACGTTGATCTGCTTGACGGACGCTTGGCTGCGATTCAAAAAGAAACACAAGCAACAACTACCATCCAATAAATTTACAAAAGCCTTCGCGATTTTCTTAACATTCAACGCTGTTTGTTTGAGCTTTTTGATTTTCTCAGGTTTTCTAGATAAATTATGGTTTCACAATATATTTTTCATGAAATAACTACCTAAAAAATAAAAAACGATAAAATGAAATGGAGCGAGTAAAATGGAAGAAACAATTTTTAGTATTTTAGAAGATATCACTGGAACGGATGAAGTGAGAGACAATCCAGAAGTAGACTTATTCGAAGAAGGTTTGATGGATTCACTAGCTACTGTTCAATTATTAGTAGAAATCGAAGGACAATTAGGTGTTCAAGTTCCCGTATCAGAGTTTGACCGCGCACAATGGAACACACCAGCTAAAATTATTGAACAAGTGAAAGCATTACAAGATTAATGAAAAAGAAACTCTTCGGTATCTTTGGGCCGGTTCTTTTGTCAGCGGTCCTATTGGTTCTTCTGTTTTTTTCACCATTCAAAATTAACAGCAGTGATCCGAAGTTGATCAAAGCTGCATCAAGCTCGATGGCGGGAAATGTACTGCGAGGAAACAATATTACAAAAGAAGCCTTAAGTACCGATAAATATGTTCCGTTTTTTGGCTCATCTGAATTGAGTCGGATCAGTCCATTCCATCCATCAGTTTTAGCAGAGAAATATGACCGTGGCTATACACCTTTTTTGATGGGCGCCCCCGGTACTCAATCGTTAACCCAATTTATGATGATGCAATCTTTAGGTGATGAATTAAAAGATCGTAAAGCAGCCTTTATTATTTCACCCCAATGGTTTGTCAAAGAAGGGATCAAACGTGATTACTTTGATGCCTACTATTCCCCAGAACAAACGCTGAATTGGTTGATGCATTTGAAAAAAGTCGATGACAGCGACCAATATCTAGCGCAACGTTTGACTCACTATGGAGTGATAAGAAAAGATGAACGCCTAGAACGTATGTTGACTGCCGTTATGAAAGGTCAACTACCAAGTAAAACCGATATCACATATAGCAAATTAAAACTAAACATGTTAGAACGCGAAGATGAATTGTTCAGCACGATTGGTATGATCAGTAAGCAAGACTTAATCGATCAAAATGTCAAAGCTCTACCTGCGAACTATGACCATGATGAACTTGATAGTCTTGCCAACCAATTAGGTGAACGGGCGACTCGAGGAAATGAATTCGGTATCCAAAAGCAATTTTATAAAAAACGGATTGAACCAAATTTGAGTAATTTGGCCGATTCACAAAAAAAATGGGACTATCGATACTCTCCAGAATTCTCTGATTTCCAATTGGCTTTGAATCAATTGGCTAAAGAGCATTCAGATTGTCTCTTTATCATTCCTCCTGTGAATGGTCGATGGTCTCAATACACCGGTCTTTCCGATGAAATGCTGCAACAATTTGCTAATAAAATCAAATATCAATTAACGTCACAAGGCTTTACGAACATCGCTGATTATACGAGCCAACAAAATGAACCTTACTTTATGCAAGATACGATTCATTTAGGTTGGAAAGGTTGGCTGACTGCCGATAAAAAGATCGAACCCTTCTTAAAAAATCGTGGTGCAACTAAAAAAGTCTATACTATCAATAACCATTATTTTTTGAGTAAAGAATGGCAAGAAGAAAAACCAGAAAATGTGATGAAATAAGCATATCAGCAAAAAAACTCTTTAGACCTTTCAACTAATTGAAGGGTCTAAAGAGTTTTTTTTGCTTGATTTATTTGAGAAAAGGGCTTATTCTATAAAACGTTAGCTTGCTAACGAATTATAGGGGGTCTTTTTATGTCAAACAATCAACATTCAGCAATTCCTTTAAAGGTTGTGCTCTCAATCATTGCAACAGGTATTATGTCATTTTGTGGCGTGATTGTTGAGACAGCTATGAACATTACATTTCCAACATTGATGGAAGAATTCCAAGTTCCAACAAGTACCGTTCAATGGTTAACAACGGGCTATCTGTTGATGGTGGCCATCATAGTGCCACTATCTGCAACATTAAAAAAACGATTTAATTTGAAAACATTGTTCCTTTTTGCGAATTTGAGTTTTTTATTTGGTTTATTGATTGATAGTTTTGCACCGAATTTTGGCATCTTATTGTTAGGTCGAGTGATTCAAGGATTGGGGACGGGGGTTGCCTTACCATTGATGTTCAATATTATTTTAGAACAAGTTTCGGTTGAGAAACGTGGAACAATGATGGGTGTAGGGACATTGATTACTGCAGTTGCCCCAGCGCTCGGCCCGACATTTGGTGGGATCGCGGTATCAAGCTTAGGGTGGCGTTATATCTTTGTATTATTATTGCCTTTTATTTTATGTTCGCTAGCGATTGGATTGAAATGCATCCAACAAGTGCAACCAACTCAACGTGTCTCAGTTGATTGTTTGAGTATCGGATTTGTTGTTATAACATTTGTAGGTTTGATTGTTGGATTTAGTGAATTCGGCACTAAAGACTTTTTGAGTTTGGCTGTTGCCGGTGCATTATTCATCGGTATTATCGGATTGCTTTTATTTATCCGAAGATCTATGAAAATTGAGCAACCATTGATCGATATCAAGGTGTTAAAATCGGGGACGTTTGGTGGTCATGTTTTTGCTTTTTTTGTTTTACAGTTAAGCACATTGGGAATGTCGTTTATTTTGCCTAACTATATTCAATTGGTCAATGGGTCAAGTGCAACGGTTGCGGGTTTGGTTATTTTGCCCGCTGCCCTTTTAGGAGCAATTATGTCACCTATCAGTGGAAAAATCTTAGATAGTTTTGGTGCTAGAAAACCAATTTTAACAGGCGCTTGTTTGATTTTACTGTCGTTGATCATTTTTACATTTAATATCAGTGCTATGAAAATAATTTGATTTTGATCATCTATATTCTTTATATGTTTGGTTTAGGTCTATTATTTGGTAATATTATGACGAGTGGCTTGAGCCAACTTTCCTTTGCGCAACAAAGTGACGGCAATGCGATCTTAAATACTTTGCAACAATTTGCAGGAGCTACTGGGACATCGATTGTCTCTGCGATCATTGCCATTAGTCAAACATCTGGACACGGTACACAAGCTCATCTTACTGCAATGGGCTCGCGGAATGCTTTAATCATTTTGACGGTCCTTATGTTGATAACTTTGTTCGTCCTATTTAAAAGTGTCAAAGGCCGATCGGATGTTAAGATAAAAAATAGCTAATCAAAAGGAGCGCTTATGAAAAATGTAGGTCGAGAGATCAAACGAGCTGTAAATCAAATGGATAAAGCAATGGATGCTTATGCTCGTTCATTTGACTTGACGGGTGTTCAATTATCGATCATCCATATGTTGAGCGAACGCAAACAACAAAATGTTTTACAGCGAGACATCGAACAAGAATTCAATATTCAACGTTCGACTGCAACCGTTATTCTTCAGCGAATGGAAAAAAAAGGCTTGATCCAACGAAAAAAGGCCAATCAAGATGCTCGACAAAAGCAAGTGATGCTTACGCCAACAGCGTTAGCTTTTGAAAAAAGCGCAGCTGAGTATATTGATGGGCAACAAGCTTTGATCGAGCAAAGATTCACAGAGCAACAACGAAAAGACTTTGAAGCCATCTTAGCGTTCTTCATTGAACAAAATAGTTGAGCAAAAAAAGAGCAATGCTTTGCTCTTTTTTTGTTTGCCACAGCTACTTTATTGATTATTGTCAAAATAAATTTGTTGTTGTTCGTCAAAGAAAATCGGGAGGAGTTCGTTTAGTGTACCGGCTAATTTTTTGGCTGTTAACGCTTCTTTATTTACCCATAAAAGATCGCTAGCAACAGGGCGTTTTTCCACGGTTGCCGTATAGAGAAAGGCTAATTCACGAGTTTGTTTGTTGAGATTGTTCCATTCGGCGGTACCTTTTAAAATCGGCTCGATAACAAAATCGGTTTCTTCTTTGATTTCACGAATTGCAGCAGTATAACTGCCTTCGTTTTGTTCCACGTGTCCACCAGGAAAGGTCCAGCCTGGCCAATCTGTCTTTTTCCGATCTTGAACTAAAATCTCACCGTCTTCGTTTTCGATCATAACCATCATCGTGAATTCAATTGCTAGTAAACGTTCCATTCAATCACCTCCTAGCTAGTATACAACATACTACGCAGATAATTTTTACAATGGTATACTAACTTTATAATTAATGGATGAAAGCAGTCTTTTTACAAGGATGCCTGCTTAGTGAAACGTCCAAATTTTTAAATAAATGTTTAACCATAGGGGGACCAGAAGTGGACAAAAAAGAAGAACAATTATTGATTGATTTGACTTCAGCTCGCGGTATCGCAGGCAATGAAGAAGAAGTCAGAGAAGTATTCAAAAAGTATGCCAAAGAATTTTCGGATGATATTTTCTTTGATGGATTAGGCAGCGTGATCGCCAAACACGGTGGGGGTGGAGGCCCTAAAGTATTTATTTCTGGTCATTTGGACGAAGTCGGTTTTATGATCACCAAAATTACTGAAAAAGGGTTTCTTGAATTCCAAACGATCGGCGGTTGGTGGAACCAAGTAATGCTCGCACAACAAGTTGAGATCAAAACACGCAAAGGGAAAATCATCCATGGCGTGATCGGCTCAAAACCACCACACGTATTGACAGCAGAAGCACGCAAAAAGCCCTTTGAAATCAAGGATATGTTTATCGATATCGGTGCAACTAGTGCTGAAGAAGCCAAAGAATGGGGTATTCGTCCTGGCGATATGGTAACACCATACATCCAATATCAACGCATGAATGAGTCAAAATTCTTACTGGCTAAAGCTTGGGACAATCGAATTGGTACGGCAGTAGCTTTACGAGTGCTAGAAAATCTATCAAAACGTGAACATCATAATGTCTTGTTTGCTGGAAGTGATGTCCAAGAAGAAGTGGGATTACGTGGAGCAAGAACAAGCAGCCATATCGTCAATCCAGATATTGCTTTTGCACTTGATACAGGTACTGCTGGAGATACACCCGGAATGACACCTAAAGAGGCTGATTCTGTTTTAGGAAAAGGCCCGCAAATCTTGATTTATGATGCTTCAATGGTCCCTCATAAAAAATTATTAGATTTCGTGATCGATGTGGCAGAAGAATTGGAGATTCCTTTCCAATATACAGTCATAGCAGGTGGCGGAACGGATGCTGGTCAAATGCATTTGACTCGTGATGGCGTACCATCATTAGCAATCACCGTGCCTGTCCGTTATTTACATTCACATACTTCAGTGATCCACGAAGAGGATTACTTCAATACGATTAAATTAGTGACCGAAGTTGTTGCGCGCTTAGATTATGATACTGTGGGTGAAATCAAAAATTATTAGTAGTTTTAAATATTGGGGAAGGATTCTCAAATAAATAATTGAAAAAGGAAGTGGATCTATGCGTCTTAGTGAATATCGTCAAACAGCCAAAGATCGGTTAAATGGACAATGGGGGATCAATGTTGGGTTGATTTTGATTATTGGGATTTTAACTGGAGCAATCGGTGGGGTTTCTTCAATCTCGAATAGAGAATCAATCCAGTTGGGAATCTCTTTTTTATTAAGTATTTTTGTCTTATTTGCCTTTAGTTATGCTATTTATTACATCAGTCTGTATGTCATCCGTGGCGGACGTGCAGAACTAGGTCAAATTTTTATTGTTTTTCAAAAAGGCTATTATGTACCGTTGTTACTGATCAATATTGCGGCTCAGATTGTTCAATATGTCTTGGCAGCAATTTTCTTTATTCCAATGTTGTTACGTGCAGGCAGTAGCGTTTATTTTTCGTTGATTGTCAGTGGTGGTGTGACGAGTGCGGGTAACGCTGCAACATTATTTGATATCGGCATGTTGACACTGTATCTTATTTTAACTGTGATCTTTTTGATCGTTTCAACGATCATCAGTATTCTCTTCAAATTTGCACTCTGGGTAAAATTCGATTATCCGGAATTAAGTGTTGGAGAGTGCATCAAACGTGCGTGGTTTTTACTAAGTGATCGTTGGGGTAAATACATCTTATTGCAACTTTCATTTATCGGTTGGTACATTTTAGGTTTCGTTGCTTTATTGGTCGGATTATTGTTTGTAGCGGTGTATGTCAATACAGCGAGTGCTGCTTTTTATGATCAAGCGGTCAAAGAAAAACTAACTCAGGAGGAATTGGTATGAAATTAACAGTTCTTGGTTGTCTAGGGGCCTATCCGTACGAGGGTCATGGAACCACTAGTTATTTGTTGCAATCAGATGGGTTCAATCTATTACTTGATGCCGGCAGTTCAACGTTAGTCGAGTTAGAAAAAGAATTGGATCCACTGGATTTAGATGCCGTGATCTTAACCCATTATCATCACGATCACATTGCTGATTTAGGTGTTTTACAATATTATTGGCAGCTTTATCCAACGCAAACGCCAAAACCGATTCTACCGATTTATGGCCATACGGAGGATGACTTTCATTTCAATGATTTAACGATGGAAGGAGTCACTGAAGGCCGTGCCTATTTTGAAGCAGAAGAATTGAAAATTGGCCCGTTTCTTGTTACGTTTATGAAGACGATTCATCCGGTACCATGCTATGCGATGCGTTTTGTAGAAGAAAAGACCGGAGCAGTATTTGTTTTTACTGGCGATTCCGGTTACTTAGAATCATTCAATCAATTTGCGAAAGCAGCGGATTTATTTTTAGCTGATACGTATCTGTTTGATGGGAATGAACATCATAAAGCACACTTTACCGCAGGTGAAGCAGGAACTTTTGCCAAAGAGGCGGCAGTTAAAAAATTGGTTTTAACACACTTGCCACAACATGGTGATTTAGAAAAGCTGCGTCAACAAGCAGTAGCTAAAAGTGAAGGCATCCCCGTTGAATTAGCAGCACCACATAAAGTCTTTGAGATTTAGCAGGGAATGAAATACGCCCATTTTTCGGGATAGATGATCGAAGAGAAAGGCTTTTGACCGGATAAAAAGAAAAGGTATTTCTCAATAAAAGCAGGGAGTTGGAAAAATGTTATACGTACCAAATGACAATGAACGTGATCCACGTGTGAATCTCGCAATTGAAACGTATTTATTACAAAACATGCCTTTAGATGAACCCATTTTACTTTTTTATATCAATGAGCCTTCGATCATTATCGGAAGAAATCAAAACACGATCGAAGAAATCAATAAAGAGTACGTAGATGAAAAGGGAATCCATGTGGTCCGTCGTTTGAGTGGTGGCGGGGCAGTCTATCATGATCCGGGTAATTTGAATTTTAGTTTTATCATGCCAGATGATGGTAATTCATTTAGAGATTTCAAAAAATTAACAGAACCGATCGTGGAAGCCTTACATAAATTAGGGATTGAAGGGGCACAACTAAAGGGCCGTAACGACCTCGTGATCGATGACAAAAAATTCTCAGGCAATGCGATGTATTCAACCAATGGACGGATGTTTGCTCATGGGACATTGATGTTTGATAGCGATATCGAGGAAGTCGTAAAAGCCTTAAAAGTAAAAAAAGATAAGATCGAATCCAAAGGAATCAAATCGATTCGCTCGCGTGTAACGAATATCAAAGATTATTTACCGGCTGAAAAACAAGCGATGTCGACAGAAGATTTCCGCCAAGCGATCTTACTTCAAATTTTTGGTGTTGAAAGTGAAGCTCAAATCAATACCCATGAATTGAATGAAGAAGATTGGCAAGTCATCAATCAAATCTCGGACGAATACTATCGTAATTGGGATTGGAACTATGGTCGCTCACCAGAATTCAATTTGGAACGGCAAAAACGTTTCCCAATTGGTTCGGTCGAAGTACGTTTAGATGTCGCTAATGGGTTGATTGAAAAAGCTAAAGTCTTTGGCGATTTCTTTGGATTAGGTGAGATCCAAGATGTTGAAGAACAATTAGTGGGTACACGTTATGAAAAGCAAGCCTTAACCGAAGCAATCGACAAAATCGATTTGGCTCACTACTTTGGTAATATCACAAAAGAAGAGTTTTTAGACTTGATCTATTAAAAAAAGCTGAAACAAAAGTAAATATTTACTTTTGTTTCAGCTTTTTTAGATAGCGAGAATAATTTTAAAGTATTGTTCCTTGCCCTTGTTTTCCCATGTCCAATGACCAGCTGAACGCCAGACCGTTTCTTTGAGTTTCTGATGAGTCGGATCTGTTTCAGCTTCAGTAATCAGTTCCAGTGAGTGACGTACAAAATTACTAGTGTTGCTTTCGATAATGAGTTGACTCGCTTGTTGTTCAATCGTTAATTCGACCGCACTATAATCCGAACTGTTCAAGAATTTTTCCAACAACTGAATCACTACCAATAATGGATATTCTTTTAAGAACGCTATTTCTGATGGAATAGCTAATTGACAGGTAAAAAACTTAGCATGTTTCGCAAATTCTTTCTGATAATACTCTTCGATCACTTGAAAGAGCTCATTCAGTGAGTAATTTTCAGTTTTATAGCGTTGGACTGCTAGTAATTTAAATGTTGCCAGTAAGTTGACTTGCTTTTCATGTTCTACTAATTGTCGTTGCTGTTCTTCTAAGCGTTGTGCTTGCTGTTGTTTTAGTGAAAAATAATTTTCAGTAAAGAAGTAGCCGCTAATCAAAACCATCAAACAACTGAAGATGATTAAGGGCCAATCGGTCGTTAAATTAACTGTACCAGTAAACAGTTGAATATAGTAAAAACCGTGGATAAAAGCAGCTAGGATGATCCCTGGGGAGCAGATCACGAAAAAATGATTCTCATCATTAGATTCCAGCATCGAAATAATTGCTGTATAGAGTGTAATAAATACATTGAAGCCACTGAATATATGAACTGAGATTGGCAAATTGATTTGTCCAATCAAAGTCAGCAGTAAAAAGCATAATGTAAGAGCTGTTTGGAAAAAGACCACTGGTCGGTATAAACTACGATAACGTTTGGATCGAGACAAGTAGTAATTCGTCAGACAGATCGGTATCAGTAAAAGCGTCAAATCACTAAACAAAGCAACTACTGTAGGATGGAAAAGTAGACTGATCTGATTGTTTGAAACGAGCGCTTGAATTCCAATACAGAAGACGAAACCAAGCAAAAAAACAGTCGAGTAAGTAAAGGAACGGGGCTTGTTTTTTTTCAATAGGAATAAAAGCCCGATTGCTACGAGCAATACAAGAACTAGAACAAGCAAAATTAATTGGGGTAGCGCATGAAAAATCAGATAACGGTCGAGATCTTCTGAATTTCCAATCAAAACTTGAGCCGGCACACCTGCATGGTAATTGTAAGG
Source organism: Enterococcus hermanniensis (assembly GCF_001885945.1). Lineage (GTDB taxonomy): Bacteria > Bacillota > Bacilli > Lactobacillales > Enterococcaceae > Enterococcus_A > Enterococcus_A hermanniensis. The sequence continues at coordinate 201,185 of NZ_JXKQ01000001.1, read as the reverse complement.
ACTTTCCATAATGATCCGTAATTTTTGCCCTTGAAAATCTTTTGGTAGAGCAATGGTCGTATGAAGAAGTCCAGGTTTGTCTTGATCATTGGAAGCTTTATAGCGGTAAATTTGTTTGTCGCCTAATAAGACCGTTACCCATTGGTGATTGACTTTTAAGGCTATTTTTGGTGTATCAAGCGACATTATTAATGGTTTTTGCATGATCAGTAGATCATTGGCATGGATTTTTTCAATCCGCTGATGAGTATCCCCATAGATGTATTGGTCAGAGTGGTCTTTTAAAATAAAGGACCAACCATTTTTAAGTTCTTGGACAGTTGTTTTTTTTTGCTTAGTTTGGATTAATAATAAAAAGGAAATAATTAAAACAAAAATAACAATAGATATAAAATATTTTCTATTTTTTTTGACAATTATTGAATTTAGAATATTCTGATAAGAAGACATGAAACTACTCCTTTTTTAAGAAATAAACTTTATGATTTAATTTTATTATAATAATATTATCATATTGTCTCATCTAATCAAAATATATTTGAATTTAATTTCAAATAATAATATTTAAATGTAATTTTTTGGATATTGTGATATTCTTAAAGAAAGGGAATTCTTTACTTTTTGAGGGAGGAAAAAGCGGATGAAACGTAAAAAAATAACTATATTTTGTTCGTTTTTAATTTTTCTAATATTCTTCTTATCATTTGTAACGATTGTAATTCCAAGTGTATTGAAAGTAACACCGCATATCGTGGAAGACGATACGATGGCACCAGAATATAAAAAAAATGGACTGATTTTTGTAAAAGAAGCAGACCAACCAATCAATGTCGGTGATACGATCACTTATTATGAAAATCAAGGAACGGGAATCAAAACACGACGTGTCTTAGCACTGGACAATAAGATTTCTGGTTACTTTGTCAAAGGCGATAATGAGGAGAAGGCTGAGATGGGGATGGTCCACGAACGAAATCTGATTGGCTGTCCAGCATTTTATCTGCCTTATATAGGATTTTTAGTAAATCCCAAAATGTTAGATGTCATAAAAATTCTTTTATTTATCTTGGCTTTTCTTTTAACGCTGATTACTTTAATGTTTAATCCAGAGCGCCATAAGCGATACTTAGAATCATTTAAGGAAAAAGACCTCCGTTTATAGCGGAGGTCTTTTTCTTATTTTTCTACAGTATAATCATTGGCCTCTAATATGTTGATTGCCTCAACAAGCGTATCAGCTTTGACTAAAATATAATCAGTATTGTACGTTGAAATCGCAAAGATGCTGATATTTTTTGCAGCTAGTAGTGAGGAAATCGTCGCTAAGATACCAACTAGGCTAAAATCTAAAACCCCTTCGATTTTTAATGCGCGCCACTCATCTTCACGCTTGAGTGTATCTTTTGGAACAGTTTTGCTGGCAGACACGATCGATAATTCATCTTCTGTCTGACTGATGAACAAAGGTTTTTGTTTTAGATCGATGTGACTAAGATCGTGGACTTGATAGACAGAAAGTGGTTCTGATAATGTGAGTAATCTCATGGCAAACACTCCTTTTCATCTAAGCTACCAGAGAAGTCGGCTCAGAGCAAATCGGATTCTTTGCCGGAAAATTTTTCTCATAGTATATTTTAGGAAAGATGGATCTAGTCAATCAAAGGAGTAGATAAAATGAAAGCTTTGTATTTTGAAAAATTCGGTGATCGTGACGTTTTACATTATGGGACGGTCCAACGTCCTAAAATTAAATCAGATGAGATTCTTGTCAAAACTGATTATATCGGATTGAATTTTGCAGACATTTATCGCCGTCGGGGAGAATATCATATTGAAAAACACAGTCCTTATATCAACGGCTATGAAGCTTCAGGAATTGTTGTGGCAGTGGGAGAAAATGTAACGGCTCAAAAAGTTGGTGAGACAGTTTTATTTGTAGATGTCCCATTTGCCAATGCAGAATATGTGGCTGTTCCTAGTGAACGTGCGATTCGTCTACCAGAAAATATCGATAGTAAATTAGCGGCCAGTGTTGGCTTGCAGGGTCTGACTGCGGATTTTTTAGCTCATGATCTGGGAAAAAATACACCGAATGAAAAAGTCTTTATCACTGGGATCAGTGGAGGTGTCGGACAGCTTCTTTCTCAAATATTGATTGCGGATGGACTGGAAGTCTATGGTTCTGCTTCATCAGAAGAAAAAAAAGCTTTGGCTCTGGACCATGGCGTGCGTACTGTTTTTCCTAGTCGTGAGACAGACTGGGTCGAGTCGATTGAGGGACAATTTGCGACGGTTTACGACGGTGTAGGAAGTACGTTGCAACAAAGTTTGGATTTATTGAAACATCGTGGGAAAGTCGTCTTTTTCGGAATGGCTGGTGGGAATCCAATCAAAATAGATCCAGTGGCACTTATGTCCGAATCAAAAAGTTTATTGACCGGCGACTTATGGGACTATTTGACTAGTTATCAAGAGCGCAAGAATCGTAGCGAGCGTTTATTCAGCTATTTTGAACGAGGAAAAATCAAAATAAGTGAACCAACCATTTTTTCTTTGGCTGATGGTAAAGCGGCACATGAATATTTAGAGACTGGTAAGAGCATCGGGAAAGTCTTATTGAAGCCTGGATCGTGAATCACGAAAACCATTAAGCACAATTTTAGTTTTCTAATGCGCTTTCTAGTATAGTTGAATTAGGAGGTGAGAAAATGGAAAATCTTATTTTAATGGGGCACATTATTTTTGGGATCGCTTCATTTATTGGCTCATTATTATTAACTGTTGGCTTCAGAAATTCATTTGCCAATCTATCAACGATCCAAAAATCAGGTATCATTATTACAGTAATCGGCTTGTTCGGGACCGTTGCTTTTGCAATGTTAACAGGTGGCAACTTGATCGGTGCTATTTTATTTATTGTTTTAGGGATTGCGATGTGTGCACTATTGATCGTACCAAAAACACAAAAAGAATCGTAACAACCAAACTGCTCAGAGAATCCTCTGAGTAGTTTTTTTGATACTCAAAAAGGTCTTTAACTTTTAATGCCTATTTTATGATTGATGTTATCATTATTAGTGTATTACGTAGTAGCAATTTAATTTGAAAGGGGATTTTTGTTTATGGAAAATGTAGTAACTGTTAATTTTAAGGAAACATCAAAAGCATATGAGGTTTTAGCAGATCTTAAAACAAGCAATTCTTCTTTAAAAGTTCTTTCTGCGGGTATTATTGAAAATAAAGAGGGCGTACTTACAACTAAAGACGGTTTTAGTAAAGAAAGCACCGGAACAAACTGGGCAACTGGAGGATTGATCGGTGGTCTATTAGGAATCATTGGTGGCCCATTGGGAATATTGTTTGGTGGCAGCCTAGGTATGATGCTAGGTGATCTAGGAGACTTGGATGAAGTCACTGACAAAACAGATACGTTCAATAATATTGCAGAAGAAGTCAAATTAAATGATACTGTGTTATTAATTTTAATCCAAGAAGACGATCCGAAATTCTTAGATAGTTATTTATTTGATAATGGTGCAGAAAAAATCAATCGCGAATCATTGGCATCTATCCAACAAAAAATTGTAGCTGCTGAACAAGTTCAAGAAGAACTTGAAAAAGAAGCGAAGAAAAAAATAAAAGAGCAAAAGAAAGAAGAAGTGAAAGAAAAAGCTGATAGTAAAATTGAAGCAATCAAAGAACACTTCAAAAAAATCTAATCAATAAAAATGCAGCCAGATATTATGGTGTGGTTCTAGGAGGAACATGAATCCTGCTAAATGTGATCATGCTATGATTCTGGCTTCTTTTAATAGGTAATAGGAAAAAAAGTAGGAGAAAAGAATATGGATAATAGTAAATTAGTGAATCGTTTAGGAAGAATAGCTTCTGCGCTATCTGTTTTAATGTATGTATCGTATATTCCACAAATCATGAACAACTTAGATGGCATGAAAGGAAATCCAGTTCAACCGTTTGTCGCAATGGTCAACTGTATCGTCTGGACTCTATACGGGACGATGAAAAAAGAAAAAGATTGGGCAATTATCATCGCAAATGTTCCAGGGATTTTCTTGGGATTAATTACTTTTGTGACATCATTATAAAATTATTTGAACCATTGAAGAATAATTGAAAGCAAAAAAAGTTAGCGAACAGACTTGTTCGCTAACTTTTTTTATCATGATGTTCCAGGAGGGATTCGAACCCACGACCGCTCGCTTAGAAGGCGAGTGCTCTATCCAGCTGAGCTACTGGAACGAGACAAAAGTAGTCTATCATTGCGCATTAGAAGAATATTACCTTCTTCTTTAGAAAATGAAATAGTTTTGCAACAATTGCTATTATAGAAAACCTACTCTTGCTTGTCAATGCTAATTCGTTATTTAACCGATTCAAAAAGATAATTTTGAAGTAAATCCAAGGTTTTAGGGTTTTCAATCAATGAACTATGCTCAGCAGCTTCGTCAACGATAATCTCTTTATATTTTTCACTATTCCCATAAATCATCCGACCAGCAAGAACACTGGTTAACGGAACCGTGGTATCGGTATTTTGTTTATCGACATTTCCAGCGATATTATACATCGTAATATTTTTAGGAATATTTTGGGTATTTTTTAAGTAGTAGTGTAATAGCTCACTTTCTACTTTGGGTTTAGTGAAGGTAGTGCTATCGGCATTGTATTCCCAAGAAGTATCGTTGTAAGGCGTTCCTAGGGTGACTAGATGGTTCAATGATGGATCGTTGCTTTGTTGCTCATTTTCGAGATAGCCAGTAATGACTAAACCACCATTAGAATAACCAAGATAATCATAGGTATTGAACGTATATTGTTTTTCAGCATAAGCTAAGGCTAATTGGAACCAGCGAGATTGCTTGGGTAAAGAAGGGTCTGAACCATCTTCAAAAGCAACCACGATAATGGGTCGTTGGGTCTTTTTGTTAAATTTTCCAGTAGCAGTGATCGAATCATCGGTATTGACCGTGATCTTTAGAACATCCACATTTTTTTGTTTCTGTTTTAAGGAATCAACCAAGTTATCAAATCGATCAACATCACCATTGGTTCCCGGCACCATGATGACAGGAGCGGGAATAGCTAAGGGTGAATTCGTTCTTGATGCGTGCACGGGATCAAGCTTTTGAAACAAAATAATACCAACTAAACAGATAAACAGTATGGTGATACTTATGCCTATTTTTTTTCTATTCACAGTTGCACCCCCTCCATTTCAACCTTAAGTTTACGCTAAAATATTCACGGTACAAGCAAAAAGGCAGAAATTCAAAAAAGTTTCAAATTTCTGCCATCTATTATTTGTTTTTTGAAATCAAAGCCACGCCATCGCCTAATGGTAAAAGGGTAGAAGTCAATTCGGGTGATTTTGTTACTTCTGCTAAAAACTCATTTAGATGACGATGAATCGCCCGATTTTTACGAGGGATCTCTTCGATCGACTGTAAAACAGTTCCAGCTTGGAAAATATCATCGACCATCAAAATACCGTCATCGGCTAAGACCCGTAAGCATTCTGGTAAAAAGGTAATGTATTTTGATTTGGCACTATCCATAAAGATAAAATCGTAAGGTCCTTCTAAAGTACTCAATAAATCAGCAGCATCGCCCTCGAGCAAGGTTACTTGGTCGGTTAAATCCAGTGCTGCGAAATTCTTTTTAGCCTTTTCGATCATGACAGGGAAGCGATCGATGGTTGTGATATGAGTATCTTTGCCAATAGTCTCAGCCATTAAGCTAGCAGAAAAGCCGATGGCAGTCCCAATTTCTAATACGTTTTTGGGTTGTTTTTGCTTCAATAAAAATTGTAAGAAGACCACTGTTTCGTGAGGGATGACGGGGACACCATTTTCATGGGCTACAGCTTCCAAATCTCCTAGTTTTCCAGTTAATTGTTTTTGTTCTGTTCGTAAGTAATTTAAGATATCTTCATTGATAATGGGACGGTACATCATTTCGTTGCGCATTATTCAACCTCTTTCTCTAGTAATTTTCCTAAATTTGTCCAATCTTCTTGAATTTTTTCGCTCAAGGAGCGGTTGTAAAAAATCGCTGCTGGATGAAAAAGGGGGAAGACGGTATATATTTTGTTCGTCAGTTGGTAGGCCTCTTTTTTTGGAGTAAGCTCAAAAATTGGTCCCTGATAAAGATCACCGTGGCAGTCACTGATTTGCTGTTTCGGACCTAACAGACGTTGTAGACCGATGTTACCTAAAGTAGCAATGAGTGGTGGTTGGACGGTGGCCAATTCATAATCCAAAATTGGCGCGTGAGCTAAAATTTCCTTTTTAGTCGGTGTTCGATTGGGATAAACCGTCTCAACTGCTTTTGTCCGTTTATTGATTCGTTCGACGATTTTATAGGGACGACTACGAACCGCACTTGTGATATAAGTGTTCTCCCGAGTTAAACCGATCTCAGCCATGACTTTCAGTAATTCTTTACCAGCTGCACCAGAAAAGGGAATATGATTAATGACTTCGTTGCGGCCAGGGGCTTCACCGATGAGCATCAATTTGGGCTGGAGCGGTCCTTGACCTGCGATAAAGCCTTCTAATTGAAAACCTTTCGAGCGCTGCGCCACTAATTCAATCAGAGTTTCTGGATAATCCATGTTTAAAGCCTCACTTTGCTAAAACAGTAGCATTTAAAAAATCATTATTCGTTTTTTTCAAGATATAGATGAAGAAATAATGTGTTGAATAGTTTTCATCTTTCTAATAGTAGAAAAAACAACGCCCTGAGTCAATAAATAATCATTGACTTAAGGAAATATTTTTAGTAGACTGTTAATGTTGTAATTGTGGAACTCACAGCTACAACCGCGCAGAACAAGTTATTAAGAACTTCGGTCACTTGGGATGGCGAGTCTAAGTATCTATTATAAGGAGGTGCCACAAGCATGTACGCAATCATCAAAACTGGCGGTAAACAAATCAAAGTTGAAGAAGGTCAAGCAGTCTACATTGAAAAATTAGACGTTGAGGCTGGAGAAAAAGTTGTCTTCGACCAAGTTGTTTTAGTAGGCGGCGAATCTACAAAAGTAGGAGCTCCTATCGTTGAAGGTGCAACTGTTGAAGGAACTGTTGAAAAACACGGCAAACAAAAGAAAGTCGTTACTTTCAAATACAAACCTAAAAAACATTCACACCGTAAACAAGGTCATCGTCAACCTTACACTAAAGTTGTCATTGACTCAATCAAAGCATAATAAAAAAAGAAGGTGCCTAAGTTGATCAAAGGTACATTCAATCGAAATGACGCAGGTCAAATCAGCGAATTTACACTGACTGGTCACGCAGAAGCAGGACCTTACGGTAGCGATATCGTTTGTGCCGCCGTTTCCGCTTTGGCTATCAGTACAGTAAATAGCTTGGATGCACTAGCAGGGATTATTCCTACTGTTGAAACAAAAGAAGATGAAGGTGGCTACCTTCATGTTGCTTTAGAATTAGACGATACGATGTCCCAAGAGCAGATGAATATCTCGCAAATATTGTTAGAGCATTTATTATTAGGTTTGCAGTCAATCGAAAAAGACTATCTGGATTTCATTGAGATCCAAACAGAATCTAAATCATAGGAGGTGCAGCTCATGTTAATGAATATGAACTTACAATTATTCGCCCACAAAAAAGGTGGCGGTTCAACTTCTAACGGACGTGACTCAGAATCAAAACGTTTAGGTGCTAAACGTGCTGACGGTCAAACTGTTACTGGTGGATCAATTCTTTATCGCCAACGTGGTACTAAAATTTTCCCTGGTGTTAACGTAGGTATCGGTGGCGATGACACATTGTTTGCTAAAGTTGACGGCGTGGTACGTTTCGAACGTAAAGGTCGCGACAAAAAACAAGTGTCTGTATACCCAGTAGCTCAAGAAGCTTAATTACAAATAGCTCTATCCCTTGTCTTGCAAGGGATAGAGCTTTTTTTGTTTGGATAGATAGAGATTTGATTGTAAAATGTTTAGAAGTTATTAGCAAATTAATGGAATGTCGTGGACACCGGATAGAGAAGTTGCAGAACTGTTTGTTGATCAATACGAAGAAGCAGACTTTATAGTGTGAAAGTGGAATTTTCTGAGGTATTAGGTGTATTCGAAGGTATAGCTGGTACAATAGATGATTATGAAAATGGAATCGTATACCATAAGATAGAATATGTTTTGGATGCTGCTACGCTTGATGGTAGGGTTAAAGAGATAAGATTGAATTTAGGCAAGTCCATCGATTGATGGGCCTTTTGGTATACTGGTATCGAGGTGAGTTTGGTGGTAAATTATTTTTTAAAGCATCCTAGTGATTTCATTGGTTTAATTGGTAGTATTCTAACTGTTCTACTATCTGGATACATTTCAAATAAGGTTTCCAAAAGAAATATAGTAAGCGAACAAGCAAAAATAGATAAACAAATCACATCTGAAATTGAAAAATTACGTATTCAGTATGAATATAGTCAAAAGCTTAATAATTCAAATTATCTTTATCGTTTCAAGTTAGAAAAACTTGCAGATCTTTATGAGTTAGTCGTCCAATATGCAAGAAATAATGCTCAAGTAAGTTTAGAAATAGAATCACTACTGCGTAATACAAAAATTAATGATATTACTGATGAGCAAAAAAGTAGGTTTAAGGACTATCGCACACAGATTGAAGATGATTTTTTTAATAGAAATGTTATGAGAAATATTACTATAAATATGGCTTATTTTCCTCGTATAAAGAAGCAATGGGTGTATGTTTCTTCTTTAAAATTTAGGATAATTGATTTGTATATTGATCAAATACTTGGGCTACTTAAAATTACAGATCCAGTTAAATTTGATAAAAAAATTCCAGATAATTACACTTTAGGACAATTTCTTGATGATATTCATCGGGTTAGTTATGAAACGCAAAACATTTTAGATTTGATCGAAAATGAAGTTGGCAGATTGATGATGGAAATGGAAGCTTAATTGAGGATTAAAAAAATTATCAAATATAGGATACATTACATGAACGTATGTTCTTTTTGTGTGGTATAATACTGTCATAATCCTTTGATTATATTAGCTAATTGAAAGCTGAGAGAACCTTGTTTTCTTGGCTTTCTTTTGTTTTAATTAGGTTAGCTAATGTAATGGAAGAAGGATTATTATGGCAATAAAAAAATTTAAGTGTGAGTATTATCAATTGACTGAAGAAGTACCTAACGCAAGAGAAGCATTTTTTGACTTAGAAGCATGGATTAATATTATGGAAGGTGTTTCACTGGCGGAAAGAACGAGACCGTACAAAGAAGATTCTGTGAGACTAGAACAAGCATATTATCATCCCAATTATGAATGTTGGTTTTTACGTTTTATGCGTCAACGTCCTAATGATGTTCCATCTTTATCAGGGCCCGATATTCCAAGCGAATTTATGGATTTAGAAGATAACCAGTTTGTTAGTGAAGATGTTAGTTGCTTATTTGATCCTGAAAACAATGTTATAATGGTACAAAAAAATAGCCATAGTGTATCACCAGTTGGATTGGAGCAATACTTTAATAATACAACCCCAAATGAAACTGTAGTGCATCTGAGAAAGATAGTAGCGACTGATAGTTTTCAAAAAGTTAGACGTTCAAGAAGGTGTCGGAAAATTATTGTTAGAGTAGCAGACATGCCTACGCTAAGGGCTAGGGGATTATTAGATAATTTGAGAAGTACTGTAGGTCAGATGGTCAGAGCGATGCAAGAAACACCTTCCCCTTACTTAGAATTCACTTATTCTGTAGGTATGGATCGGTCGTTGGAAGTTGATGAAGATGAGGTAAATGCTATCGTAGATGATATTCAAAATAATCCGATTGTTTTTGATCGCGCAAAAGTGAATATTATTGAGGAGAACGAAACTAAGCAACGGATGGTTGATCTATTTTTAGATAGCCCTAAGGATGAAATTAGTTTTAATACTGAACGTAATAATCCCATACGTTTTGATGCAATGATGGATGCTTTAGGACAAAAGTATTGTCAAGGCAATGGTAGAGAAAATAGAAAACGAGATATAAATTTTTATCTGAGAAGATAACTTAATTGAGGTGGTGTGACAATGATGAAAATAGTTGATAAAATTATTTGGCGTTTTCCACTACTTTTTTCTGTGACTATTTGTATAGTTAATTTAAACTTAGGTATAGTTAAACACGATCTTCCGGGTTTAGATAAAATATTAGAGTCTGTAATAACATTCACATCAATAATAATTGGTGTGCTAGTTGCACTATTTGGAGTCGTTGTAACTTTGGCAGATAAAGATATTATGATTAAATTACAAAGAAATAGAGGAGACAAAATAATTTTTAAATATAGTTTAGAGACTTTAATAACAAATTTTATTTTGCTTATCATTTCTATTATCATGCAATCAGTTCTAGAGTTCTCTCCAACACTAAAATATGTTGATTACTGTGTGTATACATGGGTTTTCTTTTTAATTTTTTCAATAGCTTCATCAATACGGACTATATATTACTTACTTTTGATATCTTTTAACCAAGATGACAAGTCTAATAGACCTAAATCTAGTTTAAAAATTAGCAATGAGGAAAGGACTAAGTTAAGAATGAAAAAGGTTCCACCTCAAAAAGATTAAAAAGAGGGAAACTAATAACTGATTTTCCTCTTTTTGTAATTTCTCCTATTTCTTGATTGTAAATTAAGGATATTAATAAGAAAAACCGCCCACAAAGTGAACGGCTGCCCCAAGTCAATTTGATTACACTTAGTTTTATTCAGTTTAGTATATTGGCTTATAAAGACTTTGGAATAGCGGTTTATTTTCCTTAGTAAACATAGCCTAAAATTGTTCATTTCTTTACCCAGTAGCTCAAAGAAGCTTAATTACAAATAGCTCTATCCCTTGTCTAGCAAGGGATGGAGCTTTTTTTGTTTGGCTAAAACTAGGTTTACCGAGTGGTCTCCCGAGATTCAGTTTTGTTATGGCTTTATAAACACTGTGCTTAATGGTATGGTAATTTTAGGGTTATAAATAAAATTTGAAAGGGAGAGACGATGGAATCTATTTTTATGACATTTATTGTGTATTCATTTATTGGATGGGTATGGGAGAGCATTTATTGTTCCTTTAAAGCGAGGCATTATGTCTATAGAGGTTTTTTATTAGGTCCGTATTGCCCGGTTTATGGTTTTGGCGTTTCGGCCGTCATTTTGTTAGTCCCGGAACATGCAGGGACGTTGCTCAATTTATATTTTAATATTGTAGTGATTGTGACGATCATTGAGTTTTTCACTAGTTGGATACTAGAAAAATTCTTTAGTATGAAGTTATGGGATTACTCAAAGGTACCATTGAATATTGAAGGTCGAGTGGCAGTTCCCGTATCATTATTTTGGGGGATCGGATGCTTATTTTTATTAAAGGTAATCAATCCTGTGATCCAAGAAAAAATCCATGATTTTGCTGAGATTACCAATAGTATTGGACCAATTATTTTAGCTATTCTATTTTTCGCAGATGTTTTAGCGACATTGATATTCACGCTTACAACCAAGAGCGAAGTGGAAGCTGTGGTCGATACATCAGATTCTAACAACGCCGCAATAAAAGAGTTTCGATTAGAGCACTTATTCAGCAATCGTAAATCATCTAATAGTAGAGAAAAAGTAATCGAGTTGATCAAAAATCGTCCGATGAAATTGAAACATCACAATTTGAATCGTTTAGTTAAAAACTATCCAAATATTAGCTTTAGAAAATAATTTTAACTAACAAGAATTGGGTACAGCCTGACTTTTTAATCGAGGTCAGGCTTTTTTGCGTATGTATATATAATAGAAGAAAACCGTCATTTTTTCTAATTACTGAAAAATAAAACTAAATTCACTAAAGAAAGTAATAAATAAAAACCAACATTTTTCATTTTTATAAAAATAGTGTATCATTTAAATACGAATGTTTGACATTTTATAAAAAACTATAGATGATTGATATAGATTAAATACACAAATAAAGCAGGTGTCTAAATGGAACGACGGATTGACCGTATTTATCGCTTTGTGTTGGAAAATGCCCATGTCACGACGAATGATGTGGCAGAATCTTTGGATATTCAACGTACAAATGCCAGTAAAGACCTGAACCTCCTTGTAAAAGAGGGTCAATTGAATAAAAGTGAAGGCCGACCAGTCCGCTATTTTGTCTCGTCACAGTCAGTAGAACGAGCAGTTTCGATAGAAGAAGCCAATCCTAAAGAGAAACACACGACAGAGGCGCCTGAGCGAAAAATGTTACAGCGTAACACTGGAAACGTATTCACGCAGATTATTGGTTCGACCGGTAGTATGCGAAATGCTGTAGAGCAAGCAAAAGCAGCGATTTTATATCCGCCAAGAGGACTGAATTGTTTAATCACTGGTCCGACAGGTTCTGGGAAAACTTTTTTTGCCCATGCAATGTTTCAATTCGCTCAAGCAGAAGGTGTAGTAGAAACCGATCATGATTTGATTGTTTTTAACTGTGCTGATTATGCCAATAATCCTGAACTCTTGATGAGCCATTTGTTTGGTTATGAAAAAGGTGCGTTTACTGGTGCCGATACCGAAAAAGAAGGATTGATCCATCAAGCCGATGGCGGCATGTTGTTCTTGGATGAAATCCACCGGTTACCGCCAGAAGGACAAGAAATGATTTTTTATTTTATGGATCATGGAACATATAGTCGTTTAGGCGAAAGTGGAAAAAACCGGTTTGCAAATGTAAGAATTGTCGGAGCCACTACAGAAGATCCACATTCAGCCTTGCTGGATACATTTGTTCGTCGGATTCCAATCAATATCCAAATGCCTTCATTTAGTAATCGACCGGCTGCTGAACAAATTGATTTAGTCCGAGTCATGGTGGCGATGGAAGCTAATCGTATCCAACGAAAGATCACATTATCTGAAGATGTAGTAAAAGCTCTTTTGGGAAGTGTCACTTATGGGAATGTCGGACAATTAAAATCCAATGTACAATTGATCTGTGCCCGTGGTTTTATGAATCATATGACTCAATCCGAGATCCATATTACGTTGAATGATCTGACAGAAGGAATCAAATCTGGTTTAGTCCAACTTTCAGCGGATCGGTACAAATCCACTGATTTTTCGCCATACTTGGAACCAGAAATGATTGTAACACCCAATGAAATCGACGAATTGATCAAAACAGATACCTATGAATTGCCATATAATCTGTACGATATTATTGGTGATAAAGCTGCGCTATTAAAAAATGAGGGATTGGATCAAGAAACGATCAATCACTTTATTTCAACCGATATTAATGTTCATTTAAAATCCTTTTATAAGGATCATGGCTTTACATTTGATACAGAAACGCGCTTAACTGAATTTGTGGATAAACGTGTGATTGAAACTAGTAATAAAATTGCTATTCTGGTCAGTGAGCGACTGGAAACCCATTTCCAACAAAACTTTATTTATGCGATGAGTTTGCATATTTCTTCTTTCTTGAAGAAAATCAACGTTGGGCAGACTCGTGAAACCAATGATAATATTCGTGAGATGGCTAAAGATTATCCAAAAGAATTTTCAGTAGCACAAGAGATTCGGGCGCTAGTGGAACATGAATTTCAAGTCACGATCCCTGATAGTGAAGAATATTATTTAACCGTATTATTAGTATCGTTGAGAGAAGACCAATCAGCGGGGAAAATCGGGATCGTAGTAGCAGCACATGGAAATAGTACGGCGTCATCAATGGTTCAAGTTGTGCGTGAGTTATTAGATGTAAGTAATATTTTTTCGGTAGATATGCCGCTGGATATGCATCCGCGAGTAGCTTACGAAAAAATGCGGGAAGCGGTGACTCAAGTCGATGAAGGCAGTGGTGTCTTGATTATGGTCGATATGGGTTCATTAGCTACCTTTAATGAAGAAATCCGAACGGATACTGGAATCGAAGTATGTACTTTAGATATGGTGACAACACCACTATTAATCGAAGCTGCTCGTAAGTCCAGTGTTCTTGGTTCGGGCGTGGATGAATTGTTTGAATCATTAGAAGGCTTTCGTGGTTATGGTCATATCACGAAAGAAAAAGCAGAGCCTAAAGAGAAACAAGCTATTTTAGCGATTTGTGCTTCGGGTGAAGGGACAGCTCAACGTTTGAAAGAAATCATCGAGCGTCCATTGAAACAACGAAACTTAAAGCATATAGAAGTTTTAACCCTATCGGTAGCGGATATCAAAACAAAAATTCCAGTTTTCAAAAAAGAATATAAACTTTTAGCGACTACAGGTATCATGGATCCAAAAGTTGGTGCGCCGTATATTCCAATGGAGAAGTTTATCAGTCAAGATGCAGATCAGATTTTGGATGAACTGTTGTTAGAAAATGATTTGTCTGCACAAGAAGAGATTGTCTTGGATGCAGAGAAGGCCCGTCAAGTCTGTGTGGATTTTATGGAAGAAAGTTTTACGTTTATTAATCCGAAAAAGTTGATTGCACCGCTATGGCGTTTAGCGCAAACATTAATCGAAGGAAATGGTGAGACGGTGAATTATGCATTGATGGTAAACTTTGTCATGCATATGGCAGGCGTAATCGAAAGGAATATTAGACAACAACCATTAAAAATTGATTCGGATACAAAAAGAGCGTATGAAGCTATCACAGATAATATAGTGATGAATCGCGGACTAAATGAAGTAGAGAGTCAGCTAAGAATCACGATTCCTACATCTGAACGATATTATATTTATCAATTACTAAAAAATAATGAAGAAATAAAAGTCTAAAAGATACACAAATAAATACACAAATAAAGGATACAGTATACTGTATCCTTTTTGTGTATCGTAAAAACGCTGTTAAATAAAGAATTTCTTATTAGTGTATTTTGGCACGGTACTTGCTTTAATATAAGTGAGTACTTGTGTGTGACTGTACTCAAAAAATTGTAGCACAAGTCTTTTAGCATCTAAGCCTTGTAGTATTAGGAGGTGGTGGGATGGTAATGGATATTCGACTCACTCGTATCGATGATCGTTTGATTCACGGTCAAGTAGCGACAGTTTGGTCTAAAGCAACAGGAATCGACCGGATTTTAGTAGTCAGTGATGAAGTCGCCAACGATGAGTTGCGTAAGTTCCTCCTGAAACAAGCTGCACCACCAGGAATCAAGTCCAATGTCGTCACAAAGAGAAAAATGGTTGAAGTCTATCACGATCACTTGTTTGATGGAATGAAAGTCATGTTGCTTTTTGCTTCACCACAAGATGTGGTTGAAGTCGTTAAGGCGGGCGTTGATTTGAAAGCGGTCAATATTGGCGGGATGCGTTTTTCTGAAGGGAAAAAGATGATCACCAATTTTATTTCTCTAGATGAAAGCGATGTAATTTCTTTTAGACAGTTGGAGGTTGCCGGTGTCCAATTGGAGATTCGCCAAGTGCCGACTGACCGAAAAACAGATTTGATGCAATTGATCAAAAAAGAAAAGATGCTGCAATAACTTAATTTTGGTTACAGGTTTTTTAGAACTTATTTATATTTTTGAGCTGTAACAATAATAGTAGGAGGTATGAAGATGGTAGGAATTATCATTGCTAGTCATGGTGAATTCGCTAATGGTATCTTGCAATCCGGTGCGATGATCTTTGGAGAACAAGAAAACGTCAAAGCAGTAACTTTGATGCCGAGTGAAGGACCCGATGATGTTAAAGCAAAAATGAAAGAAGCAATTGCCTCTTTCGAAAACCAAGACCAAGTATTATTCTTAGTCGATCTTTGGGGTGGAACTCCGTTCAACCAAGCAAATAGCTTGTTTGAAGAACACAAAGATACATGGGCAATTGTTGCCGGCATGAACTTGCCAATGGTTATTGAAGCTTATGCTTCACGTTTCTCTATGGAAACTGCGCATGAAATCGCTGCTCACATTTCTGGGACGGCAAAAGAAGGCGTGAGAATTCGTCCTGAAGAATTAGAACCAGCTGAAGCAGCACCTGTTGCAGCAGCAGACAATCAACCAAAAGGTGCAATTCCAGAAGGAACTGTACTTGGAGATGGACATATCAAGTTTGTATTAGCTCGTGTGGACTCTCGCTTATTACACGGACAAGTTGCGACAGCTTGGACTAAAACAACTGGCCCTAGCCGAATCATTGTTGTTTCAGATGCAGTAGCAAAAGACGATCTACGTAAACGTTTGATCGAGCAAGCTGCTCCTCCAGGTGTTAAAGCAAACGTTATCCCAATCGATAAAATGATCGAAATTTCAAAAGACCCTCGTTTTGGTAATACAAAAGCGTTGTTGTTATTTGAAAACCCTGAAGATGTACTACGTGCAGTTGAAGGCGGCGTGGATATTCAAGAAGTGAACGTTGGATCAATGGCTCACTCAGTTGGGAAAGTTGTAGTAAGTAAAGTATTGTCAATGGGTCAAGAAGATGTAGATACTTTTGAAAAGTTAAAAGCCAAAGGTGTTAAATTCGACGTACGTAAAGTACCAAATGATTCTCGCGACAATATGGATGAAATTTTAAACAAAGCAAAAAATGAATTGAAAAAAGCTTAAGCAACAAATTATCTTAAATAGGAGGGCTTATAATGTCTGGTATTTCAATGGTATTAGTAATAATCGTTGCCTTTCTAGCTGGTATGGAAGGAATTTTGGATGAATTCCAATTCCACCAACCGCTAGTAGCATGTACATTAATCGGATTAGTAACCGGTAACTTAGAAGCTGGGATCGTTCTTGGCGGCTCACTTCAAATGATCGCCTTAGGTTGGGCAAACATCGGGGCTGCTGTAGCGCCGGATGCTGCGTTAGCATCTGTTGCATCTGCAATTATTTTAGTTTTAGGTGGTCAAGGAGTTAAAGGTGTTTCTTCAGCGATCGCGATCGCTGTTCCCCTAGCTGTTGCTGGATTGTTCTTAACAATGATCGTTCGTACGATCGCTGTACCAATCGTTCACTTGATGGACGCGGCTGCTGAAAAAGGTGAAATGCGCAAAGTTGAAATGTGGCACTTAATCGCTGTAGCAATGCAAGGTGTTCGTATTGCAATTCCTGCTGCTGCACTATTAGTTATTCCTGCTGACACTGTACGTGGATTCTTAGAATCAATGCCTGCATGGTTAACAGACGGAATGGCAATCGGTGGTGGTATGGTTGTAGCCGTTGGTTATGCAATGGTTATTAACATGATGGCTACTCGTGAAGTATGGCCATTCTTCGCAATTGGTTTTGCTATTGCAGCACTTTCTGAATTAACATTGATCGCACTTGGTGTTATCGCAGTTGCATTCGCTTTGATTTACTTGAACCTACAAGATAGTTCTGGTGGTTCATCTAATGGTGGCGGAGGCAATACTGGTGATCCGCTAGGCGACATTTTGAATGACTATTAGACTTGAAGGAGGAGAAATAAAATGGCAGAAAAAATCGAATTAACGAAAAAAGATCGTTTAGCCGTTGCATGGCGTTCTACCTTCATTCAAGGTTCTTGGAACTATGAACGTATGCAAAATGGTGGTTGGTGTTATGCAATGATGCCAGCAATCAAAAAATTATACAAAACAAAAGAAGACCGTACGTTGGCAATGCAACGTCACTTGGAATTCTTTAATACTCACCCATATATCGCTTCACCAATTCTAGGGGTAACATTAGCACTTGAAGAAGAACGTGCCAATGGCGCACCAGTTGATGACGTAGCGATCCAAGGGGTTAAGGTCGGTATGATGGGACCTTTAGCCGGTGTTGGTGACCCAGTCTTCTGGTTTACTGTTCGTCCGATGTTAGGTGCTCTAGGTGCTTCTCTAGCTTTAGCTGGAAACATCATGGGACCAATCATTTTCTTCCTAGCTTGGAATATCATTCGTTGGGCATTTATGTGGTATACACAAGAATTCGGCTACCGTGCTGGTTCTAAAATCACTGATGACCTTTCAGGTGGTCTTTTACAAAAAGTTACTAAAGGTGCCTCTATTTTAGGGATGTTCGTACTTGGGGCGTTAGTTGAACGTTGGGTAAACGTGAAATTCACTCCAATCGTATCTACTGTTAAATTAGACAAAGGTGCGTATATCGAATGGGATAAATTACCTGCAGGTGCACAAGGAGTCAAAGAAGCATTGACTCAACAAGCCTCAGGTCTTGCATTAGATAGTTCTAAAGTTACGACTTTACAAGATAACTTGGATCAATTGATCCCTGGTCTTGCTGCATTACTATTGACTCTACTTTGCATGTGGTTATTGAAGAAAAAAGTTTCTCCAATCATCATCATTCTTGGTTTGTTCGTAGTCGGTGTTGGCTTGCACGTATTAGGTATTATGTAAGAAGTCACTCATTAAAAATGCTCGGGCTTGCCCGAGCATTTTTTGCTTAATAAAGAGAAACTGAGTATAATACGTTGTAAGATACATATAAAGAAATGGAGTAGATCTAATGGTTCAGTCAATCAATACAAAAATCGATTTGACGATCGATGCTACCTCGTACTTAGGAGTTGCTGATTATGGTAAAATCATGATTGGCGATCAAGGATTTGAATTTTTTAATGACCGAGATGCACGTAAATTTGTCCAAATACCTTGGGAAGAAGTCGATTATGTTGTCGCATCTGTCATCTTCAAAGGAAAATGGATTCCACGCTATGCGATTCAAACAAAAAAGAATGGCACATATACTTTTGCTTCCAAAGAGCCTAAAAAAGTCTTGCGCGCGATTCGCGAATATGTAGATCCTTCTCATATGGTCCAATCGTTGAGTTTCTTGGATGTCATTAAACGTGGTGTCAAAAATAAATTGCATAAATAAGCTTCCAAAGCCGTCGGACCTTAGGTTGACGGCTTTTTAATTTTGGCACAAAGTTCTGTGCCAAAGCTATACCTTCTATTTATTGAAAGCGGATACCGCTAACGGTATGATAAGAATGTAAACGAAATCATTTTTATTTAGAGGAGGAAAATAAAATGGAAAATGCTGGACAGAAAAGTGGATTAAAAGCCAAAGTCCAACGCTTAGGGAGCTATCTTTCTGGGATGGTCATGCCGAACATCGGGGCGTTTATTGCTTGGGGTGTTATCACGGCACTATTTATTGATACAGGATGGTTACCAAACAAAGAATTATCATCACTTGTAAGTCCGATGCTTACTTATTTATTGCCATTATTGATTGGATATACCGGTGGTAGCATGATTCACGGACAACGTGGAGCAGTCGTTGGGGCAATCGCTACGATGGGTGTTATCGTGGGGTCAGATGTACCGATGTTTATTGGTGCAATGATCATGGGTCCGTTAGGTGGATGGTGTATCAAGAAATTTGATGATGCTTTCCAAGCAAAAATCAAAGCTGGTTTTGAAATGTTGGTCAACAATTTTTCTTCTGGTTTGATTGGTTTTGCCTTAGCAATTATTGCTTATTATGCGATTGGACCGGTAGTAGAGGGTGCGACGCATTTAATGGCACAAGGTGTTGAAACAATCATCAACATGCACTTATTACCATTAGCAAATATTTTCATTGAACCCGCAAAAATCTTGTTCTTAAACAATGCGATCAACCATGGTATTTTGACACCGTTGGGAGCAGAGCAAGCAGCACAAGCTGGAAAATCAATTCTATTCTTATTAGAAGCAAACCCTGGACCAGGTCTAGGTATCTTATTAGCCTTCACATTCTTTGGTAAAGGTTCTGCTAAATCATCTGCACCAGGTGCGATCATCATTCAATTCTTAGGTGGGATCCATGAAATCTACTTCCCATATGTAATGATGAAACCTCTTTTATTCTTAGCTGTTATGGCTGGTGGGGTTGCCGGAACATTTACGTTCCAACTATTAGGTGCTGGATTACAAGCAGCTGCTTCTCCGGGTTCGATCTTTGCGATTCTTGCAATGACACCAAGAGGCGGATACTTACCAAACTTAGCTGGTATTGCAGTAGCCTGTGCCGTATCATTCTTAGTCGCGATGATCATCTTGAAAACGGATCATAATGAAGAAGACGATTTAGCGGCAACACAAGCATCTGTAGCAAATGCCAAAGCAGAATCAAAAGGTAAAGCTGCAGTGAAAACTGAAAATCAAGAAATGTTCGGTAATGTAAACAAAATCATCTTCGCCTGTGATGCTGGAATGGGTTCAAGTGCGATGGGGGCTTCAGTTTTACGGGATAAAGTGAAAAAAGCCGGCTTGTCGTTGCCAGTCTCAAATTCAGCAATCAATAATTTGACTGATGATCCGAATGCATTGATCGTAACACAAGAGGAATTACATGATCGTGCATCTCAAAAAGCGCCAAGTGCAACGTTTGTTCAAGTAGAAAACTTTATGAATTCACCCCGTTACGATGAAATCGTCGAACGTTTATCAAGTGATTCAACACCTACTGAAGAACCAAAAGCAAAGTTAACAGATAATGTGGTACAAGGCTTGGCCGACTATTCAAAAGTCGATCACATTGTCTTTGCATATGATCAAGTCAAAGGCTCAGCGAATATGGGCGCAACGATCTTGAAAAAATTAATGAAGAATAATGCATTGCATTATCCAGTAGTAGTAGTAGCGATCAAAGATTTGAAAGATGAAACAAATGCGTTGATCATTACCAACAATGATGAAACAGTCAAAGCAGAACAACAAGCACCGAGTGCTATGCATGTACCGCTAACTGACTTAGTAGCTTCAGAAAAATATGATCAGGTCATTCAAAACTTAAGGAAATAAGTAGTCTTTTTTAAAGAATCGTATTACTCTTAAAGCAGTGGGGATTCTCACTGCTTTTACCCTTTGAATCCATTGGAGGAGATATTGTGTATTTTTCGATTCGCGAAAAAAAGATCCTTTCCCTTTTGTTGGAATATCCGAATGGCATCACTTCGGAAGAACTGCAAGATATTTTGCAGGTCAGCAAGCGAACAGTGTATCGTGAATTATCGAGTATAGAAAAAACAATCAAATCACTAGATGTGCAAATCATCAAGCCACGAGGCGAAGGCTATCGCATCGTAGGAGAGAGTGTAAATCTAGATCGTTTAAAACAACTGATCAAGGAAAAACAAGAAGAATTATTCACTGATAATGTCCAACGGCAGAGTGCGATTGTTTGTTCTTTACTATTGAAGGAAGAAGAAGAGACGATCGAAGGTCTAGCAATCGATTTTAAGGTTAGCCAAGCAACGATCACATCTGATTTAGCAACGATCGAAAAAAGTTTGGTCGATTATCGCTTGAGGTTAAAGCGCTTAAAAGGTCGCGGGATTCGCATTGATGGACAAGAAAAACAACGCCGCCAATTACTAGGAAACTTGATTTACAACGGTGTTAGCGAATATGATTTCTTTAAGTACATTGATTTGTTAGAAGCAAAAAAAGCAACCAAAGATAATTTCTTTTTAAAATTATTAAATCCAAAAAATTTAGTATTGGCTCATACGATTGTTGAGCAAGTTTCACGGCAATCCTTTGAACAAGTAACGGATAATCAATTGCAGCGAGTATTGGTTTTATTAACACTATCGATTGATCGAATGGAGCAAAAACAGTTTATTCTCGACGAAAAAGATAGCAAAGCGAAACCAGAAAGTATGCAAATTGCTAGTCAAATCATGATTAAAGTAGCGATGGCGATCAAGCAGTCGATCCCACCGCAAGAAGTACGGTTGTTTGCTTTTCAATTGGAAGGGGTCAATTATAAAAGACCGCAAAATATTTTCATTGATAGCTTTGATGTGGAATTATCCTATAAGATCAAAGAACTGATTCGATTGGTTTCTGAAGCGACAGCAGTTGATTTTCGCAAAGATGAACAACTATTCAATGATTTATCAGCACATATGTCAGCTGCCTTGAAACGGAATTTAACGGTTATTCAAAATGCGAATAACCCATTATTACAAAAAATACGGGAGAAATACCAAAAATTAACAACAGCGATCATCAAAGAATTGGCGGTTGTTTTTCCGGGTCATCAGTTCACAGCCGATGAATTGGGCTATGTCGTAATTCATTTTGCGACGTCACTTGAGCGTAACCCTACTGGACGGGCGCTTTCAGCCTTAGTTTTATGTTCTAGTGGTATCGGAACAGCAAGGATCTTAGAGAGTCGAATCCATAAATACTTGACGGAGATTGAAAAAGTTCAAGTTGCAAAAATTTCTGAGATGAATCAGTTAGATTATAAAAGTTATGATTTGATTTTAGCGACGGTATTCTTACCGGGATTCCAAGTGCCGTATAAAGTGATCTCTCCCTTATTGTTAGATGATGAGATCAAAGAAATCAAAGACTATATTCAAACGTTGCATCCAGAAAAAACACCTGAATTAGCCGATGAGCCGGAACAAGAGCCAAGCGAAGCCTTTGATGTGATCTATGAAACGATGCGGATCGCAAATAATCTATTGCAAAGTTTCGATGTCAAATCTTTTCAGGCACGATCAACGATCGAACAAACCTTAAAAGAAATCATTGATCCACTGCAAGGGACTTTCGTTTCTGATGCCACATTGGTAACCGAGAAAGTGATTCAACGGTATTTAGTGGCACCAATCGGGGTACCAAATACCAATTTTGCATTGTTTCATTGTGCCGATGTGCATGTCAAAGAACCACTATTTACGATCTATGATTTGGATCAGAAATTTTTGATTCAAGGGATGGATAAAAAAAGTATCGAACTAACCAGGGTTTTATTATTATTAGCCCCAGATCCGATCCCTGAAAGTCAGCAACATTTATTAGGAAAGATCAGTAGTTCAGTGATTGAGAGTGACTTAAACACTGAAATTTATAAATTTGGCAATAAGGAAATCATCTATCAATTATTGAGTTCTTTATTCGTCAAAGAAATTCGGGAAAATTAAACATAAGAAGCGGAGGAAATTATGATGGAATTAAAGCCAGAAATGATTTTATTAGATCAAGAGTTTGCAAATAAAGAAGCGGCAATTCGTGCAAGCGGTCAGCTATTGGTTGATGCAGGTTGTGTTGAAGCAGGCTACATCGATGCGATGATCGAAAGAAATGAATTGGTTTCGGTTTATATGGGAAACTTTATCGCGATCCCGCATGGCACAGATGAAGCAAAACGATATGTTAAAAAAAGTGGTATTTCAGTGATCCAAGTCCCAACGGGCGTTCACTTTGGTAAAGATGATACAGATGATGTAGCGATGGTACTATTTGGTATCGCTGGAATCGAAAACGAACATTTAGATATCTTGCAAAAGATTGCTATCTTTTGTTCAGATGTTGAAAATGTCGTAAAATTAGCAGATGTAAAAACAAAAGAAGAAGTCATGGGCTATCTTCAGGAGGTAGAATAGGATGCAAGCAACACACTTTGGAGCAGGAAATATTGGACGTGGATTTATCGGTGAAATTTTAGCAAAGAATGGTTTTTCAATTGATTTTGTAGATATCAATGAAACAATCATCAATGCTTTGAATGAGCGTAATGAATATACGATCCAATTAGCAGATGAAAGCCAAAAAGAAATCCATGTCTCAAATGTTGATGGATTGAACAATCAGACAAATCCAGAAGCAGTGATTGATTCTGTCAGCAAAGCAGATATCGTGACCACAGCGATCGGACCGAATATCTTACCTTTTATCGCAGAATTGATCGCAAAAGGAATCCAAAAGCGTCGCAGCAATGGAAATACTGCAGCATTAGACGTAGTGGCCTGTGAGAACATGATTGGTGGTAGTCAATTCTTATTTGAAAAAGTGAAGGGCTTCCTAACTGAAGAAGACTTAGCGTACGTTGAACAATATATCGGATTTCCAAACGCCGCAGTCGACCGGATCGTACCGATCCAACATCACGAAGACCCATTATTCGTATCCGTTGAACCTTTCAGTGAATGGGTGATCGATGCGACTCAAAGTAAAAATAAAGCCTTACGTTTAACCGATGTAGAATATGTTGAAGACTTAGAACCGTATATTGAACGTAAATTGTTCTCAGTTAATACAGGTCATGCGACAGTTGCTTATACAGGTGCATACGAAGGCTATAAAACGATCGACGAAGCGATTGCTGATGAACGTGTTTTAGAAAAATTACGAGCTGTTTTGGGTGAAACTGGCAGCTTATTGATCAATAAATGGGGTTTTGATGAAGCAAAACATGCGGCTTATATCAATAAAATCGTTAGTCGTTTTGAAAACAAATATATTTCAGACAGCATCAGCCGTGTAGCACGGACGCCGATTCGCAAACTTGGCTACGACGAACGTTTTATTCGTCCAATCCGTGAACTGAAAGATCGTGGATTAAGTTATGATAATTTAGTTGATGTCGTTGCGATGGTCTTAAAATACGATGATCCTAATGATGAACAAAGCGTGGAATTACAAGGCTACTTGAAAGAAAAATCAGTTGCTGAAGTAATTCAACAAGTGACAGATCTTAAAGACGATCAATTGATCGCTGAAATTTCTGCGAACTACCAAAAATAAGTCAATAAAAAAACGACTCGAAGATTATTTCGAGCCGTTTTTTTGTTTTAGTTAAGTAGGTTTGAAATAAAACTAGAAACAAATTTTTCATGTTCTGGTGAAAAAATTGATTCTTTTGATAGATAAAATTTTGATAAACTGAGGGTAGAAAATCTACGACATTACGCATGGAGAAGGGGATAACTTGACTAAAACTATCATAAAAAAACAGTTAGCTATTTTATTGGGTGTTCTCTGGATCTGTATCGCTTTGAATTTTTTCTTATTGCCTCATAGTATCGCCTCGGCTGGCGTTGGTTCTATTGGTTATTTAGTGGAAACCGGATGGCAAATAGATCGTCATCTGATTGTGTGGACAATCAATTTAGTAATGTTGGCACTGACTTATTTTTTACTAGAGCCTCAGGTTTTTGTTAATACCTTAATCGGCAGTTTGAGCTTTCCGATTCTGCTAGTCTTGTTACCTGAATTGATGTTGGTTCGATTTTATGGTTTTTCGTTAGTTTTAGGCAGTTTCTTTTTCAGTTTGGGAGTCTATTCATTGTATCGGATCAATGCTTCAAATGGAGGGATCACAATTCCACCATTGATTCTAGAAAAGTATTATCACATCCGTAAAGCTAAGGGTATTTTTTTGACCAATGCGGTCATTATATTGCTGAATTTAGTGATTTTCTCTTGGAACGAAGCGCTTGTATCCGCATTATCGATCTATCTGATTGCCTTCTTTATGCGTTGTTTGTTGAAGGTAGAGAAAAAACGGAAGAGAAAGGCAAGTCAAAGAATTAGCAAAATGAATAATACTAAGGTTTCATCACTTGAATAAATAAAAATATTCTTTTATTGAAATTCTTTATGGAAATCGAATGGCAAAATAAAGGGTATTGCTTTACCAAATATCAGTAATTAGAGATAATTATGGAAAGTAGATGACAAAATTTTAATTTTTGGTCTAGACATTTTTAGTTGATAAAT
Organism: Enterococcus hermanniensis; assembly: GCF_001885945.1. Taxonomy (GTDB): domain Bacteria; phylum Bacillota; class Bacilli; order Lactobacillales; family Enterococcaceae; genus Enterococcus_A; species Enterococcus_A hermanniensis. The sequence goes on along the minus strand of NZ_JXKQ01000001.1, from coordinate 175,710 downwards.
GAATTCAAAGGTGCTAAAATTGGTGTATACCAAATCAGTGAAGGAGCGTTTACCAATGAAAGTAATTCGCGTAAAAGATGCCAACGAAGGCGGAAAAAAAGCATTTGAAATAATTAAAGATGGAATGGAAAATGGCGTTAAAATTTTAGGACTAGCTACTGGTAGTACACCAGAAACGTTATACCAAGAAATGACTTCTAGCGATTTAGATTTTTCAGAAATGACTTCTGTAAACTTAGATGAATATGTAGGATTAGCGGGCGAAGATGTACAAAGCTACCGTTACTTCATGAACGATCACTTGTTCAACCAAAAACCTTTCAAAGAATCATTCGTACCGAACGGTAAAGCAGCTGATTTAGAAGCTGAATGCAAACGTTACGACGGCGTGATTGCTGAACATCCACTTGATTTACAAGTATTAGGAATCGGCCGTAATGGACATATCGGTTTTAACGAACCAGGTACGCCATTTGATGTAACAACTCATGTAGTTGAATTAACTGAATCAACAATCGAAGCAAACAAACGTTACTTTGATAAAGTTGAAGATGTGCCAACACATGCTTTATCAATGGGCATCGGTTCAATCATGCAAAGTAAAAAAATCTTATTGATGGCTTTTGGTACAGATAAAGCTGATGCTATCAAAGGTATGATCGACGGAGACGTAACAGTTGATCTTCCAGCAAGTGTTTTACAAAATCATGCAGATGTAACAGTCATTATCGATGAAGCAGCTGCTAGCAAATTATAAGAATTGACTTGTTTGAAGGCGCTGGGGAGTGTAAATTCCTTGGCGTCTTTTTTGATTTTAAAGTTGCTTGCTTCTTTTTTTAGGGTTGGTTATAGTAAGTTATCAAACAATTAGTGGAGGAACATAATTCATGCGGTTAGATAAATTTTTAGCAGAAGTGGGTTTAGGTAGCCGAAAAGAAGTCAAGCAATTAATAAAAAAAGGCAACGTTTCGGTCAATCAGCAGATTGAAAAATCGGATAAATGCCAAATTGATCCAGCAAAAGATGTTGTTACTTTCTTAGGAGAAGACTTAACCTATCAAGAATTTTATTATTATTTACTTCATAAACCAGCGGGGGTGGTCAGTGCAACTGAGGATAATCGAGATCGAACGGTGATGGATTTATTTTCTCCCCAAGATCTGCGGAGTGATTTGTTTCCAGTAGGACGTTTAGACAAGGATACTGAAGGATTGTTACTGATCACTAACGATGGCAAGTTAGCACATGAATTATTATCGCCAAAAAAACACGTGGAAAAAGAATACTTAGCTGAAGTTGCTGGTGTGATGACGACTGAAGATCAAGAACAATTTAAAAAGGGGGTCCAGCTAGATGGTGAAAGGACCTTGCCTGCGGAATTAATGATTGATGAAACGGCACAAGATACATCGCTTGTTCGAATTATTTTACATGAAGGCAAATTTCACCAAGTCAAACGAATGGTCAAAATTTGCGGAAAAGAAGTGACTTATCTTAAACGGATCCGTATGGGTGCGTTATCATTACCTGACGATTTAGCTAAAGGGGCTTATCGCGCATTGACAAAAGAGGAACTGCAACAAATCAAAGGTTAGAACACTTATTTTTTTGACACCATGCTATACTAGAAAAAGAGCGATATTTAGCTGCTGAAAGAAGAGGCGAGAGAATGGATCTGCATTTATCAGTTTATGAAATTATGCTACGGCTATTTTTAGCAATGGTTATGGGCGGATGTATCGGGATCGAACGCGAATATAAGAATCGTCCAGCTGGAATCCGAACACATATCTTAGTCTGTATGGGAGCGACGATCATAGCGTTGATTCAAGTGGAAATTGCGGACCAAGCGTTACGTTATGCCGCGGCAGAGCCACAATTTGTCGGTGTTGTCCGAGCGGATGAAGCGCGCTTGATCGCACAAGTCGTTAGTGGGATCGGTTTTTTAGGTGCCGGAACAATCATGGTCAGCAACCGCTCAGTCAAAGGCTTGACTACGGCTGCTTCGATTTGGGCAGGTGCGGGCTTAGGGATTGCCATAGGCATGGGCTATTATACGATCGCTATTTGTAGTTTTGTTGGGATCATGTTAGCTTTGACCGTTGTCAAACGAATCATCAAAATCAATTCGATCAAAAAGTTGGAAATTCGTTATATTCATCGAGAAGCGACGAAAGAATTCATCATGAATTACTTTGACAGTAAAAAAATTGCCGTGGAAGACGTTGATTTTGATGTTGATTTTATGGATGATTACCGGATCTACACAAATGTTTATACAATCGATTTGCCTCGGGGAATGAATTATACCGAAGTAATCGAAGATTTATCGATGTATAAGAACATCACGAAACTTCGGATGATCAATGTATAATAGTTTATAGTAAAAAAAGCGAGTAGGACAAGTCAAAGACTTGTCCTACTCGCTTTTTACTTAACAACTAAATGATTTTACCAACCCGAGTTAGCCCCACCGCCACCAGAACTACCGCCACCAAAGGAATCACCGCCCCCACCAGAACCAGAACTGCCACCGGATCCACCAAAGCCACCGCCAGAATGGTCGTTGTTAGAGGAACGATACTCCCATAATTGAGAATAATGCGTATAAACAGAATAAGAACGGATCGAGCTTTCATCGTAAGAGAGTAGATCACTTAGTGACAAATCACCAAAAGCAAAAGCAAAATCAAAAAAACAAGGTTTTTGACTTCGAAATAAATATTGATACCGTTGTTTGATTTCTGTTTTGGCTGCTAAAACAGTTGGTTTTTGACTGCCAATCAATGTCCAGCTATACCGTAAAAAGACCGATTGCCCATTTTCAGCTAATAGTTTACGGATTTCCTTGGCGTAATCTTTTCTAGCTTTTAGATAGATACTGATTTTTCTAAGTGGTAGCCAAAAGAACCGTGCAAGGATACTAAAGAAAATCAAAAATTCAACGAGGTGTCCACGAACAAAAACTCTGATTTGCTCAAGTGAGAGGTGATTTTCTGAGAAGTCATCGATTTTCAGCTGTCCAGTTAAGACTTGATCAATATTAGATACGGTATGTGCAACACCGGCATCATAATTTTTAGCTTGAAAAAATTCTTTGGTTTGATCATCCATCAATTGATAAGCAAGTCCATCAGGAATTATCGCTTCTAAGCCATAGCCAACTTCGATTCGTTGTTTTCGATCATTGACCGCAATTACGTAAAGTATCCCAGAATCATATTTTTTATCGCCAATACCTAATCGATTGAAGGTTTCATTGGCATAGTTTTCAAGCGTATCATCAGAAGGTAGATTAGGCAAAGTGATCACTACCAACTGTGGATGCAGATCTAGTTGCTGATAATTTTGATTATAAGAACTAATTTTATCTTTGGTTGTTTGAGATAAAACGTGGGCTTGATCATCGACAAAAATAGTATCAGCCTGGACATCTTTACCAATAAAAATCAGGAATAGCAGAGTACATAAAAAAAGAAATCGTTTCATTGTGGCGCCTACTTTGTATTTTTTCTATTATTATGTCGGTTTCTATGGATTGTGGCAATCATTTTTTAGGAAATAATGGAATAAAAAAACTTGACGAGAAAAAAACGCTCGTCAAGTCATCGCTTTATTTGTGTTTTACAGTAATAATACTAGTTTCTATTCAAATCCGATTAGATAATCGTCGTCATTCATCGCTTCAACTTGTCCTAGCAGGTAGCCATTACCAACTTGTGAGAAGAAATCATGGTTACTGGTTCCTGTCGAAATACCATTCATAACGATTGGATTGACATCATCTGCTGTATCTGGGAAAAGGGGATCCATTCCTAGATTCATCAACGCTTTGTTAGCATTATAACGTAAGAAGGTTTTGACTTCTTCGGTCCAACCGATCGCATCGTACAATTCTTCCGTATAGCGTTCTTCGTTTTCATACAATTCATACAATAAATCGTACATCCAATCTTTCAAACGTTCTTGTTCTGCTTCAGGCAATTCATTGTAGCCGCGTTGAAATTTATAGCCAATATAAGTACCATGAACGGATTCATCACGAATAATCAATTTAATGATTTCGGCCACGTTGGCTAGTTTATTGTTTCCTAAATAATAAAGCGGCGTATAAAAACCAGAATAAAACAAGAATGTTTCAAGGAAGACACTCGCAATTTTCTTTTCTAGTGGTGTTCCGTTCTTATAAATTTCATTGATTCGTTCGGCTTTTTTTTGTAAGTATTGGTTGGTATTCGTCCATTCAAAGATATCTTCGATTTCAGCTTTCGTATTCAAGGTACTGAAGATCGATGAATAACTTTTGGCGTGAACGGATTCCATAAATTGAATATTATTTAAAACCGCTTCTTCATGCGGGGTACGGACATCTTTTCTTAATTGATCCATGCCGCTTTCTGATTGGACGGTATCTAATAATGTCAAACCACCGAACACATAACCAACGGTAGTTTTTTCAAGGTCTGATAATTTACGCCAGTCATCTAAGTCATTAGATAACGGGATCCGTGTATCCAACCAAAATTGTTCTGTTAATTTTTCCCAAGTCGATTTATCGATGATATCTTCGATTTCGTTCCAGTTAATGGCTTCATAATAAGTTTCTGCCATGGATATTCCTCCTAGTTCGTATTAATGTATTTATTTTTTCAAAGACCGAAAAAATAAATTTGATGCTCACCACGTATATCATCTAACTATCTAAGTTCATACCTGATGTAAATTAACCTGTACGATTTATTTTAAACAAATGAAACTTGCGAAAAGTTGGATTGACATCCTAAAATAGTAAGTTAGACGATAAGAGTACCTCTCGTGCAAAAGCGCGAGAGGTAGCTAGGTTTTAGATGACACAACTTTCACATTGATTTGAACCGATCTCTTCAGCATCGTCGGTAAATGTCCGAACATAATAGATCGATTTACACCCTTTATAGAAGGCGTAGTTCCGTAAAATATTCAAATCACGTGTGGTTTGTTTGCTTTCGGTTTTCCATTCATATAAGCCTTCAGGAATCTCAGACCGCATAAACAAGGTCAAGCTCATTCCTTGATCGATATGTTGTTGAGCAGTGGCATAGACATCGATAACTTTACGCATATCCATATCATAGGCAGAAGTATAGTACGGCAATGTTTCATTATTCAAGTAAGGTGCTGGATAATAAATTTTACCGATTTTCTTTTCTTGGCGCTCTTCGATTAAACGAGTGATCGGGTGCAAACTAGCACTGGTATCATTGATGTAAGAAATCGAGCCATTTGGTGCAACTGCTAAACGGTTTTGGTGATACAAACCATCTTTTTGAACCGCGATTTTCAAAGCTTCCCAATCTTCAGCGCTTGGAACAAAAATATCTTTGAAAATTTCTTTGACTTTATCTGTTTTTGGCAAAAATTCACCCGTTGTATATTTATCGAAGTAAGAACCATCGGCATAAGCTGATTTTTCAAAGTTATGGAACGTTGTTTGTCGTTCTTTAGCTAAAGTATTGCTTTCCATTAAAGTCCAATAATTTAACAAGGTGAAATAGATATTGGTGAAATCAATGGATTCTTCGGAACCATAAGCCATCAAATGTTTTGCAAAAAAGCTGTGAAGCCCCATTGCCCCTAAACCGATCGTATGATTTAGTTGATTTCCATTTTGAATCGATGGGACCACATCGATATCTGATTCATCGGTCACAAAAGTCAACGCCCGTACCATTGTCCGAACGGATTGTCCAAAATCAGGACTTTCCATTAAATTGACGATATTTGTTGATCCTAAGTTACAAGAAATATCCGTCCCTAAAACATCGTATTCTTGCCGCCCATTGATCAATGAAGGGGTTTGGACTTGTAAGATCTCTGAACACAAGTTACTCATCACGATTTTACCATCCACAGGATTTGCCCGGTTTGCTGTATCGATATTGATGATGTAAGGATAGCCAGATTCTTGTTGTAATTTAGAGATTTCATTTTCTAAATCACGAGCACGAACTTTTTTCTTACGGATATTTGGGTTAGCAACTAAATTATCGTATTCCTTTGTAATATCGACGTAAGAATAAGGTACGCCATATTCACGTTCAACTCCATAAGGACTGAATAGATACATCTCTTCGTTCTTACGGGCCAATTCATAGAATTTGTCCGGCACAGTGATTCCAAGTGATAATGTCTTTACTCGGATCTTTTCGTCAGCATTTTCTTTTTTGGCCGATAAGAACATTTTGATATCTGGATGGAAAACATCTAGATAAACGACACCAGCTCCTTGCCGTTGTCCTAGTTGGTTTGAGTATGAAAAGCTATCTTCAAATAATTTCATGACAGGCACAACACCACTTGCCGCGCCTTCGTAACCTTTGATTGGAGCACCAGCTTCACGTAAGTTTGAAAGATTGATCCCAACACCACCGCCGATGCGAGAAAGTTGTAAGGCTGAGTTGATTGATCGACCGATACTATTCATATCATCGGTTACTTGGATCAAGAAACAAGAAACAAGTTCACCACGACGCTTCCGACCCGCATTTAAGAAAGAGGGCGTTGCTGGCTGATAGCGTTGATGAATCATTTCATCTGCTAAAGAAAGAGCTAATTCTTCGTCGCCATCTGCAAAATACAAAGCGTTATAAGCAACACGATCCTCATAACTTTCTAGGTATTCTGACCCATCATTACTCTTTAAAGCATATTGAGAATAAAATTTATACGCTGCCATGAATGATTTAAAGGTAAAATTTTGCTTTTTTAAATAAGTAAATAACTTTTCAATAAAGGCCGGAGAATATTTTGCAATAAAGGCTTCTTCCAAAAAGTCTTGTTCCAATAAATAGTCGATTTTTTCTTGCACAGAAGAAAATGCATGCGTGTTAGGCTCAACGTTTTCTTTGAAAAAAGCGGCTAGTGCGTCTTTATCTTTGTTTAATGGAATCTGTCCATTTACTGGACGATTGATTTCGTTGTTCAATTTGAAGTAGGATACTTCACCAAGCTCTTTTAAACTCATTTCGTCACATCTTTCTCTTTAAAATTTTCTCTCTATATAATGAAGAAAAACTTTGCAATCATGGACCGCAAAGTTTCAAACTACGCTAATGCTTTCAATTGATCTGGTCGAAATCCGATGATGGCTTGTTGACCGCCGAAGATAACAGGAACACTTTGGAAACCTTGATCTTTCAGAAAACCTAGAGCTTCGGGTTCATTGTCGATATTGATTTCTTCGAATGAAATTTGATTTTCAGTTAAATAACGCTTTGTCATTTTACATTGCATACAATTATTTTTTGAATAGACTTTTACCATAAGACTACCTCCTCTGATTTCTACAACTCCTAGTATAAAAGATGTAGTAAAAAAGTCAATCGTTAAACACTATATATTGTGGTGGTTGAAGAGTGGTATACCACTCTTTGTGTTCTTTGCAAAATTATTGAAAACAAGTGAATTCAGAGGAAAAGCCCTTTTTACTAGCTTGAATCATGAAGTTTAGTGTTTTTTTACGGAAAATAATTTTTTTTAATAACGTAAAATTTGAAATGAAATCAAATGTATTGTCAGTTGTCAAATAAACTGCTCAAAAATAGCGAAAATCTTCGACCATTTATTGACTTTGTTATCAAATGAGGCTATTCTTATTGAGAAAGATTCTCATTATTGATTGAGTAGATAAAATAAGTGGCTATAAATGGAGGAAACTATGACAACTTTAGCAGATGTATCATTGAATCAAGTCGTTCAAATCGATGAAATGACATTAGAAAATGAATTAAAGCATAGATTACAAGATTTAGGGATGATCGTTGGATCAAAAGTTGCTTTGGTCAATCATTCTGGTGAGAATGGCATCGTTCTTTTACACAATACCCGCTTAGCATTATCGCGCTCCTTATTAAAACAAATACTTGTGAAAGATCTAACGCAAGTTCAAGAATCTTGGGTATCGTTGGATCAACTACATGCAGGTGAGCAAGCAGTGGTGGTCAGCGTTCACGGAACTGGTGCAGTCAAACGTCGCTTGATGGATATGGGATTGACCAAAGGCACACCGATAAAAGTAGTGAAGTTAGCGCCTTTGGGTGATCCAATCGAATTAAGAGTTCGCGGCTATGAGTTGAGTTTACGAAAAAGTGAATCCGAAATGGTCGTGGTATCAAAAGAAGAGGGGGCGAATTAATTGGCACAGCTTCATATTGCTCTAGCAGGAAATCCTAACAGCGGAAAAACTAGTACATTCAATGTATTGACAGGTACTAATCAATTCGTTGGAAATTGGCCGGGAGTAACAGTGGAACGCAAAGAAGGTCGTTATAAGAAAAACTCAGACGTAACGATCGATGACTTGCCTGGGATTTATTCTCTTTCGCCTTATTCGCCCGAAGAAGTAGTAGCCCGAGATTATTTATTATCAGACACACCAGATGCGATCATTAATATTATTGATGGGACCAATTTAGAACGCAATCTTTATTTGACGACGCAGTTGATTGAGACGGGGATTCCGGTGGTTGTCGCAGTCAACATGATGGATATCGTTAAAAAAAGTGGCAAACAAATTAATCTAGAGAAATTAGCCTATGCACTAGGAGTACCGGTCGTGGGTGTCAGCGCCCTAAAAAATTTTGGGATCGATAAAGCCGTGAATGAGGCCATACATCTGATCGAAAAAGGGCGAACTGAAGTCAGCTTTCCGCATTATGATCGGCGGTTGGAAGCTGCACTTAGTGAGATCGAAGAGGTTTTGGGCAGTACTGTTTTAGCAAAATATAGCCGATTTTATAGTGTGAAATTATTTGAACGCGATGAACAAGCACTCACACAATTAGATTTAAGTAAGATCCAACAAAAAGAAATTGCAGAAATCGTTCAAATTACAGAAAAGATTTTTGGCGATGATGCAGAGAGTCTTATCATCAATGAACGCTATAACTTTATCACTCATTTAACAACGTTATGTGTCGTGAATGGGGATCATTTTAAATTATCCTTGTCAGATAAGATCGATCATGTCATCACCAATCGTTTCTTAGCTTTGCCGATCTTTGGTCTAGTGATGTGGCTGATTTACTATATTGCGATCCAGACCGTCGGGACGATGGGAACAGATTGGGTCAATGATAATTTATTCGGTTCGATCGTACCAAATTTTGTCAGCTCGACCTTACAAGCCTGGCACGTAGCGGCTTGGATGCAGAGTTTGATTTTAGATGGAATCATCGCGGGCGTCGGTGCGGTGCTGGGTTTCTTACCACAGCTGATGGTACTATTTTTATGTTTAGCCATTTTAGAAGATTGTGGCTATATGGCTCGCATTGCTTTTGTGATGGATCGAATTTTCCGCAAATTTGGGTTGTCGGGTAAATCTTTTATTCCGATGCTGATCGCCACAGGTTGTGGCGTACCGGGAGTTATGGCAAGTCGGACGATTGAAAATGAAAAAGATCGTCGAATGACAGTGATGCTGACGACATTTATGCCTTGTTCTGCAAAATTACCGATCATCGCTTTAGTAGCAGGAGCTTTTTTCCCGCATAGCAGTTGGGTAGCACCCTCGGCCTATTTTGTTGGGATGGCGGCTATCGTTCTATCTGGAATCGCGTTGAAAAAGACGCGACTGTTTAGTGGTGATCCATCACCGTTTATTATGGAATTACCAGTCTATCATTTTCCGCGGATCGGAAATACGATTCGTTACACTTGGGATCATAGCAAAGCCTTTGTCAAACGAGCAGGAACGATTATTTTTGTTTCAAGCATCATTATTTGGTTTATCTCTAGTTATAATTTCCGCTTACAATCCGTGAATGAAAACGACAGTATTTTAGCAGCTCTAGGTGGTGTAATTGCTCCGTTATTTGCCCCGCTCGGGTGGGGAAATTGGAAAGCCGCAGTGGCTGCTATCACAGGTTTGGTTGCTAAAGAAAATGTGATTGGGACTTTTGGCGTACTGTATCGCCATGCGGAAGTTTCAGAAAATGGGTCAGAAGTTTGGTCGGTATTGCGCCAAACGTATACCTCAGTTGGTGCATATTCATTTTTAGTTTTTAACCTTTTATGTGCGCCTTGTTTTGCTGCAATAGGAGCGATCCATCGTGAAATGGGTGATCTGAAATGGACGATTCGTGCTATTGGTTATCAGTGCGGGTTGGCGTATGCTGTAAGTTTTATACTTTATCAATTTGGGCATATCTTTTTTGAAGGTGGTCATATTACTTTAGCTACAGTGATTGCGGGAATCATCTTGGCAACGATGGTTTATTACATCATCAGAAAACCAGCGAAACAGACACCAAGTATTTCGATCCAAGAAATCAAAGAGGTGAAAGAATGGCAACTATAATTTTAAGTATCTTGATCTTTGGTGGTGCAGGGGTGATCATTTATCGTCGGATCAAACATGGTGGTTCATGTGAAGACTGTGATTGCAGTTGTCCAGTGAAAGAAGAACAACAAAAGAATTAAACGATTCGGCGAGTATTCGCCGGATCGTTTTTTCTTTTGTTGGAAAAAATAAAAAAGTTTTGTAAAGTTGTTGACAAAGATGAGGTACCGAACTATAATAACTAACGAAATGAAGTTAGGTACCGAACTTTGAGGGTGTTCACCCCGAATGCTTGAACACATCCAAGTTTAAGATAATGAAAGGGAGCGATTGGAATGAGTCATTTTACTGAAGAATTGATGCAACAATTACGTTTTATCAGAACAGCAAGTAATGCGTTTATCAGCAAGCGTCAAAGATTGACCGGACAACAACGTGTTTTAGCAATTTTAGATAAAGAAGATGGATTGATCCAAAGCCAATTGGCTGAAATATTGGATATTCGTCCAAGCTCATTAGCTGAATTAATGAAGAAGATGGAAAAAAGTGACGATGTTCGTCGACAAGAAGAAGAGCAAGATCGACGGATCAAACGAGTATATCTAACGGAAAAAGGCAAAGAAAAAGCCAAAAAATTAGGTAGTACAGGCGGAGATATGAGCGAAGCGTTTTTTGCTGGATTGACAGAAGAAGAACAACAACAATTTAGTGAAACACTACAAAAAATATCTGATGGTTGGAAAGATGAATTTAAGAAGCAAGCAGGCCGTTTTGTTGATCCAATGGATCGCTTGCGTCAAATGCAAGCCATGCGTGAGCAAATGGCTGATAATTGGAAAAATCTTTCACGAGAAGAACAACGCCAACTGCGTAATCAAATGAAACGCCAAATGCGGGATACTTCGCATGAATTTCCACGAAACAAGTTTCCACGTGATTTCCAGCAAAATTTCTGGGGGAATCCGGATTATTTTAATCAACCAGAGGAACCAAAAAAATCAGCTGACAATGAATGGGAAGATTTCTAAACGTCATTGATTGAACAAAAAATAAATTTTCTACTATAGTATAAGAGCTAGTCATAGTCTCTGGGTATTAGCAGAATGAGTAAACTGACGAGCAGGACCTCGTCGCTATGAACTAGGAGGAAACGATAATGGATCGTGATATGAGAATGGAGCAAGAACGCCCCCACACAAAAAGTAATTACAAATTGAAAGATTTTATTCGCTTGATTACGAGCGTTAACCCTAAAAAAACATTATTTGGGGTGGGATTATTTTTAAGTCTATTGACTAGTGGTGCTAGTTTGATCGTGCCACAATTGACAAAAGGTCTGATCGATACGAGTAAACTCGCTCAAATCGACAAAATGATGTTGGTCGTATTAGTCTTAGCATTTGTCGCTCAATTAGCTTTTGGAGCCATCGGCAGTTTTTTATTACGTTATGTTGGTGAAAGTGCAGTTAAAACATTACGCGAAAAATTATGGGGCCATCTATTACAAATGCCTGTTGGGTATTATGATGACCATAAGTCAGGCGAAAGCAGCTCTCGTCTAGTTAATGATACGACGGTAATCAAAGATTTAGTAGCTACACAATTTCCAAACTTTATTACTGGAGGAATCCAGCTTGTGGGTTCAATGATCATTCTATTCGTGATGGATTGGAAGATGGCCGCAATGATGTTTTTAGCGGTACCGATCATGGCTTTGATCATGGTGCCAATTGGCCGTGTCATGTCACGACTTGGCCGTCAATTACAATCAGCAACTGCTGATTTTAATGCAGAAGCAAGTGAAAAATTATCAGAAATTCGCTTGATCAAAGCGAGTAATGGAGAACCCTTTGAAAAAGCTAGTGGTCGTTCATTTATCAATAAGATTTTTAGCTTAGGGATCAAAGATGCGAAGGTAGAAGCATTGCTTCAACCAATTATCACGACTGTGATGTTAGGTTTATTTGTTGGTATTTTAGGTTATGGTGCTGTTCGGGTCCAAGCGGGAACATTGACTAGTGGGGAATTAGTTGCTTTCCTATTATATTTATTCAATATCATGATGCCTGCGGCTAGTTTTGCAACATTCTTCTCACAAGTTCAAAAAGCAATGGGCGCGACCGAACGTATTGAGCAAATTTTAAAAACGGACTTGGAACCAATCGAAGAAGGTAAAACAGTCGACGTTTCCGGTAAAACGATCAAAGCAGAAAATTTATCTTTCCACTATGAAGAAAATCGTCCAATTTTGAAAAATGTTTCGTTTGAAGCGAAACCCAATACTGTGATTGCATTTGCTGGACCTAGTGGTGGCGGGAAATCCACGATCTTTTCTCTGTTGGAACGTTTCTACGAACCAACAGCAGGGGCCATTAAAATCGGAGATGAAACAGTCGATGAACTTAGCTTAGCTAATTGGCGTTCGCAAATCGGCTATGTTTCGCAAGATAGTGCCGTATTTGCTGGCAGCATCCGAGATAATCTACAATATGGATTGGACCGTACATTAAGTGAAGCCGAGTTATGGCATGGTTTGGAATTAGCTTATGCAGATCAATTTGTTCGGGATTTCCCTGATCAATTAGAGACAGAACTTGGCGAACGGGGGGTTAAATTGTCAGGTGGTCAAAAACAACGGATTGCGATTGCTCGTGCATTCTTGCGAGATCCTAAAATTTTAATGTTGGATGAAGCCACGGCTAGTCTTGATTCACAATCAGAAGAAAAGGTTCAACGGGCCTTGGATCAATTGATGGAAGGACGGACAACATTAGTGATCGCACACCGCTTGTCCACGATCGTAGATGCGGATCATATTTATTTCATCGAAAAAGGTGAAGTAACTGGACATGGTTCCCACAGCGAATTGATTGCCACTCATCCACTATATGCAGAATATGTACAAGAACAAGTTGTTAATTGAACATAAAAAAGCTAGCAAGACGAGTAATCGTTTTGCTAGCTTTTTGTTTTACCTATAAGGAGGCATTGATGATTCATAAGCCTTGATTTTATCTTCATATTGTAAAGTGATACTGATATCATCCGAACCATTGATTAATTTTTCTTTCCAAGTTGGATCGATTTGAAATGCGTAACGAGCTTCTGATGTTTGGATCTCTTGATTTGGCAAATCGATCGTGATGGCTTCAGCTGCTGGTAGCTGACTTAAAACACTGCGCGCATCATGATTCAATTTAATAGGAAGTAATCCATTTTTTAACGCATTCATATAAAAGATGTCACTGTAACTACCTGCAATCACTGCATGAAAACCATAGTCTTGTAATGCCCAAGCGGCATGCTCACGCGATGAACCAGAACCAAAGTTCTCACCCGCAATCAAAATCGTTGCTTCTTTTCGATCGGGTGCGTTCAAAATAAATGTGGGATTAGCTGAGCCATCGGCTAAAAAACGCCACTCATCAAATAAATGTTTTCCAAAACCAGCTTTGTCGACTTGTTTTAAAAATCCTTTGGGAATGATTTGATCAGTGTCGATATTGTCATTCATCAATGGCACAGTTTTACCAGTGTAACGAATAAATTTTTCCATTAGAAAACCTCCTTGCGACTGTCAACAAAATTACCATTAATGGCAGCTAAAGCAGCCATCACGGGACTACAAAGATGGGTACGGGCATTTTTACCTTGGCGCCCTTGGAAATTACGATTGGAAGTAGAGGCACAGTGAACTCCTTCAGGTACACGATCAGGATTCATCCCTAGACACATAGAGCAACCAGGTTCGCGCCATTCAAAACCAGCCGCCTTAAAAACTTTATCCAGGCCAATTTTTTCAGCGGCTTTGCGGACAGGTCGGGAGCCAGGGACGACGATGGCGGTAACTTTTTCGTGTACTTTTTTTCCGGCAATGATTTTGGCGGCTTCTTGTAGATCCGAAAGTCTGCCGTTAGTGCAAGAGCCGATAAAAACATAACCTACCGGAATATCAGCAGGGGTCTGGCCGGGTTTTAGTCCCATGTAATCATAAGCTTTTTGGATATCTGGTGACGTGACTGCTGGAAAGTGGCTATTAAAAGGTACGCCCATTTCGGGGTTGGTACCCCAAGTCACGAAAGGAACCAACTCAGTTACATCCAACGTCAATTCTTTATCATATATCGCATCATCATCCGTATAAAGTTCTTGCCAATCAGCGATCGCAGCTTGTAGATCTTTTGGTGCAAACTCACGTCCGGCAACATAAGCAAAGGTTTTTTTATCAGGAGCGATCAAACCAATTTTTGCCCCACCTTCGATCGCCATATTACAGATCGTCATTCGTTCTTCCATCGATAAGTTTTCAATCGCTTCGCCGTAAAATTCTGCTCCATATCCTACGCCAAAATCTGTGCCGTATTTAGCAATTAACGCTAAAATGATATCTTTTGCATAGACCCCTCTAGGAAGTTTCCCTGTGATTTTGATCCCCATATTTTGCGGCTTGTTTTGCCAAAGCGTCTGTGTCGCAAAGACATGCTCCACTTCACTAGTGCCAATACCAAAAGCTAAAGCACCAAATGCGCCGTGTGTTGCAGTATGAGAATCACCGCAAACGATCGTTTTTCCAGGTTGGGTCAAGCCAGTCTCTGGACCAACCATATGGACGATGCCTTGCCGATCACTACCATTAGTGCAAAGTTGAACACCAAACTCACGACAATTTTCTTTTAATGTATCGATTTGTTTTTTTGCTACCAAATCAGAAAAATTGAAGATATCAACAGTCGGAACGTTATGATCCATCGTCGCAAATGTTCGTTCAGGATGACGTAATTTTCTTCCTGCTGCACGTAAGCCTGCAAAAGCTTGTGGGGAAGTGACCTCGTGGATCAATTGTAGATCGATATAAAGTAATTGCGGAGCACCTTCTTCGCCATAAACGACGTGTCGTTGCCAAAGTTTATCAAATAGTGTTTTTCCCATGTTCGTTACTCCTTTGCTTTAAATTCTAAATTATTGTGGTCGTAGCTGAAATCATTTGACACATTTGGATGACTGCTGCGGTAAATTCCGTCGTGCTAGCAGTCCCACCTAGATCGCTCGTTGCAATGCCTTGAGCTAAAACTTGGTCACAAGCTTTTTCGATCAGTTGTGCTGCGTGCTCTTCTGCAAAAGATTGGCGCAGCATCATGGCTATAGATAAAATCATCGACATTGGATTGGCAAGTCCTTGTCCGGCGATGTCTGGAGCCGAACCGTGGATCGGTTCATAGAGCGAAGGACCGTCGCTGCTATGGCTAGCACTTGGTAATACGCCCAATGTTCCTGGTAAAACGGAAGCTTCGTCGCTCAAAATATCTCCGAATAGATTATCTGTTACGATCACATCAAAATCCGTCGGTCTTTGGATCAATTTCATCGCAGCCGAATCGACGTATTGATGATTTAGCTGACAATCGGGATAGGCTTTGGATACTTCTTCAGCCGTTGCTCGCCATAGTTTACTTGAAGCTAAAACGTTGGCTTTATCAACCGAGGTGACTTGTTTTCTTCGACCTTGAGCGATTTTAAATGCTGTATGGAGAATTTGTTCGATCTCATTTTTTTGATAGCGTGCTGTGTCATAGGCCATCGTCGCAGTCAATTCTCTAGGTTCACCAAAATAAATTCCACTGCTTAACTCACGAACGATCACCAGATCGGTTCCTGCAATTATTTCCGGTTTTAAAGGTGATCGAGGAGCTAAAGTAGCAGAAACAGCTACCGGCCGGATATTAGCGAATAGCTTCAGCGTTTTACGTAAAGCTAATAATCCTTTTTCAGGTGTATCGATTTCTTTGTCCCATTTAGGACCACCAATCGCGCCTAAAAGAATCGCGTCTGCTTGTTGGCAAGCTGCTAATGTTTCAATAGGAAGCGGGGATCCGGCTGCATCAATCCCAGCCCCACCAAAGGGATATTTTTGGATCTCAAATTCATGAGTACATTGGGGTTCGACTGCACTTAAGACGCGTAACCCGCTTTCCATAATTTCAGGACCAATGCCATCTCCAGCTAGAACAATAATTTTTTTCTTCATATCAAAAGGACTCCTATCTTTGGATCAACAAATTAGTTGGATGTTTTTCATTAACTTAAAAAGTTAATGTGCTTGTGCAAAATGATTGCTAGCTTGGACATATGCTTTTGCCGAGGCGTGTAAAACATCAAAATCCACGCCGATTCCGCGAAATTCTTGTTTAGTTTGTTCATTGCACAAGGTGACTCGTACTTCTGCTTGGGCGTCTTCACCGCCAGTTAATGCTTGGATCTCATAATCGGTCAATGTCGGGTGTTGATGAAACACTTCATCGATCGCGTTGTAGATTGCTTGGATACTGCCGGCACCAATTTTAGAAGCTACTTTTGTTTGATTGTTGTCATCGATGATCGAGATGATCGCCCCTTGATACCCGTTGGAACTATATTGGACTTGCACATCGGATAGGCGATACTTTTCGATTTCTTCACGGTGTTGATCAGCGATTAGAGCAATCAAATCGTTATCAGTAATGTGTTTTTTCTTATCGGCTAAAATTTTGAAACGTTTGAAGGCTTCTTTACTTTCACTCTCGGATAGTTGATAACCCAATTCTTCAAGTTTGGAACTGAAGGCATGTCGACCGGACAATTTTCCTAGCGGTAGCGAATTTTGGGCAACGCCAACCATTGTCGGAGTGATGATCTCGTAGGTTTCTGGATTTTTCAATACGCCATCTTGATGGATTCCAGATTCATGAGCGTAGGCATTATCACCGATGACAGCTTTATTTTTAGGAACAGTGATCCCAGAAAGTCGTGAAACGAGGTCACTGGTTCGTTTGGTTTCATTTAAGACGATCGTTGTTTGACACGCATAAAAATCTTTTCGAATCGCGAGTGCTAGAGCGACTTCTTCCAATGCGGTGTTACCTGCACGTTCCCCGATCCCATTGACGGCGCCTTCTACTCGATTGGCACCATTTTCAATTGCTGCAAGAGCATTGGCAGTCGCCATACCTAGGTCATCGTGACAATGAGAGGAGAAGATGATTTCTTGCTCGCTTTGAATATTTTCAATCAAAAATTTGAATAGGGCGCCATATTCTGTTGGGTTAGAATAGCCGACTGTATCTGGGATATTGATGATCGTAGCTCCGGCATCAATAGCTGTTTGGACTGATTCTAATAGGAAGTCTTTTTTCGTTCGCGAAGCATCTTCGGGTGAAAATTGAACTTTTTCAAAGTAGTTATGCGCATAAGTGACGTGCTCTTTGATCGAAGCTAAGACTTCATCAGGGGTCATTTTTAGTTTGTACTTCATATGGACGTCACTAGTTGCCAGAAAGATATGGATCTGTGGATCGACTGCATTTTTTAAGGCTTCATAGACACGATCAATATCTTTTTTTTGACAGCGAGCCAAGCCAGTCACGGTCATCTTTTTTACATTGTCGGCAATGGCTTTTACGGCATCAAAATCACCAGGGGAGGCGATTGGGAAACCTGCTTCGATCACATTGATGCCCCATTTTTCTAATTGAAGAGCAATTTGGACTTTTTCTTTCGTGTTGAAATTAACACCGGGAGTTTGTTCTCCATCTCTTAGTGTGGTATCAAAAAACTGTATTTTTCTCATTTTCTTCCTCCTAATGACAAAAATGGGTACAAAAAAAGCATTCCACCGAAGAAGAACCTCTTTCTTCTCCGATGCAATGCGAATAGGGGCTTATTGAAAAATTTTTCAATAAGTCCCTAGCATAATAATAAAGTTGCGTTATATGTCGGTATTGATTTTTTCATAGCAACCACCCATTATTGTCAGAATTTTTTGTAATTATTTTTTATTATCTTATAGAAAAGAATGTGAGATGTCAATATGTTTATGAAAAATAAATGAGATTAAAAACCAGCTTATTTATTTAAATTTATTAGATTACTTATAAATATACGTTCTATAAAGCGCTTTTTATGAATTTTTTGTGATTATTCAATTACCATTGATATGTTATAAAAATGCTTAAAATGAAGAAAAATGTCCTTTTTAACCAAAAAAAGCGTTTTAGTTTTTCAAGTTAAAAAATTTTTTGACAAATTTGTTGATTTAGCAAGGATTATTAGGAAATTTTTGATAAAAAAGAATAAAATTAGAATTTTTGGAGTTTATTACTTGATTAATTAAAAATAAATGATTAAACTATTGTTCATATTCAGAAGAACGTAATTATTCTGAAAATTGAATCAAAAATTTTAGATCATTTGATCAAAAGGGGAAAAGGATATGAGGAACAAATTAGCTTATGGTATTGTCGCAATTTGCGGACTCGTTTTGGCGGGGTGTTATGGAGGAAGTAGTTCATCTACAGACAGTAGTAGTTCATCAAGTGGTAAGGCATCTGATAACGGCACATTCAATTTAGTCGTTTCACAAGAAATGCCAACGGCCGATTTATCTGTTGCCACAGATACAATTAGTTTTTCTGCTTTGAACAACGTATATGAAGGAATCTACCGTTTAGATAAGGACAACAAACCTCAACCAGCCGGTGCAAGTGAAAAAGTCAAAGTAAGTGATGATGGCAAGACTTACACGGTGAAACTAAGAGAGGATGCAAAATGGTCGAATGGCGATCCTGTAACAGCAAAAGATTATGTTTATGGTTGGCAACGAACAGTCAAACCTGAAACAGCCTCAGAATACGCGTACCTTTTTGAATCAGTTGAAAATGCTGCAGATATCACTGCAGGTAAAAAATCACCTGACGAGTTAGGCATCAAAGCAGTTGGTGATTATGAACTAGAAATTACATTAGCTAAAGCAACGCCATATTTTGATTATCTATTAGCATTCCCATCATTCTTCCCACAAAATCAAAAAGTGGTCGAAGCAAATGGAAAAGATTACGCAACGAAGAGTGATAAAGCAGTTTACAATGGTCCATTTACTTTAGAAGGTTTTGATGGCCCTGGTACAGATACGGAATGGGAATACAAGAAAAATGATGACTATTGGGATAAAGATGACGTGAAATTATCTTCTATCAAAGTCAATGTT
Organism: Enterococcus hermanniensis; assembly: GCF_001885945.1. Lineage (GTDB taxonomy): Bacteria > Bacillota > Bacilli > Lactobacillales > Enterococcaceae > Enterococcus_A > Enterococcus_A hermanniensis. Next base: position 156,373 of record NZ_JXKQ01000001.1, on the reverse strand, counting down.
GTAAAAGAATCTTCTACTGCTTTGAACTTATTTAAAGATGGCGAGGCAGATGACATCATTCTATCTGGTGAACTAGCACAACAAAATGCGAATGAATCAACTTACAAATCATTCAAAGAAGCTCGTACAAGTTACTTAGAGTACAACCAAAGGGATGCAGATTCACCATTTAAAAACGAGAACTTGCGTAAAGCAATTTCGTATGCAATCAACCGTAAATCGCTTGTAAATCAAGTATTAGGTGATGGCTCAGTCGTTTCAACTGGTCTAGTACCATCGGGTATGTCTAAAAACCCAGAAACAGATGAAGATTTTGCAAAAGAAGCAGGCAATTTAGCACCATACGATAAGAAGAAAGCCAAAGAGTATTGGGAAAAAGCTAAAAAAGAATTGAACATCGATTCATTATCATTTGAACTGATGGCTTCTGATACTGATTCTTCGAAAAAAGTGATTGAATATATGCAAAGTGCGTTGGAAGAAACGTTACCAGGTGTAACGGTTAAACCAACACCCGTACCATTCTCTGTTCGTTTAGACCGTTCAAATGCTGGCGACTTTGATGTCTTACTTGGCGGTTGGGGAGCTGACTATGCCGATCCTTCAAGCTTCACTGATTTATTCGTAACGGGTAATTCTTATAACCGAGGTCGTTGGAGCAATAAAGAATACGATGCTGCGGTAGAAGATTCAGCGAATAAAGATGCTAGTGATGAAAATGCTCGTTGGAAAGATCTACAAGAGGCAAATAAAATTATCTCAGATGAATCTGGTGTAGCACCATTGTACCAATTATCTGAAGCTCATTTGATCAATGAAAAAGTCAAAGGCATCGTTCACCATCCTGCCGGCGCTTCATGGGATTACAAATGGACATATGTTGAAAAATAAATAGTTTTCAACTAGTTCAACCAACTAAAAGAAAAACAATGACAAATAAAAAGAAGTTGGAACGAAAATCGTTCCAACTTCCTTTTAAATCATTGTTAATAAAGCACAAACAATTGATGAACCAATCAAAATAGCTGCAATCATTAACCAAAAAGAATAGCGTCCTTGTCCAACTGTAGAGAGGGACTGAAATTCTGATTTTTTCTTTTGTTTTCTGCTAAATGTTTGATGCATTGACCGCTGAAAATGATCAAAGAAGCCTGAAGAAAAAATCCAAAGCAAGATTCCGACAATCAAAAAAGGCAGTCCTATCAGAAATAAACGGTTTGATAAGGTGAGTAGTGTCAATGACTTTTGGATGATCGAAAAGATGATCGTGATCAAAAGTAAGCCACCACCGATCCCAATGGGAAATAATTTATTTTTCATACATACACTCCAATAATCAAAGGCTAGTTAAAAGCTTTTTAGATAAAACGATTTACTTACAACGTACTCCTACTGTAAACCATATCAAAAGTAGAAGTCAAAATTTAAGAACGCAACAGCGAATCCATCGATGAATTCGTTGAAACGAATTAGGAGGCACCTCATGGGCAGTTATTTAAAATATTTTTTAAAGCGTGTCTTTTTCATGCTAGTGACATTATGGTTGATTGCAACGATCACCTTTTTCTTGATGCAATTATTACCAGGAACACCTTATACCAACCAAGAACGGTTGAGTCCTGAAACAGTCGCTATGTTAAATAAACAAGTTGGCCTAGATAAACCAATCATCGTTCAGTACTGGGTCTATCTAACAAACCTTGTACAAGGAAACTTTGGGATTTCGTTCCAATTTAAGAACCAAGAAGTTGCTTCTTTATTAGCAGGACGTATCGGACCGTCATTACAACTAGGGTTACAGGCTATCGTCTTCGGGACGTTTGTCGGTATCGTTTTAGGAACGATCTCTGCGATGAAACAAAATTCATGGGCAGATACGTTAGCAACATTGGTTGCGATCTTAGGACGCTCAATTCCTAACTTTGTTTTCGCCGTATTACTTCAATATATCTTTGCTATGAAATTACGTGTATTACCAATTGCGAAATGGGAAGGTTTTGCCTATACGATTTTACCAACCCTCGCCTTAGCGATGTCACCGCTGGCCGATTCAGCTCGTTTCATTCGAACCGAGATGGTGGAAGTCTTGCACAGTGACTACGTCGAATTGGCACGTGCTAAAGGATTGAGTCGTTGGGAAATTGCCTTTAAACATGGCTTGCGTAACAGTTTGATCCCTTTGATGACACTATTAGGACCATTGGCCGTGGCTTTAATGACTGGTTCGTTAGTAGTCGAAAATATTTTTGCCATCCCAGGTATTGGGGAACAATTTGTTAAGTCAATCATGACTAATGACTATCCAACAATCATGGCTGTTACGATTTTGTATTCATTCATGTTAGTCTTCGTGATTTTGGTGGTCGATTTGCTTTATGGTTTTGTGGATCCTCGGATCCGTCTGTCAGAAGGGAGTAAGAGTTAATGGAAATAAAATATCCTTCAATCGTTGATATTCCCGCTGATGAATTTCAACCCTTACAAAAAAACACCGAAGAAGAGCGTGAGGAGATCGCTGCACCTTCGCTGAATTTTTTACAAGATTCTTGGCGTCGCCTAAAAAAGAATAAAGCGGCAGTCATCTCAATGATCGTTTTAGCAGTCATTATCGTGATTTCAATTGTAACGATCTTTGTTTCTCCGCAAGATCCAACGAAACAAAATGTGGATTACATTAACTTACCGCCACGAGTTCCAGGTTTGAATATCAATGGTTTAAACGGGAAAACGATGGTTGCTGGTGAATTAGTCGATAAATATGCGCAAGCAGATGTACCGAGCAGTGTAAATTACTTGTTAGGAACCGATGGTTTAGGGCGTGATGTATTGAGTCGCTTGTTCATGGGGACGCGTATTTCTTTATTGATCGCATTTATCGCAGCACTGTTTGATATCACGCTGGGTGTTGCGTATGGATTAATTTCCGGCATGCTTGGTGGTAGAGTCGATAACGCGATGCAACGTTTCTTAGAAATTCTTTCGGGTATTCCGAACTTAGTCGTAATGATTTTGATGCTGGTCGTTTTTGAACCAGGGATCTTCTCGATCGTTGCAGCGATGGCTATTACGAACTGGATACCAATGGCCCGAATTGTCCGAGCCCAGACGCTGAAGCTAAAAGATCAGGAATATGTTTTAGCAGGTATGACTCTGGGTGAATCTAAATGGAAAATTTCACTGAAACATATCATTCCAAATATCTCAAGTGTCATTATTATTCAAATGATGTTTAGTATTCCGACAGCAATTTTCTTCGAAGCGTTCTTGAGTTTCATTGGTTTAGGTTTGACACCGCCGGCCGCTTCACTAGGTACGTTACTAAATGATGGATACAAAACGTTCTTGTACTTACCATACTTATTATGGATTCCTGCAGTGACGATCTCATTGATCATGATCTGCTTCAATTTATTAGCCGATGGTCTACGCGACGCATTCGATCCGAAAATGAAAGAGTGAAGAATTTATGGAAAAAATTTTAGAAGTGAAAAATTTAAATATTTCATTCGATACCTATGCCGGAAAAGTGCGAGCAATTCGTGGTGTGGACTTCGATTTGAATAAGGGTGAAACACTGGCAATCGTAGGTGAATCGGGTAGTGGGAAATCTGTTACGACCAGAACGATCATGCGATTGTTATCAAGTAATGCCAATATCGACGAAGGTGAGATCCTCTTTAAAGGTGAGAGTATCGTTGATAAAACAGAAAAAGAAATGCAAAAAATTCGTGGTCGCGAGATCGCAATGATTTTTCAAGATCCAATGACATCGTTAGATCCAACTATGACGATCGGAAAGCAAGTCGCAGAATCACTACGTAAACACAAAAAAGTTTCAAAAAAAGAAGGCATGAAAGCTGCATTAGATTTACTGAACCTAGTGGGGATTCCCGATGCTGAAAAACGTCTTAAAAATTATCCCCATCAATTTTCTGGTGGCCAACGTCAACGGATCGTTATCGCGATCGCATTGATCTGTAATCCTGAGATTTTGATTGCAGATGAACCAACTACGGCTTTGGACGTAACGATTCAAGCACAGATTTTGGAATTACTAAAAGAAATCCAAGAAAAAATCGAAACGTCGATCATCTTTATTACCCATGATCTTGGAGTAGTAGCGAATGTGGCTGATCGGGTAGCAGTTATGTATGCCGGCAGAATCATTGAAGTTGGTACAGCTGAAGAAATTTTTTATAACCCACAGCATCCATATACTTGGGGATTATTAGGTTCAATGCCGACATTAGATAGTGAAAATGATCGCCTTTATGCGATTCCTGGTTCACCACCTGATCTATTGGATCCACCTAAAGGTGATGCCTTTTATCCTCGAAATGAATTTGCTCTGAAAATTGACGCCGAGATGGAACCGCCGTTCTTTGAACTTTCAGCGACACATAAAGCAGCGACTTGGTTACTAGCACCACAAGCGCCAAAAGTAACGCCTCCGCTTGAGATTCAAAGACGCTGGGATATTTTTCGCAAAAAGCAAAATCAATATTCCGCTTAAACCAAGTGAAGAAAAACGGGGGAACTATACATGGAGAAACGATTATTAGAAGTCAATAATTTAAAACAGTATTTTAATACTGGTACAAAAAACGAAGTTCGAGCAGTCAATGATGTGAGTTTTTATATCAATGAAGGGGAAACGTTTGGACTAGTTGGTGAATCAGGTAGTGGGAAATCAACGACTGGTCGTTCGATTATTCGCTTGAATCAGCCGACAGACGGTGAGATCTTATTTGATGGTGAAGATGTTACGAAGATTCATGGAAAAAACGATTTGACCAAATTCCGCCGGGATGTTCAAATGATTTTTCAAGATCCATATGCCTCTTTGAATCCTCGAATGAAAGTAAAAGATATTATCGCTGAAGGGATCGATGTCAATAAGTTGGCGAGTACGCCGAAAGAGCGTGATAAAATTGTCAATGAATTGCTCGAAACAGTCGGTTTGAATCCTAGTCATGGCACGCGCTATCCCCATGAATTTTCAGGGGGGCAACGTCAACGGATCGGAATTGCTCGCGCATTAGCGGTTCGCCCACGTTTTATTATTTGTGATGAACCGATTTCGGCTTTGGATGTATCGATCCAAGCCCAAGTCGTGAATTTGCTTCAAGATTTACAAAAAGAACAAAACTTGACTTATTTATTTATCGCCCATGATTTATCGATGGTAAAACATATCAGTGATCGGATCGGTGTTATGAATAATGGTCACTTGTTAGAAGTCGGAGATAGTGAAGAAATCTATCACTTTGGTGTTCATCCTTATACTGAAAGCTTGCTATCAGCAATTCCGATGCCTGATCCAGACCATGAACGTCAGCGTCGCCGCATCAGGTATCAAACCGAACCACATGATGGCAAAACGCGGACATTGCGAGAAATTGGCCCTGGACATTACATTTATTCTTCAGAAGATGAAGTAGCCTACTACAAGAAAAAATTAGAACATTTAAAAAGTGAAAAACTATTGGTTAAAAGTTGAATTTGAGAAGAAAGTTATGACGAGCATGTCATAGCTTTTTTTGTTTTAAATAATTAAAATAGTTATTTTTAAGAGTTTAAAATGCTTTTTTTATTTAGTTTACAAACAATTTAAAAATAATGACGATTAAAAGTATTTTATTTTTTCATTTTTACTTTAAAAAATAATTGAATTTGAGTATACTTGGACTAATTTAATGAAATTACTTTAGGGTTGGAGTTTATTTTCATTGAATAAAATTATTTAGGAGTGAGTAAATGGAAAAGCATTTAAAAAAGGCAAAGACATGGAATATGGTTTTGATTATTTTAGGAATACTCTCAACGATTACCGGAATCATCGGATTACCTAAATCATTGAATCCGAAACTTAGTGATTACAAAATGTTAGGCGACTATGGGCAAGAGATGTTCGACTATCTAAATAGTCCATTCACAAAAGTTTTCTCGATTGTTTCGTTAGCTATCTCAATTGGATTATTGGTTTATTATTTTAAAGCCAATAAAAAATTAGCTGATGAAAGTATCCCAACGAAGATCCCTTATTATGCCTATATCATTTGGGGGTTAATCGGGTTGCTAATCAATCAATTAATGCAGCCGACGATGCAAGTTGAAGGAGCGAATGTTTCATTGGTCATGATGATCGTCACGCTGATTTTTCAAGTAATTTTTTTGATTCCGGCAGTACTCGTGATTGTGCATTTATTCAAAGCAGAACCAGAGGTAGCTTAAATGAAAAAAATGACGAGAAAACAAAAAATTCGCTGGAGTATTATTGGTGGAATTATTGCGTTTGTGCTAGTAATTGGAATTATTATCTTTCAACAAATGAAACCAAGTAAAACAGCCGAAAATAAATTTCAAACCGTTACGTTAAAGAAAACCGATCCGTTGATATTTAATGGTATCGTTCAGGCTACTCATACCCAGGATTACTATCTGGATCAAACATTGGGGAAAATTTCAACAATCAACGTGGAGGATGGACAAGAAGTTGCCGAAGGGGCGACTTTATTGAGCTATACCAATCCGGAGTATGAGACTCAAGCTGAAGAGCAAAGTAGTAATTTAGATAAATTAAATTTAGCAGTGACGAATGCCCAAGAAATGTTGGCGATTGCCCAAGATAAACAGGCAAGAGTTCAGCAACAATTAAATACATCTATCAATAACTATAATAATATAAACGAAAATACGGAAGAAGATGCAGCTAAAAAAGAGCAATACAAACAAGAAAAAGATCAGTATGAAACGGCATTAGACAGTGCAAAAGATGCTGTCGTTCAAGCTCGACAAGGATTAGAAAGTGCCAATGTTGAATTGAATTCAGCCAACCAAAGTGTGGATACTGTCCGAAATAAAGTGAGTTCCGTCGTGACCAGTACGACAAAAGGAATTGCGTATGTCGATCAAAAAGGTAAGAATGATGTGACTGTTCCAGTCGTAAAAGTAGTCAGCAATGAGGTCACAGTTGAAGCAACAGCTTCTGAATATGATTATCCTCAAGTAAAACAGGATGCTTCGGTAACGATCAAGCCCGTGACAACGAACCAAGAAATCGCAGGAACGATCACTCATGTCAATCAATTACCGGATCAAGCCAGCCAAACAACAGGGAATGCAGCAGCAACCACGGCTGCTTCTTCGATTTCAAATTATAGTTTCAGTATTAAACCAACCGAAACGTTGCATTACGGGTACAATGTTCAAGTGGTTCTACCATTAGATGAGATACGCATTCCTAAAAAAGCGATTCGAACTTCTGGTGACACAGAATATGTTTTTGTTTATCGTAAAGGCAAAGTTCATGAAGCGACAATCAAAACCGAGAATCAAGGAAGTTACATGATTTTAAAAGAAGGTCTTAAAGAAGGAGACAAGGTAATCTCAAATCCTGATAAGACGTTACACGATGGTCAGGAATTGGCGGTGGATTAAATGATCGAATTAAAACAGATCAATAAATATTATCGGAATGATGAAGAGGTCTTGCATGTATTGAAAGACATTAATCTATCTGCCGATGCTGGTGAGATGATTGCGATCATGGGTCCATCGGGAAGTGGGAAATCAACACTGATTAATACGTTAGGTTTTATCGATACGAAATTTGAAGGAGAATATCTCTTTGAAGGAGAAAACCTTATCACGACAACCGATGATCGATTATCAAAAATTCGTAATCAAACAGTCGGTTTTGTTTTCCAAAACTTTAGTTTGATCGAGAATTATACCGTCTACGAAAATGTTGAGTTACCGTTGCTATATAATGGTTATAGTTTTCATCAAACCAAAGAAAAAGTAATGGCAGTATTAGCCAAAGTGGGCCTAGCAGACAAAGCAGAAAAACACCCACGTCAGCTTTCTGGTGGTCAGCAACAACGTGTAGCGATTGCCCGAGCGTTGATCAATCAGCCAAAGTTCATCATTGCAGACGAACCCACAGGAGCACTGGACACACACACTTCCAACGACATCATGGAATTGTTCAAAGAATTGAATCGTCAAGATCAAGTCACGATTTTTTTAGTGACACATGATCCAGAAGTTGTTCCTTATTGTACGCGACTGGTTCAAATCAGAGACGGGGCAATCATTGAAGATCGGACGGTGATCGAAGCATGAAATTTTATGTGAATTGGCGTTCTTCTTTAGGCTCAATTTTTAAAAATAAAAAAAGAAGCGCCCTAACAATGTTTGGGATCATTATTGGGATCGCAGCTGTGATTGCGATTTTATCGATTGGTCGTGGATTTGAACGGGATACAATTAAAAGCCTTACTTCGGAGGAATCGGATAAGTTAGAAGTCAATATCGATTTTGTACCTAACAACAATAACTTGTATGAATCAAATCTTGATATGATCCAAAGTTCTGATTTTAGTTTATTGAAAACGATCGATGGGGTAGAAAAAGTCTCGTATCCTAAAACTGATTTGACTTATCTGTATAAAGATATCCCGGTAAAAGAAAAAACTAAAAGTACTCGTATCGGAGTAGTTACTAAAAAGGGAAAAGCAGTCAGTTATGGTCGGGGGCTAACAGCTTTTGATAATCAAACTCAAAATAAAGTGGTAACGCTAGATGCTTCATTGGCGAAAGAGCTTTTTGGAACAGCAAGTGAAGCCGTGGGCCGTGGATTCGAAATGGATCAAGCAGTCTTTACAATCGTAGGCGTTTTTCCGGCTGGTGCAGAAGAATCCATGTTTTCGGTGGGTGCCACGAAGGTCCAAATTCCTCGACAGACTTATACACACTTTTTTGGTAACGAAAAAAATACCGGATCCGTAGTATTGACTTTAGCTGATGGCAGTAAGTTAAATAAAATTGCTGAAAAAGCTATCAATAAGTTAAAAGCAAACGGAGCGATGCGCCAGCAAGGGGAATACCAAGTCTCTAATATGGCCATGATGACGGACGGAATCAGTAATGTTTTGAGTAGTATCACGCTCTTCATTAGTGCTGTGGCCGGGATTTCTTTATTTATTGCAGGTGTTGGTGTGATGAATATGATGTATATTTCTGTCTCCGAACGTACAAAAGAGATCGGGATTCGACGAGCTTTAGGAGCAACTAGAGGCGCCATTCGCCTACAGTTCCTTTTAGAAGGAATGACGCTGACATTAGTCGGCGGGATCATTGGTTATTTATTAGGAATATTGGTCGCCTATGCGATTGGTAGTGTGATGAATATCCATGTTTCAGTGGATTTATTCACCGTTTGTTTGGCGGTCGGTGTTTCAAGTGGTATTGGCTTGCTCTTTTCTGTGATGCCGGCTTCCGAAGCTGCTAAAAAAGATTTGATCGATATTTTAAGATAAAAAAGAAGCTGGAACAAAAGTAGTAATACTTTGTTCCAACTTTTTTTGTTTTTTAGTATAAAAAAATGCCACCGCACACATTCTTTTCGAAACGTCCGAAGACGCCAAGATTGTGCCGGTGACGTGGGTTTGGCACCCAATGGGCTGTGAGGGGTTCGAACCCACGACCCGCTGATTAAGAGTCAGCTGCTCTACCAACTGAGCTAACAGCCCAAACAAATTACTTACATATGTTAGCACTGAGAAAATAAAAATGCAAGAATAAATAAAGATTTAATTAAAGAAAATATTTTATTTATCTAGTTTTAAAAACTATATTGTAGAATCATGATAATTTTGTTAAAATGAGAATTCAAAGATGCCGGTTTCATTGGTCACTTTATCGCAGTCTAACTATTTTTAACGATAAAAGCAATAATCCAACTATTAAAAAAATAAAAAGATAAAAATCCATCTTTGAAGAAATAGATTGATTTGAACTTTACAATCAAAAAAGGAGTTACCAGATTTGGAAGAAAAAGCACTCAAAGAATGGGCTGAAGTACTCAAAAATATTCGTTTGCCTTATTGGGAAGAACTACCTGAATTAGAATTATATATGGATCAAGTCATCACGCTAGTCGATCGTTACTTGTCTCCTTTGATTCAAAATGAAAAGCAGACGATCCTATCGAGTGCGATGGTGAATAACTATGTTAAACACAAATTGGTACCGCCACCAGTGAAGAAGCGTTACAATCGGAACCACTTGGCATATCTGATTGCGATCACTTCATTAAAACAAGTATTTACGATTCCAGATATCAACGAACTGATTCGGATGCAATTATCGGTCAATGAACCGCAAGAAGCCTACAACAATTTTTGTATCGTGCAAGAAGAGGCTTTAAGTGATATTGCAAAAGTAATTGAAGGTGAAACAATTACTACCACACGAACAAATAAAGATGTTTACTATTTAGCAATGAAAAGTGCGGTCGCTTCGCTGACACAAAAAATGTTAGCAGAAAAGATCATTCAATTGGAAAAAGAGAAAGTAGGCGAAAATAATGAGTGAGAAAATTGCAGTTTTAGTTGATTCAGGGACAGATGTTCCACAAGAAGTAATTGCTAACGGACCTTTTTTTATGGTACCGCTTCGAATTATTTTTAGTGATAAAGAATATAGAGATGGGATCGATATCAGTTCTGATACGATTTTTCCATTAATAAAAAAAGAGTTGCCAAAAACATCCTTACCTGATGGGGAAGTAATCCATCAAGTTTTTGATCAAATCAAAGCTCAGGGCTATACGCATGTGATTATGGTGACAATTTCGAGTGGTTTGAGTGGAACATATAATGCTTTACGTGTACTTGGTGAACATTATGAAGGATTGACTTTTCATTCGATCGATACTAAAAATGTGGGGATCGGAGCAGGTATTTTAGCAATTTATGCAGGGGATCTTATCAAACAAGGAAAAAATTTTACTGAAGTTATTGCGGAAGTCGAAAGTAAAATTCCACATACAAAAATCTTTTTTAATGTTGATACACTTGAATACTTACAAAAAGGTGGTCGTATCGGGTTGGTCGCTTCATTATTAGGAAGCGCCTTAAAATTAAAACCAATCATTTCATGTAATTCCGAAGGCATCTACTATACCGTAGCAAAGGTTCGCGGATTGAATAAGAGTATTGATAAAACGATCCAATTAGTCAAGGAACAGATTGGATCTCATAAACGGTTTAATCTAGCGGTTACCCAAGCAGATGCTTTAGAAACAGCTGAGAAGATGCGTGCTCGGTTACATGAATTATTCCCTACCGCTGAAAACATTTACTTTGGTAAAGTCTCACCAGCGTTAGCTGTCCATACGGGTCCCGGCTCACTGGGTGTCGTTTGCCAAATACTTGATTAATTATTAAAGACGAGCTTTTGCTCGTCTTTTTTGCTGATTTGGTGCCGTCAATTTTTTTGCTTTTTTTCTTAAGTAATTATTGTAAAAGAACAGTAGTATAATTGAAAAGATGAAACACTATTGAAATTATTGTATAATGAGAAGGCGTACATACAAACTTAAAAAAAGGTATGAGGTGACTCTTAGTGAAAAAAATTTTAGTTGTTGATGATGAAAAACCGATTTCCGATATTGTTAAGTTCAATTTGACGAAAGAAGGCTATGAAGTCTTTACCGCTTATGATGGTGAGGAAGCTTTAGTGAAAGTGGAAGAAGTGAATCCAGATTTGATTATCTTGGATTTGATGTTGCCAAAAAAAGATGGTTTAGAAGTAGCTCGTGAAGTACGCAAAACCCATGAGATGCCGATCATTATGGTAACGGCAAAAGATTCTGAAATCGATAAAGTTTTAGGTTTAGAATTAGGTGCGGACGATTATGTAACGAAACCTTTTTCTAATCGTGAATTAATCGCACGAGTAAAAGCCAACCTACGTCGTGGTGGTCAAACACCAAAAGAAGAAGAACCTACGACACAAACGGATTTAACGATTGGGGACTTGACGATCCATCCAGATGCTTATATGGTGACAAAACATGGTGGTACGATCGAATTAACACACCGCGAATTTGAACTATTACATTATTTAGCCAAACATATTGGTCAAGTAATGACACGGGAGCATTTATTGCAAACCGTTTGGGGTTATGATTATTTTGGCGATGTTCGCACAGTTGATGTGACCGTTCGTCGTTTACGGGAAAAAATCGAAGACAACCCTAGTCATCCAACATATTTAGTAACGAGACGTGGCGTAGGCTATTATCTACGCAATCCTGAACAGGATTAAAGGAAGGGAACATGGAAAAGAAAGTCCGTTTTTATCGATCAGTAAATTTTAAAGTCGCGTTTTCATTTATTTTGATTTTACTGATTTCAATCGAACTTATCGGTGCGTACTTTATTCGTGGCCTTGAAAGATCAACGATCAATAGTTTTACGAAGGATATGAATCAACGCGTGGCTTTGTTAAGTACCACGATTGCTTCGACAATGGCTGAAAACAGTGAAAATGAAGCAACACAGTTGCAACGGATCCTAGAAAACAACACTGCGGCTGACATCAAAGAGATGTGGGTCGTCGATGATAAGGGGATCGTTTTGGCCACCAACGATGTGGGCCAAAAGGATTCAGTCGTTGGAAAGAAAAATGATTCCAGTGATATCGCTGATTTTTCATTGAAACAATATGTGACGCTCGATGACAACAATCAACGGGTATATATCAATGTTCAACCTATTCAGTCCCCGACCGGCGATTCGGCTGTGATCGGGGCTCTTTATGTTAAGAGTAATATTGAACAAAAATATACCGAAATAAGCAATACTGCATTGATTTTCTTTACGGCTTCGGTTATTGCGGGGCTGATATCGATCATTGTGGCTTTATTGGTTGCCCGCTCGATCACCAAGCCCATCAAAGAAATGCAGAAACAAGCGATGCGAATCGCACAAGGTGATTATTCTGAAAAAGTCGAGATCCATGGACATGATGAACTAAGTCAATTAGCCGAAACGTTTAATAAACTATCTGATCGTGTCGAAGATGCACAAGATACGATGGAAGCAGAACGCAATCGACTAGATAGTGTTTTGACCCACATGACTGATGGTGTTATTGCTACCGATCGACGTGGGAAAGTTATCACGATCAACGAGATGGCTTTGTCTTTATTAGACATGAGTAATGAAGAAGCGATTGGTCAATCAATCTTAACCTTATTAGATTTAGAAGAAGAATACACCTTGCGTAAATTATTGGAAGCTCCAGGAGAAATTTTGATTGATCGTTCAAAAAATGAAGAAGATCGAATTACTTTGCGTTCAGACTTTGCGATGATCCGGCGTGAATCAGGCTTTATCAGCGGACTGGTTGTCGTGTTACATGACGTGACAGAACAAGAAAAAACCGCTGAAGAACGTCGTCAGTTCGTATCGAACGTCTCACATGAATTACGAACACCGCTAACTAGTGTACGCAGCTATCTAGAAGCGTTAGAAGAAGGGGCTTGGCAAGATGAAAATATCGCACCAAACTTTATTCAAGTAACTCTAGGTGAGACGGATCGAATGATTCGCATGATCAATGACTTATTAAATCTTTCTCGGATGGATTCTGGTGCTCAACAAATGGATCTTGAGTTAGTCAATTTCAATGAATTGGTCGATTATATTCTAGATCGTTTTGATATGATGGTTACCGGTCAGGAGAAAAATTATCGCATCGTCCGTGAGTTTACTGAGCGTGATCTATGGGTCGAGATTGATACTGATAAACTCATGCAAGTAATCGATAATATCATGAATAATGCGATCAAGTATTCGCCAGATGGTGGAAAGATCACCGTTCGGTTGATGGAGACACATAACAATGTTGTCTTAGGAATCTCAGATGAAGGGCTAGGAATTCCTAAAAAAGATTTAGATAAAGTCTTTGAACGTTTTTATCGAGTCGATAAAGCTCGGGCCCGTCAACAAGGGGGGACCGGTTTAGGTCTAGCCATTTCAAAAGAAGTCATGAAAGCTCACAATGGTCAAATCTGGGTAGAGAGTGTTGAAGGCAAAGGGTCGACATTTTATATTTCTTTACCTTATGAGCCTTATGAGGAGGATATTTGGGAATGAGATTATCAGAAAAAATTATCCGAATTGCACTTTTGGGTTTGATTTTATTAAGCTTGGCATTGACGTACGCGATTTGGTTAAGTCCCACTGTTAAAACAACTGAAGTGAATACGAGCAAACAAACCGTGAAAAATGCTCAAAATTATGCGAAAGCTACTGATGCTTTTTTACCATTGCGCGGGATTTGGGATATTCATGACGGAAAATATCAAACTAGTAGTGAAAATTTATTGGCCACTACACAAGCTCGTTTGACCGAGAGTACTTATGGTCAATTGCAGCAAGTAGCTAGTGGCGAAGCAGAAATTCAAAACTATTATAGTTTGAATGATGGGATCGAACTGAATTACGAGGGAAATTTTTCGTTAGCAGAGTATGTAAAAGTATTTGATATGCCAATTAGTCTAAAAGCTTTGAAAAATGCAGATGCGATCACTTTTTCTAAAATTCAAGTCGATTTTGCTAGAAAAAAGATTCGTTTTTTGAATTATAAAGAGAATATCGTTTATGAGGCAACGGCTTCTGTAGACGCCTCAAATGTAAAAGAAATTTACGAAAAGAATCAAAGCCGTTATTTGAGCATGTCGAGTGATAATTCAACGTTTCCTCGGTTACTCAAAACGCAAGAACGCGTCCGTTTGAAAAAATACAGTTATATTTTAACGACTCAATCTGATTCGTTGTTCAGAAATGCTTTTTTCCAGAATCCAGATCAGGCAACAGGAGAAGAAGAAGCTAGCGGGACACGCTCATTCATCAGTGGGCATGAAGAATTGATGATGAATGAGCAAAAACGATTGGTCACCTTTAATGGAGAACTACCAGATGATTTAAAAGATAAAAGTATTTATAGCCAAACATTCCATTACATCAGTCGCTTAGGAACCTCTGTGGGGAATCTGCGCTATTTTGATCAGAAAGACAAAATGATCAATTATCGAATCTTTGTCGAAGGTTATCCGATCTTCAGTACCTCTTCAAAAGGAAAGATGAGTATCTCAATAGATCCACAACCCAATAATGCGGATGCTAAAGTAACGATTGAAACCAGTATGGATACGGTTCAGGTACCGATTCCTTCCGATGAAGAAGTCGAATTGCCAAGTACCTTAGAAGTTGAAAATAATTTAGTAGCTGCAGGCATCGATTTGGATCATATCCAAAGTTTTATTATCGGTTATACTTGGCAGGATATTGATGGCGTCAATAAACTGGTATCACTGATACCAGAATGGTTTGTCAAATACGATGATAACTGGTATTCAGCTGACCAGCTGATGCAAGGAAATCTAGAGACGGGGGCAAACTAATTGGACTTTAGAAAAATTGAACAAATCTTTTTTCTCGTATTTATTGGATTAAATATTTTTCTTTTTAGTATCTATTGGAGCAATCAGCATGAGCAGCGGTTGGTCACAAGCTCGAATCAACGTGAAGATATCTTGCAACGCTTAGAAAATGACAATATCGAGGTCGAAGGAACCATTTCTGATGACCATCGTGAAGGGTATTATTTAAGTGCCGAACAAGATAATTTTGTTTCTTTGCTCAGTGAACCAGCCAATCAAGCGGTCGCTAGTACGTCAAATGCTTTAGATAAAGTGTTGACCAGTTACCCTAATAGTGGCACTAAGTTTGATTTAAAAAAATCAGCGAATAGTTTCAAACGTCTGATGGCCGACAAAGAGTTCATCTTAAAAGGAAATGAGTACACCTATCTCTCAAACCTTTCTAGAAAAGACGATGACCTGGGGAAAATCATTGGTGCGCAATCCTACGAAGGGATTCCCTTTATCGATGAGACTTCTCGAGTAACGATGGATATCGAAAAAGAAAATGATGAAGAGCAAGTGATGAAATATACACAAACGCGCTTAAAGGAAATCGAACCATTACGGGAAAAGATGACCTTATATTCAGAAAAAGAAATTTTGAATACGTTGTATATCAACAATAATATTCCAGCCAAATCAACCATCACGAATGTTTATCTGGGGTATTTTCGAACACTAGAGGTTCAAGAAAAAAATGTTTATGTCCCCGTGTGGTTCGTCAATATTCGAACGCCTGATAAGACGACACAAATTGAAAAAGTCAATGCATTGAACAATCAAGTGATTACGAACAATTTGGTTCCAAAGGTGGAAAATCCATAAAAAGGGTTGTATACTGGGAACAGTTTTGAAAGAGAGGACCAATTGCTCATGTTAGAAATGAATCATGCCTTCAAAGTTAGCATCTTAGCAAGCGGCAGTACAGGAAATTCATTGTACTTAGAAACATCGCAAAAAAGAATTTTAGTTGATGCTGGTTTGAGTGGGAAAAAAATCACTTCATTATTGGCAGAGGTCGATCGAAAACCTGAAGATCTTGATGCGATTTTAGTGACCCATGAACACCGCGACCATATACACGGCGTAGGTGTTTTAGCAAGAAAATATAAATTACCTGTTTATGCCAACGAAAAAACGTGGGAAGCGATGGCTCCACTGATCGGAAAAGTCGATTTGGAACAAAAACAAATTTTTGATATGGGAAAAGTCCTAACTTTTGGGGACTTAGATATCGAAAGTTTTGGTGTTTCACACGATGCTGCTGCACCGCAGTTTTATCGTTTTTATAAAGACGGACATTCATTTGTGATGCTTACAGATACAGGATATGCTAGCGAACACGTGAAAGGAACGATTCGTGATGCCGATGCCTATTTAGTTGAAAGTAATCATGACTTAGAAATGTTACGGATGGGTGCTTATCCATGGAGTTTGAAACAGCGGATCTTAGGGGATCGGGGCCATTTATCAAATGATGATGGTGCATTAGTGATGACGGATATCCTTGGTGATCGGACAAAACGGATCTATCTAGGCCATTTGAGCCGAGAAAACAATATGAAAGAATTGGCACATATGACGATGGAAGAAACATTGACGCGTTATGACTTGGGTGTGAATCACCAGTTCCAAATCTTTGATACTGATCCTGATAGTGCGACTGATCTATTTGCGATTTAAAAGGCAAGCTTGCAGATGCAGGCTTGCCTTTTTTTGTGATCAACTATAAACACTGAATTGTTGTTTTAAATGGCGTGGTTCGATGACTTCATCAATGATTGCAATCGCATAATCAGCCATACTGATCTCACTTTTTCCAGCGGTATTTTTCTGTAAGTGATCATCGCTTGTAAAGTAATGACCTGTTCGCTTTCCATCAGGAATGAAATTTGCTGCTGGACTTAAATATGTCCAATTGACTTGCTCTTCTATCTTAAGGCTCAAAAAAGCTTGATACATATTATAGGCTGTTGGATAATAATCGACTTGTGGATTAGAAACATCGATCATCCGTTGGTTATCATTAATGAACAAAGAAGAAGCACCACCGACCACGAGCAAACGAGTATCGGTATCGCGTAATATATCTGCTAAATGTTTGAGCGACGTTTGATGCATTTCTTCTTGACCAACAGGTGGCCGAAAGGCATCGATAATGACATCAAAAAAAGCGACATCTTTAGGTGTAAGCTCGAATAAATCTTTAACTAAGATAGGAACTTTCACTTGTAGTTTCTCTGGATGTCTGACAATGGCAGTTACCGATAAATCACGAGACAATGCTTCTTTTAAAATCAATGAGCCCGCATTTCCAGTCGCGCCAATAATTCCAATTTTCATAAAAACCCCCCCTAGACATTGTGATACTTTCAGTCTAAGGAGGTTAGGATCAAAAGGCAAAAGATATGGTTTGCAATTATTTTGATTGTAGAGCAAGCTGAGTGATCACTACTAACAGATTCATTCCAACATGGGTAATCATCGATGTCCAGATTCGGCCGCTATAACGGTACATTCCACAGAATAAGAAACCTAGACCTGCATACAAAAGATAATGGCCATCATTGTGAGCAAAAGCAAACAGCAAAGAACTGATCAATGTAGGAATCCAAAAGCCAAACTTTATTTCAAGGGCGCCAAAAATCGCACGACGAAAAACAAATTCTTCCATGATTGGACCAGCAATCGTAGTGGCTAAGATAAAGACCATATTATTCATGATCAATTGGACAATGTTCTCTGTATTTTGAGAAGCTGCCGTTTGACCTAAAAGGTGTTGTTCGATTTGTAGGATCGCTACTTGCAATATAAGCGAGACTGGAATGCCAACCAGCCCAATTAGTCCGGCTAAAACCCATGATTTTTGTTTATTTTCAATTTTAAAAAGCTGTGATTTGTAACGATAAACAATCATTAATACAGCACCTAAAAAATAAGCCAAGGTAGTTAGCTGGATAATTTGGGATTGACCGGCATTAAAAAAGCGCTGAAAAAACAATGGCGAAAACAAGACAAATCCATAGGTAGCAATGGTGATAAAACTATATTTTTTTGCGTCCATCTTTCTTCCTTTCTAAACCGTGTTGTGTTCAAGTATACCATAAGTTGAAGAAAAGCTTTGCAGCAGAAAAATCGAAAAAGATAAACCAAGGACTTGCAAAAAGAAGTAAAAATGAGTATGATAATAACTGTGAGTTAGCACTCGATATCAAAGAGTGCTAATATTTGAAAAATCATTACTAGTTGGAGGGATTTATCGTGTTAAAACCATTAGGTGATCGTGTCATTCTTGAAGTCGCTCAAGAAGAAGAAAAAACAGTTGGAGGCCTAGTATTGGCATCTGCTGCCAAAGAAAAACCACAAACAGCGAAAGTTGTTGCTGTGGGTGAAGGCAATGTACTGGAAAACGGTGAAAAAAGTCCAATGCCAGTAGCTGTTGGCGATATGGTAATGTTTGAAAAATATTCTGGTACAGAAGTGAAATATGAAGGCAGTGAATATTTGATCATCGCTGCAAAAGATATCATGGCAATCGTTGAATAAAAAATTAATGAGGTGAAGAAATTATGGCAAAAGATATTAAGTTTTCTGAAGATGCACGTGCAGCAATGCTACGCGGCGTAGACAAATTAGCAGACACAGTAAAAGTAACATTAGGACCTAGAGGACGTAATGTTGTTTTAGAAAAATCTTATGGTTCACCATTGATTACGAATGACGGTGTAACTATCGCAAAAGATATCGAATTAGAAGATCATTTCGAAAACATGGGTGCTAAACTTGTTTCTGAAGTGGCTTCAAAAACAAATGACATCGCTGGTGACGGTACAACAACAGCGACGGTTTTAACTCAAGCTATTGTGCGTGAAGGTTTGAAAAACGTAACGGCTGGCGCTAACCCAATGGGTATCCGTCGTGGAATCGAATTAGCAACTAAAGCTGCTGTAGAAGAATTACACAGTATTTCTAAAGTAGTTGATTCTAAAGATGCCATCGCACAAGTAGCAGCTGTATCTTCTGGCAGTGAAGAAGTTGGTAAATTGATCGCTGAAGCAATGGAAAAAGTCGGCAACGATGGTGTTATCACGATTGAAGAATCAAAAGGGATCGATACAGAATTAGATGTCGTTGAAGGAATGCAATTTGATCGTGGATACTTATCTCAATATATGGTAACAGACAATGATAAGATGGAAGCTGCCTTAGAAAATCCATATATCTTGATCACTGACAAAAAAATCTCTAACATCCAAGATATCTTGCCATTGTTAGAACAAGTCTTGCAACAATCTCGTTCATTATTGATCATTGCTGATGATGTGGACGGCGAAGCTTTGCCAACCTTAGTCTTGAACAAAATTCGTGGAACATTCAATGTTGTAGCGGTTAAAGCACCAGGATTTGGTGATCGTCGTAAAGCGATGCTTGAAGATATCGCTGTTTTAACAGGGGCAACTGTGATCACTGAAGATCTAGGTTTAGAATTAAAAGATGCAACGATCGAAAACTTAGGGACTGCTGGTAAAGTAGTAGTTGATAAAGACAATACAACAATTGTTGAAGGTGCTGGCGACAAAGCAGCCTTAGCTGACCGTGTAGAAATGATCAAACGCCAAATCGGTGAAACAACTTCTGATTTTGATCGTGAAAAATTACAAGAACGTTTAGCGAAACTTGCTGGTGGAGTGGCTGTCGTTAAAGTCGGTGCAGCAACTGAAACTGAATTGAAAGAATTAAAATTACGAATCGAAGACGCATTGAATTCAACGCGTGCAGCAGTTGAAGAAGGAATCGTTTCTGGTGGTGGTACTGCTTTAGTCAATGTCATCAAGAAAGTTTCTGAATTAGCAGCTGAAGGCGATGCCGCAACTGGGATCAAGATCGTGGTTCGTGCGTTAGAAGAACCTGTTCGTCAAATCGCAGAAAATGCTGGGTTTGAAGGATCAGTTGTGATCGACAAATTGAAAAATGCTGAACACGGTACTGGTTTCAATGCCGCTTCCGGTGAATACGTGAATATGATCGATGCCGGAATCGTCGATCCAACTAAAGTGACTCGTTCAGCATTACAAAATGCTGCTTCTGTTTCTGCATTATTGTTAACGACGGAAGCAGTCGTAGCTGACAAACCCGTTGAAGGTGGCGCAGGTGCTGCTCCCGCAATGGATCCATCAATGATGGGCGGCATGATGTAAAAGTAAAGCAAAAATCATCGGAAACTTTTTCCGATGATTTTTTTTATTTATAAAAATAAGCAAAGTTTTTTAGTTGTTTTTTTCAAAAAAAATTTAATTATGAAGAAAAATCACAGAATAACTATGGTAAAATAATTAGTGAGAGTTAGTTATTTTTTAACTAAACAATTGTAAGGACAGAGGAGTTGATTGGATGAAATTAATCGAAACACCGTTAAATAGCAACCTAAATATCGAAACATTGTATCCAAACTTGACGAAATATGCTTTTGATAACCGTCAAGCAGTTAAATATTTTAAATTGTACGCTTATGATCGAACAGAAATTATTTATGCCGACCGCTTCGACACGATCGAGTTGTTGTTATTGAATCGCCAACGTAAAATCAACCACAAAGAAGTCGATACAATCATTCATCGTTTATTGAAAGTCGATCGTAAAGAGGTATCAATCAATGTCGGTTATAAAAAACAAATCGATGAAGCAGGGATCAGACCAAAAAAATCCTATAAAGATATTATTTCTATCAAATATACTGTACCAAAAGATTAATTCAAAGAAAGTGAACCAAAAGTAGAAAAACTTTTGGCTTACTTTCTTTTTTTATTTGTGTTTCAAAATGAAAATTCTCCGTTTCTAAAGGAGCTAATACTACTCGTATAAGGCGATTATGATATAATAAAAAAAATAGTTTAATTGACTAAAAACAAATGAGGAGCCTGGACTATGAAAAAGTTGTACGAAGATGACAGTTTGACCCTTCATACGGATCTTTATCAGATCAATATGATGAAAACCTATTGGGAGACAGGTCGAGCAGATCTTCATGCCGTATTTGAGTGCTATTTTCGTAATATGCCATTCGACAATGGCTATGTGATCTTTGCCGGATTGGAACGTCTTGTAAAATATTTAGAAAATCTAACTTTCAGTGAGAGTGATCTAGCCTATCTATCAGAAGTAGAAGATTATCCAGCTGATTTTATCGATTATTTGAGAGAATTTAAATTTTCTTGTACCGTTCGTTCGGTGATTGAAGGCGAGTTGGTATTCAGCAATGAACCATTGATTCAAGTGGAAGGACCTTTACTACATTGCCAATTAGTCGAAACAGCACTTTTAAATATTGTTAATTTCCAAACTTTGATCGCAACAAAGGCCGCACGAATCAAATCAGTGATCGGCGATGACCCTTTATTAGAATTTGGAACACGTCGGGCGCAAGAAATGGATGCGGCTCTTTGGGGGACACGAGCTGCCTACATTGGTGGTGCGGATGCTACTAGTAATGTTCGGGCAGGGAAGATTTTTGGGATTCCTGACAGTGGAACGCATGCGCATTCATTGATTCAATCGTATGGAAATGATTATGATGGTTTCAAAGCCTATGCGCAAACACACCGTGACTGTGTCTTTTTAGTCGATACGTATGATACGATCAGATCCGGAGTACCTAATGCAATCAAAGTCGCACGGGAAATGGGTGATAAGATCAATTTCTTAGGTGTGCGAATCGATAGTGGAGATATGGCGTATATTTCAAAACGAGTTCGCCAGCAATTAGATGAAGCCGGCTTTCCAGATGCAAAAATTTATGCCTCTAATGACTTAGATGAAGGCACGATTTTAAACTTGAAGATGCAACATGCAAAAATAGATGTTTGGGGTGTAGGGACAAAACTGATCACAGCCTATGACCAACCAGCTTTAGGAGCAGTCTTCAAATTAGTTTCGATTGAAAATGAGCAAGGCGAAATGATCGATACGATCAAACTTTCAAGCAATGCTGAAAAAGTAACGACACCAGGTAAAAAACAAGTATGGCGTATCACACGGAAATCAGATGGAAAATCGGAAGGGGATTATGTGACTTTATGGAATGAAGATCCCCGGGAAGAAGATGAGATCTTCATGTTCCATCCAGTCTATCCATATATCAATAAGACGGTGAAAAATTTTGAAGCCCGGCCGATCTTGCAAGAGATTTTTGTTGACGGAAAATTGACTTATGAACTTCCCGATTTGGAAGAAGTCAAACAAACGGCAAAAAATAGTTTAGATTCTTTATGGGAAGAATACAAACGGGATTTGAACCCACAAAAATATCCAGTAGATTTGTCTACGGAATGTTGGAACCACAAGAACAGAATTATGGAAAAAGTACGTAATTCAGTGGTAAAAATAGACCAAGAAGATTAGGGAGTGGATGTCTGATGACATTACAAGCAGAAATTATCAAAGAATTAGGAACAAAACCAGAAATCGAGCCAAAAGCAGAAATCCGTAAAAGTGTCGATTTTCTTAAAGCCTATCTAAAAAAATATCCGTTTTTAAAAACATTGGTCTTAGGAATCAGTGGCGGACAAGACTCTTCTTTAGCAGGACGTTTGGCTCAGTTAGCGATGACTGAGCTGCGAGCAGAAACCGGCGATGATAGCTATCGTTTTATCGCAGTTCGTTTACCTTATGGTACGCAAGCAGATGAAGCAGATGCCAAACGAGCATTAGATTTTATTCAACCAGACGTTAGTTTGAGTGTCAATATCAAACCAGCTGTTGATGCACAAGTAGCCGCGTTGGAAGAAGCTGGTGTGACCATCAGCGACTTCAACAAAGGTAACATCAAAGCACGCCAACGGATGATCACTCAATACGGAATCGCTGGTGGGAATGCTGGTGCAGTCATTGGAACTGATCATGCAGCCGAAAATATCACCGGGTTCTTCACTAAATTCGGGGACGGCGGTGCAGATATTTTACCATTATTCCGGTTGAATAAACGTCAAGGCAAAATGTTATTGAAAGAATTAGGCGCTGAAGAAGCCATTTACTTAAAAGTACCGACTGCTGACCTTGAAGATGGTAAGCCGTTGGTTGCAGATGAAGTAGCATTAGGTGTCACCTATGATGATATTGATGATTATCTAGAAGGTAAAACAATTGCTGCGGATGCTCAAGCAACGATCGAAAATTGGTGGAACAAAACGCAACACAAACGCCATTTACCGATTACGGTCTTTGATGACTTTTGGAAATAGAATAAGTAAGACGGCTTAGCAGCTAAACTAGCTGCTAAGCTTTTTTTGTTATCTTTACTTTTTTTCTGATTATCGCTAAAATATTTAGTAATTCATTGAATAGGAGCAGTTTATGCAAAAAATAAAACGCCTGCCTTGGAGCCAGATTTTGATTGTTCTAGGAGTGGCAACGCTAATCATAGTTTCGAATCTTTTTTTTCAATTGACTCAAAATAATTTTTCGTTTGAATTAGCTTTTAAATTTGCTTTTTCTTGGCATACCGAAAAATTTTTCTTAGGGTGTCTCGTGTTACTTATTTTTTATGGCTGGTTGACTAGCTTTTTAGGTTCCTTAAAAATAGGGAGTATTTTTTATTTGCTAGTGATCATCGGCGTTGGTGTGGCAAATTTTATGAAAATGAACTATCGAATGGAGCCAATTTATCCCAGTGATTTAAAAATGGTGACTGAATTTAGTATGATCAAAGACATTGTCGGTTTTCCGCTGTTTCTCCTTTTTCTTCTATTATTAATAGTCGGAGTATTTTTGCTCGTCTTTAGTTTGAAGAAAAGTTTGAAATTAACCAAGCAGCAACAATGGATTCGCTTCGCGTTATTGGTTGTGACTAGTGGTTTATTAATATATGTCGGGGGTTTTAACCAACCAAACAACCTCTTACGTAAGGCTTACAATAAAACCGCATTGTGGATTCCCTATAGTCAAAAAATGAATTATTACAACACAGGCTTTATGGGCGGTTTTTTATATAATCTTTCGGTAGATGCCATGGATAAACCAGCTAATTA
This sequence comes from Enterococcus hermanniensis, assembly GCF_001885945.1. Lineage (GTDB taxonomy): Bacteria > Bacillota > Bacilli > Lactobacillales > Enterococcaceae > Enterococcus_A > Enterococcus_A hermanniensis. The sequence continues at coordinate 132,067 of NZ_JXKQ01000001.1, read as the reverse complement.
TTCCGAAGCGACAATCAAAAAAATCACAGAAAAATATCAAGTGAAGAAGAAAGAAACTTCGGAGGATCAACCAAATATTGTTTACGTAATGAGTGAAAGTTTTTCTGATACGAGCCGCTTGAAAGGGTTAGATATTCTTGGCGGAGATCCACTAAAAGAGTATCGAACTGTGGCAAATAAAACTTATAGTGGTCAGATGTTATCACAAAATTATGGCGGAGGTACTGCTAATATTGAATTCGAAGCGTTGACGGGTTTTTCAATGGAATTGTTCAATAGCCAGATGACAACGCCTTACACGATGCTTGTACCAGAATTCAAGACATTTCCTTCTTTGGTCTCGACATTAAAAAATCGAGGTTATCAAACAACCGCGATCCATCCGTATAATACTTCGATGTATAAACGAAAAGATGTCTATCAGACTTTTGGTTTTGACCAATTTTTAAACGAAGATACGATGAAGCACACGGCTAAAATTGAGAACAATCCCTATATTTCTGATGCATCTGCCTATCAAGAAGTGATGGATCAGCTTGAAAAAAATAAGCAACCGCAATTTTTACATTTAGTAACGATGCAAACGCATATGCCATATGAAAATAAATATGCTGATGTACCGTATTTAGTGAAAGGCGACGATACGTCTTCGGTCCAAAGTTATCTTCAAGATGTAGCTTACAGCAGTGAAGCATTGAAAGACTTTTTAACTGAAATCGACCAATTACCGGAACGGACATTGGTCGTCTTTTGGGGCGATCATCTGCCAGGGATTTATTCTGATGCGACGCAAGAAGCAAATGAAGGACATCAACTCCATGAGACAGAATTTTTATTTTATGATAACCAACACCAGTTGTCGGATGAAAAAACCGTTACCAGTCCATTTTATTTTGCAGCAGATCTCTTTCAACAAACGGACATTCAACCAACCGGCTTCCAACAATTATTATTGGCCTTACAAGAAGAGTTACCGGCCTTTGAAAAAGGAATGTATTACCAAGATGGTCAATGGTTCAAAGAAGCGCGTCTCAATCAGGCCCAAGAAGAACGCTACCATGAGTATCAATTGATTCAATACGATATTACAACCGGTGAACAATACAGCTTAAAAGAGAACTTTTTTGACTAAAAAAGATTAGGAGCATTTATGGACTTTAAAAAGAAAGACAATCAACTTTATTTTAATCCTGTTCGTCGAGCGCTTTTGACTCATCAAATGATTCAAGCTGGCGATCGGGTTGCCATCGGTATGAGTGGTGGAAAAGATAGCACCACGCTATTAGTGTTGCTAGATCAATTGCGTAGGCAAAAACGACTAGGCTTTGATTTTGAAATTGTTCCGATCTGTTTGGATATGGGATTTGAAGGCTGTGATATCACACCAATGAAACAATTGGTTGAAGATTTAGGTTATACGCTAGAAATAGTTCCCACAAATATTGCAAAAATCGTATTCGATATTCGAAAGGAACATTCACCATGTTCCTTATGTGCTAAATTACGACGTGGAATTTTATACACTCGTGCACAGGAGCTAGGGTGTCAAAAAGTTGCTTTAGGGCATCATGTCGATGATGCCATCGAAACCTATTTTATGAATTTTTTGTTTCACGGTCGGTTAAACAGTTTTGAACCAACCAGCTATTTATCGAAGACAAACGTGACGTTGATTCGTCCGATGATCTATTTAGAGGAAAAACAAATTATTCAATTTGTGAAACGTTTCGAAATACCGATTGTTTTTAATCCTTGTCCTGTGGATAAAAAGACCAAACGAGAAGAGATAAAAAAATTAGTCACCACTCTTTCCGCTGAGTATCCAGATATTCGGAAGCGATTCATCGTTGGAATGGAGCAAGGAACAGCGGCTGACTTTTGGTCCAAAGATGATTAAGAAAGCCTTTACAGCTAGTTTTTCCATAACTATTATTTGTCTTTTTATGATTTATCATGCTATAATTCAGCTAGTATCCATAGGGGAGTAACTGGCAGTGTAAGCTGTGGCAACGCCACCAACAAGAAAAGAAATTTCTGGTGTTGTCTTAAATAGTGAGACTTATGTATGTGTTTTTTTCGCATACACAAGTCTATTTTTTTTACACCCGACAGCGCTTATTTTAAGGAGGATAAAAATGTCAGAAGAGAAAAAGCAACAACTAATAAAGCCTTTTTATGCTGAAGAGACAGAACAGGTTTTAGCGGAAGTGCAAACGACAGAAGATGGGTTAACCAAGTCGGAAGCACAAAAGCGATTAGAATCTTATGGACCGAATGAACTAGAAGAGGGCGAAAAGAAGAGTATGGTGGTACGCTTCTTTGAACAATTCAAAGATTTAATGATCATTGTTTTGTTAGCCGCAGCAATAATCTCGGCAGTCGTCTCTCATGAAGTCGTCGATTCAATCATTATTTTAGCCGTTGTAATCATCAATGCAGTGATGGGTGTGGTACAAGAATCAAAAGCGGAACAAGCAATCGAAGCATTACGAGAAATGTCGACACCGAATGCGAATGTTTTACGTGATGGTCACGTCAGTACAATCAAATCAACAGAACTTGTACCAGGAGATATCGTCATGTTAGAAGCTGGTGATGTGGTACCGGCGGATTTACGCTTGTTTGAAGTCGCTTCATTGAAAATCGAAGAAGCAGCCTTGACCGGTGAATCTGTTCCAGTTGAAAAAGAAATGATCGTGATTGATGGCACAGATGTTGGTATCGGGGATCGCGTCAATATGGCATATTCAAATAGCAATGTGACCTATGGGCGCGGAAAAGGAATCGTCGTTAATACGGGGATGAATACCGAAGTCGGTAAAATTGCTGGCATGCTAGCTCAAGCTGATGAAACAGAAACACCATTGAAAACCAATTTGAACCAACTAGGAAAATTTTTAACGTTAGCAATTATTGTGATCGCAGTCGTGATGTTTGTAGTTGGGATCGTCTTTAACGGTACTTCTTGGGTCGATATGTTATTGACCTCGATTTCGCTAGCAGTAGCAGCCATTCCAGAAGGGCTGCCAGCGATCGTAACGATCATTTTGGCTTTAGGAACACAAGTAATGGCCAAACGAAATTCAGTGATCCGTAAATTACCAGCAGTAGAAACACTAGGTTCAACCGATATTATTGCTTCAGATAAAACGGGAACGTTAACATTGAATCAAATGACAGTTGAAAAATTATACGTTGATAATCAACAATTTGATGCAAATAACGAAGTGCCAATCGATAGCATGGCGATGAAAGTCATGAATTACGCCAATGATACAAAAATTTCTCAAGAGGGCGATTTGATTGGGGATCCAACAGAGACGGCGCTAGTTCAATTTGGCTTAGATAATCAATTTGATGTACGAGAAAAAGTTGCGAAAGAACCACGGGTTGCAGAACTGCCTTTTGATTCTGACCGTAAATTGATGAGTACATTACATGAAGAACAAGATGGCAAAATTTTGGTTGCAGTAAAAGGGGCACCGGATGTCTTATTAAATCGTACGACTCAAATTTTATTGAACGGCCAAGTCGTTCCAATGACTGAAAAAGAAAAACAAGATATTTTGACCAACAATAAAGATATGGCGCAACAAGCATTACGTGTACTGGGAATGGCTTATAAATATGTGGATCACGTCCCAGCTGAATTAGAATCAGAAGTGATTGAAACCGACCTGATTTTTGCTGGTTTAGTCGGTATGATCGATCCAGAACGTGCCGAAGCAGCCGAAGCAGTTCGAATCGCTAAAGAAGCGGGTGTTCGTCCAATCATGATCACCGGAGATCACAAAGATACAGCTGAAGCAATCGCCGCTCGCTTGGGTATTATTACTAAAGGTGATGATGCTGCTGTCCTGACAGGCGCACAATTAAATGAAATGTCAGATGAAGAGTTTGCCCAAAAAGTAGAACATTATTCGGTCTATGCCCGCGTTTCTCCTGAACATAAAGTTCGAATCGTTAAAGCTTGGCAAAAAGAAGGTAAAGTTGTGGCGATGACTGGTGATGGGGTCAATGATGCACCGGCTTTGAAACAAGCGGATATCGGGATCGGAATGGGGATCACAGGTACGGAAGTTTCAAAAGGCGCTTCAGATATGGTCTTAGCTGATGATAATTTTGCGACGATCGTCGTAGCTGTTGAAGAAGGTCGCAAAGTTTTCTCAAATATACAAAAATCAGTTCAATATCTATTAGCCGCTAACTTAGGTGAAGTATTGACGCTATTTATTGCAACGCTTCTTGGGTGGGATACCTTATTACCGATCCATTTATTATGGATCAATTTAGTAACAGATACCTTCCCAGCAATTGCTCTTGGAATGGAACCAGCAGAAAAAGATTTGATGAGCCACAAACCGCGTGGTCGCAGTTCGAACTTGTTTTCAGGTGGTGTCTTCTCAAGTATCATCTATCAAGGAATTTTAGAAGCTGCTACGGTCTTGTTCGTGTATTGGTCAGCGATCCAATGGCCCGTTCACACGGTTTATGCAGAAATCCATTCGGATGCATTGACGATGGCGTTTGCGACATTAGGATTGATGCAATTGTTCCATGCTTTCAATGTGAAGTCGATTCATCAATCATTGTTTACCGTGGGAGCATTTAGAAATAAAGCCTTCAACTGGGCAATCCTGTTATCCTTTGCTTTGATGATGGTCATCATCATCGTCCCAGGACTGAATGATATTTTCCGAGTTGCTCATTTAGATTTATATCAATGGGGCATCGTGATCGGTTCATCCTTTGCGATTATTCCGATCGTTGAAATTGTGAAATTCTTCCAACGTGCAAGTATGAAGAATAAGGACTAAGTAGGAAAGCTCTATTATCTTGAGTTAAGATAATAGAGCTTTTTATTTTTAAAAACAATTAAATTTATTGTTCATTTTTAGTACCGCTTTGCTTAATCAGTAAAAATAGGTAAAATGAAAGTATCTAAAGTAGAAAGAAGGAATAAATGAATGCGACCTAATACGGGATTTTATGCAAGAGAAATCAACGAGATCGTTCAAGCAACCGAGCAAATGGGCGAACGTTTACACCCAAGTTACGAAGAGATTCGGACAGCGCTAGATGAAAAAAAGATGGCTGATTTTGATCAAAGCCACTTATCAGAAATCCATGAATTATTCAAAGAAGGCACTCAATTTTATAAACTGAATCTAGAAAAAATCAGCTTGCTTAAACCGCCGGCAAAAGTGATGGGAAATCATAAAAGTTTTCAAAAGGCATATATCGAATATGTAGCTGGTTGTCAAGAAATGACAGATAGCCTATTGCCACAAGTCAATGAAGAAGCCTTTGATGCTGCTGAAAAAAAACAAGATGCTGCGACAGATACGATTTATAAATCCATTCAAAAAATCACTAATCTGTTATTGAAATAGTGAACAACATAAATTCTAAAAGAACAAAGGTTTTCTAATTTTATTATAACGTTATTTTAAGTACAGTGGATACGGAATCAGGTATGATTAATTCATAACCAATAACAACCTTTTCTTTTTCATTGCATTTAGGTAATACTCCTTTGCACCGATTTGCCGATCGGTGCTCTTTTTTTAAGTCATGGATTCATACAACGAAAAAAACTCTTTAAGCAATTCGCTTAAAGAGTTTTTTTATTAATTTTCAATGTTGCGTACATAGTTTTCAAAGTAGTTATTCAAATCATTTTTGATTTTTTGATATTCTTCTTCAGTGTATTCTTTTTCTTCTAAACGTCCTTTGAAGTTAGGCAATCCTAGCTCTGTTTTTAGACGTTCGATTACAGCTTCTTTATCCATTTAACAAATCGCTTCCTTTTATTCGAAATAAACACAAACGGCTTCTGGAGCATAAATATCTTTTTGGATCATTTGCAAGAGACCTGTTGTTTGATCTCGACGGTAAAGGGTTAGATTATCTGTATTTTGATTCGCGCAGACAATGTAGGCATTATCTGGACTTAAAGCAAAGTCACGCGGAAAATCACCTTCACTTGAAATACTTTGAATCAATTCAAGTTTTTCACCGTTTTCTGTGATTGCAAAAACTGCGATTGAATTATGCCCACGGTTTGAAGCATATAAGAAATTGCCATCTTTGGAAATTCGAATCGCTGCACCGCCATTTTCACCGTCAAAATCTGCGGGCAATGTAGAAAGTTTTTGTTTTTGCGTAAAGCTGCCATCTGTAGCATCATATGAAAGAACGGTCACACTGCTATCTAATTCACCAAATAGATAGGCATTTTTTTCATTGGGGTGAAAGACAAGGTGTCGTGGTCCTGTTCCAGGCTCGGCTAGATAAACGGCAGCTTCTTCGACTGCACCATTTTCACTCACATCATAGGTATAAATACGATCAGTGCCTAAATCACAGACCGCTAACCGTTGATCCGGTGTCAGATCAGTATAGTGAGTGTGAGCATGGTCTTGATTTTTATGTGGACCAGTCGGTTCTGTATGCTCTATTGCTGAGGTTGCTTTAAGTGAGCCATCTGCTTGGATTTTGTAGGTGTTTAGAGCTCCTTTGTGGTAGTTTGCGGCATAGACAAGCTGGCGTCCATCATCGACTGCCACGTAACAAGGAGGGGCACCATCTTCTGTTACCGCATTCAAAAAATTATTTTCAGTATCATAGCTGGAAACACCACCTTGATCATTACGGCTAGTCACAGAGTACAAATGATTTAATTTACTTTTTGCCAAATAGGTCGGGCTTGTTTCTGCCAGTACTAATGCTAAATTTTCCAACGTTTCCTTCGTCGTATCTAACTCGATCTGATAGATTCCTTGACTGATACGTCGGGTATAGGTACCTAAAAGTATTTTATGGATCATAAAAAAACCTCCTTCATTGTATCTATATTCTAGCAATTTTATTGGTTCTTGGATAGCGCTAACTTTATGATATAATTGAAAAATAAACAGGAAAAGAGCGTGAATTATGACAGTGACTGAAATTACTCAAATTGGCAAAGATGCAATTAACGATGAAAATCTTTTAGTACTTTTTGGCGAAGCAATTCCGTCAGATCTATTAGAGGTATCCATCGTCCAAAAAAATAGTGGAGATGAACCAATCGCGCTTAGCGAAGGTAGCCAGTTATTATTTGGCGACCAAGTCTATCAAGTAAATGGTCTTGGACATTTAGCCAATCAGAATTTAAATGAGATCGGACATGCTACCGTGTTCTTCCAAAAAGAAATCGGTGTGATTCCAAATGGTATCTATGTGACACCAGAAAAATTACCTGAACTAGAAGTGGGCATGAAAATTACTTATAAATAGGACGTGAGTGTTTGGATAAAAAGAAATTTACGCAAAAAACGTCTTGGTTTTGGAAATGGTTTTTAAATAGTCAAGTCGTTGTTGCGCTGATCATCGTATTATTATTATTATTAATCACCTTGGTCTTCACGAAAGTCTCCTATTTGTTTGAACCAGTCGGCCAGTTTTTTGCTATTGTTGGACTGCCAGTTGTTATTGCAGGGATCTTGTATTATTTGATGAATCCGGTCGTCAATTTTTTAGAGAGAAAAGGATTGAATCGGACTGTCGGGATCATTTTACTGTTCATTGTCGTTGTAGCTTTGATCATTTGGGGGATCGTAGTGATTATTCCACAGATACGTCAGCAAGTAGAGACGATGATCCAAAGTTTGCCGGCATATTTTGATACAGTCAGCGACAAAGTCAGTGAACTTTTCAAAGACCCTTCGTTTAAACCGGTGCAGCAGCATTTAGATAATAGCTTACAAAAGTTATTAGAGTCATTGACTGAGACTGCACAAAATATTTCACGGGTAACGATCCAAGGACTCGGGAATGTGGTTTCGACTTTAGCGACGGTATTGATCGCTTTGATCACCGCACCGATTATTTTATTCTTCTTATTAAAGGATGGCGATAAGTTAGCGCCATATATACTACAATTTTTACCGACAAAGACTCGTAAGCCAACGTTACGAGTGATGACCGAGATGAATTCACAGCTAGCTTCTTATATTCGGGGGCAGTTGACGGTCGCTTTTACGGTTGCCGTGATGTTTATTATCGGTTTTTCAATCGTGGGGATGAACTATGCGATCACTTTGGGGATCTTAGCGGGAGTATTGAACTTAGTCCCATACTTGGGCTCTTTCTTAGCAATGGTTCCAGTGATTTTTATCGCTGCAGTGACTGGACCGATTATGTTGGTCAAAGTAATCATTGTCTTTACGATCGAACAGACGATTGAAGGACGAATCGTTTCACCATTAGTTTTGGGGAATCAACTGGAGATCCATCCAGTCACGATCATGTTTGTCTTATTGACGGCTGGAAAAATTTTTGGCATCATTGGTGTGATTTTAGGAATTCCGTTTTATGCAGTTGCTAAAGTCATTGTTATCCATGTTTTTGAATGGTATAAAGGTGTTTCTAATTTATATGAAGACGAAGAAAAAAGACCGGTCGACGAATAGTCGCTCGGTCTTTTTTTGCGTTTAAAATTGTGCCGCTAATTTCTTGGCTTTTTCTTTGGCTGCGTCAATGATTTCAGGTGCTTTACTTGGATCGTAATCCGCACCTTCAATATAAACGGCATCAAAATCAGTGATACCGATAAAGTTCATGATGCCTTTAACATATTGTGAAGCAAAATCTTGGCCGTTGTAAGTACCGCCACTAGATTGAATATGGATTGCTTTTTTATCGGTAATCAATCCAACTGGACCTTCAGCTGTGTAGCGGAAAGTTTTACCGGCAACATTGATCGTATCAAACCAGGCTTTTAATTTGGTAGGAATGTTCAAGTTCCATAGCGCATTGGCGATCACGATTTTTTCCGCTGCTAGAAATTGATCTGTAAATTCATTGAATAAGCGCACTTTTTCTTGTTGTGAATTGCTTAATTCAGTAAATTCTGTTCCTTTTTGCAACGATTTCCAAGCTGATAGCAATTCGCCATCGATTTCTGGAATATCGGTGTAATACAAATCTAACATCGTAATGACATCTTCCGGATGGGTTGCTTCATGTTCATTTAAAAAAGCTTCTAAAACAGTTACTGTTTGTGATTCTTCTGCAGCGAGTGGGTGTGCATTTACTACTAAGACATTTGCCACTGTTAGTCCTCCTTATTTTTTCATACTATCGAATCGTACATAAAATAGTTAAAACAAACAATTTATTTGCTCAAAAAGTCCTAAAAATTTAACTAGCTAGGTATTGTTTATAAGCTGAAGTGCCACCAGTAATACGAATGACGTTAAAACCTTCATTTCGTAAATGCTGAGCCATCGTTTTTGCTCGTTGCCCAAATTGGGTGAATAGATAATATGTTTTATCTTTATCTAGTTGATGCAACCGGTTAGGCAATTGAGTCAAAGGCAATTGCAAAACAGTAGCATGTTCGATCGTGTCGAGGGTATCAAAAATATCAGCATCGCTTAAATCCAGTACATTCACAGTTTCCTTAGCAGCAAGTGCAGCAAATTCTTTTGCGGTTAACGAGTTATTCATCTTTTTTATGACCTCTTCTTTATTAAGATAGTCTCCAATTTAATCTATTTGTTTTGTAATTACAACCGCTCTTGAGAATTTTTTAAATAATTCATTGAAAATGATCAAAATATTTTCAAAAAAGAAAGGAATTGATTAGAGATGTAACCTTTAACTTCATCTTAACTCGCTATAATGAATCAAAATGATAAAAAATCAATGCTCAAAACAGCTGAAAGAATCAACGATTTGTCAGAAAATTCACATTTTTTCGTTTGATCAAAGGATATCGCTTGCGTGAAAGGACCCCCATCGTTAAAATAAAGAGGAAGAAGGGAAGAGGACAATGGGAAATTTTCATTTAGGGAAACTTGATTTAAAAACGATCGCTATTCGTGTACGTGATCGAGACGGAATGATCCATTTTTACCGTGATATCATTGGATTACATTTATTGCGAGAAGAAAATGAACTAGCGATTTTAGGTTATAAAGAACCAGCTAGCGAACTACTATGGCTGGAAGAAAGTCCTCGGGCAGATGAACACCGTGGGGAAATCAAAAAAATGAGTCGTTTTTCATTAGTTGTTCCAAACGAAAAGGAACTAGCAAATGTTTACTACCGGGCAGAAAAAGAGAACTATCCTGTAAAATCTGCGCTCTCGGCAGAAGATGAAAAAGGATTACTTTTTGAAGATCCAGAAGGAAATGAAATTGAAATTTTTTATGGACCAAGTAAACAACGTTCAACATCGACACCGATTAATTTGAATGCTAAAAAACTTAGTGAACTTGCGACTAAAGAAGAAAAAATTCATGCGGCTTTTTTTGACAAGATCCATTTGAATGTCAGTGATTTGAAGAAACAAGAAGCATTCTTAGCGGATATCTTAGGTCTACAAGTCCATGACGAAAATGATGAAGAGCTGTTACTGAATCGTGGCGAGTTTAATGTCGGTCTGACTACTGCAACGGGTGGAACGATCGATTTGCCAACAGATAAGGTTTTAGGCTTAGACTTTTTACAATTTAGCGTGTCCAAAGAAAACTTATTAGAGTTATTGGAACATTTGCAAGCAGAAAATATTGCGTTTTTCTGTGATAAAAAACAAAATTTGATCACGATCTATGATGCTGTAGGCATCGAATGGTGGTTCATCGTAAAATAGGTTAGAAAGAAGTTGAGACAAAAGTAGCTAATGCTTTTGCCTCAGCTTTTTTTGTCGCTTCGATATGACTGAAAAAATGAATAGTTGGTCGCTTTTATGCTATACTTTTTGATGAAAATCAATGATTGAGAGAAAGGGTGAGGGAATGTATCCTGAAACCGTACAGTTGATCCAAGCAAAAATGCAAGCGGGAGTCTTTCCAGGAGTTGTTTTCCAACTGATTGAAGGCACTCAAGAACAGACGTATACGTTTGGTCAAGCACAGATAGATCCGGTAACGGTGCCCATGCAAACAGAGTATTTATTCGATGTTGCGTCATTGACTAAAGTTGTCTGTACGACAAGCGTCCTATTGAAATTATTTGAAGCTGAGAAGCTTGACTGGGATCAATCTTTACATGAATTATTGCCAGAGTTCGAAAATAAAACGATTACGTTGCGGCATTTGTTGACCCATACTTCTGATATTCAAACCTATATCCCAAATCGTGATCAATTAGATGCGCAAGCCTTGCGTGCAGCTTACCTGAAATTACAGCCAGGTGATGGTCTAGGGAAAGTGGTTAAATATACGGATGCAGGAACGATATTATTAGCTTTTTTACTTGAAAAAATCTACCAAAAACCAGTAGTAGAAATTTTTCAAGCAGAAGTCTTAACCCCGCTAAAGATGAGAGCTAGCCGTTTTTTACCACAACCACCATATGATCAGATCGTTCCGACTGAAAGGCAAGGTGATGGGAGTATTTTAAAAGGCATCACGCATGATCCGAAAGCACGTATTTTAGCAAGTCATGCCGGTAATGCCGGACTTTTTACAAATTTGAATGATTTGAGTAAATTTGCAAAAATGTATTTGAATCTTGGAAGCGTTAGCGATATGATTTACTTGCATGACAAGACCATCAAAGAATTGCTGCATGACCAAACGCCTACCAAAAAAGGAAAGCGGTCTTTTGGTTGGGATCTAAAGTTTAGTCCGTTAGATCAGAGCCCGTTGCTTTTCCATACTGGCTATACTGGAACTTTTCTTTTATTGGATGTCGAAAAAAAATCGGCCTTCATTTTTCTATCGAATCGTGTCCATCCAAAGGATCATCGAGCAAGTTACGTTGAGCAACGCGATGAGATTTTAGCATGTTATTTGAATGAGCGAACAAAAATCTATCAAAAATAAAGGAGCAATACTTTTATGGAACCACTATTTCTAAAACCAGTTTTTCAAGAAAAAATTTGGGGAGGAAACCAATTACATACGGTTTTTGGCTTTGATATCCCTAACGATAAAATCGGTGAAGATTGGGCAATCAGCGGTCATCCACACGGAGTCAGCACTGTTGAAAACGGACCATATAAAGGTTGGAAAGTCAGCGACCTTTGGAGTGAACACCGTGAATTATTTGGGGATGCTCAGGGAGATGTTTTCCCATTGCTAACAAAAATTTTGGATGCAGAAGATGATTTGTCAGTCCAAGTCCATCCCGATGACAGTTATGGCTTAAAACATGAAGGTGAATTAGGAAAAACAGAATGCTGGTATATTATCAATGCAAAACCAGGTTCAGAAATTGTCTATGGCCATAATGCAAATTCGCGTGAAGAGTTGGCTGAAATGATCGAAGATGAACGTTGGGATGATTTATTACGCCGTGTTCCGGTGAAAAAAGGTGATTTCTTCTATGTGCCAAGTGGTACGATCCACGCAATCGGCAAAGGGATCATGATTTTAGAAACGCAACAAAGTTCAGATACGACGTACCGTGTTTATGATTATGATCGTAAAGATGACCAAGGCAACACTCGTGAACTGCATATTCAACAATCAATCGACGTGACGACTGTTCCCGCTATCAGTCCAGCGCTTGAAATGACTGAAATGAAAAAAGGTTCTTCTTCAGTGATCACATATTTAAAAACAGATTTCTTCAATGTTTATGAATGGGATGTTGTTGGCGAATTAGCATTGAAAAAAGACGGTGATTACACATTAGTAACAGTTGTAGAAGGTTATGGTCATTTGATCGTTGAAGGTCAAAGCTATGAAATGAAACCTGGAACAAGTTGTATTTTACCAGCTCAAATCAATGAATGGAAAGTTGAAGGGGAAATGAAAATCATTGCTTCAACGCCAGGAACAAAATAAAAAGAAGTAAAAAAGCGCTCAGTCTGACAACAGACTGAGCGCTTTTTACTTAAGGTAATTGCGGCAATTCGATCTCTTTACCATATTTGTTTTGCAAAGCAGTATGCAGTAAACGCACAGCTAAGCTTTTGTTGCGAGCTAGGATTGGTCCGTGAAAATAAGAACCGTATGTGTTTTTATAGATCACACCTTCACCTTGATCTTCGCCGTTGTTCCCATTCCCTTTGACTAAAGTGCCTAATGGACGTTCACCTTTGCCTAAAAAAGTCCGGCCATTATGATTTTCAAAACCATAATAGGTTTCGTTAAATTCTTCATTGTAGATTTCGATATCACCGATAAAGCGATTGTTGTCTTGGCTTAAGGTGTAATGATCCAAGGCACCGATCCCTTCGATTTTTTCACCATTCGCACCGATATAATAATGGCCAAGTAATTGATAGCCACCACAGATCGATAAAATCACGCCATCGTTTTCGATGTATTGCGTCAACGCTTCTTTTTTGTCTTGGATATCTTTTGAAACGATCACTTGTTCATAGTCTTGACCGCCGCCGATAAAAACAAAATCATATTTGTCAGGATCAAATTCTTGATAGATGCTGACGATTTCTGAATGGATCTCAATCCCCATTTGTTTGGCGTAATAATTCAATGTCAGTAGATTTCCATTATCACCGTAAGTGTTTAACAGATTCCCATACAAATGTGCCAAGTTCAATTCATAATTAGCCACGATCCATCCCTCCATTGATATAGCCTTTTTGAGCCAATTCTTTTCGTAATTGCAAGACTGCTGTGTAGGTCGCTAAAATATAGACATGCTCAGTCGGTAATTTTTTGATTTCATCGATCACACCAGTTAAACCTTCAACTTCGGTTAACTTCTCATCAGGGATACCAGCCACGCGCAGACGCAAGGCCATATCTGTGTGGCGATCACCACCCGCGATCACTGCAGGAACATCCATTTTAGCAAAGGCCTCGTGATTGCCATCCCAGATCCAACTAACGTCGATTCCATCGGCATAGTTGGCATTCAATAATGAAACAAGTGAGAAGGGATAAGGTGCAAGTCCGATCATATCAATGACTTGATTCAACCCCACTGGATTTTTTACTAAGACCAACGTACATTTTTTTCCATCGATCTCAAATTCTTCTTGGCGTCCAAAAACTTTTTCATCGTAACCCAATCCACGCTTGATATTTTCTTTTGAAATACCGTAATACTCGGCTACAGCTGTTGCAGCTAATGCGTTGTAAACATTGTACATACCGCCGACTTCAATTTTGTAGTCTTGGCCATCGATCACAAATTCAGATGACTTATTGTCCATGGCTTTCATCTCAGTTAATTTGTAATCTAACTCTGGACGATGGAACCCACAGTTTGGACAGTAATATTTTCCTAAGTTCGCATAAGTGATCATCTTGTATTTTAAGATGTGTTGACAATTAGGACATAGTAAACCGTCCGTATTGTAATGAGCATCTTGTTCTTGATCAGGTAAATGATCAAAGCCATAATATTTTCTTGGATTGACTGTTTCCAAGGAGTTAAAAATCGGAGAATCACCATTACACAGGATCGGTGCATTCGGGGATTTGGCGGCACCATCAACGATCAATTTATACGTCGTATAGATTTCGCCATAACGATCCATCTGATCGCGGAAAATATTGGTGAATAAAAAGAGTTCAGGCTTCACATATTCCGTGACTTTGCTGAGACTGGCTTCGTCAATTTCTAAAACGGCGATTTTTTTGTCACCTTTTTTAGCTTTGGCATTTAGAAACGTTGAGACGATTCCTTGAGCCATGTTGGCCCCAGTGGGATTGGTCAAAACATAATCGTATTCTTGTTTTAAAATGTTGACCGTCAAAGCAGTCGTCAAAGTTTTTCCATTAGTTCCGGTAACGACGACGACTTGATAGTCCTTCACTAAAGCATCTAAAATATTTGGATCTAATTTCAACGCCAGTTGTCCTGGGTAACTAGAACCACCTTTAAAGAAAGTTTTTAATACCCATTGGGCGGTCTTGCCGGCAGAGATCGCCAGTTGACTTCTTAACCCCATTACACATCCTCCATGTCTGTTACAAATTTAATTTATCTTATCATATTTAAAAAAAAAGTTTAAATAGGTTTCCTTTTTCTTAATGTTTCGACTGCATTTCAGTGGGAACTCTCTAATGATACCAAAATGAAAGCATTTTTCCAAAAATTCATTGCACTATATGCATGAACAAAAAAAAGGCTGGAGCAAAAGCTCCTAGCCAATAATAATCTTTTCTTCTGGGAATTCATAGCCTAAGTCACGGGTTTCTTTAGGAACGAACAACATCAAGGTATACAACATGCCGACCCGACCGATGAACATCAAAATAGCGATCATGACTTTGCCGGTACTGGAAAGATCAGGGGTGATCCCTAATGATAAGCCGGTTGTACCAAAAGCTGAAGTGACTTCAACAATGATCGAGATCAAGGAATGATCCTCGGTCGCTGTTAAAAATAAAATACTAAATAAGCACATACCTGCAGAAAGCATGAAGACGACAACGGATTTACGGACATCTTCGGGAGCGATTTTGCGGCCAAAGATGTTGATGTCATTTTCGTTTTTTAAGAAAGAGTAGAGGTACAAACCAATGATCGCAATCGTTGTTGTTCGAATCCCGCCACCGACTGAACTAGGCGAAGCGCCGATGAACATCAGCAACGAGAAAATAATCAAGGTCGTATTTTGAAAATTATTTAAATCATGGATCTGTAACCCGGCATTTCGTGTCGTCATCGAGTAGAAAGCTGAATTTAACCATTGATCAAAGAAGCTCATATCAATAAAGCTGTGGTCTTTTTCTAACAACCAAATGATGATGGTCCCGCCTACAAATAGAACCACAAATGCTAAAAGGGCAATTTTTGAGAACAGACTGAAACGAAAAGGAATTTTAGCCTTAGCGCGTTTATGTAACAACCAACCATGGAAATCCATCAAGACTGGAAAGCCGATCCCGCCGATAAAGATCAGCAGCATGATCGTTAAAATGAAAAAGGCATCGTGAGAAAAAGGAATGATCGAGTCGCCGGTCACGTCGAAGCCTGAATTGGTCACGGCCGAGATCGACTGGTAAAATCCATAAAAAAAGGCTTGTGAGAGTTTCTGATAGTACCCCATTAGATAAAAATAAAAAGCAAAAACCGTGCCGAATAAAACTTCGATGACTAGAATCATCGTAAAAGTAATTTTGATCAAGTTAACGATGCCACTCAAGCGCGGCTGGTTCATATCGGTCATGATCAATTGGCGTTGTTTCAGCGTGATGCGTCGCTTGGATAAAATAAAGAAAAAAGTCGTAATCATCATGATCCCAAGTCCACCGATATGAAATAAAACTTCTAGCATGACGACACCGGCGTCATTAAAAACGGAACTGATATCAAACGTTGTAAGTCCGGTCACTGAAATCGTAGAAATCGCCATAAACAGCAGATCCAAAAATGATACGTGGTATCCCGGTTCCCGAAAGACGGGTAAACTGAATAGAATCATTGCTAGTACGGTCATCGCAAAATAATAAAACACGATGATTTGAATGGAAGAAAAGCGGTTGTTAAGCTTGCGCCAACTTTTTCTTAGAAAACTGATACGTCGGTCAAAATTCATAGCGTCTCCTTATTCAATCAAGAAAATCTGCAAAACGGCAGTTGATTTTTATCGATAAAATCAGTATAGCATGCTTCAATAAAAAAAACTCCCGCCGCTTTGGCAGGAGTGGGGAAGAAACTGATTAAGTGATCATGCGTCTTGAGCTGTCGCTGCAATATCGATTTCACGAATATTTACTTCTTGCGGCATGTCATAGATAAACTTGACGGTTTCAGCTACATGAACAGGATTTAATGTAATTCCGCCCATACTTTGTTTCCATGCTTCATAATCAGTCAAAGCACCTTGATCAGTGACGTGTGTCAGTAATTCTGTTTCCGCAGCACCTGGAGCAACTAAAGAAACGCGCACGTTGTCTTTTGAGACTTCTTCACGGATCGTTTCGCTCAAACCGTGGACACCGAATTTTGAAGCAACATACGCAGCATGGTTGGTAAATGTTTTCTTACCAGCTAATGAAGACATATTGATGACTGTTCCATGTTTACGGTCTTTCATGTCAGGAAGAACGATCTGCATACCATTTAAAACCCCCATGACATTAGTGTTCATCATTGTTTGCCATTCTTTTGGATCTTGATTCAAGACGTTTCCTAATAACATCACGCCAGCATTGTTGACTAATAAATCAACCGGACCATAGACAGCCTCGGCTTTTTTGATGCTTGCTTCAAATGCTGGATAGTCAGTAACGTCGACGGCTTCCACCATAACATTGTCAAAATTCAACGGTAATGCCTTGATTTTTTCCACTCGACGACCTAAAAGTAACATTGGAAAACCTGCTTGATTAAAAATTTTGGCGATTTCGGCACCAAAACCTGAACTTGCTCCTGTGATAACGACCAATGATTTTTCCATAGATATTGCCTTCTTTCAAATTTATGATAGACTAACTGTACTACTTGGAGTTGACTCCAGGTCAAGAAGGAAGCGTTAAAAAAATGAAAAAATATTTGATTGGTGATATCGCAGCGAAATATGGGATTTCTCAAGATACATTACGCTACTACGATAAAGCTGGATTACTGCCCTTTGTAAAGAAAAATGCCGCAGGTCGTAGAGAATTCACGGAAGATGACTTAGGCTATATCGAAGTGATTGATTGTTTGAAACGCTCGGGGATTCCTGTCAAGGAAATCGCCAAATTCATGGACTGGTGTGTTGAAGGAGACCAAACATTACCGCAGCGCTATACGTTTATGATCGAACAAGAAGCAGCCTTAGAGAAAAAAATACAGGAACTGCAAGCACAGCTTGATTTTTTACGTTGGAAGAAATGGTATTACCAGACTGCTAATGAAGCAGGAACGGAAACTATTTTCTTCAAACCAGGAACGCATCAGGTGGATGAAAAGTGGCATGAAAAATATTTGAAGCACTAAAAAATAAGCTGCGACCAAAGTAGAAAATACTTTGGTCGCAGCTTTTTTATCAAGCATTTAAATCAAGACGCCAACAGCTAATAGAACCAAAATCAAGACGATGATGATACCTAGTAATTTGCTGACAAATTTGATCCACTTATCAAAGCCAATATTTACAACGGATAGTGAAACTAAAATCAAGCCAGTTGGAGCGACTAAACCAATCAAGCCTTGTCCCCAGTTATAAGCATTTACGATCAATGCCCGATCGATACCCACGACATCTGCCAAAGGTGCCATGATCGGCATCGAAAGAACGGCTAAACCAGAAGAAGATTGGATGAAGAAGCCTAAGACGATATAGACTAAGAACATGAACCAAATAAAGATGACATTATTCATGCCGCTGATCGCATTGCTGAAGAAGTTCATGATTGTATCACTGATAAAGCTGTTTTCCATGACGATCCCAACGGAGCGCGCTAGACCTACGATCAAAGCAACACCCAAGAGATCCGCTGCACCAGTCACAAAGCTGTCGATGAATTTCTTTTCACCAAGGCCAGAAACAAATGCCAAAATATACGTTACCGCTAAGAAGACAACGGCGATCTCAGTGAAGTACCAACCAAGTTGTTGGACGCCATAGATCATGACGACGAAACCTAAAGCAAAAACAATTAATGAAAATTTTTGTCTACCGGTAAAATCAACATTGGCTAATTTCGTTTGGTCACCTAAGAAATGTTTACGATCACTTTCCGCTTGATCTGCGACCAGTGAGGTTTCCGGATTTAAACGAACTTTTTCTGCATAGCGAATCGTATAGATGATCGAGATACCGACTGCAGCGACCCACATCAAAATACGTAAAGGCATGCCCTCGGTAAAATTAATCCCTGCGGCATTGGACGCAATGACAGTGGAAAAAGGATTAATGGTCGAACTCATCGTTCCAATCGCCGTTCCTAAATAAATCGAAGCAACGGCGGTCAATGTATCATATCCTGCCAATAAGAAAATTGGGATCAAAATTGGATAAAAAGCGATCGTTTCTTCGGCTAGACCAAAGGTTGTTCCGCCAATCGCAATCAGGGTCGTCACGATCACGATCAACCATTTTTGTTTGCCTTTTAACTTTTCGGATAACCGCATCATTCCGGCGTCCATTGCACCAGTAGCGTTGACGATGCCGATCACCCCACCTAAAATCAAGATGAAGATCATGATATCGACACTTTCGGTGATCCCTTCAACTTGTGAACGTAAAAATTGGGTGATCGTGCCCGTTATCCCTCGTTTAGGTTTAACGATTTGTTCATAAGAATTGGGAATGGCTGCGGGACGGTAGATCGTGCCATCTCGGAATTTACTGACATCAATCCGAATTTTGTAGTCATCTAATGTTTGTTGTGTCGCGGGCTTCATGGTTGTTTTGTCATGAGCATCAGTAATCGCGAATTGATCTTTTCCGCTGTCATAAGTCAAGGTACTGTATTTTCCTGAGGGGATAAAAAATGTGAGTGCTTGAACCAAAATCAGTACAATGATGATGACTGTGTACGCGGAAGGGAAGCTACGGCGCTTCTTTTTAGCCGTTTGATCCATTAAAAAACCTCCTAAGTTAGTTTTGGATAATTAAATTTTATTAAAAGCACAAAACGCTCATTAAATAAAAAGTAATTATAATTAAATTATATCATTGAAGGATTGTTAACTTAAAAGATAATAGATGCTTCTATTTAAATTGTTAGAAATTTTCTCGTTGAAAGAATTCTATGAAAATTATTACTGTAAATAATTGTGCTTTTCCGCTATAATACGATAGGAACAAAAGGGAAAGGTGACAAGAAATGGCCCAGCTTTTTTTTAAATACGGTGCAATGAATAGTGGTAAGACGATCGAGATCTTAAAAGTCGCCCACAACTATGAAGAACAAAATAAGCCAGTAGTACTGATGACTAGTGGTTTAGATACGCGAGATGGAATAGGAACGATTTCGAGCCGAATCGGATTGAGCCGTCCTGCTGTCCCGATTTTTGCTGAAACGGATATTTTTACGTTTATTAAAAATCTAGATTACAAACCCTATTGCATCTTGATCGATGAATCGCAATTTCTATCGAAAGAGCATGTCGTACAATTAGCCAAAGTAGTGGATGAATTAGATATCCCAGTCATGGCATTTGGCTTGAAGAATGATTTTCGAAATGAAATGTTTGAAGGCTCAAAGTATTTGATCCTGTACGCTGATAAATTAGAAGAATTGAAAACGATTTGTTGGTTCTGTCATAAAAAGGCAACCATGAATCTCCATTATATCAATGGGCGTCCGGTCTATGAGGGCGATCAAGTCCAAATCGGCGGGAATGAAGCCTATTATCCAGTTTGTCGTAAACATTATTCACATCCTGAAATCATCGAGTAACGTATAATTAATAGTGAAAAGACCGCAGCACGAAAGTCTATTATTTTTTGAGCATTTTTAATCGGAATGAAAATGAATTAGGAGGAAATTTATCCATGTATGATCAATTACAATCAATCGAAGATCGTTACGAAGAGCTTGGCGAATTGTTAAGCGATCCAGAAGTCATCACAGATACAAAACGTTTCATGCAGCTTTCTAAAGAAGAAGCCAATACGCGTGATACTGTCGCGACCTATCGTCGTTACAAAAAAGTAGTCGAAGGTATCAGTGACACAGAAGAATTATTAGGTGAAAATCTAGATCCCGATATGGCTGAAATGGCCAAAGAAGAATTGTCAGATTTAAAGAAAGAAAAAGAAGTATTAGAAGAAGAAATTAAGATTCTTTTATTACCTAAAGATCCTAATGATGACAAAAACATTATCATGGAAATCCGCGGAGCTGCTGGTGGTGATGAAGCCGCATTATTTGCAGGCGATCTATTCAACATGTACCAACGTTATGCAGAAAGCCAAGGCTGGAAAACTGAAGTCATGGAAGCCAATGTGACAGGAATCGGCGGATACAAAGAAGTGATCATGATGATTTCTGGCGATAATGTCTATTCAAAATTAAAATATGAAAGTGGCGCTCATCGTGTACAACGCGTCCCTTCAACAGAATCTCAAGGTCGGATCCACACGTCTACTGCCACAGTTGTTATCATGCCGGAAGCAGAAGAAGTCGAAATCGATATGGCAGACAAAGATATTCGTACCGATATCTATCATGCATCTGGGGCTGGTGGACAACACGTCAATAAAACAGCTTCTGCTGTTCGTTTGACTCACCTTCCAACAGGGATCGCTGTGGCGATGCAAGATGAACGGTCACAAATCAAAAACCGCGAAAAAGCAATGAAAATTTTACGAGCACGGGTATATGATAAGATCCAACAAGAAGCACAAAGCGAATACGATGCAAATCGTAAATCAGCAGTTGGTACGGGAGATCGTTCTGAACGAATCCGGACGTATAATTTCCCACAAAACCGTGTGACCGATCACCGTATCGGTTTGACGATCCAAAAATTAGATCAAATCTTAGCAGGTAAGCTAGATGAGATTGTTGATGCCTTAATTATGTATGATCAAACCAAAAAATTGGAAGATATGCAAAATGGCTAAAACTTATGTAGAAGTCCTGTCAGGGGCTTCTTCTTTTTTAGAAGCAGCTGGCAAAGAAGGCTACGCGATCGAATATTTATTTTTGGCACGTAAAAATTGGGACAAAACCCAATGGTTGATCCATATGCGAGATGAAATTTCTTTAGCCGATGAGCAACAGATCAAAGCAGATGTGGCAGAATTGCTGAAAAATATTCCACCACAATATTTATTGGGCTATGAGTACTTTTTTGATCATCGCTTCAAAGTGACGGAAGCCACTTTGATTCCCCGTCCAGAAACAGAGGAATTGGTGGATCTATGCTTAAAGGATAATCTAAACAAACCCAAAAAAGTGGTTGATATTGGCACTGGAACTGGGGCAATCGCGATTAGTTTGAAAGCGGCTCGTCCTGAATGGCAAGTCACAGCTGTCGATATTTCAGCAGCAGCACTGGCTGTAGCTAAAGAAAATGCGGAAACAATCGGGGTTGAAATTGATTTTAAATTAAGTGATGTGTTATCTGCAATCACTGAAAAACAAGATATCATTATTAGTAATCCACCATATATTAGTCAAGCTGAGTGGCATTTGATGGATGAGAGTGTTCGGACCTATGAACCCAAAACAGCATTATTTGCTGAAAATGATGGTTTAGCAATTTATCAAAAAATCGCACAAGAAAGTCAGGCATTATTACAGCCTGAGGGAATGATCTTTCTAGAAATTGGTTTTCAGCAAGGCAAAGCAGTCAAAG
Organism: Enterococcus hermanniensis; assembly: GCF_001885945.1. Lineage (GTDB taxonomy): Bacteria > Bacillota > Bacilli > Lactobacillales > Enterococcaceae > Enterococcus_A > Enterococcus_A hermanniensis. Next base: position 109,903 of record NZ_JXKQ01000001.1, on the reverse strand, counting down.
AATTATTTCAAAAGGCGTTTCCTGAGAAATGTGTTGAGGTCCGTCCAGATATGATGGGGAACGATCGAATGGTCATTGTCCGTTAAAATTATTTTTAGCAAACAAAATGATAAAAAAACATTGATTTAAAAGGCTTACAAAACCTAAAAAGTTATCAACATGGTTATGCACACTTGACTTATTTACTATCCACAATGTGGGGGTAACTAAAAGACGGATGTTTTTAAATCAATCAAAATATAAAAGGGAGCTGTGGAGAAACTGTGGAAACGAAAATTTTTCAATCAGATCAACTAGATCAAGCGGCAGAATTATTGCGTCAAGGAGAATTGGTGGCCTTTCCAACGGAAACCGTCTATGGATTAGGAGCTAATGCGCTTTTACCAACTGCGGTAAAACAAGTTTTTGCGGTCAAAGGTCGTCCAAGCGACAATCCGCTGATCGTCCATGTAGCGGATTTTACAATGACTAAAGAATTTGTTGAAAGCTATCATCCGCTCACCGAAAAAATCATTAAAAACTTTTGGCCAGGACCGTTGACATTGATTTTTAAAATCAAAAAAGATAGTCTTAGCCCGATTGTGACGGGTGGGTTATCCACAGCTGCCTTTCGGATGCCAGATAATAAAAAAACATTGTCTTTAATTGAAAAAACGCAAGCGCCTTTAGTTGGGCCAAGTGCAAATACCTCAGGTAAACCGAGTCCGACTACTGCTTTACATGTATATCATGATTTAAATGGAAAAATCGCTGGAATTTTAGATGATGGTGCTACGTCGATTGGAGTTGAATCAACCGTGTTAGATTTAAGTGGTGATACACCGACGATTTTACGACCAGGGGCTGTAACGCAAGAAAAATTAGCCGCAATCTTAGGCATTGAAGTTCCTTTGGATAAGCATTTAGTATCAGAAAGTGAAACACCAAAAGCACCGGGAATGAAATACAAACATTATTCTCCAGATACCGATGTTTTGATGGTTCAACCAAATGACTGGGATGAAGCCATGGCTTGGGCGCAAGAAAATAATCAAAAAGTGGGTTTGTTGGTTTCGCCAACGATTGCAGATAAATACCTTTCGGCAGATCGGTTTGTATTTGCAGATGATACGATTGAAGCTGCGACACGCGGGTTGTTCAGTGGATTGCGGGCGTTGGATGAAGCGGATAAAGTCGATTTGATTTTTGCTCAAGTTTTCCCAGAAGATCATTTAGGTTTGGCCTATATGAATCGGTTGAAAAAAGCCGCCGGACAAAAATATTTTGCAAAATAGGCGTTGTTGATCAGAAAAATGGTTTGGGGAAAAAATAGAAACAGAAAATTCGATTATCTGCATGATCTTTCGTATACTTAAAACATGAAAATGAAAAGGTGGCGGTAGGATGGATTACAAAACACTAGATCCCGAACTATGGGGAGCTATCGAAAAAGAAGCCCAACGGCAAGAGCAGAATATTGAGTTGATTGCCTCTGAAAATATTGTGTCAGAAGCAGTTCGAGCAGCACAAGGTAGTGTTCTAACGAATAAATACGCGGAAGGCTATCCTGGCCGACGCTATTATGGCGGTTGCGAATTTGTGGATGTCGTTGAAAATTTAGCGATTGATCGAGCGAAAGCTTTGTTTGATGCAAAGTATGTCAATGTTCAAGCGCACTCAGGTTCTCAGGCAAATCAAGCCGCATATTTTGCATTGATCCAACCTGGTGACACTGTTTTAGGAATGGATCTATCTGCGGGTGGGCATTTAACCCATGGTTCACCGGTCAATGTTAGCGGGAAATTATACAACTTTGTTAGTTATGGGGTCGATCCTCATACAGAAACGATTGACTATGAAGTCGTTCGTATTTTAGCGCGCAAACATCAGCCAAAATTGATTGTTGCTGGTGCCAGTGCTTATAGTCGGACGATTGATTTTGCGCGTTTTCGTGAAATCGCGGATGAGATCGGGGCAAAATTAATGGTCGATATGGCACATATTGCCGGCTTAGTTGCTACAGGTCTTCACCCTAATCCAGTTCCGTATGCAGATATCGTCACGTCAACTACTCATAAAACATTACGCGGTCCACGAGGCGGATTGATTTTGACTAATGACCCCGAGCTTGCAAAAAAAATCAACAGTGCGGTTTTTCCTGGTTTACAAGGTGGTCCCTTAGAGCACGTCATCGCAGCAAAAGCGGTCGCTTTCAAAGAAGCCTTGGCGCCATCGTTTAAAGAGTATAGTGAGCAAGTATTGAAAAATGCTGAAACTATGGTAAAAGTATTCAATCAAACACCAGAAACAAGGGTCGTTTCAGGGGCTAGCGATAACCATTTGATGTTAGTTGAAGTCAGTGGTTTTGATGTCACCGGCCGTGAAGCAGAAGAGTTGTTAGACACGGTTCATATCACCGTCAATAAAAATTCAATTCCTTTTGAAACAAAGAGTTTTAAAGAAACAAGTGGGATTCGCGTTGGGACACCGGCCATCACAAGCCGTGGCTTTAAAGAAGCGGATGCGAAACAAGTTGCTGAATTGATCGTCGAAACCTTACGTTCAAAAGGTGATGAAGAAAAATTAGTAGAAATTCGTCAAGCAGTTTTAGCATTAACAGAATCTCATCCAATTCAAGGGGAATTAGACTAGTTTTCTTTCTGCAATTGTCTTATAATAGGAGAAATGCAGAATAAAAGGTGTTTATTTTCTGATTGATTTTAATCAAAATAGAAAACTAACGCAATCAAATGAATAAGGAGCAATTAATTATGGGCAAGTTTCAAGTAATTGATCATCCACTGATCCAACACAAATTAACAATTATTCGTGATAAAAATTGTGGAACGAAAGTTTTTCGTGAAGTCGTTGATGAAATCGCGATGTTAATGGCGTATGAAGTCTCACGTGATATGCCATTAGAAGATATCGAGATCGAAACACCGATCACACCATCAACACAAAAAACATTATCAGGTAAAAAAGTTGCCATCGTTCCGATCTTACGTGCGGGTATTGGCATGGTAGACGGAATCTTAGAATTGATTCCAGCTGCTAAAGTCGGACATATCGGAATGTTCCGTGATGAAGAAACGTTCGAACCACATGAATATTTCTTTAAAATGCCTGAAGATATCGATAGCCGTCAATTATTTATCGTTGATCCAATGTTAGCAACTGGTGGTTCAGCAATCATGGCTATTGATTCATTGAAAAAACGTGGGGCTTCAAACATGAAATTTGTTTGTTTAGTTGCTGCGCCAGAAGGTGTCAAAGCGTTACAAGAAGCACATCCAGATGTAGATATCTACACTGCGGCATTAGATGAACGTTTAAATGAACAAGGCTACATCGTTCCTGGTCTGGGCGATGCCGGGGATCGTTTATTCGGTACAAAATAAGAAAAAAGCGAACCGCTCAGCGGTCCGCTTTTTTTTGAATCTAAATCTTTTCCATTTGTTTGTAATTGATCACTGCAACACCATTAGACTGAACAATCAAGTCTTCATTGTCTTGCTTTTCATCAATTTCAACAATTGCTGCGTTTTTCAATTGTTTCGTGACGATCCCAGTTTGGGATTTGCCGCGTAAAGCGAACATGACGTGTGTCTTGACTGGAAATTCTTTTCCAGCTTCGGAAGGATCAACGTGTGTTTCAATTTTGCCAAATGTAGCCATCTGTTTCAACCGCCTCCTTTTGTATCACATAACTTATTTTAGCATATTTTCAAGAATTTTTCATGTAATCGCTTTTTGATTATAAAATCACTTTACTTTTTGGAGAAAGTTCTCTATAATTTTCTTGTATAGAAAGGCCAGCTTAGCTCAGTTGGTAGAGCAACGCACTCGTAACGCGTAGGTCACAGGTTCAAATCCTGCAGCTGGCATCTTAGTTTAAAACGACTTGATCAATAATTTATTGATCAAGTCGTTTTTTTTTTACTTTGCTCATTTAATCTGGCGCAATAATGAATAAAAAACGTTGTTTATCCAAAATGAGAAAGGTTTTATTGGAAATCCGCAGTAAATATTGTATTCGTCATTTAATAAATAATCTTTTTTCGAAATGGTATATAGTGAATTTTGAATTAATTAACATAGATATAATTTTATTTTAATCTTTGACAATTGTTAAAGTCCTAAAAAATTATATTTGTTATTGACTATTCCTAACTATATCGATAATATAATATTTGCTATTAAATATTTTAATATTTATAAGGAGAAAACTAAATAATGAAAAAGAAACATTATGTATTAATGACGGTTGCAATGTTGGTAATAATGATTGGTATGGCCGGGAAGCATTATGCAGATAACATAATCATTTGGGGTGGCGAGGACAATATCTCAACGATTAACGACAACTTAGACAAATTGAACACCTCCTTGTCGACCAAAGATCAACAAATTGCACAATTGACGACTAGAACAGCAACCAACCAAACGCAACTTGACCAAGCAATCAAAGATCGTGATACTTACAAACAACAAGCAGATACGTTAAAAAGTGAACGTGATCAATTAGCTAGTGACAAAACAAGTCTTACTGCTCAATTAAACGGGAAAGATTCAGAGCTTGCAGCCAAGCAAAATGAAATCCAAACAAAATTGGCAGAAATTGAACAAAAAAACCAAGAAATCCAACGATTGAATACCGAGATGAATGCAAAAGTAGATGCAGCAAACCAAAAGGTCAATGAATTGCAAGCAACTTATGATTCATTGAACACAAAATTAAATCAAGCGATGAGCGATAAAACTGCTGTCGAAGCGGAATTAGCAACAACAAAACAAAAATTAACTGAAGCTACGCAAGAAAATACTAACTTAAGAGCTTATATTGATAAGCTTGAAAAAGCTAAAGCAGATGTAAAAACGACTGCAGATAAATCACAACAAATCGTCGACCAACATAAATAAAGTAAACAACTCTCTACATATAATAGTAGGGAGTTTTTTTATTAGGGATTTTTAGAGCCTAATTTTAGGATTTATGCTATCGTAATAGATAGAAAAAGAAATAGAATAAAGGAGAGTTATGCAAAAGAATTATGGGTTTCATCTAGGCGTCATTCTTTACATCGTAGGAATGAGCTTTTTTCAACAGACATTTTCTTTTATGGGATTGAATGTTTTCTTGGCTTGGCTGCCAATCGTGTTTGGGCAACTTTTTATGAAGCTCGATTCTGGGTGGCATTGGTTGCTGGGGCTATTATGGCTATTATTTTTCCCGAATATTCCGTATCTACTGACGGATCTTTTCTATCTAACTAGTTTGGATATTTATCGACCAAACGGTTTGTTCAGCGCCACGTTTCCAGACTGGTGGTCCTTTTTATTGTTGGTGTTGCCGATTTTGATGATGGTCTTTATTGGAATGGGTCAGGTCTTTAGTTTATTGAAAACAGTAACTTTGGATTTAAAACAACAAGTAGCTAGTTTGACGATACTTGCGTTTTTGTCAGGAATTGCAGTCTATATCGGTCGTTTCGAACGAATCCACTCGATTGAATTGCTTATTCATCCAATAAAAACAGTGACTTTGTTGATCGGAGATTGGAGTATGGCGAAAGTTCAATTTGTAGCGCTCTATAGTTTTATCCAGTTAAGTATTTGGGGCTTGATTTATTTTTTACAAAAAATGTCCAAAGAAGAATAAAGATTTTACAAAGACAACGATGCTGACTTTTCTTTCTGGAAAAAAGTGTCTATAATAAGGCGAGTACACTGTGGAAAAGAGATGAAAAATGGATAGCTTAAGAAAAAACAATGATAGTCGTATTGATTACGGCGTTATTTTACCTGTGTTCATATTATGTTTGGTAGGGATGCTTTCCCTGTATGTGGCGTTGACCCACGACCCAAGAGATCCTAATATTTTTCGAAATATGGTCATGCAAGGCGTATGGTATCTGGTAGGAGCTTTAGCAGTTGGTATTATTATTCATTTTGACGCAAAGCTTTTATGGCGGATAACGCCCTTTTTATATGTGATCGGTTTAGCCGTCATGTTAGCATTACTGAAGTATTATGATCCGACATTAGCCGCTTCGACAGGCTCAAAAAACTGGTTTAAGATTGGTTCTTTGACGTTCCAACCGGCCGAACTTATGAAGATCGCATATATTTTGATGATGGCTTTAATCATTACTAAACATAGTGTGGCTCATAAGGTTCGTTCGTTAAAAAGTGATTTTGGTTTGATTTTTAAAATGGTATTGGTTTCGATCCCTGTATTTGGTTTAGTTTTAGCCCAAAAAGACTTCGGGACGATGCTAGTCTTTCTGGCCATTTTTGCCGGCATGTTTTTGATGTCTGGTATTTCATGGTTGATTATCGTTCCAGTGATCGTTGCTGCTGTTGTCCTTGGCGGATCGGTTATTTTCTTAGTAACGACGGACGCAGGTCGCGAGTTGCTGACGCATGTTGGGTTTAAAAACTATCAATTTGCACGAATCGATTCGTGGATTGATCCTTTCCATGACCCTCAAGGAAAAAGTTTCCAATTGGCGCATTCATTGATGGCGATTGGTTCTGGCGGGATGTTAGGAACTGGTTATAATGTCAGTCATGTCTATGTTCCTGTCCGTGAATCGGATATGATCTTTACCGTGATCGGTGAAAACTTCGGTTTTGTCGGTGGCGCATTTGTGATTTTACTGTATTTTATTTTGATTTATCGGATGATTCGTTTATGCTTTGATATGAATAATGAGTTTTATGCGTATATTGCTTCTGGAATCGTTATGATGATGTTGTTCCATGTATTTGAAAATATCGGGGCAAACATTGGTCTATTACCGTTAACGGGGATTCCATTGCCGTTTATCAGTCAAGGGGGATCTTCGATTTTAGGAAACATGATCGGGATCGGTTTGATTCTCTCAATGCGCTATCAAAGTGCTGACAAACAACCTATCAGGAGGACACGACGTGCTTAAATTTTATTGGTACCCAAAATGTTCGACTTGTCGCAAAGCCAAAACATGGCTAGATCAACAAGGAGTCGCTTATGAAACGATCGATTTGATCGAGGCAACTCCGTCAAATGCGGATTTTGAACAATGGATTAGTCAAAGTGACTTGCCGATTCGCCGTTTCTTTAATACCAGCGGCATGAAGTACCGTGAATTAGGTCTGAAAGATAAAATCGCAGATCTTTCAGTCACTGAAGCAAGTGAGTTATTAGCTAGTGACGGGATGCTAGTCAAGCGCCCATTGCTGATCAAAAATGATCAATTTTTGATCAATGGATTCAAAGAAGAAACTTACGAAGGAGCGTTTAAATAAATGAGTTACTTAAAGAAACAAGAAGGACTATGGATTTTACATAACGATAAAGACTATTGCATGGGATTGACCGCTGAGATGTCAGAAACATTAGGTGAAGTTACGTTCATCTCTTTACCAAAAATCGGCCAAACAATTAAAGCCGGCGAACCTTTTATTGAGATCGAAGCAGAAAAAGCTGTTCAAGAATTCAAAAGTCCCTTAACAGGTGTCGTATCTTCTGTCAGTGAAAAAGTCCAAGCAGATCCTGCGGCCTTGAACACAAAAGAAGAGTTAGATGCCTGGATATTATCATTGCGTGAAGTAGACGAAGCAGAGTTTGAAAATTTATAAAGAAAATTTTCAATTCGTGTTTGACATGCTAATAATTGCCTGATATAATCCTTTCATACACATGAGAAAGCGATGAAAAGAAAAGTACATCTGATTAAAGTACAAAGAGAGCTCCTGTATGCTGAGAGGGAGTTATGGAAATGAGATGGAAAATGGTCTTTGAGCGGGATAGACGAGACACAGTTAAGTCTATCACGGGAGTGCCCGTTATAGCACCTCAGTATGCGCAAGTTGCAAGTACTGGTAGAGGTCGTGATCGTAAGGTCAGGATAAATTTTAGGTGGTAACACGGAAGTCAAAAGCTTTCGTCCTAAGTGTACAATAGTACATTTATGGACGGGGGCTTTTTTTGTTAGTCTTAGGCAGACAAGCATAAAACGCAGTATGCAAATGAACGGACTATTTTTCAACAACTTGGTAAAATAGTTACATAATTAAGAGTTAGCTATAAGCTATCCGCTTATCTAGAAGGGAAGTCAGAAACATGGCATTGATTGAATTAAATCAAGTGGGGAAAAGTTTCGCTGGCAAAAAAGGAACGATCCACGCAGTCAATGGAATCAATTTAACAATCGAGGAAAAAGATGTGTATGGCATCGTCGGTTATTCCGGAGCAGGAAAAAGTACATTGGTTCGCTTATTGAATGGTTTAGAAACACCAACTGACGGCCAAGTGATCGTCAATGGCGAAGATGTAGCAAAATTACAAGGAGCAGCATTAAGAAGCTTTCGTAAAAAAGTTGGGATGATCTTCCAACATTTTAATCTGTTATGGTCACGTACAGTGATCGAAAATATTCAGCTACCACTAGAATTGGCGGGGGTAGCAAAAGAACAACGTCAGAAAAAAGCGGAAGAATTATTGAGTTTAGTGGGACTTGATGGCCGTGGGGACGCTTATCCTTCCCAATTATCCGGAGGACAAAAACAACGGGTCGGGATCGCTAGAGCATTAGCCAATGATCCAGATATCCTCCTTTGTGATGAAGCAACCAGTGCATTGGATCCACAAACGACGGAAGAAGTTTTGGAATTATTAGCCAATATCAATCAAAAATTAGGTTTAACGATCGTATTGATCACTCATGAAATGAATGTGATCCGTAAAATTTGTAACAAAGTCGCTGTGATGGAACTTGGAAAAATCGTCGAAGAAGGATCTGTTCGTGAAGTTTTCCGTCATCCACAACAGGAAGTGACCAAGATTTTCGTCCAACAAGATTTAGAACCAAAAGCAGATCCATCTGCTTTACTCGCCGAATTTATCAAAGAAAATCCAACGGGCACGTTAGCAACCTTGAATTTCTTGGAAAACAATGCGAATGAACCAGTTGTTTCACAAGCAATCCGTCAATTCCCCATCAACATCAGCATTGTTTACGGGAATATCGAACGAGCAACGGGAAGCTCTTTTGGCACATTGACTGTTCAGTTGACGGGTGAACCAAAAGAAGTCGATCAAGCGATTCGCTTTATAGAAAGTCAACAAGTTGGCGTGGAGGTGCTGCACCGTGGATAAAAGTTTTACAGAAACCTATTTAAATTTCCAACAAGTATCGTGGGATACATTAAAAGAAGCCATCAATGATACGTTGTTCATGACGATTATTTCAATGGTCATCGTTTTCATATTAGGCTTATTATTAGGCTTACTACTTTACTCATTAGGTCGAAAACATTCAAGTGCGCGCAGTATTTTATACGGATTGGTTTCGATCATCAGTAATATTTTCCGCTCAACGCCATTCATGATCTTGATGGTTTTGATCATTCCATTTACCAAAAGTTTAGTCGGAACGATGTTAGGAGCGAAAGCGGCAATTCCAGCGTTAGTACTTTCAGCCGCACCCTTTTATGCTCGTTTAGTAGAGATCGCCTTTCGTGAAGTTGACTCAGGCGTTTTAGAAGCAGCAGATGCGATGGGCGCAAGTTATTTCCAAACGATTTGGAAAGTTTTGATTCCTGAAAGTCTGCCAGCGTTGATTTCTGGTTTGACAGTTACATCAGTTTCAATGATCGGATTTACAGCTATGGCCGGTGCGATCGGGGCCGGTGGTCTTGGTGCATTAGCTTGGCAAGAAGGCTATCAACGCGGAAACTATACGGTCACTTTAGTAGCTACCGTGATCATTCTATTGATCGTATTCATCGTTCAAGGAATCGGGGACTTCTTAACAAAGAGAACCGATAAGCGTTAATTTCACTCGTGGGGTAACAGTAAGAATTTTTTCTTATTAAAAATAAAAAACAGTCAATTTAGGGGGAACCAGCAATGAAAAAGAAATTTTTAGGTTTTGCAGCAGTAGCATTATTAACAGTCGGCTTAGCCGCTTGTGGGAACAGTAGCTCAAGCTCTTCTGATAGTAGTAGTAAAAAAGATAGCGATACTTTAGTTGTCGGTGCTTCACCAACACCGCATGCTGAAATCTTGGAACACATCAAACCGTTACTTGAAAAAGAAGGCATGAAACTAGAAATCAAAAAATTCGATGACTATGTTTTACCAAACAAAGCGTTAGCTGATGGCGATATCGATGCTAACTACTTCCAACATAAACCATTCTTTGACAAAGCCGTAAAAGAAAATGATTATAAATTTACGGATGCTGGTGCGATCCATATCGAACCAATGGGCTTATATTCTAAAAAAATCAAAGACATCAAAGATTTGAAAGATGGCGCAACGATCATTACTTCAAACTCTGAGTCTGACTGGGGCCGAATCATCACGATCTTACAAGATGCGAATTTAGTCAAAGTTAAAGATGGTGTTGATTTAGAAACAGCCACTTTCGATGATATTGCTGAAAACCCTAAAAACTTGAAATTTGAACATTCTATCGATCCAGCATTGCTTGCTACGACTTACAACAATGACGAAGGCGACTTAGTTGCGATCAATGCCAACTTCGCTTATGGCGCGGGGCTAAACCCAGTCAACGATGCTTTGTTACTTGAAAAAGACAACTCACCATATGCCAACATCATTGCGGTTCGTACAGAAGATAAAAATGATGCGCGAATCAAAAAATTGATCAAAGTTTTACGTGAAAAAGATGTTCAAGACTGGATCTTGAAAAAATGGGACGGTTCTGTAAAACCCGTGGAAGAATAAGAAGTACTGACACCGAAGGGAAACATCCTTTCGGTGTTTTTTTGTCACAATAGGTTTGTAAATAAGAGCTACAATAATGAAGGATTTTATTGTTTGCAGAAGATTTAAATTGCAAGCGAACATAATTATAATAATTCTAAATAAATAGTCGTTTTTGAAAAGAAATTATGCGAATCAATTTGTATTCCATTCTCATTTAGATTAAAATGTGTGAGAACGAGAAAAAATATTTGGAGGTACTTTCATGTCAGTTTTAGAAATCAAAGACTTACACGTAGCCATTGACGATAAAGAAATTTTAAAAGGCGTTAACCTAGTAATGAAGACTGGCGAAATCCACGCCATCATGGGACCAAACGGTACAGGGAAATCAACATTGTCTGCTGCTATCATGGGCAACCCAAACTATGAAGTCACACAAGGGGAAATCCTGTTTGACGGTAAAAATATTTTGGACTTAGAAGTCGACGAACGTGCGCGTTTGGGCTTATTCTTAGCAATGCAATACCCAAGTGAGATCCCAGGAATCAGTAATGCTGAGTTCATGCGTGCTGCGATGAATGCACGTCGTGGTGAAGACGATAAAATCTCAGTGATGCAATTCTTGAAAAAATTAGATAAAAAAATGGAATTATTGAATATGCCGGAAGAAATGGCAGAACGCTATTTAAATGAAGGTTTCTCGGGTGGAGAAAAGAAACGTAATGAAATTTTACAATTATTGATGATCGAACCAACCTTTGCGATCTTAGATGAAATCGACTCTGGGTTAGACATTGATGCCTTAAAAGTTGTGTCTCGCGGTATCAACGAAATGCGCGGTGAAAATTTTGGCGCTTTGATCATTACTCACTACCAACGTCTATTGAACTACATCGTACCAGATGTGGTCCATATCATGATGGAAGGCCGTGTGGTCTTAACTGGAGATGCGGATCTTGCACGCCGTTTAGAAGCAGAAGGCTATGCAGGAATCTCTGCTGAATTAGGTATCGAATACAAAGAAGAAGTTTAGGAGGGCAAGATAGATGAAAAAATGGACAGAATATCTTGAGGCCGTCAAAGCATACTCTGCTGAATGGGCCGAACCTCAATGGATGACCGACTTACGTGTCAATGCGTTGAATAAAATCGACGAATTGCCATTGCCTGTCATCGAAAAAGTAAAATTCGCGCGTTGGAATCTGTACAACGTGAAACCAGAACATCAAGAAATCGGTGGAACGATCCCAAGCTTTGATGAAATGAAAGACAATCCTATCATTGTCCAAGCTGGTGAAACTACGATTTTTGAACAAATCTCACCAAAATTGGTCGAACAAGGAGTGATCTTCACTGATTTAGTGACAGCACTTCAAGAATACCCTGAATTGGTACAAGAATATTACATGCAAAAAGCCGTACCAGTTGAAGAAAATACGATGACCGCTTTACATGCAGCTTTCATGAACAATGGTGTGTTCTTATATGTTCCTAAAAATGTTGTGATCGAAGAGCCTATCGAAAGTCTATTCTTACACAACGGCAATGACGATGCGCACTTTTTCAAGCATGTCTTGATCGTAGCGGAAGCCAACAGTGAATTTTCTTACTTAGAGCGTTTTGAATCTCAAGGTGTTGAAGCGAAGAAACTTTCTGGGAACGTGGTCGTTGAAGTAATTGCCAAACCAGGTGCCCGCGTGAAATTCTCAGCGATCGATGCCTTAGGGGCCAATATCGCAACGTACATGAATCGCCGTGGTTATTTGATGCGCGATTCAATGATCGATTGGGCAATCGGAATCATGAATGATGGCAATGTGATCGCAGACTTTGATTCAGATTTAGTCGGCGAAGGGTCGCATTCAGAAGTAAAAATCGTTGCTATCAGTACAGGAAAACAAATTCAAGGAATCGATACACGTGTAACGAACAAAGCACCACACACGATCGGTCACATCTTACAACATGGAGTTATTCTTGAAAAATCAACCTTGACATTCAACGGGATCGGTCACATCTTAAAAGGCGCAAAAGGAGCAGATGCGCAACAAGAAAGCCGTGTGTTGATGTTGTCTGAAAAATCTCGTGGCGACGCCAACCCGATTCTTTTGATTGATGAAAATGAAGTTACTGCCGGCCATGCAGCCAGTGTTGGTCGTGTCGATCCGGAAGAATTATTCTATTTGATGAGCCGTGGATTAGAAAAAGCAGCTGCTGAACGTTTGGTGATCCGTGGTTTCTTAGGACCTGTGATCACAGCGATCCCTGTAAAAGCTACGCAAGAACAATTGATTGATCGGATCGAAGGGAAGTTGAACTAATGAAAGATTTTGCTACGATCAGAAATGATTTTCCGATTCTTTTTCAAGAAGTCAATGACGAACCATTAGTCTATTTGGACAATGCAGCAACCACCCAAAAACCGAAACAAGTCTTGGATGTTTTACGTCATTACTATGAAACGGATAATGCGAATGTTCATCGCGGCGTCCATACACTTGCTGAACGTGCAACCGCTGATTATGAAAAGAGTCGCGAAAAAGTTCGCGCGTTCATCAATGCCAACGAAACGGCCGAAGTTCTGTTTACTCGTGGGACAACGACGGGTTTGAATTGGTTGGCGCGTAGCTATGGTGATGCGTTTATTAAAGCTGGAGATGAAATCGTCATCTCTTATATGGAACACCACTCAAACATTATTCCGTGGCAACAATTGGCTCAACGAAGCGGCGCGATCTTACGCTACTTGCCATTGACAGCCGAAGGTTTTATCGATCTGGCTGAAGCCAAAAAAATCATCAATGAAAAAACAGCGATCGTCTCTTTAGCGTATGTCTCAAATGTTTTAGGCGTGATCAATCCGATCAAAGAGTTGGCAACACTTGCGCATAGCAATGATGCAATCATGATCGTCGATGGGGCCCAAGCAACACCGCATATGCAGGTGGACGTGCAAGCACTGGACGCAGATTTCTTTGCCTTTAGCGGGCATAAAATGTGCGGACCGACCGGAATCGGTGTATTATATGGCAAACGTTCGTTATTAGAACAGATGGAACCGGTCGAATTCGGCGGTGAAATGATTGATTTTGTTCGTCTGTATGAAAGTACCTGGAAAGAGCTACCTTGGAAATTTGAAGCCGGTACACCAAACATTGCCGGTGCAATTGCCTTAGGCGGAGCGATCGATTACTTGAATGAGATCGGGATGGACAACATTCATCAGTACGAACAAGAATTAGTCGCTTATGTCTTGCCCAAATTACACGCAATTGGCGGCGTAACGATCTATGGACCGCAAGATCCAGAACATCATACGGGAGTGATCGCCTTTAATTTAGATGGCATCCACCCACATGATGTCGCGACGGCACTAGATATGGAAGGCGTAGCGGTAAGAGCCGGGCACCATTGTGCGCAACCATTAATGAACTATTTAGATGTATCTGCGACGGCGCGGGCCAGCTTCTATTTCTATAATACGAAAGCAGATGCGGACCGTTTAGTCCAAGCAATCCAAGCTACAAAGGAGTTTTTCAAAGATGGCGCTAACTAGATTAGACAACTTATATCGACAAGTAATCTTGGATCACTCAGCTCATCCTCATCATCGCGGCAAATTAGATGAATCGACCAAGACGATCGAGATGAACAATCCGACGTGCGGCGACGTGATCGAACTTGAATTGATCGTTGAAGAGGGCATCATCAAGGACATCGCTTTTACTGGTAGCGGCTGTTCGATCTCAACGGCCAGCGCATCAATGATGACGGATGCAGTGATCGGTAAACCTGTTTCAGAAGCTGAACATTTAGCGGTGATTTTTGCTCAAATGGTTCAAGGCAATGAGATTCCCGCAGCGGATGAAGACGCATTAGGCGACGCAGCGATGCTTAGCGGTGTGGCGAAATTCCCGGCTCGAATCAAATGCTCGACTTTGGCCTGGAAAGCCTTAGGGAAAGCTTTGACAGATGAACAAGGAAAAGCCCGTGAAGGACAACTGCATAAAGATTAAATAAAACATTTTTCGTTTTTTTGAAAAATGAATACTTAAATAGGAATAAGGATGTCAGCTCTGCTTTTCACAGTTTTCTAGAAGCTAAAAATGTTTAGCAGAGTGATAAGATCAAACTCATTTTTCGTTCTTTTGAAAAATGAATACTTAAATAGGAATAAGGATGTCAGCTCTGCTTTTTGCAGTTTTCTACTAGCTAGAGTTGTTTAGCAGAGTGATATACGGCATGAAGATCAAACTCATTTTTCGTTCTTTTGAAAAATGAATACTTAAATAGGAATAAGGAGCGGGATACTATGAGTAGTGTACCAGAAATCGAAGAATATCAATTTGGCTTCCATGATGATGTCGAACCCGTCTTTACGACTGGTGAGGGTCTATCGGAAGAAGTCATCCGCGAAATCTCCCGCGCAAAAGGAGAACCAGAATGGATGTTGGATTTCCGTTTGAAATCCTTAGAAACATTCCGTAAATTAGAGATGCCTGATTATGGCCCTGATTTATCTGGTTTGGATTACGATAAAATCAATTACTTTATCCGTTCAAGTGACAAACCAGCACGTGATTGGGATGATGTTCCAGAAGAAATCAAAACAACCTTCGAACGCTTGGGAATCCCTGAAGCTGAACGAGCATACTTAGCCGGTGCTTCAGCCCAATATGAATCAGAAGTGGTTTACCACAACATGAAAGACGAATTCACAAAATTAGGCATCGTCTTTACCGATACCGATTCAGCACTAAAAGAATACCCTGAATTGTTCAAAGAATATTTCGGAACTTTAGTGCCACCTTCAGATAATAAATTAGCTGCCCTTAATTCAGCCGCTTGGTCAGGTGGAACCTTCATCTATGTACCAAAAGGTGTGAAGACCGATATTCCGATCCAATCATACTTCCGTATCAATTCAGCCAATACAGGTCAATTTGAACGGACATTGATCATCGTAGACGAAGGTGCCAGCATCAACTATGTCGAAGGATGTACCGCACCAACGTATTCTTCAGATAGTCTACATGCAGCAGTCGTAGAAGTTTTCGTGAAAAAAGATGGCTATTGCCGGTATACAACCATCCAAAACTGGTCGAACAACGTTTATAGTTTAGAAACCAAACGTGGACAAGCCCAAGAAAACGCAACGATGGAATGGGTCGATGGCAACTTAGGATCAAAAGTTACGATGAAATATCCAAGTGTTTATATGGAAGGTCGCGGAGCTCGCGGTACGATGTTATCAATTGCTGTCGCCGGTAAAAATATCGTTTTAGATAATGGCGCTCGCATGATCCATAATGCACCGAATACCTCTAGCACGATCGTTTCAAAATCAATCGCTAAAGATGGCGGTGCCGTGGATTACCGTGGAACGGTTCGTTTCGGTCGTGATAGTGCCGGTTCATTCAGCCATATCGAGTGCGATACGATCATCATGGATGACCAATCAAGTTCCGATACGATTCCATACAATGAGATCTTAAATGGCAATGTTTCGCTGGAGCATGAAGCGAAAGTCTCAAAAATCTCCGAAGAACAATTGTACTATCTAATGAGTCGCGGTATCTCCGAACAAGAAGCGACTGAAATGATTGTCATGGGCTTCGTCGAACCATTCACTAAAGAACTACCAATGGAATACGCAGTCGAATTAAACCGCTTGATCCAGTACGAAATGGAAGGCAGTGTAGGTTAAAACCTAACTATAGGCTAAGAACGTTGATATTATAGCGTTCTTGGCTTTTTATTTGCCTTCAATCTCATAAATACTATCCGAAAAACTATCTATTTGTCAGAAACCTAAATAGTTTGCTAACTTCTGACTGGTGTTTTCTGCTTGTTGCGGTGTAACGTGGCTATAAATGTTCATGGTAGTCTTTACATCCTTATGACCTAAGCGCTTCTGAACCTCATTAATCGTTGCGCCAGCTTCAAACATAAGCGAACAAGCAGTATGTCGGAAACCATGAGGACTTATTCTTTTTAAAGTTAGGCCTTCTTTTTCTGCTTTGTCATAAATCCAATCAAGCCAATCGTTTACTACTTGTGGATAATATAAATCGTTACTCATATTGCTAAACATGAGTTGTTTTGCTTTTGACGTATTAAATCCGAGTTTGAAGTAATCTTCTTTTTGAATACTGAACCATTTTTGTAAAATTCGTATCGTTTCATCATCTAAGCTGATGGTGCGGTATGAATTTTTTGTTTTAGGGGTCTGTAAAACAACTTGATCGTATTCATCAATGGCTATTGTTTTACCGATTGTTAGTGTTTTGTTGAATATGTTCAAGTCTTTAATATACAGCCCTAACGCTTCTGATTTACGCATGCCAGTAATAGCAAGTAAACGGAAAAAAGCATAATATTTATAGTTATCAAGTGTTTTAACGAATGTCATAAACTCGTGTAATTCATCTTTACTATAAAAGTTAGGTTTCTTTTCCTCTTCTTTTTTGCGTGGAAGAATCGTCTTTTTCATGGGGTTACTTTCCATTAATTCCATAGATACGCCATAATTCATGACCTGAGCAGTAGCACGTCTTATATAGTGATATTGCTTGTATTTGTCGTGCCATTCATTCACACATTTTTGACAAAAAGAAACGGTTATTTGGTCTAGTTTTAACTTGCCGAATTTTGGCAATACATGACCTTCAATAAACCGTCTATTGGTGGCTACTGTAGAAGATTTAACACTTTTGCGGTGTTGTTCCAACCAATCGTCATACAGCTCTTGGAATGTGATTGTACGCTTCTTTTTAGAACCTTTTAGAATGCTTGCTTTCAATTTATCAAACTCAAGACTTGCTTCTGCCTTGGTGTCAAAACCCTTACGAGTGGTGACAATCTTTTTTTCTGTAATAGGATCAGTAGCAACATATCCACTGAATAACCATTTTCTCTTATTGTTTTTATCTTTGTATTGTTCAAATTTTGCCAATATTATTCCCTCCTGGTACTGCTGGGGGCAAGTGGTGGAGGTTAGTTAGTCGGCTAATCTATTGATAATATTTAGAAGTAACGTTTTATCATCTTCATTTAAAGTCTTACCATTCACTACGATTGTTTCACCGTCAAATAAATCTTCTTGGGTATTAATGCGAATGGTTTTTTCAGTGACTTTTTTGTAATAATACTCTTGACGTAAAGCAGATAAGTAAAAGTATTTATCATCAGATGAAAGTTTAGAAATATCACTCTTGATCGCAAATATTTCACATAAACGATAATGTATTAAAAGTTGTTCTAATATATTTCCGGATAAGCGAATCGAAAGTAATTTTACATCTTTATCAGAATAATTTTCTACAAGTTTGTATAAGTTTTTGTCGTCTAAAATAATCTCGTCTTCAGAGAAGAGTTCTGGAACATTGTCAATTGGAATATTATTTTTATTAATAATGAAATCAAATAAATCAGAAGGTAGTTTGAATTTGCCAAAATCAATTATCTCATTACTTGAACTATAAGAGTAAGCATTTTTTTTATTTTCTAAAGTAGATTTGGCATTCTCTTTTTTTATTTTAGATAAAAGGTTAAAAAACTGGTCTGTACGTTTTTCGACAACAAATTCATCTAAATATTTGTCTCTATAAGGATTTTCAGAATCATAAAAGCCGTCAAATACATCTTTTCCCTTAGCTAAAGCAATAGAAAGTTTACGGATAATTTTTTCGCTAGGAAGTCGTACATCATTTTCTAATTGCGAAATATATGGTTGCGAAATATTTGCTTTTTTTGATAATTCGGTTGTTGTCATTTCCTCGTTATATCTAATTTTTCTTAAAGCTTCTCCAAATGAGAGTTGTAACCAAGCTTCGCTTTCAAAATCAATTTCTTCATTCATCTTTTTCCCTCCATTAGTGTATTTATTATAAAGTACCAAAAAATAGCAAATATAGCAACAATAAAAATAATATTGTTTTTATTGTTGACACCAGGATGAATAAGTAATATTATTGCAATATAGCAAATATTGTTTTTGTGAGAAAGGAGAATTAGATGAAAGCGAATAAAGATTTAAGAGAACTGATTTACACAGAAAGATTAAAAAATTGGCAAGTGGCAGATAAAATCGGAATTTCTGATAGTCGTTTTTCAGTGTGGTTAAGAACGCCACTAAATGAAGAACGAAGATTGAAAGTTATTACTGCAATTAATGATTTAAAAAAAGAAGGTGAATGTTGATGAAGTTAGAAGTAGATTTGACTCCCGTATTCGAAGAGCGTTTTGAAGAAGTTGCTAATCGCGTAGAGAAGGAAATAAAGCAGCGTGAAGCGGAGAAACGGATTTTCCCAGAATGGATGGACTTAGAAACGACTTGTGATTATCTACAAGTATCACGATCCAATCTATCTAAATTCATTAAAGAGCTGGATTTTCCAGTTTCTGTGATCAATCAAACGAAGCGCTGTAATCGGAAAAAGGTTGATGAATGGATGACGCAATTTGAAATTTAATTAATCGCTGGGGGCAAATGGGAGACAAGTTAGTCAAGTGTAGTCGCAAAGGGTTTGATATAGGAGGAATAACAATGGAAATCACACAAAATCAAGCAGTCGAAAAAGCTTTACGAGAAGTCATTTCAAAGGAAGCAGCGGCAGAATTAGCAAATATCGAGGGGCAAAGTTTAACTGATGTTTATAATTCCTTGCACGAACAAATGGAGTGTCAAGGCTTGGTACCTGAAGAGCCAACGGTTACTTCTGTTGTGAAAAGTTTGAACGAACTTGCAACCGCAGAAATAGAGGAAAACCTAACTCTGAATAATGAGTATCAAGATATTTTATATCGTGAAATTGATTTGTTGGCTATGTTGTTAGGTATTGACTTGGAGTAAAAAAACTATGGATGGAGAAAAGAAAAAGCCCTTGCTGTAAAGATTCTTGACGGAATCAGCAAATGGCTACACGATAGGATATTTCCTATTATTCTTTTCTCCATTATATCAATAAATGGATGGGAGATAAAGAAAAATGAACAGAAAATTAAAATTAATCATTGTGCTATGTGTCACGGTGTCAGCACTTCCTTCAATGGTGAAGGCACTCATTGCGCTACCGATCGTTGCGGCACTTGTAATCGAATTTGATGAATACGATTATAAAAACAAATTTGGAGGCATGGAATAATGGATATTTTAAAATCGGATGTACTTAAAACATTAGATTCTTTTAGTTTGGAAGATATTCAGCAAGCTATTGAAGAAGTGAACACGCAAAAAGGGCGTGTGTGGTTTGGAAAAAGTTGCGATAACCTTCAGCAAGTTTTATATATTTTAGCAGAAAACGCCGAAAAAAAATTACTTGATAAAGAAGTCCATGATTTAAAACAAGCGCTAGTTGATAAATATAAAAAAAATATGGACCATGCTTGCGCTAGTGCTAAGGTTTACAATATTTGGGGCTTTTACCAAAACAAAGGCAAAGGGCAAGTTTTTGTAAGGGATGCGTTGTTAAAAGAACTATATGGGGAAGTGACGCAATGATTTATATAGGTAAAGTGCGGCCATCCATTATGGAACCACCAATAGATAAAAGTATTATTCAATTTTTTTCAGAATATACACCGATTAAAGTTAATGTTTCTGATAATCCTGAAGAACAGAAGAAATTAAAAACGATTGTAATTGATGGGTTCATAGCTGGTGAAATGAAGGCTTTGATACGAAAAAATGAAAATTTAATCAATCGAGATTGCCTAATTTTAGATTTAGATGATGTGACCGTATCTGAAATTGATTTGATAGCTGCCATCAAACAAAAACTAGCCAAGTTTGCTTATGTTCTTTATCCAAGTGTTAGTCATGGGTTAAAAGGCGTACGCTATCGGTTAGTTATTCCACTGGATAAACCAGTGAATGAACAAGAGTACAAGCTACTGATTTACTTTTTTTCAAATAAAATACTGAATGGCATTATCCACAATGCGGATCAGTCAAACCTTACCTGGTCGCAAATACAGTTACTACCAGTGTTGACACAATATTCTAAGCAAGAACAAATTATTGTCCATGGCGGAGAAAAATTATTTCCCATATCTGATGGCTTAGATGCCGCAAAACGTTGGCTGAAAGACTACAAGCAAGACACGGGAGGCGTAACTTCAAGAAAATTGTACAAAAACACAAGCCAATTCAAAAAAGGCGGGTCAAGATATAGGAATACAACTACTGAACTTTTCGAAAGCATTGTGTGCGGATGTGAAGAGGGAAATCGCAATAATCGCATTGCACAAATCACAGGGGGATTGTTGGCAAGAGCAGTAGATGTAAAGGCAGTATTCGAATTAGTTAAAGTCGCCAATCAATATTTTACAGAACCACTATCCGAAAAAGAAGTGGAGGAAACATTCTATTCGATAGCGAAAAAGGAGTTGGGAGCCAATTGAGTGAAATTATTGAGTTACAAGAATTACAAAAAAAGAAGATTGGCGAAGAAAAGAAACTGCCTTATTGGATTTACACAGATGAAAAAGGAAACACTAAAGTAAATGCTTCTAAGTTAGGTTATGAAATTATGAACGAGATACCAATGATCCGAACAAATGGTTTGCTCTACGGTGCGAGGTTTGATAAAAAAACAGGATCATGGCGAATTGATAGTTTAAGCGACTTTTTAGACGGTTATATCACTGACAAATTGGAATCTTTCAATAAGTGGAGCCAGCAAAAACTAGGCGAAACAAAAAAGTTCATCATGATTAAGATTTTTGACCCGGCTATGAAAGAAAATCCTTTTAACAATAGCAAGCCGTATCTGGCCAATTTTAAAAACGGAACTTACAACATAAAAACTGGTGAACTGAAACCGCACGATACTAAAGACTATATTCTTCAAAGTCATGATTATGTTGTAGATCCGAAATCAAATTTGAAGCCAGAGAAGGCAATCGAATGGCTGCGAGATTTGACTGGTGATGAAAAAAGCGCACAGCATTTAATGGAAATCATAGGATACTGTTTCTATCGAAGTTATGCACCTTTTCAAACCATAACGATTTTGCAAGGGAGCGGCGAGAATGGTAAATCCACTTTCTTAGATTTTCTAACAAAAGTCATCGGTAAGGACAATACCAGCAATATGACGCTTCAAGAATTAGGGAACAAACAGAATCGTTTTGCTGGTGCCAACCTATTTCAGAAAGAAGCCAATCTGTTTGCGGATGTTGATTCCGAGTTTCTCAAGTCAACAGGGCTACTCAAAGCCCTCACTGGTGGGGATCGTTTATCTGCTGAGTTTAAAGGAAAAGATCACTTTATGTTTGTGAATTTTGCGAAGTTGATATTTTCAGCCAACGAGTTGCCAGCGTTCAATGACTTCACACACGGTTTTGAGAGGCGCTTATATGTAGTTCCTTTTGATTGCGTGATAGACGAAAGTTTTAAAACTAAACACGATTTGAAGGCCATTGAGAAAGAGATCCCACTATTCGCCACCTATTGCATAAGGATGTTTAAAGAAGCGCTAGACCGCAAAGAACTGACTGTATCAGACAAGATGAATCAAGCGAAAGATAAATGGTTGAAAGAATCGAATCATATCATGAGGTTCATTGAAGAAGTGTGCGAGGTTGACATGGAATCAAGTGAGGGAGATTCTTCTAAAATGATATACGAAGAATATAGAAATTTTTGTTTCAGGGAAAACCTCAAAGAACTATCTCAACCGAAGTTTACTAAGCAACTTGAAAAAATAGGGATTTATAAAAAGAACCCAAGAGTAGAAAATCAGCGAATGAAACGTTACATTCATTTGTTTTTGAAGCAATATATTTCGATCGAAGACTGAGTGTGTGTCTGGAAGAAGTGAAAAATACCGAACCATCCGAACCTGTTTTGGAAAACGTTGGCATAGCAGTGTTCTGAAGTCGAACCAACCAAGAAAAAAATCGAACCAACCCGAACCAGAATTTTCGAACAAATGAATAGGTACTTAATGGTTCGGTATGGTTCGGTATGGTTCGGTTTAGGTACTTAGTGGTTCGATAATAAACAGCAGTGGAAATGTTGATAAATCAGGGTTTTGTACTAACGGTTCGGACGGTTCGGCTATATTTATCTAAGGAATACACACGCAAAGAAGATAGGAGTGAAAACACTGAAAACCAATAAAAATGAAAGAAAATACCCAATTTTAATCGCTTATGATACAGGATCACAATATGCAGTTTGGTGTCCGTATTGTTCGAAATGGCATTTTCACGGAAAGAAAGATGGAATGAGGGTGGCCCATTGCACTAACCCACACTCACCGTTTAAAAAAACTGGTTATATTATCAAGCTGGCGACAAGAAACGATTTGGATTTCAAAAGTCATAATCTCTATCCAAATGACTATCCAATGTTTGAGGAAAAATAAAAAATGAGCGGAGGCATGTAATGGAAGAACTTACGATTATTGAACAATCGGTACTTGAATTAATCCCAAGAGGGTTTGAAAGGAAAATCAAAGTACCAGATATATGCTCTATTATTGATCTGGACGAACGAGACGTAAAAGCAGTTATTCAAATGCTGCGAGCCAAAGGCGTGCCTATTGTTTCTGTCAGAGGATATGAAGGCGGCATGTTCATTGCTACTAATGAAGACGAACGGACTATTGGCCTTCAAGCGTTTAGAAACCAATTTAAGAGCATGGAGCAAACAATCACGAATATTGAACAAGCAGATCTAAAAAACTGGCAAGAAACAATAAAAATTGCTAACTAAGGAGATGGAACGATGAACACAGATAAAGTATATATTGACAAACCAACGAAAACGGTAGAACTTACACTACCAGAATATGGGGAAATTATCCTGATCGTAAAAGATGGTCAAGTAGTCAGATATGAGACGAAAACAACAAATAAATTAGAATGAAAAAGTGTGTTAAAAGTTGATATATCAACGTTTCATAAAGATTTTATCGCTCAAATATGGTATAATAAAGACAACTTAATAATAATATCTGATTAGGAAGAACCAACGGATATGAGACGAAAAAAGCCAGTAATATGGCAGACGTCTCGTGTCCGTTTTTTATTATTAGTTGTCCTTTGAAAACTGTATACTGCGGTTGCTGAAAAAGCCGTCCTAGATGATGACAATCCCAAGCTAGACCAACGATCAAAGCCGCAACATAATAGAATACTGTTTTTTTAGGAGGGAAGCATGGATAGTGAATACAATTTAAACCGCTATTTGAACATAGAGGCTTATATCAGAAAGCTGGAAGAAGAAAAACGATTAATTAGGCAAGAGCTTTATTGCCAAAGCCTATGCACAGGAATTGCCTATGATGAAATTGCTATCCATGCAAAAGCTCCCAAGATTGATTATTTAGTAGCAGATAACGTTGAAGCGTGTATGCTCATTGACAAGCGGATAGAGCGGTGGAAGTTTAGGCACAAACATTTTACGCACTTCTTAAATGAATTGCCTGTAACTGAACGTGAGAGCCTTTTAAAAGGGATTGAAAGCCTACCGTTGAGACAGAAGGCACTCGATGAAATATACGAGATAGAAACAGCTATGGCGTTCAGATATGAATGGGAAGTGCCGCAAGAAAAGGTTGAACTAACGGACGATTTATTTTCGAATATTGCACTAATGGCGGAGGTGTTTGGATAGTGAGTTATGATTTCGAGATTCGTCCAAAGTGGATACTCACACAATGGAAGGCATTTGTGGTAAATAGGAATCATTTAGGCGATGGCAATGCCAAGGGGTATGCTCGTCTACTATTTGCTGCTTTAAAAGAGTTGCCAAAAGAAGATGTTTTAATTCTTTCTGAAAAGTATTACGAAACTGAACAAGGTGCCAACTTTAGTTATATGCATAACGGTTATCGAACTTATATACCTATAACAGATAAGGTATTGGCTGACCGAAGAGGAATATCTGTTCTTGAATATCGAAAAATCAGGAGCAAGTCGGAGGCGAAACTGCAGGCTATTATCAATCGGCTGAGAAAAGAGTTTATCGAAATTGATGCTGACGAACTAGAGGAATACATTCTAGGCGTAGGAACTATTTATTTGAAGGACTACAAAATCATTAGCGGCAATCGCGCGGATCCAGATTCTTATATCTTCACGCAAGATAGGTCCAAAGCGAAAAGATTCAAACAGGACTCTACACAGGGTCGCCAGCTAAAGATGTACCTTCGATTAAAGAAAATGGAACCTCGAGACGAGTATATAAAGTTTATTGATATATGGTTTGACTGATTAAGCAGAAAGGAAAGTGTAAATGACTATTGTAGAGATTATGAAGACACGTAAAATCAAACAGAAGCATTTGTGTGAAGTCACAGGGCTAAGTCCTGAGCAAGTGGAGAATGCTCTAAATGAGGATCGGGATGGAGTGTTAACTGATAAGAAGAAGTTGGTTTTGCTTAAAGGCATTTGTACCGCTGAGTTTAAACGCAAAGCAATGCTCACCTTGGTAGCAAAGAATACAAATGGGTTAGATCCTGGTACTCGTAAGAAAGTAGAGGAGTTGGCAAATGAAAACAGAAGATGATTTCTTTAGCTATAGAGAATGGGAGAAATACCTTGAAGAACAACAAATGAAGCAAGAGCTGGAAGAAAACCCAGATGAAATTAAAAAGCTCTCGTTAGTCGAATTAAATAAGTTGATCGAGGAAGACAGTACAAATGAAATTGCCATCGAGCGCCGCAGAGAGTTGTTGGCTCAATATAAGAAAGAACGAGTAACACAGATCAAAGAACCTAAGAAAACAGTAGTAAGTAAACTCAAAGAAAAAATCAAAGGAGCGAATCAAGAATGACAGTAGAGTACACAGTAACCACACCAGAGGTAAAAGAATTAAAAGAGATCGATATCAATATCAATGAGTTGGAGAAAGAGTTAGATAGTCTGGTTGAAAAGAGAGACAAGAAAGCTTCAGCAAAAGGTAAGTATAGTCTAGAAACATTCAAGGCTAACAAAGAAGCGAATAAGGATATTGAAGATCTTGAGAAGGTGATTGCCGAGGCGTATCAAGAGCGTGCAGAGATTGCCGATAGTATCTATCTGAATTATATCAATCAGTTGAGAAATGAAACAAACCGAAAAGAAGCAGCGCTGTTATCTGAAACAAAAGAACTATTTGACAATAAGGGATTCGCTGAAGTAACTGCTTTATTAGGAACAGAAACCACTAGACTGCTTCAATTAAATGGTCAGTTAATCAAATCGCATAACAGCTCAATGAAACAACTTATAGATGTGTTGGGCATTAAGAACAAAAACATATTGGAGAGAGTTCAACGAGAATACTACAAAGGAGGATGGGGCTACGCCTCAGTGTTGGGTTCTTATTTCCATGATGTTAAACGATCAGTGAGTAACTACTTAGATGAAATCATTAGACTAAATGGTACGGCAAATAATAAATTTGAAATTAAAAAATAAATTAAATGATTAACGGTGTGGGATTGCTTTATCCCCCCGTTATTTTTATAAAAAATAAATCGTTTAGGAATCGGGGATGGAACTCCGAAAAACACACAGGACCACACACGGGAGGGGGGCAAACATTGAAAAAGAAAGCAAAAGAAGCACGGATAGCGGCTGAGAAAGAAAGACTAACAACATTGATGGACGGAGTACCCAGTAGTAGCGCTGAAGTAGTCAAAGGTTTGATTGAGCGAGTTTCATTTATGAATGTTACTTTGTCAGAACTTGAAGAAGATATCAATAAAAATGGGTCTATTGAACTTTTCAAGAATGGCAGCCAAGAATTTTATAAAGAATCTGCTTCAGTCAAGACATATAACACGATGATCAATAGATATACTGCCGCAGTTAAAGAATTGCTTAGATTGGTAGTCGAGAATGATAAAACAAAAATAGGAAATCCAGAAGTAGATGAATTTATGAACTTTCTAACAACCAGAGAATGATCGGGGGATGAAAAATGGATAGATTAGAATTTTTGCGGGATAAGGCGGATAACATTTGGTATCAACATACAGTAAAACCTAGAAGACTTGGCAAAAATAGCAGATGAAAGCCAAGGAGCGGTTGGAGAAACATTTGAAGCTACGCTAGATCCGATTGATAAGTCTAACCAAGCGATGAACAATGCAAAATTCGCTTTAGCAGACGTCGGCGAATCCGTCCAAATAAGCTTATTACCTTTCTTTGAAATGGCGATTGATGCTTTAAAAAGTTTTAAAGGTTGGTGGGATTCTCTGGATCAAGGCACTAAGAACTGGATTATTACACTCGCTGGTATAGCTGCAGTAATCGGACCAGCTTTGGTTGTCATAGGAACGCTTATGAGTTCCGTTACTAAGATCACCGCTGGGGTTAAAGATCTGGCCACTGTGTGGAGTGGGCTAGGCAAATTATTCGGATTATCTGGCGGATGGTTTGCCGTAGCTGTAATAGCAATAGCCGCATTAGTCGCTGGGCTAGTTTGGGCTTATAACAATGTTGAATGGTTTAGGAACGGTGTGAATGCATTCTTCCAAGGTGTTTCTGATATAGCGGTAGAAGTATTTAATTTTATGGGCGGATACATGAGCAATATTTTTGGAGGAATCATTCAAAATTTCCAAAACTTTTTCGATGCAGGAAAGAAAATTTTTACCGGCTTTATAGATTTTATAACTGGTGCGTTTACTGGTGATTGGGAACTAGCTTGGAAAGGCGTTGCAAATATTTTCGGTGGTATATTAGATGGAATCGCTGCTATGGCGAAAGCGCCAATTAACGGAATGATCGGCTTGATTAATGGATTTTTAGGTGGTTTGAATAATATCAAGATTCCTAAATGGGTTCCTGGCGTAGGCGGCAAAAGCTTTAGCATTTCCACTTTGCCTTATTTGGCAGATGGCGGTCATGTACTGAATGGCCAAGCAATCGTTGGTGAAGCTGGACCAGAATTGCTTACGAATAAAAACGGTAAGACGACTGTTACTCCGTTATCAGACGAAGAAAAACGCAAAGGCATTGGCGGCAAAGTACAGTCAAGCAAGGTTGAACAACATATTCATATTGGAAGTGTGGATGCAAACAATCCAAGCGAACTGAACAAGATGAATCGGAAATTATTTAAAGCCGGTAAACAAGCACTTGGCGGAATAGGAGGATAAATATAAGGCACCTAGCTTATCGGCTGGGTGTCTTTTTTGTTATGCTTGAAATACTAAGAAGAAAAGGAGTGGAAGCAATGATTTTACACATACCTGATGAAATGATGCAAAAACAGATAGCTTCAGAAATCGTTGCAATCGCAACTGCAGAAATTGAAAAGCGCATGAAGCTTTTAACGAAAACTATTGAGCTACCACCGTACGGAAACAAAGAAACCATCAAGCAGGTTTTAGGTATTGGAGATAAAAAACTCAACAAGTGGATTTCTATGGGATTAAAAATACAGGTTTGGAGTCCGCAAGATATTCGGATTGAGAGAAATAGTCTTCAGCAGTTCTTAAAAGAAAATTTTGAAGTATAAATAAAATTATCAAAAGAATAGTACGGATCGGGTTTTATCAAAACAAAAAAATATTTGAATAGCATATAATTAATTGGTAATATCAATATAAAAAGGAGCTTATTATATGAAGATTGGCATGAGAAAACCAAGCATAAAGAAATCAATTTCCGCCAGGACTACAGGGAAAGCAAAAAGAGCAGTGAAAAAGTCTATCAATCCATTGTACGGCAAAAAAGGGATGGGGTTTGTTAAATCGCCTACCAAATCGGTAAAGAACAAAATTTATAAGAAAACTACATTTAGTTTTTGGGATTTGTTTAAGTGAATTAGTGTAAAAAGTCTAGTCAAAAAAACGGAGTTAATTATGACTTTAATTTCTATGAGTGTAAAAAAAAGAAAAAGCAGGCATTTTAATAAAATAGAACATACTTTTAGAATGATGCCGAATTTTCAAGAACAACTAGGAAAATATATCTATTTCGAGATAATTGATTTCGATGATTTTTGGAAAAACTATCAAGAAATAGAAATGTTATATGATACGTTAGTAAAATGGAAAGATGTCAGAATTACAATATTTGAAAAAGAGATCCCTTTTAGATATAAAATATATTTCAGAGAGTTGGAATCTTATGTAAGAAATAACTATGCTTTCTTACCGTCGTCGGATTTTACAATTGAGGATAATCTTCCCATGAAATATGTTTTCTACGATTGGTGGGCTTGTTTTTTTGTTTTTATGGATAAAAAAGATACTTCAGCATATTATTTTTGTGATTGCCAAAAAAATGCCGTTATGGAAAGCATGAGATTATTTGATAATATGAGACTAAATTTCCCTGATTTTGTGTGTAAAGATTATGAAATATCTGATAGAAAAGAGAAATTTTTTGACGGGAAATTCAAAAAGAATCTTTGTTTTACTTGCAATGGTAGTTCATCTGTTAGAAGTTTTTGTAACCGAATGTATGGATCTAGATTTTTACAAGATTATGGGTGGTACGTATATAGCAGAGCTTACGAGAAAGGAATAAATCCATGGTGTGATAATGAGGACTTGAGAGAAGTAGAAAATGAAGTTAGGGAAAATTATGGATACCATAAAATCGGGGAGAAATGGATAAGCGAAACTAAAATGTATACTCTTATTAAAGAAATATTTCCAGAGGAAGAAGTTATTTTCCACTATAGGTCGGAATGGCTATCGTACTTAGAAATCGATGTCTATATTCCTAGATTAAAAATAGGTTTTGAATATCAAGGAAAGCAGCATTTTGAGCCTGTAAACTTCTTTGGTGGTGAAAGTAGTTTTAATATTCAACGTGCCAACGATAAGAAGAAAGAAAAAATTTGCAATGATAACGGAATTAAGTTAATTAAAGTCAATTATGACGATCCGTTAACTAAAAGATTTATAAAACAATTGATTGCCCCCAGCTAAAAAAGCTATCTAAAAACTATCTATTTGTAAAAATAGTTGTGAATATATGGATTTTAGAAGATAACTTTTAGAGATTTTTTTGTTGATATAACAGCATTTGTGCGTATTAAGATAGAAAATCGTTAAATGGAAGGATCAGTGGGATAGTGTAAGTTGAAGATAGAGACACCAATTAATTGGTGTCTCTATTTTTTAGTTTAAATATAAAAATAATTGATTAGATGGGTTAAACAATCGATCTTTTATTAATTTTTTTAAAAAAGTTTCAATAAATTTAGAATTGCTTTTTTTAAAAGATTTGTTAGAATTTTCTAGATTGAAGGTAGTTAGGAGGAGTATCGTGAAAGAGAAATTATTAAACTATTTAGAAATACAAACGGCGTTTTTAGACCTTGATAAAATCGATCAATTATTTTCTGCTAAAGGACTCGCTGAAATTTTTAAAGTGAAACGTAATACAGTCAGTCATTATTTAAATCAGCTAAATGAAAGTGGTTTCTTAGTTAAAATAAATACTCGTCCAGTCTATTATTTTCATAAAGTATCCTTCAGTGAACATTTTTTCCCTTTAAATAAAGACATCTATACTGGAATACAAGACATTAAAAAAGAACGCCCTTTTTTTCAACCAAAACAAGACTTATTTTCTTTGTTAGTTGGTAGTGAAAAAAGTTTGACTAGAACTATTGAGCAAATTAAATCAGCTCTTTATTACCCTGATAATGGTCTGCCCGTATTAATCACAGGAGAAAGTGGAACGGGGAAAAGTTATTTGGTACGTTTAGTTTATGAGTATTGTTTAGAACATGATCTAATAGAGGAAGATGCCCCTTTTGTGACACTAAATTGTGCTCAATACGCGGATAATCCAGAACTATTAACAAGCAATCTTTTTGGTCATGTCGAAGGAGCGTTTACGGGTGCAGATAAAACAAAAATTGGAGCTTTTGAAGCTGCAAATAAAGGAATTCTTTTTTTAGATGAAGTTCATCGATTGAACCCTGAAGGACAAGAAAAACTCTTTACGTATTTAGATCAAGGAAATATTTATCGAATGGGTGATACTAGCCATCCAATAGCCATCCAAACACGATTATTCTTTGCAACAACGGAAGATTTAGAAAGTACTTTTTTGACGACATTTATCAGAAGAATACCTATTCAAGTCAAATTGCCTACTTTAGAAGAACGCAGTCGTAGTGAACGAATAGAATTGATTTACTCATTTTTTATTGGTGAACAGCGGCGCATTGATCGTCCAATCAATATATCAAGTCAAGTTTTGTCTTTATTGTCTAATAGTTCATTTAAAGGAAACATCGGTGAGTTAAAGAATCTAGTAAAAGTAATGACAGCTAATGCTTTTGCTGAACAAACGGATCAAGAAGAATTAGCTATAACTATTTATCACGTACCAGGAAATAAATTTGGTCACTCGGTTCAAAATATAAAAAATAATTCTGAAAAGGATGTCCGAATTACTAGTAATAGCACAACTGCATTATTGATCAATCGAAATTTTCCTAAACAACAACGCTTAGTTCATACCTTCAAAAATTTATTGAATACATTTAAAAGAAATGATTGTCAGATTGAATTGTGCAAAGAAATTTTAAAAAAAGAAGTAGAATCATTATTTGATTATTTACTATTTGAGACAGGGCGTCAGCAAAAACACGAAATCCTACTTTATATGACGCAATATATTCGTGAGACGCTTAGACAAATGGAAACTGCTCATCAAATAAAGTTCAATGGAAACAGTGTGTATGCCATTAGCTACTATCTTTTCCAAAGGGATGCTAGAAGTTGGCAACCTGAATCGATCGAAATCAATCAATTGATTCGAGTGATGGAAAGTCAAATAGTCGAGGTGTATTCAGGCAGTTATTACTATGTAACGAGAATTTTAGAGTTGTGTCAGCCAAAACTTGACTTAGACATCTCTTCTATGGATAAAATTTTGATGACTATTTATCTTCAAGGGGCAGATTGGGCAAAAGACAAAGCCGTACCAAAAGCAATAATTGTAGCACATGGATATGCTACAGCAAGCAGTATCTCCAATGTAGCTAATCGCTTCTTAGATAAAGAAATCTTTGAGGCGTTTGACATGCCGTTAGATGTGACACCACAACAAATCGCTGATGAAATTCTTGATTACAGTGAGTATAATAATATTTCCAATGGATTGGTCATTTTGGTAGATATGGGATCATTAAAAGAAATTTATCAATACTTTCCTAAACAAATTACTGCACCAATTATTATTATGAACAATGTCACAACGCCATTAGCGATTTCTATTGGTGAAAATTTACAAAAAAATCTTCCCTTGAAAGAGTTGGCGGAAAAATCTATTAGTGAGTCACAGTTAGACTGGGAAATAATCTATCCGCAAGAGAATAAGTTACAAGTTTTATTAACAACTTGTTTTACGGGGATCGGAACGGCAACTCAAATTTCTCACTTATTGGAACGAAGTTTGCCACAAAATTCTGAGTTGAAAATTTTTCCATATGAATATGAGTTATTAGAACGAAATAAGCACTCAGAAGCAGTTTTTTCAATGTATGAAGTGGTAGGAATCGTTGGGACTGCTGACCCAGTCATTGAGGATATTCCTTATATTACTTTAGAAAGCTTAATCTCAGGAGATAAAGAACATATCTTAACAAAATGGTTGAGTAATGTGTTGTCAGAAGAAGAACAAAAAGCTTTTAATGCAAATATTATCCGTAACTTTTCTCTGGAGAAAGTCATCGACTCCGTAACTATTTTAGATACGGATAAAGTGATGAAGGAGATAGAGTTATTCATGCGTGAATTAGAGGAAAACATACGAGTTACACTTACAAATGCTCAGAGACTCTCTCTTTATGTGCATATCAGTTGCTTAATTGAGCGATTGATCCGGAATATTCCGATTGAAACATATAAAGGATATGATGAATTGTATCAGTGTCAAAAGGAGTACTTATTTAAAATTAAAAGGGCCTTTAGTGTCATAGAGAAAGATTATAGTGTCAAAATACCTGATTCTGAATTAGCCTACATCTATGATATTTTAAAACAAACAGTTGATAATTCAGCAGAAATAGAAGAATTCTAAAATGTACAGAGCGTGCCACTAAATTTGGCACGCTCTTTGCTTATATATAAGTGAAGAGGAAAGAAAGGAGCAAAAAGATGAGAAAAAAAATTATTTTAGCTTCACATGGACATTTTGCCTCAGGGATTTTGAGTTCTTTACGGCTTATTTGTGGAGAAAACAAATCGATTGAAGCTTTAGATTGTTATGTAACTAAAGATTTTGACTTGCAAAAAGTTGTAGAGCATTTAATGTTAGATTCAAAAAATTCAGAAATAATTGTTATCACGGATATCTTTGGTGGCAGTGTGAATAATGAATTTTTAAAGTACATCGAACAACATAATTTTTATCTTATTGCCGGATTAAATTTACCATTTCTAATCGAGTTGTCAACTAAATTATCTACTTTAGATTCTGTCGAAGTTCTAATTAGAAGTGCATTGGAAGAATCAAAACATTCTATTCAGTTTTGTAATGATACATTCAATAAAAAAGTAAGTGAAGAAGAATTTTAGGAGGGAAAATAATGATTTTATTAACAAGAGTCGATCATCGATTGTTACATGGCCAAGTGGCTTTTTCATGGACACAAGATATTGGAGCAGATTGTATCTTAATTGCAAATGATCAAGTCCCTAAGGATGAGATACGTAAGACGACCATTAAACTAGCAAAACCACAAGGAGTAAAGTTAGTCATCAAAACACTGGAGGATTCTATTACAGCCTTAAAAAGTGGTGTGACTGATAAATATAAACTATTTATTGTAGTTGAGTCGATTGAAGATGCCTATAAATTAGCTATAGCTTATCCAGAAATCCACCAAATTAATCTCGGAGGGACAAGGGCAGCTGAAGGAAAGTCTAATCTATCAAAGGCTATTCATGCAGACGAATCAGAACGACGGTTATTGAAAGAGCTTTTAGAAAATGGGACGGAAGTTGAAATTCGTCAAGTCCCCTCGGATAAGAAACTTCAGTTACAGGACGTGTTATAAAGCGTGAAAAAAATAATGAACCGATTTGCTGGGATGAACTACTATTATCGGTATTATCCAATCGATTATTTTTTTGAATCTCTTAAAAAAAATCAGCTAACGTGTTTTGAATTATGGACCTGTGCGCAACACTTTGATCTATCGGATGCAAGCTACCAAGAGACAGGGTTATTTAAGAAAAAAATGACCCAGCTAGATTTAAAAGCTATTTGTTTAACCCCGGAACAAAGTAATCCTAAGCCGTATAACTTGGCAAGCAAAGATCCTTTTCTAAAAAATAAAACACAGTCCTATCTAAAAAATGCAGTACGAGCGGCAAATGAGTTAGAAATTCCAATGCTTTCTCTAAATACTGGATGGGATTTCTACTCTGAAAATCCCTATGAAGCATGGCAACGTTCGACAGAAATGATGAATACTATTGCATCATTTGCTGAAGTAAATGGGGTGAAAATAGTTTGTGAAGCTTTGCAGCCAAATGAATCTCATTTAGTCAATACAATCAATGATATGTGTTTATATCTTGATCAAGTTAACCATGAAAATGTGTTTGTCAACATTGATTTAGGAGCAATG
The DNA here is from genome assembly GCF_001885945.1 of Enterococcus hermanniensis. Taxonomy (GTDB): domain Bacteria; phylum Bacillota; class Bacilli; order Lactobacillales; family Enterococcaceae; genus Enterococcus_A; species Enterococcus_A hermanniensis. The sequence goes on along the minus strand of NZ_JXKQ01000001.1, from coordinate 75,646 downwards.
GCTCGCGCATATGAAACTATCCAACAGTATTTTGAAACATTTGGTAAAAGAATCCGTCATTGCCATTTTGTGGATGGAAAACCTACGGGGCATCTAGCTTGGGGAAATGGAAATCGAGATGTAGTAACTGATTTAGTGAACTTTATCAAAAATGATTATAATGGATACTTTACTTTTGAATTTGCCAATCCGGCTTATTTTTTACAACCATTTGAAACAGATAAAGGAGCATTAACGTTTATAGAAAAGGAATTAGATAGAGGGGAGAACAGGTTGTTATGGGAAATCTAGTTACAGCATTACTTATTGGTTTAATAGGTTTTTTAGGACCAATGGACTTTGCGATTGGAAGTAATTTACTGAATCGTCCACTGATCATGGGACCACTAGTGGGTTTAGTATTAGGTGATTTGACACAAGGAATTATTATCGGCGCTTCATTAGAATTAATATTTATGGGAGCAGTTTCAGTAGGAGCTTATTTACCCCCTGATGTTATTGTAGGAGGGGTTTTAGGAACAGCTTTTGCTATTTCACTAGGAAAAGGCGTAGGAGCAGCAATTACGATCGCTATGCCAATTGCCATGCTTTCTCTGGCTGTCGGAAATTTAATGAGTATTATTTTCCCTATGATTGCTCATTACGGTGATCGAGCTGCAAAGGAAGGAAAAGCTGGCGGCATCACGTTATCCATGTGGTCAATTGGATTATTAGAATGTTTAAGGCGTGGTGTGTTGTGTTTTGCAGGTTTTTATCTAGGAAGTGCTCAAATAGAAAAAGTTTTGAATACGATTCCAGATAAAATTATCAGTGGACTAGAAGTATCTGCTAATTTATTACCTGCAATTGGGTTTGCTATTCTTTTACAAATGATTTTATCTAAACCGATCATTCCATATTTTTTCTTAGGATTTCTTCTTTCATCGTATTTAAAAGTTCCAGTGTTAGGTGTAGCATTATTTGGCTTAATTCTAGTCTTTATAATGACAAAAAATAATGCAAAAAATGCAAATTCAGTTGTTGTAACAACGAGTCAGGAGGTAGATGTTGATGATGATGACTTCTAATGAAGGAGCCGATAAGAAGATAACCAAGAAAGATTTATGGCAAATTTTGTGGCGTTCGTTACCAATGGAATTCGGTTGGAATTATGAGCGTCAAATGCATTTAGCATTTGCTCATATGATGGCTCCTCTAATGAAAAAATTATATGGAGATACGACTGAAGCCTATACGAATTCTTTGGAACGCCACATGGAATTCTTTAATTGTACGCCTCAAATTGCTCCATTTATTGGAGGTGTAGTCGCTTCTATGGAAGAAAGTAACGCAACAAATAGTAATTTTGATGTATCTTCTATTGGTGCAATAAAGACAGCATTAATGGGTCCTCTATCTGGAATTGGCGATTCTATTTTTATCGGAACGATTCGAGTGATCGCGACCGGATTGGCTACTTCTTTAGCAGCAAAAGGAAATGTGTTGGGACCAATTTTATTTCTTTTGATTTATAATATTCCAGGCTATTTACTACGTTACTTTGGAGTGATGTATGGCTATAAATTGGGCGTAGGATACTTAACCAAGATACAAGAATCGGGCTTAATGGAATCGTTTAAAACAGCCGCTTCAATTTTAGGCGTCATGGTTATTGGCGCGATGACTAATGAAATGGTGAGTATAAATTTCGTAATGAAATTAGGTAGTGGCAAGAGTGCAGAAACATTACAAAGTGTTATTGATAGTATGATTCCGGGCGTTATGAGTTTAATCGTCCTTTATATCTTTTATGTGCTTAATAAAAGAAAAGTTAACGTGTTGTGGCAAATATTAGGTGCAGCAATTATTGGAATTACGTTAACATGGTTTGGTATTTTAGGCTAGATCATAATTTTTTTAATGTAGGAGGAATATGATAATGTTAAAATTTAATGAAGAACAACAAGTTAAAGATATTCAAGGAGCACTTGAATTACGTCCAGAAGTGGAGAATATCGTAGATGAAATTTATGACCGTGGGTTTGATAATATCTTTTATTTAGGTATTGGTGGAACGTATGCGTCAGCGATGCAAGCAGTCACGTATATTAATGGTAAAAGTAATTTACCCGTGTATGTTCAACATGCTGCAGAGTATTACACGACAGGCAATAAACGTCTAACTAAAGAATCTCTTGTGATTATTTCTTCCGTAACCGGGACTACTGAGGAAGTGGTTCATGCTACAAAAATGGTAAAAGAAGTTGGCGCAACTATTTTAGGTTTTATCGATACTAAAGATAGCTTATTATCAAAAATCTGCGACTATGTCATTAGTTATCCAAATCCTGGAACAGAACAATTAAAATTCTTTATGGTAGCAGATCGTTTAATGTACAAACAAGGCGAGTTTACTGATTATACAGAATACTATAAAGAATTGGATGAACATTTAGCAGTTGGCCTAGTCGAAGCAGAAAAAGAAGCAGATGAGTTTGGCCGTATTTTTGCAGAAAAACATCGGCATGATGCGATGCATTACTTTATTGGTGCTGGAAATCAATGGGGAGCCGTTTATTCATATGCGATGTGTTATTGGGAAGAGCAAAGCTGGTTACGATCAAAATCAATTCATTCAGCTGAATTCTTACATGGTACATTAGAAGTTATTGATGAAACGACACCAGTAACTTTATTTATTGGTGAGGATGAACAACGTCCTTTATCAGAAAGAGTGGCTAAATTGTTACCACGTATTTGTGGCGATTCAACATTCATTGATACAAAAGATTATAAAGTTAAAGGAATCAGTGAAAAATATCGAGGCCGTATTTTAACGGTACTCTTAATGCATGCTGTAACACAAAGAATTGATGCACATGTAGAGAAGTTAAATTGTCATCCGCTAGATATTCGTCGTTATTACCGTCAATTTGAATACTAAAATGAATGTCAGTTTTTCAAGATAAGTTATGCAAATTTATCCCAGTATTCTTCTTTGTATAGGTATTTTACTGTTTTCTTTTAGAACAGTGAGTCAATTCATTCTGAAAAATTATAAGGTGTTTTTTTAGTATTTTAGAAAATCAAAAAATACTGGCGAGTATCCACTAATACTAAAGATATATGTAGCAACAAAGAGATTACTGATTTGCAACTTAGATGCTTGTCAGTAATCTCTTTGTTTATTTATTCAACGCTTTATCTTAAAGTCTATCATGGTTTTCCCGTGGGTTATCACGGAGGTCTTCGATATGAACATCACCGCTCGTATCGATATCTAGTTCTTCACGGCTTACGTTTTCAGTCACTTTTTTCACGTCTTCATGTTCTTGTTTGTGAATGTCGACTTCTTCTCGGACGACTGTGCGTTTGTTGACATCGATTTGCTCTTCTTTGATTGGGATCGTGATTGTATCGTCTTCTAAAGTATCATTGATGTCTGTATTTGTAGTCTCGCCGTTTACCGGTTTTCTTTCGATCACGATTTCTTCTCGTTTCACGGGGACTTCGACTGTTTTTGTTTCATTGACAACATTTTTGTGGATGTTAACTTTACCAGTTGTTACATCGTGAGTATTGATATCCAGTTGCTCTTCTTTTAGTTGGATACTGTCATTATCTGTGTCTAGTACATTTGTGTGAGCAGCTTCTGATGCATGGAGATTATTTGTGCTAGGTCTTTCAGTTGCATGTTTGCTCGCAACATTTTCCGGTGTTTGGACAGTGTCATTTTTATAATTATTGACGGTAATAATGATTTTACCAGCTGAGATATCATCTCGGTATTGGTAAAGTGGGTCATGTTCAGCATAGTCAGCTTCTTCATTTAAGGTTGTATCGTATTCATAAGTATCAGCAGAAAACGCATCTTTGATTCTTTCCCATAACGAGCGATCTTCGTGAGTTGTTTCGGCATCATTGATATCAGTTTCGACATCAATTCCAGACAATCCAGCAAAACCGAAATTTTTTGCGGCTTCTTTGGTGGTGTAAATAATGATATCATCGCGGCTATAGCCTTTTCTCTGTAGTTGTTCAATAACAGATAATGCCTCTTCTCTTGTACTGTAACTACCAATAACCGTTAGCTTTCTTTCCATCATATGAATGCCTCCTGTAAGATTTTTTGAATTCGCTTACAATAATAGCTTAACGAATAAATTATAATAAAACAAATAATACGGATGGATAACGTGGATAAAGGGAATCGATATTAATCTTTTTATTATAAACCAAAGCTGTTTTTGCGTTTTTTTAATTAAGTATAATTTTACTACATGCCATTTGTATGAGTAAGTCGGTTTTTTTCGTCGTCGTTTGGCTGTTTGCTAGGCATGCATATCGACGCTGAGTGCAAGAAGGATTATGATAGTGGTAAGGATGAACCATTATTCAAACACAAGCATGACAAGGGGGAGAATCAGATGGAAGAAACAGTATTCTTTAATCTAGGAAACGCAATTGCAGCAAAACGTGACCCGAAGGAATTGATCAAAGAGGCGCAGATTGTCAAAGACCATCGTGGTCCTTTAGGCAAATTGGTCATCGTGGAAGATGAAACAAATGGCGACCACATTTTATTTGAGGTCAATGATCAAGAAGCACCCTCAGATAAGACTAAAGAATTTAAAGTAAAAGAGATTATCGATTAATGAGTTCTCATAGTAGTTAACAAAAGCTAAGGATCTGAAGCTAGATCTTTAGTTTTTTTGTATTGCGAAGGAAATTGACGCAGGTATTTATGGGTGTTTTAATAGAATAGATAGCAGTAGAAGCTGTTTAAAATTTTAAAGGAGCGATTATGAAGATGACGGGTGATGTACGGTTTAAACGAACGGAAGAGAAAATCTATCAAGCTTTACTGGAACTGTGCCAGCAAAAAGTCGATTTTGAAACGGTCAGTGTACGAAGACTCGCTGAGGTGGCAGGCATATCCCATCAAACATTTTATCGGCATTATGATTCGCCAAAACAAGTGATCATCCAAGTCATCGATCGTCATCTGGCAGAATTTTTAAAAGATTTTCATCGGAAAAATCTCACTGCTCGCAAAATGGTCAACCAATTATTGAAAATTTGGAATGAGCGGGAAGAGGTATTTCAATTATTGGAATGGTCGGATCTGAGGTATGAATTTATTGAACGATTGGCACGTTTCAATCAAAAAATCGCGGAGCAAAATGGTATCCATTTGATCGATATCGAACAGATCTGTAATGTCTATGCGGCGGCTATCTATATGTTTTTGCGGAGTTATGTATTAGAAAAGCGTTGGAACGATGAGCAGGCGACAGAGCTATTATTGGATCTGACGAATCAAATGAATAAAATTTTTTAGTTATGTGACAAATGTCTAAAAGCTGTCCATAACTTAGCTAGAATCGGCCGTATACTTTAGTCAAGCTCTTAACCGAGAGTAAAACACAGACTGGAGTGACAAACATGAAATTAATCGCAATCGAAGAACATATGAGTACCGCTTATGCGAATCAAGCGATCATGGAATACTTACAAAAACAACCGATCGAAGACCCAAAAGCATTACAGGAATTTGGTCGTTCATTTGAAGAAGGGTTAGTAGCCTATGCGACGAATCCGGAGGAAATGCAAGATTTAAGTGAAAAACGAATTCAATATATGGACCAAAATGGGATCGACGTCCAAGTTTTATCGTATGGCGATGCCAATACGAATCCTGATCTATTACCGCCAGAACAATCGATTCCCTTGACGCAGCAGATCAACAATGACATTGCAGCGGCTGTCAAAGCGCATCCAGATCGTTTCTTAGGCTTTGCGACATTGCCTGTTTCTGATCCAGAAGCAGCTGCCCAAGAATTGAAACGTAGTGTAACCGAACTTGGATTAAGTGGTGCGTTATTATTGGGTACGTCCCAAGGGCATTTTCTGGATGAAGAACGTTACTTCCCGATTTTTGAAATGGCCGCATCGATGGATGTGCCGTTATCGATCCATCCATCGATGCCGAGCGAAACGATTCGCAAAGAATATTATAGTAACATGGCACCGATTGGTTTTAATGCCATTATGGCTACACCCGGTTGGGGCTGGCATATGGAGGCTGGCTATCATGTGATTCGTTTGATTTTATCGGGATTGTTTGATAAATTGCCGACTTTGAAATTGATCTCTGGACACTGGGGCGAATTCGTTCCTTATTTCTTAGAACGTTTGGATGAAGCCGTCTCACCAGTTGTTGGAAACCCGTTGGAACATTCGATTTCTTATTATTATAAAAAGAATGTCTGGATCACACCAAGTGGAATGTATACTTGGCCGCAAATGCAATTGGTTTTAGCTGAAATGGGCGTCGATCATGTGATCTGGGCGCAAGACTATCCGTATGTTAAAGGCGATGCGCAAGCTTTTCTGCTGGCTACACCGATATCTGAAGAAGACAAAGAAAAAATCGCACACGGCAATGTCGAGAAGTTATTGAAATTGAAGTAATTAAAAGAGCTAAACCACGGTCAAATTGGTCTGATCGTGATTTAGCTCTTTTTTATTATCGAGGAAATGATTGGCTGCCGCAATATTTTTGAATTGTTTCCAGCAATCGTTTTTTAGTCACTACCTTGTTAAAAGATAGCACGTCAATTGAACATTTGCTTTTTCTATTCGTTAATACTAATGACAGATGAATTAACAGCTAGAAAAAGGAGGCCGTTCAATGTTTTGTTTAGTGGTATTATTTCAAACCAGTGCAGGGAAAATCCATAAATGGCAGTTCAAAGACGTAGATCCAACAAAGACGGCCAATGAATACCAACGATTGTTAGAAAAAATGACGACACTGGGCTTATTTGAAAAGAATGGTGAGCGTTTATTTGATACAGTCCTTTCGGCAACCCTAGTCCAAACGATTGAGACCTCGATTTTTGATCTGACCGATAAAGAATCAGAATCAATCAGCGAGGTGTCTAAAGAAATGCTAATACAGGCGCAAGAAATAACTATTATTGAGCGAATAAGAGAGTTAAAAATCGTTGAACAGATAAAACAGTATTTGCTAGCAAAACAAGAGTTTTATTGGAACACAAGCTAAAAAAGTAGATCCTAGAGACTAGAATCTACTTTTTGAGGTTATTTTTGTCCTGCTTTTTACTGAATTTGTTCTAATTCTTCTGCGGCTTCTTCTTTAGTTCCGAAGTATTGTGAGTGAACCACCACGAGAATGATACCGATGAAGACCATCGCACTTGCAAAGTAGAAGGTATAATTACCACCAAATTTGGCACCAATCAGACCGGCTACAAACGGAGCTAATGAACCGCCGAAGAAACGAACGAAGCTATAAGTCGATGAAGCAATGTTGCGTTTGATCCCAGGAATTTCCATCGCGATCGTTGTCATCAATGTATTGATAATTCCTTGGAAGAAACCAGCAACGATCAATGCTGCAGCAACTAGTGTTGGTTGATCTGCATTGATCCCCATCAATAATAGACAGATCACGAAGCCGATGAAGCCAATCATTAAGGTATAAAAAGTACCGATTGCACGTTCAAAACGTGTGGCTAAGAAAATCGATGAGATTGCTAGTAAGATACCCCAACCAAAGAAAGTCAAACCGATTTGCATTTCTGAGAAATTCGGCATCAAGAATGGTGCGTAAGCTAATAATGTGAAGAAGCCAAAGTTATAAAGCAAGGCGATCAAACCAACAGAACGTAACTTGTGGTTTTTCAATGCTTTAGCTCCAGCGAAGAAAGCAACTTTTTCAGTTTTGCCTTTTGGTTCTTTGAACATGATAAAGATCGATAAGAATGAAATGAACATCAAAACGGATACGCCTGCAAAAGGTAAGCGCCAAGAGATTGAACCCAGTGAGCCGCCGACTAGCGGTCCGATAGACATCCCAAGACCCATCGCTGCTTCATAAAGCATGATCGATTTTTCTGTTTGTCCTACTAAAACACTGACGATTGCTGAAAGAGCTGTTGAAATGAACAATGCATTTCCAAGGCCCCAGCCAGCACGGAAATAAATCAAGGCGTTGATCGTGTTGGATAAACCAGCAAAAAGAGCAAATAAAATAATAATTACTAGACCTAACATCAACGTTTTCTTTGTTCCGATACGACTTGACACAAAACCTGTAAACAACATAACAATACCAGTAACCATCATATAACTTGTGAATAATAGGGTTGTTTGTGCCGGTGTTGCTTGTAATGATTTAGCGATCGAATTTAAAATTGGATCCACCAAACCGATCCCCATAAAGGCGATCATGCAGGCGAAGGCGACAACGTAAGCGGCCTTGCCATTTTCCTTTTCTGTAACTGAGTTTTCATTTAAATTTTCCATTATGTCACCACTTTCCGTTCTATAGTCTACTGATAAAATGATTTTATGTCAATATTTACATAAAACTTTTTACATAAAATTTCAGAAAAAAAGAAACAAGTCTCAAAAGACTTGCTTCAAACGAGTTATTCTGCAAAATATGTTTCAATTTTTTCTTCGGCCCACGTGCACCAGTTCAACTCTTCTTTACATAATCGAATCTTGCGCTCTAAAATCAACTCGCGACCGAAATTTTTCCGTCGCTCAAGTGCTGATAGCTCGTCGAGTGTTTTTAGGACGTCGGAGTATTCATTTAATTGTTCATGAAAGTATTGTTGCCGTTCCATGATCAAAAATTTAGCGGTGTCACGATCAAGGGCGGACATTGTAAAGACTTTGGCTAGAAACTCATCTTTTTGCGAAGGGGCGTGACTAGGAGAGAAGACCCATTCTTTAACGATTTTTTTTCCAGCTGGAGTGATGTCATAGATTTTTCGCTTACCATCGGGAATATCGACGATCTCGATCAATTCTTGTTTGCGTAATTCTTTTAAAGTTGGATAGATCTGGCTGTGATGGGCTTCCCAAAAAAGATTCAAAAAGCGTTTTAATTCGTAACCAGTTAGTGGCGAACGGACCAACATCGCCAAGACAACGTAACTAATCGTATTCATTCTATGATCCTTTCTTGATTTTAAATTAAGTAGATTCGCTAAGAAAGTCTGTTTTCTAAACATCTGCCCACCTATTGTATCACTGTTTGGAATCGGGGAGAACTATTTATCGGCTCAGTCTTTTGTCGGATGTTTCTAATTCAATGTTGCGGTATGATAAGAAGGAGAGAGGAAGATGAGGATGAAAGTATTATTTGTATTTGATGATCAAAAGAACTCTAGCTTTTTTGTTTATGATTTGAGTAGCGGCATAAACAGTTTGCTGCGGGTTTCACCCGAAATAAAAATCAAAAATGTGACTCTGGGAGAACTTTATACGCAAGTACCGATCGAAAAATTTTTAGCCTATTTTTCCGTCGCCTTTTCTATAGAAGTAAAAAAATATTTAGTGTTGAAAAAAGCAGATAGTCTACTGGCAATCAAAGAAGCGGGACTGGAAGCTGATGGCAAGTTGCCGGTAACGATCTACAAAGATTTCGTCGCACAAAAAAACAATCAGCATTTTACCAAAGGCGCGCAGCGTTTGTCATTAGCTGAGGTCGATGCCTATATCAGTTATCAGATCGATGAGGATGGACAGTTGGATGTTTTTGAACGCCAAGAAGATATCATCCGCTTGATGAAACGTAAAACAGTCAAACCGCGTTTGTCTTCTATTACCAATAATTTTGGTACGGTGAAAGAGTATTCTGGTAGTAACTTGAATTTGAAAGACATGCTGAAGATGGGAACGGGCTATTTGGCCAAAGGAAACGCACGGATGAATAAAATCAATGTACCGGCTAACCATACATTTACCGTGAGTAATACTGCACCGTATCGTTTAGCAACTGTTGATTGGTCTAAAAACGAAATAAAATTACGCGCAGATCTGTATAAATAAGAAAGTTATTAACAGGGACGCCTAAGAAAACGGTTTTAAAAAATAATTTAGCCGCTTTCAATTAGATAAACGTTGATATGATAGTATTTTGCTACGTTTCACATGTGCGAAACTTTTTGATGAAACTGTTTTATCTAGCTTGACATTTGTTAATATCATTTTAAAAATGACTTGATCGACAGATAACCAAAGAAGCTAAGGCCAAATTTTTTAACTTTGGCCCTAGCTTCTTTTTTATTCATGATTTTCTAGCCTTGTTCGTTCTGCTTTTTCCAAGTCTTTGCTATAATAAACGGTGGGTGATAAGAATGATAAGACGAATTGAAAAATTACGTACATTAATGGCAGAAGACATGATCGATGCCTACTTGGTGACGAGTCCAGCGAATTTACGCTATTTGACAAATTTCACTGGTACCGCCGGGATAGCAGTCATTACACAAGAACAGGCCTACTTCATTACGGATTTCCGTTATATGGAGCAAGCCAACAACCAAACACAAGGCATGACGATTTTACAGCACCAAGGCGATCTCGTCGGTGAAATCATTAAATTAGTTGAAACACAGCACATCAGTGTTTTAGGTTTTGAGGATGCCTTTTTGACCGTGGCAGAGTATTCTGTATTTGAAGAAGTGATCGATGCTGAATTGGCTCCGGCGAGTGGCTTGATCGAATCTTTACGGGAACAAAAAGATGATGCAGAGATTGCGATCATTGAGAAAGCCTGCGCAATTGCAGATGAAGGATTCGAACATGTATTAAAAATGATCCGACCGGGTATGACAGAAATCGAGGTAGCCAACCAACTAGATTTCTTCATGCGTTCATTAGGTGCTTCGGGAACCTCTTTTGAAACAATCGTGGCGAGCGGTGCCCGTTCTGCACTACCGCATGGCGTGGCAAGCGAAAAAGTGATCGAACAAGGAGACATGGTGACTTTAGATTTTGGCTGTGTATATCAAGGCTATGTTTCTGACATCACGCGAACCTTTGCAATCGGTGATCCGGGACAAGAAATGAAAGCTATTTATCAAATCGTATATGAAGCACAGCAAAAGGTGATCGATGTAGCTAGAGCCGGCGTGACCGGAGCACAACTCGATGCAGTAGCCCGTGATTTTATCACGCAAGCCGGTTATGGTGAGGCATTTGGACATTCAACAGGTCATGGAATCGGAATGGAAATCCATGAAGGTCCGAATATCAGTCGTAGCAATGACGAGGAATTGATGATCGGAAATGTCATCACGGATGAACCTGGGATCTACATTGCCGGTCTTGGCGGTGTTCGAATCGAAGATGACTTGCTGATTTTAGCAGAAGGCAATCGAATTTTAACCCAATCACCAAAGGAACTCATCATTTTGTAGTTCACACAGAGTAGTGGTAGCGTAAGTAAAGAAGAAATGATAAACTAGAACCAAATCTGCAAAGATTGGCATAGGTTTTACTCTATTTATTTTTTTATAGAGTAAACATAGTGACTATATTTGAAAGAATATGGTGTAGCATCTATTTTAAATAGATCCCTTTAAAGTAATTGAGGAGGAAGTATCATGATTTCAGTAAACGATTTTAAAACTGGCTTGACGATTGAATTTGATGGCGGCATTTGGCGTGTCGTTGAGTTTCAACATGTAAAACCAGGAAAAGGTGCAGCCTTCGTACGTTCAAAACTGAAAAATTTGCGTACTGGAGCGGTTCAAGAAAAAACTTTCCGTGCCGGTGAAAAAGTGGCGAAAGCGCAAATCGATAATAAAAAAATGCAATATCTTTATGACGAAGGTGACAACTACGTCTATATGGATATGAATAGCTACGAGCAAATCGAAATGCCGAAAGAACAAGTGGCAGATGAGATGCGTTATGTGTTAGAAAATACAGAATTGACCGTAATTATGTATGGTTCCGAAGTATTGGGCGTTGATCTACCAAACACAGTCGTCTTAGAAGTGGCTGAAACCGATCCAAATATCAAAGGCGATACTTCTTCTGGTGGCTCAAAACCAGCAGTGATGGAAACAGGTATCACAGTCAACGTACCATTTTTCGTTAACCAAGGTGATAAATTAATCGTAAATACGCAAGACGGAAGTTACGTTTCTCGCGCCTAAAGAGCCTTGGTTCGTGATACAATATGATGTGAGAACATCAGACTTATTTTTTCGATTAGAAAAAATAATTACACTTGAAGGAATAAGGAGAGAGTAAGATGGCAGATGAAAATAATTTGGTTTTAGGTGCAACTCCTGAACTTGGCGAGATCATCATTGCACCAGAAGTGATCGAAGTCATTATCGGAATCGCAGCTTCAAAAGTTGACGGTGTCTATGGCATGCGTGGAACGTTAGCAAACAACGTTAGTAAATTGCTAGGCAAAGCTGCTCACGGTAAAGGTGTCTACCTTAAAAATGATGAAGACGGCTTGAAAGTCGATATCTATTCTTACTTTGACTATGGCATTTCGGTACCGAAAGTAGCTATGGCAATGCAAGAACGTGTCAAACAACAAGTTTTATTCATGACAGATGTTGCATTGAGCGAAGTAAATATCCATGTTGTTGGCGTTGTCGCTGAAAAATTAGAGCAACCGACCCTACAAGAACTATTTAATGATGAAGAGGAAAATAATGAGTAAAGAATTGTCACGTCATGAAATCCGCGAAAAAGCATTACAAGCTTTATTCCCGTTAGATTTCAATCAAGAATTAACAAAAAAAGATGCGATCAACCATGCTTTGAGCATTGATCAACAAGAGTTTGTCAGTGAAGACGAAGAAGAGTTTGTTCCAGTTTATCTAGATGAATTAGTTGGCGGCGTTGTCGAACACCAAGCGGAATTAGATGAAATCATCCAAAACCATTTGCGTTCGAATTGGTCGATCAAACGGATCGCAAAAATGGATTTGATCTTGTTGCGTTTAGGTATCTACGAAATGTTATACAACCAACAAGTACCCAATCGCGTTGTTTTGAATGAAGCAATCGAATTAGCCAAAACTTTCAGTGATGACCAATCAAGAAAGTTCGTTAATGGGATCTTATCGAATGTAATGAAAGAGATCGATGAAGCTGGGGCAAATAGCTAATTTTAGCTATTTTTCCCAGCTTTATTTTAAACTATATAAAAAGAAGCGGGGCTTGAACGTGGCACAACTTATTAATGGTAAAGAATTAGCAGAAAACTTGCAGCAAGAAACGGCTACTCGGATTGAAGAATTAGCAAAACGAGGCATCCATCCAGGCTTGGTCGTGTTATTAGTCGGTGAAAACCCCGCCAGCCAGATTTACGTTCGCAACAAAGAGCGTGTGGCTAAAAAAATCGGTATCCATTCAGCAGTCAAACGCTACCCAGCGACGATCACGGAAGCCGAATTAATCAAAGAAATCGAATTTTTCAATCAATCAACAGAATTCCATGGCATTTTGGTCCAATTACCATTACCCGATCATATCAATGAAGACCATATTCTATTAGCAATCGATCCAGCAAAAGATGTTGATGGGTTTCATCCGCTGAACATCGGTCGTCTTTTTGCCGGTATGCCACAAACGATTCCTTGTACACCTTATGGCATCATGAAAATGTTTGAAGCTTATGATATCCCATTAGCTGGTAAAAAAGCGGTGGTGATTGGTCGAAGCAATATCGTTGGTAAACCGATGGGAATGCTACTTTTAGCTGCGGATGCAACCGTCACGATGGCGCATTCGAAAACGCTTGATCTACCGGCTGTAGCAAGCGAAGCCGACATTTTAGTCGTAGCGATCGGCAGAGGTCATTTTGTGACGAAAGAATTTGTCAAACCGGGTGCGGTCGTGATTGATGTCGGGATGAACCGTAACGCAGAAGGTAAATTGATCGGTGATGTGAAATTCGATGAAGTTGAACCGATCGCGAGTCATATCACACCGGTTCCTGGCGGTGTTGGTCCGATGACGATCACGATGTTGATGCAACAAACAGTCGAATGTTGTGAACGACAAGTACTGGATCACGAATAGCAAAGAGGTGTTCAGATGGCACAAGAGTATTTAACAATCAGTGCTTTGAATAAATATATCAAACGAAAATTCGACGTAGACCCGTATTTAGAGCGGGTCTATTTGACCGGAGAAATCTCCAACTTTCGGATGCGGCCAAACAATCATCAATATTTCAGCTTGAAAGATGAACGTTCAAAAATCAATGCGATCATGTTCAAAGGAGCTTTTCAAAAATTGAAATTCGCGCCGAAAGAAGGCATGAAAGTGTTAGTGGTTGGTCGTGTGGCGTTATACGAAGCCAGTGGGATGTATCAAATCTACATTGATCACATGGAACCTGACGGTGTCGGGGCGTTATATCAAGCATTAGCTGAACTGCGTGAAAAGTTGGAAAAAGAAGGACTGTTCTCGCAGCCCAAAAAAGCGTTGCCTCGTTATCCCAAACGCATCGCAGTGATCACGAGCCCAAGTGGCGCGGTGATCCGGGATATCATAACGACGGTCAAACGGCGTTACCCGATTGCGCAATTAGTCTTATTTCCGACATTGGTCCAAGGGGATAAAGCGGCTGGAGATATTGTCAAAAATATCAAAAAAGCTGAAACAATGGACTTTGATACGATGATCATTGGTCGTGGTGGAGGTTCGATCGAGGATCTATGGCCTTTCAATGAAGAAGTCGTGGCGCGTGCAATCGCCGCTTCACCGATTCCGATCATTTCATCTGTCGGACATGAAACGGACACGACGATTGCGGATCTCGTTGCGGATATGCGAGCAGCTACGCCAACTGCGGCCGCTGAGTTAGCCGTTCCGGTCTTATCAGAAGAGATTTTACGGATCAAAGAAAAGCAAGCGCGTTTGGAACAAGCTTTCTTGCATCAATTGCAACGCAAAAAAGAACGTTTTGACCGCTTGCAAAAATCCTATATTTTTAGGCAACCGAATCGCTTGTACGAAGCACAAAGTGTGCAATTAGATCGATTGACGCAACGTCTGCAACAAAACATGACGGTGCTGGTAAATCAACGGGAACGCGGATTAGCACAATATCATACCCGTCTAGCCCAAGCCAACCCTATCAGTCGGGTCAAACAAGCACAACAACAACAAACGTATCTGCAAGAACGGTTGCAACAGCAAATGCAAGCGTATCTAGAGATGCAACAGCGAAGAGTCCAACAAGCCATTACTTCTTTGGATCTTTTGAGTCCATTGAAAACGATGGGACGTGGATTTACGTACACCACCCAAGAAGATCACGTGATTCGGACAGTCAAAGACTTGAAAGAATCAGATATAACGATCCATTTTGTGGATGGGAACGTGAAAGCAGCCATTTTAGAAATTGATGAGGTGAAAGAATAATGGAAAACAAGATGACCTTTGAAGAATCGATTGCTCAATTAGAAGCGATCGTGACCCAATTAGAACGTGGCGATGTCCCGTTGGAAGAAGCTTTAGATGCTTTTCAAAAAGGCATGGTCTTGAGCAAACAATGCCAAGATACGTTGACGAAAGCAGAAAAAACATTGACTAAAATGATGAGTGAAGACGAAGAAGTACCATTTGCTGGTGAGGAGGAAGCTTAGATGTTGCAGCAGCTTTCAGCCCAAGAATTGCCAAAAGTCGAACAAGAGATGACCGATTTCATCACGCAATATACAACGCAGGAAGACTTGAAAAAAAGTATGCTGTATTCGATCGAAGCTGGTGGCAAACGAATTCGTCCGCTGATCGTCTTAGCGACAGTTCAAGCCTTTCAAAAAACTTTGAACGCGCCGGTTTATCAAACGGCTGGGGCATTAGAGATGATCCATACGTATTCCTTGATCCATGACGATCTACCAGCGATGGACGATGATGATTTACGTCGAGGCAAACCAACGAATCATAAAGTTTTTGGTGAAGCGTTAGCGATTTTAGCTGGGGATGGACTATTGACCGGTGCTTTTCAATTGATCAGTGAAACGACGTTGGAGCCAACCGAAAATGTATTATTGATTCAATTATTAGCCAAAGCGGCTGGGATCGGTGGGATGGTAGCTGGGCAAGCTGGCGATATGGCAGCAGAACATCAGCAAGTCTCGCTAGGCGAATTGAAAGCTATCCATCGTGGCAAGACCGGGGCGTTATTGACGTATGCGTTTGTGGCTGGAGGAATCTTAGCGCAACAACCAGCATATGTTCTTACTTTGTTAGAAAAACTAGGTGGACATATTGGTTTGGCTTTTCAAATTCGTGATGATCTATTGGATGTGGTCGGAACGACCGAAGCCTTAGGCAAACAAGTCGGACAAGATGAAAAATCAGCTAAAAGTACTTACCCAGCCTTGTTGAGTGTCGCTGGTGCTAAAGACGCGTTGGAACAAGAATTGGCCCAAGCCCAAGCGACAATCGAACAACTAACTAAAGCAGCCGGATTTCAACCACAAGTATTTCAAGAATTATTAGCATTATTTACGTTATGATCCGTCATAACGCTAGAAGAAAAAGAGTCAGATAGAGAGCAATCTATCAATTAGGAGAAGACGATGAAAAAAGAACGTGTCGATGTTTTAGCGTTTAATCAAGGACTATTCGAAACCCGAGAAAAAGCCAAACGTGCTGTCATGGCTGGGCTGGTTTACGATGCAAAGAATGAACGCTTAGACAAACCAGGTGAAAAAATCTCAATCGAAACAGTCTTGCAAATCAAAGGCCAAAGTTTGGCGTATGTCTCACGCGGCGGTTTGAAGTTAGAAAAAGCGTTGAAAGAATTTGATCTTTCGATCGATCAAAAAATCTTACTAGATATTGGATCTTCAACGGGTGGCTTTACCGATGTCGCTTTACAAAATGGTGCGACCCTAAGCTATGCGCTAGATGTTGGCTACAATCAATTGGCCTGGAAATTACGGCAAGACGAACGGGTCATCGTGATGGAACGGACGAATTTTCGGTATTCAAAATTAGCAGATTTTGAACATGGACAGCCCAACTTCGCAACGATCGATGTGTCATTCATTTCATTGAAATTGATTTTACCGCCATTACATGAGATCTTGACCGATGATGGCGATGTCGTGGCCTTGATCAAACCGCAATTTGAAGCCGGAAAAGAATATGTTGGAAAAAAAGGAATCATTAGGGATCCGAAGACCCACTTGATGGTGTTGAAAGAAATCACTGATTTTGCTACTGCCCATGGATTTGATGTGCAAGAATTGACTTTTTCACCGATCACAGGTGGCGAAGGAAATATCGAGTTTCTTGCCCATCTTAAAAAGGTGCCTGAAACAGGTGAATTGAATCCAGCGATCAGTTTGGAAGCTGTGGTCGCAAATGCTCATCAACGCTTAGATAAATAGGAGTACGGGAGGAGAAGGGATGAGAAAGCAAGAACGTCATCGGCTGATCACGGAATTACTCAGTGAATACGATGTAAAAAAACAAGAAGATTTTGTTGAAATCTTGGCGCAACAAGACGTAACTGTTACGCAAGCAACGATCTCTCGTGACATCAAAGAGATGAAGTTGATCAAAGTACCGGCACAAAACGGCGGCTATCGTTACAGCATGCCCCGCAAAGAACCAGAAGATGTGAATGAAAAATTGACCGATCTGTTAAAAGATGCCGTGATTTCTGTCGATCAAATGGAAAAATTCATCAATGTAAAGACGTTGCCAGGGAATGCTTCGGCTTGTGCCAACTTATTAGAAAAACAATTTTCTAAAGTATTGTTTACGACTATGAATGATGACGATGGTGTTTTGATGATCGCGCGGACTGAAGAGGATGCGGACTGGATTCGTCATGAGATCTTGGCAAAGAGTCAAAATAAATAGCTTGCTGGAATAAACGCAGATCCTTCATTTCAGTCAGCAAATACATTAGTAAGATAAGGGGAACGAAACATGTTACAAGAACTGACCATTAAAAATTTTGCGATCATTTCTTCCTTGCATTTAGGTTTTACTGATGGCATGACTGCTTTGACGGGAGAAACAGGTGCCGGCAAATCGATTATTATCGATGCGGTCAGTCTTCTTGCAGGCGCACGTTCTTCGATGGAATATATTCGTCAAGGCAGTGAAAAATGTCTCGTGGAAGGTTTGTTTGACCAACCAGAACAACCTGAGTTCAAGTTTTTGCTAGAGGAATTAGGAATTGAAGTCGATGAAGCTGGTTTGATCGTCCAAAGAGATCTGAATCTTTCTGGTAAAAGTGTTTCACGGGTAAATGGCCGAATCGTTACCTTAGCCAATCTGCGTCGGATCGGTCAGTACTTGGTTGATATCCAAGGCCAGAACGACCATCAAGAATTGATGCATCCTGAATCGCATTTACGCTTATTGGATAGTTTCGGCGATGCGAAATTTCAAACGGTCAAAGCCACTTACAAGACGGCGTACCAAACGTATCAAACGTTAGCTAATCAAGTGAAAAAATTCAAACAAAATGAACAAACCTTTGTCCAACGGATTGATATGTTGAAATTTCAGCAAGAGGAAATCGGTAGCGCAGAACTTGTATTAGGGGAAGAAGATCGTTTGATCGAAGAACGGGACAAATTGACGAATTATCAAAAAATCGTCGATAGTTTTTCGTATAGCTATCAAGCGATGACCAATGAAGAAACCAACGCACTAGATGCCATCGGTTCAGCTAGCCAAGAGCTTCAGACGATTGCTTCTTTAGATAAAGATTTTGAGAATATTTCGGACAATGTCCACAGTGCCTATTACTTATTGCAAGACGCAGTCAGTGAGATCGGACGGCAATTAGACTTACTTGAATTAGATGAAGAGCGCTTGGATCAAGTCAATGAGCGTTTAGAATTGATCCATCAGTTGAAACGCAAATATGGTGATTCGATCGAAAAAATCTTGCAGTATTACGATCAAATCAGTCAGGAATTATTGGATTCTGATTTTTCGGGTGATAAATTGGAAAAGTTAGAAAAAGAATTGGCTGAAAAAGAAGCGGCTTTACAATTATTGGCCGAAAAACTGCAAGCAGCTAGAATGACGATGGCCAAAAAACTAGAGACCGCGATCCAACATGAACTAAAGGATCTCTATATGGAAAACGCTCGTTTTGAAGTCAGATTTAAACCGATTCGTTTTTCAGCTGAGGGGATCGACGAAGTAGAATTTTATATCACCACGAATCCAGGAGAACCATTAAAACCGTTAGTTAAAGTGGCTTCAGGGGGAGAGATCTCACGGGTGATGTTGGCCTTGAAGACGATTTTTTCAAAAACACAAGATTTGACCAGTATCGTTTTTGATGAAGTAGATACTGGGGTCAGTGGCCGAGTGGCGCAAGCGATTGCGGATAAAATCTACCAAATCGGTAAAAATTCGCAAGCATTATGCATCACGCATTTGCCACAAGTGGCAGCCAAAGCCGATCACCAACTCTTTATTCGTAAAGAGGTCATTGACGGTCGGACGATCACGAAGGTCGAAGAACTATCAGAAACTGAGCGAACCAAAGAAATCGCTCGGATGTTAGCTGGGACAGAGATCACAGAGTTAACCGTTCAACATGCCAAAGAACTTTTACAATTAGCAAAAAAATAGAATCTAGGACAAAAGGATTTTCTACTTTTGTCCTAGATTCTTTTTGCAAATAAATAGTGGTTAAAATCAGATTCGTCAGTCAGTTCGTAAAAACTAGACTCATCGAAGCATCTAGCGACGAACCCTTTTGCTAACTGTTCGAACGCCCAATGGCGCTGTCTCAACGGTTGTTTTTACATCAAGCTGATGATGCTGCTTAAAATCAATGAACCGATGGTCAATATCAACATCGTCCAAATAACGATCTTCGTTACTTTAGAAAAAGTACTCGTGGATTTTTTCTCACTCATGGTGTCACCATCCTCAAAAAATTTCAAATTCATCATACTCTATTTTTCTTCACTCCGCAAATTAGAGAGAAAAACTTTTAAAAAAGACTAAACAATCTTTTTTTAACGAATCCGCAACTTTCAATTGTTAAAACTTGCTAAATCCTTTATATTTTTAAATGAAATGCAACACGAATGTAACGCGAATACAGTATAGTGAACAGTAGTAATTTGAAGAGGAAGGACTGTTTCTTTTGGCAACTTTTTCACCGATTTTAATCTTATGGTATTTTTTTCCAATCATCGTTTTTTTAGCATCCGATTATATCGTCAATCTATTTAAATTAAAACAACGTTTCAATATAAAAACGCCTGATATCACCGTGCCCTTTTTGATTGTTGGGATGCACGAAATCTCAAAAAGTTTTAGTACATTTTCGATTTTACCTTACTTTTTGTTAACGATTTTATTATTAGGGATCGGCGTTGTTGTTTTCCAAGCTTATCGTTACCGTGAAATCATGTATGGACGTTTTTTCAAGATGTTTTGGCGCATGACATTCTTGTTGTCGATCTTGATGTATTTTCTGTTGATAATCGTCAGTATTTTAAGCTTTTTTTAAACAATAAAAACTTTTTAAAAACTGCAAATTACTTTTGCGGTGATTGAAATCATAATATGGTTAGTAAAGGTCAATAAAGTGTTATTTTTGTTTTTTACAAAGTGTGGTAGATTGTGGGTGATTGTGGTAGACTAAACTCATGTAGTGGGGAAGGGGTGTAGTCTAGATGTTCATGGGCGAGTTCCAGCACAATATCGACGCAAAAGGGCGTTTGATCGTGCCAGTAAAATTACGTGAACAACTAGGTGAAAAGTTTGTGGTTACCCGCGGTATGGATGGCTGCTTGTTTGGATACCCTTTGACTGAATGGAATCAATTAGAAACCAAGTTGAATGAGATGCCGCTTTCTAAGAAGGATGCGCGGACCTTTGTTCGTTTCTTTTATTCCGCTGCTACTGAGTGTGAGCTTGATAAGCAAGGACGAATCAATATCCCTGCATCATTGCGCACCCATGCATCTTTAGAAAAAGAATGTGTCATTATCGGCGTGGCTAATCGGATCGAGATCTGGGATCAAGCCCGTTGGAATGACTTTACGAAAGAAACAGAAGCAAGCTTTGATGACATTGCAGAGACAATGATCGATTTTGGATTTTAGAGAAGAGGATTAATCATGACAGACTTTCAACATACAACCGTTTTGCTCCACGAGACAGTTGATGGTCTAGCAATCAAACCAAACGGAATTTATGTTGATTGTACATTAGGCGGCGCTGGACACAGTGAATACTTGTTGAGCCAGTTGGAGACAAAAGGACACTTATATGCTTTTGATCAAGATCAAAAAGCAATCGATAATGCAAAAATTCGTTTAGCAGATTACGTTGCCAAAGGGCAAGTAACATTTGTTAAGGCGAATTTTAGAGAACTCAAGAGTGCGTTGAATCAATTAGGCGTAACCGAAGTTGATGGGATTTTATATGATTTAGGCGTGTCATCCCCCCAACTCGATGAAGCACAACGTGGGTTCAGTTACCATCAAGATGCACCGCTAGATATGCGGATGGATCAATCAGCACCTTTAAGTGCGTATCAAGTCGTCAATGATTATTCCTATCATGACCTAGTGAAAATTTTCTTTCGCTATGGTGAAGAGAAATTCTCTAAACAAATCGCTCGTTTGATCGAACGCCATCGAGCAGATAAACCGATCGAAACAACCGGGGAATTAGTCGAAATCATCAAAGAAGCGATTCCGGCTCCGGCCCGTCGTAAAGGTGGTCATCCTGCAAAACGTGTTTTCCAAGCGATCCGGATCGCCGTCAACGATGAACTAGGCGCAATCGAAAGTTCATTAGAACAAGCCATCGAGCTAATTGCAGTCGGCGGTAGAGTCAGTGTGATCACGTTCCACTCATTGGAAGATCGGATCGTTAAAACAATGTTCAAGGAATTCAGTACACCCAAGGATATGCCGCCAGGCTTACCGATCGTACCTGAAGAATTCCAACCCATTTTAAAATTAGTCAATCGTAAGCCAATCACGGCTTCTAAAGAAGAGTTAGAAGAAAATAATCGTGCACGTAGCGCGAAATTACGAATCGCCGAGAAAGTGAAGAAAGGATCAGATTAATGGCAGAACTAAAGAACGAGCAAAATTATCAATTTGATCCTAAGTTTGATCCTAAACTAGAAGAAGTCCAACAAACACCGGATTCTTTTGAAGTCTTCGTTTCTCCGGGAGATCGACTAAAACGTATTTCAAAAGTCGAAAAACTAGCAGTCGTTGCTTTTTTGGTGATGGTGATCGCATTGTCAATCACGATGGTCAACTACCGCAATGATATCAGTAAGACACAAAATGAAATTACGAGTATCCAAACGGACATTGATGCAAAAGGGAAAACAGCCACTCAACTGCAACAAGAAAAAAGCGAGTTGTCTCGTTCTGATCGTTTGAAAGAAGTTGCTGAAAAAGCGGGGCTTTCGATCAATGACGCTAATTTAAGGAAAGTGAAGTAAATGAGCTTTAAAAAGCTAAAAAGAAAAATCCGTAAAAAGAATTTGACTCCGATGAACAATCGCAAAAAAGTAGGCGTTATTTTGTTTGCTACGAGTATTGGGTTGTTCTTTTTGTTTGCCGTTCGAATGATCTATGTCGTGGCCGGTGGACATGTAGCAGGTACGTCATTAAAAGAAAAAACGCAAGAATTGTATAAAGGTGAAGAAGTCGTCAGTGCTAAACGCGGGACAATCTATGATCGCAATGGAGAAGTGATCGCTGAAGATGCGACTTCGTATTCTATCTATGCCGTGTTATCAGAAAGTTATGTTTCTGGGGATACAAAATTATATGCGCAAGAAAAACATTTTAATAAATTGGCCTCTATCTTGAATCAATATTTAGGCATTAAAAAGAAAACCGCACTTAAAACCCTAAAAGGTGGGCTTAATAGTGACGGAACAAGTAAATACTATCAAGTAGAATTCGGTAGTAAAGGAAAGAATATTTCCGAAGATACGAAGCAAAATATCGACGAAGCGATGAAAAAAGCTAAAATTAAAGGGCTATATTTCACCGAACACACCTCTCGGATGTATCCGAACGGGAATTTTGCTTCCCATTTCATCGGCTATACGCAAGCAGATAAGAAGGAAGAGCTTGTTGGGATGATGGGTGTCGAAGCCGCGTATGACGATGTCTTGAAGGGAACCGATGGGAAAATCGTTTATCAAAAAGATAAAAATCAACGTCCAATTCCAGGGAGTGTCGCAGAAGAGAAAAAAGCGGTTGATGGCGAAGATATCTATACGACGTTGGATGCCGGCTTGCAAAGCTATCTTGAAACGTTGATGGATAAAGTCAATTCCGAAGCTGAACCAGCTGAATTGACTGCTACATTGATGCAAGCAAAAACAGGGGATATCTTAGCCATGTCTCAACGGCCAACCTTTAATCCTGAGACCAAAGAAGGCTTAGGTGAATCCGATGCATGGCGAAACTTCTTAGTCGAAGATACGTACGAGCCTGGTTCAACCATGAAAGTCTTCACCACGTCCGCTGCTGTCAATGAAGGCGTCTTTAATGAAAATGAAAGTTACGTTTCTGGAAAAATAAAAGTCGCAGATGCGACCATCAATGACTGGGACTTTGGTAAAAAAGGCGTCTTAACGATGCGCCAAGCCTTATCGTGGTCTAGTAACGTCGGTATGGTGAAATTGGAAGAAAAATTAGGCGACAAATGGCCAGAATATGTTAATCGTTTTGGCTTTGGTAAGAGCACCTACTCTGGCTTGCCAGGGGAAGCTACGGGTTCATTGCCAACATCTAATATTGTCGACCAAGCGATGAGCTCTTATGGACAAGCGATTGGAGTAACCAATTTCCAAATGATGCGCGGTTTTACCGCAGTAGCAAATGATGGAAAAATGTTGCAACCTCATTATATTTCTAAAGTAGCTAATCCTAATACGAATAAAGAAATTGTTACCAAACCGGAAGTAGTCGGTGAACCAATCACGGCAGAAACGGCCCAAAAAGTCCGTGAGTATATGCGTGATACAGTTGAAAGTGAAAATTATGGTTCAGCCTACGACCAATATAGTGTACCGGGTTATCATATCTCAGCCAAAACTGGGACAGCTCAAATCGCCGAAAATGGCACCTATTTGACGGGGGATACGAACTATATTTATTCCATCGCGTTGATGGTTCCGTCAGAAGATCCGGAGTACATTTTGTATATCACCATGAAACAACCGCAACATTACTCAGCGGGGATTTTAGGTGAAATCGCCAACCCATTATTGACGCGGGCGATGGATTTCCAAAGTGATAGCTCCAGCACAGAAACTGATTCTGCTGATACAAAGAGCAACACGAAAGTAACAGTCGAGGATTATCGCAATCTTTCGACATCTAAAGCAGCTGCCGATGCGAATAAACGCGGCTTGACTGCGGTTGTAGTCGGAGATGGCGACAAAGTCGTCAAACAATCTGCGAAGCCCGGCGAAAAAGTCATGGCCAATGAACACTTGATCTTGATGACTGATGGCACGAAAGAAATGCCAGATGTTCGTGGTTGGTCAAAAGCTGATATCTTAAAATTGACCAATCTATTGGATATCGATGTCACGTTCAAGGGCGATGGGTATTGTACGAAACAAAGTATTGCTCCTTATGCAGAAATAGGGAAGAAAAAATTGAAAATCACTTTAGGTTAGGACTGGAGAGAAAAAAATGGAACCGGCACAATTATTTATCGCTTTTGCCAGTAGTTTTGCAATTACTGTCGTAAGCATGCCATTTGTCATTGGCTATTTTAGAATGAAGAAACAAGGACAAGAGATTCGTGATGAAGGGCCTAAGTGGCATAATTCAAAAGCAGGCACACCTACAATGGGAGGCTTAAGCTTTTTAGCAGCTGCGGTGATCACATCGCTTTGGTATAGTATTTGGACGCATCAAATGTCAACGTCGTTATTGATTTTAGTTTTCGTATTATTGCTTTATGGGATCATCGGTTTCTTAGATGATTTCATCAAGCTAGCGAAAAAACAAAATGAAGGCTTGACTTCAAGTCAAAAATTTATTGCTCAAGTCATTGTTGCAATCATCTTCTATGTCGTTTATCGCATGGAAGGTTATCCAAATACTTTGAATTTCTTTGGAATTGAATTGCCTTTGAGTATCTTTTATGGCGTATTCGTGATCTTTTGGTTGGTCGGTTTCTCTAATGCGGTCAATTTGACTGATGGGATCGATGGTCTGGTTTCTGGACTCGGCACAATCTCTTTTGCGACTTATGCGATCATCGCATGGAAGCAACAACAATATGAGGTTTTGATCGTCTGCTTAGCAGTTATGGGCGGACTTGTCGGCTTCTTCCCTTACAATAAAAAACCAGCTAAAATCTTTATGGGTGATGTGGGTTCTTTAGCATTAGGCGGGTTATTAGCAGCGGTATCGATCGTTCTTCATCAAGAATGGACATTGCTATTAGTCGGCTTGGTTTATATTTTTGAAACAGCAAGTGTGATTATTCAAGTGACTTCATTTAAAATGACAGGTAAACGTGTTTTCAAGATGTCACCATTGCATCATCATTTTGAGATGTCTGGTTGGTCTGAATGGAAAGTAGATACCGTTTTTTGGTTAGTTGGCTTAATCGCCTCTATTATTGTTTTATTGATCGTATTGTAGGAGATGACTAGAAGATGAAACATATCAAAACATATGAAAATGAAAAAGTATTAGTATTAGGATTAGCAAAAAGCGGATATAGTGCGGCTGAGTTATTAAATGACTTAGGCGCACTTGTTACGGTCAACGACGGAAAACCTTTTGAAGAAAATCCTGAAGCACAAGGCTTATTGGAACAAGGCATCCGTGTGATCACTGGCAGCCATCCCATCGAGTTGCTCGATGAAGATTTTTCTTTGATGGTCAAAAATCCTGGGATCCCATATGACAATCCCTTGGTAGCTAAAGCAGAAGAATTACATATCCCAATCTTGACCGAAGTGGAGTTGGCTTACCAAGTCGCTGAATGTCCAATCGTTGGTATCACTGGAACGAATGGCAAGACGACAACAACGACCATGATCGGTCTATTATTGAATCAAGAGCGAAAAGCAGGCAAGGCCCATCTTGCAGGAAACATTGGATTTCCGGCCAGTGCAGTTGCTTCAAAAGCGCAAGCGGAAGATGATATCGTGATGGAATTATCAAGTTTTCAATTGATGGGGGTGGAAGCCTTCAAACCACAAATCGCGGTGATCACGAATATCTATGAAGCACATTTGGATTATCATAAGACACGTAAAAATTATGTGGCTGCTAAATGGGCGATCCAAGAAAATATGACGGAAGAAAATTATTTAGTGTTGAATTGGAATTCCGAAGAATTACAAGTCATGAGCAAAAATACACGCGCGCAAGTCGTTCCCTTTTCGACCAAAGAAAAAGTTGCTAACGGGGCGTACTTATTCGAGGGAGACCTTTATTATAAAGAAGAAAAAATCATGGCAGCCGACGAATTAGGCGTGCCAGGTGCTCATAATATCGAAAATGCGCTAGCTGCGATCGTCGTAGCAAAACTAAAAGGTGTCTCAACTGAAGCGATCCGCCAAGCATTAAGTACATTCCATGGTGTGCCTCATCGGACACAATATGTCGATACGATCGAAGGCCGCAAGTTTTATAATGACTCTAAAGCAACCAATAGTTTAGCGACTGAAATGGCTTTGAGTGGTTTTGATAATGACAAATTGATTTTATTAGCAGGTGGATTGGATCGTGGAAATGGCTTTGATGAATTGATTCCTTCATTAGAAGGCATTAAAGCGATCATTTTATTCGGTGAAACAAAAGATAAATTAGCTGAGACTGCTAAACGTGCGGGTATCGAAACGGTCATCTTAACGTCAAATGTTGAAACCGCGGTACCTTTAGCATACGAACAAAGTGAAGCAGGCGACAGCATTTTACTTTCTCCCGCTAATGCAAGTTGGGATCAATACCCGAACTTTGAGATCCGTGGAGATAAATTCATGCAAGCAGTCAAGCAATTAGAAAAGTAGGGAAAATAAAAAAATGAGAATACTCGTTACAGGCGGCGGCACCGGCGGACACATCTATCCAGCCTTAGCATTTATCCGCTACGTACAAAAAATCCAACCTGACTCGGAATTCCTATATGTAGGAACCCATCGAGGCTTGGAAAATAAGATCGTGCCTGAAACAGGCATTTCGTTTAAGACAATCAAAATCCAAGGCTTCAAACGGAGCCTTTCGTTTGATAATGTGAAGACGGTCAAATTATTCATTGAAAGTATCAAACGTTCAAAAGAAATTCTACGGGAATTCAAACCCGATGTCGTGATCGGAACTGGTGGGTATGTTTCCGGATCGGTCGTGTATGCTGCGACTAGAATGAAGATTCCGACGATCGTTCATGAACAAAATAGCGTCCCGGGAATCACCAATAAATTCTTGAGTCGATTTGCTGATCGAGTAGCGATTTGCTTTCCGGATGCAGCCCAATATTTCTCAGCTGAAAAAACGGTTTTAGTTGGAAATCCTCGTGCCCAAGAAGTCGTTACGAGTGGTAAATCGGAGGTGCTTTCAGAATACGGACTTAAGTCAGATATTCCGACTGTTTTGATTTTCGGCGGCAGCCAAGGAGCACTAAAAATCAACCAAGCGGTGATTCAAGCCTTACCGAAACTTGCTCAAAAAGAGTATCAAGTTTTGTACGCTTCGGGGGATCGTTATTTCAATGAACTCACAGAAAAATTTGATATTGATAAAATGAGCTCTAATGTATCGCTTCAACCGTATATCAAAAACATGACGGATGTTATGGCAAATGTTAATCTATTGATTGGACGTGCGGGTGCCACTTCGATCGCGGAATTCACAGCTTTAGGACTACCGGCAATTTTGATTCCTAGTCCTTATGTGACGAACGACCATCAAACGAAAAACGCGCAAAGCCTCGTGAATGCTGGGGCAGTAAAAATGATCGCTGATGCCGAACTTAAGGGTGAGAATCTTGTTGCAGCAGTTGATGAAATCATGAATGATGCCGAAAAACGTCAAGCAATGGCTAAGGCATCTCGCCAAGAGGGCATCCCAGATGCAGCGGAACGCCTATGGTCATTAGTCAATGATATTGTTAAATAACTTTTGGGGGTGAAGATCATTAGTCGCAAAGAATTTCCAGAAGAATCAAAACCAAACGAAAACCAAAAACCAACAGAGCCAGAGACGCTCACACCTTGGCAATTAGCTAATATGGAATACATGAAACAAAAAGCGCTTGAGAAAAAAGAAGGACAACCGGAAGATTCTCTTTCAGAATCAAAAGAGGATGAAAGTGCTACTGATGATTTTCCCACAGAGTCAGAAGCAGAAAAAACAGCGGCAGTCAAAGAAGATAAAGAAACTACAGTCGCCAAAGAAGAAACGCCGGTAGAGCTTGAATCTGAAACACCGGAAGTAGAAACAACAGAGTTGCCCAGTGGGCCAAGAAATGGCTCGTTTTTAGATCGTTTACCCAATATTCGCCATGAGCGCAATCGTCTGCTGGTTCGACGTTCATCGATCTTGATTGGTTTGTTTGCGATTCCGGCACTTTTTCTATTGTATTATATTTCGCCTTTAGCAGATTTAGGCGCAGTCACGATCAAAGGCAATGAACACGTTGCGACTGAGACGATCAAACAAGAACTCGATTTCAAAATTGGTGGGAATTTATGGAGCCAATACTTTGATCGTAAAACGAATGTGAAACACTTAAAAAAACAAGAACTTCAAATCGAAGATGTGACCGTGGGAATCGACGGTTTCAATCACTTTGCAGTCACGATCAAAGAATATGCTGAAGTCGCTTACTTAGAAAGTAATGGGAAATATTCTCCGGTCATCTCTAGTGGGAAAGTGATCCCAATCGAAGTTGAAAAAAGTAACGGCAATCTACCAATCCTAGAAAGTTTTACCAGCTCTAAGCGCATCTTAAACGTATTAGATCAATATAAAAAACTGTCAGAAGAGGTCAAGCAAGGGATCTCTCAAATCAAATATGCTCCGACTAGTGAGAATAAAGAGTTATTGGAAATCCTAATGAATGATGGCAACAAGGTTTTAGTCAGCATCGATGATGTAGGGAAAAAAATGAATTATTATCCACAAGTCGTTGAACAAATGAATGAAAAAGGAATCAAAGGGGTCGTAGATATGGAGGCTGGGATTTACAGTTATCCTTATGAAGACAATTCTTCAGAAGCCGATACGACCCAAAGTTCCACAAATCAATCAGAAACAACTGAAGCACAATGATTAAATTTATTGCAAGAAAGTGTTGATTCTTCTTTTTCATTCTAGGTAATATGTGTTAAAATTGGAGGCAGTGAATTACTTGCAAAAAATAATATTTCATGCTTGATATCAAGAGAAACATAAAATCTTGAAAAAGCATTTATCTGAAAATAGGAGGGAATCCCATTCATGGCAAAAGCAGGAATGTATGTAGGTCTTGATATCGGGACAACATCGATCAAAGTTGTTGTTGCCGAATATATCGACAGCCAAATGAATATCATTGGTGTTGGAAACGCAAAATCAGAAGGAATCAATCGTGGGATTATCGTCGATATCGATAAAACAGTCAACGCGATTCAACGAGCAGTAAGACAGGCTGAGGAAAAAGCTGGGATTCAAATCAAAAGTGTCAGCGTAGGATTACCGGCCAACTTACTAGAAGTTGAACCTTGTCAAGGCATGATTGCTGTCAATAATGATTCAAAAGAGATCATGGATGACGACGTTCGTAATGTTGCTTCAGCCGCAATGGTTCGTTCAGTTCCTCCTGAAAGACAAATCGTTGCTTTATTGCCACAAGAATTTACAGTTGATGGATTTGAAGGCATCAAAGATCCTCGTGGTATGATTGGTGTTCGTCTAGAAATGTTTGGCCTAGTATTCACGGGACCTAAGACGATCCTCCACAACATCACGAAATGTGTTGAAAAAGCCGGGTTATCTGTTGCTGAAACAGTGATCACTTCATTGGCTTTGACTGAATCAACCTTGTCTGATGGCGAAAAAGATTTTGGTACGATCGTGATCGACATGGGTGGCGGTCAAACCACGACAGCTGTAATGCACGATCAACAATTGAAATTCACACATGTAGATCAAGAAGGTGGCGAATTCGTCACAAAAGATATCTCAATCGTTTTGAATACATCATTCAATAATGCAGAAGCATTGAAAATCAATTATGGCGATGCGTATCCTGGCCGTACATCTGCTGAAGAAGAGTTCCCAGTCGATGTGATCGGCAAATCAGAACCCGTCAAAGTGGATGAACGCTATTTATCAGAAATCATCGAAGCTCGTTTAGAACAAATCTTCCGTAAGGCGAAAGATGCGTTAGATGATATCGAAGCGCTTGACTTACCAGGCGGAATCGTTTTAACTGGTGGAGCAGCTAGTTTACCAGGCGTTGTTGATTTAGCAGAAGAAATTTTTGGGACGACAGTGAAACTACACGTACCAAATCAAATGGGCCTAAGAAATCCAGTCTTCACCAATGTGATCAGCATTGTGAACTACTCGGCTGATTTAAGTGATGTTTACCACTTAGCCAAATCAGCAGTAACGGGCGAAAAAGTTACTTTATCTTCTTCACCACAACAAGTAACTTCTGTTTCAAAAACACCGGTATACGATGATTATGAAGCAGCAAATGAATATGAAGAAGAACCAAAACCAAAAAATGAAGAAAAAGTTACTGGGAAGATCAAAGACTTCTTCTCTAATATTTTTGACTAATTCGTAGGAGGAATACAAAATATGGAATTCTCAATAGATAACAATATTAACGAAGGTGCAGTTATTAAAGTTATCGGTGTAGGTGGCGGAGGCGGAAATGCCATCAACCGTATGATCGAAGAAAACGTTAAAGGCGTGGAATTCATCGCTGCCAATACTGATGTGCAAGCATTAAAAAATTCGAAAGCAGAGACAGTTATCCAATTAGGCCCTAAATATACACGTGGTCTAGGTGCTGGATCTCAACCAGAAGTTGGTCAAAAATCAGCAGAAGAAAGCGAACAATTCATCAGTGACGCATTAGAAGGCGCAGATATGGTCTTCATCACTGCCGGTATGGGCGGCGGAACTGGTACGGGTGCTGCTCCAGTCGTAGCGAAAATCGCGAAAGACTTAGGCGCTTTGACAGTCGGCGTTGTTACACGTCCATTCAGCTTTGAAGGACCAAAACGTGGTCGTTTTGCGGCAGAAGGTATTGCTTTATTAAAAGAAAATGTTGATACATTATTGATCATCTCAAACAACCGTTTATTAGAAGTTGTTGACAAGAAGACGCCAATGCTTGAAGCATTCCGTGAAGCAGATAATGTTTTACGTCAAGGTGTTCAAGGGATCTCTGATTTGATCACTGCTCCTGGTTACGTAAACTTGGACTTCGCTGATGTGAAGACAGTAATGGCTAATCAAGGAACTGCCTTGATGGGTATCGGTGTTGCCAGCGGTGAAGAACGTGTCGTTGAAGCAACGAAGAAAGCTATTTCTTCTCCATTACTAGAAACTTCTATCGATGGTGCAGAACAAGTATTGTTAAACATCACTGGTGGTTTAGACATGACATTGTTCGAAGCACAAGACGCTTCTGACATCGTTGCAAATGCTGCAACAGGCGATGTAAACATTATCTTAGGTACATCAATCAATGAAGAATTGGGCGACGAAATTCGTGTAACAGTTATCGCTACAGGGATTGACCCAACAAAAAAGGAGCGTAAGACTACTCGCAATACACAACGAGCTAGTCAAGTCCAATCCGTTCCACAAAAACAAAATTTAGATATCGAACCTACACGTACTACTGAAAGCCAATCTGCTTTTGGTGAATGGGATATTCGTAAGGAAGAAAATGTGCGTCCTCGCGTAGAAGAACCACAATTTGATAATATCGAAAAGAAAGAATTTGAAACCTTTAATCGTGAAGAAGTAAAAACTGACAAAGATGAGGAATTAGATACACCACCATTCTTTCGCCGTAGAAAATAAAAGGGGGAGAGCACATGATCGCTGAAAACTTGCATAGGATCGAGCAAGAGATTCAGGAGTCGTGTGCTCTTGTTTCTCGTAAACCAGAAGCAGTAACATTGGTTGCGGTAACCAAGAGTGTCGACTCCAATGCAGCAGAAGAACTGATTAAATTGGGTGTCGGTGATGTTGCTGAAAATCGAGTAGATAAATTACTAGAGAAAAAGCAAGCTCTGACCGATTATCCACAAGTAAAATGGCATCTTATTGGCAATTTACAGCGTCGCAAGGTAAAATTGATTATAAATGAAATTGATTACTTTCACGCGTTAGACAGTTTACGCTTAGCGCAAGAAATCCAAAAGCGTGCAGAGCATCAAATAAACTGTTTTATCGAAGTCAATGTTTCAGGTGAAGAATCTAAGCAAGGGATCACTCCAGCTGAACTACCGGCATTTATTGAAGCGCTAGCCGAGCTTGATAAGTTGACGATCGTGGGTCTGATGACGATGGCACCTTATGAAGCATCACAAGCAGAGATCCGTGCTGTTTTTGCAAACTTGAAACAGCTTCAAGTCCAAATGAAAGAATTAAACTTGCCATACGCCCCATGTAAAGAGTTAAGCATGGGAATGAGCCAAGATTTCAGTTTAGCAATTGAAGAAGGTGCTACTTTTGTTCGGGTTGGGACAGCACTATTCAAGGAAGGTAGGTAAAGTTAATGGGAATTAGTTTAGCAAAAATCACTGATTTTTTTGGGTTAGATGCTGATGACGATATGTACCACCATGAAGTTGCCGCACCAGCAGCCCCTGCACAAAAAAAGAAGCAGGTCAGCCGCCCAAAGCAGAGTGCGCCAGCTAAAAAAGAACGAATGAAAGTTCGTCCTACATATCAAAAACAAGTAGCGCCACAAAAGTCACAAGCGGTGACACCACAAAGACAAGCACAATCTGTTGCTGCACCTCAGATGACGAACCGTCGATCTGATATAATCAAACAAAAAGTTGAAACAACACCGGTTACTAAGAATGAAAAAGTTGTGGCAATACCTAGCAATAATCGTTCACAACAATTTACGCCAAAGACAGAAACAAAAGGCAAAGACCGTATCTCTGTCATTGAACCGAAGTCTTATTCTGAAGCAACCTCGATTGCCAAACGGGTCGGACAAGGGGAAGTTGTTTTGATCAACTTTGAATCACTGGATGAGATGAAAGCTCGCCGGATGGTCGACTTTTTGACAGGTGTCGTATTCATGATCGATGGAGACATCAAACGGGTCGGTAATGAGATGTTTTTGTGCACACCAACAAATTATGAAATCAACAATTCTTCATTAAGCACGATGGTTGATGAAGATATCTATGGGTTAGGAATGTAAAGGAGAAATTTATTGAGTTTACTAATTACACTATTTAATGTATTGAGCCGACTAGTTTATCTGTATACAATTCTTTTAGTTGTTTATGCACTGATGTCTTGGTTTCCTGGGGCATATCAATCAAAACTTGGTCAGCTATTAGGTAAGATCTGTGAACCATTTTTAGATTTATTTCGACGGTTGCCGCTCCAATTTGGCGGAATTGATTTTTCTGTCATGGCAGCAATCATAGCGTTGAATATTGCGATGGAGGTTTTACAAAAAATTCTGATTAGTCTTATTTATTAAGGAGGTGTGCACATGAATACAAATCTCTATCAACATTTTAGGCCAGAAGAGCATCCTTTTGTTGATAGCGTTGGTGATTGGCTAGAACAAGTCGAAAGCCAGTACGCACCTTATTTGACGAATTTTTTAGATCCTCGGCAAGCGTATATTTTAGAAACATTGGTTCGTGAAAATAGTGAGCTGAAGTTTTCTTTTTACGGCGGGTATGAACATGCTGAGCGTTGTCGCTGTTTGATCTATCCAGAGTATTATGAGCCTACGATCGAAGATTATGAGCTTGTTATGATTGAAGTCAAGTATCCACAAAAATTTGTGGAACTTTCTCATGGGAAGATTTTAGGAACATTGATGAGTGCCGGTATCAAGCGTGATTACTTTGGGGATATCATCTCTGATGGGGAGCGTTGGCAAATCTTTTTAGCTAAAGATTCTGCTAGTTACATCATCAACCAAGTCACAAAAATCGGTCGAGTAACCGTTCATTTAGAAGAACAGCCCTATACGGAGATCATCGTACCGAAGGATAGTTGGCAAGAAGAAACCATGACGGCGACGTCACTACGGTTAGACGCGATTATTTCAACGGTTTACAATATCTCTCGTCAACGCTCTAAACAATTAGTTGAAGCAAGTAAGGTCAAAGTTAATTGGGCAGTCAATGAACGGCCTGATTATGTCCTTGATTTATTAGATGTTGTTTCTATCCGCGGATATGGACGAATCCAGATCCAAGGATTAGAAGGAAAAACAAAAAAAGAGAAATTTCGTTTACGCTTAGGTGTGTTACGAAAATAAATTTATGAGGTGAACAAAACAATGGCATTAACTCCGTTAGATATCCAAAATAAAAGTTTCTCCACTAAAATGCGTGGATATAATCAAGATGAAGTCGATGATTTCTTAGATATGATCGTTCGCGACTATGAAGATAGTATCGCAAAAAATCGTGAATTAGAAAAAGCTTTAAAACATTCAGAAGAAAAACTAGAATATTTCAACGAATTAAAAGAAGCTTTGAATCAATCAATCGTCGTTGCACAAGATACAGCAGATAAGGTAAAATCTTCTGCCAGCAAAGAATCAGAAGTCATCGTGTCATCAGCACAAAACCGTGCGGATGAATTGGTTTCTAACGCAATGCAAAAAGCTAACTTATTAACAACAACGGCTGAAGACAAAGCCAAAGAAATCTTAACAGATGCGACTGAAAAAGCCCGTCAACTAGCAACTGAAACAAATGATTTGAAGAAATCAACACGTGTCTTCCATCAAAAATTACTATTATTGTTAGAAACACAGTTAGATCAAGCGCGTAGTGGGGATTGGGATGAAGTCCTAAAACCGATGTCAACTTACGTTGGTGATAGCCATGAAGTCTTGAAAGAA
This sequence comes from Enterococcus hermanniensis, assembly GCF_001885945.1. Taxonomy (GTDB): domain Bacteria; phylum Bacillota; class Bacilli; order Lactobacillales; family Enterococcaceae; genus Enterococcus_A; species Enterococcus_A hermanniensis. Next base: position 40,771 of record NZ_JXKQ01000001.1, on the reverse strand, counting down.
GTTTTAGCGAACGAACTTGACAATGATACGGTGAATGCAGTAGACTCAAGTGAACCAATCATTATCGACGAACCACAAGAAGATATGGGTTTGACGATTGATATTCCTGAATTGATTAAATCAGACGAAGAGTAAACAGCTAGAACAGAAAAGCTGATTAGATTCTTTTAAGCGAGCCGATGGTAGTGTAAGTTCGGCAAGACCCTCTAATTAGAAAGATCCTCTAGTATCGATCAATTGCGAACATTCAGTAGCAATTGACGCATCATTGCGTTAAAGATGGCTAGAGGAAACTTTCATGTTTCAAATTTTGGGTGGTACCACGACAAGCTCGTCCCTTTGCGGATGCGCTTGTTTTTTTGTCTTTTTTTTCAAAATTACCACCTAAACAGCTGCTCACCTCTTACTGAGAATAATCAAAACAGTCTAAAGTAGTAATCAAAAAGAAATAAAGGAGACGATCGGTAATGAAAACAAAAGAAACCCTTCAATTAGGGAAAACTGGTTTCCCGATGCGTGGTAATTTACCTAATCGCGAGGGACAATGGGAAAAAGAGTGGGAAGAAAATAAAATCTATGAGAAACGTCAACAATTAAACGAAGGCAAACCAACTTTCGTTTTACACGATGGCCCTCCTTATGCAAACGGAAATATCCATTTAGGACATGCCTTGAACAAAATCAGTAAAGATATTATTGTTCGTTCAAAATCAATGTCAGGTTTCCGTGCACCCTACGTTCCTGGTTGGGATACACATGGACTACCAATCGAACAAGTACTAGCCAATAAAGGTATCAAACGTAAAGAAATGACGATGTCTGAATACCGTAAAAAATGTGAAGAGTATGCCTTGTCACAAGTTGATAAACAACGTGAAGACTTCAAACGTTTAGGAATCGCCGGCGAATGGAACAACCCATATGTGACATTGACACCGGACTATGAAGCAGCTGAAATCCGCGTCTTCGGAAAAATGGCAGAAAAAGGCTACATTTATAAAGGCTTAAAACCAATTTACTGGTCTCCATCAAGTGAATCTTCACTAGCTGAAGCTGAAATCGAGTATAAAGATGTGAAATCACCATCGATCTATGTTGCTTTCCAAGTTAAAGATGGCAAAGGTTTATTAGATACAGATACATCGTTTATTATTTGGACAACGACACCTTGGACATTACCAGCAAACCAAGGAATTTCTGTGAATCCAGCCTACACCTATGTAGTCGTGGAAGCAAACGGCAGAAAATTTGTTGTTGCAAAAGATTTATTGGACACTGTCGCAACTGAATTGGAATGGACAGAACCAAAAGTCTTACAAGAAATCGCGGGACAAGAGCTTGAAAACATGACTGCCCAACATCCATTTTATGATCGTGAATCATTAGTGATCTTAGGTGACCACGTAACTCTAGATGCTGGTACTGGTCTAGTTCATACAGCTCCAGGACATGGGGAAGATGACTATTTTGCATGGAAAAAATATCGGAATGACATCATTTCACCAGTCGATGATCGTGGTGTGATGACCGCTGATGCACCTGGATTCGAAGGTGTTTACTACGATAAAGTCAATCCAATGGTCACGGATCTACTAAAAGAAAAAGATGCGCTATTGAAATTAGACTTCTTTACTCATAGTTACCCACATGACTGGCGGACGAAAAAACCCGTTATTTATCGGGCAACACCGCAATGGTTTGCTTCGATCGATAAATTCCGTCAAGATATTTTAGACGAAATCGAAAAAGTCGATTGGATCATTCCTTGGGGGAAAACACGTTTGTATAACATGATCCGTGATCGTGGCGATTGGGTCATCTCTCGTCAACGCGCATGGGGCGTACCTTTACCTATTTTCTACGGGGAAGATGGTGAAGCGATCATTACACCAGAAACAACCGAACATGTCGCAGAATTATTTGCCGAACATGGTTCAAATGTTTGGTTTGAACGTGAAGCAAAAGACTTATTACCGGAAGGTTTCACGCATCCAAGTTCACCAAATGGTGAATTTACGAAAGAAACAGATATCATGGATGTTTGGTTTGACTCAGGTTCTTCTCATGAAGCGGTCTTACGTCAACGTGAGAACTTATCATTCCCAGCAGATATGTATCTGGAAGGCTCTGACCAATACCGTGGTTGGTTCAACTCAAGTATCACTACTAGTGTGGCAATCAATGGTGTAGCACCATATAAAGCCGTTCTATCGCAAGGATTTACATTAGATGGTGAAGGCCGCAAAATGAGTAAATCACTAGGCAACACGATCGTACCGGATAAAGTGATCAAACAAATGGGTGCGGATATCTTACGTCTATGGGTCAGCAGTGTCGATTATGAATCAGATGTTCGTGTATCAATGGATATCTTGAATCAAGTTTCAGAAGTTTATCGTAAAATCCGTAACACGATGCGTTTCTTATTAGCGAACACAACTGATTTTGAACCAGCTGAACATGCGGTTGCTTACGATGAATTACGTTCAGTCGATAAATATATGTTGGTACGTTTGAATCAAGTGATTAAAACGATTCGCGAAGAGGGATATGAAAAATACGATTTCACTCAAATCTATAAAACAGTCATCAATTTCTTGACAGTAGATTTATCTTCATTCTATCTAGACTTTGCGAAGGATGTTGTTTATATCCAAGCAGAAGATAGCTATGAACGTCGTTGCATGCAAACCGTTTTCTATCAAGTAGCAGTGGCTGTCACAAAATTGTTAACGCCAATCATTCCACATACGACTGAAGAAATCTGGACGTATTTGAAAGAAGAAGAGGAATACGTACAATTAGCTGAATTACCAAGTTATGAAGAATATGCCAACCAAGCAGAATTATTAGATACTTGGAAAGCCTTCATGGATTTCCGTGATAATGTCTTGAAAGCCTTAGAACAAGCTCGGAATGAAAAAGTAATCGGTAAATCATTAGAAGCAAAAGTAACAGTTTATCCAAATGAACAAGTGAAAACAATATTAGCTGCGTTAGACGCTGACCTTGCTCAATTATTGATCGTATCACCAGACTCATTCAGTATCTCAGATGAAGCTGCGCCAGAAGAAGCAGTAAAATTTGAAGATGTGGCGATCTTAGTTGAAAAAGCTGATGGCGAAGTGTGCGACCGTTGTCGTCAAGTTCGGACAACTGTTGGATCAGATGAAAAATTACCAACATTATGTGCCTCATGTGCTCATATCGTTGAAGAAAACTATCCTGAAGCAGTGGCTGAAGGCTTAGAATAAGCAAAAAGACTGTCCCATTATTGGGACAGTCTTTTTTTACTAAAAATAATGAAAAGCTGAGACGAAAGTAGAACTTCCTTTTGTCTCAGCGTCTTTTTATTTAATCTAATTTTCCACGTTCGCGGTACCATTGATCTGGTTGCCATGCCCATTCGTGGTCATTTTTGGCTAAGAGTTCAAAGGCACAGTCAGGCCCCATGGTTCCTGCTGCATAGTTTGGAAATTCAGGCGTTGTTTGATCCCAAGCTTTACGGATTCGATCAACGATTTCCCATGAATTTGCCACTTCATCCCAGTGGGAGAAGTTCGTGCCATCACCATTCAAGGCATCAAGCAATAATTTCTCATAGGCCTCAGGACTGTTACCTGTGACTTCTTCACTTTGACGGAAATCTAATTTTACCGGTTCAGGATTGAAGCCTTGACCAATTTGTTTACCATTCAATGATAAAGAGAAACCTTCAGTTGGTTGGATATAGATGGTTAAAATATTTTGTGGCAATTCTTTGCCACCAGTCTCTTCTTGTTCAAAATTGAAGACATTGACCGGCACTTGTTTAAAGACGATATTGATACGAGTGCCTTTTTCCGTCATGCGTTTACCTGTGCGGATATAGAAGGGGACATCGGCCCAACGGAAATTATCGATCATGAATTTACCAGCAACAAAGGTTTCCATTGTTGAGTCTTCAGCTACATTTGGCTCATCGCGATAGGCAGCAAACTCCTTATCGTCTAATTTGCCGGCCGCATATTGGCCGCGGACAAAGTTTTGTGCCACTTCCTCTTCATCGTAACGACGAATGGCTTGTAAGACTTTAACTTTTTCTTCACGCAATGATTTGTTTGAGAAGGAAGTTGGGACTTCCATTGCTAATAAAGAAACAACTTGTAGGATATGATTTTGGACCATATCTTTTAGTGCACCACTATTTTCATAATAGCCGCCACGGTCTTCTACGCCCAATGCTTCTGAGAAGGTGATCTGGATATTTTCAATGTAGCGATTGTTCCAAAGTGATTCAAAAATATTGTTGGCAAAACGGATCACTGAGATATTTTGGATCATTTCTTTGCCTAGGTAATGATCGATTCGGAAAATGGCTTCTTCAGGGAAGACGTTACGAATTTGTTCATTTAATTCATCCGCTGAATCATAGTCGAAGCCAAACGGTTTTTCAATCACCAGTCGGTTATAACCCGTTTCAGTTAGAATCCCTTGAGATTTCAAATGATTGACGATCGTCCCAAAAAATTGTGGCGCCATCGCTAAGTAAAACAAACGATTGCCTTCTAATTGATATTCTTCGTCTAAACGATCAGATAATTCTTTTAACTGATCATAATGTTTTGTGTCATTCACGTTATGAGAAAGGTAGTAGAAGTGATTAGAGAATTCTTCTGCTTCTTCTTTGGTTGGGTGTAAGTCTTTGATCGTGTCTCGTACGATTTCGCGGTAGTGATCGTCACTCCATGGCCGACGAGCTGTACCGATTACAGCAAAATGTTTTGCTAAACTGCCTTTTTTATAAAGACGAAATAATGAAGGATAAAGTTTGCGCTTCGCTAAATCGCCGGTGCCACCGAAGATGGTGAATAATGCTGCTTGTTCCATATACGTTCACTCCAAATTCTTTTAAAGATGATTGGTTCAAATCCCACATGCTCATTGACGTAGTGGGAGGAATTTTTCAAGCATATCACTCTAAGGATCTGCTTGTCACTAAAAATAAGTTTATAAAAGATCAACAAAAATCGTTGAAGCTGCTTTATAACTAATTGAAACTTCTTTTTGATCATTTTGTAAAGTAATTGGTCCTTCGTAAGCAGCGATTGCTTTAATCGTATAGACATCATGGATATCGATTGTTAAATCCATCAAGTAATCCAATAATTCTTTTTCGTCTAAAACACGCGCGATGCGGATGGTCGATCCTTCAGGATAATTGACCAATGTCTCGCGCCCTTTTTCGTGGACCGTTTGTCCTTGCTGAGGAATCATCCCACCATGCGGACAAAATGTTGGATGACTCAGGTAAGCATCCAAACGTTGTTCCATTTGTGAAGAAGTCACATGTTCTAAAACTTCGGCTTCATCATGGACTTCGTTCCAAGAATAGCCAAGATGATCGACTAAGAAAACTTCCCATAAACGATGTTTACGCACTAAAGTGCTTGCTTTTTCTAGTCCAGCAGCTGTCAGTTGGACACCTTGATATGGAGAGTGTTCAACCAAACCTTCTTTGACTAGCTTATTGATCATTTCACTGACAGAAGCTCCAGAAATAGACAAACCAGCAACGATCTTTTTATTGCTTACTTTTTTTTGGTCGCCACCTAATTCTAATATTAATTTTAAGTAATCTTCGCGATTCGGTGTCATTGATGTTCATCCTTTCATAACGAAGCATATCAGATTAAGTTTACCAAAAAATTCGGATTATTTCCATTTGATTGGATTTTTCTTTACTAAAAAGAACAACAGATAACGGAGGTAATTAAAAAAAATTTCTAAGAACGCTTGCCTATCTTTTAAAAAAAAGGTAGTATATTAAAAATAAATGAGAATTGTCAAATTATTTAAAGGATGATGGTAATGACGACACAAAAAATTTACAAAGCTCCAACCATGTATGATCCTTCTTTCGAGAAAGATGCTTGTGGTATGGGCTTCATTGCCCAAATGCAAGGGAATTCCTCGCATCAATTAGTCAGCTATGCACTAACGATGCTTGAACGAATGAATCACCGAGGCGGAACCGGAGCAGAACCGGAAACAGGTGATGGTGCTGGAATTTTGACAACGATTCCAGACCAGTTTTTCCAACGAGAAGCAAAGAAAGCTGCGGCTGTTTTGCCGATTAAAGGCCACTATGCAGTAGGGATGTTTTTCCTACCTAGTGATTCAGAAACAAAAAGAGGTCTACAACAAGCGTTAGTAACTGAGATTGAAGCTGCTGGATATAATGTTTTATGGCAACGCGATGTGCCATTTCAATATGAGAACTGCGGACCTGGCGCTCAAAAAGTCATGCCTAGCTTTGTGCAATTATTCATTAAGCGCCCGCTAGATGTTTTGTCAGATCGTGATTTTGAAGATCGATTGTATCGCTTACGACGTAAACTAGAAAAAAATTATCATGCAGAAGAAGTTTCGATCTGTAGTTTATCTGCTAAGACGATCGTCTACAAAGGAATGCTTCATGCGTATCAAGTGGGTATTTTTTACGATGATTTGCAAGATGAAGCCTTCGAAGCAAGTATTGCAGTGGTGCACTCACGTTTTTCAACCAATACCTTTCCTAGTTGGGATCGTGCGCAACCATTTCGGTTTTTAGCACACAATGGTGAAATCAATACGTTGCGCGGATCAGAAAATTGGATGAAGAGCCATGGTATTGAGGTTTACAATGAAGCAGATTCCGATTCTGCTAAGTTAGAAAATTGTATGGAATATCTATACCGAAATGGTCGTGATATCCCACATGCTTTGATGATGATGGTCCCAGAGGCATGGTCAAAAGAGGCTGGTTTAGGCGAAGAATTGACGGCTTTTCAAGAATACAATGCCAGCTTTATGGCTCCTTGGGATGGACCGGCTGCATTATGCTTTACAGATGGGGATATAGTTGGTGCAACGTTGGATCGTAATGGATTACGCCCGTCGCGCTATTCGATTACTAAAGATGGTTTTGTTCAAGTTGCTTCGGAATCTGGTGTAGTTGATTTCGCCCCTTCAAATGTGATCGAAAAAGGTGTCTTAGGACCTGCTAATATGATTATTGTTGATACCGTTACCGGTAAATTTTATCGAAATCAAGAAGTTAAAGAACGCTATGCGAAAGCTCATAGTTATAGCAAATGGTTGGCAGAAAATCGAATTGAATTAGCAGACCTTCCAGAAACGAATGTATCAAAAGCTAATTGGTCTAAAAAAGAGTTGCAAAGAATGTGGAAGTTGAATGGTTATAACGATGAAATCATTCGCGGCGCGTTATTGCCAATGGCTGAAAAAGGCGAAGAGCCTGTACTTTCGATGGGGTATGATTCACCTTTAGCTGTTTTAAGCAACAAACCGCAGTCACTATTCACTTATTTCAAACAGCAATTTGCTCAAGTCACGAATCCACCGATTGATGCGATTCGAGAACAGTTAGTGATTGGAACAGAAATGTTTTTAGGTCGAGATGGTGATATTCGTCAAGACGATGAAAAAAACTGTCAAAAGGTTAAAATTGCTAGTCCTGTATTGAGTACGGAAGAATTCCAAAAAATTACAAACTTGGAAACGAAACATCAAAAGACGGTGACGATTTCAACTCTTTATCCGATCACGCGTTCAAATGCCTTAGAAGATGGATTGGAACAGATGTTTAAAACGGCAGAATCAGCCGTCGATGATGGGGCAACGCTATTGGTTCTATCTGATCGAGATCCGCAAAAGACACAGATGGCAATGCCGGTTCTACTTGCTGTTTCTGGCCTACACAATCACTTGGTTCGAAAAGGCAAAGCCGCTCTGGCCAGTATCGTTGTCGATTCAGCAGAAGTCTGTGAAGTCCATCATTTTGCGACATTGATCGGTTATGGTGCCAGTGGGATCCATCCCTATGGAGCTTATGCGACATTAAAAGAGTTCAAACTAGAAAATGGGTTAGAAAATTATCGTAAGGCGGCCGAAAAAGGCATCGTAAAAGTAATGTCCCGGATGGGGATCTCAACGATTTCGGGCTACCATGGTGCACAATTATTTGAAGTGGTGGGAATTAGTCAGACAGTGACCGAAAAATATTTTACTGGAACAGCAAGCCGGATCGGTGGCTTATCGTTAGAACAAATCGAAGAAGAATATTTAGCAAGACACTATTTAGCTTATGGTCCACGTCAAAATGATTTGTTGTCTTCTGGTGGTAGCTTCCAATACAAGGCAGATGGGGAGCACCACTTATTCAATCCACAAACGATCTATAATTTTCAACAAGCCGTTCGTTCAGGGGATTATCAACAATTTAAGCACTATGTAGAAGCGATGAATCAAGAAGCACTAGATGAACCAACCAATCTACGAGCTTTATGGGAATTTAAAAAAGACCGTTCAGCCGTTAAACTTTCTGAAGTAGAACCAGCAAGCAAAATCGTCAAACGGTTCAAAGTCGGTGCAATGTCTTATGGTTCCTTGAGTGAAGAAGCTCATCAATGCATTGCTGAAGCGATGAATGCGATCGGTGCAAAATCAAATAGCGGCGAAGGCGGCGAAAATCGTCAACGATTTAAAGTCCAAGCTGACGGTAAAAACTATAATAGTAAAATCAAGCAAGTGGCTTCAGGGCGTTTTGGCGTCAACGCTGAATATTTGATGAGTGCCGAAGAATTACAAATTAAGATGGCGCAAGGCGCAAAACCAGGCGAAGGTGGTCAATTACCAGGTAATAAAGTCTTCCCATGGGTCGCAGAGATCCGAGGGTCGACACCAGGAGTCCGTTTGATTTCACCGCCACCGCATCATGATATTTATTCAATCGAGGATTTAGCACAATTGATCTACGATTTAAAAGCAATCAATCCGTATGCGAAGATCAATGTGAAATTAGTTTCCAGTACCGGCGTCGGCACAATCGCTACGGGTGTGGTGAAAGCTGGAGCAGATGTTGTCGTGATTTCAGGCTACGACGGTGGAACGGGGGCATCTCCAAGAAATTCGATTCGGGATGCTGGCTTGCCATGGGAAATGGGTGTGGCCGAAGCTCATCAAACATTGGCTATGAATAATTTACGTCAACGGATGACGTTAGAAACAGACGGAAAATTGATGACGGGTCGCGATGTGGCGATGGCCATTTTATTAGGGGCTGAAGAATATAGCTTTGCATCATTGGCACTAGTCGCAATCGGCTGTGTCATGATGCGTGTCTGCAGCTTGAACACTTGTCCAGTAGGTGTTGCCACACAAAATCCGGCGTTACGCAAATTTTTTGTTGGAAAACCAGAACATTTGATCAATATGATGTCTTTTATCGCTGAAGACTTGAGAGAAATCATGGCTGAATTAGGTTTTAGAAGTATTGATGAAATGATCGGTCATACGGAAGTGTTACAGCCTCGTTTTATTGCAAAAGGTAAAGCAAAATCATTAGATTTTTCACGGATCCTTTCGACGAGTATCGGGATCGAACGTAAAATGGACGATCCATTTAAAGCAGCTCGTGAATGGCCAGAGTTAGATCAGTTTGCGGCGGCAGCAATCAGAAATGGTGAACGCATATCCGTGACGGATTCGATCAATAATGTGAATCGAACAGTTGGGGCCCGGATGGGTGGCTGGATTGCAGAACGTTTTGGTAATTATGCGCTGACACCAGGTCAAATCAACTATACGTATCACGGAATTGCCGGACAAAGTTTTGGGTCATTTATCACTCAAGGGATGGAACTAAAGTTGATCGGAGAAGGCAATGATTATGTAGCTAAAGGGCTAAGCGGCGGACGTGTAATCATCGTTCCACCGACAGATGCGGCTTATGATGTAGAAAATTCGCCAATCGTGGGAAATGTTGTTTGTTTTGGAGCCAATCGTGGGGAAGGATACTTCCGCGGAAAAGCGGGCGAACGTTTTTGTGTCCGTAATAGTGGTGCTAATGTTGTTGTTGAGGGAGTCGGTGATCATGGTTGTGAGTATATGACGGGCGGAGTTGCAGTAATTTTAGGAGCAACGGGTCGAAATTTTGCTGCCGGTATGTCGGGTGGTGTCGCTTATGTCTATGATCCAACAGATAGTTTTGCTGCGAAGTGTAATCGTGAGATGGTTGATCTCTTCAAAGTCGGTGAGACGGGAGCAGATACGATCTTGAAAGAAATGATAGAAAAACATCTAGTTTATACGGATTCAGTGAAAGCAGCAGAATTATTGAATAATTGGGAGGAAGCTCAAAAACATTTCGTCAAAGTTTATCCTCGGGAATACCATGAAATGGTTCGCGTAACCGAAAAATTAGCCACTACTGGCTTAACAGGAGCAGAATTAATTGAAAAAGCGTTTGTGACCGTAATCGGTGAGCAAACGGTACCGGCTGGAAAGGAGCGTGGCTAGAATGGCAGATCCATTTGGCTTTTTAAAATATCCGCGTAAGGACAATCCGTATCGTCCAGTCGCCGAACGGGTGCAAGACTGGGAGGAATTACAAACGCCACTCAGTGTCGCCGAAAGAAAAGAACAAGCTGCGCGTTGTATGAACTGTGGTATTCCGTTTTGTCATACAGGAATTTTTTATGGTGGAAAACGAGCAGTATCAGGTTGTCCAAATGACAACTTGATCCCTGAATGGAATGATTTTGTTTATCGAGGAGATTTCAAAAATGCCTTTGATCGTTTAGTCAAAACCAACCCGTTACCAGAAATGACGGGTCGTGTTTGTCCTGCTCCTTGTGAAAAATCATGTACTGAAGGATTGAACGGGTCTGGCGTGGCGATTCATGACAACGAGCGTTTTATTATTGATCAAGCATTTGAAAATGACTGGGTCAAAGCAGAGGGACTACCCGTTGAACGGACAGCTTTCAAAGTAGCAATCGTAGGTTCGGGTCCTGCAGGATTATCAGCGGCGTGGCGTTTGAACCAACTAGGTCATCAAGTGACTGTCTATGAACGTAGTGATCGGGCGGGTGGTTTACTGATGTATGGTATTCCAAATATGAAATTGGATAAAGCGATCGTCCAACGACGGATTGATGTGATGGAAGAAGTTGGGATTCATTTTGTACTTAATACAGAGATCGGTAGCGATATTTCAGCCGAAGAATTACAGTCAGCGTACGACCGTGTAATCCTTGCTTCGGGTGCTAGTGTGGCAAGAGATTTGAAAATTCCGGGTCGTGAATTGACGGGGATTCATTTAGCAGTGGATTATTTAACAGAGTGTACCAAGCAAGTCATGAAATATGGTAAAAAGGTCACTGAAAAACCATTGGCTGGAAAACATGTCGTGGTTATTGGAGGCGGAGATACTGGGAATGATTGTATTGGCTCTGCGATTCGCCAAGGTGCGGCCTCAGTGAAACAATTAGAGATTACACCGCAATTACCTGGGACTCGTATAAAAAGTAATCCTTGGCCGGAGTATTCAATGATTGATCGTTTAGGTTATGGACAAGCAGAAGGACTCGTTGAAAATCCTGAGTTGACGGTATACAGTACCTCAACTAAAACATTTATCGGTGCGGAAACTGGAAAAGTTTCTGCAATTGAAACGGTCCAAGTTGATAGCCAATTTCAACCAATCAAAGGTACGGAAAAAATAGTGAAAGCCGATCTTGTCTTATTGGCAATGGGCTTTACCGGTGCTGAAAAAAATTTATTAGAGGCTTTTGCCATTAAAGAAGTTTATGAAAACTATGCTACAAACAATGAAAAAGTTTATGTAGCCGGTGATGCACGTCGCGGACCGAGCTTAGTTATTTGGGGAATTCGTGAAGGACGTAAGGCAGCAGAAGAAGTCGATCAATTACTGCGCACCCTGGTCTATCAATAATTGCAAAAACCGAAGTGAACGATTCACTTCGGTTTTTTTATTTGTTAAAGATAAAATAGTTCTTCTTTTTTAGGACATAGGTGATCGATTCGTTCAAAATCAAACCGATCGCAATCGAAAATCCCACAAGCATCACCTGTAGACCAAGTGATAAAGCCTGGCTGTACTGATCCTCAACTAAAAAATTAAAGGCTTTGAAAAGTAAGCTCCCGGGAACAATAGGCATAATGCCAGGAATCGTAAAAATCGTACTAGGAACCTTAGCTATTTTAGCAAATAATTGGCTGATGACTGCTAAGATAATACAGGCTAACAAGGAAGCAACGGATTCATTCGTATACTTCGCAAAGAAAAGATACGCCATATAAGTCAAAGCACCAGATAATCCACATAAAAGAAAATATTTCCGTTGGATATTATTTAGCACGGAAACACCACCGCTGACTAAAAAACTACATAGATAAATCATTTTTTCGCTCCTATCAAGTGTTGGTCAATACAAAGACAACTGGAAAAACTAACATCAAAATGGTGTTGATCGCATAGATGCCTTGGGTCAAACCAGAAATGTAATCTCCATTGATACTGGCTTTGATGGAATTTACGATGACTGATCCGGGAAGCAAGGGCATCAAGCCGCTTAAAATCAAGGAAAAGGAATCTGGAATGAGGGCTTTTTTATAAAGAACAATCGAAATAATCGAGACACATAAAGAATAAACCAACGCCGACAACATTTTTACTTGTAAGAATTTTTGGACCAATAAATAGACGAAGTAAGCAATGATCGTAACGAAAAAAGCTAAAAAAGCAACGGCTGATGTTTGATTAAACATACAGTACGCAGCACCAGAAATCGTTCCGGCACAAAGTAGTTGGATATATAAGGGAAAATCAACTGCTGTATGGTCGATAGCAGCTAATTTTTTATATAAAGTATCTGTTGAGATCTGATTGTTATAAAATGATGTGACCTCTTTTTCTACCAACGTTGTTTTTTCAAAATTGTAGGCATTGTCTTTAACGGTAACCATCCGAACTTCGTTATCGATCGAATTGATCACTACTAATGCTGTCTCAGTGACAAAAAAAGAGTATTCAGCCGACTTGATAAAGCAGGCCATTTTCATCAAATTGTTTTTGACATCATTTGTTGCATAGTTACTTTTTAACATGATTTTTCCATATCTCAAAAGCAAGGCTGCATTTTTAGTATCAAACTCTTCCATGTGGTAAATCTCCTTTCATTGATTGGATCTATGCATAAAGCTTTTATGTTCATGGGTCAAAAAGAAAAAAATAATCAATTGAAAAATGGTCATGCTTGCGATAAATAAACAGGCATCTATATTTAGTGAATAAAAAATTTTACTCAAGACTGTTAATGGCTTAGAAAATAAATCAATTGTATTAAAACGTAGAAAACGGCCAATATATGTACCAAAACTAAATAAAAGTAAAAATAGCCCGTTGACTAAAAAACATTTTTGATGATTAAGTTCATAGTTTCTTTTCAAACAATCGCTTATTTGTCGTATAAGCAGATTTCCAACATAAATCAAAAGAAAGATGCCTAGGAGCATCCAAAAAAAACATAACCAAGTCGTAGGATTCAAGGTCATAATCAAACTATTTGTTGGATAAAAGCTCAAACGACTGACATGGATAATATCGGTATAAAGGTAAGTATTATTAGGGAAAAAAAGCAACCATAATAAAAAAAATAGTTTTTTATTCGTTTTCAAGTAAAATAGTCCAATTTCAATCGCTAGATAAGCCAAAAAGGAATCAATGACGATAAACTGAATTACAGAATTTCGTAATAAATAATAGGATAGTCCGCCATATCCCCAGTAACTGAGTCTAAACAATTTGAGTGGAGTAACATATTTTTTTAGAAATGCTTTGTTCAAAGTTTCCACCGCCTTTTCTTTTGAATAGGGGATATGTATTAAGTACACCACATGCAAAAAAAAAGAGGAGCTGAAATCTGTCGTGAAAAACGACGGAATCCTCCGCTGAAAAAATAAAAACTCCCCAGTAACGTTCAGCTTTTACATGGACGTTACTGGAGAGGAATAATTGCTATTTAATTATTTGATACAAGAGGTAAAGATAAATCATCCAGTTCATCATAGAGTGTGTCTGGAATACCGTTTTTTGTTTTGATCAATAAATGGTAGCCGTATTGGTCTTGAATCGCTAACTTTTGTTCACTTAATTCAATCAACTGATAGATAATTGCTGTTCCATCTAAAATAATCGAAAGATCTGGATAGATAATAATCGTATGTTTCGTTTGGCGATTGGGGTGAACAAACTCCCAAGACCCAACATAGAGCTGATTTAAATCTTTGTTTTCATGTTTATGAACAAGACTAGAGGTCACAGCAGCAATCCCCAAAGAGGTCGCACTTAGAAAGACCGGCCATTTCAATCTCATCAAAAAACTCCTTTCACACTAGCTTTGTTATACTATATAATAAAGTCCGTCCTCTTTCCATCCGACTTAAGGACTATTTAACTTTTTTTAGAAGGATTTTGATAAAAATGAACTATTCTGCGATCCAATTAGCCCGATTTTTAGAAAGAAGCAATCGATTTATCGCACGATGCCGTTTAATCGCTACAGACGAAGAAATTATTGTGCATGTTAAAAATACCGGACGATGCAAAGAACTGCTTATTCCTGGTGTGACGGTTGCCGTCAATTATCAACCTGCGGTAAAACGGAAAACGGCTTATGATTTGATTGCGGTAAAGAAGAACGCACTGTGGATCAATATCGATTCACAGATTCCAAACGCTCTTGCTGCAGAGGGCATTTTATCAGGCTTGGTTTCTTTACCAGGTATAGAAGGGGCACTTTCTTTGTTAAAAAGAGAAGTGACCTATGGCCATTCAAAATTTGATCTTTATTTTGAAACGGATCAACAAGAAAAAGGTTTTGTTGAAGTCAAGGGAATGACTTTGGAAAATCAAGGCGTGGGCGCTTTTCCCGATGCGCCAACGATGAGAGGGTTAAAACATGTTGAAGAACTTCAACAAGCACAACAACGAGGTTATCATTGTTTTGTACTTTTTATCGTTCAATTTCCTAAAATAAATGTAGCTACGATTCATTCTGCGATGCAACCGGCCCTTTCTGAGGCCATAAAACAGGCTACAGCAGACGGCGTGCAAATTTTAGCGTATAATTGTGAGGTAGATCAAGAAACAATCGCCCTTAAAGGGGCAGTTACGTTTGACCTGAACCAACCATTTATTGATCCAAATCAAGGAAAGGTGGAAAAAGCATGATTAATCTAGGAATTATTGGGACGAACTGGATCACTGAACAGTTTGTCCAAGCCGCACACGAAACAGGAAAGTATCAACTTGCAGCAGTCTATTCAAGAAAATTAGCGAGTGCTCAAAAATTTGGTGAAAAATATGGCGACATAGAATACGCGACAGATTTAGCGACTTTTTTTGCGATCGAGCATTTGAATACGATCTATATTGCTTCCCCAAATAGCTTACACTTTGAACAAGCTAAGCAAGCAATTCTAGCTGGTAAAAATGTGATTGTTGAAAAACCGGCCTTTTCAACGCCAAACGAAATGGATGAAATCATTGAATTAGCGAACCAAAAACAAGTTTTCTTTTTTGAAGCCGCTCGAAATATCCATGAGCAAGCCTTTAAAACCGTTGCCGATTTTTTACCTTTAAAAGATCATATCGTAGGGGCTGATTTTAGCTTTATGAAATATTCTTCTCGTTACGATCAAGTCTTAGATGGCGATGAACCAAATATTTTCTCACCACATTTTTCAGGGGGCGCCTTAGTTGATTTAGGCGTGTATCCAATCTATGCTGCCTTGGCTTGGTTTGGAATGCCCAATGAGAGTCTTTATTTTGCTAAAAAGATTCGCACTGGTGTAGACGGTTTTGGAACAGGGATCTTACGTTATGATAATTTTGACGTGACGATTCGCACGGGGAAAATGACTGATAGCTTCCAAGCTTCGGAGATTTACTTAACTAATGGGACCTTAGTATTAAACGCAGTCAACTCGATCGATGAAGCAGTATTTCATGATCGTGCCCATGTACAAAGAGAAAAATTGAACGTGCATCAATTAGAAAATCCCATGGTCGAAGAAGCCAATGATTTTGCAAAAGTAATCATGAATCCAACGGATCGTGAGTTAGGAACGTTTTATGAAGAATGGGTAGAGCTTGCCCGAAATGTAAACCAAGTGATTTATGATATGAGAAAAAGTGCGGGTATTGTTTTTGATGCCGACAAGAAATAGGGGAAACTATGAATAATCAAGAATTTGTACCATTTTTACAAAAAAATTGGGAGACTGCAGGTTTTCAAAAACCAGCGTTGATCCAAGCAAGCGTCTTTGAACCAATTACAGAAGGAAAGCATTTGGTCGGAATCGCACCTACAGGTAGCGGGAAAACACTGGCGTATCTATTACCATTGATCAATAAATTAGAAGCTGGAAAGGCAAGCCAAGTATTGGTCTTGACATCGTCGCAAGAATTAGCGATGCAAGTCGTAGAGGTTGCTCGCAAATGGTTGGCTGGCTCTGGCATGAAAGTGCAGGCGTTGATCGGTGGAGCGAATGTCAAACGCCAACATGAAGCATTGAAGAAAAAACCAGAACTATTAGTCGGAACACCCGGTCGAGTATTGGAATTGATCAGTGCTAAAAAAATCAAAGCACCTGCAATCAAAACCTTGGTGTTTGATGAAGTCGATCAGTTGGTCCAAGGACAAAGTTTTCAATTGATTCAAAAAATCTTGAAAACGACCGATAATGAAGCCCAACGATTGTATTTCTCAGCGACAGCGGATGTCGTATTGGACGAATTGAATACGATCGAATCGGATTTGTTAGTAGTCGACGTAACAAAAGAAGACGACAGTCAAGGAGACGTCCAACATTTTTATATCGAAACCAATGACCGTAAAAAAGTGGATCAAATGCGTCGTTTGTTAAACATGCCCGCGTTCTGGGGAATGATTTTCTTTAACCAGCTTAGCGATATGGGGAGTGCAGAAGAAAAGTTATTGTTCCACCAATTACCTGTAGCTAGTTTGGCCTCAGACCAATCAAAAATTTTACGCAAAAATGCGATTGAACAGTTTAAAAAGCATCAAGTTTTAGGACTCCTAACCACTGATTTAGCTAGCCGCGGTTTAGATATCGAGTCGTTGCCATTTGTGGTCAATGCGGATGTGCCGTTGAGTGAAGAAAGCTATCTTCATCGGGCTGGTCGGGTAGGACGTATGGGTGAAACAGGGGTTGTTATCACGTTTGTAACACCAGCAGACAAAGCAGATCTACTAAAAATCGCGAAAAAACTTGAGTTGCCTGTTGCACCGATTTATCTATTTGGCGGTGAACTATTAACCGAAGAACCGGTTCGACAAGCAGATCCTAAAAAGAAAAAGAGTAAAAAAAGCAAAGGGAAAAGACGGAAATAAGTCTTTTCCTTTTCTACTCTAAAAGGATTTTTTAAGATAATAAAATAAGGCATTCGCAAAATCCGTTAAATCTTTATTAGTTATCTTGCGAAATTAATCTAAAATGGCTACAATGAGAGAGCACGTTCTCGTAGCTCAGTAGGATAGAGCGATCGCCTCCTAAGCGATAGGTCGCTGGTTCGATTCCAGTCGGGAACATCAAAAAAACACCGATTAAAATTTTTAATCGGTGTTTTTTCTTTTAAGCCCAATCACCATTTCTAAAGATTGGTGTAGTTGAGCCGTCTTTACGAATTCCGTCGATGTCCATTTGAGCAGATCCAACCATGAAATCGACGTGAGTTTGGCTACTGTTCAAGCCAGCTTGCGCCAATTCTTCTTTGGTCATCTCGGTCCCACCTTCAACACTGAAAGGATAAGCAGCACCTAGTGCCAAATGGTTCGAAGCATTTTCATCAAATAAAGTATTGAAGAAAGTGATGCCTGATTGTGAGATTGGTGATGGGTCTGGAACAAGTGCGACTTCTCCCAAGTGTTTAGCACCTTCATCGATCGATAATAAAGAAGACAATACGTCGGCACCTTCTTTGGCTGAGAACTCAACGACTTTTCCGTCTTTAAAGGTAAATTTCATTTCATTCAAAGTTGTTCCGGCATAGCTTAATGGTTTCGTGCTAGTGATATAGCCATCGATTCGATTACGATCAGGAGCCGTGAAGACTTCTTCTGTCGGCATATTTGCCATAAACTCATTACCATCGGCGGCAAAACTCCCAGCGCCTTCCCAAACATGATTGTCAGGTAATCCGATGATGATATCAGTACCAGGAGCGGTGTAATGTAAAGCAGAAAATTGTTCTTTATTCAATCGTTCCGCTTGTTCGCGCATCGCAGCATCATGTTCTTCCCATGCTTTGACCGGATTTTCTGAGTAAATGCGCGTCGTTTTGAAGATCTCATCCCACAAACGATCAACTTGTTCTTCACTTGTAGTAAGCTCAGGGAAAACCTTTTTAGCCCAAGCAGGACTTGAGGCCGCAACCACGGTCCAGCGTAATTTGTTTGATTGCGTCGCTTCCATCACCGCTTGCAATGCTTTTCCACGTGCTGATTGGAAAGCCGCCACTCGATTGGTATCGACACCTAAAAGTGCATCTGGATTTTGTGAGACGATACTAATCCGAGTCACTCTTTTTTCAGCGAAAGTATTGGCTTCCTCTATTTTATAAGCTGGCACTTCATTGATTCGATCATCTTTTGCATGGCTTAAAAATTCTCTTTGGATTTCATCATCGTTCCATTGGACAATGACTTCAGCGGCACCTAACTGATAGGCTTCTTTCGTTACTAAGCGTGCTAAGGGTGCTTGTTCAACGCTAGCATAAACAACAACAGTATCTTCCTTTTGGACATTGACCCCAACTTTTGCGATCAGGTGAGCGTATTTTTTTAAAAGTGTATCAAAGTTTGATAGAACCATTCAAATCCCTCCATTTCATTAGTACTATCTTAGCATTTCTTTGAAATTCTCCAAAGAAAATATGTTCAAAAAAAGAGTACCCGATTTTTTCAGGCACTCTTTTTTCTTTTTTTATGATGCAGCAGCGACAATTTTTTTAGCGAAAGCTTCTAAGTTTTCGATATCTTCTTCTTCAGCAGCCATTTCGATTTTCACCACGTCAGCACCGCGCGTCGCACCGGTTTTAACAAAGGCCGCATCAAAATCATCGACTGATTTACAATACTCATCATAGAAAGTATCCCCAGATCCACAAACACCGAAGATCTTTCCGCTTAAATCTAGTTCTTGTAAATCTTCATAAAAATCAACGATCTCATCAGGTAGGTCACCTTCGCCGTACGTATACGTTGCAACGACACAGATATCTGCATCTTCGAAATCCTCTGCTTCTACTTGAGTACACTCATCAATCTCAACTTCAATATCTAAATTTTCGAAGGCTTCGGCCACAATATCAGCGATTTCTTCGGTATTTCCAGTCATGCTTGCATAAACGATTTTTGCTAATGTCAAAAAAATTCCTCCTCAGCTTTAAGCCAAATTTAAGGCAATTATACCAAAATAAAATCAAAAGGAAAACTAGGCTTCTAACCATTTGTTCGCTTTATAGGGTTATGTTAAAATAGACAAGATGAAAAAGGAGACGAACACGAATGATTACACTAAAATCAAACCGAGAAATTGAAATGATGAATGAGTCTGGAGAATTATTAGCGGATGTACACCGTCACTTACGCGATTTTATCAAACCAGGCGTTTCAAGTTGGGACATCGAAGTCTTTGTTAGAGACTTTATCGAAAGCCATGGCGGCGTAGCTGCCCAAATTGGTTTTGAAGGCTATGAATATGCAACTTGTTGTAGTATCAATGATGAAATCTGTCATGGATTTCCTCGTAAAAAACCGTTGAAAAATGGTGATTTGATCAAAGTTGATATGTGCGTTGAATACAAAGGAGCTATGTCTGACTCTTGTTGGTCTTACGCTGTTGGCGAAGTATCACCTGAAATCCAAAAATTGATGGATGTTACAAAAAAAGCGATGTATATTGGAATTGAACAAGCTCAAGTGGGCAACCGCATCGGTGATATCGGTCATGCAATCCAAGCCTATGCAGAAGGCGAAGGCTTTTCTGTTGTCCGTGACTTTGTTGGTCATGGCATTGGACCAACTATCCATGAAGAACCCGCGATCCCACACTATGGTGTAGCTGGAAAAGGATTACGTCTAAAAGAAGGTATGGTCATTACCATTGAGCCTATGATCAACACAGGTACATGGAAAATGAAGATGGATCCAAATGGTTGGACAGCGTACACACAAGATGGTGGTTGGTGTGCACAATACGAACATACACTAGCAATCACCAAAGAAGGACCAAAAATTTTAACTTCACAAGGTGAAGAAGGAACGTACTAAGACGAGGAACTTTATGGGACCAATAGATAAAATTAAAGAGAACAAGAAGTTAATGGATTTTATCCAAACGATCCGCAAACATATTACAGAAACAGAAATAGGCGACCGCTCCGTGGTAGTCGCCTATTATTTGTTGCTGTCTTTTTTTCCGATCTTAATCGTGATCGGTAATTTACTACCTTTTCTAAATATTACCCCTGAAAATGTATTACCCTATCTAAGCGAGGCGATTCCGCCAAATGTTTATAGTTTTTTGAAACCAGCAATTATTGGCTTATTAGAGAATACTTCTGGTGGTGCGTTATCGATTTCCGTACTAGCATCTTTATGGTCATCTAGCCGAGGCATCAATTCATTGCAAAAAGCATTGAATCGAGCATATGGCGTAGAGGATCGTGGGAATTTTGTCATCAGTCGAGTGGTCTCCGTCGGAATGGTGGGCATAATGATGATGGCAATTATTGCTATGGCACTAGTCTTTAGTGCGGGACAAGTTATTTTAGATGCGTTGCAGCCGATGTTTGGCTTTTCTCCTGAGATCATCTCGACTTTTCTAGCCTTACGCTGGCCAGTGACCGTAATCGTACTGTTAATTATTTTAGGCGTCGTTTATATCGTTATTCCGAATGCCCATGTACGCGTGAAATATGCGTTACCGGGCACGATTTTTGCCACTGTTGGCTGGATTGTATTGGCACAAGGTTTTAGTATTTATGCGCAAACATTTGCTCAACGCGTCTCAGGGTATCAAATCATCGGAAGTTTTATCGTCTTGATGTTTTGGCTGAATTTTTCTGCAACGATTATTATAATCGGTGGCGTTTTAAATGTAACGATTGAGGAATTTCGGACAGGAGAAGAAGTAACCGAAGGGTCGAATCGTGTAAATAAATGGTTCAATAAACTCAAAAATCGTCTAATAAAGAATAAAAAGAAGAAATAATTGCTAGAAATTTTGTAAGTTTATTGAAAAACCTTGTAAAGAGTTAGAACTCCGTTATATTATTTTTATACAAAGGTAGGTGGCAACATGTTAGTGTCCTTCGGGCTGATCATTAAATACTTTTTGACCTTTTTGATTGCCTTGGTGTTAACCCCGATTTTTAAGATTATTTCGGTCCAGACTGGATTAGTCGATAATCCGAATGCACGTCGAATGAATCAAGTCCCGATGCCTAGTGCTGGTGGATTACCCATCTTCATTACATTTACGTTGTCTTCTTTGATATTGTTTCGCGGAGTAATTCCGTTTGATTATATTAGTAAGATTTTACTAGGTGGCTTGATCATTGTCATTACTGGATTATTAGATGATAAATTTGAATTGTCGCCCAAGCAAAAAAGCTTAGGCATCTTGCTTGCAGCATTAGTTATTTATTATGTTGCAGATATTCGGTTTAATTTTTTTACCGCGCCTTTATTAGGAAAAATCAATTTAGCATGGTTAAGTTTACCAGCGACGATCTTTTGGATCTTTGGAATTACAAATGCGGTAAATTTAATTGATGGTCTAGATGGCTTAGCGGCCGGTGTATCTATGATCGGTTTAACCACAATCGGCGTCATCGGCTATTTCTTTTTGCACTCAGCAACGGCCTTTATTTCATTGACGATTTTTTGTCTAGTTGCGAGTATTATGGGATTCTTTCCTTATAATTTTCATCCGGCTAAAATATATCTGGGGGATACTGGCGCACTCTTTCTAGGCTTTATGATCGCGGTACTTTCGTTGCAAGGGTTGAAAAATGTAACGTTTATCTCCTTAATCACACCATTATTGATCCTAGGAGTACCTGTTACGGATACTTTTTTTGCAATGGTACGAAGAAAAGCCAAAAAAATGCCAATTTCTGTCGCAGACAAACAACATTTGCATCACCGCTTGCTCAATTTAGGTTTCACTCATCGAGGAGCGGTGTTGACGATCTATGCCATTGCAGTATTGTTTTCATTTACTGCGCTATTGATCAATTATACTAGTCAACTAGGAACGATTGTATTGATCGTTGCAATGGTCTTTGCTTTTACCTTCTTATTAGAATTAATTGGATTGATCAGTGAAAAATATAGTTTTATCACGAAGACGTTTCGTTTATTCGGGAACAAAGAGTATCGTTCCCAAGTATTGCATAAATATTTCAAGAAATGAGTGTTGATCTTCATTATGAATAAACTAAAGAATGATGTGACGATCAGCATCGTGACCCATAACAGTGACAAGATTTTTTTAAGTCTAGATGCATTGATTCAGAGTTTAGGACAGCAGGAAACGATCAAAATCAGAATTTTCGATAATGCTTCAGAAACAGCGTATTGTGAACAGTTAAAAACGTATGCAAACTATCCATTTATCGAAATCAATTTTTATTCCGAGAATAAAGGCTTTGGTTTTGGTCATAATGTTAATCTATTGAATCAGACAGGTTACGGCATCATCTTTAATCCTGACATCATATTATCAGAGAACCAACTGAATGCGATGGTTGATCATTTAGCCAATCAGCCTGAATGTGGTTTGTTAGCACCTAAGATTTTGAATGAAGATGGGACGACCCAATTTTTGATCCGGGATCATTTAAACGTTTTTGACTATATGCTACGGTTCATTCCTTTTAAGTTTGTAAAGAAAATGTTCGCAAAGCGGTTAGCAAAATTTGAATGCCGAAATTTACCTGAGGATCAAGATAGCTATGTCCGGATGATTTCTGGCAGCTTCATGGTCGTTGATTTACAAAAATTTAATCAAATCGAAGGATTTGATCCACGCTATTTTATGTATTTTGAGGACAATGATCTTTGTCGAAAAATGGAACAAGCCGGCTATAAAGCATTGTATAGTCCGCAGTTTACAGTCGTCCATCTATACGAACGTGGAGCGGTCAAAAGTCGCAAATTATTTATTGTTTTTTTACAGTCTATGAGAAAATACTTTTCAAAATGGGGCTGGCAACTTTTTTAATTTTTGGAGGTAGGGAATGGACCAACAGTCTAACGTGCAAGTTTCTGTTTGTATGGCAACATACAACGGGAGACACTTTATTGAAGAACAATTGAACAGCATCTTCCCCCAACTTTCTGCTGAAGATGAGTTGATAATTTCCGACGACCATTCAACCGATGGGACGTGGGAATTTTTATTAGCCTTGGCAAAAAAAGATCCGAGAATAAAGTTGTTTCAAAATGATCAGCAAGGATTGATCAAGAATTTTGAGCATGCGATCAAGCAAAGTTCAAAAGCAATTATTTTTTTATGTGATCAAGATGACGTATGGCATAAAGACAAAGTTGAAACAACCTTAATCTATTTTGCCGACCCTAAAACGCAAGTTGTCGTTTCTGATTTGATTATCGTTGACAATGATTTTGAAGTATTAGTTCCTTCGTACCAAGCGATGCGTCACACACATTCAGGCTTTTGGGCCAATCTAGTGAAAAGCAGTTATATAGGTGCGGGCATGGCTTTTCGTTCAGAACTAAAAGCAGTTGTTTTGCCAATCCCTAAGGAAGTGCCCATGCATGATATGTGGATCGGACTGCTAGCGGATTATCATAACGGAGTTAAATTTATCCCAGAACAATTGGTGTACTATCGCCGTCATGGCTTGAATGCCTCCGAAATAAAAACAACAGCTTCACGCATACAGCAATTTAAATGGCGTTGGAATGCTTTTCAATTAGTTAGAAAAAGAATAAAAGAAATTAAAGAAAAGCAACAAAATCATTTTTCTAATAACAAACATCAGGTATAATAAGTCCGTATGCTTTTAAAGAATACCGATTTAGTGAATAACTTATGTAAGTAAAATCGGAACAGATTATAATGGATAAGGAGCGTAAGTATGAAAGGAATTATCTTAGCAGGTGGTAGTGGAACACGTTTGTATCCACTGACTAAAGCAACGTCGAAACAATTAATGCCGGTTTATGACAAACCGATGATTTATTACCCAATGTCTACGTTGATGTTGGCGGGGATCAATGAAATTTTGATTATTTCTACACCGCAAGATACCCCACGTTTTGAAAATCTTTTTGGAGATGGTCATGAACTAGGGATTCACATCGAATATGCGGTACAAGAAAGTCCAGATGGATTGGCCCAAGCCTTTATCATCGGAGAAGAATTTATTGGCGACGATAGCGTTTGTTTAGTATTAGGAGATAACATTTATTATGGGGACGGATTGTCTCGGATGTTGCAACGTGCTGCGAAGAAAACCGAAGGCGCAACCGTCTTTGGCTATCATGTAAATGATCCAGAACGTTTTGGTGTAGTTGAATTCGATGAAGAGATGCGTGCCGTATCGATCGAAGAAAAACCAGAAGCACCAAGATCTAATTACGCGGTTACGGGCTTATATTTTTATGACAATGAAGTTGTAGAAATCGCCAAAAATATTCAACCATCTGAACGTGGTGAATTAGAAATCACTGATGTGAACAAAGAATATTTGAAACGTAATAAATTATCAGTCGAAGTGATGAGCCGTGGTTTTGCATGGTTAGACACAGGAACCCATGAATCCTTATTAGAAGCTTCAACGTTTATCTCAACGATTGAAAAACGTCAAAACTTAAAAGTAGCTTGTTTAGAAGAAATTTCTTATCGCATGGGCTACATTACGAAAGAACAATTAGTCGAATTGGCCCAACCATTGAAGAAAAATCAATATGGCCAATACTTAATCCGTTTAGCAGAAGAGGAATAGATATGGGAAAAATCAAAGTTACAGAAACAAACCTAACAGATGTAAAAATTATTGAACCAGCTGTTTTTGGCGATCATCGTGGCTTTTTCACGGAAAGTTATTCAGAAGAAGATTTTAAAGCAGCAGGCATCGAGCATAATTTTATCCAAGATAATCATTCATTATCGACCCAACCAGGTGTCTTACGGGGATTACATTTCCAAAAAGGAAAATCAGCTCAAACAAAATTAATCCGGGTCGTTTCTGGTGCCGTTCTTGATGTGATCGTGGATATCCGTAAAGGCAGTCCAACCTACGGTAAATGGGAAGGCTATATCCTTTCAGAACATAACCATCGTCAATTATTGGTTCCTCGTGGCTTTGCTCACGGTTTTGTAACCTTGACGCCGAATGTGAACTTTATGTATAAATGCGACAATTATTATGATGCTGAAGCGGATGGTGGTATCTCATTTGCAGATCCAGAGCTTGCCATTGATTGGCCAATCGATATCGAAAAAGCCATCACGTCAGAAAAAGATGCAAAACAACCGACTTTGAAAGAATTTGAAGCTGAAAATCCTTTCGTCTACGGTGAAATTTAAACAAACTAGGAGCAAAATAGATGAAAAATATTATCGTAACAGGTGGAGCTGGCTTTATTGGCTCTAACTTCGTTCATTATGTAGTTAATAATCATCCTGAAGTCCATGTAACTGTTTTGGATAAGTTGACTTATGCAGGAAATAAAGAAAATTTAGCAGGACTGCCTGAAGACCGAGTAGAACTAGTTGTTGGCGATATTGCAGACACTGAATTAGTTGAGCGTTTGGTCCAAAAAACAGATGCAGTCGTTCACTATGCTGCAGAATCTCATAATGATAATTCATTGAAAGATCCATTCCCATTTGTTCAAACAAATATCATTGGAACATATACATTGATTGAAGCCTGCCGTAAAAACAATGTGCGCTATCATCATGTTTCAACCGATGAAGTGTACGGTGACCTTCCATTAAGAGAAGATTTACCAGGACACGGCGAAGGCGAAGGTGAAAAATTCACTGCTGAAACACCGTATAACCCTTCAAGTCCATATTCATCAACAAAAGCTGGATCAGATTTATTAGTAAAAGCTTGGGTTCGTTCATTTGGCTTACAAGCAACGATTTCAAACTGTTCAAATAACTATGGACCTTACCAACATATTGAAAAATTTATTCCACGCCAAATCACGAATGTCCTAAGCGGTATTCGTCCAAAACTTTATGGCGATGGAAAAAATGTTCGTGACTGGATCCACACAAATGACCATTCTTCTGCTGTTTGGGCAATTTTAACCAAAGGCAGAATCGGTGAAACGTATTTGATTGGTGCAGATGGCGAAGAAGATAATAAAACAGTGATGGAAATTATCTTAGAAGAAATGGGTCAACCAAAAGACGCTTATGATCACGTAAAAGACCGTGCAGGTCATGATTTACGCTATGCGATCGATTCAACCAAGTTACGTGAAGAATTAGGCTGGAAACCTGAATTTACGAATTTCCGCGCTGGGATGAAAGATACCATCAAATGGTACACTGAAAATGAAAACTGGTGGCGCGCTGAAAAAGAAGCGGTTGAAAGCAATTACGCGAAAAATGGCCAATAATATTAGTTAAATGAGGCAGGGTATCCTGCCTTTTTTTGAGAAATAATAAAATGGATAAAAAGTAAGGAGTAGAGATAAATGATCTTAATTACAGGTGGACAAGGACAATTAGGAACAGAGCTACGCCATTTACTTGATGAAAGAAAAATCGAGTACGTGTCAACAGATGCTGATCAATTAGATATCACAGATAAAGAAGGTACTTACAAATTCATTACTGAAATGAAACCAGAATTGATTTATCATTGTGCTGCTTATACTGCAGTCGATAAAGCTGAAGAAGAAGGCAAAGAATTAGATGAAAGAATCAATGTCGAAGGCACACGTAATGTAGCTGAAGCTGCAAAAGCTGCCGGGGCAACATTGGTGTATATCAGTACTGACTATGTTTTTGATGGTAAAAAACAAGAGGGCATGTATCAAGTCGATGATACAACGAATCCATTAAGTGAATATGGTCGGACAAAACTTTTAGGTGAACAAGCAGTCCAAGAAACAATGGAAGACTACTATATTATTCGGACTTCTTGGGTTTTCGGTATTTATGGCCACAACTTCATTTATACAATGCAAAACTTAGCTAAAACTCATGATCGTTTAACCGTTGTGAACGACCAATTTGGCCGTCCAACATGGACTCGGACACTAGCTGAATTTATGACATTTGTGATTGCCGAAAAAGCCCCATTTGGTGTCTATCATTTATCAAACGAAAACAGTTGTTCATGGCATGAATTTGCGAAAGAAATCTTAAAAGATACAGATGTAGAAGTTGCACCTGTAACTTCAGCGGAATATCCCCAAAAAGCTACGCGGCCACAATATTCAATTATGGATTTGAGTAAAGCAAAAGCATTAGGTTTTGAAATTCCAACATGGCAAGAAGCATTAGCTAGTTTCTTAGAATTAGAAGCGAAACAATAAGGAAAAAGGAAGTGAGTAAGATGTTCGAATTAATTGTTGTTCTGTATAATATGACTTATTCAGAATCACCGACAATCAATAGCTTGAATACACTGCTTACTTCTGATTGTTTTCCTGAAATCCAACAAGTATTGATTTTTGACAATAGCAATCAAGCAACCCAGCCTAGGGACTTAGCAACACGCTTTGTTTATCAGCACAGTGAAGAAAATGTAGGCTTAGCCAAAGCCTACAACTATGCCATCAAGCAGCGAAATCCGAAGACTGAATGGCTCGTGACGCTAGATCAAGATACTCAGCTGACAAATGCCTACCTAAAAGAACTGCTTTCAAAAGCAAAGACATTACCTGAGACAGTCGTCGCGCTTGCGCCAGTAGTTATGGATCAGCAGCAACAAATCTCTCCAGTTCGTAGTGATACTCTACGTCCTTTACATAAAGAATTGCCCAAAGGTGACCAAATTTTTTCGAAAAACATTATGGTTATCAATTCAGGTACGGCTATTCGCATGGCCTTCTTACTTCAAATCGCAGGCTATAATGAAGAATTCCCGTTAGACTATTTGGACCATTGGCTAAGTTGGAAGATTTTTTCAGAACAGAAACAACTATATAGCTTAAAAAGTGTTCTGCAGCATGAATTATCTGTGTTAAATTATGCGGAACAAATGACAGTTAGTCGTTATCAAGCTATTTTACGAGCTGAGTATAGTTATTATCTTAAATACGCTTCTAATTTATTACCAGCTTATCGTAAGCAATTATTTTTACGTAGTTGTAAACAATTTTTAACAGGAAAAATAAACTATGGGAGATTGACTTTTAATTTTTTAATCACAGGAGGAAACAATGGAAACTAGGTCAACTAACCGCTACAGAAAAATTTCGTATGAAAAAAAGAATCCATTTTTATGGTTACTTGATCAAGCGATCCGCTTTCGTTACTTAATCGGGCTCATCTTTCTTATCTTAACTGTGGCTTTAAATTTGAATGGCAGTTCGATTGGATCATGGGATAAAATTGTTTCTGAGCGGTCTGATAATAAAACATCCGATATTATTTTAGGCGAAAATCGAGGAGTTCGATCAGATGAGTGGATGGTTCAAACACCTTTTTATTTTTCTCAGGCGGAGCATGATTATCCGGTAGTGAATAAGCAATATGGTAAAGCAGGGCAAAACATGATTATTGCTTATAATTCGCCAGTAAAAGACTTAACAGTGATTGGGAAACCCTTTAATTGGGGCTTTTTATTTCTAGGAAAATCAAGAGGATTATCTTTTTATTGGGCCTTTAAAATTATTGGAATGCTTTTACTAAGTTTTGAATTGGTCATGATTTTAACTAAAAGAAATAAGTACCTATCTTTACTGGGCTCTTTTTGGATTACATTTTCACCTTCAATTCAATGGTGGTTTATGCAGCATGTAGGAGACTTGATGTTCTTCACTTTAGCAATCATGGTAGCAAGTCATTACTTTATTGCTAGGCATGAAAAAGTTTTGCTACGTCTTTTGATGATGCTGTTGATTGTTATTAGCGGTATTGGTTTTGTGTTAGTCTTATATCCTGCGCATCAAGTGCCGTTAGCGTATCTTATTTTATTTTGGTTGTTTGGAACTCTGATCCACTACAGGAAAAAGATTGTATTAGATGTTTGGGATTTACCAATTATTATAGGTGGACTAGGGATTATTACTTTTATCCTTTTGTATTTTTATTATACGTCTAAAGATGCTGTCGAGGCGACTATGAACACGATTTATCCTGGCCATCGAGAGGCTAGTGGTGGTGGACGTCCACTCTCCGATTATTTCTTATTTTTAACGAATTGGAAGATTCCGTTTGAAAATTTCAATTTCCACGGAACCAATAACAGTGAAGTAGCTTCTTATTTTAACTTTTTTCCACTAACTATTTTGCTTTCGCCATTCATTATTTTTTCTAAGCAAGGTAAAGAAGAAAAGTATATGGGTGCTATCTTAGGATTGTTCTGCTGTTTTATTTTTGGTTGGACATTCTTTGGATATAGTCATGGAATTGCAAAAGTACTCTTACTGACTTATGTTACAAGTACCCGAGGATTAGTAACCTTAGGTTTTGCCTCAGTATTATTGTCATTATGGATGATTAATTTTCTTTGGGAATATGGGCACATGCCTTATTGGATCAAATTAATTTTTTTAGTACTTGTTATGGGAATAGCAACTTATTCAGTAGTATCCTCTATTATGGGACAGTACTTTAATTATTTTGAAATATTTATGACTTTAATTGTATTTGGTTTGATTATGTTTTGTTTGCTCTTTAAACGGAAGCGAATGTTCCTATGGTTGATGTTGTTAGTTGTTTTAGTTTCAGGTATAACCGTTAATCCAGTAGTTAAGGGGATTGGCGCGATTGAGAAGAAAACATTGGCAGAAGAAATCGTAAAGATCAAAAAAGAGGAACCCAATGCTTTATGGCTTTCAGAAGCAGATTTATACAATTTTACCCCTGCTTTAGGAGTAAAGACTGTGAATTCTGTTAGATTTTATCCAGATATGAAGTTATGGGAAAAAATCGATCCAAAACATAAACATGAAGATGTATACAATCGCTATGCTCATGTACGGGCATTTGTGACAGCAGATAAAACAAAATTTCATTTAGATCGGCCAGATAATTTTACTGTTAATATCAATTTTACAGATTGTAAAAAACTAGGCATCGATTATGTGATCAGTAAACGTCCCTTAGAAGATTATAATGCTTTAAATTATGCTCAATTTGAACGTGTTTACGGCCCAGATAAGGATAGTTGGTCTATCTATAAATTAAGCTTTACTTCCGACGAAACTAAAGCTCAAACAACAGTTGATCCAGTTGGAGGAACTGAGGACTATCAAGAAATTCCTCAGCAAGCTCCCGAAGACTATGGATATATCTATTAAAAAGTTCGGAGGAAAACAATGGAACGAGTAAGTAAAGAAACCTCTGCAGTTTTAAATTTAATCAGTGCGCTTATTTTAATTGTAATGACCTTAATGTGCTTTTTCCTATGGACAAAAGGGATAGGTACTCAAGGGATGTTTAATTTATATGCGAACATGAACCGCTATATGCCGATTGGAGCAACAATAGTATTACTATTGAACATTTATCGTTTAAAAGTTGGAGATATCATCTGGATTGCTTTAGCAATTGCTTCTATCTTTTTTTACCATCAATTCGATACTTTAAGAGAAGCTGGTTTTTTACAAAATATTACATTAGCCTTGATTATTTTTATCGTACTAGATTTTAAATTAGTTGAATTTACCAAGGAAATCAGAGTCTTATTTGCTGGTTTAATGTTATTGATTTTGTTGATTACAGCTTATCGTATTTTTACGGAGATACCAACCACTGAAGGAATCAGTATCTGGGATAAAAGTAATAAACTTCAGGAAATATGGATTAATACCAATACGATTGGGAGTAGTGTCATGTGTTCTAGTTTTATTGCGAGTACATTATTTCAATCTCTAGAATGGACTTGGGCAAAATATTTAAAATACCCAATCTATTTGATCGCCTTAGCTTGTGCCTGGGTCGTGCAATCGCAAGCGGCTTTTCTAGCTGTTGCCTTTTTTGTCTTTTTCGATTTATGGCCTAATTTCTTAAAAGAAAAAATGAAATGGACCTATGGAATTGGTTACAGTATTTTTTTGATAGGGATTTTCCCATTATCGCTTATTTTAGCTAACTCAAATGAAATTGATTTATTTACTGGTCGGGAAGATATCTGGAAACATTTTTATCAAACACTGTTTAAAGTAAAAGAACAGTTTTGGGTAGGAATGCCCCCGTTTACGTTTCATAGAGGCACGCAAATTTTAGGCAACCACAACAGCTATAATGCAACTATAGGTGCGTTCGGTCTCATTGGACTAACTTTTATGAGTTTATTTATCTTGTACAATGTTTGGTTATTGATCTTAAAAACAGATACGCAAAAAACACAATGGAGTTTTCTGATTGCTTTCTTTGGCATTTTACTTCAATCAACAATGGAAGACACGTTGATGGCGCCTTATTGGATTCCAATCACCTTTTGTTTATTAGGTTTGGCTTGGCAGAAAAATAAAGTAACGATTATTGTAGATACAAATGAATATTCAACTGATTTTTTTGAATCGGGTGAGGAAATTAATTCAATGACTCGCTCGCAAAGACATCAATAAAATAAAATCTTAAAAAAAGCTTAGATAAATCAAAATATCTGAGCCTTTTTATTTTTACTAATTTTAACTGTAAAATTTGCAATAAAATTGTTAAATTAACCCCATTTAGTTAGTATTCTTTAAGGATCTACTTGCTTTTTGATGATGCTTGTTAGGAAAAAATATTTAGTTAGAAGAAATGCTATTTCTTCCTTCTTATTAAAAAGAGGAAACCTTGTTGCTGTCTATGAAGGACCTTGCTTTTATATTTATCTTTCTGTAGAATAATAACGTTAATCAACTAAAGAAGTAATAAATCAAGAGTTAGATGAGAGGAAAAAAAATGTTTAAAGACCTACTGAGTTTTTTCAAAGAAATTTTTCAAAATCGCACGTTATTAAAACAATTTTCTGTAAATGATTTTAAGTCACGTTATGCGGGATCGGCTTTAGGAATCTTTTGGGCTTTTGCTAATCCATTAGTTATGGTAGTAACTTATTGGTTTGTTTTTGGTGTTGGATTTAAAGCAGCAATGACGGATGGAAAGTATCCATTTATTGTTTTCTTATTAACCGGTTTAGTGCCATGGATGTACTTTTCTGAAGTGCTCGGTTCGGCAACAAATGTCTTTCGTGAATACAGTTACTTAGTTAAGAAGGTTGTTTTTAATATTCGTATATTGCCTTCTGTTAAATTATTTTCTGCCATGTATATGCACATCTTTTTTATTGCAATTGCGCTTATTGTCGCGCTTTTCAATCATATCATTCCAGGATTACATCTATTGCAATTGGTTTACTATCTATTTTGTATGATTATGTTTTTAACTGGGCTAACGTGGATTACATCATCTATTCAACCATTTTTCCCTGACATCAATCAGTTTATTGTGGTAATCATGCAAGCATTGATGTGGGGAACCCCCGTTTTATGGAGCATCAACCAATTTGCTGCACATCCAACAATTCAATTTATTTTGAAATTCAACCCAATGTTCTATGTTGTTCAAGGATATCGTGATGCCTTCTTCGGGGAGCAATGGTTTTGGGACAAACCTTTATTAACCATCTATTTCTGGGTTGTAACGATCATTCTACTAATAGTTGGCAGCATTGTTTTCAAACGCTTGAAACCACATTTTTCTGATGTTCTATAAGGAGATAAATTTAAATGACTGAAACAGTAATTGAAATCAACCACTTAACAAAAAAATACGATATGTACAAAAAGCCTTCAGATCGTTTAAAAGAAGCTTTAAGCCCTTCAAGAAAGACCTATCATGAGGTGTTTTACGCTTTGAACGATGTAAATGTTGCAGTAAATAAAGGCGAAATGATTGGATTTATAGGTGAAAATGGATCAGGGAAATCAACTATTTTGAAAATTATTACAGGTGTTCTAACCCCTTCTTCTGGTGAAGTAAAAATAGAAGGAAATATTGCCGCCTTATTAGAACTTGGTTCTGGGTTTAATCCTGAATATAGCGGATATGAAAATATTTTTCTTAATGGAATGGTCCTTGGCTTTTCTCGTGAGGAGATGGCTGAAAAAGTCGATGACATCATCAACTTTGCGGACATTGGGGATCATTTGTATCAACCAGTTAAAACTTATTCGAGCGGGATGTTCGTACGCCTTGCATTCGCAGTAGCAATTAACGTTGATCCGGATATTCTTATTGTTGATGAAGCTTTGGCCGTAGGAGATTTAGAATTTCAATTAAAATGTATGGAAAAATTTACCGAACTTCGTAACGCTGGCAAGACAATTCTTTTTGTTTCTCATGATGTAAATGCAGTGCGTCGTTTTTGTGACCGGGTATATTGGTTGAAAAATGGTGTAGTAGAAGCTGAAGGTGAGACGATGGAAATTACTGAAACGTATGAAAATTTCTTAAAGAAAAAATCATTGAAAACTGTTGATCGTGAAAGTTCAACATCCGAGGAATTTTCAGCTTACGATATCGTAGAAGTAAAATCGGCCGAATTATTAGATGGAAATTTACAGCCATTAGAATTAGTTGAGCAAGACAGTAAAGTTGTTATTAAAGTCGTTTACAATGTTAAAGATGATTCAATCAAGAAGCCTGTCTTAGGGGTAGCGATTCGGACGGTAGACAATAACTATGTTTGCGGATTAAACACCTTATTAGATGAAGAATCGATTCCTTGGAAAAAAGGCGAAAATATTTTTTATTTAGAATACGAAAAGATGGCACTATTAGGTGGAGAATATTACTTTGATGTCGCGCTTTTTGAAGAAAATGCGACTGTGCCGTTGGTTTACAAAACAAGATACCTAACAATGTTTATTTCAGGTAAATATGTCGGCGAAGGCATCGTTGTTTTGGATCATAAGTGGAAGGATACGATTTAACTATGAAGTATGATTTTGATTTATCATTAGAAGAGCATACAAGTGTAGGGAAAATTATCAGCCAAATCACTGAGGGATCTTCTGTTCTAGAATTTGGTCCAGGCAATGGACGAATGACTAAGTATCTGATTAATGAAAAAAAATGTAAAGTATCGATTGTTGAATTTGATCCTGTTTTATTTGAGCACGTCATGGGCTTTGCCCAGGACGGCTTTTTAGGAAATATCGAAGATTATACTTGGAACAATCATTTTTCAGAAAAGACGTTTGATTTTATTGTTTTCGCAGATGTATTAGAGCATTTAACAGATTCAGAAAAGGCGTTACAAGAAGCAAGTAAATTTTTAGCGCCCGGTGGGGAAATATTACTGACTTTTCCTAATTTAGCTCATAATTCTGTCATGATTGATTTATTTAATAATAAATTGGATTGGAAGCAATATGGTCTTTTAGATCGTACGCACAATAGTTTTTATACTCAGACTGGTTTTGAAGAATTATTTGCAAGAATTGGTTTGTCCATTCGACGAGAGGACTTTACTTACTCTCAAGTGGGACAGAATGAATTACCTGCAAGCTATGATGAATTGCCTCAAATGGTCAAATATGATTTTAAAAATAGACCCTTTGGAGAAGTATATCAATATTTTTATGCATTGCGTAAAGAGGCAGTTGAAAATCCAGAACGAGTAGAGCCCATCAATTCTAATTACAATAAACAAATACAATTAGCGTATTTGATTGATGGTAAATTTGAAGTTGAGCCGTATATCGTTAACAACCATACTGGTGAAAATAAAGCAACAACTCATCAAGCGCCAGTAAATGCAGAAAAATTACGAATTGTGGTCGGTAGTGTGCCAGCTACCGTCCAATTATCCATCGTAGTTGATCATAAGTTAACGGCTATTGAAGAAACGAACGCTTCATGGTATCAAGAAGACCTATTTCTATTTCCTGAAATTACTGAAGAACCTTATGTTATTGTTGATGGCTCTTTAGTTGCAGGAAAACAGTTTACAGTTAATATCGATGTATTGAATGAAGAAGACTTTATCCCTTCTGAAGTTAAAGTGATGCATGATGTTGCGAATGAAAAGGAAAAAAACAGATTATTAACTGCCAAATTGAGTTACTTAGATCAATATGATTATCAGATCAAGACGATCCCTTATGTGGAAGCCCATCATGAAATTGAGGGCATCAAGCTGACAATCGAATCAATTGAAAATAATGAGGCTGAGAATGAAGCAATCATTAAAGGCTGGGGGTTCTCTGAAAAGAATCATTTACCACTGGATTACTTGCTAGCTGAGTCTATGAATACCTTGCAAGTCAATCACATCTATCGTCCCGATGTAAACGAGGTATTTGGTATTGATTCAGAAGAAAAATATGGATTTATTTTGACTGTAAAAAATATGCAGATCTTAGAAGATATTAAATTATTTGTTTTAGATGATGAAAGTCAAATATACCCGATCATAGTAAAACAAATTAAAGCATCGAATACACCAACGGCAAAAAAAATCCGTCATTTATTAGGTTCAATCAAGCGCAATGGCTTTTCAGGTGCGCTGAAAAATTATCAACGTTCAAAACAGCAAAGCGCAAACTACGAAGACTGGATCACTAAAGTTGAGGAACCTAATAATACTCAATTAGTAGAAGCAATGCAGAGCCTTGCTTTTCAGCCAAAAATATCTTTAGTTGTTCCAGTATACAATGTGGATGAAAAATGGTTGCGCGCTTGTGTGAGTTCTTTGACTGACCAAATATATCCTAACTGGGAACTTTGTTTAGCAGATTATGCCTCTCCGAAGGCACATATCAAACCTTTATTACAAGAGTTGGCTGATGAAGACGAAAGAATCAAGATTGTTTTACGGGAAAAAAATGGACATATTTCAGAAGCAACGAATTCAGCCATTGAAATTGCTACAGGCGACTATATTGGTTTTTTAGATAATGATGATATTTTAGCAGATACGGCACTGTTAGCAGTGGTTAATGCCTTAAACGAAGACCAAGAACGAGAATTTATTTATACTGATGAAGATAAATTATCAATGAGTGAAAAACGCTTTGATCCTTTTTTTAAACCAAATTGGAATGAAACACTATTGTTGGGTCATAATTATATTACTCACTTTGTGGTGGTTAAACGTTCAATTATTGATGATATAGGCGGATTAAGAACAGAATTTAATGGTAGTCAAGATTATGATTTTGTATTACGAGCAACTGAGGCGGCAAAAAAGATCCATCATGTTGCCAATATCCTTTATCATTGGAGAACGATTGAAACTTCAGTAGCGATGGATCCACAAAGTAAAGAGTATGCATATGTTGCTGGAAAAGAAGCGTTACAAGCGGCTTTGGAACGTCGACATTTGTCTGGAATTGTGACAATGACTAAAAATTATGGCGCCTATAAAGTTGATTTCAACTATGCAAGGGATCCTAAAGTTTCAATTATTTTGACTGGAAAACCTAATCAAGACTATTTAGCAAAAGTTTTAAAGACTGATTGGAAACAGTTTGAAGTTTTAACGAATTCAGATAGTTTATTAGATGAAAAAATAAAAACGTATTCTAATAAGAATGAAAATGAGTTAGCCGATGTAGCTACCGGTGAGTATTTGATTTTTCTATCAGAAGAGATGATTCCTACTAAAGATTCTTGGTTAAAAGAAGCTATGAATTTTGTTCGCTTACCAGAAGTAGGCGCTGTAACTGGTAAAGTAATCAGTAAAGATGAAGCAATTTTTAATTGCGGAGTTATTATCGATCCTGAAAACGAACGTATTATTTATGAACAACAAGGACTATCAAATAAAACAATCGGAACCTATTTCAGACCGACGTTGCCACGAGAAATTTATACTGCAACGGAAGATTGTTTGATTATTAAACGTACTGATTTCTTAGAAATCGGAGGCTTCGATTTAGCAATGCCTGCTCAAATCAAAGGAATTGATTTTTCGATTCGTTTAGCAGAAAAAAATAAAAAATTGATTTTTGATCCATATTTTGAAGTGTGTTATCCAGGTGAAAATCATTTTAGTATCAAAAAAGAAGCATATGAAAGCTTAACTAAAAAATATTCACGAGAATTGAATGATCCATTGATCAATCCAAATCAATTCAGCATAGGAGGTTAATCCGATGGCAAAAAATGAACAAATTTGCATTGATCAATGCAGTTATCAATCAACCACAAAGAAGTTAGAAGTTAAAGGTTGGGCCCTTGATTTAACTTCTAAGTTAGTCCCTAAAATCGGAATAGAAGCGAGTAACGTAGCGAGTGAGAAAATTGAGATGTATCCTCGCTCGGATGTTGCTGCAGCTCATAAAACGAGTGCTAGTTTATCGATGGGATTTCAATTACTAATCGAAGTCATCGATCCAACAAAAGCAGTTCAGATTGGTTTTATTTTTGGGGATACGAAGCATGAAAAAAGTTTTATTCCAAATGAATATATTGTCCAAAAAACTAAACAAGCTTCTCAATTCAATGCTTTTTATGGAAGAGCTCGTAAAGGTTTAAGCTACTTAAAACGTAATGGTATAAAAAATACACTTCGTCGAGTTAAATTGGAAAAGAATAAACAGTCAGATACAAGCTACCAACAATGGATTTCTGAGAATGAAGATTGGAACATTGATACGATTAAAGCAGAAATAGCAACTTTTGACTATCAGCCAGTCATTTCTATTTTAATGCCCGTTTATAATGTCGAGGAAAAGTGGTTGGCTAAGTGTATCGAATCTGTTCAAAATCAATTTTACTCAAACTGGGAGTTATGTATGGCGGATGATCATTCTACTGATACGACCGTTCGACCAATGTTAGAAAAATATGCTGCACAAGATCCCCGAATCAAAATTGTATTTAGATCAGAAAATGGGCATATTTCAAAAGCAACAAATTCCGCTTTAGAAATAGCAACTGGAGACTTCGTTGCTTTATTAGATAATGATGATGAATTAGCACCAATCGCCTTGTATGAAGTCGCTAAAAAATTAAATGAGAATCCAGAACTAGATTTAATTTATTCGGATGAAGATAAAATTGACATGGAAGGGAATCGGTTTGATCCAGCCTTTAAACCAGATTGGTCACCTGATTTATTATTAGGCACAAACTATATTTCCCATTTAGGTATTTATCGTCGTTCAATTATGAATACAATTGGAGGATTTCGGGTCGGATATGAAGGCTCACAAGATTTTGACTTAGTCTTACGTTTTACTGAGCAAACTGAAGCACAACGGATCGCCCACATCCCACAAATTTTATACTATTGGCGTATTTTGCCAAGTTCGACTGCTGCAGATCAATCAACCAAAAGTTATGCTTTTGATGCTGGCTTAAAAGCAGTTCAAGATGCCATTGTTCGTCGTGGAATTGAGGCGACAGTAACTCATGCTGCTGGAAATGGATTATATGAGGTAGAATATAAAGTATTATCCGAAGATTTAGTTAGTGTAATTATTCCGACTCGCAATGGTTATGATGATGTGAAACGATGTGTGGACTCAATTATTCAATTGACAACTTATCCTAATTACGAAATTATAATGGCGGATAATGGCAGTGATCAGCCAGAGATGCAACAATTATATGCAGAATATAAAAAACAATTAGGTAAAAAATTTGTTGTAGAATCTATTGATATTCCATTTAATTATTCGCGGATCAACAATTTAGCTGCAAAAATAGCTAGTGGAAAATATTTACTGTTTTTAAATAATGATACTGAAGTGATTACTCCAGAATGGATGACCAAAATGGTCTCTTTTGCTCAATTTGAGCGGATTGGTTGCGTAGGAGCTAAATTGTATTATCCAAATAACACGATTCAACATGCTGGTGTCATATTAGGTATGGGTGGAGCTGCGGGACATGGACACCATACTTATCCCCGAGGCGATTTTGGTTATTTTGGGAAATTAGAAATTAACGTTGATTATTTAGCAGTAACGGCTGCTTGTCTGATGATAAGAGCAAAAGATTTCAGTGAAATAGGTGGGTTTAATGAAGAGTTAACCGTTGCATTTAATGATGTTGACTTATGTTTGAAAGAATACGAAAAAGGCCATAATAATGTCTGGTTGCATGGCGTTGAATTGTATCATTTTGAATCTCAATCACGTGGCTATGAAAATACACCAGAAAAACAAGCTCGTTTCGAAGCCGAAACAAAATATATGGAAGAAAAATGGGCGAAGTATATAGAAAATGATCCATACTATAATCCAAATTTATCGAGAACCGGTGGAGATTTTTCAGTTCGGCTAAAAGTAAATTAGAAATTACAAGTAAGTAAAAAGCAGTAATCAAATTAAACATTTGGTTACTGCTTTTTTATTAAGTCTATTTTTTATCAGTATCTGATCAAAAAAGATAAAATATCTCTCTTTATATGATAAAATATTTATAAGTTTATTAAATATTAAGGAGGGAAGTTAAATAATTTTTTCTAAGTTATTTGACGATAGTTATGAAAAAAACAAAAGTGTTAGGACTAACTTTTTTAGTAATCAGTCTTTGTGTTCCTTTGTTAGG
Organism: Enterococcus hermanniensis; assembly: GCF_001885945.1. Lineage (GTDB taxonomy): Bacteria > Bacillota > Bacilli > Lactobacillales > Enterococcaceae > Enterococcus_A > Enterococcus_A hermanniensis. The sequence continues at coordinate 1,168 of NZ_JXKQ01000001.1, read as the reverse complement.
CTTTAAATCGGTCGCAACAGAAATATCAACAGAAGCTAATTCTATACTAAACACTAGTGAAATCCAAACAAGTAGTTCTTTAAAGATGTTTGAATCCACGGAAACATTATCAAGTAGTACTGCGGTAGTTAATAAAACTTCAGAATCTTCTACAACAAGTATCAGTGAACAACCAAGCACAACAACTACTGAATCAAGCGAAGAAAAAAATATCTTAATGATAACACCTACAGATGAAAAATTTTATATTTCAATTACTGATAAAAACTATGACTTATTAGATGAACCCGATGGAACTATTATTGATGATGGAAAACAACAATATCAAAAAACATTTGCCGCTCAATCTGTTATTGATCAAGGTGGTACAGAATACTATGAACTATCTAATTCGGTGAACCATCTAATTGGTTATATTCGTTCTACAAGTGCAGAAATAGCTGAAGGTAGTCAAGGTAAATTTTATTCTGAATCTAACGTATATGCGAGTATTGTTTCAGCTAATTTTGATTTGCTGAATGAAAAATTTCAGAAACAAGGTACGACAGAAAAAATAATTGATCACACTTTTAAAATCGATGGCTACTATAATCATTTTGATGGCAAGACTTATTATTTATTAAGTAATATAAACAGTCAAAGAATTGGTATTGTAGAATCTTTAGCAGTAGAAACTTCAAAAAATGCCTCAGGTAAGGCAAATATTGTAAACGATTTCTATTCAGTGGTTAAAGATGATCAAAAATTATGGCTAGATTTAGAGTCTGATGCAACAGGCACTACCGAAAAAATAATGGATCAGACATTTAATGTAAAAGAATGGTACTATCATTTAGATGGTAAAAAGTATTATGCTCTCTACGATAATAGTGGTAATTTTAAAGGATTTGTGGAAGAAAGTTCAATCAAAAAAGCATCAAGTCGAGGTGGAATTTGGCATTCAGCTGATTATTATGTGAGCATTACTAAAAATAATTGGACAATTTGGTATGATTTTAATTTTAAAAATGGTAATTCTACAAAAAATTTATACCAACGGACATATAAAGTAACTGGATACTATAAGCATTTTAATGGTACGGAATATCTATCTATTTATGATAACAACGGAAAATGGTTAGGCTATCTAAATGCCGATGGAGTTGAAGTAACTAATAATCCAGGCGGA